>NZ_JBIWER010000004.1:0-302938 GCF_044762655.1 Psychrobacillus sp. NPDC096623
GTATTAGGCATGCCGCCAGCGTTCGTCCTGAGCCAGGATCAAACTCTCCATAATAGAGAACTTAAAAAGCTCATTTTGTTTTGCTGGCATCATCATTAAATGATGTCCAATTTGTTTGCTATCAGACTAACTAAGTTAATCTTTCAAGCTATATTTCTTAACGTTTTGCATGTTCAGTTTTCAATGTTCAATATTCTATAGTATTAAATAATGGAGCGGGTGAAGAGAATCGAACTCTCATCATCAGCTTGGAAGGCTGAGGTTTTACCACTAAACTACACCCGCATGTTATATGTTAAATTGTTATGTGACTGGTGCGGCCGAGAGGACTTGAACCTCCACGGGGTTATCCCCCACTAGGCCCTCAACCTAGCGCGTCTGCCGTTCCGCCACGACCGCTTAGTAACTAATAGGACAAGGTTTATTATACACTCGAACACCTATAATGTCAATAACAATTTGATGAGCCATGTAGGATTCGAACCTACGACCCTCTGATTAAAAGTCAGATGCTCTACCAACTGAGCTAATGGCTCAAATATGGCTGGGGTACCTGGATTCGAACCAGGGCATGATGGAATCAAAATCCATTGCCTTACCGCTTGGCTATACCCCAACATGGCGGTCCCGACCGGGATCGAACCGGCGATCTCCTGCGTGACAGGCAGGCATGTTAACCGCTACACCACGGGACCGTTCAATAATGTAAAGTAATAAATGGTAATGACCCCTACGGGATTCGAACCCGTGTTACCGCCGTGAAAGGGCGGTGTCTTAACCGCTTGACCAAGGGGCCATGATGGCTCCGAAGGTAGGACTCGAACCTACGACCAATCGATTAACAGTCGATTGCTCTACCACTGAGCTACTTCGGAATAATTTAAGTCGTTTTGTTTTACTCGACTTTTTCTATTATAGAGAGGGTTTCGCAAAACGTCAACTGTTTTTCGAAATTTATTTTAGATTTTCCGAAGAAACTAATTTCAAGTCTCCATAACACTTGCCACAACGGTATTTCTGCGTATTTAAACGAATTTTCCGATTATACGAAAGCGAGCATTTTACACACTTATAAATATACCTTTTTGTAATCTTCCTTGTCTTTCTCTCTATTAATGTTGAACAAAATCTCGGTGAGTTAGTTGTTTTAAGTAGCTCACGAAAATCAGCATCCCGATGCTGATAGCCTTTCCCTTCTATATGTAAATGGTAATGACAAAGCTCATGTTTGATTACGCCTACCAATTCATCCATTCCGTATTTTTCGAATACTAACGGATTTATCTCTATATGATGTGATCTCAACATATATCTTCCCCCGGTTGTTCTGAGCCGTTTGTTAAAATACGCATTATGTTGAAAGTCTTTCCCAAATGTTTCTTTCGATACACGAGTCACTAGCTCATATAGTTTTTCATCTGACATATAAATTCACTCCTTTTTAAAAAGAGGTTGTCCAGTGGAATATCTCCATTGGACAACTCTACGAATTACACTTGTTGTTCTGGAGGAAGCATCGTTAATGCAATTCTTCCTTTGTTAGCATCGAACTGTTCTACCCATACAGTGACTATATCACCAAGTGAAACAACATCTAAGGGGTGTTTGACAAACCCTCTTTTTAGTTTGGAAATATGAACTAAGCCATCTTGTTTTACACCGATATCTACAAATGCACCGAAATCTACAACATTTCTTACGGTTCCTTGCAATTCCATCCCTGTTTTTAAGTCCTCTAATTTGAGGACATCTTTTTTCAGGATAGGCTGTGGGAAAGCTTCACGAGGGTCACGTGAAGGCTTGATCAATGTATCTATAATATCTTTTAGGGTGATTTCTCCTATTTCTAATTCTTTGCTTACCTCTTCTATTGAAATATTCTTTAACGACTCTTCAGCTTCTTTTGTACCGATTTGTGTTTTCTTTAGTCCTGCAATTTCTAGTACCTGCTCCGCCGCCTTATAGCTTTCCGGATGGATACCAGTTGCATCAAATGGATTCTTTGCATCGGGCACTCGTAAAAATCCGATTGCTTGCTCATATGTTTTGGCACCAAGACGGGGAATTTTCTTAAGCTGTGCACGAGAGGTAAATCTCCCCTGCTCGTTTCTCATATTCACAACGTTTTCCGCAACTGTTTTAGAGAGTCCGGAAACGTATTGTAAAAGAGACGCTGATGCTGTGTTTACATTTACTCCAACTTGGTTAACTGCTGTTTCTACTATAAAGGAGAGGGATTCCGATAATTTCTTCTGCGAAACATCATGCTGGTATTGCCCCACTCCTACTGCTTTTGGATCTATTTTCACTAGTTCTGCAAGAGGATCCTGTAGTCTTCTCGCAATGGAGACAGCACTCCGCTGCTCCACTTGTAAATCCGGAAACTCGTTGCGTGCAGTTTCAGATGCAGAATACACACTGGCACCTGCTTCATTTACTATTACATATGCTACTTCTGTCTCTGCTTCTTTAACACAGTCCACAATGAATTGTTCTGTTTCGCGGGAAGCAGTTCCATTTCCAATAGCAATTAAGGTAATCGGGTATTTTTTTAAATACGCAAGCACTTTTTTCTTTGATCCATCCACATCCATTTTAGGTGCATGTGGATAAATAGCTGAAACCTCTAAAAGCTTTCCTGTATCATCAACAACCGCGAGCTTACACCCTGTACGATAGGCTGGATCGACTCCTAGAATTACTTTTCCTTTCAAAGGTTGCTGCAATAGTAGATTACGTAGATTTTCCGAGAAAATATGGATAGCCTGCGCTTCTCCTTTTTCTGTAAGCTCCGCACGAATTTCTCGCTCTACAGAGGGCTGAATTAATCGCTTATACGAATCTTCAATCGCTAATTCGATTTGCTCCACTGCACTACTAGAGGAGGATTTAACCCACTGGGCTTTCATCAGATTAGTCACTTTCTCAATCGGAACATGAAGACCAACTTTCAGGATATCCTCTTTTTCTCCTCGATTTAGCGCTAGTATACGATGAGGGACAATCTTTTTTACCGGTTCTTCGTACTCGTAATACATTTCAAATACATTCTTTTCGTCTAGCTCCGCTTTTTTTACAGACGCAATAATTTTACCGTCTGCTCGAGTAGTATTGCGAATTTGTTCGCGTATTTTGGCATCATCTGCGAATTGTTCTGCCAGGATGTCCCTTGCACCAAGTAAAGCGTCATCAACAGTTAGCACTTCTAATTCTTCATTTAAATAGTTTTCTGCTAAAACAGATACTGATTCCTGAGGAAAAGTCATAATTAACGCTGCTAATGGCTCTAATCCCTTTTCTTTTGCAATAGTTGCTTTAGTTCTGCGTTTTTGTTTATAAGGGCGATATAAATCTTCCACTCGCTGCAGCACTGTTGCATTATTAATAGAAGCAGATAACTCTTCAGTTAATTTACCTTGTTCGTCAATTAAGCGAAGAATCTCTTCCTTTCTTTGCTCCAACTGTTGTATGTAATTATAACGATCTTCGACAGCTTTAATTTGTACTTCATCTAATGATCCAGTTTGCTCTTTTCTATATCGAGCGATGAAGGGAACCGTATTGCCTTCTTCTAGTAATTTGATAACCTGTTCTGCTTGGGACGATTTAACACCAGTATCCTTTGAAACAAGTTGAAGCATTTTCTTTATTTCCAAAACGAGCACGTCCTTTCCTATAGAACCCATTTTACCATATCTGCAGTCTTCTTGAAAAAGTCCGAGAACTATAGCGCTGGAGTCTGGAGATTTTCATATTGCAAGTTAACTCCATGCCAAATATTTTATAATTTCCTAAAGCAACAAAAAAGCTTACCCTAAGTTAGAGTAAGCTTCCTACTATAAATGTGGAGTCGTCGCCATGTTCAATCTCTTGATAAACCGTTTCATAGAGACATGCGGCATTCGCTGCATTTTTAATAGTGGACTTTGGACTTTTCATCACTACACCATCTGAATGCAACATGAACAAGTCATTTTTGTCACAAGCATACGTTTGGGTATTTGTCTTTTGTTTTCTTCCAGACAAATAACCCATAACAGGTAAAGGATAAATCATTTTATCCGTAGCACGTTTATACATATAAAACTTCACATTCCCTACGCAACTGTAGGATATAGTTTGGTTATTATAATCTATTTTAACTAGTGCTACTGCAGCACCTCGTTTTTGAAACATCAAATCATTGCAGCGTAATAATAGTTCGTCTAACGTTTCTTCTTTATATTGCTCTAAAATTTCTGGAATAATATCAGCAGACTCTTTAGCCACTGGCCCATTCCCTAATCCATCGGCAATAGCACAAAGCATAAAATCATCAGTCTTTGTAATATAATACGTATCTCCAGATTCTAAATTTCCACTTTTGGCTTCCTGATATACAAATAAGTCTACTTTGTCATCTGAGAAATCAATCAATTTACTACTCCACCTGACGATAAAATCGCTTCTTGTAATTTTTTTATAGCTTTGCGTTGAATTCGAGAAACGTGCATTTGGGAAATACCGAGACGGTCCCCAGTTTCCTTTTGACTAAGCTGCTCCATATATGTAAGTTGAATAATTTCTTTCTCTCGATCAGATAAAACATTGAGTGCATTGGCTACAAGTAAACGTTGATCAGTTTTCTCGTACTCGCCATCTGTTTGACCAATTACATCAAATAACGTAATGGTACTACCATCGGAATCTGATTCAAGAGAATGATCCATAGAAAGAGCTTGATAGCTTTTACCCATTTCCATCGCTTCTAATACATCTTCTACATCTACCCCTAAAAAATCAGCTATTTCTGGGATGATAGGGGAGCGTTGAAATTCCACCGTTAGTGTTTCAACTGCTACTCGGATACGTGGTCCTAGTTCTTTTATACGTCTCGGAACATGCACCGCCCAAGTTTTATCTCTTAAAAAGCGTTTTATCTCACCGATAATTGTCGGGATAGCAAAAGCTTCAAAGTTTTTACCGAAAGAGGGATCATATCTTCGGATAGCTCCTAGTAGACCAAGCATTCCTACTTGAGCAATATCCTCATGATGTGACTTACCATTAGAATATTTTCGAGCTATAGATTCAACCAATCTAGTGTAATTTAACACTAAATTTGTTTGAGCCTCTTCACTTTCTGTCTCTTGATATTCTTTGATCCATTCCAATATTTTCTCTTTCGATTCTTTATTAGGAAGGGACGTGTTCGACATTTTCATCCACCTGCTCTACTCCGACATGTTTCGTCATAAATACAGTAACACCTTCTTGGTGATGGACTTTCACTTCATCCATTAATGTTTCGATTAAATATAAACCAAGACCGCCTTCTCTTAAAAAGGATACTTCCTCTAAATCATGGTATGGGCCTACTTTTGCTTTTGTTTCCTCAAAGTTAAAGCTTTTCCCGTGATCTGCTACCATGATTTCTATTTTTTCCTCATATAATGCGCAACCAATAACAACTTCGCCCTCTTCATTGTCCGCGTAGGCATGTTGAACTGCATTTGTAATTGCTTCACTTGCAGCAATTTTTAAATCTTCTATATCGTCATACGTAAATCCGATGCGATTGGCTAAACCAGAAATTGTAAGTCGCGCAACGCTAACATATTGTGGCTTCGCAGGAACTCGGATTTCAACATAATCAAACGGTTTCATCTATTTTCACCTCTTTATCTGTAGCCTGAATATCCATAATTTCTACTAGACCAGTTATATCGAATAAGCGTTTTAATCTGGATGAAAGTCCTGTTAACTCCAAATGACCGTTAGCAGCATTTATGCTTTTATAAAAACCAACAAAAACTCCTAGTCCTGTACTATCCATATATGAAACATCCGTTAGATTCAATTCAACATGTATGTCATTCTGTAAGTTTAGTTCTGCAAGTTTCTCTCTTAGAATTGGTGCTGTGAAAGCGTCAATCTCTCCACCGATCAATCCTTTAATGTGTAACTCATCTACTTTTTGTAGTTCAACTGATATATTCATTTAGTTATCCCCCGTTTTTCCAATTAACAATATAATATATAGTCTGTATACCACCAATTAGTATTTGATAAACCTTCAATCACTTCTTTTTGAAAATAACGAGCGTAAAATCATCTCGTTGCTCAAACTCCTGTAGTTCCTCCAGCTTATGGAACACATATTCAACCATATCTTGAGCGGACTGATCTCTAACACTTTCGATAATATCCATCACGGTATTTTGATCAATGAACCCATCTTTTGAACGACACTCGGTTACACCATCGGTCATCATCACGATAAAATCATCTTTTTCTAAAGTAATAGTATGCTGTTCATACTTCACATTAGAAATGACGCCTAATAATAACCCTTTTGCTTGTAACTCTGTAAAGCTATTAGACTTTGCACAATAAAATAAAGGTGGTTCGTGTCCAGCAGATGCATATGTAAACACACTTTGGGATGTATCATACGTTCCATAGAACATAGAGATAAACATGGAATCACTTACACTTTTTTCAACGATTCTATTAATGACGTCTAATACCACGACTGGTTCCGTTTCAGCTCCATTCAAACTATCCATTCCGTATTTAATCATGGACATACATAGGGCGGCAGGAATTCCTTTCCCGATTACGTCAGCAACAGCGATACCTACCGTTGTATCATCGCTCAGAAAATGCGTGTAGTCCCCATTCATTTCTTTCGCAGGAACAGAGATCATTCCGATATCCAAATCATTCATCTCTGGCACCTTTGTTTTCAACAACGTTTGTTGAACATTAGATGCTAGCTCCATCTCCATTTTAAAGTTTTCCTGTTTTTTTATTAACGTTTGATGCTCTCTCAATGCTAATCCATATCTAATCATCACTTCTATTAATAAATCAAAAGAATGCCAAACATCATTCGGCAAACCAGGCATAAGCTCTTCTAAAGAAGCCTTATGTATACTAATAACTTCCTCTGGAGAAATATTCTTTTGAATGAGTTGTCTACTAAAATTCTGACCTGCATACAAATTGAGTTCCGTTTGTCTTTGTGTATATTGCTCCAAAATTTCTTTGTATTGTCTCTTAAACTCTTGAGGCATACTTTTAACTCACCTCCTATCTTAGCAACTTAGTTGCGCTAATCGTTGTTCCTTCTCCTAGTACAGTTTCAATCTTAAAGTCATCCATTAGTCGCTTTACACCTGGTAAACCTGCACCAAGACCGCCTGATGTTGTAAATCCGTCTTCCATGACTTTACGAACATCCGGGATTCCTGGTCCTTTATCAGCTGCAATGACTAATAAGCCTCTCAGATTTCCTTCAGTAATTTGTTTAATTTCTATCTTTCCTTTGCCTGCATATAAGTATATATTACGAGCAAGCTCACTTATCGCTGTTGTAATTCTAGCTTGGTCAACTGTACCGAAGCCTACATCTTTTGCTTCATTTCTTCCAAGTTGCCTTGCAGCAACGATATCCCATTCAGTTATTATATCAACAGAAGACCCTAAGTTCATAATGGATTAGTCCTCCAATTCTCGTTCTAATTTTTCCAATCCATTTTCTAAGTCTAGAGCCGTGACAACATTCTCCAGTCTAATTCCTAATTCAATTAGTGTAATAGCTACAGCAGGTTGAATACCTGTGATTACTACTTTCGCACCCATTAGACCAGACATACTAATAACATCTCCTAATACCTTGGCGATGAATGAGTCGATAAAGTCAATCGGCGTAAGATCCAGTACTACTCCTCTTGCCGCTGTTGTATGAAGCTTGTCCAGCAAATCTTCTTGAAAAGCTAGCGCAGTTTGATCATCCAATTCCCATTGAATCGAAACGATTAAACAGTCTCTTAATTTTAAAATAGGTATTCTTGTCATCATTATGAATTCACCTCTACTATTGCTCGATTGGTCATTGCTAGGGCTTGTTCGACCCCTTTTTGTAAAGTACTTGTTGTTGTGAAATCATTTAGATTAATGCCGAGTGTCACGATTGTTTGGGCAATTTCCGGGCGGATTCCTACGAGCATACATTTGGCTCCAACCAAACGAACAGCATCTGCTGCTTGAATAATATGATGAGCAACCATCGTATCTACTACGGGAACTCCTGTAATATCTAGTAATACTACTTCAGCCCGGTGCTTTACCACTCCTTGGAGTAGGTTTTCCATTATTAGTTTTGCTCGTTCTGTATCAATTGTACCAACTAAAGGCATTACTGAAATTTTTTCAAAGACAGGGATTAACGAGGCAGAAAGTTCTTGCAAGGCAATTTTTTGTAAGCTCACTGTTTTTTCCCACACGACAGAATAAGCATCCACAATACTATGATTTAAAGGAGTAATCCAATTAGTTAATATTTCTTTATATGTGCGGAAATCTCCTTCTTTTAAGTATTCTACTTCTTCCATTTTTTCATATACTACTTCTGTAAAGTTCGTTAGAGCTTTTAATACAAAAGAAATGGACCATCCATAACGGACAACTTGAACGGAGAAATCATTTAACTTCTCTGTGTATGTAGAACTTTCTTCCGTCAGGCTAGAAATCATTAAATCTCCGAATTCACGAACTGTATTGTCAATAATATTATTAGACATGATTTGGAAAAAGCGAACGTCCTCCTCTTCTTCCATTTTGATTCGCCAATTTTTTAAAATTTCGTCGATGTTATCATTTATATATGTAGCAATCCTTTTATTCATTGTTTCCCATACTTCCCCTCGTTGCATATTCGTATTTATATTGTACAGAACTTCCTCTTAGATTACACCTTTTATACATTTTTTTGTCCTTAGAAGGTTTTTTTCTATCAAAAAACACAATGTGTTTTTGACGATTCCACATTGTGTTCTTACTATGTATTAAAATTTAACAATTCCTAAGCTAATCCCTAAAGCATGATCTACGTCTTCCATGACCTCTTCGTCTAGGTGGGTGATTTTATCAGTAAGTCGAGATTTATCAATTGTCCTTAATTGCTCCAATAAGATAACCGAGTCACGTTCAAAATCATATTCTTTTGCGTTTATCTCTACATGCGTTGGTAATTTTGCCTTTTGAATTTGCGCTGTTATAGCTGCAACTATGACAGTTGGACTAAACCTATTACCTATATCATTTTGAATCACCAAAACGGGTCTGGTTCCACCTTGCTCAGACCCGATTACTGGTGATAAATCTGCAAAAAAAACGTCTCCACGTTTTACGATCAAATTTTCATCCTCCACTTACGAGTCGCTCTGTCGTATGTTGAGCTTCATACTCTGCATGTAAACACTCCGTACAAATGGATAGATTTATATGAGACATCTCAACATAGCCTTTCATCATCGCTTCTCTTATAAGATTTGCCTGACCATTTTTTACATATTCATTTGCTTGGACACGAACGAAACTTTCTACTCCAGTTAATGATTGTTTGACGGTTTTTACTCCTTCATTAACCAATTGATTTGGAAGCTGGATAATCGCTTCCTTTTTCTTTTTATCACTTACCACAGCAAACACCTCCGACAAAACATTTCCCAATATGACAATATACTTCATCTTAACATTTCTCTAGGTGAATTAAAAGACATTAAGAGAAATGGTTAGACAAATTATGCATATATTCTTAAATTTTGTCGAAAGTTTACTTGCTATATATTCGAGGAATTCTATTAGAAAAAGTACAGCATACTTCATAAGGGATTGTTTGCAGAGCTTCGGCCCAATCCTCTATGAGAATCTCCTCTTTCCCCTGTTTTCCGAGTAATACTACGTGTTCACCAATCTTTACTTTTTCATCAAGACGAATCATGCATTGATCCATACAAATTTTCCCGACGATTGGCACTTTCTTACCATTTATCAATACAGACTGATTGTGCAGTTTTCTTAATAATCCATCTGCATAACCAATCGGAATTGTTGCAATCCATTCGTCCTCCTGTGCCACATAAGTTGCACCGTAGCCAATGGCAGAACCCTTTGGAACCTTTTTAATATGCGCAACCTCCGTGTGAAGAGAAAGTGCCTTTTCTAATGGAAATGATAACTTTCCATTTACCCATGAAGATGGCGCTATCCCATACATAGATATGCCGAAACGCACGGCATTCCAATGCTGGTCCGGGTACATTAAAGAAGCTGCACTATTGGAGGTGTGCACCATAGTTGGTCTTTGCTCAAATACATTTAAAAACCTATCAAATGTTGATACTTGTTTTAGGAAGAAAGTTGGATCTTCCTCATCTGCAGTTGCAAAATGCGTGAAAACACCCGTAATCTGCAACCAATCTCTTTCGTTAATGAAAGCAAGTGCCTTTTCAAGCTCTGTTTCATCCGTAAAACCGATTCTACCCATCCCACTATCAATCTTTATATGCATCTTTAAGGGAAGTTGAAAATCCCGAGTAGCATTTACCCACTCATATGAATATGCTGTAAGTGTAATATTCTGTTTGGAAGCCTCCTCTAAAAAGGAGGATGGAGAAGTACCTAATAAAAGTATATCAGCTTGTATTCCAGCTTCCCTTAAATGCAATGCTTCTTCCGGCGTGGCAACTGCCAAGAGATTGGCTCCTGCTTGTAATGCAGCTTTTGCAACAGCTATATCTCCATGGCCGTATCCATTCGCCTTCACTACAGCTATTACATCTGTGTGTTCTGGTAGTGTTTCCTTGAATCGTTTTATATTATTTTGTATAGCTTGTAAATTCACTTGGATGAACGTAGGTCGATACTGCTGATGTGACATATTTTACCCTCTTTTTAATCGTTTAAACCGATTATCCTACTAGTGTAATGAAGTAGTCAACTGTAATCACTTTAAGCCGCCTGTAGTCATAGATGCAGCAACTTCAATCATTTCCTCTTTTGTTAAAGTAGAAGAGGCAATAAAGAATGACATACCATCCTGCTCCCAAGCAAGAGATTGTTCTGTGATAGCACCAATTGCAACTCCTAGGTCAACTGGATCTCCAGGTGCGAATACAGGAATAATAGAAGAATCACCTGGTTCACTGCGATGTTGAATAATTGTAAATTCTTTGTCACCACTATATGTTAAAATAACTCTTTTTTCTCCATCGACTTCCATTACTTTTTCGTCAATGTTATGCACTTGATCCCATTTTAACAAAGGATAATATGTTTCAAATTCAGAATCATCGATTTCAGCTGAGGTCTCTACCTTATCTTCTTCTTTACCCTCTGCTTTATCCGTAGGTTTTTGTTCAATTTTATATTCTGCTGCTGCATGTGTTTTTCCTAGCGATACTTTATTGAATTTAATATGAATTTGTTCCTCTTTGTTTTCATTCAGGATAGAAACATCTGTTGGTAATAATGTTTTCTTATTGATGTAAATTTTTTGAGATGGAAGCATGTTTTTATGGTTATTACTCGTTTTTGTTTCGAAGACATAATTGTCTCCTTCTTCTTTAAAGGTTGCCGTCTTATCTTTTTTAATATCGTTGGCTAGCGAACCAATCAAATACGCTTGGCTATTTTCAGTTGGCCATTTGCTTTGGAACTTATACGTTTTGTTCAGTGCTGGTGTTACGACAAATACGCCTTCAGTGTTACGAACGATCATTTGAGTATTCTCCGCATTTGTATCTGTTACCTGTACGCGATAAAAATCTGGTTTTGTGTGCCAAACTTCCACACCGTATACTCTCGGTTCATCCCCAGTCAAGATACTCATCTCAGCTGCGAGCTCATAACCCTTTGTTTCCACCCACTTGTTACTAAGTTTCTTCACAACATCTTCCTTCGATTCTGCTCCACATGCGGTCAGTACTAAAATTGTTGCTAATAAAAATAATAGTTTAGCCACGCGGCTCTTCAATCAGTCCATCCTTTCTATTATCACTGCGTTCATTCATTGTATGTAGATGGACGACCGGTTATGATTGTAGAATTACTTGAGCAGCTGCATAAACTTTTGTATGAGTTATTGAAACTAAACCATTCAGCTTTATTCCTTTAAAATATATGGTTGGCTTTCCCGAAGATTCTTTTAGAATTTCTATATCTTGAAAACTGCAATCTTTACCTATTCCAGTGCCTAGCGCTTTAGAAAATGCCTCTTTAGCTGCAAATCTTCCAGCTAAATATTCTATTTGTCTCGACTCTGATAACTCGTTTAGTTGAAATCTTTCTTTTTCGGTAAGTATACGCTCTTTAAATTTAGATGTTCTAAAAGAAATTGATTTAATTCTTTCTATTTCAGTAATATCTAATCCAATTCCAGTAATCATGAATGTTTCTCCTTTCCAAATATCCTTCTTTAAGGATATACTATCAGTAGAAAACTTGAGGTGAAACAATGTTTAATAGAACAGAAAATTTTAAACAATATATCAAACTATATCCTGTTGTCTTTACTTTGCTCGCAATCAATATCGTTATTCATCTGTTAACGTTGGTTCCAATTGTTGGAACGCAACTTTTTAACTTCGGTGTTCATTTTAACTTATTGATAAGTGAAGGAGAGTATTGGCGCTTGCTAACTCCGATATTCTTGCACGCTTCCCTTGCTCATTTATTATTTAATATGTTCTCTTTATACATATTCGGTCCAGAGCTGGAGCAATTGGCAGGGAAAGCTCGTTTCCTAACTATTTATCTGCTAGCAGCATTAGTCGGTAATGTAGCTACTTACTTAATACATGACTGGAATTATATGAGTGTTGGTGCAAGTGGTGCGATCTACGGAATTTTCGGTGCTTTTGCAGCTTTAGTTTATTATACGAGAAATTTCATGCCTCAGCTAAAGCAAATTATTATTCCAATTATCGTGATCGGCGTTATCATGACGTTCTTACAGCCAAAAATTAATATAACTGCTCATATAGCAGGATTGGTAACTGGTTTTATATTAGGAATGGTTTACTTCCATCCGAAGCGAATTGCTGCTTGGAAGAAACGAAAGCGCAAGCTGAAATCGGTGTAGGCATCACAACCAGATTCTATCGTTTCCGAAGTGCTACGGAAAGATTTATAGCTATATTATCAACGGTTAATTATTAGTTGATTACCCCTCACTTAATTGATTGTAGTGGAAGGCGGCGACTCCAGCGTGAACAGCGCGAGCTGAAAGCCCCGCAGGAACGCAGTGACGAGGAGATTGAAGTCGTGCCCACGGAAAAGCGTCCGCCTGGAGCGGAAATCGGCCGTATCGTTTCATTCCTTACAGTATACGAACACTGGGACTCAGCATAAAAATCCATATACTTTCCAATCTTCAAAATAAGAACAGCCATTAAAACGGCTGTTCTTTTTGTATGTTTATAGACTCTTTTTTTGTCGGCTCGTACCACTCCATCAAGATCTCTGCATCATTCTTTTCGATATGTGGAACAATCGTAGTTGAGCCAGCCACTCCAGACTTAATGGTAGTCATAATAGAAGAAACTGCTGCTTTTTTTTGAAAATACGTCGTACGCTCCGTCATTGCTTGAATACGTTTCTTTTCCACCCAAAGTGATACTCTACTAAATAGACGGTACTGTACAACAAGTTGTTTTTCATCCATCCAATATCCAGCCGTCTTATGCTGCCATGCTCCTAACAGAAAGCTAAGCGGTAATAGTAATAGAGATAACAATCCAAAAGGAAAGAAGAAATAACTAACAGCTATTGCAACTGGGAGAATCCACAAAAAATCTAACCGATAGAAAAACTTTCTAGAGCGTTTTGGAACTCGTGTAAAGCTAGCATCAAATTCATAATTAGGAAAGATTTGAACGAGAATAGGAGTAATTTGGTCCTTTTTAATAAGTGGCAGTAATCGAATTTTTTCATCTTTCTCCGCCATTGACCCTCCTGCACTGTCGACAATAACTGTTGCATACCCTGTAAGCTGACGAAGAGGGTTTTCCATAATTCGCACACCTTGAATACGCGATAAGGGAATCGTTATTTTCTTCTTTTCTAGTAATCCTCTAGTAATTATGATTTCATCATCTTCCACTCGAATAGTAAACTCGTAATAATTAATATACGTAATCGCTACGGATACAATCCAAGCCACTAGCAGTACAAAGAAAACAGCTAAAGCAATCAGTAGAGCGCCAAAACGAATAAACATAATTATTTCATTATAAATCGTTTCATACGGGATCAATTCGGAGAACTGGGAAACAAACACGGCTAACCCTGAGAAAAATACACCTACTCCCCCGGATGTACTAGCAAGAATAAGTAAATCCTTTTGAGACATTTGGAATAAGGGCTTCCGTTGTTGTACTACCTGCTCCTCTAATTCAAGTGGCAGATCTTTTTCTTCAGATTCTGAAACTCTATTTTTGGCAAGGTTCATCTCTTTTTTTATTTGTTCGGCCGCTTCTTTAGAAATTGCGGTCAGCTCTGCATCCGCTTCCTTTGTTGCGCCGCCACCAGCTGTTTCTACTTTCACCTTTACTAGTCCGAATGGTTGATGAAGAATACCCTCGGTGTAGTTTAAGCTTTGAATACGCTCAAATGGAATATACCTTTTTTTCTTTACGAAAAGACCATATTCAATCCGAAGCTCTTCCTCTTCGAACCAGTAACGGAATCTTTTCCATCTAATGATTCCGCTAACCAGCATCGCGATTAACAGGACTGCATAAATAATATAGATTATATAGGAGGTCCAGCCTTCGTTGCCCCCTCCACCAAATCCATTCACTGCAATAACTACGATTAACGGTACAATCATTTCTTTTAATACTTTTATAAAATTTATAACCGCAGAAATAGGATGTAAAGTAAATTTTTCTTTAGACATCATCTTCCGCCACCCTTGCAAGTACAGAAATCCTACCACGAAGTTCGTCTGCCTCTGTTGTTACGAGGGCAGGAATAGTGTGATCAGTTGCAGCAGTAGAGATCGTAATCGACGATAAGTCATACTTTCTTAAAATAGGACCTTGCTCCGTATCAACATGCTGTACACGAACCATGGGCACGAGCGTTCTTTTGACGATAAACAAACCATGCTGAAGCTCGATTTCTTGTTCTCGTACTTCGTATCTCCAACGAGTCCATCTAATTTTGGGAAATAAGTAAATTAATAAATATCCAATGAGAAATAAAACTACTCCATCTACTATGTATATCCATAAGTGCTGTCCTGTGAAATAATTAATAACCCCTACTCCCACGCCTACTAATAAGGCAATTAAAGATTGGAATATACCGTAAATCCTCCATACACGCAATCCTTTTTCGGATAATCGATTAATCGGTTCCTGTCTCATATCATATTAACCCCCCTCTTTCCTCATTGTATACGAAACAGACAGTAAAATGTTTCACTTTTATAGGAGTCTTCCAAGTTGGCGAAACTTTGTTTCATAATATTGTTAACCATCATTGATGCAAAGTTTGTATTTTTGCCTAATAAAACAGCATTCTCACAAGAAAAAGGATGAGCTTACATCGAAATGTAAGCTCATCCTTTCATATTATCTAGCTTCAGACGCCAACAACTCGATCACTTCAGACTTGTAGAAAAGGTAAAAGGCGGCCTTTTGCTTCAAGTCTTCCAGTGATTTCGGCTGCTGAACAGCGTCTTACGCTTTTCTTTTTAGTTTTCGCTGCGTGATGAGCGAGTTCTTGTGCTACGTTGTGTAGAGCCGTCACGTGGACCACTGCTACGACGTCCGCTAGAACTTGGGCGTGAACCGCCACCTGAACGAGATCCGCGATCGCTGCTTCCGCCACGACCACCAGATGAACTACGTCCGCCGCCGCTACGGTTACCTTTGTAACCACCGCCGCCACTGCGTCCGCCTCCACGTTCTCCACGAGCAGGAAGTGGACGTTCTTCAGAAAGAGAAATCGGAGTATCATTCGGTTCTTTTGTCAATGATTTTAAAGCTGCAGCTATAACATCCACTGCTTCAAACTTCTCAAGCATTTCTTTTGCTAATGGACGATAATCGCCTAAATCATTTTTGTTTACAATTTCAGATAAAGATTCTACTGCTACACGTTTAAGTCCAACTAGTGCTTCATCTGAACTTGGAGGGATTAAAGCTTCCATACGTTTTTTCGTTGTATTCTCAACGATACGTAAGTAACCCATCTCTCTAGGTGTTACGAATGTAGTAGCGATACCACTTTTACCTGCACGACCTGTACGACCGATACGGTGAACATAGCTTTCAGGATCTTGTGGAACATCAAAGTTATATACATGCGTTACGCCAGAGATATCTAATCCACGTGCCGCTACATCAGTTGCGACAAGGATATCAATTTTACCTGATTTGAATTGTTTTAATACTGACATACGTTTTGCTTGGCTTAAATCACCATGAATTCCTTCTGCAAGGTAACCACGAATGCTTAGAGCTTGTGCTAATTCGTCCACTCTACGTTTTGTACGACCAAAGATAATCGCAAGTTCTGGTTGATGAACATTTAATATTCTAGAAAGAACATCAAATTTTTCACGCTCAGTAGCTTTTACATAGAACTGTTCAATATTTTCAACAGTCATTTCTTTAGACTTAATCTTTACTTCAACTGGATCTTTCATGAAGCGTTCAGCAATTTTACGAATCGGTCCTGGCATTGTAGCTGAGAACAATAATGTTTGACGCTCAGGAGGAACGCTTTCTAAAATTGTGTTGATATCTTCGATGAATCCCATGTTAAGCATTTCATCTGCTTCGTCTAAGATAAGTGTTTGAACTTGATCAAGTTTCAACGTGCGACGGTTAATATGGTCAAGAATACGACCTGGTGTCCCTACGATAACTTGTGGCTTGTTTTTAAGTGCACGGATTTGACGGCTAATTTCTTGCCCACCGTATACTGATAATAGACGAACCTTTTTGTCATATCCTAATTTGTAAAGCTCTTCCGAAACTTGGATTGCAAGTTCACGTGTTGGAGCGATGATTAATGCTTGAATATTCGGGTTTTTAGTATCTATTTTTTCGATCATTGGAATACCAAACGCTGCAGTTTTACCTGTACCAGTTTGTGCTTGACCGATAACATCGCGTCCACCCATAGCATGTGTAATAGTACCTTCTTGGATTGGTGTTGCTTCTTCAAACCCCATACGTTGTACGGATTTTAATGTAGAAGCGCTAATATTTAGTTCTGAAAAATTTGTCAAAATTTTAATCTCCTTTTTGTTCTGTTTTGACAAATGGTTACATTTTCAGATGAAATTGCGGCAAATTCGAGCCTATACGAGGAACGTTTCCGTTACTTAAAATTCTCTGTGGTTTTAGATCAGAGGGGTCTTATATAAAGGGAAAGCCCGGTCTTTTGCCGAGCGGTCTGTTAATGAGTGATTGTGCAATACTACTTCAACAAACCGTTATGTTCAAAAAAAAGTACTCTTCAATAAACGCTGAAGAGTCTTCACACAAAATGTATCCATTGCTCTAAACGTAGTATATCATGCAACATTGTCAGTTGCAATTAATAAGCAACTGTTATAATTATTAGTTAATTACTCGCGGTCTCTCCTCCTCTTCTTCTCCTGTTAAAAATAAGAGTGCAGTGTTAAACCAATCTTCGCAGTCATCGCAATAGCAAATATGATGTTTCCCTGATTCCGAATAAACTATTTCTTTTTTCAAAGAACCAATTTTATCGTAGATAAATTGGGCAGTGGCATAAGGGACAATTCCATCTTTTTTACCTTGGACAATATAGACTGGTACTGTAATTTGGCCATAATAGGGCTGAACTATTCGTACTAAACGCATAAATTCTAACGTCGCAGGAAATGGTGTATCTTTCAATTTCTCGCTATAGCGTTTGTATAATGTATTTTCCTCGAGCTTCCCTGTTACTGTATCTTTTATCATGTCTTTTATATCTTGTAAAAGCTGTGCTGGATAAATGTATTTTGCTGCGGCACTCAATAAAACAAGCTTGTGAATGGGATAGCGATTGGCTAAATACATCGCGATGATTCCACCCATCGAAAAACCTACTATAATGATCCGGTCCACTTCTTTTTGTAGTTGTCGAAGCGCCTGTTCCGCAGCCATCATCCACGATTCTGCCGATACATTTTTTAGCTCCAACGTTTCTCCATGACCAGGTAACGTAGGGACAACGATTTGCCAGTCTGTATGCGCCTGCAAATAGTCCATAAATGGTTGAATCTCATATGGTCCACCTGTAAAACCATGTATGCCTAATACTCCTGTTTTCATCGTCCCCACACCCGTCGTTTAGTTTTGAAAAGGCTCAATCACTCTTTCTAACTTCATTCCCCTTGAGCCCTTCACTAAAACAATTGTGTCATCATTTATTTTATTTTTTAAAAAAGTAACTAGTTTTTCTGTGTTGTCCACGGTCCAGATCAGTTGCTCAGCTGAGAACTCTCCTACTAGCTTGTTATATAACCACTCCATACGAGGTCCATACAAGCAAACGCCACTAAAGGCGGCGCTTGAAATCGACTTGCTCATGTCTTCATGGTATTGCTGCTCGTTGTCTCCAAGCTCGAGCATATCTCCTAATACAAGCCACTTGTCTGATTTAATAGCTGACTTTTCCAGGAAGGAAATCGCAGCTCGCATTGATGTTGGAGCGGCATTATATGCATCATTGATGAAAATTGTCCCGTTATTTCCTTCAATCACCTGCATACGCATATCCGTTAAAACTATTTGTTTTAAAGCATCTCGCATCTGCTCTGCAGTCAATCCAACTTCTTTTCCAATTAACAGTGCAGCGAGTGTATTTTTTACTTGATGCTCCCCTAACACGGGAATAGACATTTCCTCGTTAAGTTCACCTGTTACGCGAAACGCACTTCCCTGCTCTGTGAAATTTATCTCGTCAATACGCAAATCATTTTGCTCCTGAGTACCAAATGATTTAGCTTGTAATGTCGGGTTTTTCTCAATGAATGGATGAAGCAATGGTTCATCACCGTCATAGAATAATTGACCCGCAGCATCCAACCCTGCAATGATTTCAAACTTCGCTTTTGCAATGCCTTCACGAGAGCCAAGGTCCTGCATATGAGCTTCTCCAATATTTGTAATGACAACATATTTCGGTTTCGCTAAATTGGATAAAAACTCGATTTCTCCGAATGAACTCATACCCATTTCGAGTACTGCAAACTCTGTATCTTCGTCTAATGAAAGAATTGTTAAAGGTAGACCAAGTTCATTATTAAAGTTACCCTCTGTTTTTTTTACACGAAAATAAGGAGACAGCATGCCTGCTACTAAATCCTTTGTAGATGTTTTCCCGTTCGATCCAGTAATTCCGATAAAAACCGACTGCAATTCAGCGCGATATGCCTCTGCCATTTGTTGAAGTGCCTTTTCCCCACTATCAACAAATAAGAGAGGAACGTCCTCAGGTGGGTTCGGTTCGTCCTTCAGCCACAGAGATGCGGTCGCTCCTTTTGCAAAAGCATCCTGCACAAATTTATGCCCATTTACTTGTTCTCCACGAAAAGGGATAAATAAGTCTCCTGGCTGAATGGTGCGAGTATTAATAGAAACTCCCGTTACGACAGGATTATCGTTTATTTTCTTTTCAATTTGCAACCATTCAGCAATTTGTCCTAATGTTTTTTTCAATCTAGTCACTTCCCGTCTTTCGAGTGTTCAAGCATTTGCTTTTCTTCGTGGCGTTCGATTGCCAGACGAATAAGTTCTTCTATTAAACCTGGATAAGATAGTCCTGACTCCATCCATAGCTTTGGATACATGCTGATTGGTGTAAAGCCCGGCATTGTATTTACTTCATTGATAATAACTTCTTCTTGATCCGTTACAAAAAAGTCTGCCCGAACAAGTCCCGAACAATCCAATATTTTGAACGCACGAATAGCTGCATCCTCTAATTTCGCTTGAAGCTCTGTAGAAACTTCCGCAGGAATTGCATAATTTGTCGTACCATCCTCATATTTTGCTTCGTAGTCATAAAAATCCTTTGTCGGTAGTACCTCTCCCGCAACAGAGCATCTTGGTTCATCATTTCCAAGAACACTCATTTCAATTTCACGTGCTACAATTCCTTGCTCCACTATAATTTTTCGATCGTATTTAAAGGCATATTCTACCGCTTTAATAAGCTCTTCTCGATTTGTAACTCTACTAATCCCTACGCTAGAACCAAGATTCGCAGGCTTTACAAATAAAGGCCATTTTAAGTTTCCTTCTATTTTTTGAAGCAAAGCATCCTGATTCTTTTTCCACTCTTTACTTATAAAGTAGACATAAGGAACTTGAGATAAGCCAGCTTGTGCAAATAATTGCTTCATCACCACTTTATCCATTCCAGCAGCAGATGCCAATACACCATTACCTACATACGGCAGATTCAATACTTCAAGCAATCCTTGTACCGTTCCATCTTCCCCGTTAGGTCCGTGCAGCAGAGGGAAAATCACATCCAGTTGAGTTGCATCGTCCCCTTGTTTCGGTAGAAAACTAGTAATTGTATTTGGATTTGTTATTTCGTTGCCGAACTGTAGAGATTCTATTGACTCTACTGGTGCCGTTAACTGACTTTCTTTTCTCCATTCACCTGTTTTCGTGATGAAAATTGGAAATACTTCATATTTATCAAAATTGATCGCTTGAGAAACTGCCTTTGCCGTTAATAGCGACACTTCATGCTCTGCAGATTTCCCACCGTATAATAAGCCTACTTTAATTTTCATTGGTTCAATTACCTCCATGTTTTGGATACTATTAGTTTATCACGGACAGCCTCAATAGTTGAGCATTTATCCGAACAATTTAAGACCTACTACTCCCATAATAATACAACTTAAAAAGAACAATTTTTTTCTACTTTTTTTCTCTTGAAATATATACATACCCATCAGAACGCTTCCAGCAGCTCCAATTCCTGTCCATACCGCATAACCAGTACCGACTGCTATTTCTTTTAAGGCTAGAGATAACAAGAAAAAGCTTAAAGAAGCTGAAATGACGGTGAGAATTGTAAATTTTATATTTTTGAAGCCGTTTGATAGCTTCATACTAATAACAAAGGCTACTTCAAATACACCAGCAATTATTAATAAAAACCACTCCATTAGCTATTCGCCTCCTCTTCATCGTCGACTAATTTGAGACCGATAATCCCAAAAAGTAAGACAAATAAAAAGAATACTTTCCCGATGCTAACTGCTTCCTCAAACCAAAATATCCCAACAACAGCCGTGCCTGCAGCTCCAATCCCTGTGAATATAGCATATGCAGTACCAATCGGAATCGTCTTCATCGCTTGGGCGAAGAGGAAAAAGCTCACGATTAAAAACACAATCGTTATGATAGATGGGACAAGCTCTGTGAAGCCGTGAGCCTCCTTTAGACCAATTGCCCATACTATTTCCGTCAATCCAGCCATTATTAATAATATCCAGGCCATTATTACACCCCATTACCTAATAAACGCCTCTGCTATTTCCTCGTAGCAAAAGCGTTCTTATTTATACTTCTATCAAGACATCTGCTGGCTTAGACATATATAACTTTAAATCCTCCAACACTTCATCTGGGAAAATATTTTCCGGGAGAATACGAATTTCAATTCCATAATTAGATTTATCTGTTTTGTACAAAGACATTAACACACCATCTTCAAATAGTTCGTTATGTGCTGTAACCTTTTCTGCAGATAATCTCGGTAATACAATATTATTCTTTTTACGCCAAAAAGCTGTAGATTTAGATTTTTCACCAATCAACTGAGTAAAGACATTTGCAACTAAATGATCGAAATCCTCCGCATCTCGGAAATAGATTTTTGTTATTTTCTCACCCTCGTCTGTTAAATAGACAAATCTATTTTGTAGGTGATGATAAAACGGGGAGCGAATTGCTTCTTTTTTATGTGCTATGTATAGTAGCTCTGCTTGTTCTTGTGGAGAAAGCATATTCAATTTACGTTCATCTTCAAAATCCATGAAGCATAGTTCAGAAGGTTTTTCCACATAACCCTTTATAAAATGGTTATACTGCTCCGGAACGATAAATTCTAGCTGTGTATGCATATTAAAAGAAGCATCATCATAACAATGTTTGAGTAATAAAAGAGCTGACAAGTCAGAGAAATTTCTTATAAACTGTTGAACCGTAATCCCGCTAAATAGAGCAAAGTGCTCTACTTCATTAACGTGAACATATATATGAGTTAAATACTCATCTGTATCTCTAACTTCTTTTTTTGCCACTAAGATCACTCCTTTATCTGTTCCTAATAATAGCATGATTTTTACAAGGAAACATCTTTATTCCCTCTCACGTCTCTATTAAACCAACAAGCAAAAAATTTCAAAATACGCTATAATAGGTGAATGAAATTCGAAGGAAATTTAGGTGACTTACATGGAAAACAAAAAAGGCTTTGCTGATCGTTTCGATTGGACACTTGCTTTTATTTTATTATTATTTCTAATCATTAGCTTGTTTGCTATTTCTTCTGCACAAACAACTGGACAATATGGGATAAATTTTATCCCTAAACAGCTTGTTTGGTATATTATTGGTTCTATTATTATTGGATTTGTCATGTTTTTTGAACCAGAACAATATAAAAAGTTATCTTGGTATATTTACGGTATTGGAGTATTTTTACTGATTGTGCTTTTCTTACTTCCCGATAGTTTAGCTCTAGTAAAACCAATGAATGGTGCAAAGAGTTGGTTTCACTTACCTATAGGTGATATTCAGCCTGCCGAATTTATGAAAACTTTTTATATACTGGGACTTGCCCGATTAATCACCATGCATCATGAGAGAAATCTTATTAAAACAGTTAAGACCGATTTAATATTGCTAGCCAAAATGGGGGGAACATTAATCGTTCCACTCGCATTTATCATGACTCAGCCCGATCTCGGTACTTCATTAGTATTCCTTGCAATTACTGTAGCTCTCATTATAGTCGCTGGGATTACATGGAAAATAATACTTCCAATCTTTTTAGGGGGAATAGGAATTGGCGGTCTACTTTTATGGATGGCCGTCTATATGCAAGACTTTTTAGCTGACAATTTCGGCTTTAACCCGTACCAATTCGCACGTATATATTCTTGGTTGGACCCTTATTCTTATGCTTCAGATGAAGGGATGCACTTAATCTCCTCATTAAATGCCATTGGCTCAGGGGAAATATTCGGTAAAGGCTACGGCGAACGGATTGTCTATGTTCCAGAAAATCATACCGACTTTATATTTGCTGTCATTGGTGAAGAGTATGGTTTTGTAGGAGCAAGTATTGTAGTGAGCCTTTACTTCTTACTTATTTATCATTTGACGAAAATTACGCTTCAGTTAAAGGATGCGTATAGCACGTATGTATGTGCAGGTATTATCGCAATGATCACCTTCCATGTATTTGAAAATATTGGAATGACAATTCAGTTATTACCTATTACTGGTATACCTCTGCCATTCATAAGCTACGGTGGTAGTTCACTCATGGGGAATATGCTCGCCATTGGTTTAGTATTTAGTATGAAGTTTCATCATCGAACGTATATGTTCGCGAAAAACGAAGACGATTGAGGCAAGCTGGGCAAATGAGTAAAAAGCAATAAAATCCTCATAATGTTGATTTCCACTCCGGGGCGGACGCTTTCCGTGGGCACGGCTCGAGCCTGTAGTCTCTCCCTCGTGCTGTCCCACTGGAGTCGCCGCCCTGCGCTTCAATCAACAATAGCCACTTTAAATATGGATAGTTTATAAGATCACTACTAATTTAATCCTAAAAAACTTTATCAAATTATATTATCTTAGCGATATGCTTTTGCTCAATTTTTTAGTGAAGTAATACACTACTACACACTATTTGATTGGAGTGGAAGGCGGCGACTCCAGCGGGATAAGCGTTAGGCGAAGACCCCGCAGCGAAGCGAGGAGGCTGAGGCAACGCCCGCGGAAAGCGTCCGTCTGGAACGAAAATCAAGTGGTTGTTCATTCTTAAACAATCTTGAACCTAAGTGTTCACGGTATAAATACTTTTATATTTAAAAAGAAGGTGACTCTATTCGTTTCTTAACGAAATTTAAGAGTCACCTTCTTTTTAGTTTTGCGCATGAGGACTTTGTGCTGGTGGTGCTAAAGCTTTCAGTAGGTCAAGTCTAGATTTCGTCATTGTAACAGTAACACCGAGCTTTGAAAGATTACTTACAATTTTCTTCAAATCAACTTCCTTTGCCATTGAATGCACCTCGTCCTTCTATTTAATAATTACGATTTTCTTTTAAAAAAGTTTCTTTATTTTAACTAAATTCTCCGTTTTATTATACCACTTTTTACCTAAGTTTAATCTTTCAATTTTGTTACATATATTATCTACTTGTAAACCATGCTATTCCCTAAAGGAGTGAATGATTTGAATGTAAAAGATGTAATGAGTAAAGAAGTAGTAACTTGCAATCCACAGGATTACGTCAGTGAAGTGGCAGATCAAATGCGAACACTAGACATCGGCTGTTTGCCAGTTGTCAGTAACAAAAAATTAGTTGGAATGATTACAGATCGGGATATAGTGACAAGGTCGGTTGCTAGGGATATGAAAAGCAAAGTAGAGGATGTCATGACTAAGTCCGTAATTTCCGTCTCCCCAGAAGATTCCACATCCGAAGCCTCTATTGTTATGGCGCGCCATCAAGTTCGGCGACTTCCCGTAATGGAGAATGGTAAACTCGTTGGCTTTGTATCTTTAGCGGATTTAGCTTTTCCTTTTCCACATGTCCAAGAAATTTCTAGTGCTATGGAAAGTATATCCGAACCGCGGCAATTCTAAACATTGGAGCTATCCTAAATTAGGATGGCTCTTTACATTTATTCACCATAGGTTGCAGGTGTTTTGGTGATCTTTAACTCGGTTTCTGTTGTCTCATATGATATCCAATTACATCGTGCCAAACTATTTAAAAACGTGTAATATAGAGTTCATAAGATTTGCAGAAAGCGGGTTCGATGCATGAAAAAGGTTTTATTGATATTAATGTCTATCCAATTTTTAGTTTATCTTGGCTTTGGAATTATTATTCCTGTATTGCCAGAGGTTATATTAGAGCAAAATTATAATGAAATTCACGTTGGCGGTTTATTGACAGTTTACTCTTTAGCTTCATTCTTCACTGCTCCACTTTGGGGAATTCTATCTGATCGGATTGGGCGTAAAACACTTATTTTAGTTGGATTAGTAGGATTCTCTTTGAGCTTTTGGTTGTTTTCATTATTTTTTGATTCGTTATTTATGCTTTACCTGTCTCGTGTAGTTGGTGGATTATTTTCTGGAGCCCTTTATGCTGCGGTAACAGGATTTGCAGCGGATTTATCTAATGAAGAGAACCGCAATAAATATATGGGTTTTCTTGGCATGTCGATTGGTTTAGGGTTCATATTCGGTCCAGCAATCGGTGGAGTATTGGGACATATAGATTTGGCACTTCCTTTTACAGCTTCCGCGATTTTATTACTCACAATTTTTGTGTATGCTCTAATCATTTTAAAGGAACCGGATCGCACTGGCGAAGCCAATAAACGAGCACTTCTTCCGAAAGGAGCAGCTAGTTTATGGAGCTACCGTATTAAATATCTATTCTTATTTTCGTTCATGGTGACATTTTTACTTGCTGGTCTTGAGGCTACGTTTCAGTTGTTCCAAATTGAACGAATCGAAATTACTCCATTACAAATAGGATATTTGTTTATGTTCAGTGGGTTTGTTGATGCAGCTATTCAAGGTGGTGTCGTGCGCCGCATTAAAAATGGCACAGAAACAAAATGGCTATTATATGCGCAAATTGCTACAGCGGTCGGATTATTCATGACTGTTTTCACGCAAAGTATTTTCTGGGCTGGACTGTCTCTCTGTGTGTTCACTGCAGGAAATGCATTAGCTCGAACAACAATTGTCTCGCTAACTACGAAAGAGTCTGGCGGACGCTATGGCACAGCTGCGGGTATGTCCTACTCGATGGATAACTTAGGTCGTATTGTCGGCCCATTATTATTTGCTTGGTTATTTACAAAACAACCTGACAATATTTATATGCTTTCCGGGGTGCTTGCAGTTGTTTCTATCGGATTAATCTTCGCATATCGCAAATCAACGAAATCATTGAAGTCAGTTGCATAGGCTTATTGCAAAAACAGGTGAAGGGAAATTTCCCTCCACCTGTTTTTTTCTGGATTAAGCCTGCCAATATCAAAGTGGATTTCTTTTTTTACACGAGTTAATGGCTCACATTCTCATAGGAACAGCACTCTCTCTTATGCCCAAACCTAACTAGCTGTCTGTTTTCAAATACTCTACTCTTTTCTGTTCAAGCTCCGGATGTGCAGCTCTAACTACTGAAGGTCTTGCCAAAAATAGAGTTACTAATATTAGTAAAATACTAGAGACAATTAAAATGCTTTCTGCGGGAAAAACATCATATAAGAATCCAAACAATACCATTCCAAGCGGCATTAGAGCCATGGCGCAAGTTTCTATTATTGAAAATACGCGTCCTTTATAATCGTCCTCTATCATTTTCTGCATCATTACCTGTATCGGAGTGTTCGTTACAATCATAGATACTCCAAAGAAAAACATCAAGGTGAAATAAAATACAACGATTACTGTATAAGACATATTTATTATTAACGGCAAGGCAACAGCTCCCATAAGAACTCCCATAACAACGATACTCCATTTAGATACTAAAAACGGATATTTCAATTCCTTTCGTGTCGAAAAATAAATTGACAACAACAGCATTCCAATCGCAAATGCCCCTTCCGTAAATCCAAAATGCTCTGGAGTAACCTTTAACTTCTCAATCAGGATAAAGGAGTAACCTACCAGATAAGCGCCAAACAAAAAATTGATAAATAGTGAGATCCCTATCATCGTTTTCAAAATGGGTTGTTGCATTAAATAACGGAAGCCTGCTTTCATACTCTCAAGCATTGGTTCCTTTGGTTCCCCTTCTACTATTTCTTTTCGCTTCGCAAATAGTTTAAAGTCCATCGTAGATTCCAAAATTACTGCAATAATGGAAGCCACCATATACATGATTAGAAATACAGGCATCTTCACTGCTCCGTATAGAAGCCCTCCTAATGCTGGGCTCCCAATTGCCGCAAACGAAATGGACATTTGGTTAAGCGACATCGCTTTTTGAATCCGCCCCTCATCTACTAATCCAGTAATGGATGAACTAAATGTTACCCCTGAAAATAAAGATGTTAACGATAATATTACGGTCGTACTATAAATGGCAACTAACGACAGACCCGCTGTCAAACTCACAATGAGTAATCCACCAACCGCAGCAGTTGTAGCAATCTGTGATACGATGACAATCATTTTTCGAGAATATTTGTCTGCAGCGTATCCTGCAAATGGGGCAACCAATGTCCTCGGTAAAATACTACAAATCAAATTAAGTGCAAAACTGGATGCCGATCCAGTTAACTGCAAAATGTAAAAGCTAATTGCAAAGGCATACACCTGAGCACCAAAAGTGGAAACTAACTTACTGATTGTGAACGTCCACAAGTGATATGTTGCCTTTTTAAGCTTTAATACTCCATCCATCTTTCCTACCCCTTTGTTTTAAGAATAATCAAAAAGTTTAATTTTATTAAACAAATAATATCATATCCACCCTTTCATTTCAACCAAAAGTTTAATATAATTAAACTATATTAAAGAGGTGAAAAAATTGTCCACATTAGGCGAACGCATTCGATCATTACGTAAACTACAAAAAATGACGCTTGAAACTTTGGCAGGCACAGAGTTAACAAAGGGAATGCTCAGTTTAATAGAGAACAACAAAGCAAACCCCTCTATGGAAAGCTTGAATTATATCGCATCACAGCTAGGTGTTGAAGTAACTGAGTTACTGGAAGATATAAGCGGACAAGAGTTGCGAAAGGTTCTGGATCAAGCAGAATTACTGCTCAACAAAAAGGATTATGAGTTTGCAGATGAGCTTGAACAGGTGAAAAATCTAATAGAACCCTATATACCAAAACTAACTCAAGGATATGAGGCGACGCGATTACTCGACATATACGGAAGATGCTTAGCATACTCTTCTCCAGATGAATCTGTTGCGCTACTGAAAAAGGTTGCAAAAATGTACGAAGACTTACACTTGATAACTAAAAGCGCTGACATAGGAAGAAATCTTGCAATAATTCCATTTATGAATCACCAATATCAAATTGCGCTAGATGTTTTGTTAGAGGAACGAAAAAAACTAGAAGAAAACCCCCTATGGATAGATCCATTATCGCGTATGGATTATGACTATTTAGAAGCAGTACTTTACTTTGCGGTAGGCAAAAATACAGATGCCATTCAAGTGATGAACGATGCTATTCTCTATTCCAATGAACATAAAATATTTAAACAAATAGATAATTTATTTAGGCTAGCAGCAGCACATGCAATGATGGAAGAAAACGTAGAAAAAAAGGATTATTATTTAAAAAAACTGGAAGCCTATAGCGAATTTGCTGATGACGAGGATTCTAAAGCTTTTATCCATTATGCTAATATACATTACTTAAATACATACCAAAAAATGTACATAGAGGCAGATGCTTTGTACCGCAAGTTCTCTCTTGACCAGATTAACGTAAAATTATTTACACCTTACTTCCAACTTGAAAGAGCTAAGACTTTATACGGATTAGGAAGAGTTGCAGAAGCATTGGAGGTATTCGATGAGGTGAGAATTCCTGATGTCGTCCATCATCCGATTGATTTATCTATTTTCTATGAGAAGGATGCATATATTGCATTATGTTATCTAGAACTAAACCAAGTAAAAAAGGCAGTTGTTGCTGTAAAAGTCGCAATGACCAACATTGAAAAAATGCCGGATACACCATATAAATTATTTATCCATACTACGTATGAGCAAGTAATGATGAGTTGTTAGGGGGAATCAGATTATTGAAGAAAAATTGGTTTTGGGGAATACTAATTGTCATTATAATAAGCTGGCTTTGTAACATTATTTATTTTGAACTCCATCAGTTAGAAGAACCTGTCGTATTGGATTCGTATATTGATATTCAATCTACTGAGTATACCAACTTTTCTTTATTTTATTTGACTAATAGCAGCGAGGTTGTGGAGTTAGAATCCATAATTGCCGCCGGCTTTACCTATAGCAATGAACAAAATTTTTTTCCATGGTTTGGGGATGCGACTGCTCAATCGTACAGACAGGAATTTACACACCAATATTTAAAACAAGCAATTTTTACATTTGATGAGGAGTCCTTGAAACAAGTAGTAAAAGGTGTTCAAACCAATGAAATATACGCTCGCTTTACAAATGGTCAGGTTGTGCCTGTTAAATTGGAAAAAATGAATTTCCAAAGACCACATAATGTAACGAATGTCATTTCGAGCAAAGCTTCATTTGGAAGCAACCAAGGGATTCAAGGAAATATTCTTGAGGCAGCCGAAACTGTTAG
Organism: Psychrobacillus sp. NPDC096623; assembly: GCF_044762655.1. Classification (NCBI taxonomy): domain Bacteria; kingdom Bacillati; phylum Bacillota; class Bacilli; order Caryophanales; family Bacillaceae; genus Psychrobacillus; species Psychrobacillus sp. NPDC096623. The sequence continues at coordinate 29,400 of NZ_JBIWER010000004.1, forward strand.
GATGAATGCAATTGAACTACCAGATTCACTAATGAATCAGATAGAGCTCAAGGTGCAGTTATTATCCGACACCTCCTCCGCCAGTATAAATGTTGAAAAAATAATGAGCAAGAATTGGGAAGAAATTGATGCTCCACTATACGATGACATAGAATGGTCATTAGAAATTCAGAAGGGCGATTCAGTCGGCCTAATATTTCAAATAAAAGATAGCGATTCTTATGTGAACATTGAAAATGATTGGTCGGGTAGAACAGAATCCGGAAAAGCCTTTACCCATACTATCCCTCTACTAATTGAACCGAACCTTTCAAATAAGGATGTGGTTGATATCGTTCAACAAGCAAGGGGTGAACTTAGATGAGACAAGGATTCAAGCAACTCATTATTGGTTTTCTTTTCGTCTTTCTAAAAATACAGATTATTGTAGATATTCTACCTGATTTTATTGGCTACATCTTCATATACAACGGTATTAAGCAAATCGCGACCTTATCCTCTCAATCATATGAAAAATTAAAATTACTATGTATTGTTTTAGCCATTATATCTGTGCCTAATTTCTTTTTGAACGAACAAATGATTCCGCAATTAAAATGGCTTGTATACTATCCAAGCTTGCTAAGTCTATTCAAGATAGTGCTTGTTTATTACCTTTTTGTCTTATTACGTGTTGTTGTAAAATTACTTCCTACAGATGAAGCCCTTAATAGAACGAATCGGATGTTCTCCTGGTATATGCTCGTAACGCTTGGTACATCATTAACCCAATCTTTTTTGATGAACATTCCTATGGATATAAGTATGACATTAATGATTATTGTTATTGTTGCTTCTTTCATCATCGAGGTTTCATTTCTTGTATACTTACGTCATTTACAAAAACAGTTTCCTAAAGATAGTGTGATTGAGAAATTTGTATAAGAAAATCGAGCAGACTTGCCCAGTCCTCTAAGTTCAAAACCTGTTTCAATAGTTTTCGAAGGGCTTTGGACAGACGTTTTGCTATATGATTGCCGAGTGATTTTTTAGGGATGCTGGTTGGTTGTGACGTCCGTCACAACAACAGCGTTTGTCTATCCGTCGCCCTCCTACAACCCTTAGAAGCTCCAACTAACCATTAGTTGTGTTGATAGACAGTAGCACCTTAACTATTAGTTCATCAAATTATCTTTTCCAAAGATTAGCTCCACAATAACACTAGTCATGATACCCACGATAGTTTCCTAGCCAATTCATGAACTTCATCCATGCGTCTTCAAAATCTGGTTGAATACAGGATACTTGTAGCAAGCCCTTTACGATTAGATAATCGCTTTTATAGTGAAGGTCGAACCCAGACATTCTTGCATCCTCCGCTAAGTAAGGAAACTTTGGCTCTTTCCATGTGAAAATCATCGGATAGTGATTATCTGAAAGTAATTCGATTCCATGCTTGGACACTTCCTCTTCGATAAATCGCATGCGACTATGCAACAAATTGTACCTCTCTCCTTTTTCATAGGCCTTTAACGCAACCTCTAAACTATGTACAAACTGAGAAGGCATTGTAAAAGGAATGTTATTATTAACGCTCAGTCCTAGATCTAAATATGAAGGAATATTACTACTTGATGTTATTTCGGTGTTAGCAAATACAAAAGCTAAACCGCTCATTGTCCCAATAGCTTTCCCGCTTACACCAGTGGCAAGATATACTCCTTCTAAGTTAAAGGGTAGTGCCCCAAATGAACTTACACAATCCATACACAGCAATACATTGTAACGGTTACATAATAATTTCATTTCCTCCAGCCTATTTAACATCCCAGTAGAGGTTTCACCGTGTACCATTAAGAGCCAACTATAAGCGCCTGTAGCAAGCTTTTCTTCGATTAGCGTTAGATTATAAGGGCTTCCCCATTCGAAAGAAGCAACATCAAAAGATAACTGCCACCGCTCCGCTTGTTTTTCCAACCTGTCTCCAAAGGCACCGTTTTTAACGATTAATCCTCTCTCGCCCAAAACGTGTATCTGCGCTATCATCGCTTCATTGGCGAGCGTTCCACTACCTAATAGCAAGTGAGCGTATGCCGCACCACTCATCGATAATAGGTTATCCTTCACTCGCTCTAACATGACCTCAAACTCATGTGTTCGATGGGACAATGGCTGAACTAAGAATGCTTGTTGTATGGCACCCGATTGTTGTACTGGCCCAGGATAAAAAGAATATCTCTTTTGTTTAAATCGAGCTGCAACGGACTGATCGAAACGGTCTCTAGTTAATACCATTGGGATAAATTTTGCTTCCTCTGTACCTACTGGATCAGCAAACGGTTCAAAACCAAGCTGATTGTACAGTTTCTGTTCCCGTACTGTTCCCGATATTACTGCCGCTCCATATCCATTTTCGTAAGCGTAATCGGATAGAGCGCGAGCTAAGTAATAAAACACTCGCCCGTTTCGATGCGCCTTATCAACAGCCATTAATCGAACTTCGCATAACACACCGTTTAATGCATCCTTTGGCAGAAATTCCTCCACCGGACCAAGCTTCAAATCTAAAGAAAAAGGACGGGCGGCTCGAAATGCTACCATTCCCGCAAGTTCTTGGTCCTTCAGGACAATGACATATACATTCTCATGATGAAACGCATCGACCCGCATCCCACTTGGATCCGGCTCGTGCTGTGGAATCTCCTCCACAAACGTTTCATAATTTAATCGCGCAATAGCTTCAAATTCTTTTTCTGTTCGTGCAATTTTACACCAATACATCCCTATCTCCCCTATCTATTCGCTGGAATGATAGCGTTCCGTTCTTTTTTCCAATAAACTAATGCCTACCACTATCAGTACTATTGCAATACCGATCATCATACTTACATACGTCCCAACACTGCTCAAAGTTCCCTCATACACCGTCACTCGTTTCATAGATTCCATCGCATAATAGATAGGAGAAATCCATTTCATCGCAAGTAATCCTTCCGACTGCACTATTTCTAGAGGCCAGTACGCCCCACCAATCATTGCAAAGGCTACCGCTACAAGTGAAATGATAATACTGCTCTGACTTACTGTTTTCACTAATGAAATAACAAAAACAGAGAACGCCATTACAAGCAATACATAGATAGTAGCTATGATTACTACTTTCCAAAAGCCATCGTACATATTAGTCCCTAACACATATCGGAAAACGACCAGGACAAGCAGTACTTGAACAAGTCCAATAATATAACTGAAAGACAGATGCCCAAAGTATAATTGGAATCTACTAACTGACGCTAGCTTCAAACGATTCCATACACCCGAGCGCTTATCATCTAAAATAAATTGAACATTAATAGATACCGTGTAAAAAACAAAAAATAGCATAAAACCGAACAAGCTTTGCAGAGCATTGTCATAACGAAAGACTTCGGACTCATCCATTGCCTCTGTTTGTATGAGGAATGCTTGATCCTCGTTTAAACTTACTTCTAACTCTGCCCAAGCATCCTCTCCCCCTGCCTGAATAACTTGCTGTTTAAAACTGTTATCCCTATAAGCCGATTCAACTATTAAGGATAGATTTCTTACCCCATCAGAATCTGAGGCAGAATAAATAGTATAAGAAGTTTCTTTCAATCCAATACCGACCATACGAATATCTTCTTTTGCCTCTTGTTGTAGCTCTTCTTCTGTAATTTCTAGAAGTGAGTAGCCTTCCTCTTTCTTTAATCTTTCTAGTACTGCTTGAGTCGTTTCAGAATCCTCCACAGCCACTGCCACACTCATCTTTCCATTACTAGAGCCACCTACCACGTATGCCATCACTAAGGTCATTACCGTCATCATGATTAAAACGATAGGCTTACGTTTTAAATTCAGAAATCTAGCAATCCATATTCCCTTCATTCTGCTACACCTCTTCTCGGAAAGAAAACAATGGATAGTAATACACAAACAACGACAAGTACATATATAGCCAACATAAAGGGCCAAATAACTGATAAATCCAGACCTTTTTGTATAGACAGTATGGCAGACATTGTTGCACCATTGGGAGTAAAATCACCAATTTTCCCGAGCGTTTCGGAAATATCTCGAATATTAAAGAAAGATCCACCAAGGAAAGAAAATACCGTAATAAATAACCCGTTAAATACATTCGCAATACCTTCTGTTTTTGTTCGAAACTGGAGAGTTGTCAATAAAGCTGATAATGCACCAACAAATACGCTATAGCTAACAATAATAACGACCATTGCTTCTAAACTAATCCATTCTATTCCTAATACAAACATACCAAATAAGAGCATCATCGCTTGTTGGATAAATGCCACGAATGTTCCCGTAAAGAAAATGGAAAGTGTATATAAAACAGGAGAGATCCCAGCCAGTAAAATACGGTCATATACTTTCCATTGCACTTCCTGCAGTGCAAAGCCTGCTAGAAAAGCAGGCATATATAGTGCAAACATCACTAACATCCCGACTGTGTAGTAAATAGATGCAGGAATCTTCCGCTCATTTGCCTCTAAAGTCTGCTCTATCTTCTCTACACTACTGACGTTACTCATGATTTCCTGAGGTGATAAATCTGCCGCTAAAAGTGCCGCTGATTGTGTATAGCCCGTTTGCCAATCTGTTAGTACAGAGACGATAATGGAAGCACGAATGTCATTATCCTGGTTTAAGTATAAGGATAGGTTTGGAAGGTTAGTGTTATTAAAGTAGGCTGATTTTACATAATTCAATCGAAAATTAGTAGGAATATTTAGTATGCCATCTATGTTTTCATCCTGCCGCGCAACCTTTAAATCAACATTCTTTTTATAGTCTACTGCAATATACTTTTTCATTTCATCGGAAGCTAAAATGGTGCCATGCAATAACTCAACCGGATCACTACTTTTAAATTGAATGAGCATGGCTTCCAAGGGAGGACCTGTTACTCCTTCTTGTTCTAAAAATAGCTTAATTGCTTTTTCCTCTTGAGCCCATGATGAATTATCTACGATGAGCAAATTTGCTTGAATCGCCGCTTCTTCTCCACCATCCATTATGCTCCCTAAAGCATTTGAAAGAATAGTTATTAAAACAAGTGGCATGACTAACAATATTATTAACGGTTGTTTATTTCGAATTAGCATTTTCATTTGCTTCGCAATTAAACTAAACAGCATCACTTAATCTCCCCTCTTAATCTCTTAGTGCTTTTCCAGTCAAATGCAAGAACACATCTTCCAGAGATGGCACTTTGACAATCGCAGAGGTAATCACTACATTATTTGCCGCAGCATCCGCAAAAATAGTAGCTAGTGGCTCTTCACTTTTGGACATCGAAATCGTCAATACCTCTTCTTCTATATGAAAAGTTGCTTTTGGGAACCTTTCTATCAAGGTCTTTACAAAATTTTCGGTAAGTAAATTAGCTTTCAATTCAATTGTTTGGTTATCCGAAACAAGTCCTTTAAGCTCTTCTTTTGTACCATGTGCAATTATTTTTCCTTGATCCATAATGTATATTTTGTCACACAGCATTTCTACTTCTTCCATGTAGTGACTGGTATATAAAAGAGTCATCCCCTCCTCCACAAACTGCTTAACAGTTTCTAAAATATAAGTCCTCGATTGAGGATCAATTCCAACAGTTGGTTCATCCATGATTAATATAGAAGGTCTATGTAAAAGCGCAGCCCCAATATTTAGACGGCGTTTCATCCCACCTGAAAAGGTTTTAACTATATCATTTTGCCTATCAGTCAATCCAATTTTCATGAGCACTTCCGTTATCCGTGTTTCTAAAAGTTCACCTTTTAATCCATAAATTCTACCGAAAAACGCTAAATTCTCTCTTGCAGAAAGTTCTGGATATAGAGCAATTTCTTGTGGAACAACCCCCAATGATTTACGTAGTGGCTCTGGATTTTTTGCTATGGACTTTTCATTCCATAAGACATCTCCGCTTGTCGGTTGGACCAAAGAAGACAGCATAGAAATAGTCGTCGATTTTCCTGCACCATTTGGACCTAATAATCCAACCGATTCCCCTGCCAACAGTTCCATATTGATTTCTCTAACAACTTCCTTTGTTTTAAATCTTTTGGAAAGATTTATCGCTTGAAGCATTAACCCATCTCCTTACAACCTAGTTAAACCGATTATAGCAAACTACTAGATTAGTTTATGTAAAAATATTTTTAATATTTCGCCTTCATAAGAATTAACGTTTGTTTCCGAGGAGCATATTTCTCAACATACAAAAAGCGCAAGCACCCTTTAAGATCAAAAGCAATATCTGACATTTTCGAACTGCTTTGGATAGCCATGTTCGCAAGTCCGAATTGACTCGAAGGGTTAGGCGCTGGAGTTTATAATTTCCTATACAACAAAAAAAAGCCACCCTTTGAAAGGATAGCTTTTCTCATTATATTAAGCTTCGTCTGTTGCGATTTTGCTTAATGGTGTATTGTATAAATCTTTATCTAGTTCACCAGTGATTTTCGCAGTTGCGACACCAGCGGTCATAGATCCACTTACATTTACTGCTGTACGTCCCATATCGATTAACGGTTCAACCGATACTAGAAGCCCTGCTAATGCAACTGGTAAATTTAATGCGGAAAGAACAAGGATTGCAGCAAATGTTGCACCGCCTCCAACTCCAGCTACACCAAACGAACTAATTGCTACTACTGCAACCACAGTTAAGATGAACATTGGATCTAACGGATTGATACCTACTGATGGAGCTATCATAAATGCAAGCATCGCTGGGTAAATTCCTGCACACCCATTTTGCCCTATTGATAAACCGAATGAACCAGAGAAGTTTGCAACCCCTTCTGATACCCCCAATTTGGTTGTTTGTGCATTAATATTAATCGGTAATGCACCTGCACTTGAACGTGAAGTAAACGCAAAGATTAATGGCTCTGCTGCTTTTTTCACATACGTTATTGGGTTTAATCCGGAAAGTGAAATGATTAATAAATGAATTGCGAACATTACCGCCAATGCTACATATGAAGCAAGAACAAACTTGCCTAAATTGTATATGGCACCAAAATCAGATGTTGCAACGGTTCTTGCAATAATCGCTAAAATTCCGTATGGAGTTAAACGAAGTACTAGCGTTACTACTCGCATAATTAATTTATAAACTGCATCAATGCCTGTTTTAATAATTGCTGCCGTTTCTTTCTCTTTACGAGCTACTCCTAAATAAGCAAATCCTAAAAATGCCGCAAAGATAACTACACCAATAGTTGATGTTGGACGTGCTCCCGTGAAATCTAAAAATGGATTTGCAGGTATTAAGTCAAGTACTTGCTCTGGAAGTCCTTTATCTGCAACTTCTGCTGATCGACCTTCATAATATTCTGCACGTTCTGTTTCTGCATCCCCTTGAATGATTTGGTCTGCATTCAAATCGAATAGTGCCGCGGAACTAATACCAATAACTGCAGCAATAGCAGTTGTTCCGATTAAGAAACTTAAAATGATTGCTGCCATTTTACCGAAGTTTTTACCAATCGTGATTTTTGTAAATGCCCCTAAAATAGAGATAAATACTAAAGGCATAACAATCATTTGTAGTAATTTCACGTAACCAGTACCAATTAAGTTATACCAAGGTACTGTTTCTGCTAATACCTCCGAATCTACCCCGTAGGCAAGATTCAATACTAACCCTAGTACAATCCCTAATCCTAGAGCAGTAAATACACGCTTTGAAAAAGAAATATGTTTCTTCTGCATAAAGATTAGAACTCCAACTAACAGAAGTAAAGCTACAATGTTAAGAACAATAAATAATATATTCATATAAATACCTCCGTCTTTCTGACTCATCATATAATAATACTTTCATCCCTATTGGTCAAGTAGGAATTACTTTCTAACTAATAGAGGTCTTCCCTACTTTCTTTAAGTCAAATCAGCTATACTAGAAATAAATGAATCATTAGATTGGCTTCGGGGGTGAAAAATTTGATGGCAAGCTTTTATGGTATTATCGTTTCTGGCATTTTAATACTAAATATTTCTTTAGCGATTGCACTTATATTTTTAGAGCGTCGAGATGCATCGGCTACGTGGGCATGGATTTTAGTCCTTTTCTTCATCCCTATTATAGGATTCGGTATTTACTTATTATTTGGGAGAAAGCTACGCAAGAAAACCTTATTCCGTTGGGAAGGGAAAAACAAGATTGGTATTGATAAGCTCATTGAATTTCAAATGGAAGCTATTGAGGATGACTCTTTCGATTTTCGTTTAGATGATGCAATGCACTACAAAGAGTTAATAGTCATGCATCTTCATAATAACCAAGCAGTTTTAACTCAGGATAACAAAGTCGAAATTTTCACGGATGGACGAGAAAAATTTGATGCACTCCTGAAAGATATCGAGAATGCAAAGAATCATATCCACATTCAATACTATATCTTCCGTTTAGATTCCTTAGGTCAGCAAATTTATCAAGCAGTGTTAGCCAAAGCAAAACAAGGGGTAAAAGTAAGAATTTTATATGATGATACTGGATCACGCTCGTTAAGAAAGAGACATTTTAAAGAACTAATTGAACTAGGTGGCCGCGTAGAAGCATTTTTCCCTTCTATCCTTCCACTGATCAACCCACGTATGAATTACCGGAACCACCGGAAAATTGTCGTGATAGATGGACGAGTTGGCTATATCGGCGGTTTTAACGTTGGCGATGAGTACCTTGGGTTAAAGAAGAAATTTGGTTATTGGCGTGATACACATTTACGCATTGAAGGTAGCTCCGTGCATCCACTTCAAACTAGATTCATCCTCGATTGGAACCAAGCGTCCACTGAGCATGATATCGAGTACTCTGATATATTTTTCCCCGCTATTCCGATGAAGGGATCTGTTGGTTTACAAATAGTTTCTAGTGGACCTGATTCCGAATGGGAGCAGATAAAAAATGGATATCTTAAGTTAATTATGATGGCCAAAAAGTATATTTATATTCAATCACCATACTTCATACCAGATGCTAGCTTTATGGACACGCTACGAATTGCATGTCTTTCTGGTATTGATGTAAGAATCATGATTCCAAACAAGCCTGATCATATTTTTGTTTACTGGGCAACGTACTCCTATGTAGGTGATTTAATAAGAGCAGGGGCAAAGATATATATTTATGAAAATGGATTTTTGCATACAAAAATGATTGTCATTGATGACGAGGCTTCTACAGTAGGAACGGCGAATATTGATGTGAGAAGTTTTAAATTGAATTTTGAAGTAAATGCCTTTATATATGATCGCGAAACCTCTCATCAATTAGCGGAAACATTCGAAGAGGATATGAAGTTATCTACAGAGCTGACAGCAGATATTTATGAAAAAAGATCAAGAACGATTAAATTCAAGGAATCATTAGCACGCCTAATCTCACCGATACTTTAAGTTTCTAACGTTTTCGAAGAGCTTTGTAAGACTTGTTACTATATGATTACCAGTTAATATTAGGAGAGGCTGGTCGTGATTGACGTCACGACCGGCCTCTCCTTTTTGTAATCTTATGGCGTTTGTCCCACATTTACTTGTTTTATCCTTCATTACAGAATAATATCCTAATTCAACAAATAGTTTTATGATTAGATTAACTTTGACTACTCTTATTATCTAAGCAATAGGCTTTGCTATAACTTCTACTTAATTGATAGGAGTGTAAGGTGGCGACTCTAGTGCAGTGGGATGAGTGTGGCAGAGGTGATAGCCCCTCGCTCCCCCACAGAAAGCGTCCACCTGAAACGGAAATCAGTAGTATTATTTATTTATTCAAGTCATAAACCCAGTGTATACGGTACATTATTATAAACTTTTTCTTTCAAAAAGAGGTTTCCTGAAATGGAAACCTCTTTTTAACATTCTATTTATGGTCTCTTATAGATCCAAAAATTCTTCTAATGTTTCATTTGCTTCGTATACTTGCACACTTAGTTCTTTCCCAACGTATCGGAAGTGCCACGGCTCATACATATAGCCCGTAATTTTCTCTGATCCTTTAGGATAACGCATAATAAAACCGTACTTATAGGCATTGGCAGCCACCCATTTACCGGCTTCTGTTTCACCGAAGCTTTCCCTCGCAAAATGTTGTTCAAAATGCAGCTCCCCAATATCAAAGGCTAATCCCGTTTGATGCTCGGAATACCCAGGACGGGCACTATAACGATCTGCAGCTGCTTGGCCGTCATTGGATACATAGCGATCATAAAGCTTTGTTTGATAGTCAAATGATCGATATGTGCTGAAAGCAATAAGCTCATATCCAGACAAAGTAGCCTCTGCTGCCATTTCTTGAAAAGCTGCTCTTGCTTCTTCGCTTTCGCCAGGTGCATAATCTGCAGGAAGAGGATACTTTTTACTAGCAATTACTAGCCCTTCCACTACAGTTGGTTCCTGTGGCAATAATTCATTTCCAATATAGCCATTTGCTCCAGACATATCTACTTCTTCCACAACAGGCTGCTCCTCTATAGGAATTTCCTGGATTGGTTCTTCTGCGATCGGTTCCTCGATAATTGGTGCTTCTGTTTGATCTACTTCTGCAGATTGCTTAACCTCCGTCAAATTACGAAGTTTCTCTATACTTTTATCTATATTCCAATCATTCATCCCTACCCACACTACCATTGCTCCTATTAATAGTCCTGCTATAATTCCCGAAACAATATATGGCCATTTCTTCTTTTTTTGCTGTAAAAGATTATATCTTGATTGCATGTTTTTGGACTTCCTTCTTTCTTATTACGATATTTCTAGTTTACCATTTTTTCCATAACTATTCTCTTATTCAATTTGAACTTTACCAAAATAATTATAACCAGTGATACGGATAATAGAATCCTCCAAAATAAGTAAAACGCATCTACCCTTTATAGGTAAATGCGCTCTCTTTAAAAAAACATTAATAATAATACGACAAAAAATAACACTGCAAACAAAATGGACATGCCCTTCATCCATTTCGCTTCTCTGACGAACCCTTTTTCCTTGAAGCTTATTGCACGAAAGCCGTTACTTAGTGCAAAAATCGCTGTCATTAACAAAACAGCCATATTCATATTACCTTTTATAATAAATACCAAAGCTGAAACACTCACTACAGCAATTAACAAACCAAAAATCCAATTTTTATTCATATTTTTACACCTCCTAAGAAAAACACGACCTCTACACTTTGGAAGTCTGGACACTCCAGAAAAAAACGAAGCAACAAGCGCTTCGTTTTTGTTTTATACAGATTTCTCTGCTTTTTCTGGATGATTCGAGTAGAATTTACGCCCCAAGTATGTTTGGAATATCAGTAATAGTCCACCTACAGCCCAATAAACTGGCAATGCAGCCATAGAACTGAAGGAAATGAACATAATCATAATAGGCGAAATATAAATCATCATTTTCATTTGTTGCTTCTGTTGCTCAGGTACTGTCCATAACGAAACCTTTGCTTGTATGAAATAAACTGCTCCAGCAATCAGTGTCATGGCAATATCTGGAGTACCTAAGTTAAACCATAAAAATGGATGTGCTTTGATTTCAGCCGAATAAAGAATGGCAAAATACAATCCCATAACAATAGGCATCTGAATAATCATCGGGAGGCAACCCATGTTTAGTGGATTTACTCCATGCTTACGATACAATCCCATCATCTCTTGTTGTAGAGCCATTTGCTGTTCTTTATCTTTTGTTTCTTTTAATCTCTTTTGGATATCATCCATTTCTGGTTTAAGCTTATCCATTTTTTCTTTCATGCCTTGTTGATTTTTATAATTTTTAAGCATCAAGGGCATAAGAAGAAGTCGAATAAGTACGGTAATCGCGATAATCGCTAATCCGTAACTACCATTGAACATTTCTCCAAAGAAATGTATAAGAAATTCAAAAGGTCGAACAAAAATATTATAAAAAGTACCTTCTTTGTTTTCTACTCCAGAACATCCACTAAGCAATAATGCTGCAAATACAAGAATAGAAAATAAACTAATCTTCTTTTTCAAAACTATTCACCTTCACTCTTCAAACTAATAAGAAGTATACCTTACTATGAAGCTATTTATCAAATTTAACCCAAAATATTTAAACGGATTGTTGTTCATTAGGAAAATTATATTTAAAACTTGGATATTCTTGGTTATCTCGATATTGTTTCGGTGTTAGTCCTGTATACTTTTTGAATATGCGAGTAAAATAGCTTTGATTGCAAAAATGGAAGCTACTCGAAATATCGGATATCGCCTTATTCGTATTTCTTAAAAAATATTGGCACTCTTCCACTTTACGAACATTTAAGTATTCTACGAGAGTCACTCCTGTATGCTCTCTAAAGATACGAGAAAGATGACTAGTACTAATGTTAAAGTGCTTAGCAATATCCTCTACTGTTAGATTTGTTTCTATTTCATCATTAATATAAAGGATTACTTTGTTAACCGTTTGATGTCCGAATGATGGTTTCTTCCTTTCGGTAATGACCATCACAAAAAACTCTACCAGCTCATCTGCGCATAGTAAAAATTGTGCATCACTCATTTTTGTCTCAATTGTCTCAATACATGCGATATTAAAAGCTCTAATTTTATCAACTGGCACTTGACTTTCATTTAACTTTCTTCCCATTACGGCTGATAGTTGTATATAGTAGTACTTAACGTTTAGAATCATATTCTTACGTGTTCTTGCAATTATCAAATCAATCATGCTTCTTAAAATTTCTTTGGCTTCGTCTATTTCAAAAGAAAACATTTTTTGAAATAGCTGTTCTTCTAATTCTATAAAAGAGTCCAAACCCTCTACTTTAGTTGTCACAGCTATTTCTCTATTATACACTTTGGAAAAATTCTCTAAGAATCGCTTTTCTACAGTCTTCATATGTCCCTCTTTTTCCCTCTTAATAGGTCTAAATGTTTATCAACCTAATTAGGTATGTTGTATTAACTTAATCCATTATCCTGGAAATTTTCGTTTTTTACAACTGTTTTGTATCAACTTTTTTAGGAATAAGCATTTTTACATGTTGAGGAAGCACTTGTATTTCTAATGGGGTACAATCTCCCTCGTCCCCATCTACATTACAATATAATGGATCTTGTGATTCGATTAAAACTTTAGTAGATTCAATCAATTCAACCCCATCATCCTTTTCTAAGTTTCCAAATAATATTTTTGCACCCATTCGTGCTATGGCAGCTAGCCCGGCCTGTTTAATAATATAAATATGCAACTTCCCATCGTTGACTTCAGCGGAATTTACCATTTTCTCAAATCCACCCACTGAATTTGTTAATGCTACTAATATTAGAATAGGCGTACCCTTCCAAACACCCTGATCATGCGTGATGGTCATCTCTATTTCTTCACTAGAAATAACAGCTTTGGCCCCTTCTAACAGGTATGCAAGAGAGCCCATTTTTGTTTTTTGTTCAACCGTTGTCTCGGCTACACGACTTGCTATTTCACCTATAGCTACTATATTCATAAAATACTTATCGCCAATTTGTCCAATATCGACCATTTGTGTGCGGTTCATTTTCAACGCTTCAATGGCAAGCTCGGGTTCCAATGGAATTCCTAATGCACGTGCAAAATCATTTACAGTACCTAGTGGAATAAAAGAGAATAATGGTTGATTTGGCTGCTCTGCAAGACCATTTACAACTTCATTAATCGTCCCATCACCACCCATTGCAAGTAAAAAGTCTACTTTCTCTTCACAGGCCTGCCTAGCAAATATGGTGGCATCATTCTGTTTTTCCGTCTCCTTAATAATGACTTCATATCCCAATCCTTCTAATACATTAATAGTTATTTCTTTATACCGATCTGCGTTTGCTTTACCAGAAGAGGGATTGTAGATGAACATTGCTTTCACAGGAGTTCCTCCTAACATTTTTTGTTTGTTTCAAATTCCCTTTATCAATCTTTTTAAAACCTTAGTTTAGATTAAATGGTAAACTATGAGTAATGATTACGATAGAAATGAGGAGCAGCGTTGCACTTTTTTATATATATTATTATTTTCTTCTCGTTCTTTGATTTATTCTCCCAACTACCTATAATGAGCCCCTTTGCGGAATCGTTAGGGGCTACTCCCTTTATAACTGGTTTAGCCGTTGGGATGTATTCACTTTCCAACACATTTGGTAATGTTATCTCTGGAATCTTAACGGATAGAAAAGGACCCTTTTATATTTTAATCATCGGTTTGTTTACAACGAGTTTTTCATTATTCCTATATCAAGTTGTCAACGATCCAATAGAATTATTAGTTATACGGTTTTTACACGGCTTAGTTGCGGGACTGATCGTGCCTGCAGCATTTACCTATTCAGCCAATAAAACTTCAAAGGATAAACGCGGCAAAGGTGTAGCACTATCCGGTGCATTTGTTGGACTTGCGGCAATAGCCGGTCCAGCTACAAGTGGAATTCTGGCTAGTAAAAAAAGTGAGGTGTTTGTGTTAGGTCTAACTGGCTCCATAATGCTTGTATTAAGTATTCTAGCACTTGTTTTGTTAAGAAAAATTGCAATTGACAGAAAGGATAAGGAAGTTTCCTCTCCTCACTCCGTTCGCTCTATATTCCAGCGTAACGGAATTATTAAGTCATTTGCAGGTGCGTTTTTCTTAATGTTTTCACAAGGGGTATTAGCTTATATGCTGCCATTAAAGGTATTACACCTTGGTTTTGATTCTAAAACAAGTGGATTGCTGCTAAGTATGTTTGGTTTTGTAGCCATTTTGGTGTTTATACTGCCGATTAATCGAATATTTGACCGAGTGAAACCAGTTTACACATTTACTTTTGGGATGTGCCTTATGGGAATTAGTATGTTATTACTTGGACAAACCTATTCACTAAGCTTACTTTACGTCTGGATGGGGTTATATGGAATAGGATTTGCGTTTCTATTCCCCTCTATTAACACACTCTTAATCGATTCAAGCGAAGAGTCCTTCCGCGGAAAGGCTTATGGCTATTTTTATGCTTTCTTCTCTATCGGTGTAGTTGTAGGTTCCAGTATCACTGGATTTCTTGAACTAACTGCAACAGGCGGGTTTACGTTGACAGGAATCATTTTGTTGATGGTCTCTATCTTTGCACTTGTTTGGAGGGAACAATAACACAGGAATGTGTCTACTGACCCATTCCTGTGTTTAAATCATTATAAAGTTATTTGTTCATTAACATTCGGTTTTTTTTCTGTCTCTTTCGTGTCATTAGAAGATTTCTTAGACTTGTCCTGTACTTCCTCATTATAGTATTGGACACTTGTCATAGCCCCTTCATCCACCATTTTATTATCTTGAATATCGTGAGGATCCGGATGTCCCGCTGCGGTAAATTCAGATTTTTGATGCTTTTGTGAGTCTATATAAGCATTCAATTTAGATTTTGTGTTATTGAAAGCTACGATTGCTTTATCACGATTCTCTTTTTTACTAAAATACGCATAAGCCCCTGCTGCTAAGCCAGCTAATAAAAGTGAGTTGTTTTTTGCCATTATCATTACCTCCAAATTTTATATATAGTACACATACCCCATTATTAATAGGTTCACACCTTTTCAAGAAAAATCACCTTTCAACTGCTTTGGACAGTTTACTCTCACTATTATTATTGATCATCACATTTGTTTACCCATTTTATATTACATTTTGATTTCTAAATGATTTTAATTGTATATATTTGTAGATGATTACAGTTATTTTTGTTATGATTACAAAAAGAATTTAGAGGTGAGTTCAAATGATTAGGGCGACCACGTTAGATGACATTTCGATAATTCAACAGATCGCAAAGGTCAGTTGGAACGATACTTACAAAAATATAATACCTATTGACATACAAACACTTTTTTTAGAAAAGGCTTATTCCCCTATGATGCTTGTGAAAAGAATAGAAAAAACTATTTTCTTAGTCGCTGAGTATGAAGGGAAACCTATTGGTTTTGCCAACTTTACCTATGTTGACGAGGATGGAGACGCAGAACTTACGGCAATCTATGTTTTACCTGAATATAAACAACTTGGATATGGCAAACAACTCTTACTAGCCGGATTGAACGAAATGCCTGCAGGTCGCCAATTATTTGTTTACGTAGAAAGCAAAAATGATAATGCTCGTCTTTTTTATGAAAATTTCGGTTTCGAATGCTTAGAAGAATTTGATGAATATTTTGAAGGACATCCACTTTCTACCGCTAAGTATGTATACCTATTAAAAACACCGGTCATTTAATGACCGGTGTTTTTGTTTATTATAGTGATTTCTCTGTACTGTAGAATTCCTCTTGCTCCTGCGCAAAGCTCGTCGCAGGGACAGATTAATTTCTTTTATTTTTCATGTTCTTTGTTACTTAAAGCGTCTTCTCCGTCGTATAGTATTCCTCTTGTTCCTGTAGTTGAACTGGTGGTTTACGTACAAAGCACATAATTGCAGCAACGTATAATAGAATGGATGTTATAGAAATAATACCTGCAAATAATCCCGCCAAAATAAACATAATTCCTGCTAGTTTTGGGTTTTTATTTTTAGAAACAGATACGATACCAATAATATTCAGGATTAAGCTAATTACAAGAATAATGATAAACACCCAACCAAATACGTTGAATGCATCGATAACTACATCCTTATTATCATTTATCAATTGTAAATCTGCTTCCGTTACGTTGGGATCAGTGGCCATGACATTCTGGAATTCACTTATAAACGCTTCATCTTGCATTACGCTGCTTCCACTTACCACTAGGATCGTCACTAAAATAATACTAAGTAATGTCATAATTGCACTAATAACACCTAAAACTATTTCTCCTGTACGTGACATAGAATTCAGTCCTCTCTTTTAATATACTCTTTTTATTCTACGATAACTATATGAAAAAGTTTCGTATAATTTTAAAGTCCCCTCCATAAAATAGTTTAAAACCTGTTTAAAACTTTTTGAACGTGGGTAATATTAAACTATCAACAAAAATATGAGAGGATGAGTTTCATGGAGAAAAAATTAATTTTTAGTCAATCAGATTTCCTTTATACGTTGGCAGGTGCATCAGCATTAACAGGAATTTTAGTATTTTTTACGCAAATATAATACGTTCCACTTAAAAAGGCAATCCTTTTCTATATAGAAGCGGATTGCCTTTTTGTTGATTCAGCAATAAGTTTTTATGCTTTTAGATCATTATATTCATCATATTTGGAAAAGGCTGATACGACATACGAGCAAACCGGCTCCATTTTCAAATCCTTCTCTCTCGCATAAGAAGCGGCATTATCAAGTAATTTCTTAGCAATTCCTTGACCTCTCAATTTATCAGAAACATATGTGTGATCCATCACCATTACGTCTCCCAGTAATGTCCATGTAATTTCACCAAGTCGTTCCCCATCTTGAATATATTGATAGGCAAATACATCGTTTCCTAATTCTTTATATTGAAACTCCATCTTTCACCACTCCTTTTCTGAATTTTATCATATCTTCCGAATGATTGACAACGAAGGGTTCCCTCACTAGTTGAAGATAGAACGAATCGAATCGATTAAATCGTTAAAGAAGTTTTTGACACCAGCCCAAAATCCTTCATTGTCGACAATTTTACCGATTTTGTCTTCAATCGTTTTACTTAAGTCATTCAGTTGATCTGACCACTGGCTGAAGTCGATATCTAATTGACGAATACGGTCCATTAAATCGATTAGCAGCTGACGATCTTTTTCAGAAAGCTCAATATTTAAATTGGCTAATTGCTCAGAAACAATTTTCTCCACTTCTTCTCGTGAAACTGGATTTTGTTCGGCAATTTGCTTTTTAATTTCTGTTAGCAATTCACTTACCTTTGCTTCATCAATACCTGCATCTTTTGCTAGATTGGTAGCGATAGATAACTCGTCATTCGCTACATCTGTGCGTTCTGGATCTAGTGTTTCTCCTGTTACCTCATACGCTTTGTATATTCCTACAAGCGCAGAATGACCAGTTACAGGCTTTGGTGCAGCAATTTCCACAACTGCATCCTTAATCCCCGCTGTTAGCATGGCATTTGCATACATTTCAGAGGTTACTTCTGTAATATCATCTGGCGTCACAATGCTAATCACTAAACCCTTACCAGCATCTTTTCGTGTAATTTTAGCAGAGGAGAACATTCTTGCAGATGCATCTCCGTCCTGTAAATATGTCGCTAAGTCTTTTCCAGTTACTTCTATTTCCTGAACATCTGATTTATCCGTTATTTTTAAGCTTTTTTTAACGCTGGCTTTTTGTTCAGCTGTTAAGTTTCCACCATATACAACGATAGGTGCACCAAACTTTTCGTTTACGACTTCTTCCGTGGAGCCGTCTGAATCTGCTAATGAATAAGTCGGTCCAATGACCATACCTAGTAACAACATCGCTGTAATGAATGGTAATAATAATTTTTTCATACTCTTTTACCCCTTTCCATTTCATTCTCTCAATAATACGAAAATAGGAGTAAAAAGTTCCGATTAATCGTTTCTTTTCACTCCAAATAAATTACATTTTCAATTGAGTCCAACCATCTTCTTGGACAATTTTTTTATCTTTCATTAGCTTGCCTAGAGCGCGTTTGAACGCCGCTTTACTCATGCTAAACATTTCTTGAATTTCGTCCGGAGATGACTTGTCTGTAAAGGGCATTTTCCCTCCGACATCGTTTAAATAGCGGAATATAGATTCAGCATCGTCCCCTAAACGTTCATGTCTTCGTGGTAGTAGGGAACCATTCAATGATCCATCCTCTTTCACGTCGATTACTCGAACCGTTAAATCTTCTCCTAGCCTTGGTTCACTTAGTCGTTCTGACTCATGCACAAAAATACGGTAATTTTCTGGAACACTTAACAAAAACGTACCAACCGGAAGTAAACGGTACGCACGGGCTTGAAGATTCTGATTGAACAAAGTCGTTGGTGCGTCTATATATAGCTCTTCAACACGATCCTCCGTTGCTAAACGACCGAATAACTCCCCTTCTTTATCGGTACGGAGTGTCATATACAAATGGTCCCCAACAGCCGGCCATAATTCTTTTAGCTTCGGTAGGTCATCTTCTTTTACTTGAACTTCCTTGGACGTGCCAATATCGACAAAAACACCTTCTCTATCAGCAACTTTAATGACACGAGCCCAGCCATATGTGCCCTTTTGGATAGAAGGTAGCTGGGTTGTGGCAGATAAATTTCCACGTCTGTCCACAAACAAGAACGCTTGAATGGTGCCACCAACCTCTATGTCCTCTGGTGCTTCGGATGCATTTAACGGAATTTCCAGCCCATCGTATGTTAAAATCCACTTCGATCCCTGTTGTTCCTTCACTTGTAATTTTACTATTTCTCCTGATGCTGTTCCTATCAAAATTACCGCTCTCCTTCTGACCAAATATGGTTTTGAAACTTGCTATTCACAAGATGTACTACTTCCCTATAACCGATTCATCAGCGCCATAAACAATAGGTGTAAATGGATGTGTGCGATGAATATTCGCTTTTAAAACAAGCTAATTAACCTTCTCTAAGGTTGTATGTATATTGCATTGGTCTGGTCAAAAACTTCTATAGAGTTTACTCACTATCTTGGTCTTGAATTTCTAAAAGCTTTGCCCTTAAAGTGGGATTCTCATCTAAAAATAATACTAAATCAGCAATACGATCGATAGAGTTCCAGCTTAAGTGATGTTCAATCCCTTCTACATCATTGTAAATATTCTCTTCCTTTACACCAATGATCCGTAAGAAATCTTCCAAAAGATCATGTCTTTTCACTAATCGCTTACCGAGTTTCATCCCTTTTGCGGTAAGCGTAAGACCCCGATACTTTTCATATATTAGAAAGCCATCTTTATCTAGTTTTTGAACCATTTTTGTTACGGAAGATGGTAATACAGACAATGCTTCTGCAATATCAGACACACGAGCATACCCTTTCTGCTCAATTAACAAATAAATTTGTTCGATATGGTCTTCCATGCTTGGTGTTGGCATATATATCTTCCCCTCATCTCTGCTCTATATATTTTACTACAATGAAGATCCTATCACAATTTTAGTTACTATTTCGGATAATTTGATACATAGAAAAACCTTATCTATAAAGACAAGGTTTTAATTACGATGTGGGTATTTACCCACAACATAAATAGAGTGAATAATTCTTTTGTTAATCCATTCTAAGTTTTCTGCTGTATTTAAACGCTCGAAAACTGCGATTCTTCCTTTTTCGGTTGTAACATAATGAGCAGGTAACGTATTTAAACTTAACGCCATAATATCTCGTTCGCATTGTTCACATTTACAAAAGGTTTGGTATTCAGTTCCCCGCATCATCACTCTGACAAGGCTTTGAACTATTTCTTGCATCACATTCGTAAGCAATGGCAACACTCCTTTCAAGTATAAGTAAATGGGAACATGTTTAATAATATACCCAAAAGGGTAACTTTTTAATATCAACATACTTAGTAAATAAAAAAAGAGAGGTTGATATTAAATGGGTAGAATTTTATGGGGAATTATCGTCGTATTAATCGTACTTTGGTTACTTGGTTTAGTACTGAAGATTGGTGGAGGACTTATTCACGCTCTATTAGTTATTGCAGTAATTGTTTTCGTCATCCAATTAATTAGCGGAAAACGATCACTGTAAGGAAAGGTGTTGCCAATTTGGCAACACCTTTTTTATATACACTTTTTATCTATCGGTTTGTTATTGTCTAATTTTAGCGTAAATGCATGTATCTCTCAGCTTTTTCCCGTCCGCAGATAAGGAATCTTTGAGTAGCACGCCTTCCAATGTATATCCGACTCTTTCCGCAACAGATCGACTTCGAACATTTTCACTATCACAGCGTATTTCAACTCGATTAGCATGTAGTTCCTCAAATGCAAATTGGGTAATTCGCTCACAGGCTTCCGTCATTAAACCTTTTCCTTCAAACTTACTATCAATCCAATAGCCAATTTCAAATTTACGAACTTCCCAGTCAATTCGATGTAAACCGGAAGCACCTACAAATTCACCCGTGTCTCTTAAATACAGCTGAAGTCGTAAATCCTTCCTAGTTATAAAATCTGCAACCGCTTGGCGTATGTTCGTAGTAATCTGCTCTAATGACTGCTTTTTTTGCGCCCACGGCATCCATTCTTTTAGCGCAGCATCTGAATTGCTTACCGCTTTCCAAATTTCCTCAGCGTCCTCCACTTTAGGTGCACGTATCAACAAACGCTCTGTGTAAAATTCCTCAGGAAAAGATAGCTCTTCTTTAACTGGGAAAGGTTTATGAAAATCTTCATCCCATTTTACTGGGGTGGCAGTCCCTTTTAAGAAATCCTCTCTCGTCAGCCCATATGTTACGGCATCATAGTAGGAGTCTTCTTTAGGTGAAAACCAAGCTTGTCGTAGCTGTGCTTCCTTTACAAATCCAGCTCGCTCAAACGTTTTTCTCATCGCAAAATTATCCTGTCTTGTATGACCTTCTAAACGATTCTTCGCTTCTGGCAGTTGAAATACATACTCTGCAACGAGCTTTAATGCTTTTGGTCCATAGCCGTTGCCCCTTGCATGATCAGCAATTCGTAAGTCAAATAGGGGAATCTCATCTTGTAAATCATAAATTTTAACGAACCCAACTTTTTCATTTGCTTCATTTTCAATCCAAAATGTTTTGACTTCGTCCGATTGATATCCACCCTCTTCAATCGTTTTTTCTATTAGCTCCCTTGCCGGGTGTGAGTTTCCATGATACGGCCAACTATTTGTCGTCATGAAGTGGATTAGCTGCTCTTGTTCTTCCATTGTCCATTCCGTAAGCTTCATTTTCCCGCCTCCGTACGTGCTATTTATTTATCTTTATAAGTCGCAATGAATTTAATACTACTAATAATGTAGCCCCCATATCTGCAAAGATGGCAATCCATAAAGTTAACCACCCTGGAATAATGAGAAGCAGTGCAATTATTTTTAATCCTAATGCAAACATAATATTTTCTTTAATAATATGCAATGCTTTTCGACTTAATCGGATTGTATAAGGCAATTTTTCTAGGTCATCGCCCATTAAAGCTACGTCTGCTGTTTCCAGTGCCGCATCGGTTCCTGCCCCTCCCATTGCAATACCAACAGTAGCTGCTGCAAGCGCTGGAGAATCATTGACACCATCTCCAACCATTGCAACCGTTCCGTACTTTTCTTTTAAGATCTTTATAGCAGAAAGTTTTTGTTCGGGCATTAGCCCCGCTTCAACATCCGTCATTCCAAGCTTCTCTGCGATTGCGCTTGCGGTACGTTTGTCATCTCCCGTTAGCATGACTGTATGCTGAATTCCTGCTTTTCTCAGTTTTTCTAGTACGTTTTTACTTGTTGGACGTATTGGATCTGCTACAGCAATATACCCTTGATATACACCATCTGCTGACGCAAGCATGACTGTATTTCCTTCTGTTTGGAGTTGTTCAATTTTAGTAAGTACTTCCAGTGAAACAGTGCTTATAGAGGAAATCCAACTAACGCTTCCGACTGCCCATTTCGCTCCATCCACTACTCCCTCTGCTCCTTTTCCAGTGACAGATTGGAATTGCTCTATTTCTTCACGTTGAATATGTTCTTTTGCACCATATTTAACAATGGCTTGCGCTAGCGGATGCTGAGAATAAGTTTCGATAGACATTACTTTTTGAAGAAACTCATTCGGAGTAATAGCATCAACATCTGTAACCTCAGGATACCCTTTTGTTAGTGTACCTGTTTTGTCAAATGCGATTGCTTGAAGTCGACCAATTTCCTCTAAGTGGAGGCCACCTTTAATCAACACCCCCTGTTTCGCTGCATTTCCAATCGCTGTCACAATAGCTACTGGAGTGGATACTACTAATGCACATGGGCAGCCTACTACTAAAACCGCAAGTCCTTGGTAAATCCAAGTTTGCCAATCTGCTCCGAATAATGGAGGCAAAATCGCTACTAAAATCGCAATAATAATAATGGCAGGTGTATAATACTTCGCAAACTTATCTACAAACTTTTGAGATGGGGCTTTTTCTGCTTGTGCTTCTTCCACAAGATGGATTATTTTCGCTATTGTAGTGTCTTCCACTCGCTTCGTTACTTTAACTTCGAGTGACCCTTCCTCGTTTAACGTACCTGCAAAAACTTCATCATCAATTGACTTCATAACTGGCACTGACTCACCGGTAATGGGTGCTTGATTGACTGCAGAGATACCTTTTAATACAACTCCATCCATAGCAATTTTTTGTCCCGGTTTTACAATCAGTACATCATTTATTTGTATAAAATCTGTATCGACCTCTACTAGCTTCCCATTTTTACGTATGGTTGCTGTCGGAGGTGCAATATCCATTAGCTGACTGATTGACTGACGAGCTTTATTCATCGAGAAAGCCTCTAGTGCCTCACTGATTGCAAATAAGAAAACTACTACAGCACCCTCGCGCCATTCCCCAATAATCGCTGCTCCAATAATTGCAATTGTCATAAGCGTTTTCATATCAAAACTAAAACGAGATAAATTGACAAATCCAGCTCTAAATAAGTCAAAGCCTCCTACAGCTATAGAGATGATGAATAATGCTACGGCAAGTGGGTGTGATTCCTCATAAGTAAAGGATGCGATAATCCCTATTACTAAAAAGACAAAGGAAGTAACTGTTAAGACATTTTCTTTTCGTTTGAAAAAAGGAACCGTTTCTTGTTGACGCTGTTTGACAGTTGTCACTTTTATGCCATCGAATGCTCCAGCTTTTTCGATGTCCTCTACTGTTGCTTTTCCAATGACGGATACCTTAGATGCACCAAAATTAACCGTTGCGTCCTCTACCTGAGGAAGATTTTTAATATTATTTTCGAATTTCATGGCACAGCTGGCACATGAAAGATTTTCTAATCGATATTCTTGCTTAACTGCTTTCTCCATCCTTTTCACCCTCTTCTAGCGCATGTTCGTATGCGAGCTTTACTAACGCATTTACATGATGGTCTGCTAACGAATAATATACTAACTTTCCCTTACGTCGTGATTTGGCCAGAGATAAATCACGTAAAAATCGTAAATGATGGGATGCCGTCGCTGTAGATGAACCTATAATTCCTCCAACATCACAAACGCAAAGCTCTTCCTCTATTGTTAATGCATAAGCTATTTTTAGTCTTGTTTCATCTGCTAGGGCTTTGAAAATTTGAGCAGCCGTCGCTAGTTCTGGCATTTGCTTCTTTACGGAAAGTACTACATCCTCATGTATCTTCGTTACTTCACACATATCCTTCGCTTGCATATTTCCACCTCATTCAAATGATCGTTTGATTGTTATTTTCATTATATGTTCTGAATATTTAAAACGCAACTTATTCAAATGGGCGTTTGAATGTTTTCCTTGTTTACTCACATTACTTTAGCTAATACTCGCTCTCACTTGTAAAATACTCTCGTTCATTTTGCGATACTTGTGCACATAGCTTTTTTACTCGCTATTGAAGTTTATTTACTTGCGAAAAGGATTATTTTCCCATTTAAAAAGTAGCCGATAATAAGTCTTAAAAATTCTACGCACAACATAAGTTTTTCAGGGCTTTCTATTAAGTCTCCCCTACGTTGTTTTCCGTTAGAGGAGACGTTTTTCGGAGGCACGACTCGAACCGGTAGTCTCTAACTTATGCTGTTCTCCCAGGAGACTAGCTATAAATTCACAAAATAAAAAAACGTGAAATCTAGTGACCGATTTCACGTTTTTAAATTTAAGGCTCTGTTAAAGGAAAAGATTGATTAATCGTTAATTAATATGAAGAATGGGTTTAACTATATAAGATGGGCACTGGGTATTTATGTTAAAAAGATTGTGAAAGTGTTTACTTAAACTAACGCGGCAGTTTAGTTTAATAAGAGAAGGAGAGTTTTTATGTCGCATTTGACACAAAATACTATTCTTCAACTAATGGATTCTTTAGTAAAACACGGCATCACAATACAATGAGCCGGGAAATACATCCCAGCTCATTTTTTATCAGCATTTTAAATAAACCTTTATTATAGCCAAATTTAAAGACCAGATGTCCCAGCCTCTTCTTTTTTATTTTGCTTTCAGTATCAATTCATAACCTTCTTCAATATCACCATCTATTACTGTCGTGTGATAATTTCCTTCTGCCCAATCCTCTACTTGACTATGATACCATTTTGATTTCATATGTCCGCTTTGTCCGGGTCCCACGATATGAAAAGCCTCGTTTAAATTAGCTAAATCTGCAACAAATCTCCAGGATGCCCCGTGATCCACTTTTCCATCTTCTCCAAATCCGGCTGCTTGAACCGTAATATTGGATCCTCCGATTGGCACTGGTTTTGGATTTAGCAGATAAGCTAAAATGGGAGAAGCCCCGCCAAGCGGATGATCAAATGTTAGCTGGTGATAATCTCCCCATTTCCATTTCTTTTCGTTCGAACCAAACTCCTCTGTTATTTCATAAGTTGCCTGTACGAATGAATCATAGACCCATTTGTCTATACCACCATATGATTCTAGCCAAGCACTTTGTTCCCTATTGTAGCCTTTTCTAAGTAATTGATCGGAGATATTACCTTTACCAGGTAGCATCGCATATACATCCTTCGGCATTTCTTTCTGTAGCAAAGTCTGAGGGAGCTCCTTCATCCATTTATGAAATACGAGAGGAGCTGCTTGGTTTTTATCATCGATCTGGTCCCACTGCTTTAACAAAGTGAGGATTTCTTTATACTCGTTCTCTGAGTCTAGGTTTTCGACCGATTCAAGCATTTGTGTTAAAAACTCTTTCGCATACAAATTCGTTTGATCCATTTGCAAGTTCATCATATCTTCTTTTGTTAATTCTGTTTTACTCTCAAGCACTTCCGCAATTCTTTCATATCGATACGATTGGGCCCAGAAATCCGTAATATGATATGGATAGGAATCATCCACTACTTCATTGTTTGCAGTTGCAATAAAGCCTTCTTTTGGATTCACAACAATGGGAAGCTCATTAAAAGGGACATAGCCTTCCCAACCATAGTCGGCAGAGTCTCCGGGCACAGGCAATTGACCATCGCCTCTCTTCCTCAATGGTAATCTACCGTTTGCTTTGTACGCAATCGTTCCATCTTTGGCAGCAAACACAAAATTTTGTGCAGGTGCATGAAAGTCCTCCAATGCGGTTTCAAACTCTTCCCAGCTAGACGACTTATTCATCTTCAATATGGCCTGTAATTCAAGAGTCGGCTCCAGCGCCGTCCATTGCATGGAAAACAAGGCTGATGCTTTCTCATCCTTGAACAAGACGTCCGAAATAATAGGGCCATGTCTCGTCACTACTACTTCAAAAGGTACATCATCTTGTTCTTTTACTTTAATAGATGAATGACGAACTTCCGCCTGCTCCCATTTACCTTCATAAAGGAATTGTGTACGGTCATCCGGATTAGGCGTTTCAATATATAGATCCTGTACATCTGGTCCTACATTTGTTACACCCCAAGCAACCTCTTCGTTATGACCAAGAATGATACCGGGAATGCCAGCAAATATAACCCCACTCACATTTTGCTCGGGTGACTCTAAGTGCATTTGATACCAAATGGATGGTGTGCTTAATCCTAAATGTGGGTCATCTGCTAGCAAAGGAAGCCCACTAGCTGTCTTTGCTCCACTCACTACCCAGTTATTACTACCGTTAAATTCATTCGGTAAAACCGACGCGTCAAAGTAACCAGCAATATTTACTGGCTTATTAATATTAGCCTCTATAATCGATTTAGAATTTTCAGGATACGTTATAAAAAGCTCCTTCGCCTTTCCTTCCTCTAATTCGTTTAATGCCCAATGTCTAATCGCAAGTGATGACCAGTTTCCACCTAAGTCATACGCCATATACTTTCCGATTGCTAAGGAGTCGGTTGGAGTCCACTCGTCTGGCTCGTAGCCTAATAACTTAAATTCATAACTTAGCTTGTTTTCTTCTTTTGCATATTCAATAAAATCATTAACCCCTTCTGCATACCACTTTAATACTTGTTTTGCTTCATCGCTATATCCAGCATAGGATTTATCGGCAGCTGCACGTAAACTAAAAGTTAGGAAAAACTTATCCGTATCGACTGCCGCTTCTCCTACCACTTCAGCTAAACGTCCACTCGCCTGCCTTCTAGCCAAATCCATTTGAAAAAGTCTATCCTGAGCTTGCACAAAACCCTGTGCTCGGTAAAGGTCCGCATCGGATTGTGCTGTAATATGTGGAACCCCAACAGCATCACGTACCACTTTTACGTCAGAGTCTAATACGTCCATTGCCAGATCCCCATCAATAATTGGTTTCGTGCTAGACAAATACATGTTCAATCCCACAACAACGATAACTATCAGAATCCCAATTACCCCTGAAATCCAGGCAGTTATTTTCCACACTTTTCTCATATCCCTTGCCCCCTTTGTTCCTTTACGGTATTCGACATTATTAGAAATTCACCTTCCGACTAACAAGTGAAATTGGACGATAATGAATTTCCATCCCTATAAATGGTTTCACGAGATGTTGGAAGGTATATATTAGGCAAAAACAACGAATTGAACCAAATGCCTAAGTATCATGCTCGTATACCATTAATTCACTCTCGTAAAGCTCATGTACTCTCTCACATAGATCCGGTATGTTAGATCAACAAAAAAAGACCCATGAATAAGTATATTCATGGGTCTGGTCTTGTATTAATCTATATTTTCGCCAACAATTTTCACTTCTAGCTCAAGCTCGACGCCGAAGTTTTCTTTTACTGTTGCTTTCACCATTTCTATAGTACTAATATAATCGGTTGCAGTTGCATTATTTTTATTGACTATAAAGCCGGCATGCTTCGTGGAAACCTCTGCACCACCAAAGCCTTTCCCCTGCAAGCCACTATCTTGGATAAGCTTCCCAGCAAAATATCCTGGTGGTCGTTTGAATACACTACCTGCAGAAGGGTATTCTAATGGTTGCTTCGACTCTCTTTGGTAAGTAAGATCGGCAATTTTTGCATCAATCTCTTCTTGGTTTCCTTTTTCCAATAAAAACTCCGTCGATAACACATAATAGCCTTTTTTCGTAATAATGCTTTTTCGATAGCCTAGCTCTAATTGCTCTTTCGAAAGAACAAGCTTTTCTCCAGCTGGAGTTAGCACGGTGCATTGCACAATGACGTCTTGGATTTCTCCACCATACGCTCCTGCATTCATCGCCATTGCTCCACCAATAGATCCGGGAATACCACAGGCAAACTCTAAGCCTGTTAGGGATTCTTGGGCAGCAGCCTTTGACACATCAATAATGTCGGCACCACTTTCGGCAATCACACGGTTACCATCAATGATAATTTTGTTCAAGTTCTCTAATCGCAGTACAATTCCGCGTACGCCACCATCACGAACAACCATATTTGACCCGTTCCCTAGTAATAACAATGGTATTCTATGTTCCCATGCATATTGGACAACAAAGGCTGCCTCGTCCTGAGTAGAAGGTGTGACAAATAGATCCGCCTTCCCACCCATTTTAGTTACTGTATGCAAATTCAATGCTTCATCTATTTTAATATTCGCTGGATTTAGTTGTTCCGTTAAATTTTGAAACCATTTTTGTTTATTCAAAGAGAGACAATCCTTTCTACTTTAACCTATTACCCTTACATAGTATGCATTTTTACTCTGAATATATCAAGTAACAATACTATAACCATTCTTTAGACCACGTCTCGATTTCACTAACTACTTCTTTTAGTGCAAGACCTTTTTCCGTCAGGTTATATTCTACCCGTATAGGCACTTCGGAAAAGACAGTTCTCTCTACTATTCCCTCTTTTTCAAGCTCTTTTAAACGCTCTGATAACAAACGACCACTTATAGGAAGTGACGATTCAATTTCATTAAATCGTTTTGCACCACCGATTAGCTGGTAAACGATTAGGGCAGTCCATCTTTTTCCGAGCAACTCCATTGCCTTTGACAAACGCGGACATAATAACGTTTCTTTCATCTGATTCACCTCTATCACTTCCTATTATAATCTTTTTTACTTCTTTTGTAAAATAAAAGTAATTAAATTACTTGACGTAACCAATATATTAAACTATATTTAGTTACATAAAGTAACCTAATGTTTATGTTTCAAGAAAACAGGTAAAGAAATATATGGTTTTATTAATTATTTTGAAATGAAAACTCTTGATTTCGAAATAATTTTGTTGTATACTAAAAAAAAACAATCCATTAGGAGGAATTACACAATGACAAAATTTAATCTTGACGCAGCACATTCTATGATTGACTTTTCTGTAAAACACATGATGGTTTCAAAAGTAAAAGGATCTTTCACTAATTTCACAGCTGATTTAGAAGGTAATACGGAAGATTTAACAGGAGCTACAATCAACTTTGACATTGACGTAAAATCAATCAACACTAACAATGAAGATCGCGATAACCACCTACGTTCTGCAGATTTCTTTGATATCGAAACTTACCCAAGCATCAAATTTGTTGCAACTGATATTAAGAAAAAAGCAGATGGTGAATATGACGTAACTGGTGACCTTACGATTAAAGACGTTACAAAACCAGTAACATTTGACGTTGAATATGGTGGTAAAGGTACTAATCCATGGGGCCAAGAAGTTGTAGCATTCTCTGCTGATACTAAAGTTAACCGTAAAGAATTTGGTTTAACGTGGAACCAAGCATTAGAAACTGGTGGAGTTCTTGTCGGAGAAGATATTAAAATCACTGTTGAACTTGAATTAAACCCAGCTCAATAATTAATAAATTATAAAAAGCTATCCTTAACTTTAAGGATAGCTTTTTTTTGACTAATAATCTTTAACAGATAAATCTACCTACTTTGTTTTCTGACTTTTGAAACTATTTTCCCTATAAATCGTATATACTATAGAATAAGATTTGGAGGGATATAAATGGAAGAATTATTAGGGTTAGGTCTCGGTTTTGTAGCAATTATTTTGACTTTTTCCATACCACTATCAGCAATTTGGACAAATCATTTACGAAAATCTCAAAAAATACGAGCTCTAATTGTGAAGGACGAAATCGAACTTGAAAAACTTCGATACAACAATTTTTTAGTCGAAACAGAAAAAATGCGTTTAGATCTTCAATTGAAGCAGGCTAGTCTTTTAGAATCGACCGATCCTTTAGTTTTAGATTTACAAAAACGATCGGTAAATGAAGCGCAAACTATATCTTATTAAAACTATCCTGAAACCGAAACTCTACAGAACCCTGTGAAAGCAATTGGTGAAATCGAGTAATTTTAAGTGGTTTTTGACAACTACTTTCTTAATGGAAGCTTTCTCTGTTTTTCTCACAAGAATATGGTATGTTATTTATATAATTGGATTTGATTTCCTTTTTATTGACTTAGGAGAGGGTGTGAGTTAGATGAACCTAGGGCAATTGATCAAGTTAGAGCGTCAGAGACAAAATATTAAACAAGAGGCTTTAGCTTCTGGAATATGCGTTCCCTCTTACTTAAGTAGAATTGAAAATGGCTTAGTTATTCCTAGTGAAGAGATAAGGCATCATATCCTTGCGAGATTGAATATTCCAGTGGACTCGTCTAATATCAATCATAATCAAAATATGATTGTTAAATTTAAATTACAGTTTAAGCAAGTTCTAAATTCTCGAGATAAAAAGCTAGCTAAACAGCTTCTACTTGATATTCAACTTTATAATGAAGAGCATCCACTAGGCGAAGAACGACTAACATTGCTTTTATGGGAAGCTCGTTTGATGCTTATGTTACCTGAAGTATTAGAGATACAAAGGAGCATTGCTATCTTAGGAGATTTCAAAAAAGAAATGACGATTGAACAGCTATTTTATCTCTACACAATTCAAGGTATTTCCGCCTATCAGGATAATCTATTTAGCCAAGCCTCTCAGTTTTTTAAAGAAGTTTTCCAGTTGATTAAAGGTTATCGCATGGACGACTGGGAGATGGCTGAATTATATTACATATCGGGGTTATCTCTATTATCCGAATCACGTTACATACTCGCTATTGATTATGTAAAAGAAGCCATTTCCTATTTCAATCAAGAAATATTAATCGAACGCTCAATTGAGTGCTTAATAATTCTAGGTATTGCTCAAAAAAATTCCGGTGCGTTAAAGGAAGCACTTGCTACTTTTGAACGGGCACGAGATATTAATTTAAAAATAGAGTCACTTGAGTACAATGGCATGATTGAGCATAATTTAGGCTCCTGCTTCTCGTTACAAAAAGATTCTCCACAAGCCCTGCAGCACTTTTTTTACAGTTTGGAAACAAAGCATAGTCCGGATGATCAAGTGGTGACCATTTTATCTATTTTGAAGGAGTATCACAAAAATGGTGATTTGCAGAATGCTTTAGAATGGTTGCAAAAGGGACAAGAAATTTCCGAGCACCTATCGATAAGCAAGAAGGATTTATATACAAATCACTTCTCCGTATATGGAGCGATATTACTAGAGAAGAAAGAGCTTATAACCATTTTTAAGAAAGCTTTAGATTATTTTGGAAGTAAGCAGGATTATAAACACTGTATGATTTATTGCCACGTATTAGCTAAGCGATTAGCTGAAACGAAACAATATAAGCAAGCGTCTATTTACTATGATTTAGGTTTTCAGTTTCATTTAAAGCGTTCAAAAGTATCTAGTTGGGAGGAATTGTCGTGAAGAAAGCTGTATTTGGTATTCTACTTTGTTTTGTTCTATTCGCACTTCCGGTCTTTAGTTCTAGTCATCTTGCAGAGGATGACAAACCAAAAATCACCGATGTTGGTGATTTAATCTGAAAATAGTTTAAAAGTAAACACCATTTCCTCTATGAGAAAATGGTGTTTATTTGTATCATGTTCGCCAAAAGCTATCTTACATATTGAAGAACTAACTGATATAGTGCTATGCAAAGTCCTAAAATACTTGCTTTTATTTTTGATGGATGGTTTCTTTCAGTGCGAAACAAGTAAAATAAAACAAATATAAAGCCCAACGGAACCCACAGCTGAAAGTCACCTTCTTTTGTACTCCTTGAATAAATTGGAGCAATGTAAGTGCTTATCATAAAATAAATAAAAATCGTAAAACGTCGAGTTTCTAATTGTTTGCTCCACCTTAGTAAAAAGAAAATAATAATTATTACAATAATCGTAATGTGTAAAGGGGAAGCATAATAGAACCGTTCCAAAGTTTAAATTCCATTCAGTTTCTCTCCCCTTTTTAAAAAAGCTACACTGTGTTAATTTTCATGTTTGTTTTTGACTTTCTTAAAGAAAGTACCGGTGCCAAGTATTTTTTTTAGAAACGCATCTCATTAAATGAATAAGAATATTAATTTTCTACTTTTTTTATATCGAATTTCATATGTTGTAAATCCCAAATATCTTCGTCAACATTAGAAAAGACAGTTATTTCAAGTTTCTGGCCAATGTTATATTTCTCTACATTTTCAAAGGGTATATCATATACATTTCCGTCCCGACTACTTTCATCACGCCCGCTATATTCTTTAACAACTAAGATTTCTTCTTCAACAAGTATCTCCTCTACTGTTCCTGTGAAAACGAAGTCCTCTTCATAATCAGAACAACCAGCAAAAAATAAACAAACCAATAATGATAAAAAACCTATTGTGATTTTATAATTCACAATAACACCTCTTTAAAAGATGGACTCGTTTTTATAGGAGAAACCACTATTCAACTGACACTTCTTCGTCGACAATAATATGCTGGCTATATACTTCTACAAACTCTAGGGTCTCTTCAATATTATCCACTAGTTCAAAAACATCTAGAATCATAACTAGCCTTATCGTCGTGTCTTCTCCAAAGATGTTTTTATACGTGACGTCTTTATAATGAGCTTTAACAAGAGGATCTATATCCTCCAATTTTACAGCACGTATGATATTAATGGTTTCTTCATATATTTTGTTTGCCATAATATCGGATAACGAAATGTGTTCGAACAATAATTTGACAGAAAAAATTTTATACATTATGCTCACCTCTTACTTATAACTCTATAATGTGAGCGCATAGAATACTATATATTTTATGTGTGAATGTAACGTGCCAATTATGCATTTAAACGAGTATTTTTATTCTTACTTTCATAGGCACTACACCAAAATATTCACTCAAATACTAAACTGACTTTCATATAATTCATAATAAAAACCTTGTTTCTTGAGGAGCTCTTTATGTGTCCCAGCTTCTATTAGTTCACCGTGATGGATGACTAATATTTTGTCTGCATTTTCAATCGTTTTTAAGCGATGGGCTATAACAAAACTAGTGCGTCCTTCTGATAGTCTATTTAGCCCTTGCTGTATATCGATCTCTGTCTTCGTATCAATACTGGAAGTTGCTTCATCTAAGATCAATATATCCGAATCTGCTAAAACGGCACGAGCTATTGCTAATAATTGACGCTGTCCTTGACTTAAATTTGAACCATTGCCGGTAATCTGAGTGTCATACTTATCAGGTAAATGCTTGATAAACCGATGCGCAGACGCTAGTTTCGAAGCCTCTATTACCTCCTCGTCAGTTGCCTCTAGTCTACCGTAACGAATATTTTCTAATATGGAGCCTGAAAATAGAAATGTATCCTGCAAAACAATACCAATTTTTTCTCGGAGCCTACTTATTTGATAATCCTGAATGGATTGCCCATCAATTTTAATGCTTCCAGAGTCTATCTCATAAAAACGCATAAGCAAATTGATGATGGTCGTTTTACCTGAGCCTGTTGGACCTACTAAAGCAATCTTTTCTCCTGCTATGGCTTCAAAGCTAATATTCTTCAAAACTGATTTCCCATTCTCATATGAGAAATCAACACTAGAAAATTCAACGTTTCCTTTTAAGTTATCTATTGCAAGAGTGTTCTCCTGATCGTGAAGGTCGGGCATTTCATCCATAATTTCAAATACTCGCTCCGCTCCCGCAATAGCAGACTGAAAGGTATTCAATAATGTGGAAAGCTGATTAATAGGTCGGAAAAATTGTCTTGAATAGTTAACAAATGCGGCTATTATCCCGATAGTTGCCATTTCCTGTACCGTCATCACAGCCCCAATTCCAATGATTAATGCTAGACCTAAATTGTTGATAAAGTTGTTGATAGGTCCAAGAAATCCCGATACAGTATCAGCTGCAGTTGCTGACCTGCGAAGTCGTTCATTTACTATCGAGAACTTGTTGAAATTCTTTTCTTCTTGCCCAAAAAGCGTAATCACTTCATTTCCTGAAATGGCTTCTTCTATAAAACCATTTAACTCTCCTAAATCACGTTGTCTTTTGATGAAGTTGCTACTACTATAGGTGATAATCTTTTTCGTAGTGAAAATAACTAATGGAACTACTAATAAAGACACTATTGCCAACACCCAGTTAAGGATAAACATCGCTATCGTTACACCTGTCACCATCATTACAGTCGAAATAACTTGAATTACACTCTGACTTAATGCGTTATTTAAGCTTTCAATATCATTCGTCACACGACTCATGAGGTCTCCATGCGTACGTTTATCGAAAAATCGTAAAGATAACGTTTGAAACTTTTCATACAAATCCTGACGTAATGACCTAATTGTCTTCAAGGACACTCTTACCATTAAAAAATTCTGTAGCCAAGTAAACAAGGCAGCTGCTGTATACACAATTGCCAATATTACTAAGAAGCGAAGTGTTCCGTCCATGTCCTTCGGAATTATATACTCATCAATGGTGACACCAATCATATAAGGAACTAACAAGTTTAGTAGAGTAGAAATTATTACCAATATAATGGATACTACAATAGCAATTTTTTGTTTCTCCATGTATCGCCAGATTCGTTTTATCGTTCCTTTTTTATCTTTTGCCTTCTCTACTGGTCCACCAAAACCTCTTGGGCCTCTTGCACGCCCTATTGCATTAGAAGCTGGTTGAGTTGATGCTTTACTCATAGGAAAGGACCCCCCTTCCACTTTGTGTCGCATAAATACTTCGGTAAACCTCACTCGTTTTAAGCAACTCTTCATGTGTACCATTTGCTACAATCATTCCATCTTCCATTACTAGAATACGATCTGCATTTATAATGGAAGAGACCTTGGATGATACGATGAATACAGTTGTACCCGCTAGATTTTGTTCAAGTGCTTGCTGTACTTGAACTTCAGATAATGCATCTATTGCAGAAGTCGAATCATCTAAAACTAATATTTTCGGATGTCGAATAAATGCACGAGTCATTGATAGCCGCTGCTTTTGTCCTCCAGATAGATTTGTAGCCCCCTGCATAAGTTCATGCGTAAACCGGCCATCTAATTTATTTATAAACTCACTTGCAGCCGCTGAATTAGCTGCTTTCTCCATGTCCTCTAAAGTCGCCTCTTCTTTTCCGAAGCGTATATTCTCCTCGATGGATCCTGCAAATAACGTTGCATTCTGCGGTACAAACCCAATTAATCCTCGTAACTTCTCAATAGAGTACTCTTTTATGTTTATTCCGTCGATCAATACCTCACCTAAATCTGGGTCATACAATCGAGGAAGGAGTTTGATAATTGTTGACTTCCCACTTCCTGTAGGTCCTATAATTCCAATTGTTTCTCCACTCTTCACATGAAAGGAAATATCTTTTAATACATATTCTCCATTTTTACTATAGCTAAAATTGACTGATTTAAACTCTATCTCTCCCTTGATATCAAAGTCCGATATAGGTTTTGCAGGATCAGTTATATCAATTTTCGTTTCCAATACTTGTTGGATTCTACCAGCGGAAGTAAACGATCTGGTAATTTGCATTAATACATGACTACTAGATACTAACCCGTTCATAATAATAGTTAAGTAATTGATGAAGGCTAAAATAACACCTACCTGTAGTGTTCCCTCATTAACTTTAATAGCGCCCATCCACATTCCAATGACTACTCCAATATTAACAACAAATAGCATTGCAGGCATAAGTGTCAGAATTACTTGTTCTGCCGATATATTACGTTTTGTTAACGCTTCATTCACACGTTTAAATGCCTTTATCTCATAATCTTGCCTATTAAATGCTTTAATCACACGTATGCCTGCGAACGTTTCTTGCAGCTTCGTATTCACTTTGTCCATAGCTTTTTGTACTCTCGCAAATAATTTACCGGTCTTATATGAGAAAAAATAAATTAAAGCGATCAAGATAGGAATAACGACGAACAACACAGGAAATAGCTCTCTAGCTGTAAACCAGACAATCGCAACTGCTCCTATAAACAAAAGCGGTCCTCTGACAAAAACACGCAAAGTCATCATTAGAGCTTGTTGGACAGCTGTAATGTCACTTGTCACAATCGTTATTAACTTTCCGACGCCAATATTGTCCATATTATTACTAGAAAAGCGCTCTGTCATTTTGAATACGTCTCTTCGAATATCAGCTGCAAAGTTTACAGCTGCTCTAGTGCTGTATATCGTACATCCTACGCCACCTATCAGCCCAATGACTGCAGTAACCAGCATTAGAAAACCAAGCTTCACGACATAAGCTGTATCGTCATTAGCTATACCATCATCAATAATATGTTGCATTATTGTTGGCGAGAGTAAATCCATCACCACTTCAATACACATTAAGATAGGTGCTAAAATAGCAAAAAGCATATATGGTTTAACATAAGGAAGTAATTTTATAAAAGATTTCATCGAATTCCACTCCCTAATAGTTCTCTTGCTGTAATCGTTCCGTTATTACTTTCATAAACGCAATAAGCCTCGGTGAATTTTCAGGAGTGCTACGTGTTTGCTTTATCGCTTTTCTCAACTCATGCTCCCATAAATCGATTGTTTCCTTTAACCGTATGGCTTCCTCAGAGTTTTGCCAGCTCCAACGAGCCTCCCAATTACCCCAAAATTCACCCTCTTTACGATTAGCAAACTCTTTCAGTCGACTTTTTCCCTTTTCATGAATGAAATAAGTTTTCTTATCCGATGAAGATTCGAGTTCTATCATTTCCTGCTCCAGTAATTCTTGAAGTGCAGGGTATACTGTTCCCGCACTAGCAGAATAATGTCCTGACGACCTAAATTCTAATTCCTTCATTATTTGATATCCATGCATCGGAGCCTCCTCCAATAAGTGCAAGATGGCCACTTGCACAAATCCTCGACGTCTTTTCATGTAAACCAACTCCTCTTTTATATCGATAACTTTAACCGATATATCGATTAAAAACAATAGTAAAGGAGTTACCCAATATGATCATTAGGCAACTCCTCTTTGATAAAGCTTATTAAATTTGTTGCGAATATTTCAGCTACTCTCGTCGATATATTCTACTTTTTCTAATGGTTCAAAGGCTGGACCTTCTAGCACATCACCATGAAAACTGAATCTCGATCCATGACATGGACAATCCCAGGATCTTTCTGCATTATTAAAGGAAACATTACAGCCCATATGGCTGCACGCTGGTTTTACCAAATAGACTTTTCCTTGCTCGTCCTTATAAGCTCCAACTTTTTTACCTTCTAGCATTATTAAATCCCCACTGCCGTTTTTTAAATCCTCTAACTTCAAATCAAGTAGCTCAGTCTTTCCTTTAATAAGCTCCTTTGCGACACTTGCATTGGTTTTTGCAAAGCTTGCAATATCTTCTTTTTTCATTTTAGAGCGGGTTGGATTATACAATTCTGCATAACGATTTTCTTTATCTAGTACAAGATCGGCCATTATTTTCGCCGCAACCGTACTATTAGTCATACCCCATTTAGCATATCCTGTAGCTACTAATACATCTGTCATTCCAACTGTCATCGTTCCGATATAAGGTAGCTGATCTAACGTAACTAAGTCCTGAGCAGACCAACGATAATCATAATTTTTCACTTTAAACTGTTCTCGTCCAAAAGCTGCTAGGTTTTCAACGTTTTCCATTGTATCTCCTTCAAAACGACCCGTAACATGACCTTCTCCTCCGAGCAGTAAATACCTTCTCCCGTCCTGTCCAAGTGCCGTTCGTACCGATCTCGTCGGCTTTTCTACGTTTATATACATCCCTTTTGGATAATTATCCGGAGCAATGGAAGCCAAAGCGTAGGAACGCTCTGAATGCATTCTCGCAAAGTATATTCCATCTCCATCATTAAATGGGAAATGACTGCATACTAGTATTTTATTTGCCTGAATTTGCTGACCTTCCATCAATTCTACTGTGTTCGACTTTACGGTCTTGGCACGAGACTCTTCAAAAAATTGCACACCATTTTCTATTGCTTTATCCATTAATGCCTTGGCATATTTTACCGGATGGAATTGACCTTGGCCCTCTAGTTTCAGTGCCTGCTTCACTGTATAAGGGAGTCCCGTATCCTTTGTTAGGGTTGCTCCTTCTATACCCAAAGTATTGTAAGCTTCCATTTCTTTTTCTACTGTTTCTATCCCAACCTCGGTATCTGCATAAATATAGGCAGGCATCGTTTCGTAGTGGCAGTGTATACCTAATTGTTCGATTGTTTGTTTAATAAATTCTTTTGCTTCCGTATTCGCATCATAGTAAAGCCGAGCATTTTCTTCGCCAAAGGTAGTAATTAGTTGCTGATAGATGGGGCCATGCTGGGCAGTCACTTTAGCTGTTGTAAATCCAGTAGTTCCTTCCAGTATTCTACTGCCCTCTACCACAATCACCTGACGACCACTAGTGCTCAGCAAATAGGCAGCGGTAATTCCAGTGAGTCCAGCACCTACAATGACAATATCTGTTTCGAGATTATCATTTATTTTAGGGAATACCGGTAGGTCATTTGTTGCTCTCCAGTAGGATTTAGATTCTTTTGGTAAAATTTGATCGGACATTGTATTTCCTCCTTTTTATACAGTGTCTATCTATTGATGAAACTTTATTCAATATTTTGCGTATAACAGAAAAACAGTTTTAGTGAGGAGTATGAACATGGATAGTTTTGGGTTCTTTTTTGTAGGGGCTGTACCTATTTTTATTAGCGCAGTGTTTATCATAGTATTCGGGTTTATTATTTTCGCAATTATTAGTGGGTTAAAGCAATGGAATAAAAACAATAATTCCCCTAAGTTATCCGTACCCGCTCAAGTAGTGGCAAAACGAACTGATACAAGTGGCGGTGCCGGTGAGAGCAGGGCTTCGACTTCCTACTATGTTACTTTTCAGTTTGATAGCGGAGACCGGTTGGAGTTACAACTTAGTGGAAGTGAATATGGAATGCTAGCAGAGGATGATTTAGGTGTATTGAGTTTCCAGGGCACGAGATTCCATTCATTTGAAAGAAAATAAGCACAATGCGTACTATAAGTTAAAATTCAGTTTTTATCGTTTTCGAATTGCTCTATTCAGACTTGAAGCTATATAAATATAGGATATTTTTTAGAGGCAGGTCGTGACTTATGTCATGACCTGCCTCTCTTTTTTCGATAATCTTTTGAAAGTGACTAATTTAAAGTTAATGGTTGATTTCACTTGTGTTTCCCGTTGGGTGAAGAAGAATTAACCCTTGTATTCCGGCAAAGGGTTTTTTCTTCTCATAAACACAAAGTTTTAACCAAATCGACTGTTTATATGGTTCACAATACACTTCGCATTTTGACAACGCCTAGCATAAGGCCCACCCTTCTTTTGTGCTTCCATGGAAAAACAAAAAAATACACACCTTAAACAAATACTTGCACCTATCCAATCTTATTAATCACACATTATTTATCTATATTGTATTTATTCATGAGTCAATTTCCGTGGGAAAATATTACATCAATTGATGTCGCGAATTTTAACTAAAATGACTGCTAGTTATGTATGCAAACAGCAGATCATTCAATCCACACTCACTCTTTTGGGATGAAGAAATACCAGGATCTTACCATCCTGGACGTCAGTAGAATAGCGTTCAGCTTCATCAACTGGTATTCCAATTTCCATAAGAGCATGCTTTAGTCCGCCAGCACCAGTGCTTGCTCCTACTACTGCTCCTCCAATTGTTGTAATAATAGGACCTGCAGCCAACACAGCGCCAAATCCGGGAATCAATATAGTGGATAACCCTGCTAACACGCCAGCTATGCCAATTGCTCCTCCAGTTAGAGCTCCTGCAATGGCACCATCCTTAGTTGAGGGTTTTACTTCCTGTGTTATTTCGGATAGTTCTTTTGTATTTTTGGCAATAACTGAAATTTCCCCAGTTGTATAACCTTTCTCTTTCAAATCTTTAACAACTTCAGAAGCTTGTCGTTCATTTTCGTATACGCCAATAACATGATTCTTCATAAAAAATTACCTCCTGTTGCTTCATCTATCTATTCTTTACCCGTTTATCTATTCTTTACCCGTTCTTTAGTTTTTCTAGACACCTTTCACGTTCAACCTTCATTCTTTATAGAATTCTAAACCTATTTTGCCGTTCTCGGAAAGTTACTAGATTAGCTCGTTATATGCATACTTACCTCTTACTGTAAGCGGTGAATTACTTCGAAAATAAATTTAAATGCACATCATAACGCGCAGAAATCTACTTTATGTTTTGGACATAAAAAAGACCATCGAATGATGGTAATGTTTAATTAAAAGCAACCTGTTAGTACAATAACAAAAAAAATTTATTGGTTAACACCAATATTTACATCCCATAGTCTATGAACATTTACTAATTCTTGTTCATTGAATTCCATTCTATAAATATCAGGTTTTGATGTGCTATGTAAAAAATTTAAGTCATAAGTACTATCGAAATATCCCATCATCAAGGTCATAACTGCCCCGTGAGTACCTATCACTACTTTTTTATCTTTAAAATTATCTAATAGTTCTTTTAAGACTTTTATAACTCTTTTTTGGGAATCAGCATTTGATTCTCCTCCCTCTAAAGAAAAATTTGAATCAAAAAACGACTTCTTCAAAAGTGGAACCAATTCCTTATCAGATACTCGATTGTCTTCAGAAGAAAATACCTTCTCTTTTAAATCTTCAAACACTAAAACTTTTTGCCCTATTTGTTGAGCTAACTTTTCAACAGTTAAAATTGAGCGTACATATGGACTTGAAACAACTGCATCAACTTCTTCATCTTTCATTATGTCAGTTACTCGTTGAGCATCTAAATAACCTTTTTCGGTTAATCCTCTTGTTCTTTCATTTCCTTCTTTTGGGGATTCACCGTGTCTCACCATATAAACAAATGTACTCATAATATATTTTCCCCCAAGGTTTATCTCTTATTTAGCATAGCCCTGTTCTACTAAAACGCCTAGTTCAATAAAAATAAATTAGTTTTTGATTGTTTCTCTTTTAGGATTATCTTTAATAGAAAACTTCTTTATAAGATCAATAATAAAGTAAAAAATATAAATATATCCTAATAAAACAAATACTGCCCAATAAGCCCCTGCTGTTAATTCAATCCACAACCATTTAAGTTCGCTAATTTCCATTGGTCTATTTAGTGCTTTTGCAAAGAAAATAATAATTGTAAGAGGTAAGATAGCAACTAATAGTAAGGATTTTTTTACCATTATAGGTGAAATTGTTATACGATAAACGGCCAATACAAAGAGAATTACCATCAATATGTGATGTAAACGCCATAGCACCTCTGAAATGATAAAAATCAACCTCCCTAATAATATTTATAATTAATAAATAAAACGATTCTTAAATCAAAATAGGTTCATCAACTTTCGTTGTTTAAGGACAGAAACTTATCTCATTAGCTGAACTGGTAACTTGTATAGCTTATTTTTCTTCTTAACTAAACAGCCCTGTTAGTTTATGTGAAAACATCCACAAACCAATTTTTACTTTTACAAGGTCTTGAAAAAATAAAAACGTGCAGGCCCGGATAGAGCTGCACGTTACTTTGTAAGATTTTACTTCAAATTGACAAATTTTAACCTTGTAAGCCTTCTTCTTCAGCTACTTTTTGTAACGCACCAACGAAAGTGTCTGTTGGTTGAGCTCCTGAAATAGCATACTTATCGTTTATTACAAAGAAAGGCACTCCGCGGACACCAATTTGTCCTGCCTTCGCAATGTCTATACGCACATCTGCTAAGTACTCTTTTGAGTCAAGAACCTTTTGTGCTTCTTCACGTGACAAATCAAGAGATTCAATCAGGTCAAGCAACACCTCATTATTTCCAATTTCTTTTCCTTCGATAAAGTAAGCATGCAACAATAACTCATTAGCCTCTTTTGCTTTACCTTGTGCAGATGCCCATTTCACTAATCGATGTGCATCTAATGTGTTAGCTGGTTTCATAGCATCAAAATTATATTCGAGACCAACTGTTTTTGCTTGTTCTACTACCCCAGCTGTCATCGTTTTCGCTGCTTCCACAGTAGATCCATATTTTTCTGCTAGCACTTCGTACATGGTTTTATCCGATTGCTTTGGTGAATGTGGGTCCAAT
The DNA here is from genome assembly GCF_044762655.1 of Psychrobacillus sp. NPDC096623. Taxonomy (NCBI): domain Bacteria; kingdom Bacillati; phylum Bacillota; class Bacilli; order Caryophanales; family Bacillaceae; genus Psychrobacillus; species Psychrobacillus sp. NPDC096623. Next base: position 71,933 of record NZ_JBIWER010000004.1, read on the forward strand.
TCAAAGCTTTTAAATTCTACTTGAGCTTGAGAAGCTAAACCTGTTTGCTCTAAAGCCTCTTCTATTCGTCTTTTCCCAATATAACAAAAAGGACAAACGAAATCTGACCAAATTTCAATTTTCATCTCCATCATCACCTCAGCTACATTGTAATAGGAATAAATCTTTAATTCAAAATTATTGCTTGCGAAATGGTAGATTTTTGGATAAATATTCCGTTTTACAAGTAAATCGACATCTTGAGCAAGTTTCCAGCTAGAGTCCGGGAGTAAAAAGCTAGTATGCGCAAGCAACTTCACCCTAGTAGCGAGTAAATCGTAGGGAGAGCAAGTAACTAGTTCTTCATCTTAAGAAAAACCTTGTATACCTCTGATTTCCGCTTCGGTCGGACACTTTCCGTGGGCACGCCTCTAGCCTGTAGTCTCTCCTCCCTCGTGCTGTCCCACTGGAGTCCGACCTACGCTACAATCAATAGTAACCTCTTTTATATAAGGAAAGTTCCATACAATATCACATTAATTAAAGTCTGGCTTTTACATCTATCATTGGAAAGGCGTTGCAATTGCGTGGTGGCACTCTTAGCCTTTGTACCCCATCTGTAAAGGAAATCATAAGATTTTATTCATTCTTACAATCCCCTTATACCCAGTGTTCACAGGACATTTTTATATTCTCCCTCTTATCAAAAAAAACGATGCAAGTTGCATCGTTTTTTCTACGTCTTATTCAGCTAATGCTTCTGTTAATGCTGGCACTACTTGTTTTTTACGGGATACTACACCTTTTAGAAGTGCAGTATTGTTTTCGAACTTCACATCGAATGCAGCTTCTGCTTTTAACGCTAATTTTCCTAGTGCTAATGCTACAGAGTCGTTGTTCAGAATATCTGTTACGACAAAGAAGAACAGATCCAATTCTTTTTCTTGGATCTCACGAGTGATCAACTCTTCAAGTTCTTCTTGACGATTCATCACATCACTCACATCCACAGCGTTTACTTGTGCGATAACAACTTTCGACTCGCCCATAGTGAATTCTTTTGCATCTAACGTAAGTAGGTCCTCTAAGCTCTTATCGCTTAAATCTGCTCCTGCTTTTAACATTGCAAGACCGTACTCTTCTACATTCACTCCTGCAATTTTTTCTAGCTCTTTTGCAGCTACAATGTCTTCCTCTGTGCAAGTAGGTGATTTGAATAATAATGTATCTGAAACGATAGCAGAGAGCATTAATCCTGCAACATTTGCAGGTACTTCTACACCTTTTTCTTTATAGATTTTATTGATAATAGTTGCAGTACAACCTACTGGCTCTGCGCGGTAGTAAAGTGGATCAGCTGTTTCAAAATTTGCAATACGGTGATGATCGATTACTTCTGTTACTTGGACCTCTTCGATACCATCTGCGCTTTGTTGTTTTTCGTTATGATCAACCAAAATAACTTTATTCGCTTCTGTTGATACGCTCTCTATAAGTCTTGGTGCCTCAAAACCGAATTTTTCTAATGCAAATTTTGTTTCGTTATTTAAATCACCTAAACGAACCGCTTCTGCTTCCACACCAATCTGATTTTTTAGGTGTGCATAAACGATTGCAGATGTAATTGTGTCTGTATCGGGGTTTTTATGTCCAAAAACGAGTACTTTTTCCATGAATAATCCTCCTAAAAATCTATTTCCGATTATATTTTATCATACATCTTGTGCGTCAATGAAAAGTAAATCCGCTAATTTATGCTTTTGATGTAGAAAATCCGCCAGAGTATATCCATCTAATACTTGTAGATAAGCATTCAAAGCCAAGCGAAGTGCTGCTCGTAATCCACAAACTGATGTAATTGCACAACTATTCGTTTGACAATCAAAGCATTCTACAAGATGAAAATCGTCTTCGGTATGTCGTACTACTTGTCCTATGTTAATAGCTTCTGGCTCCATTGCTAAACGGATGCCGCCGCCTCTTCCTCTTACTGTATCTATATAACCTAGTTTCCCAAGTTCATGTGTCACTTTCATCAAATGGTTTTTTGATATTCCATATGCGTCCGATATAGCTTGAATTGTGGAAAGTTTATCTTTTTCCTGTGCACCAAGGTATATTAACACGCGAAGCGAGAAATCTGTATACATAGTCATTCTCATATTGCCACCGCCATTCTTCCATATCATTATAACGATTTTGACAAGATTGTGGTATAAATGTGTCTGAATTACAAAAGATGTATTTAAGATATTGCTTTTAAATATTGTCAGGAGTATATTGTGGTTGTAATCAATAGAAAAGGACGTGTGTATAAATGTTATCTCAAAAAACAATTGATATCGTAAAATCTACAGCACCAGTATTAGAAGTACATGGTGTAGCTATTACTACTGCTTTTTACAAAAATATGTTCGAAGCTCATCCAGAACTATTAAATATATTCAATCACGCAAACCAAGCAAAAGGACGTCAACAAACAGCTTTAGCAAACACAGTATATGCTGCTGCTGTTCATATCGATAATCTTGCAGCAATTATTCCTGTAGTAAAACAAATTGGTCAAAAACATGTAAGTTTAGGTATTAAACCTGAACATTATCCAATTGTTGGAGAGCACTTACTTGGAGCTATTAAAGAAGTTTTAGGCGATGCAGCAACGGACGATATTATTAACGCATGGGCTGAGGCATACGGAGTAATCGCAGATGCATTTATCGGCATTGAGGAAGAAATGTATGTTGCTACTGAGTCTAAACAAGGTGGTTGGAGATTCTTCAAGGATTTTGTTATTGCTGACAAAGTAAAAGAAAGCGATAATATCACTTCTTTCTATTTGAAAACTGCTGATGGTTCTGTATTACCATCTTATGAGCCAGGTCAATTTATCACAATTCGTGTAAGTATCCCTGGCGAAAAATACTTGATGAATAGACAATATAGCTTATCAAAAGCTGCCGATAACGAATCTTTCCGTATTTCAGTGAAAAAAGAGGATGAAAATAATCCAGAAGGTAAAGTTTCTGTTCACCTTCACAATAATGTGAATGTTGGAGACAAGGTTGAGCTTACTGCTCCAGCTGGAGATTTCGTTTTAGATCCTGCCAAAACTACACCTGTTACTTTCGTAAGTGGTGGGGTAGGTATCACACCAATGATGAGTATGTTCGAAACAGTTGCGACAAATAATCCTAGTCTTCCTGTATCCTTTATCTATAGTGCCCGTAATGAAAACTTACATCCATTCGACAAAGATATTCGCACTTTGATGGAAAACATGGATGATGCAAAATATGTAACATTTTACTCTGAAAGTGGCGATGGTTTTATCACGAAAGACGTTTTGAAAGAACATGCTATTGCAAACGGAGATGTGTACGTTTGTGGACCAGTAGGATTTATGGAAGCGATGATCAATTATTTATTGGAGCTAGGAGTTCCAAACGAAAATATTCACTATGAATTCTTTGGTCCAGCAATGCAATTAGAATTGGCTAACGCATAATAAGTTTAATAAAAAGTGTTACTTCTATTTGAAGTAACACTTTTTCAATTTAGGAATTATTTTACTTATGAATAGATTTTAGGTTGTGTTCACTTATCAACAATAATGTTATAATTAGGAAAATAAGAAGAAATGAGTGAAAATGTCTAATGCCCAAAAATTCCGAGAGCAAATATATTCCATTGGCAGACTTTTTTAAACAATCGACCAACAAAGAAATCACATTAACATATGGGGAAATCGAAGCAATTATTGGGCATGTCCTTCCCAATGCCGCTTATTTAAGTAGTAGCTGGTGGAAAAAGACGAAGCCACCTGCACTACATTATTTTGCATGGACAGATTCAGGTTATTCCGTAAAAAGCGTGGAACTCGGAAAGGCCATTCACTTTCATAGTGTTTTACATGACATGGATGAACGGCAATCAGATAGTAATGACAATAAGGATATCCTAATTATTCGAGAGGCAGATTTAGAGGATGCACGCCCCTTTATAAACTTACAAGAAACGATTTTTGCAGAAACAGATTTTATGTTATTCGGAAAATCGGATAGACAATTGACCGTTCAAAGTATCCGCAAGAGCATGAATACATGGAAAACTTCTCCTAACTCCATTTTACTTTTAGCTATTATGAATGGGCAATATGCAGGCTATGTACAGTTCATAGGTGGACCAGCTCCACGTGCTGTACATCGGGCTTCGGTCGTTATCGGGGTCAAGCAAGCCTTTTCGAAGAAAGGAATTGCATCTTCGCTCATGCTTCAAGGAGAAAAGTGGGCAAAGGGATCGGGTATTTCTAAGCTAGAGCTTACTGTTATTAAAGAAAATATTAATGCTCAAAAGCTGTATAAGAAGCTTGGATTTGAATTAGAGGGTACACGAAAAAATGCTTTAATTATTCATGACCTATTTGTAGATGAATATTATATGGGGAAACAGATTTAAAAACAGAGGTTGTCCTTAAGTGGGCAACCTCTGTTTTATCTCATTTTAGATACAAATGGATTATCTGTCTCCCAAAATCTATACGGGTAATGTACAGCCTCTCCACTGTTTTCAATGCCTATTCTTGGACCTGTTGATATAGAGCTTACTTGCTCGCCCTCTGCCATATACAAAGGCTTATCCGTCCAATGTGAACCATAGTGTTCCATTGATATACCCATAGCTTTTGTTAGTTTTCCTGGTCCATTCGTCCACTGTTTCATCGGAAGATCATTACGGAATTCCTTCATCAGTTCTAAGCCTTCTACTGGCTCCACAGCACGTATTAATATCGCATTGGGAACATCCTCTGGGGCTGAAACGACATTGATGAGCGTATGGGTATGCATTTGATAAGTGTAGATCAAACCCGGCTCACCGAACATAACCTCTGTCCGTTTTGTTCTCCTATTCCCAAAGCTATGAGCTGCTCGATCATCGGGTCCCATATAAGCTTCTGTTTCAACAATTTTGCCAATAAGCAACCCACTTGGATGCTCATGGACAATATAATTCCCTAATAAATGACGCGCAAGCTCTAAGGTAGGCTGATGAAAAAAGCGACCATCAATGGGCTTCATCTTAAATAAACCCCATTTTTTTTGCTTCAAACGTTAGCTCTTCTCTAAACTTCGGATGAGCAATGGAGATAAGTTGTTTCGCACGCTCTGAAATTGGTTTGCCAAACATTTTAGCTACGCCATACTCCGTAACAATCATATCCACATCATTTTTAGAAGTCGTTACAACTGAGCCTGAAGTAAGACTTAGTTTTATACGAGAGATTTCATCATTTTTAGCTGTAGAAGTCATACATACAAAACCTTTTCCTTCATTAGCAAAACGAACACCACGAGCGAAGTCGGCTTGCCCTCCCGTAGATGAATAGTACTTTCCAGCAACCGTTTCGGATGCACATTGCCCAAATAAGTCGACCTCTGTAGTTGCATTAATCGAAACAATACGCTCCTCCTTAGCAATTTCTCGAGGGTCATTTACAATACTTACAGGTAAAAACTCTACAGAAGGATTGTTGTTTAGGAAGTCATACATTTTCTTTGAGCCATGCGCAAATGTAGCAATAATCTTTCCTTTATTTGTAAACTTTTGAGTTCCATCAATGGCACCTACTTGTACTAAATCCACAATTCCATCAACAAACATTTCTGTATGAATGCCTAAATGACGATGATTTTTTAATAAGCTCACTACTGCATTTGGAATTGAGCCAATACCAATTTGCAGTGTGTCCCCATCTTTAATCGTTTCCGTCACATACTCAGCAATTTTCATATCCTTCTCGCCAATAGGAACTGCAACATCCTCGAATAAAGGACGATCATTTTCAACAAATCCGGCAATTTGGCTAATGTGAATTTGATTTTGACCATAAGTACGAGGCATATGCTGGTTTACTTCTAATATAAATGGAACTGTACCGATAAACTCACTCACAATATCCGCCTGTGTCCCTAAGGAAAAGTAACCAAATTCGTCCATTGGCGAAGCTACTGCCATAATCATCGACAAATTTGTAGCGTTTCTTAATATACGAGGCATTTCATGAAAATGATTTGGTACTAAGTCCACTAATCCCTGGTGGAACTGTTTTCTCGTTGCCCCACTTAAAAAGTAAGAGACATGGTGTAGATGTCCAGGAAAGGCACCATTCATATACTTTCTAGATTGTATAGCAAGCAATTGATGGATTCTTACATTATTTAATTGATGAGCTTGATCCTCCAAAATATCCAACAGTTTATGAGGTTCTCCATTTGTTAGCGGTAAAATTATATCTGCATTACTAGGAATTAGATCGATCACTTGTTTTGCTGTCATTTGTTTGTTATTCATGTTGTTATACTCCTATGGTGTTCGATATTTTTGTAGTTGGTACTGTCATTAGAAATCCTTCTAGCTCTTTGGGATTCCGCAAAATGCATATATCTGTATCTTTTACGTTTCTTAAAATGTCGAGTGTATGTGGGCGGATATTCTTTGGATAACGCCAAACCCATTTAGCAAATTCCATGTCCATTTTTTCCTTGCAGCCCGGTGCCATATCCGGTCGTGTTTTCCCACGGTAAATCCACGCTCGTTTGAAAACCCTATATGTGCATAAAACTTTAGAAAAATCCAAGAAAATAATTAAATCTGCATAGGATGCTCGCATTTCTAATGTTGAGTCGAAATTTCCATCTATAATCCATTTATCTTTTTCTAGTTCTGTTTGAATTTTTTCTCGAAATTCAGGCTTTGGTGTAGGAACCCATCCTTCGTTCCAAAAAAGTGCATCAAGATGGATTAAAGGCAATTCCCATTTTTCAGACAATCTTTTGGATAATGTAGATTTACCTGCACCGCTTGAACCTACGATGAGTATGCGTTTATGTTTCAACTGATCCATCCTCTGCCTCCTTTGTTTAGCCAATCTTCATTTTACTATGTTTTCACCTGCAGGCAAAACAAAAACCTGTCCCTCTGGAGGAACAGGTTTTTGCATCTATTCTAATTCTACTTGCTTTGTTTCTGTACCTAGGAACATTACCGCCAGTACTCCGATAACAATAGCAACACAGAAAATACCAAATATAAATCCAATTTCATAACCAGCTGTTACCATCGTTCCAACTAATAACGGTCCTAAGATTCCTCCAATTCGTCCAACTGAAGCTGCCATTCCAGAGCCAGTTGCACGAATAACAGTTGGATATTGCTCTGGGGAGTATGCGTATAATGCTCCCCATGCCCCAAGGTTAAAGAATGATAATAGAATTCCTGAAACCATCAATAACGTCGTTGTCTCTGCAGATCCAAACACTAATGCACTTGCGGCAGTTCCTAATAAATAGGTTACTAAAACAAATTTACGTCCTGCCTTCTCGATTAACCACGCTGCAGAGAAATAACCTGGTAATTGAGCTACGGTCATGATCAATACGTATTCAAAGCTTTTAATGAGAGTGAATCCCTTAATGACCATTACACTTGGTAGCCATAAGAACATTCCATAATAGGAAAACACGACTGTAAACCAGACAATCCATAACATTAACGTTCGCTTCGAATACTTCTTTGACCAAACTTCACTCATGTTTTGTAAAATACTTCTGGATTCCGATTTTTTCTCCGTGTATTTAGGGGAATCGGGTAATTTTAAACGTAAGTAAATTGCATAGAACGCAGGTAGTGCTGTGATAATTAAAGCAACTCTCCAACCATAGTCAGGAATAACAAAATAGGCAATAATTGCTGATATAATCCACCCTGCGGCCCAGAAGCTTTCTAATAGAACAACTACTCTTCCACGTTCTTTTGCTTCTACACTTTCAGATACTAAAGTTGAAGCTACTGGAAGCTCTCCTCCAAGCCCCATCCCGACAAAAAAACGTAAGATTAATAATGCAGCTAGAGTTGTCGTTAAAGCCGAAAGTCCACTTGCAATGGAGAACATTAATAGAGTAATCATAAATACTTTTTTTCGCCCTACTTTGTCTGCCAAAACTCCAAATAGAAGGGCTCCTACTGCCATCCCTATTGAGTTTACACTACCGATCCACCCCATCTGTTCTGGAGATAAACTCCAATCTACTGCTAGAGCTGCAATGACAAATGATAGAATTCCAACGTCCATTGCATCGAACATCCACGCAAGTCCTGCTATTCCTAATAATTTATTTTTAGATATCTTTTTTTGTTCTTTCATAGCTTTGTTTTTCACTCCTGTCTTTACACCTGTAAAGTTTTTAGTTTACTTGTTTAGTATACGCATGTAAAAGTAAAGTTACAATACAAATTTTATCTTGTTTTTTACACTTTATTAGAGTAAAATGTCCTTTATACAAATACATATGTTTATTCAAGAAGAACAGAGAGGCGGAATATATCATGGCTTGGCAAGGACTAATCGAAGAGTATAAAGAGTTTTTACCAGTAACAGAAAAAACACCTAAATTGACTTTACTGGAGGGTAATACGCCTCTTATTAAGCTAGAAAATCTATCAAAAGAATTAGGGATTGAATTATATGTGAAGGTCGAGGGTGCAAATCCGACTGGTTCCTTTAAAGATAGAGGCATGGTTTTTGCAGTTGCAAAAGCAAAAGAAGAAGGAAGTAAAGCAGTCATTTGTGCTTCCACAGGTAACACTTCAGCTGCTGCAGCTGCTTATGCGGCTCGTGCTGGAATGCGAGCAGTTATTGTTATACCGGAAGGAAAAGTTGCTGCTGGAAAGTTAGCTCAAGCATATATGTACGGAGCAGAAGTCATTCAAATAGAAGGAAACTTCGATGTTGCACTAGATATGGTCCGTGCAATTAGCGAAACCTCTCCTATTACACTAGTGAATTCTGTTAACCCATATCGTATTGAAGGGCAAAAGACAGCATCCTTTGAAATTTGTGATGTATTAGGTAGTGCACCAGACTATCTAGCAATTCCAGTCGGGAACGCAGGTAATATTACTGCTTATTGGAAAGGGTTTAAAGAATATAACGAGAAAAAACAAACAGGTTTACCTCAAATCTTTGGCTTCGAAGCAGAGGGTTCAGCTGCTATTGTACAAGGAAAGCCTATTGAGTTTCCTGAAACAATTGCTACTGCCATTCGTATCGGAAACCCTGCAAGCTGGAAAGGCGCAGAAGCAGCACGTGATGAGTCCAACGGTGTTATTGAAGCTGTGACAGATGATGAAATTATCGAAGCGTATAAACTGATTGCAAGCAGAGAAGGTATCTTCGCTGAACCAGGCTCATGTGCATCGATCGCAGGTCTATTACGTTCTGTAAAAGAAGGAAAAATTAAAGCAGGAAGCAAGGTAGTTGCTGTATTAACTGGCAACGGCTTAAAAGATCCACAAACTGCAATCGATGTAAAAGTTGCTGAGCCACATAAATTGGAAAGTAGTGCACCAGCTCTTAGTGCATTTATAGAGGAGGTACTCGCGTAATGGTTTGGTGCATTTCAATTCCAGCAAGTACCGCAAACCTTGGACCCGGATTTGATTCCATTGGGATTGCATTAGATAAGTATTTGGAGTTTGAGGTAGAGTTAGCGTCCGATTGGAAAATTATCAACCTGTCTAGCAATCTTCCGGATGTTCCAAACCCACAGGATCACTTAATTGTCCAAGCTGCTGAAAAAACTGCCGAGTTACATGGTTTTTCACTTCCACCATGCACAGTGCGAGTAAAGAGTGAAATTCCATTAGCACGAGGGATGGGAAGCAGTGCTTCTGCAATTGTTGCGGGAGTTGAGCTAGCCAATCAAATAATGGAATTACATCTAACTGACAAGGACAAATTGAAGGTTGCAACATTAATGGAGGGACATCCTGATAACGCGGCTGCTTCCATTTACGGTGGCTTTACGATCTCTTCTAATGCAGAAAATGGAGAAATAAATGTATTTCATGCCAATCACATCGAGGCCTCTTTTGTACTATTTATCCCTAACTTTGAGTTAAAAACCGCTAAAGCTAGACAAGTGCTACCAGACAGCTATTCACGTAGGGAGGCAGCACAAGCAAGCGCAACGGCAAACTTGTTCACAGCTGCCTTTCTATCCCAAGCATTTGAACAAGCCGGAACTTATATGGAACAGGACTTGTTTCACGAGCCATACCGACTCGATTTGATTCCACAGAGTAAGGATATAAAATTTGCCGCTAAAAATGCAGGTGCTTACGGAACTTGTATTAGTGGTGCGGGACCTACCCTGCTTTCGCTTATTGAAAAAGGAACAGAAGAGGAATTCATCTCTAAGTTAAAAGGACAGTTCCCTGATTTCGACCTCGCCGCAATCCCTATGAATCGGACGGGTATTGTTGTTACGGTAAAAGATACAGAAAATGCTCGCTAAAGGAAGTTTCTACAATTTGAAGTAATTTATACGTCCTGTAAGAAAGGAAATCAGCGGTATCATTATATAGATACTTTCTTATTCATTTACAAAAAAGCAGTGCAACCTTCAAACGAGGTTGCACTGCCTTTTATCAAAGAATATAAAGTAAACGTATTTTACTCATTGTCTGTCAATAGCTTTAGCACCTATCCCCTTAAGTCACTTCAGAATTTCAGTAAAGACAAAGAACGTCTTTACGTGAAATCCCTCCAGTGCTTTTCGGATGCCCACAGGATGTGGGTCAGTCAGTCGTTGCGACACGATGTCGCGAACTTAGACTGACTTCCAAAACATAAGGCGCTGCCGCTTTTCTTATTAAGTTAGTAATACAAGACTTAAGGCCATTACAAGCATTCCTGCAACGACTCCGTAAATAGATGAATGGGTTTCATCATATTTTTTCGCTGCTGGTAGTAATTCATCCAATGAAATAAAGACCATTATTCCCGCTACTGCTGCAAATACTACTCCAAACACTACTCCATTTAAATACGGCATCAGTACTAAATAAGCAACGAACGCTCCAACTGGCTCAGCTAAACCAGATAAGAAGGATAATTTAAAGGCTTTCTTTCGACTTCCTGTTGCATAGTATATAGGTACTGCTACGGCAATGCCTTCTGGAATATTATGAATTGCTACTGCAATTGCAATTGCAATACCTAAGTTGGGATCTTGCAAAGCAGATGCGAAAGTTGCAATTCCCTCGGGAAAATTATGGATTCCAATTGCAAGAGCAGTGAAAACACCCATTTTCATCAATTTTGTATGCTCTGGGTTAGTTAATTTCATATCCATATCTTCTACACTTTTAACTTCATGGGGATTGCCGAGAGTAGGTATTAATCGGTCAATTAACGCAATTACAAACATCCCACCGAAAAAACCCACTATTGTCATCCAATAACCATTTGTCGCTCCAAGTTCTGCTACGAGAGAATCCTTAGCCTTCACAAATATTTCTACTAAGGATACATAAATCATGACGCCCGCCGAGAAACCTAGTGCAACTGATAAAAATTTTGTATTTGTGCGAGATGTCAATAAAGATAGCAGACTACCAATCCCAGTTGCAAGACCAGCAAATAATGTAAGTAATAAAGCAAAGGCTACATTTCCATCCATTGACCCAACTTCTTTCTGTTAATCTATTTTCATTTATTATACGCAGAAAGTTTCCTTTGCGCAACTCTTTTTGGTAAGAGAAAACATTAAAATTTTCTTTCAGCTAAGTACTTCCCTATATTCTCCCAATCCTGTTCAAGAAAATCCCTGTTAGAAGGACGGTAAAATACAGATGCAGGATGATAGGTAGGAATGAGCAAATAGCTTTCTTTGGACCATACAAACTCTTTTGAATCTAACGAATGCAAATGCCGTATAGGCTGTTCAAGTAATTGCCCATGTAGTATGGATACTTTCGCTTCCTTTCCTAAAAGTCGTTGTAGGCCTATATTTCCTAATGTAACAATAATTTGTGGAACGATATTTTTTAATTCAAAATCTAGTATAGGTGCATGGGCTATTACTTCCGATTGGGTAGGGGGACGGTTATATTTTCTCTGTGTCAGCTCCCCATTTTTTCCCCTTTTTTCTCTCCATACATACGGACGGCTCCGCACAGCACTTGTCATATATACATCATCTCGAGTCAATCCTATACTTGCCAATGACATACTTAATTCATCTCCTGCTCTACCTATAAATGGTACTCCTTTTATTGCCTCATTCTCCCCTGGTGCTTCGCCTATGAGTAGAATACTTGGTTTTTTTGGTCCTTTGCCTTTGACAAATCCTTCAACGGGATACCCCTCAATACGTTCCATTCCTAGTTTGATTAACTCTTCTGGTATTTCGAACAAGTTATTCACTCCTTTTAAAAAAACCTTTCCGTACGAGGAAAGGTTCTTACAATGTATGCTTTTTAAAGGCTCTGCTTCTATATTCATACCACAATGCGACAAGTACAAACCAAGTATACCCAATCATCCATCCTGCTAAGACATCCGACGCATAATGTCTATTCTCCGCAATTCGGGATAGTCCTACCATTAAAGTGATAAAAACAGTAGCTGTCCAAATTAATAATCGAATCAATTTATTGGATTGATGTTCTGTTAAAAAATAGGCAATAGTAAACAAATACAATATTCCCACCATCGCATGTCCGGAAGGGAAGCTAAAAGTCACTAATTGTTGTGGCACATCAGGACGTTCTCTTTCTACCCACTTTTTCAGTGATTGATTCATCACATTACCAAGCCCTACAGTAAAAACAACAAAGAGCATTCCACGATAATTGTTCGAACGAAACCACAAAAAAGCTATTAATAGGAGCGAAATAAAAATAATAAATTTAGTTTCTCCTAAGTAATGGAATAATCCTATTATTTTATTATCGCCTAATAACTGAGCCATTTGGGAATCGAACTGTATTATTTCTTCCGTTTCAAAATATAAAAAAAGTGCAGCAAATCCTAGTAACGATACCATTCCAAGTGGATAAAATAATTTTTTCACAAAATACCCCCTATCCATTAACAAAATTATAAGCTAGAAGATTAAGGATGTACAATGGATACATTTATATAGGAAAGGAATTACCCTTTCATTTTAAATTTTGTTTGTAAGCATACTCAATATGTATAAGAGTCTGTGAGTCTCATAAAGTGACAAAATTTATAATAGCCCCTAAATTTAAAAATAGAGAAAAACATAATGTTTTTCTCCATTTGCTTATTGATTTATTTACTTACTTTCACATCATAGACGCTTTGACTAACTTCGATAATATGGTCAGGCTTTGGCTTACCGATTTTTGCTTTATGACCAGCAATATGCTCAGGGCTCTTCTCCCAGTTTTTCCAATCTTCTTCAGAGTTCCACCCTGTTATGATAAGAACTTCCTCTTCACCACGGCGAACCTTTTTCACAAGTACTTCTAATTTTTCGAAGCCTAGTTGCTTCTCAATTTTGCCTTCACCTTGAAAACGTTCCACTACTGCTTGGGAAAATCCTTCTTTCACAATCATTCGCTTAATTTGATAAAACATATTATTTAAGCGCCTCTAATACAGCATCAACTTTAGCATTTTCTGATTCGAGACCACCACCTGCTAAGTACCAAACTTCAGGATCTAAGTAGATAATGTTATCATTTTGAGCAGCGTTTGTTTTATTTACGATATCATTTTCAATTGCAGCTTTTGTACCAGATTCGCCTTCAGCAGCAACTACTGCATCACGATCCACCACAAATAGAATATCGGGATTTTTCTCAAGAACATACTCGTAAGCAACACTTTGACCATGAGTAGAAACTTCTAGGTTTTCGTCCGATTGATTAAAGCCGTATACGTCATGGATTATACCGAAACGTGAACCTGCACCGTATGCACTTAACTCGCCTTGGGATGCAAGAACAATCAGAGCTTTTTCTTCCATACCATTAGTTTTTTCTTTTACTTCTGCAATTTTAGTATCCAATTCCTCTAATGCTGCTGTTACTTTTTCTTCTTCACCGAAAATTTTGCCCGCTAATTCTGTGTTCGCCTTGAACGAATTCATGTAGTCAGTAGTATCTACCCCAACATAAACTGTTTTAGCGATTTTGCTTAACTCTTCATACGCGTCAGCTTGACGACCAGAGATAAAGATAACATCTGGGTTCATAGCAGCGATTGCTTCGAAATCAGGCTCTTTTAATGCGCCAGCATTTTCGTATGCAGCTTCATCTGCATATTTCTCTAAATAACTTGGAACATTAGCTTGCGAAACCATATCTACATCTACACCTAAATAATCTAATGTATCAAGGAAACCATAGTCAAATACTACAACTGTTTCAGGTTTTTCTTCTAATGTCACTTCTGCATAACCCTCAGGCTGAGGAATTGTTAATGGGTAAACAGATGAATCTCCAGCACCACTTGTTTCTTCTGTAGCTTTTTTATCAGTAGACTCCTTTTCAGCAGCCTCATCCTCAGTTCCACATGCAGCTAAAAGTAATACTAGTAAAGCAAATATAACAGATAGTAATTTCCAGTTTTTCATTTGTCTTATTCCTCTTTTCTTATGAGTTAAAATAAACACAGATACGACAGCTATTCATTTCTTGGATAGGAATATCCATGTCATAAATTTCTTTTAATGCATCAGAGTTAATAATTTCATGTGTTGGGCCGTCTTTAATAACACGACCATCTTTTAAAGCTACGATGAAGTCTGAATAAACGGAAGCAAAGTTAATATCATGTAAAACGATTACTACTGTCTTACCAAGATCTTCAACCAATTTACGTAAGATTTTCATAATTTGAACAGAGTGCTTCATATCCAAGTTATTTAAAGGCTCATCTAGTAAAATGTATTCCGTATCCTGGGCAATAACCATGGCAATAAATGCCCGTTGGCGCTGACCACCGGAAAGTTCATCTAAATAACTGTCCTCTAGATCACCTAAATTCATATATTCAATTGCTTGGTCGACCATTTTCTCGTCTTCCGCATTTAAACGGCCCTTCGAATATGGAAACCGTCCGAATGCCACTAATTCACGAATAGTTAAACGTACATTCATATAATTCGATTGCTTTAAAATAGATATGCGTTTTGAAAAATCATTAGATTTCCATTTACGTACATCTGATTTATCTAATAGGACCTCACCTGTGTCTGCATCCAATAATCGACTGACCATAGATAATAGCGTGGATTTCCCAGCTCCATTCGGTCCAATAAACGAAGTAATTTTCCCGGACTGAATATTGACACTTACATTATCCACAACTGGCTTTTTAGCAAAATACTTAGAAACCTCTTTTACTTGGATCATGATTTAGTTCGACTCTCCTTTAATAGTAAATAGATGAAGTAAACTCCCCCGATGAAGTTTATAATGACGCTCAGTGTTGTGTCGAAGGTAAAGATACGTTCTACAATCCACTGACCTCCGATTAATGCTACTAAACTCATCAAACTTGCTCCGATTATAAGTGTAGAATGCTTGAATGTATTAAAGAACTGATACGATAAGTTGGCAACAATTAGGCCGAAAAACGTAATAGGTCCAACTAGTGCAGTAGAAGTTGCGATCAATATTGATGACAATACAAGCATTTTTTTTACGATTTTATCGTAATCCACACCAAGGTTAATAGCATTGTCTCGACCTAAAGAAAGGACATCTAATTCTCGTATGCTTCGCCAGCCATATATAACCGTTAGTGTAATAATAACTAATGCTAGCCAGACTAAATCACCGTTTACATTATTAAAGCTTGCAAATAATTTGTTTTGTAAGCTTGTAAATTCATTCGGATCTATAAGTACCTGAAGGAATGTTGTAATGCTCCCCATAAATGTCCCAAGGATTATCCCGACAAGCAGCAGGAAGTAGATTGGACGTTTTCCTGCCTTAAACAAAAATTTATATAGTAATAAAGCAAATACAATCATTCCAATAACGGAGATCGCGAAATTAAAGTTCTTGTTAATAACTAAAATGGACATGGAGCCAAAGAAGAAATAAATAACCGTTTGAATTAACATATATAGGGAATCAAGCCCCATTACACTCGGCGTTAAAATTCTATTATGGGTAATTGTTTGGAAGATTACAGTGGAATATGCTATCGCTACTCCTGTTAGAGCCATTGCCAATACTTTAATCCCACGGCGTGGTAATGCATAATCATAGCTTCCATTTAATCCTTGAAATAAATAAAGTGATATAGAAACTAAAACTAAACCTATTAATATCATCATTTTCGTACTGTTACGCATATGCTTTCCCCCTAAACAACAAGAATAGGAAGATTGCACTTCCGATTACACCAACAGTCATGCTAATCGGAATTTCATAAGGGAATATAATAACCCTACCTAAAATATCGCAGATCAATAAGAAAATAACTCCTAGTAATGCTGTATGTGGTAATGTTTTCTCTAAATGATCACCTTTAAAGATGGAGACAATATTCGGGATGATTAATCCTAAAAACGGAATCATTCCTACCGTCAAAACAACAGTCGTAGAGATTAAAGCAACTAGTACTAGACCTAGATTCAACACTTTGTTGTATGATAGACCAAGATTTTTTGCAAAATCTTCACCCATCCCTGCAACCGTAAAGCGATTCGCGAAAATATAGGCGACTATCAGTACTGGTACACTTATGTAAAGTAGTTCATATCTGCCTTTTAAAATTAAGGAGAAGTCTCCTTGTAACCAAACAGAAATGTTTTGAATAATGTCAGATTTGTAAGCGAAAAACGTTGTGATGGAGGCTAAAATATTTCCGAACATTAATCCAACAAGTGGAACAAATATTGCATCCTTAAATTTAATTCGATTCAAGATTTGCATGAAAAGCAGTGTTCCTGCTAACGCAAATATAAATGCAAAGGAAATCTTTTGGAAATATGTTGCATTTGTAAATACGAGCATCGAGATTAAAATTCCTAATCGAGTCGCATCGAGCGTGCCTGCTGTGGTTGGAGATACAAACTTATTTCTACTAAGGCTTTGCATGATAAGACCCGCAATACTCATCCCTGCTCCTGCAAGTATTATGGCAATTAGTCTGGGTACTCTACTAATAAGAAAAATTTCCGTCTCTTCTGAGTTAAAATCTAACAAATCCATTGGTGAAATGCTTGATACACCAACAAAGAGAGATAAGAGAGAAAGTGCTACTAGTGCAATTACAAGATATCTTTTTTTCATAACAATCCTCGTCATTCTTTTTGTGAAAGGGCGATATTGAAAATCATTATCAATTACTCACAAGTCCAATTATAGCACCTTGACCATTCATGTCAACGATTAAATGAAAATGATTTTCAATTGACAATACACATATATGCCATTTCAACCTATTTTAGTCCAAATCTATCTTACTACATTATAACCTTAATTCAAAAAGACTATTGCAATTGTTGCTTTTTCGCAACAATTACAATAGTCTTTTTGACACTAGCTATATATTTAAATTTCAGTAGCGCTATCAATAACCTCTTGAGGGACGATAATCTCATCTATTTCATTGAACTTAGAGAAGTCGGTACTAGCATCCATGTTCAAGTTAATTGTCTCTCCATCCATTGTCATATCCATATCAATAACCATATCCAATTTGTTTGTTTGGAACGAATCCTTATCAATATGAACTAGGTAGTTGACCGAATGAATAGTAAAGTCCATGTTTACATTTTCTCCTCCAGTAAGGCTTTGAAGCGCTTCATCTACCTGTT
This sequence comes from Psychrobacillus sp. NPDC096623, assembly GCF_044762655.1. Taxonomy (NCBI): domain Bacteria; kingdom Bacillati; phylum Bacillota; class Bacilli; order Caryophanales; family Bacillaceae; genus Psychrobacillus; species Psychrobacillus sp. NPDC096623. The sequence continues at coordinate 89,560 of NZ_JBIWER010000004.1, forward strand.
TTTGTACAAGACTCGTAAACTCTTCACCACTACCTTCAAGTGTTAAAATATAGTTTTCGTTGTCTTGTTCAAATTTCACTTTTTCTAAATACTCTTGTAAAGTCTGCAGTTGAGCTGTCGGATCAGTTTGGTTCGTAGCACCCATCATTTGATCTAACATCTCCTGAGGAAACTTCATCCACTGTGCAGTAGTGCCTTCATACACATACATTGCATCTTCCGTAATATAAGTCTCCATATCAGTCTCTTGAGACTCTCCACCTTCACCATCGCCCATCATAGTCGTTGTACCTTTTTGATGCATTTGCATAGGTTCTATTATAAATTCCATATCCATCACAGATTTAATATCAAATGTCATTCCTTCACTCGGAATACTCATCTTCTGTTTCATATCTATTGTACCTTTTAAGCTTTTTAGCTCCTCAGAAGCTTTTATTGACTTATCATATACTTCTTGTAAAGTGAGCTTACTCGTTTCTGATACCTCGTTTTCTTGTACCGGTGTTGCAGTTTCGTTACAAGCAGCCAAACCTAACGATAAGGTTACTACCGATAATAGTGCTGTCCATTTTTTCATAAAAATAACCATCCCTTCTCAGTAAGATACTTACTTTACGGGATGGCTATTTAAAAAGTTTCATTCTTATGGATTACTTAACGCCACGCATATATTTTTGGATCAATGGAGTCATAAAATACAGTAATAAACCAATTACTAAAGCTATTGCTCCGATAACACCGAAGTAAATAATTTCGTTTTCCGGAGTATAAAATTTAACTACTTGAGCATTGATAGCTTGCGCAGATGCGTTTGTCATGAACCATAAACTCATCGTTTGTGCTGCAAATGCTCCTGGTGCAAGCTTTGTAGTAGCAGATAATCCAACAGGAGATAATAATAGTTCCCCTAATACTACAAGGAAAAAGCTCAGTACAAGCCAAAACGGACTAACTAGAGAGTCTGTTCCATTGAAGTAAGCTGGAATTATCATTACGATAAAGGACATCCCTGCAAACAGCAAACCAAGCGAGAATTTTTTTGGTGTAGATGGTTGTCTATCACCAAGCTTCAACCACATCCAAGCAAACACCGGTGCGAGTGCAATGATAAATAAAGGATTTAACGATTGGAACCAGGCAGGTGAAATCTCAAACGATCCAATCATTAAATCTACTCGTTCATCCGCATATTGAGCTAAAATGTTCGACCCTTGCTCTTGAATTGCCCAGAACATCATAGCTGCAACAAATAATGGAATGTATGCTAGTAAGCGAGACTTCTCATCTTCAGTTGTCTTACTACTTCTATACATAACGATAAAGTACAAGGTAGGAATTACGATACCTAGAATGGAAACGGTCATGATGAATCCATCAATTGTCAAAATCCCTTGCTGTATTAAAATATATCCAACAATTAGAATAAGAACTATCGCAAATCCAATTCTCGTCAATACCTTTTTACGTTCTTCTTTAGACATCGGGTTTGGCACATATGTACCGGCTAATCCTAAGTATTTCTTTTTCGTAACTAAAAATACGATTAATCCTAATGCCATACCGACTGCAGCAAGTCCGAACCCTAAATGGAAGTTATATTCTAAACCAATTGTTCCAACGATGAAAGGTGCGATAAACGCTCCCATATTGATCCCCATATAAAAAACACTAAATCCTGAATCACGGCGAGTATCCTCTTTAGAATACAAATCACCGACAATACTTGATATGTTTGGTTTCAATAAGCCTGTCCCTATGATGATAAAGGCCATCGACACGAACAAAGTAGTCAATCCTCCAGGGAATGCTAAGACGATATGACCAAACATAATGAGGACACCACCGTAGAATACGGTTTTCGTCGTACCAAATAGACGGTCAGCTATCCAACCTCCAATAATCCCTGACATGTAAACTAGGGAACCATACACTGCCATAATTGAGTTAGCAGTAGAACGCTCTAATCCTAGTCCTCCCTGCGTCACTTCATAATACATATAATAGATTAGAATTGCGCGCATTCCGTAGTAAGAAAAACGCTCCCAAAACTCCGTGAAAAACAATGATAGTAATCCTTTCGGGTGACCAAAAAATCCCTTTTGGGGGACGGATTTTACTACTTCCTCTCTTGTTACCATCTTTTTACCTCTTTTCTAATTTAAAAGCTATAGGTACCGAAATGCTTTAAAATACTTTTAGAAGCTGAAAATTTTCCTAAAGCCCTTGCACTTATAAGACACATATTATAAGCTTCCCATTTTCTATTGTCAAAAAACCTATTCTTCTTCAATAAGGAAGATTAGTACTCGAAAAACCTTTATATAAACCAATTTTCAATATATCCTCGCATTATAATTACCGAAAATTGGAATTATAACTTATCTTAACTTAATATATTTATTTCGACTTTTGAAATTGTTCGTTATAATAGTCGATATGATAGAAGAAAGGAGTGATTTAATTGCTCAAGAAGTTTTTTTCATACTACAAGCCACATAAACGGCTTTTCATCATTGACTTTAGCAGTGCTGTTTTTGTAGCAATTTTAGAGCTTGCGTTCCCAGTGGCTGTTCAGTGGTTTATCGATGATTTGTTACCTACTGGTGATTGGAGCATGATTACCCGTGTCAGCATTCTATTATTAGCGGTCTACATACTCAGTACTTTTTTACAGTATGTTGTAAGTTATTTCGGACATAAACTTGGCATTAATATTGAAACCGATATGCGACAGCAATTATTCACTCACGTTCAACGCCAATCATTCCGGTTTTTTGATAATACAAAGACTGGTCATATTATGAGTCGAATAACTAATGACTTATTTGATATTGGTGAACTAGCACACCATGGTCCCGAGGATTTATTCATTGCCATAATGACCGTAATCGGTGCATTTACGATAATGTACAATATCAATCCAGAGCTTGCCGTTATCGCTATTGTCATGGTGCCGTTTTTATCTGTTGTCGCTACATACGGTAACATTATGATGAATAAGGCTTGGAAGAATATGTACGGTAAAATTGCCGATGTCAATGCACGAGTGGAAGATAGTGTTTCTGGTGTTCGCGTTGTTCAATCTTTTACCAATGAAAGCTTTGAAATAGCTCGTTTTAAAGAGGACAATGGACAATTCCGTTTAGCAAAGTTGGTTGCATATAAAGTGATGGCTGGTACACATTCCAGTATATATATGTTAACTCGCCTTGTGACATTGGTTGTACTAGTTGTCGGAGCTTGGTTTACCATTAAAGGAGCACTTTCTTACGGAGAGTTTGTTAGTTTTGTTCTGTATGTCAATGTGCTGATCAAACCTGTCGATAAAATTACCGCGTTACTGGAGCTGTATCCAAAAGGGATGGCTGGCTTCAAACGTTTCTTAGACTTAGTGGAACAGGAGCCTGAAATTCTGGACAAGTCTAATGCACTCACAGTTGAGCGTTTAAAAGGAGACATAACGTTTGAACAGGTTGGTTTTCGATACGATGATCAAAAGCCAGTGCTGGATAATATTGATTTGTCTATTAAAGCAGGTGAAACCATCGCTTTTGTTGGACCATCTGGCGCAGGAAAAACTACTATTTGTTCCCTTATCCCAAGGTTTTACGATGTCCAAGAAGGTGCCATCACTGTAGACGGCTTGAATATCCAAGATATTACGATGAAATCTTTGCGATCCCAAATCGGAATTGTGCAGCAGGACGTTTTCTTATTTACTGGATCTATTCGTGAAAACATCGCATACGGTAAAAAAGATGCGAGTGAAGAAGAGATCCGAGACGCTGCCAAAAAAGCACATTTAGAGGACATGATCGCCTCTCTTCCAGAAGGCTATGATACACAAATCGGTGAACGAGGTCTTAAGTTATCAGGTGGACAGAAGCAGCGTCTAGCGATTGCTCGTATGTTCCTGAAAAACCCACCCATTTTAATTTTGGATGAGGCTACATCGGCACTTGATACAGAAACTGAACGGTTCATTCAGAAGTCGCTAATGGAGCTTGCAGAAAATAGAACTACACTTATCATTGCTCATAGACTTGCTACTATTCGTGATGCAGATCGTGTGCTTGTTGTAACGGAAGACGGCATTGCAGAGGATGGTTCCTACAGTGAGTTAGTAGCACAGGATGGGATATTTGCGCGACTGCACAATATACAGTTTCAAGAGGTTTAAAACGAAGTACAAAAGCGCAAGCGCCTATTAGAGGAATACAGTCTAAGGAGGCGACCTCGTGTCGCAACAACTGCATGACCCACATCCAGTGGTCCTCCGAAAACGCAGGAAGAATTGCTATAAAGGCGCTTTTTGCCTCTAGCCGCAAGTCTGAAGCGACTCAGGCGGGCTAGGCGCTGGAGTCTGAACGGAGAATCCTTATAGCAAATTATCCATATGCCGAAGTTTTTATTATTTCCTAAAGCATGAAAAAGTTGTCTCGTTGTAGGAAACTACTGGCGAGACAACTTTTTTATCTTATGGTTTTGCGGTATTCGGGTGATTCTTTGTTACATTGCGGTGATTCTCTGCGATATTCGGGTGATTCCCTGTTACATTTGGATGATTCTCTCCAACATTCAGGTGATTCATCCTTTTCAAGGTTTTATTGAACAAATAGGAATTCTTGAAAGCGATCATGATCGGATTTCTTCAATTCTACCTGGACAACTGTCCCTTCTTCTTCATAAGAAGTTGAGGAAACAGACGCATTCTCATTGAGGTAAGATACAATATCTCCACGGTCAAATGGAATCAGAAGTGAACAGCGAACATAGTTAGAGAAAATATGTTTTTTAATAATGTCTAATAATTCATCCAGCCCTGCTCCCTCTTTCGCAGAAATCCAAATATTATCTCCAGCCACATATGGGTATTTCATATCGGCTAAATCTGATTTGTTATATACAAAAACTGTTGGTACATCCTCTACACCTACAGCTTGTAGTGTTTCGTTCGTAACATCCATCATAAATCGGTGCTCATCATTCGAGACGTCGACAACATGTAAAAGCAAGTCCGCGTCACGAGCTTCCTCCAGCGTAGATCGGAAAGCTTTTACTAAGTGATGAGGAAGCTTACTTACGAACCCAACCGTATCCGTCAATAAAAACTCCTTTTGGTCGGGAAGTTTAATCTGTCTAACCGAAGTTTCTAAAGTAGCGAAAAGCATGTCCTTTTCAAATACCTGCTTCGAATCCATTTGACCAACCTTTTGAAGCATTTGGTTCATAATCGTCGACTTCCCAGCATTCGTATAGCCAACCAAGGATACTACTGGTATAGCGTTTTTCTTACGCTGCTTTCGCTGTGTTTCTCTTTGATCTTTGGCATGATCGAGATCTCTTTTAAGCTTTGCGATTTGGTCCTCGATTTTACGTCTATCCAGCTCTAGCTTTGTCTCACCAGCACCACGGTTTTTGAATCCACCCCCTGTTCCACCGCCTTGTCGACCAAGAGATGCTCGAAGTCCTACCAGACGAGGAAGCATGTATTGAAGCTGCGCCAAATCTACTTGCATACGGGCCTCATTCGATTTTGCACGACGAGCGAAGATATCTAGGATCAGCATCGTCCGGTCAATAACCTTACATTCTAGATCACGTTCTAGATTTCTTATTTGGGAAGGAGATAGCTCATCGTTGAAAATGACTAGATTAGCCCCGGTCTCGTCATAGAGGTTTTTAATCTCCTCTACCTTCCCCGTACCAACATAATGAGATGTAGTCACTCTTTCAAGGTTTTGCGTTACTTCACCTACTACTTCTACATCTAAAGCCTCTGCTAAATTGTGAAGTTCTTCTAATTCATACTCAAAATGCTCGTCCTTTTGCAGTTTAACTGCAACGAGTATGGCCTTTTCTATTAATTCATCCATATAATTTCTCCTTTATATAAAGCGATAGGTAGCTTGCTCGTATATGATTTCTTCCTGTTTCTTAGCTCCAGCTATTTCGATGCTAGCCAGTCGTTCTTTAGTATTGTTGCTTTGTTTAAATAGTAAGCGCGTATTTTCCAGCAATAAAGTATGCTCATCGTGTTCAATCAATTTAAAATAATTTTTCCACTTATCCATCACTTCCCGTGGATTTCGAACATGAAACTCACAGACAGTGATCGATAATTCTAAGTTACTTTTTACTATTGTTCCATCCTCTTCTAGCAAGCGATACTTTTCCTCATCGCTTTCCTCCCATTCAATAAAAAATGGAGAAGGTAATGCTTCACTGATTTCTTCTGTAACAAATAGCATTTTCCACTTACGTACTAATCCACTTGTCGTCTTCCTTTCAGCATGTAAAACTCCGGATGTTTTTATACCCTGCTTCTCTAGCTGACTATTAAGTCCATCAATCTCTGTCGTGCGAATACAAATAGTATTGAACCCTGCTCCACTCGTATCCAAATCATGGAGTATAAGGTCTATCAATGGATGATTAGCATTTTTAGCGACTTCTTCATGTTCTACTGCAAGCCATTCAACATAGCTTGTTCTCGTATAAAGAAGTGCATTATAGGTTCCCCACTTTGTATGCTGACCACCCACCACTGCATGTATTCCTTTTCCCGTCCAATCCTTAGCTACTTCTTGCGGCTTTTTCGTAACGCTATGTACTATATGATCCAAATACATTGCAGCCCCTCCTACTTCTCTTTTCATTAGTATACCAATAAGTGTAAAGGGCATCGATTGAAAAACCGATGCCCTCCCGTTTTACTTAGATATTAGCTTAACAACATGTGTCTTTACGACAATATCATAAAGTGATTTTTTCTTTTTAGAAAATATAGAGGTTAAAATATATGCAAACATAAGCGCATAAATAATACCTCCAATGACATAGTAAATAAACGGTACTTTTGCTTCTCCAAGAAAAATGAGGTGATAAACAATAATGCGAAAGCTCCCAAGGTAGAAATTTCAATGTGGTTCGACAAATTGAGTGTAGTATCGGAAGATTTTCATCCTTAACATTGACCACCTTAATACCCATCATTCTCTTTCCAAATGATTGGCCAACTATCACTGAGTCACTAATAATAAAATAGAGTGAAACTGGCAAAGTCACCATTAGAAATCCTGTGAGCTGTGCTACTACAAGTGATTCACTAAAAAAACTCTGTACAGAAGGGAATAAAAATACATTAATAATAACGAGAACAACCAAGTAGGCAAATATCAATACATAATCCAGCATAAACGCTTTGAATCGCATAAGAAAAGTTGCATTCACTTAGTTTAGTCCCCCTATATTTAAATGAAATTTGTCGATTTCCCAGGAAATAATTCGAATTACGCCTCGATTTTCTCCTTAGACATTTCACGAAGAAGAAACTTTTGGATTTTCCCAGAAGCTGTCATTGGATATGCCTCTATAAATTCAATATACTTTGGTATTTTATGAAATGAAATTTTCCCTTTACAGTATTCCTTCAATTCATCTGAAGTTAAATGCTGTCCACTTTTTAGGATAATCCATGCCATAAGCTCTTCTCCGTATTTTGGGTCTGGTACTCCAACTACCTGTACGTCTTGTACCATCGGATGCTGATACAAAAATTCCTCCACTTCTTTTGGGTAGATGTTTTCTCCGCCACGAATGACCATATCTTTAATACGACCAGTAATATCGATATAACCTTCCTCATCCATTACTGCGATATCACCTGTATGAAGCCAACCTTTACTGTCGATTGCTGACATAGTTGCTTGTTCGTTTTTATAATAGCCTTTCATCACTAAATAACCTCTCGTACAAAGTTCTCCTGGAACTCCTGTTGGTGTATCTTCTCCAGTGATCGGGTCGATAATCTTCACCTCTACTCCTGGGTGTGCCTGACCAACGGAGGACACTCTCTTTTCAATCGGATCATCCGTCTTCGTTTGGGTAATGACTGGAGATGCTTCCGTTTGTCCATAAGCAATTGTAATTTCAGTTGCGCCCATATCATTCATCACTTTTTTCATCACTTCTATTGGACAAATGGATCCAGCCATAATACCGGTTCGCAGCGATGACAATTCAAATTGGCTAAAGTCTGGATGGTTCAATTCGGCGATAAACATTGTTGGTACCCCATGCAATGCTGTACATTTTTCGTCCTGAACCATTTGAAGTACCTTTCCTGGATCGAACTGTTCAATAATGACCATTGTAGTCCCATGTGTTACGGATGCAATTGTGCCCATTACACACCCGAAGCAGTGGAAAAACGGTACTGGAATACAAAGACGGTCTTTTTCTGTCAAATATATATAATCACCTACGAGCTGTCCGTTATTTACTACGTTTTTATGAGAGAGCATCACACCTTTAGGAAAGCCAGTTGTCCCTGAAGTATATTGAATATTTATAACATCATCATTGTGAAGAGAATTTAGAGAGTTCTCCAGTTCTTCGTCCGTAACCGCTTGGGCATATGCTAACAGCTCCGACCATCTATACATCCCTTTATGCTCATTCTCACCCATTACAATGACACGTTTAAAATGTGGAAACTTTTCGGAATGAATATTGCCTTTTTCTGACCGAGTGATTTCTGGGCAAATAGATCGCACTATATCTAAATAGGAAGTTCCTTTATAAGATTCACATAATATGAGAGTTGTAGCATCGGATTGCTGCAATAAATATTCTAGTTCTTTCTCTTGATAATTCGTGTTTACCGTAACTAGAACTGCACCCATTTTCCCTGTCGCAAACTGGCTAAGTAGCCACTCCCTTTTATTATCCGACCAAATGGCCACATGCTCCCCTTTTTGGATACCCATACCGATAAAAGCTTTCGCTAGTTCATCTGTTTCTTCATCAAATTCCTTATAGGTTTTTCGAATACCATGCTCTGGATACACATACGCTTCAGTGTCTGGAAATATTCTTGCTGCTTCTTTCACAATTTCCCCAACTGTTTTTTCATTTAACAAATCAATCACCCCTTTGATTGTTTATATGCATTCTATTTTATCATAAAATTCAGATGAAATAGACATTTCCTATACCAATTGACAGTTTGTTGAAACATGGTAAAATCCTAATTACTTTCGTGATTGAAAGCGTTGAATTGCGAAAGCGTTAAAACTAGTTTAGGAGGATATCTTATGTTTCGAATTTCATCTACAATTACGCCTCCTTTTCGAGAGGCATTATTTCTTATCTTAGTAATCATTACTTTAATGGCAGTTTGCATTATACATTTAGAAGCTGTTCCACATATGCCTATTCTATTTTCTATTTTACTTTTAATCCTGTATGGGTTCATAAAAAAAGTACCATTCAATTTATTGGAGGAAGGTCTTATAGAGGGAGCTAAAACCGGGCTCGGAGCAGTTTTTATCTTTTTCTTTATAGGAATTTTAATAAGCAGCTGGATGATCGGTGGAACAATACCAACCCTTATTTATATGGGTTTTCAATTCATATCACCACATTTTTTCTTTGCCATTGTCTTTTTAATTACTTGTATCATTGGTTTAGCCATCGGAAGCTCCTTAACAACTGTCGCAACTGTCGGTGTTGCCTTTGTCGGGATCGCAAGCGCAATGGATATTTCACTTGCTATAACAGCGGGGGCTGTTGTCTCGGGTGCGTTTTTCGGTGATAAGATGTCACCATTATCTGATACAACGAATTTAGCATCGGCCATTGTTCGCGTGGATCTATTTGAGCATATCCGTAATATGGGATGGACGACCATTCCAGCTTTTGTTATCGCAGTTGTGGGTTATGCATTACTTTCTCCTAGCAAGGAAATACAGCAGCTGGAACAAATAAATGTACTTAAAGATGGTCTACTACAAACCGGTATGATTCATTGGTATTCTTTACTTCCTTTAGTTTTGCTTATCGTTCTTTCAGCCAAAAAAGTACCAGCAATGTTAGCCCTTGCTCTAACCTCTGCCAGTGCTATAGCTGTCGCTTACTTTCATCAGTTTTTCCCGGCAAGTGAGGTATTACAAATTTTGTTTAGTGGTTACACATCTGAAACTGGGATAGAGGCAATCGATTCCCTACTCTCTAGAGGTGGAATGACTAGTATGATGTTCACTATCTCATTGGTTTTACTTGCTCTGAGCATGGGTGGGCTATTGTTTACTTTAGGCATTGTCCAAAGTTTGCTACAGAAAGTGGAGAGTTTACTGACAAGTGTTGGGAAGGTCATTTCAGCTGCAGCTTTTACGGCAATCGGAGTGAATGTGCTTATCGGAGAACAATATTTATCGATTTTATTGACAGGTGAAACTTTTCAAGCTCATTTCCAAAAAGTCGGATTGGCCAATAAAAACCTAGCTCGTGTGATGGAGGATGCAGGTACTGTAATAAATCCACTGGTTCCTTGGAGTGTATGTGGAATATTCATCACAGATGTACTATCCATCTCAACAATCGACTACCTGCCATTCGCGTTTTTCTGTTTACTGTGTCCAGTGCTCACAATTTTCTTCGGGATGACTGGCAAAACACTTACTTATAATAAATGATGTTGATGTGATACACTATTTCCAAGTATATTACGAAAAAGTAGGCGATTTTATGGAATTTCAGGAAATGAAGGATTACTTGCTTGAGCAAATATTAACAAAGCAATTAGTCACTGCAACTATTAGTCAACCACGTGCAAAGTCCAATGAAGTGAAACGTGTAAAATTAAAACCAATTGAAATTAAGAATACGTATCATATCCAACTAGAGTACCAATATGAACGAATATTGAAGCACGAAAATATTGCACTAGATACATTTACAGAAACATTAGATGAACTCTTAGAACAGTTTCGACAGCTTCATATAGATTTCAAAGCGGAAAAAGTACAGGCCCAGCTTTCAAAGAAAAACAAAGTTATGTGGAAATCAAAGAAAGTTGCGACTACTAAAACAGTAGACCTCTCCCATAATCGAAAAAAGAATTATTTGTTGGATGAAAATACACCCTATCCTTTTCTCATCCGATTAGGCGTGCAGACAGCTGATGGAAAAGTTAAAAAGCAAAAGTATGACAAGTTTAAACAAATCAATCGCTTCATCGAATTTATAGATGATACACTTACCTACTTACCAAAGGATAAAACCGTTAGAATTCTCGACTTTGGCTCAGGTAAATCTTATTTGACATTCGCTTTGTATCACTACTTGAAAATCGAAAAAGGGCTTGATATTCGGGTCACTGGACTTGATTTGAAAAAGGAAGTCATTGAGGAATGCGCACAAATTGCAGATGATTTAGGATATGAGAAGTTAGAATTTCTAGTAGGAGATATTAATGACTACAATGACGAAACGGCTGTTGATATGGTAGTCACGCTTCATGCATGTGATGTTGCAACAGATATGGCACTTGCACGAGCGGTTAAATGGGATGCGAGCGTAATATTAAGCGTACCTTGCTGCCAGCACGAATTAAATACTCAGCTAGATGCACCTGGCCTCGATATTATGCTAAAACACGGGCTAATAAAGGAACGTTTTGCTGCCTTAGCAACGGATTCTATTCGAGCAGAAATCTTGAACATGGTCGGTTACGAGGCTCAACTAGTCGAGTTTATCGACATGGAAAATACACCGAAAAACATATTGATACGTGCCTATAAGACGGGTAAAAAACCTACCAAGGAACAAATGGCAGGATATGAACAATTTAAACAGATGCTAAACGCTAATCCATTTTTGGAGAATGAATTGAAGGAATATCTGAATTGATATCGATTGAAATACTACGCCAGCGGAGGATCTTATGATGAAAGAACCAACAATTAAAAAAGTTGCTTATGGTATAGCAATGGCCATCGCAATTATTATTGTGCATTTTATCGATGCTCGCGTTTATGCAATGCCTCCTATTTTTGCTTTGTTTTTGGCGATTTTTATCACCTATCTTGGTATTGTATTTATAAATAAATCTGGAAGATTAGATCAAGCCATTTCTAGGACGAAATATAATTTAATAAATGCAGTCGTTGTGCTTGTACTATTTGTCGCATATTTTGCGATTTCTGGATAAAGAAGAGTGAGCGTGAAATGTCTTAGGACACTACCCGCTCACTCTTTCTATTATAATTCCTGACGCAATGCTTGAATGACATCAATTTTTGTTGCTTTGCGAGCTGGTCTCCAGCCAGAAATCATCGCGACTCCAATACTAATAGTTGAAGCTAAAACCACTAGCTGCCAAGGAATCAATGAAAATGTAATGGATAACTCTTGAAGTCCCTCCTCCCCTAATGCAGACCCAACAACCATTGGCAATATCCAGTTAGCAAGGTAGCTTACTGCGTATGAAATAATTACCGCTAGGACAGTACCGATGATTCCAATCCATGCGCTTTCCATTAAAAACAATCGTTGAATTAGCTTAGGACTAGCCCCAATTGCTTTCATCACGCCAATTTCACGGGTTCGCTCCGTTACAGCCATTGTCATCGTATTGAAAATACCAATAGATGATATAAGAACTGCAATAGTACCAACGAATATTAATCCTATTTTAAAGGCCATAAAGAACACATCAATTTGCTCTAATTGCTCAGATACAGAATAGACATTATAACCCATATCCTTTAAATCTTTTGTCACTGATTTTACATGCTCTAAACTAGATGTATAGATTTTAGTGGTTGTATAAGTGAAGTTTTCAGGAATTTGTTCTGCATTTGCTTCATAAGCTCCTTTTAGTTTAGTTAGCCATAATTTATCCATTAAAATACTTTGATCTATAATCCAGTCTCTTGCTGGATTATCCACTACTCCTACTACCGTAAATTTCCATTGTTCTGAGAATGCATCTTCCGAATCATATGGCTGTAATGATAAGGTAACTGTTTTACCTATAATCGACTTTTCATACCCCTTTGGTAAATCTGCCTCTTCTTCTACTACTTTTGCACGTTCTGCATCTGTCCATAAATTCTGTGCAAAATGATATCCTACTACAATTTCCGATTCATTTTGCGGTAATCTTCCTTCTGATAATTTAAGATTTGATTGTTCTTCCTCTTTCATATCAGTTAATAGCAGGTTTCCTTGTATCGAACGATCCTCTAAGTGGAAGCTTGTCATAACATCCATGCTTGTTCTTTGTACGATTGCTCCAACATATGGAACAGATTTGATTTCTTCCAGATTCAATTCTTCATTTTCATTTGGGTAAACTTCTACTTCCGTGATGGCTTGATCTTGTAGGATTTCCTTGCGCATCGTATCTTGGATACCAAAACCAATGGAAGCTAGTACTATTAAAAACGCACAGCCCATCGTTGCCGCAAGTATTGTCATAAAAACACGTAATTTATTTTTCTTAATATGTTGTCGGACAAAGTCGACCTGATCTTTGAATAACATTATAGAACATCCCCCTTCACTAATTCCCCATCTCGCATTTTAAATGTTCTATGCGCGATACTTGCCACTTCCTCATCGTGCGTGATCATCACAAATGTAACGCCAAGTGTTTGATTTAAATTTTGTATGAGCAATAAAATATCCTGTTCTGTTTCAGAATCTAAACTCCCCGTTGGCTCATCTGCAAATAGTATAGGTGGTTTTGTTATTAAGGCACGTGCAATACTTACACGTTGCTGCTGTCCACCTGATAATTCATTTGGATAATGGTCTCCAACTTCCGTTAGCCCTACCTTGTCCATCATTTGCCCCACACTTACTTTCCTTTGTTTCGAGGGTATACCCTTTAGTTTTAGTGGGAGCTCTACATTTTCAAAAGCAGTCAATCCAGGCATCAGTTGAAAGTTTTGAAAGATGAAACCAAAATTATTCAAGCGGAATTCGGCTCTTTCCGACTCATTTAAATTCGCTGTTTCTTGTCCATTTACTGTTATGGAGCCTTGTTCAGGACTCATAAATCCTGCAATCGTATGTAGCAAAGTGGACTTACCCGAACCACTTTTTCCTACAATCGCCACAATCTCTCCCTGTTTTACTTCGAACGATAAACCTTTTAAAACCGGTACTTTCTTCTCTTTTCCTTTTTTGCCTATCAGAAATGTATGATTCACTTGCTGAACTTGTATCATTTACTTTCCCTCCCGTTTCTCTACTCCCCTCATTGTACCTACCATTTCTTAACATTTTAGAAGGATAAAAATGAAGAAATTCTTAAGATAGGCTCGAATGGGGTGATTCTGTGGGGATTCAACCGGTTATCCTTGTTATTCGACCGATTAATAAAAATCCACAAAAAAAAGCCCCTTTTCACAAATGTGAAAAGGAGCAGTTTTTATGTTATGAAGGCATTGGTGTTTTAGTTGGTGCTGCATAGCCCTCTTTATATGTTTCATCAATTGTATTGCGAATTTCTACGAGTGACTTTCCTTCTTGGATCATTTGGATGGAAGCAATAGCAGTTTCTAGACAAGCTGCACAACGAGTTCCATGATCATCCCAAACGACTTCACCATTCTCTTTTATCTCATGGACGAAGCAGTTGAAATTACTTTTGTGACCTGCACTATCTCCGCACCCACAATAACAAGGCATCCATTTTAATACATCATTCGCCTTTGCAGCAGCTTGATATACAAGCTTCATGTCATCGGACTGTGCATCTAAGAAATCAGGCAATACGTCTGTTGATGCCGTTGTTTCTTGTATATCTCCATTTTCTAGATGGCCGACATGATCCTCGTGCTCTTCATGATTTACTTGTTTTTTTTCCTGTCCACAAGCGGATAGCAATAATATACAACTGAATAAAATAAATAATACTTTCTTCATATTAGAAAACAATCCTTTTTTCTTATTATCTGTCTAGCCCCTCGAGTTGCTTCAACTTATGGGACCCCACGATGCGGGTCAGTCAGTTGCGACACGTTGTCGGGGCTGACATAGGCGCTTCCGCTTTTCTAATAACCTCTTAAATCATTTTTTCAGGTCTAACGATTTCATCGAATTTATCCGCAGTCAGTAAGTCTAATGCAATAGCTGCCTCTTTTAATGTTGTTCCGTTTTTATGGGCATGTTTTGCAATTTTCGCTGCATTTTCATAACCAATATATGGGTTCAATGCAGTTACAAGCATTAGCGAGTTGTTTACATGATGCTGAATTGTATCTAGATTTGGTTCAATTCCAACTGCGCAGTTATTATTGAAGCTCAAAATTGCATCACTTAATAATCCAACTGATTGTAGGAAATTGTAAATAATAACTGGTTTATAGACGTTTAATTGATAATTCCCTTGGCTTGCTGCAAAGCTAATTGTTGTGTCATTTCCCATTACTTGTGCAACAACCATTGTCATCGCTTCACTTTGGGTTGGATTTACTTTCCCAGGCATGATCGAGCTTCCCGGTTCATTTTCGGGTATAGAGATTTCACCAATTCCAGAGCGTGGTCCACTTGCCAATAAGCGTACATCATTCGCAATTTTCATCAAGTCTGCAGCCAGTGCCTTCACTGCACCATGTACATATACAACATCATCATAGCTGGTTAACGAATGGAATTTGTTTTTAGCTGATGTGAAATTAATTCCTAAAGCTTTAGAAATTTCAGCTGCCACTTGGTCACCAAATCCTTTTGGTGCATTTAAACCTGTACCAACTGCTGTTCCACCGATGGCAAGCTCTTTCATATCTTCAACACTCTGTGAAATCATTTTCGCTGATTTTTCCAGCATTCTATGCCATCCGCTAAACTCTTGTCCAAGTGACAATGGTGTAGCATCCTGTAAATGTGTACGACCAATTTTAATAATATCCATAAATTGCTCGGATTTTTTTCCTAATGTTTCCTTCAATACGTCAATTGCCGGTAATAGTTGGTTCTCTACTGCAAGCACTCCAGCAATGTGAAGAGCTGTCGGGAATGTATCATTGGAGCTCTGTGATTTGTTCACATCGTCGTTAGGATGAAGACGTTCTTCGCTTCCTTTTTCCTCTAACAACTGATTCCCACGACGAGCAATTACCTCGTTAACATTCATATTAGATTGAGTTCCGCTACCTGTTTGCCAAACAACTAGTGGAAAATGCGCATCTAGTTTTCCAGCTAATATTTCATCTGCTGCTTCTGCTATTGCATTTTTTTTGTCTTCTGAAAGGTTTCCTAGCGAATGACTAACGATTGCTGCAGATTTCTTTAAAAGTGCCAATCCGTGCACTACACCAATTGGCATCTTCTCCGTACCAATTTTAAAGTTTTGCTTAGATCGTTGCGTTTGTGCACCCCAAAGGCTATCTTCTGGAACTTTAATTTCTCCCATAGAGTCATGCTCAATACGATAAGACATTAACCTCGCTCCTTTTAAATCCATTTATTTTGTTTTTCTTCCAGCATTGCTAAAAATTCATCCACTACCTCTGGGTGAAATTGAGTACCCTTTCCATCTTTCATCTCCTGAATGGCGTCCTCAATCGTCATTGCCCCTCGGTATACTCGATTCGTAGTCATTGCGTCGAACGCATCCACCACTGAAACGATTGAAGCTTCAATAGAAATTTCGTTTCCTATTAAACCATATGGATATCCCTTTCCATCATAACGTTCATGATGTTCTTCTACAATAAAAGCGGCTTTACGGATTCTTTCTATTTCATGATTGCGCATCATTTCTGCCCCTAAAGTTGTATGCATTTTTATGATTTTCCATTCATCATCCGTTAGTTTACCCGGTTTGTTCAATATCTCTAGAGGAATGGCTAGCTTACCAATATCATGAAAATACGAACCCATCGATAGAATAGCAACTCCTTGACTGCCTGGTCTCATCCTTTTCCATAGTTCAATAGAATAATCACGAATTCTCGAGCAATGATGATAAGTATATCCGTCCACTTCTTGAATTCGTTTAGCGTCAAGTTGAATAATCTCACGCTCTGTAAAGTTTCTTTCGAATAGGGTGGAAGTCATTTCAAATAAAATCTCTACATGTGATTCCGCATTACATGTAACGACACCACTACACTTTCTAACATTAATTACATCCCCACGATGTAGTATAGACTTTTTACCTTCGCTATCTATTTCTAGGTCCCCGGTTAAAATAGTATAACGCTCCACAAAATCAGCCAAATTATTTGAATTATTATAAACCCAAGTTGTTGTATTAGGGAGCAATGTATACAAAGAGTAAGAAATATTTTCTGCACGTCCAAGATATGTCGTAACCGATTGATCTGTAAATACTCTTGGCAGAGATGCCTTCGTTCGTATGTCCTTTATCTGTTCAACTGTTAGCACAATTTACCCCCCATACCTCTGACAACGTTCGGCTATTTCTGCTTTTATTATACAATTCAATCAACTTAAATGAAACACAATTAAAAGAACCTATGAACATTTTCATAGGTTTTTTTAACTAAAACGTTATGGAGTTTCATTTACCATTTTTATTTCTTCTGTTAATCGCTCTATACTTGGGCGAATATTCCCTTTACCAGCATAGCTTTCAAGCATTTCCTTTACATCGATGCCTGAGGATGCTTTAAGCGTCTCCTGAAGAGTAGACATCAAGTTCGTTGCGTAAGAGGTTACTTTGTTAGCCCCTCCCCCTTCTCCTCCACCAGTGTCGACCACCGTAATTTTATCGATATTGGAAAGTGGGCTTGCAATTTGTTTAGCGTATTCTGGAAGCATATGAACAATCATGTCAAGAACAGCCGCTTGGCCATACATTTCAAAAGCTTCCGCTATCTTACGTTTGGCTTCTGCCTCTGCAAGACCTTTCAATCGAATTACATCCGCCTCTGATTCTCCTTGTGCCCGTTGTGAATCTGCTTTTGCTTGACCATCTAGGCGAACCTTCTCTGCATCAGCTTTTGCTTTAGCTTCAATTCGGTACTTCTCCGCATCTGCCTCGGCTATTTCACGTGACTTGGAAGCTTCTGCATTTTGTTCAATAGCATAACGATCTGCATCGGCTTTTTTCTTCACTTCAGAGTCATATTGCTTCTCGCGACGTAGAATCTCTTTTTCTTCCAGCTCTATTTGTTTTTGGCGCTCAATAATTTGGATTTGCATTTCTTGTTCAGTTACTTCTTGCTTCGACCTTGCAGTTTCTAGTTCATACGCTTGGTCGGCACGAGCTTTGGCAATATCTTGCTCACGACGATATTCAGCTACCTTCAGCTGGTTATCCTTTTCCGCTTCCGCAATTTCTGTAGCTCTTTCGATTTCAGCTTTCTGTGCATCCTTAGAAGCTTCTGCACGTTTGATACGTGTTTCTTTTTCTGCCTCCGCTGTAGCTATATCCGCATCACGTTTAACCTGCGCAATTCTAGGCTTTCCTAGTGAGTCCAAATAGCCATTTTTATCTCGGACATCTTTAATAGTAAAAGATACAATTACTAATCCCATTTTCGCTAGGTCCTGAGATGCCACGCGCTGTACTTCCTGCGAGAATTTGTCTCGATTTTTGTAAATTTCCTCGACGGTCATTGAGCCTAAGATAGAACGTAGATGACCTTCTAGTACTTCCTTCGCTTCGTTTTCGCGATCCGCCTTTGATTTCCCTAAAAACTGTTCGGCTGCTGTAGCGATTTCTGAAATAGAACCGCCAATTTTGAAAATCGCAGTTCCATCAGCCATTACTGGAACACCCTGTTCCGTGTATACCTCAGGTGTAGTAACTTCTAATTTACTAGAAAGTAGACTAAGTGGCTCCGCTTGCTGGAATACCGGAAAGATAAATGTACCTCCACCACGAATAATTTTAATGCGATTGCCTGATTCGTCCGTATGTACATTTTTAGAGCCTAAATAGCTTCCTGTTACAATTAATGCCTCATCTGGACCAACTGTACGATACTTCGTTATAAACACTGCCAATATGACAACTAGCACAAACACTACTATCCCAATAACGACCAACATTTCCATTCTTATTCCCCCTATTTTCTATACTAATGGTACGTATTCCTTCACTAAAAAAGTTCCATTATCAAAGTCAATGATGAGCACTTGTTTATCGTACTCAATTTCCTCTTTGTCATAGCCCGCTGCTCTTTTAGAAATTACCCCATTTACTGTCTCAATTACTATTTCTCCAAACCCATCTGATGGTATTGGAACGATGACTCTGCCAATTTGACCTTGTAAAGATTCGTTTGTGTAGGCTGTGGAAACCTCTGCAGATGCCAATGGAACCAATATGAAAAAGTACAAGAGAAACGTTAAAATTCCGGAAATTAAAAGTGCTGCAACAATGATAATTTTTTCGTCCCAATCGGTTAGCTTTAATAAGATTAATCCAGATGCACATATAAATAATAGAAAGGAAAGAATGGTCGTAGGATTGAAAATGCCACCATCCATCCCATCAATTGCATCTGCAAACAACACATACAAAATAGTGATTAATCCAATACCAATTAAGCCATATAAAAATACTTGCTCTATATCACTCACCCCTTTCAACTAATTATTCGTGTTTATAATATATACGGTAATACTTTCTGAAAGTTTCATATTTTTCCTTTTTTATAAAAATAATAAAAAGATTCGTTTCACTTCCTATATAATTCATTAAATTCTGACAAAAAACGATGTTTTCCGACTAAAAACCCGATATTTCATTCAAATTCGCCCTTTCATGTTACAGGAATGTAAATTTTGAAAATCTAACGTAAAAACTGTGTTGATTTAGTAAATTTTTTGGTATGCTATTTTAGGAAAAAGTAAACACATTAATTAAGTCCAGGAGGCTTTTATGATTAGTTCAAAAAAACCAGATCCATTTTTCGTATCTCTATTAAAAATTGCCGAAAACGTTCGTGATGGAGCTCACTACGCTGATGATTTTCGCATCAATACTGTTGCAGATTTAAAAGAGATCAGCGTGCATTTAAAAAATTACGAAACAGCTGGAGATACTTTAATACATGAGTTAATCGTGATGTTAAACAAATCCTTTATGACTCCGATTGAACGTGAAGATATCCTTGAGCTTGCGATTCGTATGGATGATATTTTGGACGGAATTGATAATTTCACTGCCCATTTAGAAATGTTTTCATTAATTGAAATTGATGAGTCGATGCGCACATTTTTAGGTTATATTGTGAAAAGTACAGATGAAATCGTTAAGGCAATGGAGTTACTTGCAAGCAAAAAACTTCTGAAGATGCACGAACATTCTATCCTTATTAAAGACTACGAAAGAAAATGTGATGAAGTGCTTCGTTCATCGATCAAACAATTATTTTTGAACGAAAAAGACCCGATTCGCATTATTCAATTTAAAGATATTTATGAACAGCTCGAAGAAATCGCAGATTATTGCCAAAACGTAGCGAATACGTTAGAAACAATTATCATGCGAAATGCGTAGGAGTATACGCTTATGGATACAATATTTATATTAACTATTCTAGTAGTTATATTCGCTCTTGCATTTGACTTTATCAATGGGTTTCATGATACGGCAAATGCCATTGCTACATCCGTTTCTACTAGAGCACTAAAACCTAGAGTTGCAGTACTAATGGCAGCAATTATGAACTTTGTCGGTGCCCTAACATTTACAGGGGTTGCTAAAACGATTACAAAAGATATTGTCGATCCTTTTGCGCTACAAAATGGTTCTCTCATCATATTGGCTGCATTACTCTCAGCTATTATTTGGAACTTGCTAACTTGGTATTTTGGTATACCATCCAGCTCATCTCATACGTTAATCGGTTCCATAGCCGGAGCGGCTGTATCAGCTGCTGGCTTTGCGATTTTAAACTGGGAAGGCTTCATTAAAATCATCCAAGCGTTAATCATTTCACCATTTTTAGCGCTTGCTGTTGGTTTCTTAATGATGTCATTATTTAAGGTTATATTTAAACATGGGAGTTTATATGGGACAAACAAGAGGTTCCGTATATTCCAAATCGGTACGGCAGCCCTACAATCCTTTACACATGGTACGAATGATGCGCAAAAAGCGATGGGGATTATAACAATGGCTCTAATCGCAGCGCAGTGGCAAACGAATGATGAAATTCAGTTATGGGTTCGTATTGCTGCAGCTACTGCAATGGGGCTTGGTACTTCTATTGGTGGCTATAAAATTATTAAAACCGTTGGCGGTAAAATCATGAAAATACGTCCTATTAACGGAGCCGCAGCTGACTTGTCCTCTGCAATGATTATTTTCGGTGCTACTACGATTCATTTGCCAGTTTCTACTACACATGTTATTTCTTCTGCTATTATGGGAGTTGGATCCGCACAGCGTGTGAAGGGTGTTAAATGGGGAGTTGCGAAGAAGATTGTTTTAACTTGGATTATCACTTTACCAATTTCCGCCGTGATGGCTGGCGTTATTTTCCAAGTGTTAAATTTATTCTTTTAATATAGAGAACCCTCGTCTCTTGGGACAAGGGTTCTTTTTCTTATTTACTAGTGAATTTAGGTGATTTTCCGTTGCATTCAGGTGATTATTAATTACTTTCCGGTGATCTTCTATTACTTTGAGGTGTTTCTCCTATAGTAACCAATTCTATTCCTTGATCTTTATTCCTAAAGATTTCGCAAAGCCAATTGCTTGTTCTGGGGAAACTGTACAGTCTTGCATTTTATCTAACGATACGGTAAGTTGCTCATACGTATTTGAACTTAAGTCGATACCGGTTAAATAAGTATCTGTAAAATTCGCATCATTCAATTCGCAATCTTCAAAACTCACTTTCTCAAATGTCGATTCAATAAAATCTGCACGATTAAAAGTGGTTTTAGTGAAAGCGACTTTTTTCAATTTAGACAAGCTCATCGTGACATAGTTTGCGAGGGAATCAATTACTTTCACCTCGGTCATCCGACTTTCCGATATATTGGCTCCAACAAGCTTGGAACGCTGAATTTCTACTCGATGGAATACCGCATTTCCAAAATCGACATTGGATAGATCACATTTTTCAAAAATACAGTCAACGAACTCCACTTGTTGAAAACGGACACCCTCCATGGAGATATCTTGAAAATGAATTTGATCAAAAATTATTTTACCTTCTTGCTCCTCGTCTAACTCTAGTGAAGTAACCAATCCTGCTGAAACATAATAGTCTTCTAATAGTGCTTTTTGTACATCCAGCTCTTGCAATGATTTGGCTATTTTCGGTGCGGTTATATTCAATGCGATCCCCCCTATGGAATTACTACCCATATTCTATCATTATATTAGTATCTTTCTATCACTTTGTTTTACAATGGTACTAGGTTTTATTTGAGGAGGAATTACATGAAAGGCTTATCCAATATAGTGACTCGTCACTATAAGGTGGTTTTGAGTATTTGGTCCATTTTGTTTGTTGTTTTAGCTGTATTAGCTATTCGTTTACCCAGTCTATTAGAAGGCGACGGGTTTAGTACTGACGGAGAACATACAGAAGTAATGGAAGAATTAACGAACACATTCGACTTTCCAGCAGAGTCCCTATTCGTCGTATTTGATCAAACATCCGACAGTACCATCGAAGAAACGTTACAAAAAATAGAACGGCTGGAAATTGCAGAATCTATTCAATCACCTTTAGAGGATGATTCTTTATATAAAGACCACGTAGCTTATGCTATGCTTCACTTCGATTCAGATGCTGACATGACAAGTGCGGTTGATGATATCCGAGGAGCAATAGATGGAGAGCAAGGCGTTACATTAACTGGTGGTGCAGCTATCAATAAAGACATAAATAGTGCAAGCCAAAAAGACTTAGCAAGCGCCGAGGCAATTGGCTTACCGATAGCTATTATCGTATTACTTCTCGCTTTTGGTAGTGTCGTTGCAGCGTTTATCCCACTTGCTATAGGAATCGTTACAGTAGTTTCTGCTTTCGGCGTAATGACCCTTTTTAGCGAGACGATGGACTTATCAATTTTTGTGATGAATATTATTCCAATGCTTGGATTGGCACTAAGTATCGATTTTGCCTTGTTATTCATCAATCGTTATAAAGAGGAAATAGCTAAAAATTCGATTGAGGAAGCTGTACATATCGCTATTCAAACGGCCGGCCGATCAATCATTTTCTCTGCAATATGTGTATTTATTGGCTTAGGGGCAATGCTTGTCATGCAGGTAGAGATATTCCAAAACATTGCAATTGGTGGAATGCTTGTCGTTACAATAGCGGTATTAGCGTCAATTACACTACTTCCTGCTCTATTAATGCTGTTAAAGGAACGTATCAATAAATGGACTCTTATTCGTGTAAAACCTGGTGCTACTACTAGATGGCGCAATTTTGCTTCATTTGTTATGAAGCGTCCTGTGACGTTAGTACTTGTTGCATTAATAATATTAGGAATTGGTATTATTCCAGTAAAGAATATAGAATTGACTATTCCGCAAGTGGACTCCCTACCAGAAAGCTACGATTCAAGGCAGGCCTATGATCTAATGGATGAAGAATTTGGCTTAGGTGAACAATCGACCGTTTATATGATCGCAGAGCGTTCAGATGGTTGGGATAATAGTTTAGGGTTAGAGGACATAAAGAATATTGAGGATAAATTACTTGCAGATAAGGATGTTCAATCGGTTGATACGATTTTCACAGCAAGTGAAATTCCAACTGTAGAGCAGTGGGAGCAAAGCCTAATGGTGCCTGAGGTTGATGCTCAGCTAACTCCTTTGTTTGACACATTTGTTCAAGACAATAAATTATTCGTACCAGTGACTCTAAATTTAAATGGATCTTCTGAAGAGGCACAAAACTGGGTGAGAGAATGGTCAGAAAAAGATTTAGGCGTTGACTTTAAGCTAGGCGGTCACCCTAAATTCAACCAAGAAATTTTCGATGAAATATTCAACAAAGTAGGATGGCTATTAGCAATCATTTTAGGTTCTACCTTTATCATCTTAATGATTGCATTCCGCTCCATTTTAATCCCGTTAAAAGCGATTATTATGAACGTCATTGGGCTAGCTTCCACATTTGGAATTCTCGTATATATATTCCAATACGGACATTTTGGAATAGAAGAAACGACGATTGCATTAATCATTCCTGTTATCGTGTTTAGTCTGGTATTTGGTTTAAGTATGGACTATGAGGTATTTTTAATCTCCCGTATACAAGAGGAATATTTGAAGCATCAAAATAATACACTGGCAACTGTCGATGGGTTAACTTCGACTAGTAAAATTATTACTTCTGCAGCCTTAATTATGATCGTTATTACAGGAGCCTTTGCATTTACAGACGTAATGCCCGTCAAGCAAATTGGTGTTGGTATTGCAATAGCAGTGGCGATTGATGCGTCTATTATTAGGTTATTACTCGTTCCAAGTCTAATGAAGCTATTTGGCAAATGGAATTGGTGGCTACCTTTTAGAAAAGGACCTTATAAAGCGAGAAAATTACATTAAGATAAAAGCCAAGCAGCCTTGATCTGCTTGGCTTTTTTACTAGAACTTCGATTGATACCATTGTTTTGCAGCTTGTACTTCATCCTGTGTTAGTTGATGACCATATGCATGCCAATATAGCTCCACTTCAGCTCCTGCTCCTTGGAGTAAATCCTGTAGCTCCTCAGATTCTGCTGCCGGACACATATGATCATTCTTACCGGCTCCGATAAATACAGGAGTTTTTGGCATTTCCGGTAATTCCACGCCACGTCTAGGAACCATCGGATGGTGTAAAATAGCTCCTTTTAGAACATTTTCATATTCAAATAAAAGATTTCCAGCAATATTAGCACCGTTTGAGTAACCTATGGCAACTACATTATCACGGTCAAATTCATACTTCACTGCTGATTCATCGATGAAATTTTTCAATTCTTCCGTTCTAAGCTGTAAATCTTCTAGATCGAAAACCCCTTCTGCTAAACGTTTGAAGAATCGCGGCATCCCATTTTCTAAAACATTTCCACGCACACTCAAAATATTAGCGGCTGCATCTATTTCTTTTCCGAGACCTACTAAATCATGCTCGTTTCCACCTGTTCCGTGTAACAATAATAACGTTGGTTTAGAAGAGACCTCGCCTTTATAAAAAACATGGTTCATGTAATAACTCCCTTTCATTTACCTTGAATTTGAGGCAATTATACAGAATGCTTTTTTTAAGGTCAACTGATTAGCGATCTTCTTCACTTAAAAGAATAAACTTTAGCTTCTCTGGTTCATCAACCCGAATAGCAAACTCTGTTATGCTTTTTTTCATACCCATGAACAGTGTTACCTCAACTGGTCTACTGAGGTGTATAACCGCTTGGGGTTCAACAGACTCAAAATCTTTATAAACAAATTTCATTGTATCTTTATTCGGAATTTCCCCCTCCCATTCCACTTCCTTAATCAATTCAAGCGGAACAATAATTCGATTCGAAAGACCTTGTGAAATATATAGTTTTCCATTTTTAATTTCCATTGGATGTAGTCTTGTAATTTGAATTTCTGCGATAATATAGACCACCGTGTATATATTTAAGACTAGTAGAATGAAAGATAATACTAGTGATTTATCATGCAACCACCAATGAAGGCCAATCGTTTCAATGAGAATTGCATGAATCAGCATCAAATTGATGGCTATTGCACTAGTTTTTTTATGCATAGTGATTACACCATCATGATACGGAGCTTTCTTTCTCCAGGTAAAAAATGCATAGTACATCATTAGAAATTCAGACATCATAATTCGAATAAGTATATTTTTGGTCACTACCTTTTCAACAGAAGGAAGCAGGCTGAATAAAGCTCCTTCATTCATTTCCTTCATATGTAAGCGAATTCTAGGTATTTTCCAAATGACAAAAAAGATTAAAGAAACTTCTGCAATTATTAAAAGAGCTTCAATAACTATTCCAGTATAAAGTACACTGTTGAATGGTTCGAATAATTCGGTTGGTATGAGCACCCTTGCTATAATTAGACCCGCTACAATTATTCCAATAGTTTGCTTGATAGTTAATTTAAAGGCCGCATACATTAATAGTGGTACGATAATAACCAAATCGATTAGTGAACCCATTACTGCACCAGTATTTAGTTGCAGAGACAAAAAGTCCTGTACAGAGGATTGATATATTAGGAAATTGGATAAAAGAACTAAGAATAATAAAGTAATTGCTATATTTGCATACTTGGTTTTACGATAAACCATAAAATTCCCTCCTTTATATATCCTGCCTATATTATAACTTTCTGTTTTTACAGAACACCAGTATAATATGTAGAACTATTCAAAAAAGGAGCACAATTGTATGAACATAGAAAAATACCAACTTGAAAAGCGAATTTTAGTTTCTCAACAAAAACTATCCGCAGATTTTATCCTCCGAAACGCTACTGTGGCGGATATATTTTCACTGAGATGGATAAAAGCAGACATAGTCGTTTCAGATGGCATGATTGTTGCAATTGATGCTACAGGAAATTATGAAGCATTGCAGGAGGAAGATGCTGAAGGAAAATATGTTATACCTGGACTGATCGACGGACATATTCATATAGAGTCTTCCATGGTAACTCCTGCTGAATTTAGTCGTATATTACTCCCTCATGGTATTACAACCGTTATTACTGACCCGCATGAAATAGCAAATGTAGCTGGAGCGGAAGGAATTCAATTTATGCTAGATGATGCAACAAATTGCGAAATGGATATTCATGTAATGCTTCCATCCAGTGTTCCAGCTACACCTTTGGAGCACACAGGTGCCATTCTTCATGCAAGTGACTTGCAGCCTTTCCTTGAAAATGATGCAGTTCTAGGGCTTGCGGAAGTAATGGATTTCCCTGCTGTCCTATCTGCTGAGTCTAATATGATGGACAAACTCAAAATGGCCATGGATGCGAATGTAATAATTGATGGTCATGGTTCTGGACTTAACTCCGAGCAAATTAGAGGATACCGCGCAGCAGGTATTCAAACAGATCATGAATGCGTTACAGCTGACGAGGCATTAGACAGAGTTTCTCAAGGAATGTATGTCTTGATGAGAGAAGGCTCAGCTGCAAAAAATGTACGGGATTTACTACCTGTTGTTAACACTTATAACGCTCGTCGATTTTTATTTTGTACAGATGACAAACATTTAGATGAACTTCTCGAGGAAGGCAGTATTAATCACGCTGTTCGGTTAGCTATAAAAGAAGGCATGGAGCCTCTCCAAGCAATTCAGTTAGCGACACTAAACGCAGCTGAATGTTACCAACTAACCAATAAAGGAGCACTTACACCAGGCTTTGTAGCGGATTTCTTACTAGTTGAAAGCTTAGAGGATTTAACAGCTATTGCCGTTTGGAAAAATGGAGTTAAAGTAGCACAGCATCAAGAAATGCTTATTAAAGAATACAATAAACAGGAACCATCTACTCATTTAACTAATACAGTGAACCTACCTAATTTGTCGACGGATTCTTTTGCCATTCCTTTTACCAATGACGGAATGGCTAATGTTATGGAGATTATGCCAAACCAAATTACTACGAAGAAAAAAGTAATGAAAGTGCCAGTTGAAAATGGTCTATTCGCAACAAGTGTTGAGCAGGATTTACTTAAGCTTGCCGTTATTGAACGCCATCGCTCTCTCGGAACGATAGGACTTGGAATTGCTCACGGTTTCGGTTTGAAGCAAGGTGCCATCGCAACTACCATAGCCCATGACTCACATAATCTCATCGTCTTAGGAACGAACGATGAGGATATGCTAAAAGCTAGCCAGGAATTAGAGGAGATTCAAGGTGGATTCGTTATCGTCCACGAAGGAAAGGTACTCGCCTCCCTCGCTTTACCTATTGCGGGTTTAATGACAAATCGTCCCGCTAAAGAAACCGCACTAGAATTAAAAAAACTGCATGAAGCGCTCCATATACTTCACCCAGATTTGGATTTCCACTTATTTTTAACGTTATCCTTTATCAGTCTTCCGGTAATTCCAGAACTGAAGTTAACGGATAGTGGGCTTTTCGATGTCGTCCAGTTCAAACATATCCCGATTCAAGTGGATTGAAGTTATCCAACCAAACACCAAAAAAGCTGCTCCATTTAGGAACAGCTTTTCTCACGCTATTTTCTTTGCACCTTTCCAAATAATAGACCCAATCGTAGTTATTACTAATACAACCAGCCCTAATAAAAAAGGATAAATGATATTCACATCATATAACACACCAGCAAGTAATGGTCCTAAAACATTTCCTATACTCATGTAAGCGTTGTTCATACCCATCGCAAACCCTTGCTCGTTTCCAGCTAACTTTGATATTAATGTTGTCAAGACTGGGCGTAAAATTGAAGTAGAAAGGAAGATAATCATCGTAATAACAAAGAAAAATGCATAGTTCGAAACTAGAATTGAAAGAAGAAATCCAAATGCTGCAACACCTAAAAAGATTCTTAATACATTTGTTTCGCCGAAACGCCTCACAACTTTATCCACAACAAATAGTTGAATAAGGACACTCACGATTCCAGTACCAGTAATCATCCATGCAATATCCTGTGGGGTTGCTGAAAACTGATCATCAACAAAAAGTCCTAGAACAGATTCATAGGCAAGTAACCCAAAGCTCATTACTAACGTAATAACGAGGGGGATGAAGTATGGCTTTTTAAACGATTGAGCAATTTCTTTCACCATCGGTTCAGATTTAACATTTGGTGCACTCACACCTTCTGGCTTGCTTTCCTTTAACACAAGAGCAGAAAAGACCACAGCCACGACACCAACTAACGCAGAAACGAGCAGTGGAATTTTTAAACCAAATTCCGCTAAAAATCCACCTATTCCCGGTCCAACCACTATACCTAAAGACATGGCTGCAGATATTAAGCTATTTCCCTTTGCTCGTTGATCCATGGATGTAATATCTGCTACATATGCAAAAATAGCGGGAACTAATAACGCTGCACCGACTCCACCAATAACACGGGAAACATACAAGATACCAATAGAATCGGAGAAATAAAACACAAACATCGATAATGCAAGTCCACTGAGGCCAGCAATAATCATAATTCTTCGTCCATATTTATCTGCCCATTTTCCGGCAATCGGAGACATCACTAGCTGTGCTCCAGCAAAAATAGATATCATTAAACCAGCTGCCATTCCACCTTGATCAATGGATTTTAAATATGCAGGTAAAATAGGAATAATAATACCAAAACTCCCTATAGCAATAAACATATTAATCATTAATATAAATAATTTCTTTTGTTGATCCTTCGTCATCTTATACCTCTTTCATCTACAGTATCAATACATAAGGAATAGATTAACATGCTTTCTCTATATAAGTAAACAACAAAGCTACCTTTCACCCTTGGAACTGGTGACAGATAGCTTTTGTTTACTTATTCATTTAACTTTTCAATCGTCCTAGCCGCTCCTTGAGCAGGATATGATTCATCGAGAGCAGTGTATCCAACCTTCACTTCATCATATAACTTAAATCGATTACGCTGATCCATAGTCAAAGAAAACCAAGCAGCTTCATTTTCAGTTGCTAGTGCTTCATCCACCGACATATTTTTTGCTTCATCAGCTGTTAATCCACCAATTACTAAAATAGAAGCATCCTTTATATCGACAATAATCCCCTCGTTATAGCCAGTTGGCTGCTGAGGCTGAGTAGGATTATCTTCAAAAAATTGCATGATAAAATAAAAGCTAGCACCGATCGCCAATAATAGAATACCTATCAATATTCCTACCGTATACTTACCCTTCATCATTAAAGCCTCCTTACTTTTTCTCTGCTAGTCGGAAGCCTTCTTCTAAAAGGTACGCTTTTGCTTCACTATAAGAGCCAAAGCTTTCTTCTAAGTTATACCCGTGATAAATATTCCAAAGTGTATCTTCTTGTAATAATGTCAGCTTAGAATCTTCTTTGTTTTTCCAAACTTCTTCTATTTCCTCGTCTTGTAGCTCTTCTTCCTCTGTTGAAAGATAAGTTATAGAGTCTTTAATAATCTTTCTTAGTTCATCAGCCGAAGCTTCACGAATATTCAATAGTCCTTTATCGTCAGCTGCTTCATATTGAGGAAGGTCTCCTACGTAAACAAAGCCATTTCCATTCGGATGGAGGTGATAAATAACCGTTGTTTTTTCATATAAACTTTTTTCGTAATGATAATTTACTCGTTTCATTGACACTTCTTTACGAGTAAGCTCTGTAAATTCTTGAATAATTGCTTCTTTTTCTTCAAATGTTAGCATGCGATTCCTCTTCCTATACGTTTTTTCATTTATCTAGTATAGCATAACCTTTATCCTCTTCGCGTCCACCATTCCGCTAATATAACAAAACAAATAACTACCGCAATTACTACTGCAAAAAACCAATCTGGTAAGCTCCCCAAATTTATGCCTCCTTACTAATTCGCATCACAAATCGTTCGAAATTCTTTGATGTGAACCCTTCTACTTCCTCGCTTGTATAGCTTTTTAATAATTTCCTTACTAAATTTTGTGTTTTGGATGCATCCTCTAAGCCCACAACACAATCACTAATCCCATCAAAGTCAGAGCCTAATCCTATAAGATGTTTACCCCCAAGTGAAACGATATGCTCTATATGTTTCTCCAAGTCCTGTATTTCCACTGACTTTTTGGTAGCATCTATAAATGGTGGATAATACACCACATGAATCGGGCTGTTGTTAGCGATTAGTGCTTTTATTTGCATGTCACTTAAATTTCTCGGCGAGTTACATAGAGCTCTTGAATTAGAATGACTTGCCATTAGCCATTTCGCCTTAGGAAGAACATCCCAAAAAGATTGCTCACTCAAATGAGAGACATCAACAATTATATTTTGGTCGTTCAACAAGGATATGACTTCTTCTCCAAATGGAGTTAACCCAGTACCAGATTCCTCGGAAGACCCATCTGCTACTTTGTTAGCCCCATTCCAAGTCAAACCGACTAATTTCACTCCATGCGATAAAAGTAGCTTCAGCTTATGCATATCGCCGTCTATCATATCAAGTCCTTCTAATGATAATACAGCCCCAATTTGTCCTTCTTGTAATGATTCAAGCTGTTCCCACTCGTATATAGGGATTATATTGTCATCCTTCCCCACGATTTCAGTGTGAAAAAACTCAATTTGACGAATTGCCTCTAAAAATAGCCGTTCCTTCGGAAAACCTTCCGAAACGAATACTGCAAACACCTGGAGTGCTATTTCTCCAGCTTCTAAAGCTTGTTTGCTTGCCTGTAGCTTCGATGAGTCAGCAAAAGAAAGAGGTTCCTCCGCTTTCGCTAATTTGTATAGCACGTCACAGTGTAAATCATAAACTCTCATCTTATCCTCCTAAAATCTTGAGCACTTCTATAATCATTCTGGTGCTTCTTCACCAAACGCCAACCACTCGTCTTTCGATGGTCCATACATTCCCGGAACCGGCAAACCAGCTTGTCGCATAAGTATTGTCATCTGCCCGCGGTGATGTATTTGGTGGTAGATTAAAATTTGCAATACGGTCGCAACTGTCCACTGTTCACCGTACATATCTCTTTCTACTAAAAGGCTTTCATCCGTCCATTGTTCTTTCATAGCCTTAACAACTGAGTCACTAGACTGTTTGTAGGCTTCTACCATTTCGTTCGTAGTTGATGGTTGGGCAGATTCATGTGGAGTCGCGGAAAATTGCAATCCAGTTCTCCCTACCATTTCGTCTATGCTTGTAATAATATGCCATGTGAGTTTTCCAAGGGTACGACCGTCCTCAGAAACTCTTTGTTTTAATGACTCATCTGTCAATGTTTCTAAAATTTTCAGTGTTGAATTACTTTCATGCTGCCAATCAGCGAAAAAATCTTCTAGGCTTCTTATCATGTTCATTCCTCCAAACAGTATAATATAACTAATTTCGTCACTTGCTTTAAATAATCCTGCAAAATACCTTTCGAATAGATATTGCAGACCAGTTCTGATATAGTAAAGAATAGACAATAAGAGGACGTGAGCGAATGATTAAAATTGAATTACCAAAACCAACTGTAACGATTACACAGCGTGAACAAGTACTAAAAGAAGGCGATGTAGAAATCCCAGCAATCCATGGATTTATCGACTTTCATCAAATCCCTCGTGATAAAGGCGGCATTTTCTTTTTCTACAATAAGAATGATGAGCTTTTATTCGTCGGTAAAGCACGTAAAATTAGACAGCGTATTAAAAAACACTTTGAAGACAACGTTTCACCAATGATCAAACATCGCGATGAAGTGTACAAAATTAGTGTTTGTATAGTAGAAGAAGCAATGGATCGTGAAATTTACGAAACCTATGCGATCAATACACAAAAAGCCAAATATAATATCGATAAAGCATTTTTTAGATAAGTCGAATGAAATCCCATGTTCTCCTAAAAGAGAACATGGGATTTTTTTCTGCCTAGTTTCAGCTCCTAGCCCCACGACTCGCTTCAGGATTTCGGGGTCGCACTATGTCGGCCAGTCGATAGTCACGACACAATGCAGCGAAATGAGACTGACTTCCAAAACATGGGTGCTTGCGCTTTTCTTACTTTACTTCTTCAAAAATACTCGTGCTGTGCTTTGGCTGTACGCGTGCTTTTGGATCTATGAATGCTTTAATATGACTAATAGCAATTGGAACTTCTCCAAATCCTACGGCAATCAGTTTTACTTTTCCATCATGCGTACATACATCGCCAGCAGCATATATTCCTTCTACACTTGTTTCCATTTTTTCATTGACTACTACTGAATTCTTTTCCATTTCAAGACCCCATTGTTTAAGGGGTCCGAGTGATGCAACATTTCCATAGTTCACTAAAACATGGTCTGCTGTGATTCTTTCCTCAGTTTTATCTTTACTGACTATCACTACTTCTTCAATCTTTTCGCCATCACCAATGACTTCTTTTATTCCATATGGTGTTTTGACTTGTACAGTAGAATTTTGAAGTTGTTGAATGGTCATTTCATGTGCAGTAAACTCTCTGCGATGGCAAATAGTCACTTTCGAAGCAACATCCTCTAACATTAGTGACCAGTCGAGTGCAGAATCTCCTCCACCTAATACAAGTACATCAGAACCTCTGAAATTCTCCAAACTCTTTACATTATAATGAAGGTTTTTCCCTTCATACTCAGAAGCTCCTGGAACATTTAACTTACGTGGCTGAAAAGAACCAATGCCAGAAGTAAGTAGAATCGTTTTGGAATAATGCACATCTTTATCCGTTGTCAGCGCAAAATAATCTGGTAGTCTCTCTAGCGCTATTGCTGTTTCCTCTAAGCAAATGGTTGGATTACTATAAGCAGCCTGTTCTACTAAATTTGCTACTAAATCCTTTGCTAAAACTTTCGGAATGCCACCAATATCATAAATATATTTGTCAGGGTAAAGCTCCATCAATTGTCCACCTAGTTGTGGAAGGCTATCGATAATCTTCACTTTCAAATCACGTAGTCCTCCATAAAAAGAAGCGAACAAACCTGTTGGACCCCCTCCAATAATCGTTACATCATATAAGTCACTATCCACTATTTCACCTCATAACTACATTATTATAGAAATCGATTTCGTATCTCGGGAGATGGAATCGAACAGCTATCTTTTTTGCCAAACCATGCGTACCGATTTTTTGCTACAAATTTATATACAATATCACGTAGCCGTTTAGGAACTAGCTTCAACACATATAAAAATCCCCATAGTCCACTTAAGTGTTTGGTAATGTGGAGAGCAGCGTCCGAGGAGTTATACACTTTATGTTGGTCAACAACGACTAAACTATCCATAGCTTCAGGTATAGCATATTGACGTTTCAGTTCTTCTCCTATCTCGCTTTGCTGGGCCGCAAATTGGAAATAGCCTTTTGGATCACGTTTAATAATAAATTGCACACTTGCATCACAAAAATTGCATTCCCCGTCAAACAAAATGATAGCTGGCATCGGACTCCCCCCTTTCCCCTAGTGTACTATAATCACTGCTGAAATGCGCTTGTCGGCATTATATAAGAAAAACCGGGCAAAAAAAAACCGTCTTTTTAGAATAAAAACCTGGATATGCCGTTGATTGTAGCGAAGGTCGGACGCTTTCCGCGGGCACTGCACAAGCCTATAACTTCCTAAGCAGGAACAAAAAAAGATGCCCTTAAGTCCACTAGAACTTTCCAGGCATCACTCTCATCATTGTTTGTCTTGTGGTGAATCAGATGAACCGACCTCTTCTAGTATCTCAAAGCTATTGGAGTAATCGCGAAGTCTATCATCTTCATCCTCCACCGGCTGATCTGTTGAAGAATTTAGAAGTGATTCTTCCACTGGACGACTGTCTTCATATACACCTTGATGCGCATGCTCCACACATGTCAAAGTAGTCGGGACCGCTTCTAATCGAGCAAGTGGGATTTCTTCTCCGCATTCAGCACATTTCCCGTATGTACCCTCCTCGATAGCAGCTAACGCTTTTTCAATGTCCTCCATTTCCTCATCAAAATGCCTATTTAACGCTAGACGCGTATGCTGATCGGTTAAGTCAGTTGCATTATCCGCAGGATGATTATCGTAGTTAGATAACTCCGTAGTCTCAAACTCCTCTTCATTTTGTTTTTGATGCTCTAACTCTTCAAAACGTTTTTCTAATGTATTTTTTAATTTATCGTATTTTGTCATGTAAATTCCTCCTTGGGTTACTTAAGGATTACCCAAATAAGAGCGAAATAAAACAATCTGCCACAACGTTTAGAAATTACCTTTTTGTCTATATAATCAAATAGAAGGACTAGTTTATCATTTCACTTTAATTCATAGTGATTTAGTATGGTATTTTTTAAATTTTTCCAGTATGATTATATTTAGGGAGTGATTGTGAATGGGTATACATAAATTTTTTATGAGTATGAACGATTTAGAAAGAATTATTCGCTGTCCCGGACGTTTTAAATTTGAAGAGCATAATGTTGCTGCTCACTCATGGAAAGTTTCCCAATACGCTATGTTTTTTGCAACACTAGAAGAGAATAACGGTGCAACAATTAACTGGAAATCACTTTATGAAAAAACGATCAACCATGACTTTGCAGAGATTTTTATCGGAGATATTAAAACACCAGTGAAGCATGCATCTCCTGAGCTTAAACAAATGCTTGCACATGTTGAAGAAAAAATGATGGAGAAGTTTATATTAGATGAAATTCCAAAAGAATTTCAGCCAGTATTTTTTGACCGTATGAAAGAAGGGAAAGACGATACGATTGAAGGTCGTCTACTCGAGTTAGCAGATAAATTGGATCAGGTGTACGAAGCTTTTGCTGAATTGCAGCGCGGAAATACGGATGCAGAATTTGTAAATATGTACGAAACTGCATTAAGAAAGATTCTTCATATCCCATTAAATACAAGTATCAATTATTTTAAAGAGGTTATTTTACAGGAAATTATGAAGGAAGAATCCGTTATAGATGTAAAATCTATCACTGTACAATTACTAGTAGAATAATCTCTTCCAATTTATGCGATATATTGTATAATATGTTGTATGATATTGTTGAACTATTAAGACAATTGAAAGGAGGGAATCTTTGTGCCAATTCCGGTGAATCATACTAAACCTGTTCGTACAACCGCCAAGTTGCATGCTTTTAACCAATTACAGCAGTGGATTATCGACGGAACTTTACAACCTGAAGAGAAGCTAAACGATATTGAACTCGCCCAAGCTTTAGGGGTGAGTAGAACACCTATTAGAGAATCCTTACAGCTTCTAGAATCCCAAGGTTTTGTAACAATGCACCCTGGTAGAGCAACGCAAGTCACAGCCGTCGAGAAAGAGGATATTAATAATCTCTTGCCACCATTGGCAGTACTGCAAGCGCTCGCAGCTGAGATAGCCGTTCCTAATATGGATGAGGAAGTTCTAAGTCTATTAGAAGAAAAAAATAGAGAATTCGCTAACGCTCTACAGCAAAAAGAATTTTCCACAGCTCTAAAAGTGGATGAAGAATTTCATCAACTTATTGTAGACACTGCTAATAATCCATACATACATTCCATGGTAGAAATGCTTCAAGCACATGTACGTAGGCTATTTTATTATGAAAAAATTGTCCTACGAGAATATTCTATTGAGCAACATGAGAATCTAATTCGCGCATTCCGCGAAAAAAACACCAAAGAACTAGCAGAAGTAATGCGCTCCAATTGGATTTATACAATCGAAGAGTTTTAAAAACGAAGATAATTAAAAGGTGGCAGAAAGCGTTGTGATATTCACAATCTTTCTAACCACCTTTTTTATTTATTTAGCTGATTTTACTTCTGTTTTTTCAAATCTCGAAATGATTCCAGTTACAAGCATTACTACGATAAATGGTATTAACCATCCTAACCCTACATTATAAAATGGCAATACATTCTCGTAAAAACTTACGATTGGTTGTAGCCAGTTATAATATTCAATATCTAATGAACCACACAGCGCTTTAAAACCATCTACAATACTGATTAAAAACGTCACGAACATTACACTAACATACACCATTCTCGCATGATTAAACAATGGTGACAAGAATGTTAAGAAAATCAATACAATCGCTAGTGGATATAATAACATTAAAACCGGAATAGAATAAGTAATAATATTAGACAATCCAAAATTTGCAATTATACATGTGAAAACACTAAAGAAAATAACAAATGCTTTGTAACTAATCTTAGGCATTAAAGTGTGGAAGTATTCCGCGCACGCTGTAGTCAATCCAATACTTGTAGTTAAACATGCTAAGAAGATAATAATGGATAAAAGTATAGCGCCAAATGACCCGAAATAATGCTCCGATGCAGCACTTAATACTGGACCACCATTTTCAAACAGGCCATATGTTTGTACACTAGTTGCCCCTAAGTAAGCTATCCCAGCATAAATTAAACCTAAAAACAAAATGGCAATCCCACCAGATTTCGCTGTAGCAACTAAAATTCCCTTAGTCGATGTTACACCCATGGAACGAATTGCATGAATTACGATAATACCAAAAACTAAGGAAGCCAGTGCATCCATCGTATTATAACCTTCTGTAAATCCTGTCATAAATGCATTTGTTACATAGTTCCCTTGTGGTTCTTGAAAGCTACCCATTGGCTTAAAAATTACAAATAATAATAAGAAGAATAATCCTATTATTATTCCTGGAGAAAGAAATTTCCCGACATTATCAACGATTTTAGATGGATTCAGTGACAGCAATAACGTGAGTCCGAAGAAAATAATCGTAAATATTAACAAACCAATTTGTGCAGAATCCTGATTCATAAATGGCAGAATACCAATTTCAAATGAAACGGCTCCTGTTCTTGGTAAAGCAAAAAATGGTCCTATTGTTAAGTAAAGCAGTGAGGTAAAGATTACGGCAAAGACGGGATGTACTCTACTAGAAAGATCCTGTAAATTTTTACTTCCCGAGAATCCCATCGCTAGAGTACCTAAAAACGGCAACCCAATTCCAGTTAGTAAAAATCCAATAACTGCTATCCATACCTGTGTTCCTGCATTTTGACCTAAACTAGCTGGAAAAATTAGATTTCCTGCTCCAAAAAATAATGCAAATAGCATAACCCCAATCACTAAATGATTAGAGAATGATAACTTAGTCTTCATTTTTTGTTCCTCCTGTGATATAAGAAATAATCATTTCTTTGTTTTCTGGATGTTTGTTATGAATGCTAGACAAATGATTGTTCCTAATCACGCCGTATGCAATATATCAAAGTTGATAATACTATGGAATTTGGTAGAATGCAATATATTAGACGAAATTAATTGAACATTTATTTTATTTCAATAAATAGAATTAAATAAATCGATATATTCTCAACTACTCTTTTAGATCTTTAAAACCTTGTGCTACAAAGGATACCTCACATTCATTCTGGTTTATGAGCCTTTCATCTGCCATCAATATTTACCATAAATTACCACTATTAACATTAGACCTAATATACGAAATTATAAACATGAAATCCAATTACTGGTTTTTATAAAACTATTAAATTACCAATTCCCTCCAAGTGCAGAACCTTTTTTCTCTTTGAGCTTTCCTTCAACTATAAGAACTGATTAGTAAAGCTTTTGAGGATCTACAGCATACAACGCATAGAGTCTATTCCGAAAACCACACATTGTAAAAAAAGCTATACAATCGGAGATCTCTCCAATCGTATAGCTTTTCTTTTGTTATTTATCCTCAGGAAATAATACTTCCTTTAAAGCATCATCGGAGGAATTTTCGGTAAGCTTCACTTTCGATCGATAAGCTGCACGCGTTAGCAAATGCCCTGAGACAGGGGCGGTTAAAAACACAAATAATATACCTAGTATAAGACGAACGCTTACTAAATTTTCGCTTACCCAAAAATATATAAAGGCTCCAGTTAGAGACAACAGTACTGCTACCGTTGAACTTTTGGTCGCTGCGTGGGAGCGCGTATAAACGTCTGGAAGACGAATAATACCAAAGGCACTAATCACACTCATAACACTTCCTAAAAAAATGATAATAACCGCAACTAGCTCAATTATCTGACTTATGCTCAATGATAGCCCCCCTTTCAATATACCTGGAAATAGCAATCGTGCTAATAAATGCAAGTATACCTAGGATAAGAATAGCTTCTAAAAAAGCTTTGGTATTCAAAACAATCGAAATAATAGCGATCATCGATATAAGATTTACACCAATCATATCTAATGCTACTGCCCGGTCTGGCATGGACGGGCCTTTAATGATTCGAAAAAGTGCAATTGCAATGGAAATAACAAATAGCGTTAGTGAAACCAACAGTATTTTATCAATCATTAACGGGTCACCTCCATAATTGCTGCTTCAAATTTAGTAATCGATCTCAATACATCCGCCTTAGACTGCTCTATATCCATTGCATGTATATAAAACATGTCCCCTTCTGGATTTACTTCCATCACAACGGAACCAGGAGTTAATGTTAACAACATTGCTAACGTGGTAATTTCCCAGTCTCCTTTAAGCTCCGTTTTATAGGTGAAAATTCCAGGCTTCAGGTCCCAACGTGGGTTTAATATTTGTTTACTTATTAACAAACTCGACTGAGCTAATTCTGATATAAATATGAAAATTAACTTAATGACGGAGAATAATCTTCTCAAATAAAACTGAGTCCCGAATAAGCGATGCATTAAGAAAATGATGAAGATCCCTACGATGAAACCACTAAAAAACGTCGTCATCTTCAGTTCGTCTTCATCTTTTAAGGTTGTCCATAAAAATGCGATGAATAGGTTTAGTAAAAATTGTGCTGGCATATTCTCACCTCTCAATCACTTATTTCCACCCATTACCGCATCAATATAAACGGATGGATTGGCTAGAGTATGAGCTGCATCCGTAACATAGTCGGATATAAACTCTGCTCCAAGTCCCAATGAAATCGTTGCTATCCCTAACAAAACAATTGGGATAATCATTCCCTTTTTCATTGGTTTTTCATCTTCCGGACTAATAATAGTTTCCCCAAATATAGTATTTAAGAAAATTCGAAGAAGTGAATATAGTACAACAATACTGGAGAGAAAAGCCAATGCTAGCAATATGTAAGAACCAGATTCAATTGCCCCTTGCCCAACCAATATTTTCCCAACAAATCCACTTAACGGTGGAATACCTGCCAATGAACAAGTGACTAGGAAGAACATCCATCCAAATAGAGGATAATTTCGTATTAGCCCACTCATTTCATCTATTTTGGATTTTCCAGTCACATAAATCATCGTACCAGCCAACAAGAATAGCATGGCTTTAGCAATCATGTCATGAATGACGTAATATATAGATCCTGCGATAGACGTTTCCGTACCTACAGCCAATCCGATTAATATAAATCCAACTGCAATTACTACGTTATAGGAAACGATTAACCGAACATCCTTAAAGGCTATGGCTCCCATACACCCAACAATTAGTGTAATTCCTGCCATTATCCCTATTAAAGTGTGGGATATTAAGGTCTCGTGATAGAATATGAGCGTAAATGTCCGGAAAAGCGCATATATCCCGACCTTTGTAAGCAATGCTCCAAACAATGCTGCAATTGCAGTTGGAGGCACTGAATAAGATCCTGGAAGCCAAAAGAATAGCAACAACCCTGCTTTCAAACTAAATACGATTAAAAACAAAATACTTATTGTTGTAAGTAAAGGTCCTTGCCCTGCTTCTGCCACTCTTTCCGATATATGAGCCATATTTAAAGTACCTACAGTACCATATAAATAAGCAAGGGCTACGAGGAAGAACCAGGAGGCTAGAATATTAATCACCACATATTTTATTGCTTCTCTCAACTGACGCTTGGTTCCTCCCAATGTCACTAATACATAGGAAGCTAATAACATAACTTCAAAACAGACAAATAGGTTAAATAGATCTCCGGTTAAAAACGATCCATTAACTCCTGCAACTAAAAATAAAACAAAAGGATAGAAATACATTTTTTCGTGTCTTTCTCCAATAGAAGAAAAAGCGTAGATTAAACAAATAGCAGTAACAATACTTGCCGTAAGCACAAGTAACATAGCAAAGGAATCTGCCACAAATAGAATCCCAAATGGGGGCTCCCATCCACCAAAATCTAGACGGAGGATTCCGTCAGTCTGAACTATATTTAATAGAAATAAACTTATTCCAGCTGTGACAATCATTGTTAGTAAACTAATGGCACGCTGTATTTTTATATATGGTCGTAAAAATACCAATATAACCCCAACCATTATTGGTAGGATCAACGGTAAAACAATTAAATTATTCATCTTTTGCCCCTCTCAATTCATCGAGATCATCCGTACCAATATCTTGATAAATACGGTAGGCAAGCACAAGGATGAATGCAGTAATTGCTAAACTAATAACGATAGCAGTTAAGATAAGCGCTTGTGGTAAAGCATCGGTATAAGGCGCATTAGCTTCCTTTAACAAAGGTACATTTCCTTGCTTTAAGTCCCCCATCGTTAAAATGAGCAAATGGACTGAATGAGAAAACACTGCAGTTCCTAAAATGATTCGAATAATATTTCTGGAGAGGATTAGATACGTGGCAACAGCAACTAAAATCCCTATTAACATAATGATTAATGTTTCCATTTTTTATCCACCATCCTCACTTATGCTAAAAATAATCGTTACTAGTACACCGACAACAGTTAAAGCTACACCAGCTTCAAATATAGTCACCGTTGTCAGTTCTGTTACACCAAATATAGGCAAATCAAAATAGGCAAAGGTTTGAGACATAAACGGAACTCCAAAAATGATGGACCCAAAGCCTGTGGATGTAGCTAGTAACACGCCGAGCGCTGCAACATATTTAAAATCTAACGGAAGACTCTTTTGGACGGTTTCCAAGTCTGTAGATAAATAGAGCAGTACAATTGCACATGCTAAAACTAAACCACCTATAAATCCACCGCCGGGTGTATTGTGACCTGAAAGAAATAAATACACACCAAATGTCAAAATGATAAATACAACAATTCTACTGATTGTACGGAGTATGACATCATTGATCTTCAATGTTTTCATCCTCCTTTTTTGTTCTTAGCTTAATCATCGAATACACACCCAAACCTGCTATAAATAGGACAACCACCTCGAGCATCGTATCAAAACCACGGAAATCTCCCAATATGGCATTAACGATATTTGCTCCTCCAGCTAGTTCATAGGCATTCTCAAAATAACTTGAAATAGGATCAAAATGATTGAAATCTACTACGGATAAACCAATTAAAACAACTATTAATCCCACTGCTACTGATACTATTCCATTGATTAGCTTTGTACGTGTTGGGAGTTTTTCCTTCTTCCAGTCTGGCAAATGAGAAAAAGCTAGTAGAAATAAGGCTGTCGTTACAGATTCTACAACTAACTGAGTTAAAGCTAAGTCCGGAGCGCGGAAAAGGACAAAAAAGATAGCTATAGAGTACCCTAATACCCCGTTTAACAATGTCGCTGTTATACGTGACTTCGCAAAGAGCATGGACACTGCTGCAACCCCCATAATAGCTACTAAACACACTTCAAAGACACGGAAAGATGCATTGGTTGAAATATCAAACGAAAATGCTCTTGAATAGAACAGATAACTACCTACTGTCACTATAAAGAAAACAAATATATACGTTAAATAATGTCGTAATAGTCCGTTCATATAGCGATTCGTTACTATGTTAGAGTTCCTAACAGAAAATGCCAACAAATTATTATAAAGTGAGTTAAATGTAAAAGAGGATGAGAATAATCCATAGACAAACGGTTTCCACAATTTAAGGAATTTATATAGAAGAGCACCTATTAAAATAACACCAATTGTCATGAGTAATTCAGGTTTTACTCCATGCCAAGCGGAGATTTTCGGTGTTAAATCTGCAGAATCTCCAAACGTTGGGTAAATACTACCCATTGCTGGTTGCAAAATATATTGACCTAATAGATTTGGAAAGAAGAATATGCCAACCACCAAAGCACCAAGAATCATAGGAGATAATAACATTCCGATAGGAGCTTCATGGATAGGTTTATCCAATTTCTCTTGCTGAGGCTTACCAAGAAATACTTTAAAAACGATAATCATACAGTAAACAAAAGTTAAAACACTCGCAATCCAAGCTACAACCGGGAAAATAATTCCGAATGAAGGTAAAGAAAAAATATCTACTTCCATAATATAAACGGTTGAGGCAAAGAACATTTCCTTACTAAGGAATCCATTAAACGGTGGTAAACCCGCCATCGATAAACTTCCTATTAGAGCAACCGTAAATGTAAACGGCATAAGTGTCATTAATCCCCCAAGCCGTCGGATATCCCGAGTTCCTAGCTCATGATCGAGAATTCCAACGACCATAAACAATGCACCTTTAAAGGTTGAATGATTAATCAAGTGAAACAAAGCAGCGAATGTTGCCTGTGTATACAAAACTGAATCAGCTGAATAACCAAACTGCAATGCTATAGATCCTAAACCAAGCAAACTCATGATAAGTCCTAGCTGACTAACAGTAGAAAAGGCTAATAATGCTTTTAAGTCGGTTTGTCGAACAGCATTAAAAGAACCCCAAAATAGAGTAATCATCCCGACTATACTTACTACCCAAAACCATACTTCATCCGCTCCAAAAACTGGCGTGAACCGTGCTACCAAGTATATACCT
Organism: Psychrobacillus sp. NPDC096623; assembly: GCF_044762655.1. Taxonomy (NCBI): domain Bacteria; kingdom Bacillati; phylum Bacillota; class Bacilli; order Caryophanales; family Bacillaceae; genus Psychrobacillus; species Psychrobacillus sp. NPDC096623. Next base: position 132,674 of record NZ_JBIWER010000004.1, read on the forward strand.
GCCTTTACCATTGTCGCCGAGTGTAAATAAGCACTAACAGGGGTCGGTGCTTCCATTGCATCCGGTAACCAAATATGGAAAGGGAATTGTGCTGATTTCGTAAACGCCCCAAGTAGTATTAATATCATTGCAGGTATGAACAAAGCATGGTCACTAATCTCATTCACACTGGCAATTATTTCTCGAATACTAAAGGAGCCAGTCATTGTATGTAGCATGATAAAGCCGACTAACATAGCAATACCACCACTTACAGTGATTAGCATAGCTTTTTGTGCACCTTGTCTTGATCCTTGACGGTGATTCCAAAAGGCGATCAATAGGAAGGAAGAAACACTCGTTAATTCCCAAAAAACATATAACACCATTAAGTTATCTGAAAAAACAACACCAAGCATGGCACCCATGAATAATAGTAAATAGCAATAAAAATGCTGTAAGGACTCTTTAGAAGACAGGTAAAAGATAGAATATAGAATAACTAAACTACCAACGCCTGTGATTAATAGAGCAAAGATCATACTAAGACCATCTAAATATGTTGTGAAGTTAAAATCTAATGTGGGAATCCATTCATATGTATGGACGTATGTTTTTCCATCTGCTACCGAGGGAATTAGCCTAGCAAGAAGAACAAACAAAACAGTAGGTACTATTAAAACAAACCAACCTAAGTGATTCTTTTTGAATCGCCTGAATGAAAAAGGTAGGAGTGCAGCAACAATAAATGGGATTAATATAACTAAATTTATAGAAAACAATTTTTAACCTCCTATTGGTTAAGTAAGAATTAGGATGGGGTGTTCTGAGGGTAGAAATTCTTTTTCAAACTATAGACTTGACTATCCTAACAAGAAGTATCATAATAGGATTCCATATGAGGCCCTTCAAAATACATTAGAATTTAGGATATTTAACTTGCTAGTGTTAAAAGCAAGTGCATATTATGTATAGAACATTAGTAATTTCTCTCTATATATGCATTTAATAATTATACATGAAAGTAGGGTGCAACGCACTTTTCATGTTTTGAAGCATAGTGTTATACAATAGAAAATTATACGACAATAAATAGAACAAGAAAAAAGAAGAGGTGTGTAAAACCGTGAAACGCGTAAAAGGTCGAATGGATGAGAGTATACTTGTCTGCGTATACTACGGACCAAATGGTGAGCGACTAATTAGAAGAGGACATAAAATGGCAAGCATGCTGGATTGTCCACTATATATACTAACAGTTGACCCACTACCATATGATGCATTCGATGCTGAGAAATCTGGCTATATTGAAGATTGGAAAGCTTTAGCAGAAGAATTGGAGGTTGAGGAGTTTATCATTCGTGATAACGAAAAACGTCCTTCTCCAAAAGTTATTAAAGAAGTTGCCCACGGATTAAATATAACCCAAATTATTATAGGACAAACTGCACAAAGCAGATGGGAAGAAATAACAAGGGGTTCCTTTATGAATGTCTTATTAAAAGAAATCCCTTTCGTGGACTTCCATGTTGTTTCTGTTGCTCGCTATATCAAAGATGAAGAAGATGGCATTTTTGAAAAAGGAGTCCGTGCTTATTTGGTGACTGACGGAGATTCTTATAAAGTTTCCTTTACGTGCGCGAAAAATATGTGCCAAGAAGGTATTTTCTTCAAAGAAATTGGAACAGATTTTGATAACGGTATTTTCAAATTTATGCACAATAACAAAATGCACCAAGTTCATATACATGAGAATCTTGTTACCGACCCTACGCAAGTTCCGGATGGTTGTAGCTTAAAATTATAAGGACAGATGAAAAGCGAGCGATTTCATAATCACTCGCTTTTTTTAATTGGGTATCCCTATTTTTCGATCCTTCGGTAGTGCCAAAGCTACTAATCCTATTATTGGTAACGTCGACACGACAATCATTGTCGTATAAACCCCTATATAATCCATCAATATACCGATTACTACTGCTCCTATTGCTCCCATACCAAAAGCTAGTCCTACAGTTAAACCTGCCATCGTCCCAATTTTACTTGGCACGAGCTCCTGCGCATACACGACAGTTACCGAGAAACTTAACATGATGAAAAATCCTATCGCAATGAGCAATAATATTATGGACCAAACAGGAACGTAAGGAAGTGCTAGACATAATGGAATGGGAACCGCTATTGATAGTAATATAATATTTTTTCTTCCAAAGCGATCAGCCATTGGTCCCCCAAACAATGTTCCTACTGCTCCCAATGCTAGGAAAACAAAGATAATTAACTGCCCTTCTTTTATAGACAAGTCATAGTTCTCCATCAAGTGAAAAATATAAAAATTGGTCATATTAGTAACATAGAAGGAACGAGCAAAAATGATGACCATCAATAATGTTAAGGCAACTCCAATTTGTCTATTAGTCAATGCTGGTAAAGAAGAAAGCAACGTCCTCTTCCTTTTGGAATGCTTCTCTGCTTCCAACTGGCTTTTATACCATGCAGAAATCCTCGACAATATGAAAATTCCAATTGCCGCTACTATTAAGAACAGAGCTGCTCCCTTTTGACCCAAAGGCACTAATATAAAGGCACTTATCAATGGCGCTAGTGCTTGTCCAGAGTTTCCCCCCACTTGATAAATAGATTGGGAAAGTCCTCGTTTAGAACCAGCTGCCATAAAGGATACACGTGAACCCTCTGGATGAAAGACTGCGGACCCTAGCCCTAAAAATATGACGGACACAAGGATCATCCAATACTCTGGTGCAAGGGCTAATCCTGCCATTCCGACGAACGAACTCGTCATTCCAAGTGGCAATGCATAAGGCATAGGTTTTTTATCACTTATAAAGCCGACAACTGGCTGTAGAACCGATGCAACAATATTTAATACAAATGAGATGAGTCCTAATTGTGTAAATGTAAGACCTAGTTCCAATTCTAATACAGGAAACATCGCAGGAATTACCGCCTGCAACGTATCATTAAATAGATGACATACGCCTATCGCAAACATTATAGGATATACTGGATTACCCATTTTGTGACTAGAGTTCAATTTGAACATATTTCCACATTCTTTCTAATTAATACATGATTAAAATTATTATAGCTCAAATTCGACAAATTAATTTAAAAATGAATCAATCTGAGTCAATTTCATAAACTATGTCGATAAAAACGAACATTAAAGTAATTTCACAATTAGTTAACTGAATAGTATAGCGACAAATTTTGTGGCAACAATAAGTATTACGTCTAGAATGAAATGAGGTTATATGCGAATATGGAAACCTTTTTCGAAATGAACTTTTGGGAAATGATATTGAGAACTACGATTTCCTTTATGGCATTACTTGGATTAGCAAGACTATTAGGAAAGAAACAACTGAGTCAACTAACATTTTTCCACTACATTACTGGCATAACGGTAGGATCCATAGCAGCTGAGATTGCCTCTCAAAAGGAAACACCTTTTATTGATGGATTGATTTCACTTATTTGGTGGGCAGTTCTCGTAATGTTAATGAGTTATATATCATTAAAATTCCCTACCATTAGAACATGGATTGATGACGAGCCTACCATTATTATAAAAGACGGTGAATTAAGTCCGAAGTCTTTAAAATCAGCACGCTTACATATGGATGATCTATTAATGCTGCTTAGAGAGCAATCTATTTTTTCCATCCAGGATGTACATTATGCTGTTTTGGAAACAAACGGTGAATTAAGCGTGATGAAAAAAGTCGGGTTACAGGAAGCAACAAAACAGGATGTAAAGGTGCCAATTACCCTTCCTTTGTTCATGCCCTCTGAAATAATAGCTGACGGCAAAATTGTAAAAAAAAATCTAGAAGAATTAGATTTAACCGAAGAATGGGTTATGAAGAAACTCAGAAAACATGGAGTTGAATCAGTAAGTGAAGTATTTTATGCACAGTTACAAACAAATGGCTCGTTGCATATAAGCTTAAGAGACAATGGCATTTAACCAATTTTAAGGAGCAACAAAATGTGATGTATTCACTTTTGTCGCTCCTTTTTGTTTATGCTTTCTTTATATAAGAGAGAATAGCATTAGACAGTTCCTCCGGCGCCTCATACATACTCATATGACCTGCGCCCTTTATCATTACTTGTTTAATATTTTCTCCACTCGCTGTAAATGTCTTGTCAGCTGGAATCAGTTGGTCATCTTCTCCTGCTATTAATAGTACTGGTAGCTCTGTATTCCCCAAAACCTTCGTACGATCTTTTCTGTCTTTCATCGCTTGAAGTGCATTTTTAGCTCCTTGAGGGTGTACTTCATATCCAATTTTCTTAACTTCCTCTAGCGATTGTTTATGGGTTTCCACATTAGCTGGAGCAAATAGCTTTGGAACTAGACCATCGATGAATGGAGTGATTCCTTCTTTATCAATTTTTTTAGCAGATGCAGTTCTTCCTTCTTTTGCTTCTTTAGAATCTGGAAAACCTGTGGAATGAATCAACGAAAAGCCATTTAAATAGTCACTATAGCTTTCTGCGAATGCCAGTGTGATATAGCCTCCTAGTGAATGACCGAACATCGTCACTTTCTCTATTTTTAGCTCCTCTATAAAGTCCTTTATAACTAATGCGTAGTGTTCTATTTCCTGCACTTTATCGTTTCCTTCCGACGCTCCATGACCAGGAAGATCTATTGCAATAACTCTATAGTTCTCAGAAAGCTTAGGAATTACTCTGTTCCAATAGTTGGAGCTTCCACAAAATCCGTGAATAAGGAGTAGTGCTTCCCCTTGACCTTCATCTTTATAAGCAATGTTAGAATTAGTAGTTTTCATTACATCATCTCCCTAATGTTTCATTAATTAATTGGTTTAACTCTTGTATGTTTACCCCATCTAGCTGTGTGTTACTCAAATTATATTTCTTTTTAATAGAGAGAATTCTTTTCACACTTTCATCAATTCTTTGTTCCGTAATTTCTCCTGCTTCTATCGCTTGGAGAATTGCTTCTTTCGCTTTAAATACATTTGCGTAGTCATGGGCTACTAACACTATATCATTTCCAGCTTTAACTGCGGATACTGCTGCTTCCCCTATTTCAAATGTATTTAAGATTGCTTTCATTGTCATATCATCTGTGATAATAATCCCTTCATAATCTAGTTGTTCCCTCAAAATATCAGTAATAATTTTCTTTGATAAAGAAGAAGGATAGGTAGAGTCGATTTTAGGTAGCAAAATATGTCCTATCATCACGACTTCTGCTCCATGATCTATAGCTCTAGCAAAAGGTATTAACTCTAAGGCATGTAAGTCCTTTAAACTCTTTTGAATGATGGGAAGTTCTTTGTGGGAATCTACCATAGTATCGCCATGTCCTGGGAAATGCTTTACAACCGAAATAACTCGCTCACTTTGAATACCTTCCATTGTCCGTATACCTAGTTCACTTACTATTTCCGCATCTGTTCCATAGGATCGGTTTCCAATAACCGGATTGTCCGGATTGCTATTTATATCAAGAACAGGAGCAAAATCTAGGTTAAAGCCAAATGCACTTACTTCTTTTCCTAATAGCTTTCCGATGTCATAAGAAAGAGTTGCGTCATTTTGCTTTCCTAGATCTTCGTTTGTCGGTAGCTTGGTTACCCCTGGCAGCCTTGAAATTCTTCCTCCCTCTTCATCGACGCCTAAAAATAACGGAACCTTATTATTAGTATTTTCTTCTTTTATCGCATTTAATAAGGTAACAGATTGATGGGCGTCCTTTAAATTGTCCTTGAACAAAATAATACCGCCGACTTGATCTGTTGAAATAATTTTCTTTGTTTCATTTGTCATAATCGTTCCTTTTATCCCTGCAAATATCATCTGCCCGACCTTTTCTTCTAGGCTTAAATCGGATAAGGAGACTTCTTCTTCAAATTCTGTGAAAACAGAAATGTGATGAACCGTTGGATTTGGATTTTCTTCCGATGGCTTAGGTAATATCCATTTCAACTGAAAGTCCTTTGTAACATCGTATATAAGTATCGTTTGATTTACTTGGTCATCCTGATAGCTTCTAATTTTATCTGGTTCACCTTTAATGGATATAATATCCTTGAAATGGATTTGCTGAATCTCAGGTGAACTAGACCGTATATCAAAAACAACTTCAGAATGATAACCAACTGTAGCATCGTTTGACAGAAAATCTTCATAAATAGCACTAGCATTCTCACTTTTTTGCTCTGGCGCTCCCCATAATTCATGCACTTTTTGGATTGTCGTTTCCCCTACGATAAAAGGGGAATTAATCGTTTGTCCCTTTTCCGCTAGTTCAAACAAGAGGGATACTAAGGATTCCGTATCTGAAGACACTTCTATAGACACTTCCTTTTGTATATTTCCACCTTCCTTTGGTTCTTTGTGCATTACAATTAGAGCAATTACTAAAAATAATATTAGAAGTATTACTACCTTCTTCGTCATCATAAAACCTCCAAGCAAATGATGAGCTTATTCCTAACTTCCATAAGCCTAACCAATATCCCTTTAATTTAACTAAAATATAAGCGTTAAATTTGTTATATCTTTACTTTTCAAATATAGTACTAGGTGAACAAAGGTATTCATAAAACGAATGAAAAGGGGAAAGGTTATGACCAATAAAGATGCTTTGATATGCGATATAGAAACGGGTATATGTGGACCTGTAGGAGAAGGTAATTCTGTTATAGAACTAATTGACTTAACTAGCCTATCTCCTAAAAATGATTCCGATTCAGTAATTGAGCAAACAGAAAAAAATAAATAGAACAATGCAAGCTCATTATAAAGGCAAAAATCTAGTCTTAATTGTTTCCGGTTGGCTATCAACTGACTTTCCATATACGAAAAAGAAAGCCCGGGTTGCTCCTTCTCTTTTAAATAATTAAAAACGCCCTTCACTAATGAGTAGCTGAAGGGCATTTTCTACAATTATTCAGACTCCGGCAATGTTTCATAAGCCATTTTACAAATAATTTCTTTGTGTTGAGGATAATCATGTAACAGTTCCTTTTGCGTGAAGAGTTCAAAATCCTCGTATTCAAATCCTGGTGCTACCATACATCCCACGAGTGAAAATGTTCCATTTTCTATAACGGATGATCCAAAAATAGTATTTTTGGGCACTAATACTTGAGGAACTTCCCCATTTTCTAAATCTAAGCCGAGCTTATGTTCCACATAGTTACCTTCCTCATCGATTACATGTACCAAAAGTGAGCTACCATCATGGAAGTACCATAGCTCGTCCGACTTTAAACGATGAAAATGAGACACATCCCCAGCACCTAATAGAAAATAAATACTCGTATATAGCTTACGATTACCTTCGGAGTACTCAGAAGCATAGCTACTTTGAAAATAACCCCCTTCTGGATGGGGCTCTAATCCTAACTGCTTTATATAATAAGAAGCATCTTTCATCATTGCACTTCCTTCCTCTCTAAATGATTCATACAGTTAAATAGATGACATACATTTCCACTATCCCCCAGTTCTACAATTGTAACGGAAGTGTTACCGATATCATGAGAAAATTCTCCGTCTGGAACAAGTGCATTTAATAATCTACTTATGAAGCCACCATGACTAACTACAAGCACTCGTTTTCCTAAATGTTTTTTCTTTACTTCTTCTATAAAGGACATTCCACGAGAACTAATAGCATCTTCCGGTTCAAAGCCCATGTCCTGGTTTCTCCAATCCGAACCCCATTTAGCAATCCGTTCATCTTCTGTCGTTCCTTCGATAATGCCCCCACCAATTTCACCAAGGCGTTTGTCTTGAATAAAATCGACTCCCGGGTGCTTATCCGCAATAATTTCAGCTGTTTTCTTCGCGCGGATGAGTGGACTTGTATAAATAACGTCCCATTCCTCATCCTGCATTCTTTTTGCTGCTCGCTCTGCCATTTGAATTCCTTCTTCATCTAAAGGCACATCTGTATTCCCCTGTGCTCTACCTTCTTTATTCCAAGCAGTGACACCATGTCTTACAAACCCTATCGTTGTCATGTGATTTCCCCCCTACTTATTCTTTTATTATAATCAAAGAAAAATAATTGAACAATTATTGCTTGACCTTAACGTTACGGTAAGGTTTAGACTGAATATATGAGGGGGTGATGATGTGGAATATACAGTACAAAAGCTTGGCCAGCTTGCTGGTATTAGTACAAGGACACTTCGATATTATGATGAAATCGGTCTACTAAAACCATCACGTATCAATTCATCTGGCTATCGTATATACGGTGCTGCTGAAGTAGATCGTCTACAGCAAATACTGTTCTACCGGGAACTTGGAGTAAATTTAGATAGTATTAAAGAAATTATGACTTCCCCTACATTCGATGCAACTGGTGCGCTTCGAGATCATAGGGAAAAACTACTTGAAAAACGTGCACAGTTAGATGCACTTATTAACAATGTGGATAAATCAATCCAACTAACAGAAAGGAAGATTAGCATGACGGATAAAGAAAAATTTGAAGGCTTTAAAAACAAGCTTGTCGAGGACAATGAGAAGAAATACGGTAAGGAAATTCGTGAACAATATGGCGAAGAAGCTGTGAACAAATCCAATGCAAAGGTAAAGGGTATGACAAACGAGCAGTATGAGGAAATCCAAAAACTAGAGGAACAGCTATTTAGGACGCTTAAATCCGCTATGGATACAGGGGATCCTGCAGGAGAGCTAGCCCAAAAAGCAGCAGATTTGCATAAACAATGGCTTTGCTTTTACTGGGATCAATACTCCAAGGAAGCTCATGCTGGTCTTGCAGAAATGTATATCGCTGATGAACGATTCACAGCTTACTACGATAAAGTACAGCAAGGAGCAGCAAAATTTTTACGAGATGCAATTGTTATATACACAAAAAACTAGAGGGCATCATGCCTTCTAGTTTTTTAACGCGTTTTTGATTATGTGAATATCCTCTGGATAAGCTAAATTCAGAGGATATCCACAATTTCTGCGAAAAAATATACCTTTTTACATTTCAATTACTTTTAGTAGTTTTCCATCTAAAACTCCAAAGGCTTTTATTGTATTTTTAGTGATCGCTTCTCTCCTATAATTAACCATAATACCTAAAGGAGGATTCAGTATGGGCACACGTTTATTACGCTTTAAATATGATGGACAAGATCGTTGGGGTGTTTTTGAAGAGGCTTTGCATCTTATAGAAGGTACTTTTCCAACTTTACGGAGCATTCTAACAGACGGACACTCACAAATTGCAAAGGCTAAAACAGTAGGTACCATTATCTCGTTCGAAGATATTACACTTTTATCACCCATTACGACGGACGGGAATATTTATTGCCAAGGTACTAACTACGCTGATCACCGCGAAGAAGCTGGTTTTACGCAACAAAAGCCAGCGTATAATTTACTATTTATGAAGTCCCCAAGCTCATTAAGTGCCGCTAATTCAAATATTATTTGCCCCCAAAATGTTCAATTGCTTGATTATGAGATTGAATTAGGGCTCGTCCTAAAGCGAGATATTACAGAAGAAACCAATATAAACGAGCATAATATAGTTGACTATATCGGTGGATTAATTATTGCAAATGACGTTTCCGCACGCGACATACAAATTGTAGAACAACAATGGTTTAAAGGGAAAAGTTACCGTACGTTTTGTCCAACGGGGCCATATCTTTACTTATTAGAACGAGACGAAATTCACTATCTTAATGATTTAGAACTGATATTACGAGTAAATGACGAAGTTCGCCAACATTCTTTTAGTGACCATTTATTATTTAAACCGACTGAAACATTAACAGAGATGTCTACTATTTTTGATTTACGTATTGGCGATTTAATATTAACCGGGACACCCGGAGGAGTCTGTTTACGATTAAATAAAGATATTCTCGGAAAAATGATCGACGCAAATGCTACTTACGAAGAAAAAATCAATTATTTTGTAGATACACAAAAAGAAAATAGTTACTTACAACCAGGTGATGTTATTGAACTTGAAATTAAAAGTCGCGACCAATATATCGACCTCGGGAAACAAAGGTCAACCGTCGTCCAAAAGATAACTGTAAACTCGTAAAATTAGGCCATTTGATGATACCGAGGCGACTCCTGCGGCAACGATGACATAACCCAGATCCTGTTGGCCCGAGTAGATTGAAGCTGTTCCCACGGAAAGCATTCATCTAATTACTTCATTATTAAATTGACTTATGTTTAGATAAAAAAAGCATTTTCCTACGCATGTATTTGTAGGGAAATGCCTCTTTTTTTTATATTAGATTGGCTACTGAACGAACGGATAAGCCAAAGTCCATATCAGCTGTCACAGCTGGTAAGTTATAATAACCGCGTAACTTTTCTAAAACCTCCGCTGGTGGTTTTTCATTGAAAAAGCCTGTACGGGCAATCGACATGCCACTTACTTTATATAAATCCACCATCGTTTCACACATTTTAATACCCGCACCAAAAGAATCTATAATTGGCACATTGTCCACATGATGAATACCAAAACTCGCTAAGAAGATATTCATTGGCCCCTCACCAGGAATAATCACATCTGCACCTTGTTCTATAGCTTGCTGCGCTGCTTTAGTAAACTTTTCGATAATAGGTTGTGGATTGTCAAAGCCTTCTAAAATATCATAGAAGCCAATATCCGCTTGGATAATCGGACCTACCTTTTGTGCCAAGCCGTATTGTTGAGCATTGAAACGCAGCTGATCAACAAGTGGAGCTAAAAAATTCACAATACCAATCTTCGCCCCTAGCATAGATGCAATATGCATAGATGCTTGCCCGTAACCTATCACAGGAATATCAACAATTGATCGTGCTTCGATTAACCCTACGTCTGGAATCGTACCAATAAAAACGGCATCATATCCAGCTTTTTCAGCAATCATTGCATTCCTAATGAATTGTTCCTTATGCAAACTTTGTAAATAATTATACGTAATAAAATGTCCTGGATATTGTTGAGGATATGTTTCCTTCGACATACCATGTAACACAATGTCTACATCAGGACGTGCGATTTTCGACAAATGTTTTACAACGGCATTTCGATAAGCTGGAATGTCTTCAATGGATGTTAAACTTTGATGCCAAATTTTCATACCAACGCCTCCTCTGTATATGATTGTTGGATTACTTGTTTAGCAGCAATGCGACCAAATATTGCAGCTTTGCCGAGTGAACTACCCGTCATATATCCTGCTCCGTGGAAGCCACCTACAACTTCACCTGCGGCAAAAAGGCCCGGAATACTTTCACTATAGGGATTTAACACTTCTGCTTTTTCATTCACGGTTACACCTGCATATGTAGCGAGCATAGCTGTTGAGGTTCTCATTGCATAAAAAGGAGCTGTTCTAATTTTTGTTAGATTGCCAAATGTATGCGAAAGTGTTGTTCTTCCCAACTTATCATTACTTGTATCTATCGCGTTATTATAATCGCTTACTGTTTGTTGTAACGATATAGGTGGAACGCCAATTATCATTGCTAATGCTTCGATAGATTCTGCTTGCTCTATTAATCCTATTTCATAAAGTGAGGCAAAATCATATAAGGCATCTCCTTTTACACCTTTGTCCATTACTGTTTGATCCCAAATTTGGAATGTACATTGATTCGACTGTTGTAATGCTGCATCTCCTAATAATTTATAGGATATAGATTCATTTACAAAACGATCTCCTTGCTCATTTACAATAATGCCTCCCTTATAAAACGTATGGGCTTGCCGTTTATTGTCATTTGTAGAGCTCGGATGGAATCCGTACGTGCCTTTTAAGTATGGAGTATCTCTTAACCATGCACCTTGGTCACATGCCAGCCTGATTCCATCCCCTATATTTCCCGCTCCTCCTAAACGAATTGTATTAGTTAAACCGGGAGCAAATTGTTCAAGTAATTCTTCACTACGGGAAAAACCACCTGAGGTAATAATGATACCTTTACGTGCTTCCACAACAAATGAATGACCCTCATATGTTACATACACTCGTGCAACTCGCTCGTTTATTTTTTCTAGACGAGTAACTAAAGCATCCGTGTATATAGTTGCACCATGCTCAATTGCCCGTTTTTTTAATATATCCATTGCTTGATGTGGAGTAATTGTATGCCCACGTGGATTTGTATGACCACTCACCGCTTGGCAATCTTTGAATTGCACTCCTTGTTCTACAAGCCAATTGTACGTATCTAATTGATGGTGTCCATACGTTTCAATGAGTGCACGATCATTTTTATATTGCCCAACATGCAACATATCCTGTATTAAACTTTCCACGGAATCAGTAATCCCCAATTTTTCCTGAAGCTCTGTTCCTGCAAATGCCATAAAACAACCGCTTAATAAAGAGCTCCCTCCAATATTAGGTTGTTTTTCTAATACGATCACATTCGCTCCCGCAGCAGCGGCTTCCACTGATGCGCATAAGCCAGCCATACCAGCGCCGATAATCACCATATCCACTACTGCTTTCATAGGCTTAAGCTTCCTTTGTTAAAACAGCAAGAATATCTAATCCTGCTTCGCATACTTGCATGTCATGTGTATAGTGTCCACCACTTACTCCTATTCCACCGACACATTCTCCGTTAAGCTGAATTGGGTAACCTCCACCAAATACTACTAAACGATCAGTATGGACAAGACCTGTCATTAATGGTGGATCATCTTTTAAACGGTCATACCATTCATGTGTTGCACGATTGTATGCTGCGGCTGAGAATGCTTTGTTTTGTGCTATTTCTAGCGCTAAGACAGGTGCACCATCCATTGCGGAAAATGCTTTTAAATTCCCTGCTTTATCTACTATAGAAATAGCAAATTTCATGCCTAATTCTTCCCCTTTTTTCTCTGCTGCTTCTAACATTTGTTTTGCTAATTGTAACGTAATTGTTTGCTGTGTGAATGTGTATGTTTGCTCCATAATTCTCTATCCCCTTAAAATTATTATTTTGTAACACCCACTGGCATTCCAGTTCCGAAGGCCTCAATCGAGGAGGCCGTTATAGCTTTACTATGTGGTAATGCGATATTGACAATAACATTTGCCATATCTATTGGTTGTAACCATCCTGTTTTATTTAAATCCGGTCCTAATTCATCGGTCATTTTCGTATCTACTGGCCCCGGACAAACTGCATTAACGCGAATTCCGTATGGCTTTAACTCTTCACCTAATGCTTTAGAAAAACCAATTACCGCATGTTTAGAAGATATATAAGCGCTGCGATTTGGCCCACCTTTAGTTCCCCAGATCGATGAAATATTAATAATGGTACCTTCTTGCTTAGCGATCATGTCTGGCACAATTTGAGCACAGAAATAGTAAGGTCCATTTACATTAATATCATGTACTCGCAGCCATTCCACTGTTGTTGTCTCCACAAAAGGTAACATGCTCATTGCGCCTGCATTATTTATTAGTATATCTACTGAGCCTAATTCTTCTTTTACTATGGCGCATGCTTCTTTAACCTGGGCTTCGTTGGTTACATTGCAAGTTACAGCAATTGCTCGTACTTTGTATTGCTCACTAATCGCATTTAAAACTTCCTGACACTCTTCTTCAAGAAGTGAACAGACCGCAACATGTGCGCCATGAGAAGCAAGTAGTAAACATGTTTCGCGTCCAATACCTCGGCCACCACCTGTAACAAGGGCAACTTTTCCATTTAATAGCATACAAATCCCCCCATTATAAATACGCTTTTTGTTGTGAACCGATTATGTTAACTGCATGTTCTCCTGCACGTTTTCCAAATACTAAACAACGTAATACTGATGTACCTCCTGGATATTTCCCATAGTAAAGCCCTGATGTTTCTCCTGCTGCATATAACCCTGGAATTGGATGATTGTCTCCAGATAGGACACGGCCGTTTGTATCCGTTGCTAAACCACCATTTGTAAATACATTGCAACAAATAATCGGATATGCAATAAATGGACCTTTATTAATTGGAATGGACCAGTTAGATTTCGGTGGTGTAATCGATGTCGCTGCTAATCCATCCTTTTGGTTAAATACAAATTCTCCTGTTGGGCAAGCTTCGTTAAATTGCTCTACCGATTTGGATAACATTTCTGGTTGAATGTCTAATGCTTCAGCTAGTTCTTCAATTGTGTTTGCTACAATTGGAGGGACTTCTGTTTGCAAAGCTTCTTCATAGCCAGGTATATTGTACATTTTTTGATCAGAAATCATATAAGCAATGTGCCCTTCACATTCATAGAAAATCTTTCGTGCAACAGCTTCATATTGTTCATCGATCGTCGTTTCACCTTCATCGACAAAACGCTTGCCTTGTTGGTTTACTAAAATGCCGTACGGGTACATCATGACTCCCGCTTCTTCCCTTTTACTTCGAGGATCAACAGTTTCAGCATGGAAAGCATCAAATTGCCCTTGCCCTTTTGCACCAATTCGTAAAGCCATACGAATAGCCTCACCTTTATTGAATAATCCACCTTCTGCAACCGTTGGAATTTTATGTGCATGACGGCCAATATATTGTGCCATCATTTCATGGCTACCTTGGAAACCTCCTGCTGCAAGTATGACTGCATTGGTCGATAAGGTAAGAGTTTCTCCTTCAGCAATACGTACTTTAAGACCTTTCACGTTGCCTGATTCTTCCAGCACTAAATCCCACGCAGTTGCTTCATAGATAATTTCTACACCGAGGGCACGAGCACGAAGGCTGAGTGTATCAACAATGGCACGACCGCCACCAACAGGTAACAAACGTGGTTTAGAAGACGTTAAAAACATAGTAGGTAAAAAATCAAAATCTACACCTTTAGACTCTACCCAGCGTAATGTCGCCCCTGCATTTTCATGTAGTGTACGTATGTACTGCTCATCCGCATAATAATCCGAAAACTTCAACATATCTTCTATAAAGTTTGGTGCAGGTTTATCGATATTCTCCATTCGCATATAAGCAGCTGTCCAACGGGTATTTCCTCCTCGCTCTTCAAAAGATGCTCGTTCTAAAATGGCAATTTTAATATCTAGATTTTGTGCTTTTGCTTCTTCTGCGGCTGCTAGGGCAGCAGATGTCCCCGCAGCACCGCAACCTACAACAATAATATCGTAATCTACTTTTGTCATATGCTTCCTCACTTTCTTACTTACCAGAATATTGAAGTTCCAATTGTTGAATTTCTTTTAACTTAAACAGTTGTTGGCGTTGTTCCCATGAGCAGATTAAATCATTCATATTTTTTTGAGATTCTTCCTGATGTAGTAATTTTATTGCTTCTACAGCCCCTTTTATCGCCCCACGTAAAGTTGTATTAGCACATAACATAATTTGGAATCCCATTTCTTGTGCCTCTCGCCGTGATACAAGTGGCGTTTTACCACCCTCGACTAAATTTATAATATGTGGAATTTCAGGGACTTCTTTTGGAATCCGTAACAGTTGTTCCATTTCTGTCGGCGCTTCTACAAAAATGGCATGTGCTCCCGCTTCTTTGTAGGCATTTGCACGCTCTAATGCTTCTTCAATTCCATAAACACCTACTGCATCTGTTCTGGCGATAATTGCTAAGTTATCATCTAATCGTGCATCTAAAGCAGCTTTAATCTTGCCAATCATTTCTTCTTTTGAAATAACCGATTTCCCATTGAAATGTCCGCATTTTTTTGGCATCACTTGATCTTCAATTTGAATCGCTGCGGCTCCGGCACGTTCTAACATTTTCACTGTACGTTGCATATTAATCGCATTGCCAAAACCTGTATCCGCATCTACAATAATCGGAACATTCGTAACATCTGCCATCCAAGATACTACTTGAGCAATTTCCGTTGCAGTAGTTAAACCAACATCTGCCCAACCAAGTTGTGCATTCGAAATGCCTGCACCTGTTGCGTAAATGGCCGGAAAGCCTGCTTCTTCGATTATTCGTGCTGTCATCCCATCATAAGCTCCTGGTAATATAAACGTACTTGGATTTTGCAATAATTGTTGAAATTGCTCCGTCTTCTTCATATGTTCCCACCTTTAATTTACTAATTCCTTCATATAGTGAGGATCAGCTTCATAAAACGCTATTTTGATTTTGTCATTACTTTGAATGTCCAACCCTTTAATGAATTGCTCATCCATTACTTCAATTACGCTTGAATAAATATGTTGTGTAGTATGAATCTTGACGTTGTAATATCCCTGTTTTGGTAATGTAAAATAAGGCTCAATGCCATTTTGCAAATCGTATTGAATTGTATATGGTCGCCCACATAGTGCATAAATTTTTTCAACTTCCCCAGCTTTTAATAAGCTCCGACAAAGTGTTGAACTAATTTTTTCACCTGCCATTTCGACTTTTGGAGCAACTACAACTTGGATTTGTTGCTGACTTTGCTCAGCAATCATATGCACTTGTCCTTCTCCCTTATAACCGTATTTATAATCAAAACCAGCGACAGCAACTTTAACACCAAGCTTCATCAAATATTGTTCAACAAATGTCTGGGGAGATAAGGAGGCAAACTTTTTTGTAAAATGAACGATATAAAATAAGTCGACACCCAACTTCTTTAATTGGTGGGTCTTTTCTTCTATGGGCATTAAATAATCCACATAGCTATTGGTTATAACCGTTTTCGGATGAGGGAAAAAACTCATCACGGCCAAGGGCAATTGCTTTAGAGTTGCATGTCGTTTGGCAATTTGAATAACGGTTTGGTGTCCTTTATGGAGCCCATCAAAGAAACCGAGAGCCATCACGCTCTGTTCACTTTTTATTTGTACAGCCTCTAAATTTTCTGCATCAATTAAAATGACTTTCATGATGAAGCCCCTCCTTTTATTGTCGTTTGGTTTACATTAATTTGATAGCGTTTACATTTTTGAATTATTGCCGATGATCTCTTCCGTTTTTTTTACAATTCTAAAAGATGGTTTAATCATATAAAATAAACTATTCATCAACTAGAATAGTTTTTTACGAGAATCAATTTATTTTCCGATACATTTTAACGAATTTTAATATATAAAGTGAAAAACCTTACATTGTTTGGAGAAGGTTATCCACATAACATGAATAAAAAAAAGCTGCGCAGATACGTATTACTCTGCACAGCTTTTTTTTTATTTTGTAGCCCGAATGGTTTGTGCGACTTCATAAAGAAACTTGAATATACGCCTAAATATCCCATCATTAAACTAGATCCACTAATTTTTTGTGGACGTAGCATCATAAGTGCCACGACAAAATTAGCCACATCTATAATATCATATAAATGAACGCCCGATTCCAACTATCACGGACATCTATAAATAATCAAAGCGCTCAATCTTATACATTAAATCCGTCCCAATATTGCCTGAATCAATAATTCCTAACTTTAACTTTGACATACCGTTACCTCTTCTATGAAAATGCGACACGGACGGTGCCGTACGTTCCGAAATCTGCTTCGAATGTATCACCTGCTTCAAACGGTACAGCTGCAGTTATGGCTCCAGCTAAAATGAACTGTCCTGCCTTTAATGTAATATCGTAATCGCTTAACATATTCGCAAGCCATGCAACAGCCTTTGCTGGATTTCCCATCACAGCACTACTTACACCTTTGTCAAATACTTCTCCGTTACGCTTAACTACTAATTCAATTGCCTCCAACGCTTGTAAACCAACAGCTGTACGCATTTTTCCGATTACCGTTCCTGCTGAAGACCCGTTATCAGCGACAGTATCTTGAAATTGAAATTGCCAATTTTCTATTCGACTATCAATAATCTCAATTGCGGGAGCAATAGCCTCCGTCGCTGCAATGACATCATACTCTGACACATTTGGTCCTTGTAGATCTGATTTTAAGAAAAAAGCGAGTTCAAATTCCACTTTTGGTTGTAAAAACTGGTGGATATTAATCGGTTCTTCTTCGGCGAACACCATCGTATTTAATATATGCCCGAAGTCAGGCGTCGTCACCTTAAACATGTCCTGCATCACTTTACTTGTTAATCCAATCTTCATGCCCACAACTTCGGCTCCCACTTCTGTTTTTTCTTGAATTTGAAGAAGTTGGATTCGATAAGCATCGTCAACTGATATGTCAGTTGACGATGTAAATGGGGCAATCGGTTGCTTATTCTTTTCAGCTAATTTTAATAGTTGAGCGCCTTGTTGAATATCCACCGATGTTTCCCTCCTTATACTGGTACTGTCTCCAGTGAGCGGTATTTCCCTGCATAAAACAATAATGGCTCTCCCTCTTGTACACGAATATCACGAACTTTACCAATAAATAATGTATGATCGCCTTCGATATACTCAGCAACTACGTCACAACTTACTTGTGCTAAAGCAGCTGGTATTACAGGAATATCTGCCAGTGTCTCAAATGTCACTTCACGCTCTTCTTTTATTTGTCCTGCAAAAATCATTGACTGTTCCTGTTGATCTGCAGCTAAAATATTGACGGCGAAAATGCCACTTTCTTTGATTTTTGACAGACAACGTGCGTTTCCTCCAATTGAAATTACCACTAATTTTGGATCAAGCGATACGGACATAAATGCATTCGCTGTCATCCCATGTGGCTGTCCTTCATGTAGCGTTGTAATAACTGTCACACCTGTCGCAAATTTCCCCATCGCATCACGGAATAAACGATCTTCCATTTTCCATTCCCCCTATGCTTTAATTGTTGGATTATTTTCCGTTTTGGCATCCATCTGGTCGCCCCAATACGTAAAGCCAATATCCATTTCATCTAATGTCCAGCGAATCGGCTCCCAATCTGGTTCGAATATTAAGTAACCGTTTGTAAAGATTTCAAGACGTACGCCACTACCTGGATCAATAGCATAGATATACATAGCTTGTGAAATACCGTGTTTTCCAGGTCCCTTAAAGTAAATACCGTTTTCTTTTAAAATATCTGCTGCGCGCAATAAATCTTGTGCATTATCTAACCAATACGCGATGTGGTGCACTTCATGTGTAGATGGTGCGTTTGGGTCAAAACTTACGGCAATATCGTGTACAAGTGGAGTTACACTTAGCCATGCCCCTAAGTAGTTACCATCTGGCGCTTCAATATATTCACGCAAATTAAAGCCTAATTGTTCTTGTAAAAAGTCAGCAAACTCTTTAGTAGGTAAGGAAGATAATAAATTCACGTGGTCAATACGTCTTGGTGATACCCCTCGATTCCAGGAACGGTGCGTTTGGTTTTTTAGTACCGAGCGTGTTTCAGCTGACGCTAATGTTTTTTCCATTTCAAAGTAAATTTCAAACGTATGTTGACTCGGTGTTTTAAAGCGGAATGCTTTTCCTTGCCCAGCTTCTGTACCCGGTTCCACCCATTCAATTTCTAACCCGCTAGCCTTTAAAGACTCCGCAAATGCATCAACATCTTCCGGACGTTTCGTACGCCAAGCAATATGATCTAGGCAGGATTCTTCTCCAGAACGAATTGATAATGTATGATGTTCAAAATCTCCCCATGCACGTAGGTAGTGTACCCCGTTTACTACCTCTGTTTCCTCTAAACCAATTACTTCTTTAAAGAACCATAATGATTTTTCTAAATCTGTACTCACTAATCCAAAATGTCCTAATTTTGAAATTTCTGGTTTCATATCTCATACCTCCCCTTTTCTTATGTTAGTTACCTTGCTTCGATTGTAATATTATTTAACTCTTTATCTTGCACACTATCTCCCCAATATGTGTTTCCTACAGTTAACTGTTCATCGCGTGTCCACTCAATTGGTTCCCAATCTGGTTCGAATATTAAATAGCCCCCCGAGAATAGCTCTACACGACAACCACTTCCTGGATCTATTACATATAAATAAATCGCTTGTGATATTCCATGTTTACCTGGACCTATAAAAGGAATGCCTTGCTCTCTTAAAATGTCTGCAGCTCGTAAAATATCCTGCGAGTTGTCTAACCAATAAGAAATATGATGTACACGTGCTTTTGATGGTAAAGTTGGCTTTTGTACTAGTGCAACATCATGAACAAGAGATGTTACACTCATCCAACCAGCTAAAATCCCTTCTTCTCCTTTTACATATTCACGCAAGTTAAAGCCGAGTGTATCAAGTAAAAAATCAAATGTGTAATTAGCATTTGTAGATGTATGAATATTCACATGGTCAAAGCGGCGTGGAGATGTACCTTTTCTATGTGCTTTATATACTTGGTTTTTTAAAATAGATTTATATTCTGATGCAGCGTCTGGTTTTTCTACATCATAATAAAGTTCAAATGTATGTCCGCTCGGCAATTGGAAACGAACCGCATCCCCAATCCCAGGTGTTGTTCCTTTTGGAAATTCTTCCACGACTACTTCTGCTTGTTGCAATAGTTCTTTAAAGCCTAAAACACAGTCATTCGTTTTCGTTCGCCAGCCAATTCGTTTTACATAAGAGCTGTCACCTTGTTCGATGCTTAGCGTATGGTGCTGGAAGTCTCCCCATGCACGCAAATAATGTACTCCATCGATTGCAGCTGTCTCTTCTAAACCAACGATTTCTTTAAAAAACCATAATGATTTCTCTAAGTCTGTACTTACTAATGCTGCATGACCTAATTTTGCAATTTCTGGTTTTGCCATTCTCAACCCTCCGCTACCTTACCTTCATGTTTAGTTTCCTAAACTTATATTTATCATATAAAAAGAAAGCGATTTCAGTTAGAACTCTTTTTATCTATAATTTCAACTTTTTTAAACAATTTTTATTGAATTTTGCTTTTTTGCATGACAGGTACTAAAAATTGCTCCATACCGACACTTGATATTGGTATCTCTAATAGATAGCCTGCTAAAGGTTCTTTAGTGGCACGTGCTTGTGATAATGGCTCCCTGGCCGTTGTAATATAAAGCATATTTAGATCTTCACCACCAATAACACATGATGTAACGTGTGAAACTGGTAAAAAAATTTCTTCTGAAATTTGCATCGTTGTTGGATTTAAACAGATAATGCGGGATGGCTTATCACTTTTTTGAGCAATCAGCCCTCCTTTAAACAACGCTATCCATAAATTATCTTCAGCATCAATCGTCATTCCACCTGGAAACCCTTCTAGCATTTCAGATGTGTACACAATCCGTTGAAATTCTAAAATACCATCCTCTGTAAATTGGTATTGAAAAATTGATTGTTTAGCTGAATCAATATGGTAGAATGTATTGGTTTCCTTTTGCCACGCTAAGCCATTTGATAGTGTAATATTTTCAAGCAACGCCTGAACATCTCCATCTGGACTAATACGAAATAACTTTGAATTATGAAAAGGATAATCCGACATCGCAGTTGGAGCCGTTTCTCTAAACTTTTTAAAAAAACCATCTGATGAACCAACCCATAGATAGCCATCCGGACCACATTTCGCATCACTTAAATAATGCATTGCGCTTAATCCAGGTGGAAAGGCGAAAGGTTTTTTCGTCCCCATTTTAAAGTTAATATTGTATAAGCCATCTTTATATACACCGATAAATTGACCATCTTCTACAGACACGATTGCTTCGATCGGACCCATAGCATCATAGACATTTTCTTCTTCTGTCGTTGGATGGTATGTAATAATTTTTTGTGCGCTAATATCTAACCAAATGACTCCGAAATGCTTATGCCAAATGGGTCTTACTGCAAACTTCGCTTGATAATGACCACAGATTTTCATCTTTTCACCACCTAAAAATGATTATAAGAAAAACCGGGCAAACGCCCGGTCTTTTCAGAACAAAAACCTAGATATGACATTGATTTCCGCTCCGGTCGGACGCTTTCCGTGGCCACGGCTCGAGCCTGTAGTCTCTCCCTCGTGCTGTTCCACTGGAGTGGCCGACCTGCACTACAATCAACAAGAACCGCTTTATATAGGAAAATTACATACAATATCGCATAAAAGTCATTCTTCTTACAAGTCCCTTAAAGCCAGTGTTCACAGGACATTTTATATACTTTCTTATCTATTTAAAAAAGAGAAGAGTCTTAAACTTTCCTCTTCTCTTTTTGCTGTAAATAATTTATTATGCAAAATACGTATTCGGCTCTAAGTCACAAAGAATTCGCCCATGTGTTTCTAAAAGTGAACTTGGTGTAATAAACGCGTGTAAATGCATAGTTACGAAGTCGCGGTAGAAGGCTTGGAACACATTGCTATTATAAGCAAATACTGAACCCGCTCCTGCAAGCATTAAATCATAGGATTCCTTACACAATTGATTTGCAAAACCAAATTCAGCTTTCATACGAATACTTTCTTTTTGATTAAATAACTTACCTTCACGGGAATACTCGTCAAGTTTATTAATCACGTCTATAAACATTAAACGGGCTGCTTCAATTTTCATTTCCGCTTCTGCAATCTGTAAATGAGTTACGGGTGCCTCACTCATTTTCTGATAGAATGTATTGCCAATACCCGCCTTCATGACCCGTTCCATGTGTAAATCGAACCCCCCTAGGGCAAGCCCTAATGCTGGCGCTACAATAGATAATGTTAAGGATGGAACAAATGGTGTACGGTATAATGGCTCATCCTTTAGTTCATCAATAAGATAATGACCTTGGACTGCTAATCGATCTAGTGATACACGATGGTCTGGGATAAATACATTTTCCATCACTATACTATTACTACCTGAACCTTTTAGTCCCACTACATCCCAATCATCTAAAACCTTAACGTCCTGACTTGGAACGATGAAAATAGCCATTTCTTGTCCACCATTTCCATCATCAACAGGTGCACCTGAATAAAACCAATCTGCATAAGGAGAACCAGATACGAAGGGCCATTGTGCTTTTTTTACTAAGTAGCCCCCCTCGATACGCTCTAAATCGATATGAATTGGTTTGAAGTTTCCAGCTAGCACCACATCTTTATCGCGGTTTTCCCCAAATATTTCGGTTAAGGCTTTTCGACCGAAAGCATAAGAAACCATATAGTCTCTAATGTTACTTAGAGATACAAACCAACCAGCAGAACCATTGCCACGTGAAATTTCAGTCACCACTTCAAAATAGGTGCGCATATCTGTTTGATAACCACCAAACAATTTCGGTCGTAATACTTTTAATAACCCTTTATCACGAATCATCTGAACAATTTCATCAGGGATTTTACTCGTTTGATCGATTTCCAAGGTAGCATTGCGTAAAACCTTCTGCATTGAACGTGCATTTTCAATCAGCATATCGCGCACCTCAATTTGTTGAACTGTTGTTGGTGTCATAGTGCCATCCTCCTTTTTATTGTGCATATAGAATATTAAGTGATAATACCAGCATTTGTTTAATATTACTTATATAACTTATACGTTAACAGGCTCCGATTTTGAAGAGACACTTTTTTGGAAGAAATGTTTTGTTGCATGTAAAAACTCTTCGCGTTGTTCAATCATTGCCCAGTGACCACATTTTTTAAATACGTGTAATTCACAATTTGGCAAGTGATCCAATGCATATAAACTACTTTGTAATGGAACAAAGCGATCAAAATACCCGTGAATTAAACAAAACTCATTTTGCATACGTTCAAAGGCTGTTTGAGGAATTAACATATCAGTTAGGCTAGATTTCGTAAAATTCTCCCGATATGAACGATAAATTTCTGGACGTTGGAACATTTCAAAGCGCTGTTCTACCACGTCGTCGACAAAATCTTTCATATTTTCAATGTCATACACAAACCATGATAATAAGTTCCGTAAGTTTTCTTTTGTAGGATCTAAATGAAAGTTAGCCAACTTCATTAGCTCAACTGTTGGTTCTTTTAATAACACACCAGCTCCCATTAGTACATTTTTCGGGAATCGTTCTGGAGCCGCCATATTTAAATACATGGCAATCACGCCACCTAGCGAGTTCCCTACTAAATGGGCTTTTTCAATTTGTAACGTATCCATTAAGTCTAAAACCTGTTTTACACGTTTTGACATCCATTGGACGCCATTTTCGGGATATTCCGTTGGATGATCTGTATCTCCAAATCCTACTAAATCTAGTGCTACAACATGATAATCCCTCGCGTAATCCTCTAATACATTTTGCCAATTTGCTTTTGCTCCGGCCCCTGGTCCTGAACCATGTAATAAAATCACCGTTTCTTTATTTCCCTTACCAGCTTCATAGACAAATGTTCCATAATCCCCTGTTTGTACTTTATGTGCTTGAATAGACATACAAGTTCCTCCTATTTCAGTTGATATTCTGCCTGAACATATTTTGCTGCTTGGCTACCGGCAATTTTGCCAAATACAGAGCCTGATGTAAGACCTGCCCCACCCGGATAATTGTCATAATATAGACCACCTACAATTTCTCCAGCTGCATATAAACCTTCAATTGGATCTGTATCTTCATGTATTACTTGTGCTTTTTTCGTAATGTGTAGACCTCCATATGTAAACGTAATGCCGCAACCAATGGCGTATGCTACAAATGGTCCTTCATTGATAGGAAGTGCCCAGTTTGATTTTGGCACTATTAATCCATCTGTGCCTTTGCCATCTAACACATTCGGATCAAATGGGACATCCATTACAGCTTTGTTGAAGTTTTCTACTTCTGTTAAAAAACCCTCATGGTCTACATCACCCATCAGTTCCACAAGTTCCTCTAGTGTGTTGGCTACTACTTTTGAGACAGCGCGTCCTTCATATTCTTCTCGCAAAAAACGTTTTCCTTTTGCATCAAAGACTTGCCATGCATATTGACCTGGTTGTCTTAAAATTTCTCTTCCGATTTTGGCATACGTATAATTCCGGAAATCCGCTCCTTCGTTGATGAAGCGTTTACCGTTTTTATTAATAAGGATGCCAAAAGGATAGCTTAACTTTTGAAAGCCTTCTTTAAAGTTTGGCAAATACCGATCACCACCGACTGCATGGGCACCAGACCAATTGCCAATCGTTCTTGCCCCTACATCGATGGCCATTTTTAATCCTGCACCTGTATTAAACTTACATCCCCGCGTATGAACGGTATCCCATCCAGGTCCTAAATACTTTGTACGCATTTCGACATTCGCATGGAAGCCACCACTCGCAAGTACAACTGATTTACACTGGATATATGCATCTTGCTTTTGCTTCCGAATATGAATACCTTGAATCCGTTTATGCTCCATATTTAATTTAACTGCAGAGGTATTATATAAAATACGGACCCCCAAACGTTTTGCCTCCAAATGAAGTGCATCAACTAGCCCTTTACCACCGCCGACTGCTTCTAAGACCATGCCTCCCCAAAACTTGAAAACTCCGTCTATTTTAAAGGCTTGGCGTCCATAAATAGGAATCCATTTCACATGATGCGATGTTAACCACTGCATTACTTTATAGCTTTCCTTTGCCAAAATGTTGGCTAAGTCATAGTCTGTTCGATAATTTGATAGGCGACTCACATCTTCGAAAAATTGCTCTTTGGTATATTCACCAAAGTCTGTCATGCAAAATTCCTCATCCGTCATATCTGGTAATAGTGCCCTAATTTCTTCACCATTTTTGTACGCAAAGCGCATTGAACCATGAGTATATGTGGTGTTTCCACCTTTTTCTGCTTCTGAGGAAATTTCTAAAACGATGACATCGCTTCCTTGTTCTGCGGCAGCAATTGCGGCGCACATGGCGGCATTGCCAGCACCCACTACGACAACATCTGCTGTCAATGCTTGTGACATAATCACACCCCTTTTTTGAAAGCGCTTTATATTTTGAATTTAGTTCATACTAATTTTTTAAAAAATTGTTGAATTAAATAATTAAATTCATCTTTTTTTTCAATTTGAGTCCAGTGCCCACATCTGCTAAAAACATGTAGTTGTGCATTGCCCAGATGTTCTAGTAAATAGTAGCTAGAGTCAATAGAGCACACTTTGTCATCTCGACCATGTACAAGTAAAATTGGATGTTGCAGTCTGTTTAATGCGACTGTTGGAATCGGCACCGCCGCTGTAGCAAAAATAGAGTTGTTCGAACGTTTGACTTCTTCTCGCATTGCATTTTCAAATCGTGGCTTTGTCACTTCATCAATGACAGGTTGCATAGCGTCCTTGTCATAGACAAACCATCCCATAATCTGCTGAAGGCGTTTTTCAGATGGATTATCATAAAAGTTTTTAGCACGTGCCAGCTCTAAACTTAATTTCGTATTAGGTGTCCCTCCTGGCCCCATTAGTACAATGCGACCAAAACGTTCTGGATATTCCACGGCTAATTCCAAAGCTATCGAGCACCCTAATGAGTTGCCAACTACATGGACTTTTTCTAATTCGTAGTAATCTAAAATTTCTATGACTTGTTCCATCCAGCAGTCCATCCACGCTTGACGGTTTTTTAACGGGACCTCTGGATGATCACTTTGGGCAAAACCATATAAGTCGGGAGCTAAACAATGAAACTGTGACCCACAATCATTCAACGCATATCTCCAGTTTGCAATGGCTGTTACTCCTGGGCCAGAACCATGTAAAAACAAAATTGTTTCTGGATGTTGCTTACCTGATTCATTCATCCATGTTTTGTATTTACCTGTTTTTATTGTTTGTGATGTAACCGTTACTTCTGTTGTCGCCTGCATATATATACCTCCCTCTTATGCTTCAATTGTTGAAACAATTAGTTCATTTCCTGTAATACTGTCACCCCAAAATGTATTGCCAAGTGCACGCTCTTCCGGTCGCCATACAACTGTTTCCCAATCGGGCTCGAAGATTAAGTATCCTCCTGTAAAAAGTTCTACACGACATCCACTACCTGGATCAATAACATATAAATAAATAGCTTGCGAAATACTATGTTTGCCAGGACCGATAAATTGTAGATTAGATTCTTTTAAAATATCTGCCGCTCGTAAAATATCCCCTACCTCGTCTAGCCAATATGAAATATGATGGAATCGTGCGGTCGTTTCTAACTTTTTATGTGTTACAAGAGCGATATCATGAACAAGTTCTGTCACACTCATCCATCCTGCTAGTAATGTGCCATTTTCATCCTCAATGCATTCATTAATGCGGAATCCTAGTTCATCCACAAAAAATGCATACACACTTTTTGCATCTGCACATGTATGAATGTTGACATGATCCAAACGTCTAGGTGAAATTCCCTTTGCCCAAGATTTGTACGTTTGGTTTTTAAGTACCGATTTACGATGTTTCTCGACTTCGGGGCGATGGATTTCATAATATAATTCAATTCGGTGACCAGATGGTGCAGTAAATCGAATTGCTTCTCCAATACCAGGTGTTGTCCATGCAGGTACATTTTCTATTTCATAGCCTTTTGCAGATAATTGCTGCGCAAATAATCCCACATCTTCTTTTCTTTTTGTGCGCAAGCCAAAATGTGTCACCTTTCCAGTCTCGCCTGGACTTAGAACTAAACTGTGATGTTCAAAGTCACCCCAAGCACAGAAGTAATAACTATCGCCGATTTGTGCAGTACATTCCAGTCCAATTACTTCTTGAAAAAAGTTAACGGATGTCTCCATATCTGACGATTGCAATGACACATAACCTAACTTTGCAATTTTAGGATTCATTTACTGACTAACTCCTTTCTTTCGTTATTGCTATTTTAATAGAAGCAAATTCTTCAAAACTATAGAAAAAACATATGGAAAACAAATTATTCTTCACTAGTTTTTACTTAATAGCGAATTGCATTTGGCTCTAGGCCTACTAATAATCGACCATAATTTTCACGTGTTATAACGGGAGATAAAGAACGATGAGAATGCATCGTCATAAAATCACGAATTAACCGTTGCATTGGGCTTTGGTCGTATACAAAACCTGAACCACTGGCAGCAAGTAACTCATCCATCGCTTCTTTTAATAATTGGTTCGCATAACCGATATCTGTTAGCGCTTTCAAACGAAGCTCTTTTGGCATAATTTCTTGTTTATCTGCCCACTCATCCATACCTTTAGCTAAATTCATTAAGTACATTTCAGCTGTTTCTACTTTTAATGTTGCTGTTGCAAACAATGTATGTGTGCTTGCTGCATCTTTAATCATCTTTACGCCCATATGTACAGCTGTACGATAAGGCAAACCCTTTTTAAAGTTTTCCAACATTTCTTGTACAACCCCTAATGCCGGTAAGCCTAGCGAAAGAATTAATGCTGGGAATAAAGCAGTACTATATAAAGGAATATCGCGTAAATGTGATGATTTGAAATCTCCATTTAATACATCGAGATAAGACGTTACACGATTTTCTGGTACAAAGACATTTTTCATACGAACAGCATTACTCCCGGTGCCTCTTAAGCCAAGTGTGTACCAATCATCTTCAATTTCGAGTTCGCTAAATGGGACGGTCATTAACAGTTGCTCCAAAATATCTCCGTTTTCATCTTTGATATACATGCCAAAGTAACCCCATGTGGCATGCAATGATCCTGAACAAAACATCCAGTGACCTTCCTCGATTAAATAGCCCCCATCTACTTTTTGTACTTTGCATTCTCGAGGCTCGTATACCCCTGCAAAGAGAACATCTTCTGGATCTTTGCCAAAAATCTCTTTATGTGCTTCTTCATTAAATGATTCCGCAACCATTAATTCACGAATAGCACATAAAGAAGCAATCCAACCGGTTGAAGCACATGCCTTTGAAAGCTCTACTATGACCCTTGCATATGTTTCCACACTTAATTGCAATCCACCATAACGTTTTGGACGTAAAATTTTAAAAATACCTGTATCTTTTAATTCTTGAATCGTTTCTTCTGGAATACGGCGTAACTCCTCCGTTAATTTTGCACGCCCACGTATTTTTTCTGCTAATACCTTCGCTTCATCAATAATGGCTAGCTCATTTTTTGTTAATACATCTGGCATCGTATTCACTCCTGTCTTGTAAGATATATTAAATGTAACGAAAGTGAATTTTGAAATGTACAATGAAAAGCGTTGAATTTTAAACGTCAATACCAATAAAAACTACTCAAAATATAGAAATAGTTAATTTTTATTTAATTAACACTATATTTTACTAAATTTTCTGATAAAATATCTTTAATAACGATTTTATCCCTGTAAAGAATTTGCGAAAAGAGGCGAACAAATGACTTTACCAACGTTTGACAAAGAGCTGTATACAACTTCAAATTCATTTGGCTTATTGCGTAAAGAACTTATCGAACACTTAGGACATGAGCATGCGAAAACATTCTTATTACGTTATGGATGGAATTTAGGAGTAGCCCATGCAAAAGAAGTAGATCGCATGCAACTTAGATTACGTGAAAAGTTAGATTGTGCAGCTACTTATCATTTAAACACGGGACAAATTACTGATTTAGTAACCGAACGAGTATTAGATTTAGATGAATACGATAATATTAAAGAAATTTATGCAAAAGGAATTTGGATTGATTCATATGAAGCTTCAGAGCATTTGCAGCATTTTGGCATGAGCAAGCATGTTGCTTGTCATACATTGGCTGGTTATGCAAGCGGTTTCACCTCCTATTTAACAAAAAAAGAAATATATATAATTGAAGTAACCTGTCGGGCACGGGGGGATGCGGAATGTGCATTTGAAATGAAAGCTCTAGAAGATTGGGATAAAGAAACACAATCATATGTTATTAAAATGAACCATTCTCGTATGATTGATGAATTAAATACAACCTATGAACAACTCTATCAAGAAAAGAGATTAACAGAGCTAGTATCTATTTTTCATAACAATTTAACAAAAGGACTAACACAAGGAATGAAACTGGAGCAATTATTAGAAACTGTTCACGAAACGCTTCATACACCTGTTGTGTTACAAGATTTAAACTTAAACCCATATCTAACTGTTGGTATAACATTAGAAGAACTAGATGGTTTATACGAAGATTTTGCTAAGCAAGTTGGGCAAACCAGATCAGGTAAACTTTTGTTGAAGCCAATTGAACCCGAGCATCCATTACAAATTGATGCTAAAGAACATACGCGCCTCGTTTGTCCAATTACAGTCCATCATCAAGTCATTGGTTATGTTACTTTTATCTATCCACCACAGACAAAGCAACTAGAATTTGAGCGAGACTTTATCCAACGAGTAGGAACCACTTGCTCTCTTCATTATTTAAATGAGAAATCGAGTTTAGAAGCTATTGAGAATATGAAAGCTTACTTCTTTGAACAACTTTTACAAAAGCAATATACATCAAAATCGAGCATGGTTAATCGTAGCTATTTAATGGATATTGACTTAAACCAATATTTTTTTATAGGCAATGTCAAAATGCTTAAAAGTAACCTGCAGATTAAAGAACAACATTTATTATCAAAAGTGATCCAAACATTTGCAATATACTTGGAAATGCACAAAATCCCTATTTTTATTACCCAATATCAAGATGAAATTATATTTTTAATGCAAAAACAAGCAAATACAATAGAAATTGCTGAAAGTATTTTGAAGCACTTACAACGTTCTTTCAAAATATATGATTTTCGGATTGGCATTAGCCGTGTAATTGAAGATATCGAGGATATTCCAGAAGCTCACCAACAATCGATTATTGCTTTAAATGTTGATAAAAAGAAACCAATCGTCTTATTTGAAAATACGAGTATCATTAGCTCAATTATTAATGCGCACAATAAAACATCAATTATTCAATTAGCAAAGCACGAGTTAAAAGCTATTCTAGAGCTAAAAGAATCAAAAAAAGTGGAGTTTTTAAAAACACTCTATACATTTTTAAAAAATAATGGTAACTTGCAGCAGACAATGTTTGATTTAAATTTATCAATGAGTGGCTTAGTATACCGCATTCAAAAACTCGAAGATTTATTAAATAAAAATTTACGGAATTCTAAGGATTCTTTCGAATTAACGTTCTGTATTGAAGCGTTAGAGATATTAGGAGAAGTGGAAATTGAATAAACTTTTACAGCTTACGCTTTTTAGAGGCGTAGGCTTTTTTTGAGGATTAAATCATTTCTCAATAAACTATTATGAAAGCAGGCATCGTTATTAGATAAAGTTTATCTATTTATATAAAAACTAAAAATGCTACTATTTTAGTAACTTCAAAGAAAGGGGATAGACGAAATGTAAACGCTTACTTAACTAGAGGAGATACAGTTTTGTAATCCAAATGGGTCTTATTCTTATTATGATTACTTGTACAAATCTCTTAAGTATGACGTTACCATAAAAATATGTAATCATTGTTCCACTATTCCTGGTGATAGTCAGTTTTTAGGTAAGTACTACTAATAAGAGGAGGTAACATTATTTTTCCAACAAAAAGTAAAAACTTTTTAAAGTTCCTCATTGTCATTATTGCATTCCAAGATGTGGCAGCAGGTGTAGCAGGATCTATTATGGCAGATCTAATTGAAGCTTTCCCTGAATTTGCACCATCTACTGTTATGTTAATTGCAACTATTCCTGGACTATTTATGATTTTCCCTTCCTTATTTTACGGTAAACTTTCATCCAAATTCACATCACGTAGTTTACTATTTGCTGGTTTGGTATTTTTTATAATTGGTGGTATTATGCCATTCTTCCTTGATAATTTATTTTTAATTATTCTTTTCCGAGGAATATTAGGTCTTGGTGTAGGGCTTACATTACCATTATCAATTGATATCATTACTAGGTTCTTCGAGGGTCGTGAGCGAGATTTCTTAATTGGATTCGGTACATCCACAATCGCTTGTATAGGTGCAATTTTCTTCCAACTTGGTGGTGGTATGTTAGCAGATAGCTTTGGTTGGCAGTATGGTTTCTTAGTTTATTTATTCCCTATTTGGATTTTAGCAATTACGTTTCTTTATTTACCAGAACCAGAAAAGAAAAATACAGTTCAAGCTTCTTTAAAAGAGACATTATTCTCTGCACCTAAAACGGTATATGGTTTTACTATCGGGCAAGTTTTTTTCTCCATGCTTGTTTTTGGATATGTGACAAACATATCTATTCTTATCCAATCAGAAGGATTAGGAAGTGCCACAGAAGCAGGTCTAGCAATATCCTTATTCACTTTTGGGACATTAATTATTGGTATGTTCTTCTCTAGAATTCGTGTACTCATGCCTACTCAAATCGTACCTATAGCTGTTTTATTAACTGGTGGTGGAATACTTGGGTGTTATTTATCAAGTAGCTTAACAATGATTTTTATTGCTAGTTTTATTGGGGGAATGGGCTTAGGATTAACGCTTCCCGGAGTTTTTGCACGAATATCTGAATTATCAAATGAGCAAAAAGGCATTTCATTTGTTGGTTTCATAGTAGCTGCACAAGGTCTTGGCGGTTTAATGAGTCCAATTTTTTATCAAACTATTTTAAATATTACAGGCTTAGAAGGTGGACGTAATACATTATTGTTCGCTTCACTCGGTTTGGTTATTTTAGCGATTGTCTGGTCAATTATATTAATAATAAGCAATTCGAAATCACGTGTAAACGACACAAGTGCTCCTGCCTTATAATTAGACTACCCAAAGAGAGATCATACAAAAAAACTAGAAGGTTTATTTTTACCTTCTAGTTTTTTTATGTGGATATCTTTTGTATAACTTATCTATTACATAAACACCACCCAATAACAAAAAGAAGGCGATAATATAGTTAAAAAAACTTTTTTCAATTTCAAGGATATTTAATAAATAAAGAAAAACAATCGCCCAGATTGTTGTTATAACAATTTTAATACTATCTCAACACCTCTCTAATTTGGAAGTTCATCAATTTGGTTTTTTAATACTTTTTCGATTATGTGGATATCCTCTGGATAAGCAAGATCTAAGGTTTGAATTTCTTCAAGGGACTTCCATGCAATTTCATGAATAAACTCATCTGGGTCTTGAAGTGTAATTTCTCCACTTATTATCTCTACTAAAAAATAGTCCACATGATAGGAGATGCCATGTTCACTAATAACTCCACTCTTGTTATGTATTTTCTCTATTATTTTCACTAGGAATCCAGTTTCCTCATTGAATTCTCTTATACAGCATTCTTCTAAAGTTTCTCCTTCTTCAAGTGTCCCGGATGGAACTGTCCACTTCTTATCTTCCCCTGGTGCTGCTTGAAGTACCATTAATACGTCCTGTTGTTCATTTATACAAATTCCTGCTGCACCTTTCCAGCTAAACATCTGTCATCCCCCCTTTCTCTAAATCCCATCTTCCTCAGTAATTTGAAGATCATAACGTGATTTTTTCAAATCGACACGTCCATTGGTTAAAAAGTAGACCCCTTCCGCTTCTAGCATTGCTTTTTGTGAGTATGCCGCTTCTTCATCCGCTATAACAATTTCACCCTTGGCATTAATCACACGGTGCCACGGAAGATTATATTTGGCACTCATGGAATGTAATGTGCGAACGACCTGCCTTGCCCCTCTAGGGCTTCCAGCAGCTTTTGCAATTTGTCCATACGTCATCACTTTTCCTGATGGAATAGACTTTATTAGTTGAATTACTTTTTCGGTAAATTGGTTCATCATGCGACTTCCTTTCATTCCTCCTTATTATAACTGACAATTTTAATAATTATAATTGTATTTAATGTAGTACCTTGCATAAGATAATACCGTATGATATATTCTATCTAAGGTACTGTTCAATGATTAGTAGTGAAAGGAGGAGTTAAAAATGAATATTCAATTTAAAAAAGGAGTATTAAATTTATGTGTGCTTGTTTTACTGGATAAACAAGATCGATACGGTTATGAGCTTGTCCAAAAAATATCTGACCAGATATCAATTTCAGAAGGTTCGGTTTATCCATTATTAAGACGATTGACGAAAGAAGGCTATTTCACTACCTATTTACAGGAGTCCACAGAAGGACCCCCTCGTAAATACTATAAGCTAACTGATTTAGGTCGCTCTTACTTACATGAACAGCTAAAGGAATGGGGAAGCTTCACAACTGGTGTCAACAATCTTATAGAGGAGGGTGTAAAAAATGACTGAACAACAATTTTTAAATGAACTAGAGCTTGCTTTAACAAGACTTCCAGCTGAGGAGAAAAATGATATTCTTTCGGACATTAAAGAGTATTTCTCAAATGGGCGAGAGGATGGGAAATCGGATAGTGAAATTGCAGCTTCCTTGGGATCACCGAAAGAAATTGCTAAGGAACTTTCCGAAAACCAGGTTCAAATTCCAGAAAAAAGTACCTCTACGAATAGAGTCATTAAAATCCCTCATGCGAATTTTTCGAATATAATGATGGATATTGACTACGGCTCTTTACATGTTATCTCTTCAGAAACAGACGCAACTACTATAGAGTTAATCGGAGAAAACGAAAAGCTAGAACTAACGGCAGACGTCATAAATGATACATTATCCGTTCGATTAAAAACCAAAAAGTTTAAATTTTTTAGTTTCATGTTCTTAATAAAAGAACTAAGAGTAAACGTTTCTCTACCTAAAAAGTTGTATTCAACCGTAAATATGAAAACCGATAATGGACGAATTCGAGCAGAAAAAATACTCGGGAAGAATATTAAGGCAACATCAGATAACGGGAGTATTGGATTAAAAGAATTTGCTGCAACCATTCTAGAAGCAAAAACGGATAATGGACGTATTGAAATGGAGAAAATCCAAGCTGATAAGCTTACTGCTGAAACCGATAATGGGAGAATTGAGCTTCGACATATCGATGCCGAGCAGGTTCACACGGAGACAGATAACGGAAGAATTATTATGCAGCACGTGAACGGGAGTATTATCGGAAAAACAGATAACGGCCGAATCGAGCTATTAACGACTAGCTTGGATCGCATGATTGATTTGGAAACAGATAACGGAAGCATATTAGTTGAAACAGAAAATACTCCAACGGATGTATCCATTCATACAAAAGTGGATTTCGGCAAAATAAGTGTGTTCGGCGAAAAAAATTCACGCACTGTATTCGGTAACGGCACAAACAAAGTCCGTCTTTCTTCGGATAATGGTAAAATTATAGTTGAACAGAAAAGCAAAACAACCGTTTTTTAAACTGAATGTGAAAAGAAGAGAATCGTGATCGACGTCATTTTCTCTTCTTTTTTGATTGAAGTGCATGGAATCTGCAAACTTACAGGGAATTTTTAACTATTCTAACTAAGCTGATCATTTTTCCAACTAAACTAACCAAAATTCCAACTATACCCTTCATTATTCCAACTAAACTGCACCAAATTACAACTAACGACAATTTCTATTGCATTCCATTGGTTCTCCTTTCTTTTTAGTACAATATCATATAAAAAAACGCTCCAAGACTTGAAACGTCTTGAAGCGTTATCACTTTGTCCAGACCGCGCTTGCGAATAAAGGCAAAGTACGCCTTTATTGCAATTCTTCCAGCGCTTGTCGGGGCTTACACAGGCGCTTACGCTTTTCTTGTTAGTTTTCTTCTATTTCTCTACGGTTTTTCTTAAATATTTTTGATAATATCTCATAAACGATTGGTACAACTATTAGCGTTAATAATGTAGAACTTGTTAAACCACCGATTACGGTAATACCAAGACCTTTCGAGATTAAACCACCGCCACCTGAACCAACAGCTAACGGTATTAATGCACCAATCGTTGCGATTGCTGTCATTAATATTGGACGGAGACGAGTTGCTCCTGCTTCTAAAATCGCTTCACGCATAGTCATGCCATCACGTTCCATATGAATAATTCGATCCACAAGTACAATCGCATTCGTTACGACGATACCGATTAACATGAGCATCCCCATCATAACCGAGACAGAAATGGTCTCTCCTGCTATTAGTAAACCAACGAACGAACCAATTACTGCGAATGGTAAGGAGAAAAGTATAGCAAATGGTGCTACACCCTCACGGAATGTTACAACTAAGATAAAGTAAACGATTGCGATAGCCGCAAGCATTGCTATTCCAAGCTGTGTAAATGTTTCGGTCATATCAGCTGCTACACCCGCCACACCAACTGTAACCCCTTTAGGTAAGTCTAATTTATCAATGGCTTTATCTACTTCAGATGTTGCAACTGAAATGTCGTCTCCAAGGATTGTTCCAGAAACAGTTGCATAGTACTCCCCTTTACTGCGTGCAAGAGTATTTAGTGTCGTTCCTTCTTCCACTGTTACCAGCTCAGAAAGAGGCATTGTCGTACCTAATGCTGTAGGAACTTCCGTTGCTAAAATATCATCTACAGACTTCGGTTGTTCCGCTTTTTCTTGCTGAACAATCACATCTAACGTATTGCCATCCTTTTCAATTGTCGTCAATACATCCTTTGTAGTCATTGGGTTCAGCATCATTACTATCTGACCTGTTGTTAAACCATACTGAAGTAATTCATCTTGTTCTACTTTGAATGTATATTCGACGAAAGCATCTTCTGTACTTGAAGAAACGTCTTCCAAGCCATCATTGTCATTCATTACATCTTCTACCATTTTTACAGCATCATTTAGTTTATCTAAATCTTCACTGTAGAATGTATAACTAACTTCATTTGAAGACATCGACATAGCGGAGAAGTTTTGGGTCTTCCACTCGCCTGTTTGCCCGATATTAAATACGTACTCTTCCACTTCTTCACGCGCTGCCGGGAAGTCTTCCATCTCTGGATCGAAGATAAGGTACATTAATGCACCACCTGCTCCGCCCCCCATCATTGCAGCAGACGGATCTACGCTATCACTATCCGTTACGGATAATTGAAGAATATCAATATCTTTACGTTTTAATAACTCTTCTTCTACTTTAGCAACATTAGCTAACGTATCGTCTTTTAACTCACCAGCTTCTGGTGTATACGTTAAATACATAACTTTTTCTTCTTCACTACCTAAAAAGCTGAAGCCGATTAACGGAGTTAAAGCTAAACTACCAACCAATAAAACAATAGAAACGATAGAAGTAATTATTTTATGATTAAGCGTCCATTCCAAAATACGTTTATAACCATTAGCTAGTTTACCAGCTTCTTTATGATTACTTTCTTTCTTTTCACCATATAACTTATTTTTAAATAGGAAATGGGACAATGCCGGAACAATTGTAATCGCCACGATCAATGATGCTCCAAGTGCAAATGTCATTGTTAATGCGAATGGCATAAACAATTCTCCGACCATACCACCCACAAATAATAATGGTGCAAATACAGCAACCGTAACTAGTGTAGAGGATAGAATTGGCTTGAACATTTCAATTGTTGCTTCACGTACAAGCGCACGACCTGATAATTTTTCGTCTTTTAAATGAAGACGACGATAAATATTTTCCACTACTACAATGGAGTCATCTATTACCCGCCCTATGGCAACTGTAATAGCTCCAAGGGTCATAATATTCAACGTAATATCCATCCAGTTCAATAATAGTAACGCCATAAAAATAGACACTGGAATCGATACAATTGAAATTATCGTTGATTTAAAATCTCGTAAGAACAGTAATATGATTAAAACGGCGATCAAACCACCAAATAGGGCTTTTTCAATCATGGTGTTTACTGATTCTTCAATTGGTTCACCCTGGTCAAGCGATACATCAATTACAAGACCATCGATATTTTTCTGCTCTTCTTTAATGAGCTCTTTCACACTATTCACTACATCCACTGTATTAGCCTGTTGGGCTTTAACAATTTGAATAGAAATAGCGTCTTCCCCATTTGTACGTGACACAGATTGAACTCTACCAACTTCTTCAATAGTAGCAATTTCACTAAGTTTCACAAATGGAGATGGATTCGTTGCAGATGGTGTAACTGGAATTAACATTTCCTTTAACTCGTCTGAAGTCATGAACTTGCCGTCTACAGAAACAGCTTCTTCGCCTTCTTCAAATTCATAAAGACCCAATGATACTGCTAGATCACTTGCTTGAATCATTTGTTTTACGTCATCAGTTTTTAAGCCAAGTTCAGCCATTTTTTCTTCGTTATACGTAAGATTGACTTCCTCAATGTGCTGTCCTGCAATAGTTGCAGAAGCTACACCATCGATTTTCTCGATTTTAGGAACTAAAAGTTCTGAAACCGTAGATGTTAACTCTACAATATCTTCTGTCGTACTACTTACACTTAACGCCACAACTGGCATCATATTCATACTAATAGCAGTGACAATCGGCTCTTGTGCTCCCTCAGGTAATTTTACACCCTCTAAAGCAGATTTTAATGCACGATTTGCTTCTGCCATATCTTCACCATATTCATATTCCACTTGAATGCTCGCCATATTCGAATTGGAATTTGAATAAACAGATTTGACCCCTGCTAGATTTTCAACTGCTTTCTCTAACGGCATAGATACTTCTTCCATAACTTGTTCAGGTGTTGCACCTGGATATACATCCATTACCATTAAATACGGAATAGAAATATCAGGTATTGTTTCCATGTTCATGCGTGTTCCCGAATAAATCCCGGACACAGTAATAATAATAGTAAGTAACCATACCGCTAATTTATTATGAAGAACAAAATTGACTAAACCTTTCACTCTTACACCTACCCCTAATTGACTTTTATTTCTCAATTACTTATAATAATGACTAATTAGTCAGTTGTCAACAATATGAACTAGGAGCGATAGTTTTAAATGGGTAAAAAACAGTTAATCATGGAAAAAGCATTAGAACTTTTTGCACAACAAGGATTTGAACTAACTTCTGTTCAACAAATTACAGAGCACTGTGGCATTTCTAAAGGTGCATTCTATTTGTCATTCAAGTCTAAAGATGAATTGATAATAGCATTAATAGATCAATTTATGAGTCAAATGATTTCAGACACTGACTATCAGGTCACAAACACACAAAACGATGATTACACACTATATGAATTTTACTTTACAATGTTCAAATCCTCTCAAAAGCACTCTAATTTCGCTAAAATTTTAATGAAAGAACAGTCCCAATCATTTAATAAGGAACTTGTTAGTAAATTTCACCATTATGATCGGTTACTAGAAAAAACTATTCTCACTATGATGGAAGGGTTATTTGGGGAAAAGATTGAAAACACGAAATATGATTTAGTCTATTGTATTAAAGGTTTCATTAGTATTTATTCGGAATTGATATTATTCAATAATGTCCCGGTAAATTTAGAACAACTCGCACAATCATTAGTAGAAAAAACAAACTTACTTGCTACACAGATTACAATTCCCTTTGTCACCGAGGAAATATTCCAACTTAAGCGGTTGTCTCACGAAGAAGTAACAAAAGATCAACTGCTCGAAATTTTAGAGCAAAGTTTAAGCGAAGCAGAAGAGCTACTTGAACAAGAATCGCTTAGCTTGTTAAAACGACACTTGCTAGAGCCCTCTCTAAGTACTGTTCTCGTAGAAGGTCTTTTAAAAAATATTCAAGGCTACCCTAATTGCAAATGGATTGCCTATTTACTTCGGAATTATTTTGCACTTGAATATAATGGGGAAAAATAAGAATAGAGAGTTACTGTTTCAACTGAAGTACGGGAAAGGTCGTATCGAAGTCATCGATTTGAAAAAAACTATAGTGAAAGCCCTTGTAAAAGTTTATCTATTGTGTAAATTTTACAGGGGCTTTGTATGTTTATGAAGCCTGAACTTCGTAGCATTCGAGATTAAAACACTACAGTTTTAATAAATTTCAAAGAAGTAATTGCTAGTTGGAGATTATTTCAAGGTTCGTTTTTACTCGAATCGGGTATTTTATACTCAACATCACTTTTATTAGAGAGTAGCGATAAAATGTTTGGATTTTCGGATTTACTATCTTTGGTAATTTCAGCTTTTATCATTCTACCTATTGTTTCATTTCTGCGAGAAACTGGTTACTTGATAGTAAGTGAAATTTTTGGCGTGAAGAATGCAAGATTGACTATTGGATCAGGACCACGAGTTTTCAAGTTCTGGATAATTGATGTCAGGAAATATTACCATATATTTAGCTGGTTTTCTTATGATGCTTTAAGAAGGGAAAGTAAGCTAGCATATATATGTATTTACGCAGGCCCAATCCTTATGAATCTTTCAGTGGCTTTACTATTAAATGCATTATTAGCAAACGGTCTTTTAGAAGAACATAAAACGTTTTGGGATCGCTTTGTATTTTACGGGTTTTATTATGTTTTGTTTGATATTATTCCGATGAGAACGGTAAATGGTATGCCAAATAACGGCATGATTATTTATGAAATGCTTAGATACGGAAAACGGACCGATTACAACCACGAACCTTTTATATACAATACAACCGATATTGAAGAAGAATACCAAGAAACTATGGAAGAAATAGAGGATAAGAAAAAAGAAGAAAGTTAATAGAGAAACTCTAGAAGGAGATGGAGTGGGCGACTATGCCCTATCCTTCTCCTAGCCTCTTAAGTATTGAATCTTATTAAATTATTTTTCTGCCCATTTGCCCTAATGCATAGTGAATGCCATGCTGCAATGTCTGAAAGCAGTCGAATTGGGATAACGAAACGTTTGACTGAGCAATAATAATACCTAGCTGTGGTGAAATTCCTACAAGTACAGTCTTAATCCCTATTAAGGAAGAGGCCGAGCCAATTCTTTCGATAAAGCTCGCTGTATGCAGACTAATATCTTCATTAAGTCCTGTTAAATCAAGTACTAAATAATTCGCTCTGTATGAAGGTAAATTAGTTAGTGTTTTCTCCAATAATGCCTCTGAACGATCTTCGTCATACTTACCGATCAATGGCACTACGACTATCGCATCCAAAACTGGGATAATTGGTGAGGAGAGTTCTTTCACTAATTCAGTTAAGTCTCTTACTTTATCTTCCACTACTGCTTCTAGATGAAGAATTTCATTCATTTCTGTTTTTCGAGCAAGCTGACGAATATTACTTTTTACTGTAATTGTAGATGGGAAGTATTTTACTTCAGTAAATTCCTCGCCCTGCAATTGATCTTTTACTACCTCGTACCAAATCTTTTCATCCAGAAGTCCTGAGAATATACCAGCATAGTGCGCTGGCATATACTTTCCACCCTTTGATTTTTCCTGCGCTATATTTATTTTATATTCCCAACTATTTTTAAATTTAGCTGTGAAAGTCTTTTCTTCGACATTGAGGTTTTCTATTTTTGCTAATCCCCAGCCAGCAGAGGCATATGTATTCGTTATTAGATCAACTGCTTCTTGGACACTAACATTTTTCATCTCCTGAAAATACTCTCCGACTAATATGCCTTGACGAAATCCGGTAGCCTCAAAAACTAAAGCTGATGCCTCATTACCCGAAATCTCTTCTATAGTATCAAAGAAGGATTTCATCGCAGAGGTAACCCAAAAAAGAACAGCATCCTGTTGTTCAAAGAGAAATTCTCCTTTTTCTAAATCCCAATTAAACTGAATGCCACCTATATCAATCCCGGCTTGCTTGTCCAATGTATAATCCCCTTTCATGTTAAAGTCTTATACTTAGTCTACTACTCTAACAGCGAAAGGACACTACTTATATTGTTTCTAATTTTAAATGAACGGAATCTACAAGCTTCTGATAGCCTATTTCCTGATAGATTTTATTGGATGTTGGATTGAGCATGTCTGTATATAGCACACAAAACTGAAATTCCTTCAATAACTCTTTACTTACTGCAGCAACCATAGTTCGACCATAGCCTTTTCTTCGTTTTTCTGCGGGAGTAAAAACAAGAGAAACTGTAACCCCATTTGCAGTTGGTCTAGCCTTTTTCATCATGGATACAACTTCTCCATGGTCTTCCCAGAGGAAGACTTCCTGTCGCTCTAACATAGATTTTACACGTTTTTTTATTTCTTCTGGAGCTGATGCGGATAGGCCAGCATCCCGCTCAAATTGTGCGTACCATTTCTCTATAAGCAGTGCATCATTTGCCGTTCCATAGCGCCACATGCCTGAGCTCATTTCTAGTGATTCCTCTACCCTGTCTAGTCGATATAGCCCTTGATCCATCAATAAAGAGTAGCTTCCATCTGTTTTTTCTTGCCACTTGTGTGCAAATAGAACAGCCCACTCCTTCACACTGATTATTGATTCTACTGGTACAGCATGAGTGATTAATTCGTTTATGCATATGTTAGTGCAAGTAGATATTTGATTTTCATCAACAAAGATAATATTTAAAGGATGTGGAGGTGTCATTTGAAAAATTGCTAATAATTGACCGTTTTCTTCAATAGTAGCCATGTACGGATTTTCGTATACCCCGGCTTTTATACTTTCTAGAACACCTAGAAATAAGCTGAATTTATCTTGGTTTTTCTCCAAAAAGGGTGTAACTCTACTTGCAAATTTGTTTACATTTTCATAATGCTGAAAATTCATATAAATGACCTCCATTTCTCTTTGTATGTTAATATAACCTAAAACACTGCCGGAGGGGATACTTTTATGAAAGTTGTTTCAATCAGAGATATCCATATAGGAAAAGGTGCACCAAAAGTCATTGTTCCGCTAATGGGAAGAACTCTAGATGAGCTCCTTTTGGAAATAAAAACAATTAAACAAATAAATTTGGATATTGTTGAATGGCGTGCAGATTTACTTGATGATATTGAAGATATAACTAAAGTAAAACAAACACTTGCTGTCATTCGAGAAGAACTATACCCTATCCCACTTCTGTTCACTTTTAGAACACATCGTGAAGGTGGCAATAAAACAATAGAAGACTCATACTACGAGGTCCTTCTAGTAGAAATGATGAAAACGAAAGAAATAGATTTGCTAGATGTGGAGTTATTCTCGCCTAAGGTGACAGAAATTATGGAAGCTGCAAAAGAAGAAGATGTTACTATCATCATGTCTAACCATGACTTCGAAAAGACTCCAGCCAAGGAAGAAATCATGTGGAGACTTAAAAGAATGCAGGAGCTAGATGCACATATAACTAAAATTGCCGTAATGCCGAACAATCCAGCAGATGTCCTGACACTGCTAGATGCAACTTGTACAATGCAGTCATTATATGCAGACCGCCCGATGATCACCATGTCTATGGCTTCTACCGGAGCAATCAGTCGATTAGCCGGTGAGGTTTTCGGCTCTTCCGCAACATTCGGTGCTGGTGTAGAGGCCTCTGCTCCTGGTCAGATTCCAGCAAATGACCTTAAACATATTTTAGAATTACTACATACAAAATAAAAAACCGGGTCCTTCAAGGTCTAGCCTATTTCTATCGTCTTCGAAAGGCTTTGGACACATGTGTTGCTATATTATTACCGAGTGAATATTTGGGGATGCTGGTCAGACGTCACAACCAGTCAGCATCCTTTTTTATCGATAATCTTAGGCGTTTGTCTATCCGTTACCCTCCTCCAACTTGTAGAATATACTCTAATTGAAAAATAAAAGAGGTGAGCCAAATTTGTATTGGGAAGAAATAGAGGACAAAATACTATTACATACTCCATCTGGATTTAGCTTTTCTAAGAATCTTCATTATCTTTCCAGATCAACCAACGAATGCTTGTTTCTTATTCAGGACAATAAAATCCGAAAAGTAGTATCACTTGAAACCTGCACTCCATTAATAGAGATCAGCGAATGCGAAGAGCAAATTCTAACAATTGAATTTTTAAATCATACACGTCCAGAAAATAATAGCAGTCGCGAAGAGGTCGTGGCCTATATAATAGAGTGGTTTGATCTAAAAGTGGATTTGAGGGAATTTTATAAATTAGCGTCCGGTGACCCTTTATTGTCACACGCGATAAAAAAATTTGAAGGACTACGCATTATGGGCATTCCCGATTTGTTCGAAGCAATGGTCTGGGGGATACTCGGTCAGCAGATCAATTTAACTTATGCTTATACATTAAAGCGTCGTTTAGTGGAAACTTTCGGTCGTTCCATTCATTTTGAAGGTCATGACTATTGGTTATTTCCAACATCCTATGTTATTGCGAACCTGACCGTACAGGATTTAAGTGAGTTAAAAATGACCGTAAAAAAGTGTGAGTATTTAATTGAAGTGGCGAACTTAATCCATAAGGATGTCCTGACAAAGCAAATGCTCCTTGAAACAAATGATGTAAAAAAAGCAGAAAAGATTCTTACTCAAATCCGTGGGATAGGACCATGGACCGCTAATTACGTATTAATGCGTTGTTTAAGATTTCCTTCCGCATTTCCTATAGATGATGTAGGACTACATAATGCTATTAAACAGGCAAATGGTTCGCCAACCAAGCCTACGAGAAGCGAAATTATGCTGCTAACTCAAAACTGGATAGGTTGGGAAGCATATGCAACCTTTTACTTATGGAGATTGCTTTACTGAGGGTTATAAATAACCCATAACTTACCTTACTCTCAATCTAAAATAACCCATCCTTCTCCATTCAAAAAGGATGGGTTTATGCTTATTTTAATATTTCTAAGATTTCTTCAGATACATATGTTTTCTTATCTTTTAACACCGGTTGTTCTAAAAATAATTGTAAACTTTTATTGTAGCTGTAGACTTTCATATCACGAATTATTTGGATAGAACTGTTCCCTTTTGTAAGGGTTACTTTCTTTTGAGTAGAGGTAGAATAACTTTTCACTTCATACCCTAGTTGTTCAGCTACTTTACGAAGCGGAATCATCTTTATCCCATTTTGTATAAAATAATCATTAGTAATAATTTGTTTCAATTCGGGTGAAATATAGTTTAAAGCAACAACCTTCGTTGG
This sequence comes from Psychrobacillus sp. NPDC096623, assembly GCF_044762655.1. NCBI lineage: Bacteria > Bacillati > Bacillota > Bacilli > Caryophanales > Bacillaceae > Psychrobacillus > Psychrobacillus sp. NPDC096623. The sequence goes on from NZ_JBIWER010000004.1 coordinate 177,333, forward strand.
AATTGTTTGGGCTGGAATGCTTTTTGTTGCCATCGTATAGAATACAATAAGCTCTTTTCCACTTAAATCTTGAAGTTCTATCTTTTCTCCTGCAGTATTTTCTAGGATAGTATTATTATTCACTTTCAAATTCAATTCATTATCTAAACTACGTAGTTCTTCATCGAATTTCCCTACTTTAACGGAACCGAATTTTTTTTCATCATGTACAATCACTAATTCCGGAGATATTTGCGCTGGATATATCAGAATCATCGGTTTATTTTTGTCATAGTAAGCTTCTATTTGCTGTCCTTTTTGGAATGCTGATTTCTCCATCTTTTTCGTGGATCCACTATTGAATACTAGCGATTCCTCCGTTACGTTAAAAAAAGTTATCTGCGGCTCATTGCTAATTGTTTCTACCGTTAATGTGACAGTATCCTTTTTTGTTTCTACATCTGTTATAACTCCAGATGCTTTTACAAAATTAGTCGCTTCTACTTTTGCATCCCCACCTTGTGCATTCACTCCATGGCTCCATATAAGCCCTACCGTTAAAACCATTACGATAGCTCCACAAATTTTCTTCATCAAATCGCTCCTTTTTTGGGTTCTCTATACATATGACGGGCTTATTTACAAAAACGTTACAATTTAAGTGAAACATTCTTACTATTGATTCGTATAAGATGAAAAGAGAAAAATAGATAGGAGTTTGAATATGACGTTATCAATTAATCAAGTAACTAAGAAATATCAAGACTTCGTTGCTGTTAATGGTTTGTCCTTTACAATAGAAAAAGGAGAAATCTTTGGCTTGATCGGGCAAAATGGTGCAGGTAAAACAACGACATTCCGCATGATTTTAGACTTACAGGAAACAACAAAAGGAAGTATTACATGGAATGGGCAGCCTATAAATTCAATTAATCGGGATATTCTAGGTTATTTACCTGAAGAGCGCGGCATCTTCCCTGCCATGACAGTAGAGGACCAATTATACTTCTTTGGAGAGCTTAGAGGTAAGCATAGAAAAGACTTAAAGAAAGAGGTAGATTATTGGATTAATCGTTTTGAATTAGAGGATAAACGAAAAGCAAAAGCAGAGACCTTATCCAAAGGAAACCAACAAAAGGTTCAATTAATCGCAAGCTTTATACATGAACCAGAGTTCCTTATATTAGACGAGCCATTTAGCGGATTGGATCCTGTAAATATGGATTTACTAAAACAAGCTATTCTAGACTTGAAGCATAAAGGAACTACCATTTTGTTTTCTAGTCATCAGATGGATAATGTGGAAGAGCTTTGTGACCATTTATGCCTTTTAAAACGTGGAGTATCTTTGTTTTCAGGTAGGTTACTTGATTTAAAGAAACAATACGGAAAAACAAAACTAGCTATTCGTACAGATGTACCTAAGGATGTTTTAGCTGGATTACACGGTGTAAGGAATATTCAAGTTGGTAGAGACCATTACACATTAACACTTGAGGATGAATCGTATGCACAATCAATCTTTGACTATGTATCTAGTGGAAAGTATATAGAGAAATTTAGTTTGGATTATTTATCATTAGATGAAATTTTCAAGGATAAGGTAGGTGCTACACATGTCTAAGTTTTGGTTATTAGTGAAGCAGCTTTATGTTCAAAAAGTTAAAGCGAAATCATTTATATTTTCTATCGTATTATATGTTGCTGTCATTAGTGGTGTTATGTTCTGGTCCGATATTAAAGAAGCGTTTTTCCAGGAAGATGCTCTAAAAATTGCTTTGATCAACGAGACAGATGTGGAAATCGAAGCTTTGTTCGAATCGACTAGTGATATCCAATTTACCTTCCCTACAGACGATGTAGAAAAGGTAGAAGAACAAGTGATAAACGGCGAATTTTCGGCTGTAATTTTCGTTGAGGATCAAGATAATTCACTTACTGCAGAAATTGCCACCTTCGAACCACTGACGTTTAATGATCAGCAAAGCCTTTCTGCCACTTTACAATACGCGGGGAAAATTTATGAAGTGCAGCAGCTGAATTTAACTGCAGAGGAAGCTAACAAAATCCTTCAATCGGAAACTAACATCACGATGAAAAGCCTTGATGAATCTACCTCTGGTAAAAGTGAGGATGAAAAGGCTGCAGGAATAGGCGCTTCATTTTTAGTAGGATTTTTAATTTATTCATTTGTTATGACATTTTTATCGATGATTACAACAGACGTTGCTTCTGAAAAAGGTTCACGTGTTTTAGAAGTTTTACTTGCAAGCGTTAAACCAGCTACACACTTTATGGCAAAATTAACGGGGACATTTCTTTTAGCATTAACTCAAATTGCAACATTATTAGTCGTTCAAGGTTTGTTATTTGCACTGATTGACGGAGGATCCAAATGGGAGGTAGTGCAAGAACTGGTCAACGAATTATCCTACTCATTTATCGGATACTCTGTAGCATTTTTATTGATAACAATTATTTTATATTTAATACTAGGTGCACTATTAGGTTCTTTAGTCTCTAAGGTGGAAGAATCGAGTCAGGCTATGATGCCAGCGATGATGGTTGGAGTTATCGGATTCTACGTCCTAATATCCGGGATGGCAAGCCCAGACACGATGCTCATTAAAGTATTCTCTTACATCCCTTTCACATCTGGTATGGTCATGCCACTTCGAATTGGGGCAACGGATATTTCTTCATTCGAACCAATTCTTTCCATGTCTATATTAATTGGCACTGTGATTCTTCTGTTCCTATTAAGCTTATCCTTCTATAAACGAAGTGTATTAACTTATAGTAGCGGAGGAATAATCCAAAAAATCAAAACCGTGCTAAAGGTTACCACTTAACTTAACTTCATTACATCAAAACAATTGCGAAGGTATCTTTGCGATTGTTTTTTTATACAATTCTTGACCTCTTGCATAAAATAATGGATGAAAGAAGGGATGCATGTATGTGTGGAATTACTGGTTGGATTCATTTTCAAAAGGATTTGAGAAACGAATTGTCAGCAGTTGTAAAAATGACAGGAACCTTAAAGAAACGGGGTCCAGATGACGATAATATTTGGAGTTCTCCGCACGCCGTGTTTGGACATCGTCGACTCACAGTAGTAGATCCTGTTGGTGGAAAGCAACCAATGACCAAAAATTATCAATCAAATGAATATACACTAACGTATAATGGAGAACTATATAATACGGAGGATCTCCGAAAAGAATTATTGAAACGTGGGCATACTTTCTCTGGTCATTCAGATACCGAGGTTTTATTGACCTCCTATATCGAATGGAAGGAAAAATGCGTTAACTATTTAAACGGTATATTTGCATTTGCTATTTGGGATCAGTTGGAACAAAAAGTTTTTATTGCACGAGATCGTCTAGGAGTTAAACCACTTTTTTATACCGAAAAAAATGGGGGATTCCTTTTTGGTTCTGAGCAAAAATCGCTTTTTGCACACCCTTCTATTTCACCAATCCTCAATAGAAATGGCCTTGCTGAGATTATTGGATTAGGTCCATCGTATACCCCTGGTTCGGGTGTATACAAGGACATAAAAGAATTACGCCCAGCCCATGCATTAAGCTTAACTCGGAACGGGCTCCGGACTTGGCGTTATTGGAATGTAGAAAGCAAGGAGCATACAGATTCTTTAGACGAGACAATTGAAAAAGTTCGATTCCTAGTAACCGATGCTGTAGAAAGGCAGCTTGTATCAGACGTACCTCTTTGCACTTTCCTTTCTGGTGGTTTGGATTCTAGTATTATTACATCCATTGCTGCCAAATCCTATTCACAGGATTCTATATCCCCACTGCACACATACTCCATTGACTATCAAGACAATGACCAGCATTTCCAAGGAAACACCTTTCAGCCTTCAAACGACCTCCCTTGGATTCAAAAGGTGACAAACCATCTCGATACGAAACATCATTTCTCCATTATTAGCCAGCAAAAACTGGCAGAACATTTAAGAGAAGCTGTTCACGTGAGAGACCTTCCCGGAATGGCAGATATCGATTCTTCTTTACTATGGTTTTGCAGAGAAATAAAGCAAGACTTTACGGTCGGCCTATCTGGAGAATGTGCAGACGAAATATTTGGTGGCTATCCTTGGTTCCACCAGGTAGGAAATTCGGAAAAAGGATTTCCTTGGATACGATCTAGCAAGGAACGTTTTCAATTATTGAACGATAGTTGGCAAGGTAAATTACAAGTAGAAGAATACGTTCAAAATGCATATAAAACAACTTTATCTGAAACTCCGCTATTAGAAGGAGAAACAACTATAGAAGCAAAAAGACGTGAGCTATTTTATATGAATATGACGTGGTTTATGACAACTCTTTTAGTTAGAAAAGATCGGATGAGTATGGGGGCTAGTCTAGAGGTACGCGTCCCATTTGCCGATCATCGGCTAGTAGAATATGCATGGAATATTCCTTGGGAATACAAAATGGTTGGTAATCAGGAAAAAGGTATTCTACGAAAGGCATTTGAAGGCAGTCTGCCATTTGATGTACTTTATCGCAAAAAAAGTCCATATCCAAAAACGCATAATCCTGTTTATACGGGTATTGTGAGTACTATGTTAAAAGAGCAATTGCAAGATAAAAGCTCCATTCTTCATGAACTCTTTCAAAAGCAGCGGTTGGCAGATTTAGTCGATTCAAATGGAGAAGCATTTAAAGTACCATGGTTTGGTCAGTTAATGTCTGGTCCACAGCTTCTGGCCTATTTGGTACAGATGCATATTTGGTTTAAGGATTATCAAGTACAACTGGTGGATTGAAGGTATTAATCAAACAGAAATTGGATAAAATCACGTTTCGAGAGTAAATCATTCCCTAGAGCAAGTATTCAATTAGCGAGAGCAAGTAAGCTAGATGACCGCGAATAATTGCCACTACAGAGATAGTAAACAATAAAAAAAGGGTTTACTCTGCTCCAGACAGAGTAAACCCTTTGTATTAGCTTGAAATTTCACGAAAATAAGCATCTATAAATGGCACTAGATAGTCTATGACCGCTTCATCAGGACTTAGCATTGGATGATGCAGTCCATACGCTGAGTTAACACCAGCCCAAAACAGCAACCCTGGTATTTCTTGTAGAAAATAACCAAAATCTTCGCCAGTCATAGCCGCATCACATAAAATCGCGTTAGTTGCTGGGTCTCGTTCTGCAAATGCCAAAAATTCATCCGCAAGAAAAGCATCATTTTTCACCTGATAATAAGATGAACCGTAGTCTATATGAATGGTACACTCAAAAGCAATTTCTGCTGCTCGACAGAACGACTCGATTCTTTCTTTAATAATTGTCATCGTTTCTGCATCCATTGTACGAATAGTGCCCTCTAACCGTGCATGACCAGAAATGATATTTTGCACGGTTCCTGAGGTAAACTTTCCAATAGTAAGGACTGCGGGATCCATCGGATTAACAGAACGGCTTACAATTGTTTGCAGTTGTAATAATAGAGTAGCGGCTGCGACAGACATATCTCGAGCTTGATGAGGAAATGCCGCATGCCCTTCCCTGCCAACTACGTCAATAAACAATTCAGAAGTATTGGCAAATAGTAAACCTGGACGAGTAGCCACAGTTCCAACAGAGTATTCTGGTGCTATATGGAAAGCAAATATTTTATCGGGCATCAATGCCGGTTGCTCTTTTTTCAACCATTCTCGCATAGGAAGTGCACCACCTGGACTTTCCTCTGCTGGTTGAAATAGAATAACTACATGATCTTTTACAGGGTTTTCTACTAGTTTTCTTAGTAAACCCAATGCCACTGTCATATGCACATCATGACCACAAGCATGCATTTTCCCGGGATGGCTGGATTCGAATGGAAGTCCTGTTACCTCTGTTATCGGAAGACCATCTATATCCGTTCGCCAGCCAATTGTTTGTGCCGGCTCGGTTCCCGCTATTTTCACAACAATACCTGTTTTCCAAATAGTAATGGACAGTCTATCCTGTGGAAGTGCACGGATCTGTTCCAATAAATAGCTTTGTGTTTTTACTTCTTCAAAACCTAATTCAGGTATGCGATGTAAATCTCTCCGAATATCTTGTAAGGTTTTCATCATCCACCAACTTATAACTGACGCAATTCTTGCATGATTTCCGTTTTCGATCTTGTTTGATCATCAATTTCTTTGATCACTTTAGCAGGTGCTCCAACTGCTACCGAATTTGGTGGGATGTCCTTAGTAACAATTGCACCAGCAGCTACAACCGAACCTTTACCAACTTTACAGCCTTCAAGAACTACAACATTTGCTCCTATTAATACATCATCTTCAATAATAACTGGAGTTGCAGAAGGTGGCTCAATTACTCCCGCTAGCACTGCACCAGCACCAATATGACAGTTTTTCCCTACGGTTGCACGTCCCCCAAGAACCGCACCCATATCGATCATCGTACCTTCTCCAATAACAGCACCAATATTAATAAGTGCACCCATCATAATAACGCTATTATCTCCAATACTAACCTGATCCCGAATAACTGCGCCTGGCTCGATTCGAGCATTTATCCCCTTCAAATCTAATAGTGGAATAGCAGAGTTACGACTTTCATTTTCTACTACTACATCTTCAATTTGATTTTTATTTTCATTTATAACGGTTTCAATTTCAGACCATTCTCCAAATAATACTAGGGAATTACCTTCACCAAACACCTTTGTATTTTCCCCGAAGGAGAGCTGATCTATCTCATTTCCTTTTATGTATACTTTCACCTGTGTTGATTTCTTTGCGTGTTGAATATATGAAATAATTTCATGTGCATCTAGTTGTTTCATTTTCCCTACCTCCTCAAATATGTGTCTATTCTACAGGAATTTTTATTAAAAATCACGAATTTAAATGCAATTATCAAAAATAAATTTGAAAATTCATATTTTCGAATAACTTCCAATCTACATTATCGTTTCCTTTCATACTCTGAGACAATTAAATATAAAATATGTTACAATCCAAGTAACAAACATGAAGGGACGATGGGTGGACAATGATTATATAATCTTATTTCTCGCATAATATTTGCTGCTTCGTGCAGAACATAATATTTTAAGCGCAAACGGAAATAGGATTAGTCTGCCCATTTTTCAGAACGATACGAATGATTTTCTCTACACTAATGAATGTGTAGCGTTTTTTCGTATATTTTTCATGGTCAGCAACATCCTTCCGTATTATTCGGAGGGATTTTTTTTATCCCTCCAAAAGGAGTTGTTTGTATGACATTATTAGGAAAACTAAATGATATAAGCGTCATATTTGGAGAGAATGAGGTATTACAAAATATAAAAGCTGATATCCCTTCAAATGTAGTTATTGGAATTGTTGGTGGAAACGGCGAAGGTAAATCTTCGTTGCTCTCCGTTCTTTCTAATAAAGCATTTCCTGCTAGTGGGAAGGTGGAGTGGATTGGGAATCCCCCTTCAATAAGTTACTTTCAACAGGAAGATGAGCACTTTAGTCAAACAGAGTATGAGCATGATGAATGGGCCTACTTCAGTAAATGGACGGTGCCAGAAGGAAGAGAATATTCCCACCTAAGTGGCGGGGAAAAGATGAAAAGAAGACTGTCTCGTGTATTTGCGGAGAACTCTCAGGTTTTATTGCTAGATGAACCTACTAATCATTTAGATCAAGAAAGCTTAGCCTTCTTAAAGAAACAAATTCTCTCCTACAATGGCACAATCCTTTTAGTTTCACATGACCGTTACTTCTTAGATGAGGTAGCTGATTATATCTGGGAAGTTGAAAATAAAAAATTGACGATATACGCAGGAAATTATTCGACTTATAGAGATAAAAAAGCCGAGAAAATCCTAACACAACAAAGGCTATATGACGCCCAACAATCAAAAATACAGCAGGTCGAGAAACAAATTACTGAGTTGAAAAACTGGTCCTCTAAAGCCCATGCAGACTCGACCAATCATGAATTCAACAAAGAGTATTACCGGGTAAAAGCGAAAAAAATGGACGTCCAGATACGCTCTAAAAAGAAACGACTAGAACTGGAACTTACCAAAAATACTGTAGATAAACCAGACGAAGAAAAAGATGTGTCGTTTTCCATAGAAGGAAACAAGAAAAAGGGTAAACGTGTCATAGAAGCAAAAAATCTGAGAAAAGAGTTCGGTAAAAGAACACTCTTACAGAACGCTTCCTTCACTATTCAGGCGAAGGAACGTGTGGGATTATTAGGTTCTAACGGTAGTGGAAAATCGACCTTTTTCCGTATGCTATTAGAAGAAGAAAGCTTCCAAGGAGACCTTTGGAAATCAGAATCTATGAATATTGGCTATTTACGTCAAACTGTTTTTGACTTACCTGAAGAACAAACGCCATTTGATTTTTTTGGACCAACTGATTTTGAGATGAGAGGACTTATCCAAACACTCATGACGAATTTAGGTTTTTCCAAAGAACACTGGTCACGACCTATATCAACAATGAGCATGGGAGAACGAGTAAAGCTGAAGCTAATGGAGTTCATGCTCGACCAAAAGGACGTATTACTGTTAGATGAACCGACGAACCATTTAGATCTTCCTTCACGTGAGCAATTAGAAAAAACACTATCTACTTTTCCAGGCACCATTTTACTCGTAACACATGATCGGTATTTCCTAGAAAAGCTAACGAACAAATTGCTTATTTTTGAAAATAAATCGATCCGAAAAATGGAAATGAACTATAGCGAATGGTTGCATAAAAACATTGAATCGTTACTTGAAAAAGAACTCTTAACACTAGAAACAGAACGGCAGGCCGTGCTCGGAGAACTTAGTTTTTTAAAGAGTAATGACCCTAGATATAGCAAGCTAGATATACAATTTAATGAACTAACGAAGAAAATAAATGAATTAAAAAAGAAATAATTTCGAAAGCAGCTCTTCCCCAAGAACTGCTTTTAATGTGTAGATTTCTAAGATTGTCGTTTCAAATCATGTTGTGCCGATTTCCCGGGAAATATGTCAGGATATGTGTTCTTTTATTTACTTTCGGCTGAAATGGACATATAATAAAGTAAATCCAATAAGAAAAGTAGGTTTTAAAGTGAAAACAATTCCGAAACCTCTCGTAATGATCAATCAATGGTCTATTGTTTTATCAGTTATCATTGCACTTCTAACGCAATCTGCGTGGATCTTGCTTATCCCGTTAGCCGCAAATTTATCGAGTTTATTAATAGGTTTTCACCCAATACTAATTGTGGCTAAAAGGTTTTTATCTAAACCTGCCAATCAATATATACAAGAAGACTATGCACAACTTAGATTTAATCAGTGGTTGGCAGTTGGATTTTTGCTCGTGGCTAGCATTAGCTTTTTCCTAAGCTGGTTGTTATTATTCAATATCGCAACTATCATGGTCGGTCTGGCTGCATCCATCGCAATAGCTGGGTTTTGCATCGGCTGCTTCGTCCGATTCCAATTTCAACAATGGAACTATCGCAGAAAAAATTCAGCAGTATAATTAGAAAAAACAGCCTTCCCATCAAACAGGAAAGGCTGTTTATTTGTCTTCAAATTCGAAGATACTTTTTAATTTACTTGTTCCTTCTTCGTCTAATCTCCCATAGGAATCGCCTTCAATAATCGTAGAAGTACCGTTAACTTCAAACCAAATATAATACTCCACTAACCGTTCAGGCATATTAACGTCATCCTCTAGAAAAAGGACTGCTTTTACATCCTCTTTTCTCGCCATTTGTGGCACTACATTTCTTTCCCATTCAATCTGTTCGAATGCTTGGCTTAACTTTTCAACTGTATTCAGATCAGCGATAATTATTTCATCTGCATAATTACCATCTACAGTTACCTTAAAAACATCTACTCTCGTCAGTTTTTCTATTGTTTCATTTTCAGTACAACCTACTAACAATACGATGCCCAGCATCATGAATAGACAAATTACTTTTTTCATCAATTCACTCCCCTACTGAAATCTAAAATCATATTTTTCCTTAGGCACATTTAAAGTATGCTTATTGATCATTACTGTATCATCGTCTACCCAAGAAATTTCTGCGGTATACTCTCTATAATTCCAATATATATTTTGGTCTTTCCATTCTTCTCGTTAAAGACAAGTTCGCCACGAATTGCATAGGAAGTTGTGGCTCCTCCATTTGTAACATAAGCTTTTAACGTATACCTCTTATCCGGTGATGATTCCTTCGTAAGAAATTCTCCCTTTGGAATATTTTCCATACTAACGAAAAATGTATACATGAAAATCCACAGTAGAACTACAATCAAAGTAATCGGTATGCTTACTACAAGGAGAATTATTTTTAGATTTCTTTTCATTCTTCGCTCTTTTTCCAATAATAATTTCTTCCAATCATTATAATAAGGATCCCCAGAATAATTGCTCCAACAAAAAATGGAGAACCTAGATTGCTTATACCATATTTATTGCCAGCGTACTCCCCATCTCTCGTCGCCTTAATAAATGTTCCATCATCCTCCTGTATAGCAATCGCTTCATCCGTGCTTATCCCTTGGATGGAATAATACTTAGTTCCTTTCGGATAGGCATTTGAGAAATTACCAGAGTAGTTTCCTTCTCTGTCCGAATACTTCGTTACATGACCAATTTTTTTGTCCACCTCATCGACCTGTTCAGTCGTGATTACATATAGGTAGTCATCCCATACGACAAATGCATATGCCCAATCTGCTAATGGTTTACTTGGAAATAGAATAGATAGAAATAATATAAAGCCAACACCAAATCGATAAGTGTTTTTATTATTCAAATAATAACCCCCTTAGAGGAGTGGACGTTTCATTTCCCTTTCAGTTCCACTATCTGTATTAAGAAAAAAAAGGCTATTCCAAAGTAGAAAACTACTTTGAAACAGCCTAGTCTTTATTCCCCTAAATCTACATTATGATAAACTTGTTGAACATCTTCTAAATCTTCAATTGCATCGATCATTTTCTCAAATTGTGCTTGAGCGTCTGCATCTAATGCAATATCGTTTTGAGCAAGCATTGTTAGCTCTGCTACTGTAAAGTCAGTGACTCCAGCTGCTCTTAACGCTTCCTGTACAGCATGGAATTGATCTGGCTCTGCATAGACGATTACTGCATCTTCCTCTTCTAAAATGTCGCGTGCGTCAACGTCGGCCTCCATCAATATTTCTAATACATCATCAGCAGTTTTACCTTCTAAACCAATAACTGCAGTTGCATCAAACATATAAGCAACCGAACCACTAACACCCATATTACCGCCATTTTTACCAAATGCAGCACGTACATCGGATGCAGTACGGTTTACGTTGTTTGTTAGTGCATCAACGATGACCATAGAACCGCTTGGTCCAAACCCTTCGTAACGAAGCTCATCAAAGCTTTCTTCGGATCCACCTTTTGCTTTTTCAATCGCTTTATCAATAATATGCTTAGGCACACTGTATGTTTTTGCACGTTCCAGTACTACTTTTAATGCTTGGTTAGAAGTAGGATCAGGCTCACCTTGTCTTGCAGCAACATATATTTCACGACCAAATTTCGCATAAATACGACTAGTATTAGCGTCTTTGGAAGCTTTCTTTTCTTTAATATTATTCCACTTACGACCCATAAGTCCCACTCTCTTTCGCAAAGCTAAATTTTATACTGTAATATTATACATGAAACCCATATAAACTAGCAAAATAAATACATTAACTTCCAGTAACATGCTATTGATTCGGATATAATTCTTGTAGAAATGCTATAGATTGGGTAATCATTTCCTTTAGAACATCTACTTCTATATCATCGACTTTGTTTATATACACGCATGATTTTCCCGTCGTATATTTTCCAAAGCGTTTGAGCGTCTCTTCTCGCGTTGTATCACCTGTTGCAAAATACAAACTGATTTTTGCTTTTCTCGGTGAAAAACCTACTAAAGGGGCATCCCCCTCATGACCAGAAGCGTATTTATAATGATAACTACCAAACCCAATAATGCTTGGCCCCCACATTTTAGCTTCATAACCGGAGGTCTGCTCAAAAATTTCTAATAGCCTGTGTGCATCCTCCCGTTTCTTTGGACTATCAACAGCCTCGATAAATTCTATAACATCCACATCTGTCTCTTTTGTCTTCGCTTCGTATTTAGCCAATTTTTCTTAGCCCCTTTCGATAACTACTTTTTATAATAAGCCCGTGAAACGAGTAGTCCAACCACTCCTAGAACTATAAATAATGATGCCTTAACAGCTACAGATACAAATGAAATATCGAACAAAATGATTTTTGCTAACGTCACAAACAGAATACTAACACCGACGTACTTACCTTGTGGCAAAGAAAAACGACTTAATACCATAAATAGTATAGCCACGATAATCCATAATGAACTAGTGATGACTCGCTCCATATTGCTACCAATATCCCCTGAAACTAAAGTAGCAATCATATGCAAGTAGTAGAGAATCATAATCGCAACAAAAGATACACCAATATTTAAAAATGATTTATCTTTAAATATCCTTGTTAGCAAATAGACTCCATACACTGTACCTATTAAAAATACCGTCCAGTGTAGCATCTCCCATGATAACCAACTCGTAATCGAAATAGGTAGCACATAGTAGACAGCCATGAAATAACTAATACTCATAAGAACTAGGTGTAAAGTATGTTTGAATTTTTTATATACGAAGTAGTATATAAAGCTCAATCCTATTATTCCTTCAAATAGTAAATTGTCTATTTGGAGCTGCATTATATTTAGCAATGCAACGGATCCACTCGCAATAAAAATTGGTGCACGTATGGGATCTTTTTGATATACATAATAACAAATTCCATAGACGATCGTAATAATTGTCATTAGAACTGTCGCTTCATTATCCGTGAATATTACACGAATCCATAAAATAGATAATAGCATTACTGAAAATAGCGTATATGCTTGTTCCTTTAGAAACTGCTTCGTCTTCAAAAGACTCACAAATAATGTAATATGTTGAACGAATATAGGAACCATTGCGATCCATTTATATACCTCAGGTACATTTGTGAAAACAAAAAAAGCTATTAATGCCACCTGCAAAAAAATGATCGAAATATAATATAAAGCCTTGTATGAATATTTTAGGGCAATCCATAGAAATACTGTAAAAAGTACCGTCTCGTAAAAAGAGAACAATGGAATATTTGGTGACGTACTTTTTATTAGAAATGGAACAAATACGCCCCCAACTATAGCAACAATACCAATACCTTGTGAGCGGTACTTATACGTTAGAAATACTCCTAAGGTAATCCAAATAAGATTGGAAATAAAAGCTACTGTTGGTCCAGATATATTATACAGCTGATGCATTGCAAAAGTGGTCAACATTAAAATAGGTATAGACCCGCCAAGAAGCATATGCCCTAAATTCTTTCGACTTACTTTAACCTGCCAAATACCTAATGCGATTAATGCAAAACCAACGACATAACCAATTATTACTTTTACGATTGGTTGTAAAAATCCGTAATCCGACACTGCTTTGAATCCCCAAATTATTCCTATTATAAATACGACAATAAATAAGGGAGGTAGTATTTTCTGGAAGATAAGTACGTCCCATTCAACAGGTTGTTTCACTTCTTCTTGCTGCTGTATGATAGGTCGCTCTGGCTGAGAGATATTTGGTTTAGTATGTATTTGCTCTTCTAAAAATCGAACCCTTTTTTCTAACTGCATTATTCGCTTTTCAAGAAGTTCATCTTTTTCCATTCTAGCCCTCCTTTTTCAATATGTTCTACTCATACTATTAGACAAATATTGAAAATATCCTTTAACTGCATTGATAATTGATTATAAACGAAATGAAGAGCTATCATTTAGATAGCTCCTCATTTCGTTTAAATGGTTATGTCATTTTTTCATAAACCTTAATTGAGCCTCCAAAGGGACCGTAAGTAACAGCTGAATTCACCCAACCATAGTTTTCATAGTACCCTTCTAAATCACTAGATAAATATAGCTTTTTATACCCTAGCTTTGCAGTCACGTTCAGCCCGTGTTCTAAAAGAATTTTACCAATCGACCTTCCCCTATACGTCGGTTTCACATATAAGCAAGCTAACCATGGAAATAAATCTTGTCTGCTATTAATATCATTTCTAAGTAATGCATATGTACCAATAATTTCATTGTCCTCTACAGCAATATAAAATCTTGGTATAGCATCCTTTTCCGTACTTGAATGTCTCATACAGTCTTTGTAAAAGTCATAGTTCGTTTCATTTCCCCATTGCTCCCAAAATACTTTCACTGATTCCTCAAACAAATCAGATCGTTTTTGGATATTCAAAATTTCCATTTTAGCACCCCTTTTTATATCATCTTCATCTTCTTTCAATATATAATATAAGATACTTAGTTTCCATAGGATGGTGAAAAAAGTGAGAGATCGTGGAGCAACTATTATTATTGAGAATGGCCAAGTAGCACTCATTAAACGAACGAAACCTCATATGACGTATTACGTGTTTCCGGGAGGAGGATTGGAAAACGGAGAGACTCCTGAGCAAGCAGCGATTCGAGAAACATATGAAGAGATTGGCGTGCATGTAAGAATCCAACGTCCTTTTAAAATTCTCGAACAAAGTGGCACACAACACTTTTTCCTAGCTGATATAATTGGCGGAAAATTTGGTCCCGGAATTGGCGAAGAATATACGGATCCATCTCCTCAAAGAGGTGGCTACGAACCTATATGGTTAGACATCAAAGACCTGTCATCACTGGATGTACGTCCTAAAGAAATTACCGAACTTATTACGGAAAATTAGACCGTCCAAGGTGAGCATAAAATGACAGGATAACTTTCAGACCTTCTATTAAGATACATATAAGGAGTGAAGCCAATGGGATGGGTAGAGTCGATACAACAAGCAATAAACTATATGGAGGATCATTTACTAGAGGATTTAACGATGGAACAAATTGCGAAAGAAGCGCATTCTACTGTTTTTCATTTTCAGCGTACCTTTTCCATATTAACGGATATGTCCATCGGAGACTATATTCGAAGAAGACGTCTAACTTTAGCAGCGCAAGAATTGCTGAATACGGACAATAAAATAATCGATCTCTCCTTCAAATACGGCTACGACACTCCTGAATCCTTCACAAAAGCATTCCGTAAACAACACGGGATAACGCCTAGTGAAGCAAGAAAAAAGATAGGGAAAATAAATTCCTATAACCGCCTGATCATTCAGGTAAATTTGAAAGGGGCAGAACCGATGAAGTATAAAATTGTAGAAAAAGAAAGCTTTCAAGCTGTCGGAGTGAAAAGAACGTATAACTGCAAGAATGGAGAAAATACACAAGGTATACCTTTGTTTTGGGATGATGTAAATGCAAATGGGACAGATGATTTGTTGTTCCAACTAAATAATGGAGGAATCGAAGGTGTACTCGGGGTTTGCGTTGCAGACGAAGCATATCAAGAGAATAGCTTAATTGATTATTGGATTGCAACAGATCATGTAGGAGAAGTACCAGAAAACTTATCAGCTATTACAATTCCAGCTTCTAAGTGGGTTATGTTCGAGGTACACGGTCCTATGCCAGATGCTATGCAGGATACATGGAAACAAATATATTCTGAGTGGTTTCCTTCCAATCCGTATGAGCCAGCAGGAACACCAGAGCTAGAAGTGTATTCCGATGACGATCCTTCTAGCGCAAATTGTTATTCAGAAATTTGGATACCGATTAAATAATAGCTAACAACAGGACAATTATTATTATTCGTGAAAATTAGCACCTTTTATGCTAATGTCAGTATATGAAAAAACTTATCCCTCTTTTACTATTACTGGTTGTTGTATTTTTAGCATCAGGACAAACAGCTGAACAGCAATCTTTGCAGGAGATCTTAAAGGCATGGCTCCCTAACAAACCATTAGAGTCTTTTCTCAGTCTTATTCAGATTCCATATTGGGGTATTGAAGTTTCGGTGAAGGAACGTGGGTACTATGCTTTTGTAGAGTTTTTAATAAGAAAGGGTACACATTTCATTTATTTTGGAATAATTGCTTTAGTCATCTATATTACGTTGCCTAGATTTAAGTATCGTAAGTTTACAGTAGTTGTGATCACTATGTTACTTGCTGGTGCAGATGAATATCGTCAATCTTTTACAAGCGGTCGGACTGCTTCTTTCCAAGATGTTATGTTGGATACATCCGGGGCGATTGCTGCGTTATTATTGGTGACATTAGCTCAATGGTTAAAGCATAGAAAAAACGTTAACCAATGACAGGGTTAACGTTTTTTAAGCATCCTAATATTTATCATGTATGTATAGGATATTTCAATGCATTTTTCTCCATTTTTTGCTGTGCAGCTTCTATTAAGTCAATTCCAAGAACGTCAGCAAATTGTAAAAGATAAATGAATACATCCGCTGCTTCATCAGCAATTGCCTGTTTGTCTTTTTTGATTGCTTCCTCTGCAGTAATCCATTGGAAATGCTCTAATAGTTCACTTGCTTCTAATGAGACCGAAATAGCTAGGCTACGAGCATCAGGATTTTCTCCCCAACCTCGTTCGTCCCGGAACTTCTTTATCTCTTTAGTTAGTTCTTTCATATCTTTTGCCCCCTTACGCTTTTTTCAAGACTAACTCCATATGCTGTTCTTCATAATAGGTTTCTCCTACCTTTAATGCCATCTCTTCTGTCCCAAAGACGTTAAAGCCTAATTGAAGATACAGATTCTTTGCTGCCTCATTACTTGATACGACAGATAGGTTTATCTTTTCAATCTCTTTACTTTCTTTTGCTTGTTTGATTGCCAATTCCATTAAAGCTTTGCCTATACCTTTTCCTCTGCCAGTTGGACTTACATACATAGCGAAAATATTAGCACGATGCTTCATCTTCAAGCTATCCTCCTGTAAAAGAGTGACCATCCCGATTAATCTAACTTGATCGAACGCCCCAAACGTATAATTTCCTTTTATCTTAAAATTGTTCTTCACTCGTTCAATTGGATTGTCCCGTTGAATCGCTTCTTCATAGCTAGTACCAAATGCTTCTGGACTGTTTTGCAGAGCCTCTAATCTTAACTCCCAATATGCACCCGCATCTTCAGCTACTAATTGTCTATATTCCATCCTTATACCTCCGAAAAATAACTTTCCTTACAAAATTTATGCGCATATAAAACAAAATCTCTACAAGCTTCGGCACGAAGAATTTCTGTATCAAACAGTGATTGTGGATGCCTCGACATACGTATTCTCCATCCTTCTTTCAATAATAGATGCCAACGTTCAGGCAAAGTCTTCAAGCCGTTTTCCAATGCTCTTTTCTTGGAAATAATCTGCCTATTCTCTAAAGAGTAGAGAATCCTACAAATAGTTGTAGTGATGGATTCCACTATTTCATCCGAAACTGAAGTCCTTACTTCTTTCACTTTGCTGTACCAATATTCATTCATATTATATTTTAAAGTATTGAAGACATCTTCCCATTTAGTTGCAATATTTAGCTCTATAATTGGTGTTCCTTCTATTACAATTCCGTACTCCTTTAATACCCACCAGGTTACATGATTAATATCCCAACGACCAATCTCTAAACACCCATCCGAGCAGTAAGGATAAGGAGCTAGAGTGTCATTAGTTTTTCCTATATCTTCTTTTAATATATACATTCCATCTAACCTTGCTCCGCGGTTTTCATTAGTTAATTGAATATGAATATCCTTTAGAATTTCTATTTCTTGTTTGTTAGCTGTTCGCTTCAATAAAACAATAAAGTCAATATCGCTCTTTTCCTGTTCAAAAGCCCCTAATGCAGTAGATCCATAAATATAGACCCCTTCTATAAAATCCTTTGAGAAATATGTATTCAATAAATGCAAAAAAGCTTGCATCAATTGATCTACCTCCTGCGGTATGGATTGCTTCATGATTCACTCCCCTATATCTCTATATTCAAAACGTATCTTATGATATAAAAGAGCTTGCACTACTGTACAAACTCTTCTTTTAATAAGGAGCAAATTGCCGCATCACAAAAATGACCTTTTTCAAACGCTGATTTTCGCAAAGTACCTTCATGTACAAAGTCTGCTTTTTCTAATGTTTTTTGGGATGCTATATTTTCAGGATCAAAGAGTGCTTCAATTCGATTTAACTCCATTGTCTCGAAACCGTAACGCAAAATAGGTTGTAAAACCTCTGTCATTACACCTTGTCGCCAAAACTCTGGAGTCACTTCAAAACCAACTTCCGCTTTAAAATGTTCCTTCTCCCAATTGTGATAACCACAGCTACCAATAATCTCATTATCTTCCTTCGTAGCAATTCCCCAACGGAAACCCTCTTTCTTGTGATAGCGCCTTTGCCAATTTTTTATTAATACTTTTGCTTCCTTAATGTCCTTAAACGTATTCAAATCATAATACTTTGTGACCTCGTCTTTTGAAAAATAATGAAATACTTCTTTTGCGTCACTAGTTTCAATCGGCCGCAAAAAAAATCGTTCTGTTTCCAATTTTGGAAATCTCTTTTTATGATTATCATAAAGAAGTAAAACTACAAATTGAACAGTAGCTATTAACCCCGCTAAAATACTTAAAAAGATACTGACCCAAATATGGTTCGCAATTTCTCCATTTCCAATAGGCCCTACTCTCGGTTGATACATAGTATAGATTCCCCAGGCATTACCAGCTAGAATAGCGAGACCTCCCAATAATAATATCCACTTTCCCATTCACCGACCTCCGTAATAGATTCATTCGTTATTTACTACCGAAAATCCTTGTTGTAATGAGATGTGTTTTGTATTTTATATTTTCTTCTCCTCATTTAATTCCTCTATAAATGCTGAAATACTCATTTCACCCAAAACACCTACTTTATGTTTTCGAACAGAAACTGCATTATTTTCTTTTTCATGATCTCCTATAATGAGCATATAAGGATGCTTTTGTATAGCTGCTTCACGGATTTTTAATCCAACTTTCTCTATCCGATTGTCTATCTCCACTCGATAACCCTTCTGCTCAAGTTGTTGTTTTACTTCCTCTGCATACTCGATATGTGCCTCGGAAATCGGCAGTACTTTAACTTGAACTGGAGATAACCACAGCGGAAAGCTACCTTGAAAATGTTCTAAAAGAATCGCTATGAATCGTTCAATGGATCCGTAAATCGCACGGTGAATCATAATCGGTTGTCGTAGTTGATTGTCCTCGTCGATATATTTACAGCCAAACTTCTCAGGCATTTGAAAGTCGAGCTGAACAGTGCCACATTGCCAGCTACGTCCTAGTGCATCTAATATATGAAAATCAATTTTCGGACCATAAAATGCTCCATCGCCCTCATTTACTTGGTATTCTACCTCCTTTTGCTGAAGAACTTTTTCAAGGGATTTCTCTGCTTGATTCCAAACTTCTACTGATCCCATATAATTCTCTGGTCGAGTTGATAGCTCAACTTTATAGCTAAAGCCAAATTCTGAGTAAAATTCATCTACAAGGTCAAGCACCTTCGCTATCTCACTTTCAATCTGCTCCTCCAAAACAAATAGGTGAGCATCATCCTGAGTGAATGCTCGAACACGTAATAATCCATTCAATGAACCTGATAGTTCATGACGGTGAACTAAACCAAGCTCCGCATATCGAATAGGTAGCTCCCTGTAGCTTCTTCGCTTACTATTAAAGATTAATACCGCGCCTGGACAATTCATTGGTTTAATCGCATATTTTTGATCATCTACATCTGCAAAATACATATTTTCATGATAGTGATCCCAATGCCCTGATTTTTCCCAAAGCTCCTGCTTCATCATAATGGGAGTTTTAATCTCTTGATATCCTCCTCGTTGATGCTTTTCCCTCCACAAATTTTCAAGTTCATTCCGTAATACCATTCCTTTTGGGAAGTAAAACGGCATTCCTGGTGCTTCTTCCATCGACATAAACAGTTCCAATTGCTGCCCTAAATTTTGATGACTTACTCTTTCTTCTTTCACTGACATGTTAATTCCTCCATTTTAAACATAAATTTTTCCTAACAAAAAAAGACCACACCCATCCCGGTAAAGGGACGAGTGTGGTCGTGGTTCCACCCTAATTTGCAACACAAAAAGACTGTTGCGCTCAAATAAGATAACGGTTTCCCGATTATGGATAGTTACATAAATGTGTTCCCCATAATTACTCCAAGGTGGTAAATCATTTGTTTTTCTTTAGGGGCTTTCAGTCGGTGACCCCATTCTCTGATAAGAAAATACTAAATGATTCATGTCCTCTTCTTCGCTTGAATATTAAAATACAAAAAGACCACACCCATCCCGGTAAAGGGACGAGTGTGGTCGTGGTTCCACCCTAATTTGCAACGTAAAAAAATCTGTTGCGCTCATACAAGATAACGGTTTCCCGATTATGGATAATTACATAAATGCTTTCCCCATAATTGCTCCAAGGTGGTAAATCATTCGCTTTTCTTTAAGGGCTTTCAGTCGGTGACCCTATTCTCTGATAAGAAAGTTATAAATGATCCATGTCCTTTTCTTCGCTTGTTACTAATTGATTTTTCTTAGTATATGTAACAAAATTTAAATTGTCAACATTACTTTTTTATTTTTTCGCAGTATTTCGTTTTGCCATTTGCTGTAACGGATCCCAAACACCATTATACGGAGGGGCATATGCGAGATCAAGATCCAATAACTCGGAAAAGGTCATGCGATGATAAAGTGCTGTTGCTAATACATCAATTCTTTTATCCACACCATTCCCTCCAATAATTTGTCCACCTAAAAGTAGTTGATCATCCTTACGGTAAATTAATTTCATATGCATTGTTTCTTTACCAGGATAGTAACCTGCGATATCTGTCGCTTCCTGAACATGTATGTCATATGAAATACCAAGCTGCTCTGCTTCTTTCTCAGACAAGCCAGTTTTTCCGAGAGACAAATCAAAAAATTTCATGATGGATGTTCCTACGATCCCTTTAAATTCATTGTTTTGGCCAATCATATTTAATCCAGCCAATCGCCCTTGTTTATTAGCAGTAGTTCCTAAAGGGATATAGTCATTTAGTTGTTTAATACGATGAAAATGAGTAGCACAATCTCCCGCCGCATAGATATTTTCCACATTCGTTTCTAAATGTTTATTTACTATAATTGCTCCATTCGAGTGCATTTGAATACCAGTTCCGTTCAAAAATGAAGTTGTTGGTTCTATTCCAGCAGCTACTAACACCAAATCAGTTTGATAGCTTCCCTTGTCCGTTATTACTTCGCTTACTCGAATGTCTCCTGTGAACGATTGAACTTCCTCATTTAATAATACTTCCACACCTTTAGCCTTTGCATGCTCCTCTATCAAACATGCTACGTCGTTATCGAATATACTTGCAAGCTGAGCTCCTCTTTGAATAATCCGTGCTTTTTTCCCTATACTCACAAAGTTTTCAGCCATTTCTAACCCGATATATCCTCCACCAACAATAGTTACTTGACGTACATTTGCTAAATCCGCAATAATCGCCTCTGTGTTTGGTATCGTTTTAATCGTATGAATCCCTAACAAATGACGACCATCCCAATTAGGAATAACGGATGTACCACCAGTTGCGATTAGTAAACGGTCATAATGAATGATGAATTTATCTCTCGTTTGTGTAATATTGCCTGAAACCGTTTTATGTATAGGATCCACATCAGTCACTTCATATCCTGTTTTGGCATCTATGCCATATTTACTTCGGAACATTTCAACACTTCGAGCGATTAGATCTGTTGAAGAGGCTATCTGTTTTCCAACTACATAAGGTAAACCACACTGCCCATAAGAATAAATATGCCCTTTTTCCAACGTTGTAACTTGAGCACCTGGTTGGTTTCGGACAATTTCCATTGCCGCACTCATTCCTGCTGCATCCCCACCGATTATTACGTAGTGCATGAAACCCACTCCTCTGTTTCTCTTCTATTCATCTCATTCTATATCGTTTGCGTATTCTCCTCCTAGTATTCGTTAATCCTATCGTTTATTATACAAAAATGGACATGCCCAAATAGTTGGACATGCCCATCTCCCGGTTTAAACTGCTCGGTTCCAAAAACGATGTGTAGCAATGGCTTTCAAGAAACTATCTACAAAGCTCTTGCCAGTTTCTTTGGAGAGAACGCCAGCTTGACCAGTGAAGTGAAGATTATCGACTAGTTGCTCACCGTTAAATGTAGCACCAATCGGTTTGAAATGCGCATAAGCTTCCTTAATGAAATAAGATGCCTTTTTTTCAAACATAGCCGTTTTGCCTTGAGAGCTTGCTACGTAAACTGCATCAAACAATACAGAATCAGCAGTTAGGAAAGTATGGTCTACCGGTAGCAGTGTTCCATCTGCTCCCGTGACTGATCCATGATGATCACTCACTATTTCTGGCATTGTCCCACCAGCTTTTAAGTCTGCTAGAATCTCAGCTAAGTTCTCGTCAAACCCTTCTCCCACTAGGACGGCAATCTTTCGCGTTTGTGGTGTCATAATCGTATTCAGCTGACTCAGTGCTGGTGAAGACTTTGTACTAGTAGAAGTACTTACACCTTGCACTACCAGCCCTAAATTTTCCGCGACCTTACTTGCTAAATCCAAATCTACATGCGAAAACATCTCTAGTACTTGTTGACGTACCGTCAATTCTTTACATTTACCAAGTTCAAAACTAAATGCATTAATAATATGTTCTTTCTCTGGATCACTCATGCTATTCCAAAATAACGTTGCTTGTGAGAAATGGTCTTTAAAGCTCTCACTTCGAGCTCGTACTTTACGAGCATCTATCTTCTCCTGATAATGTGCATACCCACCTTCAGCTTCACTAACAGGTGTGGGTGTATTTCCAGCGAGTGAGTTTTTATGATAACTTACTCTTCCTACATTAATAGTTTGTCTGCCAAATCCATCTCGTTGGTTGTTATGGAAAGGGCAAACTGGTCTGTTTATCGGTAGTTCATGAAAATTAGGTCCACCAAGACGGATTAATTGGGTATCTGTATAAGAGAACAATCGTCCTTGCAGTAGTGGGTCATTGGAAAAATCAATTCCTGGGACAACACTTCCTGGATGGAAAGCGACTTGCTCCGTTTCGGCAAATACATTATCTACGTTACGATTTAATGTCATTTTGCCCAAAATTTTTATTGGTATTTCTTCTTCTGGCCATAGTTTAGTAGGATCTAAAATATCAAAATCAAATTTAAATTCATCTTCTTCCGCAATTAGTTGGACTCCAAATTCATACTCTGGATAATCGCCATTTTCAATCGCCTCATATAGGTCACGACGATGGAAGTCTGGATCTTTCCCATTTAGCTTTTGTGCTTCATCCCATACAACCGAATGGGTACCAAGTAACGGTTTCCAATGAAATTTTACAAAATGGGACTTACCTGCCTCGTTAATGAAACGGTATGTATTTACACCAAACCCTTCCATCATACGGAAGCTACGTGGAATCGCACGGTCCGACATAGCCCACATCACCATATGCGCCGTCTCCTGATTATTGGCAACAAAATCCCAAAACGTATCATGTGCAGTAGCTGCTTGTGGAATTTCATTGTGTGGCTCTGGTTTTAAAGCATGTATTAAGTCTGGGAATTTAATAGCATCTTGAATGAAAAAGACTGGAATATTGTTTCCTACTAAATCATAATTCCCTTCTTCCGTATAAAACTTCGTTGCAAATCCTCGAGCATCCCGTGCTAATTCACCAGATCCCCGGGATCCTGCCACAGTAGAAAATCTTACAAAAACTGGGGTCTTCGTGCCAGGTGTTTGTAAGAATTTCGCTTTTGTAAATTCACTCGCTGATTCATATAACTCAAACTCTCCATGAGCCGCATATCCTCTAGCATGTACTACTCGTTCTGGTATACGTTCATGGTCAAAATGCGTCATCTTTTCGCGGAAATGGAAATCTTCTATCAAAGTAGGACCTCGTTCTCCTGCTTTTAGAGAAAACTCATCCTCGGATACTTTTAATCCTTGATTTGTCGTCATTGCTTGTCCTTGATCGTCCACACGGAATTCTGCTAATTGTTCATCTTTGCTGTTTCCAGTTACTTTCTTGTCCAAACAAACTCCTCCTCTATTTATCTCTTCACTATTATAGATACCCAGAATGACTTTCCAAAAACCTTAAATTTAAAACTATCATTTAATTCCGATTGAAATAATATGAATTACTATTGACTTCATCCTGATGAAGTAGTACGATAATTTTAACAACTTCATACTACTTATTAAGAGAAGCGAAGGGACTGGTCCGATGATGCTTCAGCAACCGCCCCCACTAGGGTATGGTGCTACTTCCAGCAAGAAATTGAGAGATAAGTACATAATACTTCTAATCGCTCTTTTCGTTTTGTGAAGAGCTTTTTATTTTTTTATAATACCGACTTAACAAATTGGATTAATTAATACAAGGAGACGATAAATTTTGAGTAATTTATACATTAAAACAGAAAAGCAGCGACAATGGATAAATCGTTTATACGAATTAGAACATAAATTTAAGAGTAAGTCCGCGGAAATTGACGAACAATCTATTTTCCCGCATGAAAACGTGGAGGATTTGATAAAGCTTGGTTATGCAAGTCTTACTCTACCTGAATCATATGGCGGCAATGGCTTTTCGGTTTACGATATGGTTCTTCTACAAGAAACACTTGCCAGCTTTGATGCAAATACGGCCCTGTCTGTGGGCTGGAGCTTAGGGGTAATTGGTGAGCTATACGAAAACAAACTTTGGACGAAAGAAAAATTAGAATTTTTCGCAGTAGAAGTATTAAATGGTGCTCTCATCAATCGTTCTGTCAGTGAAGCTCAGACTGGAAGCCCAACGCGTGGAGGTAGACCTGGCACGACTGCTATTAAGAATGGAGATACATGGGTTTTAAATGGACGGAAAATATTTACTACCGCTTCCCCTGTGCTATCTTACTTTTTAACTTCTGCTTGGATTGAAGAAAAAGAAAGAATTGGTTTCTTCCTTATTCCACGTGATACAGAAGGTCTTACTATTGAAGAAACGTGGGATGTAGTATCGATGCGTGGAACAAGTAGTAATGACTTAGTACTAAATAACGTAGTTGTACATGAATCGTATTTGGTAGAGCTCCCAGAATTCGCTAGTGGTGGGAAGATCAATGGTTGGCTACTACATATACCAGCAACCTATCTCGGAATTGCACAGGCTGCTAGAGATTACGCAGTCCATTTTGCTAATACCCATTCACCGAATAGCCTGAATGGACCTATTGCTCAGTTGCCTAACGTTCAGCAGCTCATCGGAGAAATAGAATTAGAGCTTACGAAGGCTAGATTAGTCATTTACGGAGTTGCTTCTGCCTATGACAATGAGTCTACTAAAGAACTATTATCCAACGAAGTAAGCGTAGCGAAGCATATCGTTACTAATTCAGCAATTACTATTGTCGATAAAGCCATGCGTTTAGTTGGTGCCAAAAGCTTGCAGCGAACAAATCCACTACAACGTTACTACCGAGATGTTCGTGCAGGACTCCATAATCCTCCTATGGATGATATGACAATTAAAAAACTAGCACTTTCTGCGTTAGAAGAAGATAAAAATAAAAAATTAGAGAAATGATAAGGAGAATGAATATGAAAAAGTATTTTAAATTAGCAGCAGTTGGGTTAGCATCTATTACGATTTTAGCGGCTTGTGGTTCTGGAGAGACTTCTACTTCATCAGAGGGCGGAGATGTTCGCAAGGTAAAAGTGGCATATGACATGGCCTCTAAACCTATTTCTTGGTTAGATGACAAAGGTAATGCGACTGGCTACGATGTAGAGGTTATGAAACTAGTGGATGAATTACTTCCTGAATATGAATTTGAATATGTAGGAACTACAAGTGATGATCTATTAATCGGAGTAGAGCAAGGTAAATTCCAAGTTGGTGTAAAAAATGCTTTTTGGACAGAAGAACGCACTGAAAAGTTTATTTACCCTAAGGAATTTTTAGGATTAAGTAGCGCAGGTCTCGTATTGAAAAAAGAGAATGAGCATATTAAATCATTAGAGGATTTTGCATCTGCCGGTTTCTCATTAGCACCGATTGCAGCAAATAATGCACAGTACACAGTAATTGATGAATATAACAAAGCAAACCCAGACAATCCAGTTAAACTAGATGCTGGAGATGCATTTACAGTGGATGTAGTTCAATGGGTAAATGAAGGTCGTGTAGACGGTGGTGTCATTATTGAAGGACCATTCCAAAAACAAGTATTAGATGAGGCTGGCCCTTACTACAACTTAAAAGATGAAGTAGTTTACAATGAATTTGCTGTTATTAAGACATGGCCATTATTCAACAAAAAAGAGCAAGAGTTTGCAGATGCATTCGACAAAGCTATTAAACAATTACAAGAAGATAAGAAAACGAACGAACTTAGCAATGAGTTCTACGGTAGGGACCTTTTTGAAGTGTTAGACAAGGTAGAAAGATAACAGATATGTTTCCTATAGAGGCTGCCTAGCGTAGGACGCGCAGGCAGCCTTTCAAAATTTTATAGGGGGAAAATGCGTAATATGGAAAAATATTTTGATATATCGTACATTTGGAATTCGCTACCAGTATTGCTTCCGTTTTTAAAAGTAACTTTTATGGTTGCGGGTTTGTCTATTATTTTCGGGACTTTTTTCGGATTAATCCTTGCGGTGATGAAACTTGGGAAGAGTAAAATTGCTCAAAAAACTGCGAATTTGTATACTACAATTTTAAGATGTACGCCATCTATCGTGCTACTGTTTTTAGTGTATTACGGAGTTCCTGCCTTAGCCGATAATTTCGGGTTATATTTACATGATTTAAATACAGCAGTATTTGTAGTCATTACATTTACCCTACAATTCGCTGCTATTATGTCAGAGGTTATTAGATCTGCCTATGAGTCTATTGAAAAAGGACAATTTGAAGCCGCAGTTAGCGTTGGTCTAAGCCCCTTTCAAGCATATAGACGAATCATTTTCCCACAAGCACTTGTTGTTGGACTTCCTAATTTCGGAAATGGTCTTATCGCATTACTTCAAGAAGGCTCCCTCGCTTATACAATCGGGTTAATCGATATCGTTGGTAAAGCGAATTTAATCATTGCCGCTAACTACAATACTCATGCGTTAGAGATCTTCATCGCTCTTGCGATTGTTTACTGGGTTTTATCTATACTAATTGAAAAATTCTTTGGGAAGCTTGAAAAAGTATTTAGCAAAGGAAAGCAAACAATTAACACGTAAGGAGTGTAAATAATGTCGGAAGGTTTAAATTATACGTTTTTAATAGATACATTCTTCGTTGCATTATCCGGTGTGCCAATTACGCTTTTCGTTACGATTGTAGCTTTATTTGTTGCACTACCTTTAGGTTTTTTACTTGCTTTAACACGCATTAACCAAGTGCCCGTATTAAATTGGTTCTCTAGAATATACGTTTCTTTCGTCAGAGGTACACCGATCATTATTCAAATTTTCATCGTTTATGCAAGTGTGCCATTAATACTCTCGCTTTTCTTTAACCAGTACAATATTAAGATTAACGTCTACGACATCAATCCTATTTGGTACGCTTTTATCGTATTCTCTTTCAGCACTACAGCTATATTGATAGAGGTATTTAGATCGGCGTTGAGTACTGTAAACAAAGGACAACTAGAAGCAGCTCAATCCGTGGGTCTTTCTAATTTCCAAGCCTATCGTCGAATCATTATACCTCAAGCACTAGTCGTTGCTATGCCTAATATTTGTACTGCTACCGTAAATCTTATAAAAGCTACATCACTCGGCTATGCTATGTCTCTACAGGAAATCACATTGAAGGCGAAAGTAGCAGCAAATGTAGGCTATAACTATGTGGAAGCTTATATAGATATTTTCCTTGTATATATTATTTTGTGTAGTCTTGTCGAATACGGATTCAAACTATATGAAAAACGCCTACGTAGATACAAGTATGTGAGCGCTTAAGGAGGATTAGCCATGTTAAAAATCAATGATATTCATAAATCATTCGGTAAAAACGAGATACTCAAGGGTGTCGATTTAAGTATTGATAAAGGGGATGTAGTAGTTATTCTCGGTCCAAGTGGATCTGGAAAAACGACTTTACTCCGCTGTATCAATTTTTTAGAAAGAGCCGATAGTGGAAATGCAACTTTTGGTGATTTACAAGTTAATTTACACGATGCCTCTAAAAAAGATATACATGCGATTCGACAAAAAACGGCTTTCGTTTTTCAAAACTATAATTTATTTAACAATAAAACAGCATTGGAAAACGTTACGGAAGGTCTGATCATCGGTCGTAAAATACCTAAGTCAGACGCTATTGCGATTGGTAGAAAAGCTCTAGACAAAGTAGGTTTATCCGATAAATACGACTCCTACCCTAGCCAGCTTTCCGGTGGCCAGCAGCAGCGAGTTGGAATTGCTCGTGCTGTTGCGTTAAACCCAGATATTATCTTATTTGATGAGCCAACCTCTGCATTAGATCCAGAATTGGTTGGCGAAGTACTAACTGTTATGAAAAATATTGCCAATGAAGGTACGACGATGCTAGTAGTTACACACGAAATGTCATTTGCAAAGGATGTTGCTTCGCACGTCATCTTTATGGATGGAGGAGTAGTAGTGGAAGAAGGTTCCTCTCACGATATCTTCGTAAGTCCAAAGGAAGAGCGCACGAAGAAATTCTTAAAACGCGTATTACCAGAGGATTATACATTTTATATTTAGAAAAAAAGAAGCAGTGGAAAATGACAAATCATCTTCCACTGCTTTTATTTATGAATAATAATTAACCCATTATATTGTATCCAGAATCTACGAAGATGACCTCTCCTGTTACACCACTCGACAAATTACTCAATAGAGCTACGGTCATATCGCCAACTTCTTGCTGTGTCACATTTCGTTTAAGGGGTGACTTTTCTTCAATCTGATGCAAAATTGTATTGAAAGAAGCGATTCCCTTTGCCGCTAGTGTTCTAACTGCTCCAGCCGAAACAGCATTTACACGTACATTGTTTTTTCCTAAGTCCAAGGCCAAATACTTAACGGATGCTTCTAGAGATGCTTTCGCAATTCCCATCACATTGTACCCTTCTAGTACACGTTCAGCCCCTAAATATGTCATCGTTACGATAGAACCACCCTCTGTCATAAACGGAGCTGATTCTCTAGCTGCAGCGATTAGTGAATACGCACTTGTATCCTGAGCGAAAGAATATCCTTCTCTAGATGTTTGTATGAAGTCTCCTTTAAGATCCTCTGCATGTGCAAATGCGACAGAGTGAACTAGACCATGGATTACTCCAACCTCTTTTCCAATTTGTTGGAAAGCAGCTTTCATACTATCATCACTATTTACATCACATTCTACTACTAGTTTTGCATCTAAGTTATTATCCTTCAATAACTTTTCTATTTTTCCAAGGGAACGTTCTTTACGGTATGTAAAGATAACATTAGCGCCAACTTCAAATAATGATTTTGCTACTCCCCATGCAAGGCTACGTTCATTCGCAACACCCATCACAACAATATTTTTGTCTTTTAATTGTATTAAGTCTCTCATAAGTACCTCCAATTTATTATTTTCATATATTATACCTGTTATTAGTACCTGGTTATTAGTTTAATCATACCATAAACTCTCCTTTTTGCACTAAAATCTCAACAAATCAAAAACCAACTATTAATAAAAAAATAGTTGGTTACTTTATATTATTGAGTTCGGACATTTTAAATCAACACTAAAACATAATATATTTAAACGAGCGAACCTCCCGTTTTACTATATTTAATAATTCCTTCTGCACTTTTATAGGCTAGAGCTGCTACTGTTCCCGTAGGATTGTAGCCCCCATTATGCGGAAAGTTTCCTGCCCCTACTACAAACAGGTTCTCTGCATCCCAGTGTTGTAAATACGGATTTACTACACTATTTTCAGGACTAGCCCCCATGATAGTGCCGCCCGTATTATGAGTTGTCTGATAACCTACAATATCGTAGTCCGTTATAACCTCTTTTCCTTCTACCGTTTTCGCTCCCATTTCCTTCATAATATTTTGAGTTACTTTTGTAATATACTTATGCAACGCTCTATCCTGATCTGTAAAATTATACGTCATTTGAAGTAGTGGCAACCCATAAGCGTCCTTGTATTTACTATCTAAAGATAAATAATTTTCCTTATGCGGCATTGAGGCACCCTGAGCTCCAATTGATAATGTGCGAGTATAGTTGTAAATAGAATTTTTCTTAAACTCTGCTCCCCAGGTTGGTGTTCCCCGTTGTATTGGATTTGTTTCGATAGGTCTAAATCCTGTTTGTGTGATGGAAATACTACCACCATGAATAAAGTCTAAATCACTATGATCAAAGTTATCTGCATTATAATCATCAATCGACATACCAAGGGCTCCTGCCCCCATAAATGTGTTCATTTGTTCTTCAAAGTAGCCAGTTGCACCCGGTAATATTTGGTAGCAGTAATTTTTACCAAGCGTACCCTTTCCAGTTTCAGGGTCATACTGTTGACCAATATTAGATACCATAAGCAACTTAGCGTTATTCATAACGTAGCTTGCTAGAACAACTACCTCGGCTTCTTGTATAAACTCTTCTCCAGATTGTGTATCCAAATATTTTACACCAGTCACCTTATTTCCACTTTTTACGACTTCCACTACATTCGCATGAAACCTCGCTTCAAAATTCCCAGTTTTTGTTGCGGTAGGAATAACCGTTACTTCAGGTGATGATTTTGCTCCATATTCGCATCCAAATCGTTCACAGAAACCACAGTATTGGCAGGCATTTATGAATTCTCCATCCGGATTTGTATAGGCTTCCGATAAGTTAGCAGATGGTAGCATAAATGGAGCATATCCAAGTGATTTGGTTGCCCCTTCAAATTTTTTCAAAATGGGTGTTCTTTTCATAGGAGGAGTAGGAAAATCCTGCGCTCTCTTCCCCCAAAAAGGATTTTTATCTTCCCCAGAAATTCCTGCGGTCTGATCATATTTATAAAAATAAGGTTCTAGTTCATCATAGGTAACGCCCCAATCTTGAAGTAAGTAATCACTAGATAATTTATTTGGACCATATTTTTCGTCTGTCATTGTTTTAATTTGAAAATCATACGGATAAAATCTCCATGTATGCCCATTCCAATGAGTTCCCGAACCCCCAAGGCCATCACCGAGTAAGAAAGAGCTCAACTGTCTCATAGGCAGTGCTGGCATCTTACGATTATTTCGAATAGTAATGGTCTCTTTCGCTAAGTCCTGCATCAATTCATAACGGACAGCATACCGATATTCGTCATGTATTTTCTGATAGTCCTCAGTCCCTCGTTTTCTTCCTCTTTCTAAACCAATAACCTTTAACCCTGCTTTAGCACATTCAGCCGCAATGATTCCACCAGTCCAACCTAAACCAACGATAACCACATCTACTTTTGGTAATGTTGTAGCCATAATTTTATCCCTCCTACTTTCCTTTACATTCCACCAAGTGACTTTGGCTCAATTTTTTGGAACTTTTCTTTTTCAATTACATCAATATAGGCCATTTGGTGACCAGGAAACTCTTTCATTTTCCAACCATCCATGTTGCGATTTCCACCATACATTGGATCTGCATAAGCTCCCTCTAACGTCGCCGTTCGAAGTAAGCGGAAGAAAAATGCTGAAGTAACTCCCGTCATAGGAATTTCATCTTTTTGAAAAGCAGTTAATATCTCATCCATTTGCTTAGCTTCTAAACCGGAAAACCCTTTTTCAAATCGTTTATTTGCCTCTTCTTCCAACTTAGCAATTCCCTGCATAAAGATAGACGCTCGTGTCAATCGGCTCTGATAGCCTTGAGTTTTAGCACCTACAGCGAACGGACCTTGCATGTATTCTTTCGTATTACTTCCGTACTGTCCAGCCAGTTGCCGATCAATAAAATAGGGAACCCCTAACTCAATAGCCCCTGGCCCTAGATCATCTTTTGGAAAAATACGTTCTGTCGCATTAGAGAGCACATCGAAATCTCTCTGATTTTGAAAGAATTGAAACGCTTCGTTAGTATGCATGTCATGATTTGTAGTACCTGTATCAGATACATGTTGACTTGACTTGTCTACATTTAACCCTACTAAGCCACCTATTAACCCCCCACCTATTAAAGCACCAGTAGCAATCCCTGTAGTTTTAAGAAAATCTCTTCTTGAATAGTTTTTCGGTTTTTCTGTCATATACATTGTCTCCTTAAAGATAATGATCTTACTAGGACCTTCTTAGAAAAGGATATACAAATCTTCATATTTCTAATCAGTCGACACAACTTTTAGCACCTATAAATATCCAAAACATGACTGTGGTTGCTAAATAGTCCATTAAATACTTCGAAGAGGTTAGCTCACTTTTAGCTCAAAACGTCTTTCATTCAGTTTTTGGTGGCATTCAGACAGATTTTTTGCTTATATACTTCAATACTAAAAAAAGCTACTAACTCTCCAAGAGAGCTAGTAGCTTTGTCATTTTATATCAAAAACTTCCTCCAAATCATTACTTACGTGAATTGATTTTAGTTGTTTCCCTTTTAAATAATTATGTGAACCCACTCCACCTATATAAAACGTAACCTGGTCTTGTTCACCTGCAAATTGGTCGAGTCTTCGGAGTAACTTTGGATCCCTTTCAAATGGCAATGTCGTGGATGCTGACAGTAAAACAATTTTTGGTTTTAACTTACTGACTAATGATTCGATTGCTCCCGGTGCTGGTGATGCACCTACTAAAACAGTTTTCCAACCACGAAGCATGAATTGCAGCAATACTATATGCATCGGCAGCTCATGATTTTCCTCTGGCAAACATGCACCAATAACTAACGGTGCATCCTCCCTTAGCTGAAAGGTCTTTCTAATTTGTATTAAATAGTCCCGAACACTCATGCTAGAGACTGCCTCTTGGTATTCGTCCCATTCTTCTCTTTCCCATCTAGCACCTACTTCATGGAGAAAAGGGATAACCACATTACTGATAAATAGATCTAACCCTAACTGATGGTAGGCCTGTTGCAATATAAGATTTAATTCTCCTTCATTACAATAAGTTCCTTTTTCTAGTAATTGAATGACGTAATCGTTAAAGTTGTTTAATTTAGGTGGCTCCGCTATAAAAAAGGCTCCTACATTGTCAGGTTCTTTTTCAATCATCTCTATGGCTTTTTTGATCGAATATCCTTTTTCAGAAAGAATCTTAACACTTAATAACGCATTTACATCCTTTTCGCTATATACTCTATATCCATTTTCTAATCGTTCAGGTTGTACAAGCTCATAACGCTCTTCCCATTTACGTATAACCTGCTTAGACAAACCAGTGACATCTGAAACTTGCTTAATCGTATATATTCCGTTTCGTCGTGTTTCGTCCATAAACGGCACCCCTCCTTACTACAAGTTTGAAACAATTTGTCCTAAAAGTATGCCTCATTATAATAAAAAATAGTATAACATTCAATATACAAACATTATACAACCATTTAATATAAAGAAAAGACCTTAATCGATAGGAAGTGAATTTAAGTGAAATTAAATAAAAATTTATATGTAAAGATAGTTATAGACGGAATTATAGCCGGTGTAGGTTTGACCCTCTTTTTAAAAGTAATTCAGTTTAAAACGGAGTATCAAGTATATACCCTCTTATTAAATATAGATTACATACCATATTTAAACGAGTTTACATTTCCTGAAGTAGTGGAGGTTGCATTTCATTTACTAGTTTCCATAATACTTTCGGTTTTTTTATTTTTGTTCATTCAACGTCAACAACCAAAGTCTACTGCTAGAGTCATAGGAATTTGTGTTTCGATTTGTTTTATAATTGGAGCTCTTTACTTTCCAACAACACTTTTATCCAATAGGACCCCAGCAATTTCTAGCATCCCTTCTCTGGTATATTGGTTGATCGGACACGTTTTATATGGGTGTCTCTTGGGTATATTATTTAAAATAAGATTATACAAACGTTAGACAATAAAGAGAAATTATGATATGATCCATTTATTAAATAGACAAACAGGATGTGACAAAATGTTTTTAGCATGGCATGAAATGAAAAAGAATAAACTTCGCTTCTCATTGATTGTAGGAGTATTAATGCTCGTATCCTATTTAGTATTTTTCTTATCTGGGTTAGCAACTGGGTTAGCGAGCTTGAATAGGGAAGCAGTTGATAAGTGGGGTGCAACAGCCATTATTCTAACCGAAGAGTCAGATAAAAGCTTACCCCAATCCTCTCTAACTACCGAAGAGCTAAATACTATTAACGAAAACGAAACAGCAATTCTTGGACAATTAAATTCAATCGCTACAAATGGTGAGGCCAAACAAAATATTTCTCTATTTGGTATAGATCCTGAAGAATTTATTATGCCTGACGTAACAGAGGGAGAAGTATTTTCAGAAGTAAATGAAGTAATTGCTAGTGACACGCTAAAAGAGGATGGATTTGAACTTGGAGACGAGCTTCAACTATCTTCTACTGATGAAAAATTAACAATTGTAGGTTTTACAGATAGTGCACGCTTCAATGCAGCTCCAGTTCTTTACGGCGAAATAGATACTTTTCAAAAGATTAAGTTTGGAGAAGCTGCAACAGAAAACGAAACACCAATAAATGGTATTGTTGTTCGTGCAGGTGACCTTTCTTCCATCTCTACCTCTAATGAAGACCTCGAGGTTATTGAAATAGAAACATTTATTGAAAACCTTCCAGGATATACGGAACAAGCCTTAACGTTGAACTTTATGATTTATTTCTTATTTGCTATTTCATCTGTCATTGTGGCAATCTTCCTTTATGTTTTAACAGTTCAAAAGATTAGTATGTTTGGAGTAATGAAGGCACAAGGTATTTCGAATGGCTATTTATCTCGTTCTGTTATTGCCCAAACATTTTTGTTGGCATTCACCGGTGTTGTTGTCGGCTTTGCACTAACACTGATTTCTGGAGCATTTTTACCAAGTGCAGTTCCGGTTTCCTTTGATATCTTCACCATGATTATTTACGGCGTAGTGCTCATAACTGTTGCTATCCTTGGTGCTGTATTCTCAGTGTTAACAATCGTAAAAATTGATCCGCTTAAAGCAATAGGAGGTTAATAAAATGGCTATTTTAGAGCTTAATAACGTAACAAAAACATTTGGCACGGGACATAAACAGGTGGATGCTTTAAAAGAAACAAATTTTTCCGCTGAGCAAGGTGAGTTAATAGCAGTCATTGGTCCCTCGGGTTCAGGAAAAAGTACTTTCTTGACGATTGCCGGAGGATTACAAACTCCTTCAAGTGGCGGTGTTTTAGTTAATAACCAGAATCTTGCTGATTTAAACGAGAAAAAACGCTCAAAAGTTCGTTTAAAAGAAATTGGTTTTATCTTGCAGGCATCTAATCTAGTACCATTTTTAAATGTCGATAATCAAATGAAACTATTAGATAATGTAAAAAAAGATAATATGACAACAGAGGAATTGGATGCTTTATACGACAACCTCGGCATTAAAGATTTACGCAAAAAATATCCTGCCGATTTATCGGGTGGGGAGCGTCAACGTGTCGCCATTGCCAAAGCCTTGTACAGTAAGCCTTCCATTCTTCTAGCAGATGAGCCTACCGCATCTTTAGATTCGGAGAAAGCCTATGAAGTTATGGAGCTATTAAAAAAAGAGACGAAGCAAAACAAAACTACTACAATCGTTGTAACGCATGATACACGACTCATTGAGTATTGTGACAAAGTTTATGTAATGACCGATGGAGTACTAAGGTTAATGGAGAAATCTTCCTTTAAGTGAAAGTAAACCTACGATTTTTATATAGAAAATCGTAGGTTTTTTTATTTTTCAATGTAATATATTGCATTTCATATTTTTCACAATTGTATCGAAAATTGTGATATGATAAAACATAAAATTTCATTCGTGTTAGGAGTGCTCATATTGAAAGTTCAACCATCTAAAAAAATGTCGTTATTTGAAAAAGCAATTTTTGGAGACTTGAAAGCCGCCGCAGCTGCCAAACAAGCTCAAGGATTCGACTTATATGATTTAAGCTTAGGTAGCCCTGACCTCCCACCAGATGAGCGCGCTAGAAAAGTTTTGTCAGATCTTAGCTATTCGACTGATTCATATGGTTATACACTTACTGGAACTATGCGCTTTCATGAAGCCGTAGCAGATTACTATAAACGTCGCTCCAATGTTACTTTGGATCCAAAGACACAGATTGTTCAAACGATGGGTTCACAGGAAGGACTCGTCCATCTCCCACTTGCATTTTGTGATGAAGGAGATATTATTCTTACAACAAACCCAGGTTATGTAGCGTATGATGCAGGGATAAAACTTGCCGGTGCTGCACCCTATTATATGGAACTTTTAGAGGAAAACAAATTCTTACCAGACTTAGATGCAATACCTGAAGAAATTGCGATGAGAGCAAAACTCATGATATTAAATTTACCTGGAAACCCAGTTCCGGCAATGCCTGATCCCATTTTCTTTGATAAAGTTGTTGCCTTTGCCAATAAATACAATGTAGTTATTCTACACGATGCGGCCTATTCAGAATTCTATTTTACCGGAAATTCACCAAGTAGCTTCCTTTCCACACCTGGAGCATTAGACGTAGGTATAGAGATCAACTCTTTATCGAAAAGCTTTAGCCTTGCCGGTACCAGAATCGCTTATATCGCAGGAAATACAGAGATGATCAGTATCATGAAGCAGCTAAAATCCAATTTAGATTTTGGGATATTCGGTCCTATTCAGGAAGCTGGGATTGTTGTGTTAAACCATGCAGAGGAAATAACAGAAAGCTTGCGTAAGATTTTTTCAGAAAGACACGCCTTCCTCACAAATGCATTAACTGATTTAGGATGGAATGTAGCCCCTTCTACTGGTGGGATGTTCGTTTGGGCAAAATATCCTTTTAACATGAATGACAAGGATTTCGTTTTTGAAGTAATTGATCAAACCGGCGTAGTAATGGTGCCAGGAACCGTTTTTGGTTCTGCAGGAGCCGGCTATGTTCGTGTTGCATTAGTGCAGGATATCGAAATACTGAGACAAGCAGTGGAACAATTGAAAAAGTTAAAAGTACCTACTATTTGCTAATGCAATCTAAAAAAGCAATCTTTAGTCGATTTCTCGACCAAAGATTGCTTTTTACTTAGGGCATTGAAAACAGACTAGATTTTTACCCGCATTTTTAATAGCCCGCTTAGGTTTCACGTAGCCCATCTTCCCTTTCTTTAGGATGCACAAGTGCGAACCTTTCCCAACGTCGACTTTTCCATCTAAAATACATAATGGTGGCACGAGTCCATTCATCTGCTGCTATTGCCAGCCAAACACCAACTAACCCTAAATCCAGTACAAATATCAAAAAATAGCCTAACGGTAAACTCATCAATACCATAGACAATGCTCCCATAATTACTGGAAAAGTTGCATCCCCCGCTGCGCGCAAGGAATTGATAATGACAATATTTACGGTGCGACCAGTTTCTAATGCAAAGCTTAGTAGCAGCACAGAGGCTCCAATTTTGATAATTTGTTCATTGTCCGTAAATAACCTCATTAATGGATAACGAAGGATGATGACAATCGTTACTAGTGTTAACGTAAAAATCATCGCCCATTTCACACTAAACCATACCGATTTAAATGCTTCTTCTTTTTCATTTGCCCCTACAAATCTTCCGACAATAATTGCTGTTCCCATACCGATGGCGATTGCAAATAAATAAGTGAACATCGATATATTCACGGCATATTGCCTTGCTGCCAATGATTCTGCTCCCAAATAAGTTACATAATATAAAAATACAATTTGACAGCCTTGGTATAAAATCTGTTCAAAAGCAGATGGAAGACCAATTCTTAGAATTTTTTTAATATACTCCTTCGAAATAGTAAAGTAATAATTAACCTGCACCCGATACTCCATCACTCGGTACAGCAGCCAGAAAAATACAAGTAACGCGATAAAACGACTAAGCACAGATGAAATAGCTGCTCCTTGAACACCTAATTCTGGGAAGCCAAATTTCCCAAATATTAATACATAGTTTCCTAGAACGTGGATAATATTCATTCCAAGGGAAACAAACATCGTCTGC
The DNA here is from genome assembly GCF_044762655.1 of Psychrobacillus sp. NPDC096623. Classification (NCBI taxonomy): domain Bacteria; kingdom Bacillati; phylum Bacillota; class Bacilli; order Caryophanales; family Bacillaceae; genus Psychrobacillus; species Psychrobacillus sp. NPDC096623. Next base: position 215,625 of record NZ_JBIWER010000004.1, read on the forward strand.
TTCGTAAAGCCATGAACACGAATGATAGCGGCAAGTGCATTAATAATGGCCTGCAAGAAAATAGCTCCCCCAACAATAGACAAATATTGATGCGCATGAGCTAGCACATCCCCTTGCAAATTCATCGCAATCATCATATTTTTAGAAAATACAACAAAACCAATGCTCAGAAGAATCCCTACACATAAATTTAATGTTACTGCCAAACCGGATATCTTCGATGCTTCTAAATATCTTTTCGAGCCTAAGTATTGAGACACGACAATAGCTGCACCATTTCCGACAACCTCTAATACTAGTATGGCTATATGAATATACTGATTCGCTGCGCCTACTCCAGATACAGCATTATCTGATACTGCACTGAGCATAAACGTATCCGCAATACCCATTAACATAAACAAAAATACTTCTAAAAATATCGGCCAAGTAAGTGTGAATAAACTCAACTTTTCGCCAAGATTGTTCTTTTTAGTTTTTACCACCGCTACTCCTTCTTTATCCTGAAATTTCAATAAGAAGAATCTTACCACAAATAATGCCTTTCTTCTATAGATATTCAAAAAACACGTCTGCCAAGTAGAAACTAGGCAAACGTGCGCGATACATTATTCAATTCCTACATGCTTATGAATATACTCCTTAATTTGTGGAATGGATAACTCTATATCATATGTCAGAAGATTATCCTTTAAATACGCTAATTTATTTCGTTCTACTGCATCAGATTGGATGTGTAATATATTGTCCAAATATAGTATTCCCTCATTTGTGATCATTCGGTCATGATCACTTAATAATCCTTTATCGTTCAGTTCTGTCTGAATGCTTGTTAAATTTTCACCTACATTGTTTAAAGCCTCTCTAAGTTCTCCTTCATTTTTTTCATTCTTCTCCAAGAAGTTACAAACATAGTAAGCTAGAAGTACCTGTTCCTTTTCTACTAATTTCCCCATGTGTTCTCCCCACTTTCTTTTTTTCCTGTTATTCCCTTTATCCTATGTTTTTAAACACAAAAAAACGAGCAAAAAGATGCCCGGTATTTTAGAAACAAAGCCCATATATTCTATTGATTCCCACTCCGGTCGGACACTTTTCGTGGGCATGGCTCGAGCCTGTAGTCTCTCCCTCGTGCTTTTCCACAGGAGACGCCGACCTGCGCTACATTCAATAAGCTCGTGATATAAAAGTTGCACACAATATAGTATAAATTAACGGTTACTTAGATCGAATTCCCCTTGTCACAAAAATTATAGGAATATTCATTCTTTCAAGTCCCTTGACCCTAGTGCTCAGGGTTATTTTTATATATTTTCTTCCAAAAAAGCCTGAATATCTACTATTCAGGCTTGGAATTATGTATTAATCATTTTTTCAATGTCAGCTTTTATCGATTCTGGGCTATCTGTTGGAGCATACCTTTTTATGATTTCCCCATTTTTATCGACAAGAAATTTAGTAAAATTCCACTTAATGCTTTTCGATAAAATACCTTTACTATTTGTAGTTAAATATTGAAATAGAGGATGTGCATCTTTTCCATTAAGCTTAGTCATTTCATGCATAGGAAACGTGACTCCATAGCTCATTCGACACGCTTGCTCTGCTTCTTCTGCATTACCCAACTCTTGTTTGAATTGGTTTGAAGGGAATCCGAGTACTACAAGTCCTTCATCCTTATAATCATTGAATATCTTTTCAAGTCCATCAAACTGACCTACTAGACCACATTTTGTTGCTGTGTTAACGATTAGCATAGGTTTTCCCTTGTACTCATTTAACTCATACTCATGACCATCTGATTTTTTCACTTTAATATCATATATACTCAAACTAATCACCCCTCAAGTTGATTTACTCTTTAAGTTAAGAACCTATATACAAAGCACATTGGCTAATGGCAATAAACAATGCTGCATTTTTCACTGGAGAATGATCTTTTACTTCTAGCTTCATTTGAAAGACATTGTCTAAAGTCGCTTTCCATCTCGCAATTTCGCTTTCATTGTAAATAAACTTACACCAATCTTCCATTTCCTTATCTAATTTTATTTGCAAATGTCCATCTGTGATAAGTAAATCAGGTACGAGCTCTTTCCACTTGTCATACGCAACCATGTATTTCTTTTGGTCGATGTAGTCGAAGGCCTCAAAATAGACTTTTCCTTTACGGGATACTTTTTTACACATAAAGACTAACTCATCCTTCGTGTCGTAAACGTTATACCAAAGAAAATAACGGTAATCCATTAGTTTATCCAATCTTTTCTTCAAACCATTGGAATAATACCGTTGAAAGGTATAAATAATTTCTCCCTTTTCGTTATAAACAGAGGTTTTCGGGGTCTCCTCAATATTAATAGGTTGCTCGTATGTATAGTAAGCCACGTTCGTTCCTCCTGTGAAAAATATTACATAACTCGACTAAATTATTTCCCGGGAAACAAACATCCTAATTTTTCTCTTTATTTTTCGGGTACCGACTCATCTGCTGCAGGATAAATAAAAACACTCCAACGAGCACAAGAAATCCACCAACAATTTGCCAGCCTACTAATCGCTCGCCTAGGAAAATAGCAGCGAGAATGGTTGCCCCTACTGGTTCCCCTAATATACTCATAGAAATAGTAGTGGCAGTTACATAATTCATCAGCCAATTGTTGATCAAGTGAGAAATAGTCGGTACTATGGCTAATAACAAGAAAATTCCCCATTCTTTTAAATCATAGCCAACCATTACTACGCCTGTCAGCAAGTTATAAACAATGAGTGCTATCGCCGCAAACCCAAAAACAGTAAAACTATAAATCCAATGCGACACTTTCTTTACTGCTTTTTGCCCAATTAATAAATATCCCACCACAGCAATAACACTTAAAAATGAAAGAATATCTCCAATAATGGCATTTCTACTCAGTCCAAAATCGCCCCAACCAATCATCACTGCCCCTATAACTGCAATACCCATAGTCAATAGTGCTGCTTTAGTCGTTCTCTCTTTGAATAATAGGGCACCACCGATCAAGGCAATAATCGGTTGGAGTGCTAAAATAATAGTGGAGCTGGCAACTGTTGTTAGCTTTAAAGAACCGAACCATAATGCAAAATGTAAAGCTAAGAACATACCTGCAACAAACAGCAGGATCCATTCTTTGTTTGCTATTTTTTTGAAATCTGCTCTTTTTAACCATACGACAGGTAATAGCAACAGTGTCGCTAAAATCATTCGGTACATACTCAATATAGTTGCAGGTGCATGAGACCATTTGACAAAAATGGCCGCAAACGAAATCGCTATAATGGAAATGATTAATGGTAACACAATTGATTTAGATGTATTTGCTTGATTCACTTCTTTTACCCCGTTCTTTTGCAATTCTATTATATAATCTAATATACGGGATATAGCTTGAAATAGGAAACACAAAAAACTTCTTCATCCATTGATAAGAAGTTTTAAGATCGGTCCCTTTTCCATTTTCGATATTTATCGTAAATTCCTTTACCTCCTGTGTATCCAATTAAGGCAATAGATAAGCCAATTCCCGTTAACGCAGTAATAAGGGAAATCCATTCAAAAAAAGAGTAACCCGGAACCTTCCCCCAATCTGTTTTTCCCTTCCAATCCTCAATCACCAGATTCATCCCATAAATACCGGACACTACCGTAAAAATAGTTAACATAAATAACAGTGAATTATTTCGTTTGTCTGATTGATTGTCTTGAGCACGGTATAGATCATCTACAGTTTGTTTCACTTCATCGAAAAGACCCTCCAAACGGAATACTTTACGTAACTGCCGCGTAAGCTCTTTTCCTTCGGACCTAGTAGAAACCTCTTCAAAATAATAACGAGAATAAAATTTTGATATGAGTTCTATTAACTCTTCCACATATCTTTTATCCTTTGCCCAACTAACCTCACTATGCTCAAAAGCAACCTTCAACAACATAATTTTATAGTAATAATGAAGCATTAAATTATAGTAATGCACACTCATAAATTGAGAAATCTCTTGCTCTAATTGCTTTTTTTTCTTATTAGAAAGAGTAACCTGGGTATGCTCTGAAGCAATTGTATATGTACTCGGTGCCCAGCGATTATGGACATGGTCGGCAACGTATCGCTTCACATAATCCGCATTGGAGCTAGATATAAACTCATTCCCGTTTATATCCTTTCCATCTAAATGCGCTAAACGAAACAACTGATCTTCTGTAATCTCAGATTGATCTTTGGCGATTAAAAAGACAGAGCTATGCATTCGCTCATCTTCAAAATAAGGTAGACTGCCATAATAACCCGCAAGCTTTTCATCGTGGATGATAAACGGTTTTATAGGCTGACATATATAATCAAAAACGAGCTCGTTGGTCGTCCCGTACACTTTGTTTTTCCGGTGAATTTTAGAGCCTTTATCGAAAGGAAGCTTTGGCTCTAACACTCGAAAATGAGCAATGTGGTCCACAATATTGGTCAATGTTTCCTGCTCTTCATCCATAGTCGTCCGAAGAGTAATTATCCCAATACCAAATGGACATAAAGTAATATCCACACTGTTAATGATAAAATCAAAATTGTTCTCATTCACCTCAAGTGTAAAAGATTCTTCTACTTCTTTTGAATAACGCAAAAAACCCCTATTATTCGTACTAGTAGGGAATAATTTATCTTCGATGAACGGCAAAAAGAACTGATCTAATTCTTCATGGACTATTTTTATATCATCTCCATAATATTTATCTTGTAGTTCCTCTTTGTCTAAAGTGAAAAAGGTGAAATGATGCTTTTTTAGCTGCTCCATTAACTTCTTCCGTTCTTTTTCTCGAAAAGAGAATGGGAATAGATAAGTCATGTATGCATTCGTAACATCCAAGGGTCTAATCTCTATACTATCCATTTTTTCACCTACTTTATGTTGTTATTATTATTTACCTTACTTGTTCCATTTATAAACCCAAAATACAGTCATTCCTAAAGTTATCTTTAGGAATGACTGTATTACAAGCTAATTATTTTATGTTGTTATTATTTTTGTTGCGATTGTTATTGCGCTCATTTTGGTTGTTTCTTTTATTTTGTTCGTTTTGATTTTGCTCGTTTAAATTGTCAAAGTTGAAATCCTCACCAAACTCAGCTGGATTGTTTTGGTTGTTGTTATTGCGGTTATTGTTGTTATTATTGCGGTTATTATTGTTTCCCATGACTGCTCACCTCCTTGACCATATTAGAATGGTCTGAATGGTGAATTATATACTTTGGTCTAGAACTTTTTATCAGCTCTTTTTTCTCGCCCCTGGTTCGCTAAAGCATCGATATCCACTTCATCGGCAAATTCCGTTTGTAGATTCGTCCGGTTGTAATATCCTGTTTTTTCATCCGGATTAGATTTCTTCGGTTCGAAGATATTTGTGTGCATATATCGGTGTAAATAGAGTTCACCTATCATTAATAGCAATGCCGAGATAAAAGCTGCCGACCCAAGAGCCATTGGTTGTTCATATATAGTAGACCCTAAAAAGTAAATTACCGCATAAGCAAGGACAAAATCACTTATTGTTGCCCATACATTTCCTATTTTAGGTAATATAAAAATATCTCCTACATATCCTACTACCGAAAGAACCACACTAGTAACGAGTATATCCGGAATAGATACATCATAAAATATACCCAAAACTACCCATAACACCAAGGTAATCATGACAAACTTCATCAAAAAGGCTTTCATGTACATTTGTTTCAGCTCCTATCTACCTCTTTTTTGATGAGTGTGATTTAGCTTGCTGCTTTGCAAACCATTCATTTATTTCACGATAACTCATACCTGAATTAGCATTTAATCTTTTCACTTCCTCAATGTCTGTGCCAACTACGGTAAATTTTTTATTAGTACTGATAGCAAATCCTTCCTTTCTAATATGGAATTTAGGACGACTTTTTTTGTACCATTGATAAAAAAGTATAACAATTAGTCCTACCTCCACAGTATCCCCACTGTAATACATAATCATGCCACCTAATTCTGCTTGGGTTTTTGAAACCCCAACTGGAGGATTGGCATATATATATTTTGCCAACACAGCATGGCCTGCTAAAGCAAAAAGAAAGACGATCGTACGATATAAATAACTTTTTTTAAAAGGTGCCAAATCAACAGAAATAATGGAAATCGTAAATACATACCCAGCTAGAAAAATATGAACATGAATGATTACATATAGGAGCATATATTCGTGCATCATATGAAACAATTCAGTTGTGTAAAGCAACCACAACCCACCTATATTTAATATGAAAGTAGTAATAGGATGCTGAAAAAAATGAACTAGATGACTACGCAAAATTGAAGTTAGTTTCCTAGCTATAGGTACACTAATTGTTCGTAGGAGAAGCGTTATCGGGGCGCCTAAAGCCATGAACAGTGGCGCTAACATTCCAAGTAATACATGACCAATCATATGGACAGAAAAATCGGAGTGCGCTATATCTGCAATTGGACCAATTACAGCGAGCAATGCACATAAGATGCCCATGCTCCATGCCACAGCTCTGTATACTGGCCATCGCTTTTTCTTTCGATTGGACAGATCTACTGCCAAAATATAAAAAACAAATAACAACAAAAAAGGAATTGCCAACAAAACTTGGGGGCTGACTGCAGAATACTGTTCGTGCGTATGCATCTAAAATTATTACCTCCATTTATGATTTCGTACGATAGATAAGAACCGCTCCAATCACAATCATAATAGCGGCCAAAATATTCCATACTAAATCATACTGAAGAATGTTCACATCATAACGGATTTGATGTAAGCCCATCCACTTATGTTGAATGATTCCATCATATAGTTGAAAAACTCCTGCGCCTAGAAGGATCCCACCCATCCATCTCTTCAACCAAAACGCATGACGCCTATGAAGGTCTGCAAGTAAAAATGAGGCACCTATCGTAGCTATAAAGCTAAACGCATGAAATAGCCCATCCGATACTAGTCCAATATCCGTTGTAGATTTATCGTAAAAATGATGCCAATGCAGAAGTTGATGAAAAACTACTTCATCTATAAATGCCACAATCCCAAATCCAAACAAAATACCCGTCCACATATTCTGTTTGGTATATGCTTTTTTATGAGGGTTTTGATTATAATCAGCGGAAGTGCCTATAGAAGTCGTCATTAATAACACCCTTTTTTAGAGTAGCTTCTCCTTTTGAGGGAGGATTTAAACTCTAGGTTATCGTATGATTCCAATGATGAGTGCTAAAGAGGCTGTGACATACGGCTGTCTTTAAATTTAAAAACGTGAAATCGGTCCGATTTCACGTTTTTTTCTTATTTGATAGATAATAGAAAATAATAGAACCTTTATATACTGGTTGTTTGAAGTGCAGGCGGCGACTCTCCTGGGAGAACAGCACGAGTGAGAGACTGAAGGCTCGAGCCGTGCCCCTGGAAAGCGTCCGCCGTAACGGAAAACAACTGTAGTGGAAACCTAATAGAAAGCCAAGAAAACTTTATTGTTCTTAAAATTTTGTCCCAGAATTTTAGTACAAAATTATTAAATTAGTCTACCTATATATTTCATACTATCTACTGATTTTCCATCAGCTTTTCCATCTAAAATATATTCGACATCTTGTAGTGTTTGGGTTAGTGAAACCTCTTGTCCAGTTTGACCTGTGAAGGACTCTGCAACATAAAAGGGTTGCGTAAAATAGGATTCTAATCTTTCTCCACGTTCGTAAGTTTCTAATTCATTACTTCTAATTTTATCTAATCCATGGACAGAAACTAATGATCGAAGTTCTTTATAACGTCTAAGTAGTTTCTGGGCTCTTTGTCTTAAGTTAAAGTGACGTTGATCCACATCCACCCCTTCCATCAGGGAGGAAGTGGAAATAATAGGTTGAATAGCGGGATAGAGATGACGCGCTGCGAGGTCAGCATCCAACTGCCAAACTGTTTCTAACGGTCCAAAAGGAATATCCTCATCGACAACTTCTCCAGAAAGGTCCAATAGTATTGTCGTAACGTTTTTAATTCCCTCTTTGATCATTTTTTCCTGCAGATCTAATAACTGACCGGAAACCACATAACTATTATCTGTTATCAACAGGATATCCCCAGAAATTTCGGATAACTTTGAAAATGTCTCTTCTGTGGATTCGGTTAAATAATTCGCTAACCCAGTAATACCCTCTGTTTCAAGTGCATCTCGTTGTGTTTTAGGCAATAAAAATATCGTTGTATAATCACTATCCTTAAATCTGTGCATAAGTTCTGCAAGAATAACTAGCTGCCCCATTCCAGGTCGTGCAACTAAACCAGTTGTACCCTCTTTCACTAATGGTGCAAAAAAATCTAATGCTTTAATTCTTGTTTCAATCATATCCAACTTCTCCCCCCGTATGATTAATTCATCTACCGTACAATTTGCTAGAGAAGCTAGACCTACAAGGGTTCTAACCTCCGCTTTTCCTAAATCAATTTTTCCAGTACATAAATTCGAGACAGTCGCTGGTCTAATCCCTATAGATTTGGCCGCCGTCGTCAAATTTGGAACCTTCCTTCTTAATAAGGCAACATTTAATCGAATATCTTCCATACTACCCCTCCTCCGTTACTTTATATAGTAAATTATTTTACTCTAAAAAGCAACTAAATTTCTCTTTAAAGTAATTATTTTTACTCCATAAAATTAAATACCAGGTAAATCAACAATGATAGTTGTTGATTTACCTGGTATTTTACAGAAAATATATATGGAAGGAGTGAGCGTCACTTTTAATTGAGCGGCTTATATATCATCGATGCGAATCATGTAATGGCTGAAACAAATCTTCTGCAGCATTTCTTACCATCGAAAAATTATCTACATTATAATGTCCGTGTAATACTTTATTGTGATGGTTAATAATTTGTTCAGGCGTAAGAATTGAGGAACCTTTCGTAGAATGCCCATCTCCAACTAAAGTGACATCCAATTGCGATACAGTTGCGGTCCGTACAGCTGTGTCTATACAATGCTCAGTCTGGCAGCCCATAATGACAACGTGTTTAACCTCCCGCTCCTCAAAAAATTCTTTTAATCCAGTTCCATAAAATGAATTCGTAGCGGCTTTATCAAATATCTTCGAATCAGTGGGTATAATAATATCGCTGTGGACCTGGAAGCCTTGTCCTTTTCCTTCCGCAACATCTGTATCTCTAACAAAAACTACCAAAGCATCTGATTCAGTAGCTTTTGTAATAACTAAGTTAATGTTTTCAATTAGCTGTTCTTTTTGAAAAACACTCCCCTCCTTTTCATTCCCTTCTACTAATTCCTGTTGTGCATCAATGATTAATAATGCTTGTTTCATAACAATCCTCCCTTTTTTATTTTGTACATCCTCATTAATCTCTAGTTATCTATAAACCATTCACGTACTCGAGTTATCCAACGTGCTAGTTAAAGATTCATTTTTAACTTGGACAAAGTACTTTTGTTGTACATACAACTTCCCACCATGCTGGTCATACCAGGAATTTACATGGTCTATATGGTCTCGGTCACTTCTAATGTCTGACTCAATTTCCGCATAATCCTCGTAGCTATCGTATTCCCATATAGCAAAGATCTCGACATTATCTCCTTTCGAATCGAGCATCCATCTTCCAACTAATCGGGCTCCATTTTTTAGCTGATTCGGCAAGTTAATTTCCTTGAAGAGTCTATTAAAGTTTTCCACAAATTCTTTTTTCACTATATAGTATTTCCTTCTATAGAACATTTACCTACCTCCTACAAAGTCGATTGCTACTTGAGTGGACTTGATAAGAGATTCATCACCCTTTTTAATGCGTAACTCCATTGCTTTTTGAAAGTATTCGTTAGCCTGACTTTTATCTTCTAGTTCTAACAGGCATTTCCCTTTATGCTGATAAGCAAAGTCTAAAAGCTGAAAATGTTCCTTCTTAGCACATTGATCAATTACACCGTTAAACACACTTAATGACTTTTGATGTTGACCTGCATATTTCAAAGCCTCTCCTAAGCGAATAAGATTAACTAGTTTTTTGTTTCCTTCACTTAATTCCACTGCTTTAGAAAGAGCACCAATCGCAAATTTCACTTCTCCTTTTATCCTATACAAGTTTCCAATCGTGCCATAAAGAAATAATAAATCCTCTAGTGGACATGAGCTACTCGAGTTATAAATTGTTCTTTCAAATTCGTTAATTACTCTTTTCAAAAAATCTTCATCCGAACATTTCTCCCGAAGAAAATCGTTTTCATCAAAATAAATGAATGACTGGAGCAACACAAGTTCACTCTTTAAATTATCTATTTTCAAGCTTTCGCCCATTCCATTAAAAGATGAGTATCTTCTAATTCTTTCACAATGAGAAACCCGCATTTCTTATAGCACTTAATAGCCTGTAAGTTAGTTCTTTTGACATCCAGAACCACCTTAGACACATCAAGCTTTGAACTCAAGAACTCTAACAAAGCACTAATCATCTGAGTCCCTAGCCCTTTACTCCATAATTTAGGTTCTCCGATAAATTGGTCAATCCCGAATATAGACTCTTCCTTAGGATAGCCGTAAAATTTAGATTGCTCTTTAGGCGTTCTATAATATTGCATATAGGCTATCGGTTTATCTCTATATTCCACAATGCAAGGTTTCACATAGTGTTCCCCGTTAATTCTCGGACCATATTTTGCAATAACTTGTTCCAATGTTAGGCTCGGTCCATAATATTCTATAACCAAATCATCATTCAGCCATTTTGCCATGTAAGGATAGTCTCTTTCACTCATAGCTCTTATAGTCAAATCACTTTTATGAATCATCATCTTCCTCCTTTATTTCTCACAGAAATTTGAAATATCAGAATGGACATAAAAACCCTTCATTAACACTTTGCCATTATCAAACAATGTCATATCGTACGCTTCACCAGACACCATTTCTACTGTGACATCGTGGCCTTCTGGAAATTCCATTTCTTCTGTACCTTCTCTTCTACTATTATTGATTTCCTTTAAAACTTTCTTAAGCAGCTTTTTATCATTTACTTGCAGTAGTTCTTCGGAACCTATGCATTTGATAATCACCTTTTCCAACTCCTCGGTGATAAGAGGAAGTTGGTTACTACATGAAACAAGCAAAAGAAAAAGCAGTAAGATAAGAAAAAGAAACATCTTTTGGGATGAAAACACTTAGCCACCTACCTATTCTATAAATTCCTCATATTCATACAATAGCAATGAAACCAATTTAAAGGAGAGTATATCATGCATCAAAAAAGGTATCGCAGACGAAATACAATGGCATTTACGGTATTGGCTTATTTTACGCTATTTGCTGGTGTTTTCTTGTTCAGTATTGGTCTATATAATGCAGATAACTTGCAGTTAAATGAAAAAGGATATTATATTGCGGTCATGATATTGGTTGCAGTTGGAGCAATACTTACCCAAAAAGTAACACGAGATAATGCAGAAGATAATGACATTATCGCTGAGCTAGAACAAGAACGACAAATGAGCGGCAACCGAATTACGCCAAGTGCAAAAGAATAGGGAAATTTAAGAAGTAAATCCTGTTGTTATATACATACACAGGATTTTTTTATTGTTCCATTCGTTTTATATGGATAATGTCATTAACCTTTTCCAGTACAAAAATATCCGGATTTTTCATCTGTTGCCATTGAGTAAATCCAAATGTTGTTTCATAGTGATTAATAAGCAGGGACAAAATGTTCCCATGCGAAACAATGGCTACACTATGCATTTGCTGATTTTCGAAAACCTCATCCACTACTTTCCTGATACGTGTTAATGCGTAATTACTAGACTCTCCACCTGGAAATGTTAAATCTCTCTCTATAAATGTTTTCTCTAATTGCTCTCTCCAATCTTCCATAGGATCAGCACTAAGCACTCGTTCTTGTAAATTTTCATCTATAAAAATAGGAATTCTACTACATTCCGAAAACGGTTTAATCGTTTGTAGCGTTCTTTTATATGGACTCGAAATAATAGAATCGATGTGAAATTTCTCTAAAATGGGTACTAGCACTAATGCTTTTTCTTTTCCTTCGTTTGTTAACTCTGCGGAAGTCTCTTGGCCCGTTGCCTTACAATGTCTGATTAAGTAAATTTTCTTTTCCACCATCTTCTCACCCCCTACATTAAATTCGCCATTTCTTCTTTTATTCCTTTAAATATATGAATTTTCGGAACTATTATATATACTTAAGTTACTAACAATTGAGGAGTGATTATTATGAAAAACATTCTACAGGTGATTGAGAAGTAAAGAGAAATTCACTTTCTTCTTTTCAATCCAATAAAAATATAAAAACTACAGGATGAAAAGAGGAATAACTTTGTATCAAGACAATGAATTAGTTATCAGACCTATTAAACGTGAAGACTTAACTAGACTATGGGAATTAATGTGCAAGGACGAAAAGCCCGAGTGGAAAAAATGGGATGCCCCCTACTATGAATATAAATCAGTACCGTATGACCAATTTATGGAGAAGGCTGATTCATATATTGATAGAGAAAATTTCTGGGGAATTGAAGTAGATGGAGTATTAAGAGGAATCGTTTCTTATTATTGGGAGCATGAACCTTCTAAATGGTTGGAAATGGGCATTGGATTTCATGAAGCAGGTACTTGGGGAAAAGGATTAGGGACACGTGCTTTAAACCTTTGGATGAATCATTTATTCACTACACTACCTCTTGTCCGAGTTGGCTTTACAACTTGGTCAGGTAATCATCGTATGATTCGAGTTGGTGAAAAACTAGGAATGACAATGGAGGCTCGTATTCGTAAAGTACGATACTATAACGGACATTACTACGATTCGATTCGGATGGGGATTTTACGAGAAGAATGGGAAAGCTTTCTTATTAAAGGAGGGATATGATGGCACGTGAAGTAATAGACCACCTTGGCAGACAGGTTGTTATTCCTAAATCACCCAAGCGCATTATTTCCATCTGCCCCGCCATTACCGAAACACTTTTTTCTCTCGGCTTAGAAAAAGAAGTAATTGGCCGGACAAAATATTGCATCTTTCCTAAAGGCGCAGTTGATCTTGTATCAATTGTTGGTGGAACAAAAGAAGTAAATCTGGAGAAAGTAAAAGAACTCCAACCAGATCTTATATTCGCTGAGAAAGAGGAAAATACAGAAGCAATGGTGCTGGCACTCGAAAAAATAGCACCGGTATTTGTATTGGAGGTAAAATCTATAAAGGATGCATATCGATTTATCACAACATTAGGTGAGGTGACAGCAACTACAGAGAACGCCAGCCTTCTCTTAACTTCTTGCCAAAAATCCTTTCAATCTATAGAAGGTAAAGAGAACAGCAAAGCTGCATATGTTATTTGGCGAAAACCATATATGGTCGTTGGTGGGTCAACCTATATAAATGATGTGTTGCATAAAATGGGTTTTCAAAACCCTTTTACGGACGAAGAATCACGATATCCTGCTTTGACAAAAGAACAGCTAGCGGATGCTAAGCTCGATAAGCTTTTTCTTGCCTCCGAACCTTTTCCATTTCAACAAAAACACCTAGCAGAGTTCCAATCTTTTCTACCAAATACGGAAATAGTACTAGTTGATGGCGAAATGTTTTGGTATGGCTCTCGAATGCTCGTAGCTGGAGAGTATTTAGCAAAATTGGTCAAAAGCTAATCCCAAAAGTTTCTTAAAAGACAAAACAGTGTGAAGCAATGGCTCACACTGTTTTGTTATGTTATTGAGCTGATTTTAACCTTCTTGGGAGTTTCATGAATTTATTTTCACTGACAAATGTTGCACCTAAAAGCAATGCACCACCTAGCAGTTGAATAAATGTCATTTGCTCCTGCAAGATAATTACAGAGATTACTAAAGAGGTGATTGGATCTGCATAGCTTAGTGCCGCTATGCTTTGCCCTTTTATCTTCTGCATTCCAGAGAAGAAAAACAAGAATCCAATACCAGTGTGTACAAACCCTAAGATCAATATAAATGGAATGGATGAACTTGATACTTCCAAAATACCGAATCCTTCCGTAAATAAAACATACGGAATTAGAAATATTGTAGCCATTCCAAGCTGAAGCAATGTAGTTTCTAATCCATCCATGTTTTTAATAAACTTATTCAACAGCATTAAGGAAGCATATAATATGGCTGCCATTAAACCATAACCAATACCAATTAAATCTTCGAATCCAGATGTACTTACACTACCATTACCAACAATGAATAACATCCCTAGCATAGCTACACTAATGCAGATTATTTTCTTAGCTGATAATTTTTCCTTAAGTACAAGTGGTGAAAGCATCAGGACAATGACAGGTGCAAAATAGTAGCTTAATGTGGCATTGGAAATGGTCGTATACTTAAATGCTTGAAAAAGGAAAATCCAATTTCCACCTAATGCAATACTCGAAAGTATTAATACAATTGCATTTACCTTAACCAAGGCCCATGAAATTTTCTTCTTCATCATGAACATAACGGTCATTAAAAACAAACTACCAATTAAACCACGTAATAAAGCTATTTCACTCGAAGATAAATCAATGTATCTTACAAATACACCAATTGTACCGAAGATTATCATTGATAATAAAAACTGAATTTTAGATTTCATCGTCTACTCCTCCGAATCTGCGAAAGAGCTTTTCGCAGATGCTTAATCTGTTTTTAATTTTAGCTTATTGTGCACTGACTGGTCAGCTGGAGTAAACGGTGGTGGCGGTGATGTTGAAAATGGCTGCCAAATGTATTGATTGTCATTAGCTAATGGCATAATAATTCCTCCTACTCTATGATGGACTAATAGTGTAATACTGCATTTCCCATGCCCATAATCAATTACTTAAATCTTTTTCACGAATTCTGATTTTAGTTTCATCGCGCCAAATCCATCAATTTTGCAATCGATATTATGATCTCCTTCAACTAAACGGATACTTTTTACCTTGGTACCTTGTTTTAATGTAGAAGAGCTTCCCTTTACCTTTAAGTCTTTAATAACTGTTACTGCATCTCCATCATTTAAGACATTCCCATTCGAGTCTTTAACAACTTGTTGCTCTACATTACTATCACTTTCTGCCTGCTGTGACCATTCATGTGCACACTCTGGACAAACAAACATACTACCATCTTCATATGTATATTCTGAATTGCATTTCGGACAACTTGGTAAAGCCATATATTATTCCTCCATTCACTCTGTTAGTCCCATTCTAATGTATTGCTAGCCTCCCTTCAACACGGACTTACCATTTATGGATCCAGATGTTTACCATATTCTTCCCATGGGTATCCAATAAATAAGACTATAACGGTAGGAGTGAACTAAAATGGAGGAAGAAAAACGCGTAGAAGTGCACCGTGAAGAAAAAACAGATTCTGGAATGGTTGGTGCCACGTTCATCAAATATGCCGCCTATTTAATCATTTTCTTCGGAGTTCTTTGGTTTCTAATCTCATATGTGTTCCCCATGTTTTAACAAGAAAACCAGAGGCGCCTATGTCAGCCCCGATATGCATTGGAGGAATGCCAGATAAAGGTGTTCTGAAACGACTCGAGTGGGCAAGGCGCTGGAGCTAGACAAATAGAAAAGCGATGTTTCCATTGAACGGTGAATGGAAACATCGCTTTTTATTATTCTGTTTCTGGAAAGAAGGCTTGAGCAGTTGGTATGTTTACCAAACTCGGTCCCGCTGTCGCAATAGCTTTCTGAATGACAGATTCTAGCTCACCCTCATTATCAGCTCGGAAGGCTGTCCACCCACATGCCTCAGCAACCTTCACAAAGTCTGGATTCGTTAATTTCGTTCCTATTTCCTGTAAACCTGCTGCTTGAATTTTATCGCTTTCCATCTGCAAAGAGCCATTATTAAATACTATAACTGTAATATCTACATTGTAACGAGTAGCAGTCAATAGATCTGCAAGTACCATCTCGAGACCACCATCTCCTACAATACTAACTACTTGTCTCTCTGGTTTCTCCATTTTTGCTGCGATTGCTGCAGGTAGCCCAAAGCCCATTGAACGCCAATAACCAGAGAACAGTATGGTCTGCTTACTTTGGCGGAAATTACGATTCATCCAAACGGTTACATCTCCAGTGTCGATCGTTAGGATAGCGTCTTCTGCAACTGACTTCTCTATTCCCCGTACAATACGTGAAGGATGTAACGGGTAATCGGTTATTTCTCCTTCTTGTTCATTCTCATTCGCCCATTTAGTTTTAGTTTGTTCAATACGATTTAGCCAGTCGGTATTCGGCTCATATCCAGTAAAGAAATCTTGAAGAAGTGGAACAACTTGCTCTGTCTTTCCTTTTATAGCCAGTTCTACAGGAATACCGCTTGTAGAACTTTCAATATGTGTATCAATCTGAATGATTCTCGCTTTCTTTGGGACATAGCCTTCTGGCCACCACGAAACACCGGCAAGAAGTACAACATCAGCCTCTTTAAAAACTTCTGAAGCATGAGGATTTCCTCCTTCCCCAATTCCTTGTAGAAGATATGGAGTTGCCTCCTCAAAAAGCCCTTTACCACCGAAGCTCGTAATAATACCTGCTCCCCATGTTTTAGATAAGCTTTCGATTGCCTCAGTGGCTTTCTGAGCTCCTGCACCAGCTAGAATCATTGGGAGCTTTGCTGTTTTCATCAGTTCTGCTACTTCTGTTAAATCATCACTTTGGAACGTCTCTGCTCCCTCGATTACTTTCGGAAGTGGTCGAGCCACTGCTTGCGTTTCTTTTTCAAATAAATCCTTCGGAATAGATAAATGCGTTACCGCTCGTTGTTGCAATGAAATTTGAGTAGCTTTTTGTAGTAACTCTACAATTGCATCTTCACTTGCTAAATTTGCCGAGTAAGTAGCAAATGGTTTGAAAAGCTCTTGCTGGTCAACAAATTGCTGGAAGTCGGTTCCAATTTTATTCAATGGAGCTTGACCTGTGATCGCTAATACTGGTGCCTTGTCTGCATAGGCATCACCTAATCCGTTGAGAAGATTGGTTGCTCCAGGTCCCATCGTAGACGTACAAACGGCAAGCTTTCCCGTCAACTTTGCCTCTGCAGAAGCCATAAATGCTGCAACTGATTCATGTTTCACTGCAATAAATTCAATCTTATCCTGTTTAGCTAATGCATCCAACAACCCAATGATTGTATCTCCGGTTACGCCATAAATACGCTTCACTCCATAGTAAGACAGCTGATCCAACAACACTTCTGCCACTGTTTGTTTCATATACTAACCACTCCTTTATATTCTCATATACTTAAAAGATGCCCTTAATCCTTATGAAATAAACTTTTATAAATAGGCACTGTTATAAGACATGGTTGAAGTAAATCATTAACGAATGTAGAGGAATGGGTTTCCCTATATAATTTCCCACTGGATATTTATGTGGAAATAAATATGTTTATGAAAGCGTTCATTTAAACTAAAGTAGCAAGATAGTTAAAGAACATTTAGGGTACGTTACTTTTAAAAAGGAGGTAACCTAAATGAAAAATCCTTTCTTAATTAGTTTGTATACGTTTTTATTTTCGTTCAGTCTTTCCATGTTATTGGGAAATCCTGTTTATTCACAAACTACACCTTCAGATAAAATTGAATATTTATATCCTGCAAATAAGGAAAAAGTTTTTGATGAAACTGTAGATGAATTTTACCAGGCATTAAGAGACTTAAAGTATCCTGTACATCAGGAGCTATATCAAAGATATAAGAAGAAGCCAAAGCAACAGCAAAAACATTTGGATACTGCTCTTTTTAAAGAAATGCCTGATGCATCTATAAATATTAGGGAAAAGTTATTGATTAATGAGGTAGAGGGATTAAATTATATAACTTCAGATGAAAATATTCTTCGTCCCTACCCTGATATAGATATTAATTACCATCAGACTGTTAGCCCTGATAGGCAAGTTTATTTCTTTTATTCCTTTAAAGACACAGAAAAAGAATTTAGAGGCAGATATGCAGTATATGATGTTGAAACAAAAGAAATGGTAGCAGGTGGAGGTACTTATATGCCAAAGTCTCCAACTTACTAGGAATACTTACTATAAAGAAGGATAAATTTAGGGGGAATAGTAAAAAGCTTGTGAACTTCCGGGTGTATTAGTAAAAAATCATGGGGTTGCCATAGGTAACTCTTCTCCATATTGAACCAACGCAGCAGGTTAGAGGAATAATCAATGGAAATAGTGTCTTTATCACAATGAATTACTGCACCATCCCCGCTAGCACGCCTTAGTTATATTAGTTATTTCATTTGGTTTTAACGTTCTGCTTTTTATATCAATAGTCCGCCATTCAATACTATTTTTATTACTAAAAGTGAGAGTAACTAAATCAAATGGAAAATCGTGAGCACCTTCAAATGTTATTAGCTGCACGGTGACAATAAAGTGAGAGGGTTCTATCTTCTTTTCGATTTTGAGAATCTGTTCGCAATAATACTGCTTCGGTTTGCCGAAATGTTCTTCGAGTGCTTTGTAGGTAGATAGAAAAAGCAAATCGAGAATCACATCATCACGTAGCTGAATTTCATCTTCAGTTACGGTTTTAGCCTGAACGTGAGAATAAGAAAAAAGAGGCAAAAAGGCAATTGAAACAGCAAGTGTGACTAAAGGCAATATTTTTTTCATTTATTATCTCTCCTTTACGGCTAGTTTGTGCAGTATAAACCATTTAATGTGGTTTCATCGTAAAGTCAGTTATCAGCTTGTGAATAAATGTACTTAAACTAACGGCTGCTTTAGTAAAGTGACTGCCTGTAAGGGAAGCTTTTTCTTATTGAACTAACGGGGCAGTTTAGTTGAATAAGAAGACAATTAAATTTCTTTTAGCAGTATAATTAAATTATATTTATACACTTAATATGAAAGTGAGTGAGACTTTTGAGATTTGTTTTTGATTTAGATGGAACAGTTTGTTTTAAAGGGCAACCAATATCCAACAGGATACTTCATTCGTTGTCAGAGTTAACGAAAGCGGATATTGAAGTCATTTTTGCATCTGCCAGACCTATTCGAGATATGCTACCTGTCATAAACGAAGCATTTCATCATTACACAATGATTGGGGGAAATGGCTCTTTAATATCAATAAAAGGAAAAGTAATCAAATCCAATACGTTTTCAACAAATGAAATTAATGAAATAAAGTATCTTATTAATCAATATAATGCTACTTATCTAATAGATAGTGATTGGGATTATGCTTATACAGGCTCAGATACACACCCTATACTTCAAAATTTAGACCCCGCAAAATTAGCGAAAATGGTTAGCTTAGAGTCTCTTGATTCAGTAGTTAAAGTTCTGTTTTTAACCTCAAATAGTATGGATGAATTAGCAGAAAAACTTTCAAAACTTAATGTATATGTAAATAAACATAGTAACGAGAATGTACTTGATATCAGCCCAAGTGGGATAAATAAATGGAGTGCATTAGAGACACTTGGGATAAAAGAAAATACATATATTGCTTTCGGGAATGATGCCAATGATATATCAATGTTTGAAAACGCATTGCATACAGTTATGATTGGCTATCACGAAAAGTTAGCTCCTTTTGCAAAAGAGACTATTTCATTGAGCGGGGATTACGAACAGGAAATCATAGAAAAAATACTTACTCTTTCAAAGGAATATAGACCAATCCAAGTATAGTTCTTATTCAACTAACGGGTGCTTTAGTAAAAAAACGGGCATCAAAATATTATGGGCTAGGAGGCTCATTTTTAAGTTCATTTCAAATACCTTTACCTTTAACATAGATTATAAATATATGGATGGAATCGGTTAGTAACTAAAAAAAACGTTCATAAGGTCTCGTAAAAGACTCCATGAACGCTTACTTTATAATTTTTATACTAATTGTTTAGAAAGTTTTGCAGCAGCTGCTTTTACTTTTTCTAAGCCTTCTGCAACGATTGCTTCTGCTTGAGCTGGCGCTGCAGCATGTCCTTCGATTACTACTTCATCCACGATTTGCATACCGAAAACGCCACCTAATACATTTTTCATGTAGCTAACTGCCATTTCCATTGGTGCTGCTTCTGGTGAAGAATAGATACCACCACGAGCATTTAAGATGACTGCTTTTTTGTCAGTCAATAATTGTACTGCTTGACCATTTTCGTCGTATTTGAACGAGAAGCCAGCTTGGTAAATATAATCGATAAACACTTGTAATGGAGCTGGAATTGTTAAGTTCCATAATGGGAATGCAAATACTACTACATCAGCAGCAGTGATTGCGTCCATCGCTTTTTGTTTAGCTGCGATTAAACGAGCTTCTAATTCTGTTAACTCTACTCCATCTGATAATTTACCGAAAGCATTAAAAAGGTCTTGTCCGATAAAAGGCATATCTTCTGCAAACACATCATAAGTGGTTACGTTTGCTCCTTCTAAGTTTTCCATAAATGTATCGTACATTCTGCTAGAAATACCTTCTGCAGAAGGGCGGTTGTTTGCTTTAACTACTAAAATATTCATTTTATTATTCCTCCAATGTTTTGTTTACATTGGTTATATTAACAGATATATTAAACTACATTCAATTATTTCGAATTCGAAATGAATGGTTTTTAACTTCATGTCACAAACTTTTCACAAATTAGTATTTCAGGCTCTTCCGTGTCATGATTATTAGAATAATCGCTGGAATCGTACAAACAATCATTCCGAGAAAGGCTAACCCTGGCTGAATTTCGTATAGATAGCCTCCACCAAAAGTTAAAATGGCAGTGCTTAAGCTTAAAGCCAATCCTGAATACAGACCCTGTGCATTAGCAATTTGTTCTTGTGGTAAAGACCTTGTTAAATATCGGATAAAAGCAATATGAGCTACTCCAAACGATAGCGCATGCAGTGCTTGAGAAATGATGAACATCGCCACATTAGGGAAGATAAAAATCATCACCCACCGAAGTGTAGATCCAACCCCTGCCAATAAAAATAAGGAAGATGGACGCCATTTAGATAAAAAGGTATCTGCCTTCATAAAGTACAAAATTTCAAAAATAACTGCTATATTAATAATCATCCCGATATAGAAAGGATTAACACCTAACTCCTGTAAATAGATATATCCATAATTATAGTAAGCTGCATGAGCTCCTTGTAGTAAAAAAACAATCATTAATACTACAGGAAATGTCTTTACCTGCCATAAACCCTTCATCGAAAGTTTTTGCTTTCTGTCTTCTTTAGAGGGTTTCGTCAGCAAAATTACTGGGGTAGGCATGAACTGCTTGATCAATAAGAATAGCAATCCTACAATCATACTCCACAGAATCGCTTGCTCTCCCCAAACTCCCGTTAACATACTAATAATAAGAACGGCAATGACAAATCCACCTGATCCATAGGAACGACTTCTACCATAATGCACCCTTCCTTGTTGGACAAGTGAAGACGCCCCACTTTCAATGGCTGGCATCAAAGTCGGATACACTAAACTAAATAGTAGAGTGATCAGGAGCAGTGACATATTAGAAGTTGCCGGTATATAAATTACAGCTGCAACTAAGGACAATATAGTAAAGGTAATAATTATTTTTTTGTTACTCATAAATTTAGACATAAAAGGAAATACGAACATTGTTGCCACAGCTCGCGCAACTAGGCCAAATGCCATAATCATACTCGCATCAGCTACAGTTAAATTCTTCGCTTGCACTAACCAGCCAGTCCAGTATGGTAAAAAGATCCCCCATGTAAAAAAGAAGACGAAAAAGCTCTGTGAAAGCCAGCGTTGATTGTTCACCATTTTTTAATACCTCCATTCACTAGGTTGAATGATAGCATGGGTAAAATTATAATAATAGGAGATATCTCATATATTTTAAGGAGGATTGTAAAAATTGAACAGGATAGAAGGATCACGACAAGCATATTACATTGATAACTACACCATTCAATCTTTTTTTTCCTTTAATATTTCTCCCTATGTAGAGGTTTTTGAATTTGACAAAGGAGATTTTATTATTCAAGAGGGTGCAGAACCAGAATATCTCTTTTATATGGTAGAAGGGAAGGCAAAACTATATGTCACCCATAAAAATGGTAAGGTTTCGTTGATAAATTTTTTAACCCCTCCAATATTTATGGGTGAAATCGAGTTGTTAAATGATGAAAAATACTCGAAAAGCATTCAAACTAGCTCTAAATCTATTTGCATTGGAATCACAATAGAAAAATGCAAAGAAAAGTTATTAGCAGACGCTCACTTCCTTAGATATTTATGTATATTTTTGAGTAATAAATCAACAGCTCATTCTACCAAATATACAAAGCATCAAGCGTATCCATTAGAAAACAAACTGGCAGATTTTATACTTTTGTCCTCGCACGATAACATATATAAGGAAAAGCATACGGAAATTAGCGAGTACTTTGGTGTTTCCTATCGCCATTTACTACATACATTCGCCCAATTATCTGAAGCAGGTATTATTGAAAAAACGAAAATGGGGTACAAAATAGTTGATGAAGAAAAGCTTCAGGCATTAGCAGACGAGATCAAATAATCTACGTCCATTAAAAACACCTTGAACCGATTTCAAATCTTATCAAGGTGTTAATATTTTTATGAAGTTACTTCTGTTGTTTCTTGTACAATAACAGGCTCTCCCGCTTTTAATAATACTTTATTTTTCCCTAATAACAGTCCTAATATTAACATCAGTATTCCTGTACCTAGTAATATCCATTCTACGCTCAAGAAATCGGCCATGGGTCCAAAGATAAGCATCCCTATTGGCATCATGGATGTAGCAATCATCCCAAACACACCAAATATTCTACCAAGATAATCACCCTCAACTCGTTCTTGGATTAAAACCGTGGTCGGTGTATTAAAAATTGGCATGGATATTCCGAATAGCCCCATGAAAAGTAAGTAAGCCCAAAAGATCGGCATAACACCTAGGGCAATTGTACAGATTCCCATAACGATACTAGCAAGTGTCATCGTATGCACCTTGTTGGCAAAACCACCCTATGAAGCAATGATTGCTCCACCTACCATCATCCCAATAGAGAAAGCAATTTCTATGGCAGTTAGTCGCCAGACATCAACCCCAAAACTACGTGTCACCTGTAATGGAGTTAAAAAAGCTGCTGGTGCCATTAAGATGAAAAATAACGCAAAAAACAAAAAGAATTTTTTTAGAAACGCATGGTTATTAATATGTATTAACCCTTCTTTAAAATCGTCTAGATAGCTTGTCGTTTGTTGCATTGATGCTTTTGCATGTGCTGGAATTTTCAAAAACACGAGCAAAGTCACGATTGCTAATGCCGCAGTGATAACGTCGATAAAGAAAATTATTTCTAGTGTAGCCATCGTCAGCAATGCCGCACTCACCATTGGAGAAACGAACATAATAATTGCCTGTATACTTCCATTAATTCCGTTTACTTTCGTAAGATTAGTCTCGGGAACAATTTGTGGAAGAATAGCTCCCACTGCCGGGCCTTGAATACCTGTTCCTATCGCTCGAATTGCTGCCATAGCAAACAGAAGCCAAATAGCATCGTATCCCATTAAAAAGACAATTGCCATTACGAGGGTTGCCGTAGCAATCAGTCCATCCGACAAGATAATGAGTAGCTTACGATTGTAGCGATCTGCCCAAACCCCTGCAAAAGGCGATAAAATAAAGGTAGGAATGAACCCACACAGTATAAACAATGTCATCATCATACCTGATTTTGTAGTTAGTGTTATATGCCACATAATTGCATACTGGACCAATGATGAACCAAAAAGCGATAACGTTTGACTGCCTAAAAAGATAATGATATTCCTTTTCCAATTTTCAAATTCTGTAGTCATCTTCTTCACGACCTTTTCTTGTATATTTGTTGTTTGAAAAGGAAATGATAAGGTCTTTTTTGCTCGGGTCGAAAAAGATTAAATATAAAACTATTTTTAGACATCAAAAAAGAGGGCAGATTCTCCCTCTTTTTTGATAAACGTAAAATAAAGTTTTCCTAAGAAGACAGACTAATCCCATTTACTCTACACGGAGACAGAGCCCTTGATCCTATTCAATTAACGGTTCAAAGTTTGGACTCTAAGTCTCATAGATGCTGTCAAAAGGAAAACCTCCATTTCATTTAATTGGATTTCATTTTACCATAGGTTTTTTTACTATTCAACAAATACTATTTAGCGGTGTATTTTTTAATAGCAGGGAGAATTTCATTGCCAATAAGTTCAATATTCTTCATTAATTTTTCAAATGGAACACCACCGAAATCCATTTGTCCAATATATCTTTGATGACCAAATACTTCCTGCTGATAAAGAATTTTTTCGATAATCTGCTGCGGACTTCCGATATTCATAACATGGTGCGGATCAGCTCCTAAAGCAAATGCGTCTCTAGGATAACCCCTACCATTCGATAATTTCATTCCTTCATTGATATAAGGATAGTATTCGTTTTGTGCCTGTTGTGTTGTTTCTGCTGCATAGAAGAAACCAGCAGTGGCAACTGGAAGTTCGGCAGGATTATAGCCGCTGCTTTTAGCAGCATCTCGATAGGCATCAATGGAGATCTTGAAAGATGATGCAGGTCCTCCCAAAGTAGCCAAAAACATTGGCACACCAGCATTTCCTGCCTTAATCGCACTTGCAGGATGTCCACCGACTGCACGCCAAATAGGTAGCGAGCCTTCTTGTGGGCGTGGTATGACGTTTGCATCTTTTAATGGTGCTCGGAATTGCCCACTCCAATTGACGACATTTTCTTTATTAATCTTCAATAATAGCTCGAACTTTTCTTCGAATAACTCCTCGTAATATCGAACATCGTAGCCTAATAATTCAAATAACCCGATTCTAGAGGCACGTCCAGCCACAATTTCCGTACGACCTTTGGATAGTAAATCTATTGTGGCAAAGTCTTCATATACGCGAACTGGATCGGATGTGCTTATTATGGATGAGGAACTAGCAATTTTTATCGAACTAGTTGCTTGTGCAATTGCTGCTAGAACAACAGTGTGTGCTTGGGTTGCAAAATACTCCTGATGACTTTCTCCTACACTGAAGAAATCAATTCCGGCTTGCTCCGCTAACTTTGCTAACTCAACAATCTCTTGTATACGCTGCGCTGCGGAAATACGTTCTCCGGTATGTGGGTTTGGCATATGATCCCCTAATGTATATAACCCAAATTCCAATCCTTTGCTTTGATCGATACGATATTTTTCCATTTACCTCACCCTTCTGTTTAAAGAAATCTCCATAAAATTATTATTTCTCATATAGTAGTATAGTATTGAATTTCACTTTCAGTAAGTACGCACAATAAAGTGGTATAGTATACATAATGATACTATTGAGAGGAGGCTGCACGATGGATATGCAACCAGAGCTTTGCAAAGTGGACGACGCTTTAGGTATTCTAGTAGGAAAATGGAAACCAATTATTTTATTGATTCTTTTACAGGAAGGTACAAAAAGATTCAGTGATTTAAAACGTAGTGTACCTGGCATAACCCAAAAAATGCTAACAAAACAGCTTCGCGAGTTAGAGCAAGAGGATATTATCACACGTAATGTCTATCCTCAGGTCCCGCCGAAAGTGGAATATTCCATTAGTGAGTATGGAAAAAGCTTAGAACCCATTTTGGTAGCCATGCATGAATGGGGAACTGCACATACGCTTCATAAAACAAAAAAAGCACAGCAACAAACAAGTTGACTTGCGATTTGTGGACATGGTTTTGCGATTCTCCGTTGTGAACTTGTGATTTAATGATTTCCCCTAAAAAAACGGCCCTAATTAGAAAAAAGGAGCCGTTTTACTTATGTAGACTTCCTATCCTAATTCCTTAGCAGGCATAATCATATCAATATGCGGAATTTCGTCCTCCAAATATACTTCTGACACCGTTTCAAAACCAAAGGATCCATAAAAATCCTCTAAGTGAGCTTGAGCTTGTGCATAGATAGGCATACCTGGATAAATAGTTTCTATATATTCCAGTCCTCTCGCTACAAGCTCCCTACCTAATCCAGATTTCCGATGACTCCTAGCCACTAACACTCTTCCAATATGAATATTGTCCTCTGTTGGAATCACACGCATGTATGCACATAATTCATTATTTTCTTCTTTAAAAATATGCGTACTCTCTAAGTCAGTGTCATCTACTTCTTGATAGGGGCAATTTTGCTCCACTACAAAAACGTCTACTCTTGCTTTATAAATACGTTGTAATTCCAATGCACTTAACTCTTCAAATGCTATATAATTCCACAAACAAATCACTCCTTACATTAACTCCTATTATATACCATCAAACAGGCTACCGATAACTCTTCCTATACCTCTAACTAACCAGAAAAGCATACGGAAAGGAAGGAAAAGTATCTCGGGCACCCAAAAGAAAACTTCAAAAACAAAATCACCAAATGTGTATTGATCATTGCCTTTGCGCTTGTTCTTCCTAATTTCCTTCTTTTTTTCCCATCGCTCACTCATCTAGTATCACTTCTCTCCATAAAAAATTATTCTAATATCTATGCCCATCTTTTTTAGCCTGTATATATCCGTAGTAAGTACAGGTTCCATGTTGGAATAAATCCTTTACCTCAAAACCGCATTTCTCATAAAAACTGAAATTATTAGCTGATGTATGTGCGAACCAATCTCCGTGAGGAAGCTTTTGAACACATAATTCCACAAGCTTTTGACCAATACCTTTTCCACGATATTCCGATTGCACTACTAAGTCCATAATATTTGCTGCCATTATTTGATCAGAAATGACTCTAATCATCCCAATCATTTTTTCGTTATCCCAAACAGTATATGCCCAAGTGGAATTTTCAAATATAAGCGTGAACTTTTCTTTCTGCCAATCCGGAGTATGCTTACTCCATCCAGCATCTTTAAAGAGTTCCTCTACATATTCAGCAGGAATACCCTTTTTCCCCTCTCTAATAACAAGCCCTTCAAAATAATGATACATACGTAACTCCCCCTTTGTAGTTATAAGTATATATACTACGTCCAGGTAGATATCCCCTTTTTAAATAAAAGCAGAAAGGAAAAAAGATAAAGCCTGTAGAAGATAGTAGGAGTATAAGGATGTGACGATGTGAAGTTAAATAATAGCTTTCGATCTATCTGGTTAAGTAGTGCCACCTCTGAACTTGGTGGTGCGTTTTTTACCTTCTGCAATTCTATACTAATCTTTGAACATACTGGCTCTGCAACTGCACTCGGTTTAGTGTGGTTAATCTATTACATACCATCTTTTTTTATGCAGCTATTTATAGGACCATATATTGATCGTTGGAGTCGCAAGTATACAATGATTTGGTGCCAGTTAATACGAGCCATTCTCGCAATGCTATTAGCGATTACCCTGTTCTCTGATTGGTTCTTTGTTCCACTCATTTATATAGTTCAGGTTATTGTAGGGTTGATAATGCCTATATTCACTCCTGCAAATCAATCTATACTACCAACGATTGTCGAGAAAGAATTTCTAGGAAAAGCAAATGCATCTCTTGAAAGCGTTCGACAAGTAATGGCAGTAATGGGGCCAATCACCGCAGGAGTGTTAATAGACTATATTGAGGTGAACTGGCTATTAATCATAATTTCGATAGCATTTTTGTTAAGTACATATAATTTGGTACAAATAAACGAACGTCATCTAAAGCATGAGGTACGAAATCCTTGGATTCAGGAGTTTAAGGAAGGATTGAATTCTTATTTCAAGCATCCATTAATTGTTTGGCTTGGTGTTTTCTTCGGCTTTGTTCAATTCGGGGTTGGGGTAACAATTGTGACAACACTTCCTTATATTACAACGGTTTTAGAACAACCAACTGTATCATATGGATTTTTTATGGCAGGTTTCCCGGTTGGCTATACTATTGGGGCTTTACTTAGCTCTAAACTGAGGCAATTGAATGGGCTTGGTGTGTTGTTTAGTGCCCTCTTTATCGGTGGTTGTACTTATTTATCGTTAGCGTTTAGTCCATGGTATTCTTTAGCCTTAGTAACGGAGGCTATTGCAGGAATTGTTATTGCTGTGTTCAACATTTATAACATCACACTAATTCAACAACGAATTCCAAACCAACAGATGGGTAAAGTTACATCGGTACGTCTATTAATCATGCGACTTATGCACCCACTAGGTATTCTATTTGCCACCGTCAGTGTGCAATTTTTAGCTATTCGAACTATGTATTTAATCATTGGAGTAATAATCTGTATTACTTCTTTAAATGGTTATGCTTTCTTGAAAAATAAAGTAGAAATTAAATAATATATTAACGAAAAAGAGCCTCCTACTATTTCCAAAGTAGAAAGCTCTTAATACGTTAATTCACGACAACTCTAACTATCCTGTAAATACTTGATCATACGGGTATCGATAATGAACATTTTTGGGCTTCATAAGTATGAAAAACAAAGTTAAAGGACCAATCCTTCCGATAAACATTACTATGCATAAAAGCAATTCTCCTATATCACTAATTTGTGACGTGATTCCCATTGATAGTCCAACAGTTCCAAAAGCTGATACAACTTCGAATGCTAGAGGTAAAAAAGGTATCTTCTCCGTAATAGTTAATAGAAATACAAAGCAAAAGACGATGAATAAACCAATAGTAGATATTGCTAAAGACCGTATTACTGTCTCCATACGGATAGTTCTTCCGTATAATTCTGGTTCACTACGTCTTTGTAAAAATGAAACTGTAGCCAAAACTATTACCACAAACGTAGTTAGCTTAATCCCCGATGCCGTCGAAGCACTGCCTGCTCCTATAAACATTAAACCCATTGTGACAAGAATAGTGGGATCCTCCATATCACCATAATTTAATGTATTAAACCCTGCAGTACGAGGTGTCACGCCCTGGAAGTAGGACACCATTAATTTTTCTTGTAATGGCATAGAGCCAATTGTTGCTGGATTGTTATATTCCAGTACGAAAACGAAGACGATGGCAATAACATTAATAATTATCGTCCCGACAATCATCATTTTCGTGTGAAGCGACCATTGCTTAAATGACTTTTTCTGTTGAATATCGACTACTACAGTAAATCCGATTCCACCAATTATAAATAATAATGATAAAACGATGTTCACAATAGGATCATTTGCAAAGCCAATCAGGTTATCAGGGAACAAGGCAAACCCAGCATTATTAAATGCAGAAATGACATGAAAGACACTTAAATATAAAGCTTCCTTAAAACCAAAAGTTGGTATCCAGTGTATGGTCAAAATTACTGTTGCAAAAAGTTGTACCGATAGAACAAATGTTAAAATCAACCTCACTAGTTTTATGATGCCGCCTATCGAATTTTGATTGAATGATTCTTGTATATAAATACGATTTTGAAGACCTATTTTCTTCTTTAAGAGTATAAGTATAGCTACCGCAAATGTCATTAAACCAATACCACCACATTGAATAAGCATCATTAATACCACTTCTCCAAATACAGTTAAGGTCGTACCAGGATCAAATACACTAAGTCCTGTCACGGTTGTTGCCGATGTAACTACAAATAGCGCGTCAATCCATGATACGTGGGTTGTGGTCGAAATAGGCAATTTTATCAAAAGGGTTCCAATGAATATGAGAAACAAAAAACTCCCGGCTATTATAATAGGTGGTGAAATGCTTCTTCTTTTCTTTTTAATAGTTTGCATATGAACACTTCCTAATACCAGATTTGAAAAACCCTATTTCGTAAAAGAAGTTGAAGGTAATAATACTCCGAAGTGTTCAGCTTGTAAATATATATTTTGTAAACTCCCGACAATAATTATAGTGGTGAAATATGGCGATGCTGAAATATTGCTTTGGAATGGAGACAACAAAAAGCCCACTCTGGTCAGGTATATTACCTTAATGGGCATAAAAAACGAAAATTATTTATCTAATTCTTTTTTAAGTGTTTCTATCTCTATTATTAAAGCAGTTACTAATACGATTTGCTCAATTGGCTTGGATAGATTTAATAATTGTTTGGCTATTTCCCTTTTTTCTAGCAATTTCCCTTGTTCTAGCCTTGTCATTCATTTAACTAACTAATCCCCTCCAAAACCTACCTTTAAAATAGACCAATCAGTAGATAAATAGCTGTTCCCCAAATAAAGATTGCTGAACATTTATTAAATAAAATGAATATTTGACCTGAAATGTTTATTTTTTTCAATGTTGCACCTAAAACTGCTAAGCCGAAAAACCAAATCCAAGATATAAAGACACAAGCAATGGTAAAGAAAAGTAATTGTTGACCACTATACTTTACAGCACTTGTCCCAATTACACCGATAATATCTAATAATGCATGTGGATTAAGGAAGGACACGGAAAGTGCAAAAACAATTTGCTTCTTCAAAGGTAATGCTTCTTTTCCTGATAGGTTCATTGCTTCCGAAGACCAAATCACTTTTCCCATATATAAAAGGAATAGAATTCCTGCAACTAACAAAACAATCCTTAGCCATTCAAATTGCAAGACGATTAATGATAATCCTAAGATGGCGAGTACGATTAATACTGTGTCACAAATTGCTGCGGTTACCACAGCAGGAAGTGATTTAAGCAGGCTTGGTTGAGTAACTCCTTGCGTGAAGACAAATACATTTTGTACTCCTAACGGCAGTATAAGACCAAATGCCAAGAGGACACCATGAATAATAGGTTCCATCTTTTCAGCTCCTTTCTTCTCTATCATACCTATGATATAAATAAAGAAAAAGTCCACTTGAATAATTGAATTTCCTATTACTTCAAATAAATATTTCGTTATCTTGCTTTTACATACCAAAAACTCTTATTAACGAAGAAATCCGTGTATACTACACATATAAAAGAGGTGATTCCGATGACTTACAATCAAGAAGTCATGCGATTGACTGATGAACGTTGGCAAGCAATTACGCATAATGATCATTCGTATGATGATATTTTTATTTACGCAGTAAAATCAACGGGTATCTGCTGTCGACCGTCTTGCAAATCGAGGGACCCTAAAAAAGAGAACGTTCGCATCTTTAAGGACGTGGAAGAGGCGTTAACGGAAGGGTTTCGTCCTTGTAAACGGTGCAAGCCTGTTGGTATACGTTTGCCAGAAGAGGAATGGGTAGTCCAAATACAAGAATATATAAACTCGAATTATCATGAATCACTATCATTGGAAGTATTAGCAAATATATGTCATGGAAGTCCCTATCATTTACAGCGAACATTTAAGAGAATTATTGGGTTGACGCCTACTGAGTACATACAGCAAGTACGAATTTCAAATGCGATGAAAGAACTTACCGCACATAAGAAGTCTATTGCAGAAGTCGGTTTGGCTGTAGGGCTCCCCAATACAACCTATTTCATTACTTTTTTTAAAAATAGAATCGGCCAAACGCCTAAACAATATCAAAAAACGATGATGGAGGTCCAAAAAAGTGGAGAAAAGTAGGGAGAGTATTGTGTATTGGATGTTGTTAAATTGCGGACCATGGACAATGTACATCGCAGCAACAAAGGAAGGTCTTTGTTATGTCGGTTCACAGCTGGCACCATTTGAAGAACTTTCTAAATGGGTGAAGAAGCGACTCCCTGCCTATGTACTTTTGGAGGATAAGTATGTAATGAAACCATATGCAACAGAATTGACGGACTACTTAGAAGGACGAAGGAAAAAATTCACATTGCCCATGGACCTTCATGGTACTGCTTTTCAACAGGCTGTCTGGAAGGTGTTGCAGGAAATTCCTTTTGGTCAAACGGTTTCGTATTCGGATATTGCAGAACAGATTCAAAAACCGAGTGCAGTTCGTGCTGTTGGGACTGCAATTGGTGCTAATCCTGTATTAATCACCGTTCCTTGTCATCGTGTCATCGGCAAAAGTGGAAAATTGACTGGATACAGAGGCGGTTTAGAAATGAAAGAACTACTATTAGGGTTAGAAAAGTAGTTACTCCGAATAGGATAGTAGGAACAACTCGAAGAGGATTAGTTTACAGACGTAATATTTCGAATACTTGCTTTTTAATAAATCGGTTGACCTATAGGTGTTATCAGACTATAATTTCGTTTAATACATTTTATAGCAAATGAGCGACGAAGAGAACTTTATTAAGCCGGTCTCCCTGTTACAAGAGAATCAGTGGTTGGTGAAAACTGATACAAAGATTTGGTGAATTTCATTCTTAGAGCTTTTTTATACTACATTATGCTTAATGTAGTGTAAAACGGATTAAACCGTTATTTTACCAAGTGGGAAACATAGCTTTGTTTCCAATTAGGGTGGTACCGCGTGAAAAGCCACGTCCCTATCGTAACAGATAGAGACGTGGCTTTTTTGACTTTTATTCTATAGAAGACATAATAAAAATGGATTGGAATGGTTAGTTTGCAAAAAACAGAACAATGGTCATCAAAGGTTGGCTTTATCTTATCAGCTGCAGGATCAGCTATTGGAGTAGGTGCAATTTGGAAGCTACCTTACGTTACAGGTATAAGTGGAGGAGGGGCCTTCTTTCTTCTATTTATCTTATTTTCTTTGTTTATGGGCTTCCCTTTATTATTAGCTGAGTTTGTTATTGGAAGAAGTACGCAAAAAGAAGCAATTAGTGCGTATCGTAGTCTTGCCCCTAATACTAACTGGCATTGGATAGGAAAGTTAGGTGTCTTCACTAGTTTTCTTCTGTTGTCTTTCTATAGTGTAATTGGTGGTTGGATTTTAATATATTTTGCAAAAGGTCTTTTTGGCGGAATTATTAGCGAAGGGGCAGATTATGGGTCTGTCTTTAACATAACGATAGGAAATCCTTTCTTGGTTATTATTGCTCAATTTGTATTCTTAGCTATTACTGTTTTAGTGGTAGCAAAAGGAATTCAAAATGGAATTGAGAAAGTAAATAAAGTTTTAATGCCAGCTTTATTTGGATTATTTATCATTCTAATCATCCGCTCTCTTACATTAGATAATGCTATGGAGGGTGTTAAATTCTTTCTAGCACCTGATTTTTCGAATATCACTTCTCAAGGCATACTTTTTGCGATGGGCCAAGCCTTCTTCTCTTTAAGTGTCGGCGTATCAGTGATGGTTACTTATAGTTCGTATCTTTCTAAAAAAGAAAGCTTAGTACAACCAGCTATTTCAATTGTATCCATGAATTTATTAATTGCTTTATTGGCAGGTTTAGCGATCTTCCCAGCTGTATTCTCACTTGGACTAGAACCAGCTGAAGGACCAGGTTTGCTATTTGTCGTATTGCCAGCTGTATTTGATCAAATTGTTTTTGGAGAAGTGTTCTTAATAGGTTTTTTAGCATTATTTTTGTTTGCTACATTAACTTCTGCCTTTTCTATGTTAGAGATTATTGTGGCCTCTTTAGTTAAAGATAGACAAGAAAAGCGAACAAAATATGCTTATGTGATAGGTCTATTAATATTCTTAGTGGGAATCCCTTCCGCATTGTCCTATAGTGTTTTTGCTGATATTCTAATTTTCTCTAAAAGTCTATTTGATTCTGCCGATTATTTAGTTAGTAATATTTTAATGCCATTAGGAGTACTGTTAATCTCCATTTTTGTCTCACATAAGATAGAAAAAAGCACTTTACGAGAGGAGCTATTACAGCATTCTCGTTTAGGGGCAACTGCATTTAATGTATGGTTCTTTATAATGAAATTCATCATTCCGTTAGTAATTATCATCGTATTCCTTGACGCAACTGGCTTACTGGATAAAATAAAATAAACTAAAAGAGCTTATTCTCTAAGGGAATAAGCTCTTTTAGTTCTTAAATTATCTACATTTATTTAACTGATAGTTCACTTTCCGTTACCCATTTGTGATTTTTCACTAGTTCTCCGCCTGTAGTTGGAGTGTAATCTACCATGTATACAGTAGTTTTTTCTGCCGAATCAATTTCTGCAGTAGCACCTTCCATACCAGACATATGATCAGCTTCAATAGTAATTTCTGTTCCTGGTTCTAGCGTTTTCTCCCCAGCGTCTTTAATCTCTTCTTGAATGACCCATTTATGATTTTCCACTCTTTCTCCACCAGACGTAGGTGTATAAGAAATGACATAGGCAGTTGTATCATAGGCGCCGACAATAGTTGCCTCTGCACCCTTCATACCTTCCATATGATCTGTTTCCAGACTAGCTTTACTTCCCACCTCAAAAGTAGGATTATCCGCTACTGTCAAGCCCTCAGGAAGCTCGCCTGTACTAGAGTGGTCCATATTCGAGTGGTCCATGTTTTCATGTGTACTCGTTTCCTTGTCATCACCAGCACATGCCGACAACGTAAATGCAGCAACCAATGAAATGATTCCTATAACTACTTTTTTCATCGTTATCCTCCTCAATCGAAGCTATAATATCTCAACGTACATGCTTTTCAAGTTTTACCTTTTGTAGACGTAATGCGTTCAATACAACGGATACAGAGCTGAATGCCATTGCTGCTCCGGCTACCCAAGGTGCAAGTAAGCCTACTGCTGCAATTGGTATACCTAAT
This sequence comes from Psychrobacillus sp. NPDC096623, assembly GCF_044762655.1. Taxonomy (NCBI): domain Bacteria; kingdom Bacillati; phylum Bacillota; class Bacilli; order Caryophanales; family Bacillaceae; genus Psychrobacillus; species Psychrobacillus sp. NPDC096623. The sequence goes on from NZ_JBIWER010000004.1 coordinate 250,254, forward strand.
GTGTTATAGCCGAACGCCCAAAATAGATTTTGTTTAATATTTCTCATTGTCTTACGGCTCATAATTATTGCATCCGCTATGCTATTTAAATCACCTCGGATCAATGTAATATCTGCAGCTTCCATCGCAACGTCAGTTCCTGTACCAATGGCCATCCCGATATCAGCAACTGCTAGAGCTGGGGCGTCATTAATACCATCTCCAACCATCGCAACCTTCTTGCCAGCTGCTTGAAGTTTTTTTACTTCTTCCGCTTTTCCTTCAGGAAGTACTTCAGCAATAACATGATCAATTCCAACCTCTTTACCGATTGCAGTTGCAGTACGTTGGTTATCACCTGTCATCATAATCACTTCAATATTCATCTCGTGTAAACGTTCAATGGCTTTTTTAGAAGTTCCTTTAATCGTATCTGCAACCGCAATTAGTCCGGCATACTGGCCGTCAATACTTGCGAGCATGGCTGTTTTCCCATTAGCCTCTAGTTCTTCCATAGTTGTTAGTATGCTAGATATTTCGACGTTATATTTATTCATTAGCTTCCGAGTGCCTACAAGAATTACTTTCTGATCAACAATTGTTCTTACTCCATAACCAGGAATTGCTTCAAACTCCTGAGCTGTCTCAAATAGAATGCCTCTATCTTGAATTCCTTTTACAATTGCTTCTGCAAGAGGATGTTCTGACTGTTTTTCAGCTGCTCCGATTAAAGATAGAAACTCCTCTTCAACTACGCCACTCGCTACAATTACATCCGTCAGTTCTGGTTTACCGTTTGTGACTGTACCTGTTTTATCAACAATAACTGTATCAATATGGTGAGTAGTTTCTAAATGCTCTCCACCTTTAAATAGGATGCCGAACTCGGCTGCACGACCTGAACCAGCCATAATAGAGGTTGGTGTTGCAAGTCCTAGTGCACATGGACAAGCAATTACAAGAACAGCAATTAGAGCTTCCAAGGCAGGAGTTATTTCACCAGGGTTCACCCATATGATCCAAACTAAAAAAGTGATAATCGCAATACCTATTACAATTGGCACGAACACACCCGAGATTTTATCTGCAAGTCTTTGAATAGGCGCCTTTGAACCTTGTGCATCCTCTACCACTTTAATAATTTGGGCAAGCGCAGTATCTCTTCCGATTTTTGTAGCTTTCATTTTAAGAAAACCATTTTTATTGATTGTTGATCCGAACAATGCATCTCCGACTGCTTTGTCTACCGGAATACTTTCGCCGGTTAGCATGGATTCATCGACAGCGGTGTTTCCTTCTAGGACTTCTCCATCGACCGGTATCTTTTCGCCTGGCTTTACTAATATTGTGTCTCCAGTTACAACTTCTTCAAGTGGTATTTCTATTTCAGTTTGATTTCTTAATACTAAGGCTGTTTTAGCTTGTAGTCCCATAAGCTTTTTAATGGCTTCAGAGGAACGCCCTTTCGCTTTTGCTTCAAACAGTTTCCCTAATATAATTAACGTGATGAGCACCGCACTCGTTTCAAAATAGAGATTTGCTGTATGATGTTCACCTGTAGTAATAATAGCTTGATAGACACTATAAAAATAGGCTGCCGATGTACCCATTACTACTAACACATCCATATTGGCACTTCCATTTCGCAAAGCTTTATATGCACTTACATAAAACTGGCCTCCTATGATAAATTGAACCGGTGTTGCTAAAGCCATCTGCACCCACGGATTCATAAGGAATTCTGGCATAAAGATAAACGACGTGAATGAAAAATGGCCGACCATTGTCCATAATAATGGCAGTGATAAAATCGCTGAGATGATAAACTTTCTTTTTTGCTTTTGAATAGCTTTCTCGCGGTAATCAACAGCTTCTTTTTCGTCTTCTTTATTGATTGCTCCATACCCTAGTTTTTCCACTCGACCTATAATATCTGAAACAGAAATCTGTGAAGGATTATATTCTATAGTTGCATTTTCCAGTGCCAAATTAACGTTTGCAAAGGACACACCCTCTAGCTTGTTAAGACCTTTTTCAATCCGTGTTGCACAGGCTGCACAAGTCATTCCAGTAATGGCAAATTCCTTATTTTCCTTGGCAACACCATAGCCCAAATCCTGAATTTTCTTTTCCAAGTCTCCATTACTCAATTTTTGAGAATCATATTTAATCAAGGACTTTTCCAGCGCCAAGTTTACATTTGCTTGTTCTACCCCGTCCATTTTATTTAGCCCTTTTTCAATTCGCGTTGCACAAGCAGCGCAGGTCATACCAGTAATTTGTAGACTAGTTTCTTTTATTTCACTACTCATCTTATTTTCACCTCTCCTTTGCATACTACCAGGGGGTATAAATTTATGAAAGAAAGAGAGTGCCTTCATAGCACTCTTTTCTGCTTAGACTACATCGTATCCTTGATCATCAATTGTTTCTTTAATCACATCTAGTGATACTTTATCTTCTTCAAATGAAACGTCCACTTTTCCTGATTCTAAATGAACTTTTACTTCATTTACTCCATCTAACTTTCCTACACTTTTCTCAACAGAGCTAACGCAGTGACCACATGACATTCCTTGTACGTTTAAGGTTACTTGATTTACCATTTAAAATTCCTCCTCTTATTTTTTCATTAATTTTTGAATTGTAACTAACAGTTCATCTAGTACTTCCTCGTCACCTTCCGCTAGCCTATCCACTACACAGCCTTTTAGATGACCTTGCAAAAGTACTTTTGCTACACTGTTTAGAGCAGATTGAGTTGCAGAAAGTTGGGTAATAATATCATCACAATAGACGTCTTTGTCTACCATTCCTTTTATTCCTCGAATCTGACCTTCAATGCGATTTAATCGATTCGTTAAATCTTTTTTTACATAGTCGGGATGATGACTTTTTCTACAAGAATGATCAGATGTGATTGTATTCTCTTCCATTACACTATCCAACTATTCAACCTCCTATTTCTTCTTACTTTTATATTACAGTACCTATAGGGGGTATGTAAAGCGTAATGCTAAGTTTAAGAAAATATAGTTTAACCCGCAGATATAAAGTTGACATAAAATATTAAAGAACATAATATGTTTATATGAATATATTGTCATATACCGTTTTAATAATTATATAATAATAGTGGAGGGATTTATATGGCGGATAATCATAACCATGCACATGGCGCAAATAAGAAAGTGTTACTGATCTCGTTTTTAGTTATTACTAGCTATATGATTGTTGAAGTAATAGGTGGATTTATGACAAACAGTCTAGCTCTTCTTTCAGATGCTGGACATATGCTAAGTGATGCAGTATCACTCGGGGTTGCCCTATTGGCATTTACGTTTAGTGAAAAAGCAGCAAATGTTAGTAATACCTACGGCTATAAACGTTTTGAAATTCTAGCAGCAGTATTCAATGGGGTAACGCTGATATTAATAGCACTCTATATTTTTTATGAGGCATTTCAACGTTTTACTAACCCATCAGCCATAGCAACTACCGGAATGCTAGTTATTAGTAGTATTGGGTTAGCTGTAAATATTCTTGTAGCTTGGATTATGATGCGTGGCAGTGATACAAAAGGCAATTTAAATATGCGTGGGGCATTTCTTCATGTGATTAGTGATATGTTAGGCTCTGTTGGCGCTATTATTGCAGCTCTTTTAATCATGTTTTTAGACTGGAATTGGGCTGATCCACTAGCAAGTGTCATTGTCGCCATCCTTGTTTTACGCAGCGGTTACTATGTGACAAAAGCTTCCTTACATGTATTGATGGAGGGCACTCCTCAAAATGTAAGTGTAAATGACATCATTAAAACAATTGAACAGACAAAGGGAATAATGGGCGTTCATGATTTACACATCTGGTCTATTACAAGCGGGTTAAATGCACTTTCTTGCCATGTGGTGGTCGAAGAACAAATGACGATTGCAGAAGGCGAAAAGATACTACGTAAAATTGAACATGATTTAGAGCATAAAAATATTCAGCATGTGACGATTCAACTAGAAACTGCTGCCCATAGACATGATAATTCCATTTTATGTACTGCAAAAGCAACTGAGGCTAATCCCCATGCACATCACCATCACTAAACTATGGAGGTTTTGAAAAGTATGCGCGAAGAAGTACAAACTAACACACATGAATTGGATGAAGAAACTCTATTTGTCGTATCTCAGACGTTTAAAGCATTAAGTGATCCAACACGTATTCGCATATTAAATTTACTTTGCTGTAACGAGCATTCTGTGAATGATATTGCAGAGGAACTAAATTTAGGTCAGTCGACAGTATCCCATCAACTTCGCTTTTTAAAAAATTTACGTTTAGTAAAGTTTCGACGTGAAGGAACTACCTTGTACTATTCAAGCGATGATGACCATATTATGAATCTATTGCATCAGGCTATTGATCATGCAAAACATTAATAATAAATGTTCTCTTCAACTAAAAACTTATGTTACTTTTTTACGTATTAATAAGGTTACAAAAGAAAAAAGTAGAATCCAATGCAACCAAAGCTGATAATAGCAATTAATAATACATGCGAAGTATCCTTTATGGCTTCTATAATTACTTCCTTCACAATGATCATATAGATTGTACCTGCAGCAAGACTAATTGCAAACGACCAAAAAAGAGGATTGCCAGTGCCTAATGTACTTCCGAAGTAAGCTCCAATCCCTACAGGAGCTGCAATAATCAGAGAGAAAAATAACCATGACCATATCCCATGACCGGCCACATACAAAAGAGTAAAGACTATTATGCCTTCTGGTACATTATGAAGAAGAATGGCTTGGAGTAACGAGTATTCTAATGATGTATCTCTTGTAGAACCCAAAACAATTCCTATCGGTAAATTGTGAAATGAAATGCTTAGTATTAATAGTATGCCTGTTTGTATAGAAAAACTCTTGTTTTGACCCGTCGTTGTTCCAAACAAGATTTTCAATGTTTTGTGGGCGGCTTCAAACAATATGATCCCTACAAAAAAGCCCAGGATGAAGGTAATCCAATTTCCTAGTTCTATTGCTTCTGGTACAATTTCAAAACTTAATACACCAAGGGTTAGCCCCACACAAACACTGTAAATGAAATCTGTTTTTTTCTGAAAACCATTAATGCTCCATGCTATAACCCCACCTATACTAAAACCAATTGCAGTACACAAATAACCAATGACCCATATGTAAGACACTAAACCATCCTTATGATTTGTTTTTATTTTATATGGGTTTTCTTAAGCATTTATGAAGAGGCCCTAAAAATAATATTTAAGTCTAAAGGAGTAATAAAAACGAACCTAAAGTTTCAAGTTCGTTTTTAATCTTCGCATTTCACCATTTAGATACTACAGTATGATTGAATAGGATTTTGTGTTTGAAGAATATGATTTTTTTCCAAACACTAAATTATCTTCCCGTCTCCGCAAAATGCTTGATTCTTTCTCCAACTTCATCACGAACTCGTTGGAAGGTAGCCCACTTCTCTTCATATGTTCCCTCAGCTTTAGCAGGATCGTCAAAGCCCCAATGATCACGTTTCACGGGTGGTGGTGCCATTGGACATTTATCTGCAGCATCCCCACAAAGCGTAACTACAAACTCTGCATTATTTAATATTTTCATATCGATGATATCTGAAGTTTGATTAGAAATATCGATTCCAATCTCATTCATCGCCTTAACAGCATTTGGGTTTAAGCCATGAGCTTCAATACCTGCACTCAAAACTTCCCACTCATCACCTAAATATTTTTTCCCCCAGCCTTCTGCCATTTGGCTTCTGCATGAATTTCCTGTACATAAAAAGTACAGTGTTTTTTTAGACATAAACAGTAATCTCCTTTGGTTAGAATAATTTTAACGAAATATATAGACCTAATAATGTAATAAATAGAATAGGGACTGTTAAAACAATACCTGTTTTAAAATAAGTTCCCCAAGATATCTTCACACCTTTTTGGGATAAAACATGAAGCCATACTAGTGTTGCAAGTGAACCTATCGGAGTGATTTTTGGTCCTAAGTCAGATCCAATGACGTTAGCATAAATAAGTGCTTCACGGATTGTACCAGAAGTATTCGTTTCTGCAATCGCTAAGGCATCGATCATCACGGTCGGCATGTTATTCATTAGGGATGAGAGGAAGGCTGCGATGAAGCCCATCGATATCGTAGCTACGAATAATCCCTGTTCTGCAGCGACTTCAATAACACCAGCAAGAACGCTCGTCAGTCCTGCATTCCCCAGTCCGTAAACAACCACGTACATACCAATGGAGAAAAACACAATATTCCATGGCGCTCCTTTAATAACTGCTCTTGTATCAACAGCACTACTTCTTCTCGCCATAGCGATGAAGAATATCGCTACAATTCCAGCTACTATGGAAACAGGTACCTGGATGAATTCACTACTAAAGTAACCGATAACTAATATAGCAAGTACATACCATGAAAGATGAAACATTTTTATATCTTTAATAGCTTCTTTTGGTTCTCTAAGTTTTGATAAATCATATGTCCTTGGAATGCTTTTTCTAAAATAAAATAATAATACGCTAATAGTTGCGATCAGGGAGAATATGTTAGGAATAACCATTCTTGAAGCATATTCAACGAAACCGATATTAAAGAAATCGGCAGAAACAATGTTAACAAGGTTACTAACAACAAACGGGAGCGAAGTTGTATCTGCTATAAACCCACTCGCCATAATAAATGGGAAAATCATTTTTTCATTGAAATTCAAGTTCCGAACCATTGCTAAAACAATTGGAGTTAATATTAACGCAGCCCCATCATTCGCAAAGAAGGCAGCCACAATAGCCCCTAACACACTCACATAGATTAACATCTTAATCCCATTACTTTTCGCAGCTCTTGCCATATGCAAGGCAGCCCATTCAAATAAACCAATCTCGTCTAAAATCAAAGAAATGAGGATAATTGCAATAAAGGATAATGTTGCATTCCAAGTAATGTCTACTACTTCCATGACATCATTAAAACCAACTACCCCTACTAATAACGCAATAATGGCTCCTCCACAGGCCGACCAACCGATATTCAGACCTCTTGGTTGCCATATAACGAAGATAAGCGTTACTAAAAAAATCATTGCTGCTAAAATAACTGGTGACAAAATACTAACCTCCATTAATTACATGAGATACGTAATCCCTGCTGTTCTAATTCCTGTAGTTTAAAATCCTGGTTCGGAAGATGATCAATCAAGCTTTGGACAAATGGAAGAATATCACTTTCCTTGTTTATTGAATAGATAATCCATTGACCTCTTCTTGTTTCACATACCAATCCAGCGTCTTTTAATTTCCTTACGTGCTGACTAATAGCAGGCTGACTTACCTTAAATATTTCAACAAATTCACAAACACAATAATCGTTTGTATCTAACATTTTGAGCATGGTTAGCCTTGTTTTGTCACCTAACAACTTCAATATTGTGGCCGCTTTTTCAATTTCTATTGTTGAAATTCCCATGAGGTACCTCCTTACACTCATAAACGATTATTATATAAGCATTTACTTATATAATAATCTGCTTATATAATGATTTCAAGTTTATTTATAAAGAGCAAAAAAGTTGAACAATCTGTCTATCCTAACATTTTAAACCTCATTTTTTTCTAAAGTAATGAATACTCGTATGGACCATTCCATGGAATTCCTTCCAACTTCTTATTATGTTTATAGCTGGCGTTCACAGTTTCTACGGAAACATATCTGAGGATGTAAAAAACGCTTAGAGAAATATTCTCTAAGCGTTTTCATGTTATTTACAATTAGAATCTAAATTCGTTGTTTTCTAATCATAGGATTTGCTGTCAAACCATTACCTCACGGACTAGAAGTCGACCTTCCGACTTACCTCAATTCCATCTTTCACCCTCAGCTCTGCTCCGTCTATGCCATCGACGATGTTTTCGATCATGCTGAGGTCCTCCCCTGCATCGATCCTGATGCCGTTGGCTGCCTGTCGAATGACGTTGCCCTCGATCTTGATGCTTGAGGGGATTCCTGTGCCCCGTCCGGCAGTACCGCTGTCCTCACTGAGACGGATTGCCCAGAATCCATCAGTTCCTCCAGTGATCCGGTTTCCGCGTAACTCTGTACCAGGTGCATTGCGGACCTCAATACCGGTCTTCGAATTCTCGTCGCCGGTAATACTGTTGTCCTCGATGATGGTGTCTGGAGTACCCAGAATGACAAGGATTCCTTGACGATTTCCTATCAGGTTATTAGAGTACACCCAGTTTCCATGTCCTGAAGCGTCGTGCTTGTTCTTCGACCCGCCTGAATTGCCCAGCGCGATACCCGCCTTCTTCCCTCCAATAATCGTGTTGTCCCTGATTTCGTTCAAGTATTCACCCTCGCCGTGCAGATCTATGGCATCGAGATGGCTACCGACGATGGTGTTCTCCGCCACGAGATTATTGTGTGTGGGAAACTGCAACAGAATAGCGTGCCGCAAATTTTTGCCATCGAAGGTATTGCCGATGACGACGTTATGCCGGGAATCGTTGGAGGCATCCGGGTTGTTCTGATCTGCTGAGCCCTCGATCGCGATGCCGTAGCCCTGTCCGCCGGGGCCGATGGCAGTTGCCTCACTAATGTGGTTTTTAGTGAGTGTAACTTCCCGACTGGCCTTGACAGAGATGCCATGGCGCTCGAACCTACGGATCCCCAGGTTCTCCACCAAAACTCGGGAGCTACTCTGCCCTTCGTGAGCTCCAAGGTAAATCCCGTACATCGGTCCGCCACCCGCGTCGCCGTTATCGGGGTCGTCACCGAGTTGACCCGCATAACGGGAGGTGACAGTGAAGTCAGAGACGATAACATCCTGAACGCCAGAGCCACGGATTACCCTGCTGTCATCCTCGCCGTCAAGGGAGGTCATCAGCACGGTACTCTCCTGGCCCTCTCCTCGCAGGTCTACGCCGCTGCGCAACACGATGTTCGCCGACCCGTCAGCTGGATCAGTGGTCCGCAGATCATACGTGCCGGCCGGCAGCAAGACCTCGTCACCCGGTGTGGCTGCGTCCAATGCCGCACGTATAGCTGCTGCATCATCTGATGAGTCTGGTTCCGGGTCTGCCCCGAAGTCTGTGACACTTAGGGTCTTGCCAGTTACCGTACCTGGCATCTGCACCTCAATCGGTGCGCCAGACCGGTCCACCAAGCCCGGGTCCTCCCAGTCTCCATGTTCGGTCGGGGCTGGTTCCACAGCTTTCTCTTTCTCGATCGGCCCATCGGATTCCTCGACAGTATCTTCGGTCTCTACCGGCTCCTTGGATTTCTCGACGGTGCTTACGATTAAGAGGATCACCAGGCCAAGTGCCACAAATCCTAAATACAATAGACCTCGCCGGCTATTTCGAACAGATTCCTTCATCAGACTTCTCACGTCCTTCCTTGTCTCTTTTCATCTCTCACGTCACCCATGGATGCGTCCAGAAAAGGAGTGAGCCCGCGAGCTCGGCAATTCATGCCGATGCCCGCGGGCTCACTATATTCGGAATGCCTGACGACCTCTACCGGATCGGGGCCATCCCTTGGCCTTAACGCTGGGAGTTGTTGTTTCCTTTGTTCCCTTTATTTCCGTTATTTCCATTATTACCTTTTGCCTTGCCCTTGTTGTTGTCCTTGCTGTCTTTGAAGTTCAACGGAACAGCCTTTTCTAAAGGAGTGTCTGCTGAAGAACCTCCAACATGCACGCCATACTTTCCATCAACAGTTGCCCACTCGCCATCTGCCCAGTTTGCAAGGTTATCCGGTTCTTCCGGAACGAAATAGGAGAACGGGTGGTTAGAGTCTGCATGGTTAATACGTACAGTCACACGCTCGCTCTCACCAGGCTCAAGGTCAACCTTCTCGAAGTTGACAAGACGTTTTGTAGGTTGTCCTGCCTCATCCGGAAGTGTTAGGTAGACCTGTGCCGCTTCTTTACCGGCAACGTCACCAGTGTTCGAAATTGTGAAGGACACGTCAATACCTTTCACCGAGCCTTTATCTTGGACCTTCTTCACTTTAAGTTTGTCATATTCGAAAGTTGTGTACGACAGACCATATCCGAATGGGAATACTGGCTTCACGTTGTTTGCTTCGTACCAGCGAAAGCCCATTTCTAGACCTTCTGTGTACTGAGCGATTAGCTGATCAGAACCATCACCATAAGGACCAGGTCCACCAACTTTACCAGTATCTTGACGAGTTCCAGGGTACTGCTCTTCAGTCGCGAAGGCAGCTTCACGTTCAGTAGCACCGAATGTCATCGGCAACTTACCGGACGGGTTAACCTTACCATAGAGAAGGTTAGCGACGGCATTGCCATCCTCCATACCTGGGTACCAAGCTTGAAGAACTGCAGGCACCTTATCCAACCACGGCATAATTGACGTACCGGAAGTTTTCAGTACCATAACAGTATTCTCTGGATTAGCTTCCATAACTGCGTCAATAACTGGCTCCTGCTCAGCCAAGCCCGATTTGAGGTTTAAGGCTGGGAATCCGAGAGTATCACGGTCCACTGTCTCATGCGGGTTGTCGCCGACCATTAGAAGCACGACATCGGACTCAGCAGCTAACTTGGCAGCAGCTTTCGGATCACTGCCATTGTTGTACGTCACTTTAGTGTTGTAACCCAACTCTTTGATAACATTCTCTAAACCTTCTTGTGGTGTGACCGTATATGGAGTCACTACATAATCATTGTCGTCACGAACAGAGCGAGGTGACATCTTTGCCGCTCCAGCGAACGTCTCAATGCCGATCAACGCGATTGACTTTGGCTCACCGTCCAGTGGCAGGAAGCCGTTGTCGTTCTTTAACAGCACGGAGCCTTCCTCGGCCATCTTCAGTGCGCTTGCGCCGTTAGCCATCGGATCGACGATTTCAGGCATAAATTTGTCGTAAGGCTCATCCATGTGGCCAAACTCGATCATCTTGATGTAACGCGGACGAAGTAGATTGTCGATGTCGTCCTCAGTTACTGCCCCTGAGTCAAGAGCTTTTTGGATCTTCTCTTGTGTGTAATACTGTGGTGTCCAGTCAAGTTCGACATTCGTACCCGCTTTGATAGCAGCCACTGTGTCGTGAATTGCACGACGGTCACTCATTACATAACCGTCAAAACCCCAGTTTTTACGTAGCGCATCTTGTAGAAGTTCAGAACTGTCACATGCATAAGTACCGTTAACATCCGGGAATGAACACATCACGGAAGCTGGGTCAGCATCTCTAACGGTCATCTCGAAAGGCAACATGTACAACTCGTTCATAGCCTTTGAAGGAACTTGGACACCCATCGTCCAACGCTCAGTTTCCTGTTCGTTTCCAGCCATGTGCTTGAGTTGTACCTGGACTCCCTGGTCCTGGATACCCTTTGTTTGCTCAATCGCAAGGATACCTGTCAAATAAGGGTCCTCACTGAAGTACTCATAGTTCCGGCCACCGTACGGGTGACGGATGAGGTTCATACCTGGTCCGAGGAACACGTGATGCGCGAAAGCTCGTGTCTCCTCACCAAGGATTCGGCCGGCCTCATAGTTTAGCTCGCGGTCGAATGTCGCAGCCAAACCTGGGGTAGACGGAAGACCTGTTGCCAATGGGTCATTGTGACACGATCCGCCCTTAACACCCGTACCACCATTAGTCATACGTACTGTAGGGATACCGAGTTCCTCGATCCCTTTGATTTGCCGGCCTGTGTCTTGAAACTCACACCCTGGAAGTGTACCTTGTGGAGCGAATTCGCCGTTCATATACTTACTAGTTCCGCCTCTTTTGATGACAACCGGCTCACCTTTGTCATTCTCATTGAAGCGCGAGATAGCAATTTGCTGCATCTTCTGGTCCATCGTCATCTCATCAAGAAGCAGCTCAGTGCGCTCCTCAGCAGACAGCTTGGTGTTCATCCAGGGATTGGTCCCTTCCGTTCCATTGTTCATTGCATTAGCAGGAACTAACGAAGAGGTAGCGATGGTTGCTGTCAAAAAAATTGCAATAATTCGTTTTATCATCTTAAATTCTCCCTTACTATCTACTTGTCGATTAGTATTTTAATATAATTTAATTTTTCCACTTGTCCTCTCTTGCTAACTAATCCGTGTATAAGTATAGAAGAAAACTATTACGCTAGTATGAACGTTAAATTACAGAACTATAACAAAAATAGCGATAATAGTAACACTCCTAAAGTCCCTAAAATGGTATTTAAACACTGTAGCAAGCAATAATTTTCGAAAAAAAGGTTAAAATAAAACTTAATGCTCATTATAATTTATTATTCTAAATATAATAAATCAGATGAAAGAACCGAGTATTTATTCTCCTGCTTGTTTGTAACGAAGTGGGATTTTTCTTCGACTAATTAAAAAATCTTAATAAATGTGGAAATAGAATGGAAAAAGCTTCGTTTGGATTGGATGTATTACATTAATTTTTACTATGTTGGTTGGCTGTTCAAGTGACTAAACAGAGAAAGATATACTAAAGTAGAAGTAAAAGAAGAAATGTTTATGGTAAACGAGGATAAAAGAAAAGAAAATATCTTTGAAATTCCTGTAAGTGCCAGTGCTCAATTTAAAATAGGACAAAAAGTTGAAGTCACCATATATTCCAATACAACCGAACCGCAGATGTCTGGGACTCCAAAAACGTGAAATTTGAAATTGACATATTAGAGGAATAAATCTTGTTTGTTTCTTGGAATTAAGATTTTATTGTTCTTCATGATACATTACCCAATACCATGTCCAATAAAGCGAAAGGATGGCTCTCTGAAAGCCTTATCCCATACGAGAAAGGAGAAGGTTTGTTTTATATTAACTCGTAATTTAGTTCATTAATAAAAATAGACTAAGAGCTTTATGCATCTTTTCTTTCCAACATTTTAAGTGATGATTAGATTGTAACTAACTTCATTACTTGAAAAAACCTCAAACTTATTTCATAAAAGAAAATAAGCTAATGTTCTAAAATTTTTTTCCTTTGTCTCCAAACCAGTAGATAGCACCTATGACAAAACAGAAAATAAAGAATATCAAGGCGAAAAACGCCATAATAACAAGACTCAAACTCATCAACTCCATTCTCAGAAACAGTTATTGTTATTAAATTTCATCTTTCAGAATCATATTTACGCTAAATATCATTAGGAGGTGGAAAAGTGAACATCTGAACAACAATAGATAATTTCTTCATTAGTTCAGTAGAAGGCACATTATATTGATAGTATTTTCTAGGGAACTTATGCAGCGAACTCACATTTATAATGGAATACGGAAAACACACAAGCGATTTTACACCCTTCGTTATCGACCAACCCGAGGATAATTTAGATAACCAATATATATATAACACTTTAGTCTCCAGTCCTAGAAAAGTTAAAAATTACAGACAAGTTATTATTGTCACTCACAACTCGACCATTGTTACTAATGCTGATGCTGAACAAGTCATAGTTTTAGAATCAGATGGTACAACAGGTTTTATAAAAAAAGCGGGTTATTTAAGTGACAGTAAAATAATGAAATTAATATTAGTCCATTTAGAAGGTGGAGAAAAAGCATTTGCTGATAAACGAGCTACTTATTCAGCTATTCTTAAATAGTTTAAAAATTAGGCTATGTTAAAGATTGGTCTGGTGCACCTACCCTATATCTAATAAGTTTGTGAAGGAATGTACTTAAACTAACGCAGCAGGTTAGTTCAATAATGATTCTTTTTGCTCGTCTAATTCGGATGCAATATAAAAATCATACCTTTTTGTATTATATAACAATTATAGAATCATAATTTCTTTTCCTACTTTATAACAACTCCAATCGATAAACTATTTATAAAATTATTCAAAGGGGTTTATGCTGATGCCGACGATACCAGAATCAATACAGCCATCAATCATTTATGTTACATTCGCTTATCAAATTTGTTTATTCCTATTTGTTTTTTTTAGAATTGTCGTTTTTAATTTCGCTCTAAAAAAGATTAAACACCCACTAAGTATCGCTTACGATATTTCTCTTTTTGTCATCACAACACTTTGGTTACTTTATCTAGAATTACAAGACTTTATTGATTTACAAGGCTTTATTAGCGACCCTTATGATTCCCCTATATTCTTATTTGCTGGTTCAGCCTATTTCGTATCAATATTCGATTTTATATACAATTATTTTTCATATAAAAAAATAAAATCCACGAATTTGTAAACTCGTGGATTTTTTTCTTATCACTTGTAAGGTACTTACCCAATAGCAGTCCACTGACAATCAGTGTAAATATTTGTACTTCAACTAACGGGTGCTTTAGTTTAACAAGACCGTCATTTAGATGGTATATTTTTATCCAAAACTTCAAGTAGATCTTAGACATCCATTGTGAAATGTTACACTTAAACTAACGCGGCAGTTTAGTTGAAGAACCATATTTGTTAAATTTAAGGAAAAGGAAGAAAAGTTGAGGCAAGAGATATGTATGAATTTAAAGATGAGTTCGAGGGAAGAGAAAAAAATTTACATTTTTTTATTTGTTATCTCTGTTTTAATAATTACATTCATTGAGATTTTTGAATTGGGAATTGAAATATATGCTTCAAGAGAGAGGTCTTCATATGAGCCAGGGATATGCTCGAAAAGCAACCAGAAACGTAATGATTGTTTATACTGCAATCATGTTATACTTCCTCTATTTCGGATTTGACCGAATAAATAACATTCAAAACGGGACAAGAGGGTATAATCTTGTACCCGATAGCATTCCGTTATCTTTGCCGTTGGGAGGGCTGACCTGGTTCTGGTTTTATAACTTTGCAAACTTTGCTGCGTTCTTACCTTATGGAATGTTCGTTCCGCTAGTCGCACGTATCCGGTTTCTCTCGTTTCTAGGATTGTTTTTCATAATAATCTCGATTCTTGAAACACTGCAGTGGGCGACCAGGCTGGGAAGTTTCGATATTAACGACATTCTCACAAATTTGCTGGGGGTTACTGTCGGGTATCTGGCTCAGCTGTGGGTGCCTCGTCGGACTGGCACCTTGAAGTTTCTAGGGAAGGTTTTTGCTGCATCGGCTCTCCTCTCATTCTCAACGATCACCGTCGTACATGGAGTGAATTATTGGGTTGAAAAGGCAACAAGCGTTGAGGCGGGCAGAGAGGTTGGGATTGACATCCTTCCGGTCAAGGATAGTCCGGCATTATGGGATTCTAGCTTCGGCGTCTTTGAAGTCGGCAATCAACCAGTGGAGCCGCAAGTAAATTTGTATAGCAGAGAAAACCCCGGATCCAGGAGCGTTACGTACGTACTGGATGGGAAGTATGTGACCTTCTCCGGTTACATGGGCGTCCCGGACGACATAAATCAGGGCAATAGTACGGTTATCATCGCCTTGGACGGTGGTGAGGGCGGCATGGATACGATCACCTTCAGCGGAACGGGAAGCAGTGACATTCGTTATTTTGAAACCGACGTACGCAAGGTGAGAGAGATTACAATAACGGTTAGGAATGAAGACGAAAAACTAAATACAAACGTCTTGCTATGGGATCTAATCCTCACAGAAATCAAGAACCGCCAATAGAATATTTCACTCTTTATCCTTATTCAACTAACGGGTGCTTTAGTAAAATATGGCCATCATTACGATGGTCTATTTTTATGTTCAATCCATTAAGTTGATCTCAGAGATGCATTGTGTAATGTTACACTTAAACTAAAACGGCAGTTTAATAAAATAAAATGGGGGTGAATTTTTGAAAAGAAACAAAGTAATTATTTTCATTATATCTGTGATTTTTTTATTGTGCTTAGCGTGGATTTTATTTCCTAATAAAAGTGCAGAAGTAAAAAGTTTCACCTATGAGATAGAGGAAAACAATGAAGAACTTATTATTGAAGTTAACTATCAATTCACTAACAATACAGGCAATTTTAGTTATGCAACTATTGTTTTAGACAGTTTTTTTTATCAACGACTTAAGAATCCAGAATCTATTGAACCCATTTTTTTAAACGGTGGAGTATCTGGTTATACAAGAATAATTATTAACAAAGAGGACTTAACTTCAGACTTTATTGAATCGTTAAAATCAAAGGAAAGAAATCCTTTTCATGCTATAAGTATAGGTGAAGAAATTAGTTTGTAATAACTTAACTAACGGGTGCTTTAGTGAAAGAACGTTGAGCTGCTAGATGGCTCTTTGTGGAATACAGGTAGGCAGATTAAGGGGGAGTTTTGTGAAGTTATTGTTATCCATCCTATTAGCTGGTCTTTTAGGTATCTTGGTTTTCCTCGGTACTATTGGAATCTATATCTTATGTGCAATTATTGTCGGAGTCATTTTTAGGTCATTTATTTTAATTAATGAGATCCATAAACAAGTAGTACCAGCCAATAGCAATGACAGGGTGAAAGAGGCGTACGAAAGATATATAAAAGACAGAGACCAAAAAGAAACAGAAAATTAATGTATGACGATTTTCAACTAACGGGTGCTTTAGTTAAAAAATGGCTGCCTGTAAAGGTAGCTTTTTCTTATTGAACTAACGGGGCAGGTTAGTTGAAGAGTGTTTTTTAACTTGTGTTAAACAATCGGGCCATATTGTTTAATAACAATTATTATGCAAAGTAGATATTGTGGAGGTTTACACTTAAACTATTTGGTAACGGTAAATGCAGATTTACAACAATATGCAATTCTGATTAGAACTGTTGTAATTACAGTTCCTTCTGAGAAATAAGGGATCATTAGTCGAATAAGTAGTCTTAAAAGCGACCTAACCTACCTACAACATTTTGGAACAATCTGATAAGAGGTTGTTCCTTTTTCCACTTATACCCTAGAATACAGACGGTCATAAAAAAATTATATTTTTTCAAACCGAATGAAGGGTAGCTTCGTCTAAGATATATGAGGGGGTGACAACTAGATGAATGAACTAAACCAATTGGCGGTGACAGATGAAATGATGCTGGATGAGCGTGAGCAGATCATTGATCAATTAATGCGTGAATACAGCGATCATATCCTGCATCTTGTATATACATATGTAAAAAACCGAACCATAGCAGAAGATTTAGCACAAGAGATATTTATAAAGTGTTATGAAAAATTAAATCAATTTAATCAGCAGTCAACAATAAAAACTTGGCTATATCGCATTGCGAGTAATCATTGCAAGGACTATTTAAGAAGCTGGCATTATCGCAAAATAACGCTTAGCAATAAAGTATTTGACCATATCCCTTCTAAGTCAAAACAGGTGGAAGAAGAGGTTATCAAGCATAGTGAAGAAAATAGCTTAACGAATGCCGTCATGAATTTGCCTCTAAAGTACAGAGAAGTCGTATTTCTACATTATTATGAAGAACTGTCTTTAAAAGAGATAAGCAAGATTACTTCAGTAAATATAAATACATTAAAAACGAGATTAAAGCGTGCGAAGGAATTATTAAAAGACAAGATGATAGAGGAGGTTTAGGAGATGAATGATCCATTTAAGAACCTGAAGAGTTCGATGGAAAAATCAATATTCAAGGATTTTTCTTTTTCTAATGAAAGAAAAAATGCCGTGCGTGAAGCCATTCGTACGAATCAGCAATCACAATTTTATACAGAAACCATTATAGCTATATTAGAATCTGTGCAGCATGAATCAAAGGATGGCTACAATATTTCCGTCCAACTTTTTCAAAAAAATGAACGTGCTTTCCAAAAAAATGAAGGGCAGCTTTATACACTGCTACATCTATTAGAAAATAAAGAAATGCTTACTTCAAATTGGATAAATAACAAGAAATATTATTCTTTAAACTCCAAAGGTAAAAAATACTTAGCTACTTATAAACAAGATACCACTAAACAAGGATTATCCCTTAATCCCTTCATAACGGAGGCGTCTTTATGAGTTCTCCCAAATTTGAAGAATTTTTAAGCAAAGTCACTTCCAAAGTCAAATCTACGGAGGCCCACAACAGGATAAAAAAAGAGCTTACTCATCATCTGCAAGAGTTAAGTCAATCTTACAAAAAAAGAGGATTTTCTGAAGAAGATTCAGATGAAAAGGCCATTCAAGAAATGGGAAACCCATTTATTATTGGAGAGAAATTAAATCACCTTCATAAGCCAAAAATGGATTGGATTCTAATTGTTTTATTTGTTATTTTTGCTAGTATCAGTTTTCTCCCGTTAGTTGGTGGAATTCCTGGGATTTCATCATCAATCACCCATATTATGGGGAGACAAGCTATCTGGTACTCCTTAGCTGCTCTTGTGATTATTGGGTTTCTTTTCTTTAATTATCAAAAATCAAAGAATTGGTGGATGCACTTTTATGCTATCGGCTTGTTCATTCACGTATATCTCTATTTATTTGGATATACGGTCAACGGAGCAAAAAGATGGATTTCACTTCCAGGTCTAACGGTCGATGGCACTATATTGAGTTTATTTTTCTTTTTCCTGGCTTGGGCCGGTATTTTTAACAAAATAAATGAGTTTCGCAGTTGGAAAAAACAAGGATTTCTTCTTGTTTTATTTTGGATTCCCATATTGCTCTACATGATAGTGCCAAACTTTATGGTTGGGGTCATTTACTTTTTCTGTTTACTAGGAATGTTTACATTTGCACGTGTTCATAAGAAATTAGCTATCAACCTAGTCGTATCAAATCTCGTGGCTGGTATCATCTTCATCATTATGATTATTACTACGACCTCACACCAAAGTTATTTTCTTACTAGATTATCTACTTTTATAAACCCAAATGCCGATCCAAATGGAGCCGGATATATGTATATGGTCGTTAGGAATGTCCTTGCAGAAGCGGGATGGTTCGGTAACGGACTTAATAATCATTTGAAATTTCAATTGTTGCCAGAATCACATACAGATTTTGCTTTCCCCTTCCTCGTCTATTCTCTTGGTTGGACATTCGGAATCGGTATTTGTTTGGTTCTGCTGATTTTTATTTTAAGAATCTCAAAAAATGCATTTAAAACAAAAGATCTTTATGGGAGATTAATCGTAATCGGTGGTGCTGTATTATTTGCCGTTCCTACTACTTGGAATATATTGATGGCCTTTGGAATCGTGCCCATCATGGAAGTTTCCCTGCCGTTTATTAGTTATGGTGGAAGTGCAATCCTCTTTTACGCTGCTGTTTTAGGGTTCATTTTAAATGTTTATCGAAGAAAGGATATTGTAGAACCCACGATAGCAGATGATATAAACATTTAAAGTAAAAAATCTGAATGATGATAAAAAGGGCGACAGCTAAATAATAGTTGTCGCCTTTTTCTTAATCTCGAAATACCGGTAATTTGATGAAATAATTGGTTTTATTAATGAGAACAAATTTAGTTATTCCATAAAAGGGCGCAATTGTTGAATAAGCTTACTTTTCTTCTTCAACTAACGGGTGCTTTACTTCAAGAAGGAGTAAAGCTTTTTTTCTTATTGAACTAAAGAGGCAGTTTAGTTGAAGAAGAAAATTAGTGGGGTTAGATAATACTTTAATTTACCGGAGTAATGTTCAGGTTAAGAGTTGTAAATCTTTTTTCAACTCTTTTTTCTTTTATAAAAATAAACCATAAGAAACATAATCATTCATCACGTTTCCAATTGAACAAGCTGACTTCATATCTAAAGCAGCTCGTTCTATCATATATCTTATTTCACTGTAAAGACTACGGATAATTTTTGCTCGTCTATTTGTTTAATCACACGGTACGTTCCTTTTTCTAAATCTCTCAAGAGAATATGTTCAGAAAAAGAATCGTTCGGTTCTACGTGGATTTCTATTGTAGGTACTGCTTGTTCATAATAAAGTGTTTTCCAGTTTTCTCCATCCATTTTTTCGAAATAAGCACCATAACCGGTTCTTAATTCTGCAGCGCCCAAGTTTTTCAATGTAAGCTTCATCTTATCCCCGGAAGAATAAGAGTTTGTATCTATATCAAGTCTGGCATTTATCTCAGTGGATGGCATTTCCCCTTGGTGTGTTTCCTTTAACTGCTGCGGGATATCGTTAGGAATCTCCACCGGTTTTGCAGAACTTCCATTTCCGGTATCTACCGTATTACATCCAACTAATGCTAATGTTAATAAACTAATACACATAATGATTATTTTTTTCATTTTATCACTCCTCACTTAGTTGTCGAGACAAAAATAAAAAGGTTACAGTTTTTTCAAAAAAATACTTTGTGATAAGATACACTTAAACTAACGGGTGCTTTAGTTAAACAAGAGGTTGCCTGTAAGGGTAGCTTTTCTTATTGAACTAACGCGGCAGGTTAGTTGAAGAAATGTTCCTAGTTTAAATGGAGGAAGGTTCCATCTCTCTGGTAAAGGCTAGGCTTATAAATGAACTTGTTGAAAATTGTTAAGTATTTTTTATGGAGCTCCCTTTTGCGCCTGACGGATTGCTTTGGCATCGGTGAAGAAGAAGTAAAACTTTGTTAACTATCCATGAGCATAATTATTGTTTACTTCTTTATAATATGGGTACAATACGTGAGTAAATTCTATAAAGAGGTGACAACATGACGCATAAATCAACTACAGAACAAACAATTTCAGTTCAACAAGCAATTGAATCAAGGCACAGTATTCGCCAATTCATTCAGCAACCGATTCACCAACAAGATATTGAAAACATTTTTAAGCTTGTGCGACTATCCCCAAGCGCATGGAATCTACAGCCATGGCGATTTCATGTGGTAACTGATGTTGATCTTAAGAAAAAGCTTGAAGAAGCTGCTTATGGTCAAAAACAAGTTACATCTGCTCCAGCAGTAATTGTCGTAACTAGTGATATGGAAGATGTGCTTGCCAATATAGCTGACACTGTCCATCCAGGACTTTCTGGTGAGCGAAAAGAAGAAGAAGTAGCGAATTTGTCAGCTTTCTTTAACGGAATGAGTGTTGAAGAACGTGGCCAATGGGGGTTAACTCAAACCAACATTGCATTCGGTATCCTGATGACAGCTGTGCAAGGTTATGGGTATGCAAGCAATCCCATGCTAGGCTTCGACCAGGAAAAAGTAAGGGAATTATTAAATCTTCCCAAGCATGTTCTATTCGCAGGGATTCTTCCAATCGGAAAACCTAACGGTGAGGGATACCCTCATCACCGTTTTGATATAGAAAAGATTGTTAAATTCCATTAGAGAAATATCTCTGATTATTATTATTTTTTCACTTAGTACAAAAAGCCGGCTACTTGGTTTGCCGTCAACATTGGCACAGCTGTTGCAATAGGTTTTTTCGGAAAATCGAAAAGGAAAAAATAAAAACGTTTCTTCATATTGAAGAAACGTTCTTTTTTTACTAATTTTACCAACGGGTGCTTTAGGGAATTTCGTTGAGCTGTTCAAACAGCTCTTTTTCTTATTAAACTAACGAAGCAGTTTAGTCGAATAAATAAAATTAGAAAAAAGCGGAACTTTAGTTTGTTTATATCCGTATAATTATTATGAGTTGATTATTATGACACTTGAAAGGAGGATTTTTTATGTACAAAGTGAATGGTATAGAAGCTTATGAAGCACATAATCGAACTGAGTTATTAGCAGGTTTAGAGGCAAAATCTGAATATATCCTTATTAAAGGAGACTATTATAAAGAAGTAAGAAAGATTATGGATACTCATCTTCCAGAGAACGAAAGTATAGGAGTGGCATTAGGAAGTGCAGGTGTGTTATCAATTCTTAATTATGCAATAGATGCAGTAAGAAATTCATTCAGTAATGCAGATAAAATGGATAAAAAAATTGACAGAAAGTTAAATTCATTCAAGGTTAAAAAGATTACAGATGATGGTTTATTATTGAGCTTAAAGCAGTTAGATTATTAGAACTTGCATACATAGAACTATTTTGGATAGTTCTATGTGAATAAATACACTTAAACAAACGGGTGCTTTACTTAAAGATTCGATTTCCGAAATAATCAATCTTTATTATAATAACCAAACTGAAATTAATAAAAAACCAACTACTTTGAACAATTTTAGTTTCAAAACAGTTGGTTTTTTTCTGTGTATATTCAGTGTTTGTAACTTACTTTTATCAAACTTTATTCTAAAGTTACACTTAAATTTTACTTTTTTAAATATCCTAAATTTATATAAAGGCAAAATAAAAGAACTGGTTAGTATATCTAACCAGTTCTTACATCACGACTGAGTTATTCGAGAACAGTTACTGTAACGAGAAAATAAAGTTGTACAATTTTCGGTTTAAAAACCTTGATTTTACAATAACAAAAATTATTAAATGGAAAATAAAGTTGTACAAAAAACAATGAAAATTATTAGAAGCTCATCATTCAAAAAATAAAGTTTTACAAAAATTTAATAACAGATCTATATTTCCTCTAAAAATAAAGTTGTACAAAAAATGTAGAAGGAAAATTTTCAATTATAACTAAGTCCTCAATTAGATAACTCCTCTAGGTAAATATATAATTAGAATGATGAATTAGCCTATCATTAATTTATATCACGTCCTTATCCATGTAAACATAAAGACAGATATCACAGAGCAGAGAGAAAAAAACTCCCCTAATTCGCCATATTTAAACAGAAAAAAAGGCCTTTATATACCAGTTGATCCCTTGAATAAAAGGTATTATAGGCTCCTTTATTTCATTCTATCTGATTCAAAAACTTACATTCATGACTTAATACTTTGTTCGCATCAATTAACAGCACTTGCTAGAGACCACAATTTATCAAAAATGTAGTATCGTAATAGTTAAGTTTCATTCACTATTGAGAAAAATGCACTAATTTCACTACTTGTATATTGAATGTTTGCCAGCTTTGCATCTATTTCTTCTGGATTTGTAATTAATAATTCTAGCTTATTATCTTGAATTATTTTAAAGACTTCTGTTTCGTTACTCTCAGGTGCGATATTTGTTTCGATGATTGAGCCTAAAGCTTGTGCTGCAAATCTACTGCGATATCCGAATCTATACCACGCTACTGAATTTACATCGTTTAATCCACTTTTAATAGCAATTGGTACCATTGATAGTTGAAATGGAACTATTACAACTTCATCTTGTTCTTCTTCCTTCCACATCTCTTCAAGAATACTAATTAATACACTTGCAAAGCGTGATAATTTTTCAAAAGGACCTTTATATTCAAATAATTTTAATACTGTTGGAATGAAAGAGCCCTGGGTTCTTTCATTATTAATTTTTATCGATGGAAAAGTGTTAACGCCTATTTCCTTTATATTTTTACTACCATAATAGAAGTTTAAATATTCTCTTACCTTTTCCCAACTTTGTATCCATTCCATCGTAGGATTCCAATCTGTATAATCAACATTTTCGTTAAAAAGAGGAACTGTTTCATTTTTAAAAGCGATAAAAGAGAATAGTAAGGATTTGATTAAATTTGGGTTCATTCTTGCTAGAATATCAATTAAATAATTACTCCAAGAATTAATATCCCATGACTTGCAATCGTTATACCGAGGTATACCAACATCTTTCAAGGTCTTCAACATATCTTGTACAACGAACACTGTTACTCCTGATTTTCTAGCAGAAGAAAATACCCATTCTGGTGATCCGGTTTCTTTCGTAAAGTTTTCATGAATTTTATTTATTATGGGACCTGTTATTTCAGAAACAGAATTTGGTCCTTCTTTTTGAATTTTGTATGCACCTAAAGTTTTATTTAAAACGGTAATTGGGATAGGAGAGTTTTCGGTAAAAAAGGGTAGCAGTGCTAATTCTTCCTCACTAATAAGTCCAGTATCAATACTCTCATGAATTAAACGATCTAAGAATGATGTAAGAGGGCTCTCAATCTCTTGGGATGCATCTTGATATTCTAAGAACCACGCTTCTTTTTTAGCAACACGTATATTATAATCTTCATCTTTAAAAATTATTGGATTTGACGGAATGACTAATGCTAAACCTTGACTAGAATATTCTGCTCTTCCCGCTCTACCGATACTGTTTAGGAATTGTGAGTTTTTACGAGATAATAATGATTCTGAGTCTGAATTATTATACTCATTCCCTAATTCTGTACCTCCCAGTAAAACTACTTCAGCGGGTAAATTCAAGCCTTGAGATAAAGTGCTTGTTGCAAGCATAACTTTAGATAATCCCAATTTAAAAGCTAGTTCTGCTAAGTTTTTTTCAGTTTGAGTCATTAAACTGGTATGAACTGATATTCCTTTATCTATAAGTTCTGCAAGCATAGTTGGAATCCCTATTTCAGCATTCGCAATGTTCACTAACCGGCTTATTTCATCACTCCAAAGTTCTCTATTTGTTTGTAGAGGTTGCATGTTGCGAGCAACTGTAAAAGGATAATTTTTATTTTTGGGGAAAAAGCCAATTGTCTTCATATTATTAGATCCAAAATGGAATGCTAATAATCCCATCGTTTTATTAACCCATGACTCAAGGGGTGATACACTTTCTGTGAATTCGAATTCAAAGGTAGCTCCAAGATAACCAAATCTATACTCTTTTTTATCATTACTTTGCCAAGCTCCTTGCAATCCAAAGAGTCCAAAATAAGGAGTATGTGATGCCTTTCTTTTCCTTGCTTTTGGTTTTAAGGGTGCATTTTTTATGGCTTCTCTGAATTCATTAAGTTCAAGACCTACTACCCCCTTCATTGTTCTTGTAGGCCGCCACTTCAAGTCTATAATATTAACCTCAAAATTTGAGGCTTCCTCAAGCCATGCTTTTATATCCTTACTATTTTCAATCATAGCAGAAATTAATTGTAATCTAACAAAGGGAGAAAGAGTGAGTAAAGTCCCGAAAATAACATCAATTGTAACCCCTCTGGAATTACTCCCTATTTCATGGAATTCATCAAAGATGCACAATCTACATGTTTTAAAAAATTCAGGTGACAGTCTCATTGCAAGCGCACATTTTTCAGGTGTCATAACATATATATGATTTTCAGTATCACTTGGTAACAATTGATCTTCTGTAAGTGCGGTATATTCATCATAACCAATGAAACTTTTTACTTTTACTGTATCCCATGGCCATTTCACTTTTTTTAGATCTCTTTGTATCTGATGAACAAGTGCATTGGTTGGTGCCAAATACAAAACCCAACCTTCAGCTAGTGCCTGAGAAGCAGCTATTTTTGCGATTGTACTTTTCCCACTGCCTGTAGGAGTAGCAATTATACTATGTGTTTCTGGTCCTGGTAAGCATTTTTCCACAAATCCAATTGCTGAAGGCCATAAAAAGAGTTGGCCTTGCATGGAGTTAGCACCTAAAGTAATGTTCTTTAAAAAATTTTCATAATTATTTTGATTAGCCTGAGGCTTTGGTACACTATGAAATATAGATCTGACATATGAGTTCTTAATAAACTCTTTAAGAAGTCTTCCAATATGTATTGGGATAGAATAAAAGGAGCTATAGTTATAAGTAAGAATGTTGATAAGTTCTTCTAATTTTGCTATTAAATTAGTTGGTAATTCTTCACCATCTCCCGTTAACCACGCATGATACTTGTTGGCAACAATTCCTATTTCAACATAAATCCTATTATAATTTTTATTTGCTATACTAGCATCGTTAGACGGTTCTATAGTTTCAATAGATCTATTTGAGCCCTCAATAATAGAAATTACTTGATTAACAGCCCATTTAATTTCGATTCTCAACTCTCTTGAGTTAATACTATTTTTTAAGGTCTGCATAATTTTCATTGAATTTGCATCATAACCTGCGATAAGATATAACATTCCTGACTCAAGCAAAGTTACCTCGTAATTAGTAAGTGCATCACCCATCTGTTCAGTCATAGTTGGCTTTAAGATATTAGTGAGAAGGTCTAAAGCTTCAGCTGAAACATAGCATGAAGCTGTTTTCACATCTGTTGTTATATCTTCTTTGAGAATACCAAAGTATTCAAAGGTATCTGCTAGTTTTCTCAAAGATATAATTATATTATCAGTATCTTTGTTTGCCTCATAATTATAATGTGTTCTATACTTTACCAATTCTAAGTAAGCATCCGACAGTATAGAACGGAAATCATCAGAATTATAATTTTCAATTACCGGAACTTTGTCTATTATACCCTTTAAGTATGAATCAAACATTGCTCGCCCATTCCTTCATTTGTTTTTTCATTTCCAACTTTATCTCTTTATAAAAAGTATCCCTATCGTTAAATTCGTTCAATACTAACAGTTTATGCGTATTAGGGATTGAATATTTCAAAAAAGCTTTGCGCTCTATAAGCTTTTGATAACTTGGATCACTTCCGAAAAAGACAACCGGTATATAAGTACGGGCTTGTTTCCATATTTCAGAAACAAGCTTTTCTTGGTGTTCGGCAGAAAGAAAGCGGGTTAAAGGATATAAAACAGTACGCAACTCTGCTCCAAGTTGGTCTTTTTCTATTTTATCAAATGAACTTATCGAGACGGAAATACCATTATTTAAATCATCGTAATTTTTCGCTTCAGTTATTGCAGTTCCAAGGCAATTGTGGTGGATATCATAGTAAATCCCAGTACCATCCAATCCTTGTCTAGTAGCACTAGTATGTGGAAGGGTGTGAACTAACATTCGTCCAGGCGGGTGCATATCCTCTGCAACTACTACTAAGATAAAAAATATAGCTTCTGCTATCCATGCATTTGCATGAGTACCTTCAATCAACCCAGTTGTTTCACTAATTAGATTTTTTAATGAGTCTTCGGAGTTACCCAATAACAATACCGAAAGTTCAAAGTCATGCTGAATTACTTGAGAAGCTACAGACAATAAGCAATTTGCTAACGTTTCTCTTGTAGTAGGATCTTCAATATTGTTAATTGTAATTATTTCATGACCATTCGTTGAATCTATAGTAATGCTCACTTGATCTTTAAGCGATTCTAATGCATGCCTTGTGTTATCTTTTAACCAATCCACCAAATCTCCTCCAGTAATTACAACAATTAGATATATGCACTTAGTGTTGATTATACTAAAGATAAAATGAATTTTGGAATAATTATCTAAAATTTCAATATTTCCCGAAATTATCAATATGGCAAATTCTCAGTATCCATTTAGTATTGGTGAAGAGTCTGGACAGATAATAAATACACAGATACGCACACTATTTACAGACTATCATTTAGTTTACATAAGCCCCTGTTCGCTTAGTAATTAATCATTTTAAGAAACTCATAAACTCCGATGGCAGGATTATTGTCATTAGAGCTTTAAGCATTTAAGCCAGATGTCGCAACGTGTATTAAAATAAAATTCTCGTTCCTTATCGCCTTTTCCTTAACAATCGCGGATTGATTGGACCAATTCACATAATTTATTATTATAGGAGGGGTAATAACAAAAGTGAAATTAAACACTGATAAATCGTGATTTGTTCTGAAATATTTAATTGAAAGGCATTAATTACTGTATTTGAAGCATGTATTTTTTCAAAGATTGTTACATACAATAGATAATGATCGCGCTCTGGATACCTTCGGGTCCAGAGCCTTAAAGTATTGACATTACCAGTTATAATTGATAAGATAATAATTATATAAATCGCGCTTTGGATACCTTCGGGTCCAGAGCCTGCTGTTTTAAATTATTAGATCGCGCTCTGGATACCTTCGGGTCCAGAGCCTTTATTTTTTTATAGGCTATTAATATCTTCCTATTAAAGTGGTATAATTTAAGTAAATTATACCAATTTGTTAGGAGGATATTTTTTGTCGAAAATTTTTAAAACTCATAATCAACAATTAACAATATTAAGAAAGAGGAATCTTGATGTCCCTAAAACAGGTACTCCAAAAAGAATTCTTGAAAAGGAGAATTATTACAATCTAATAAATGGTTATAAGGAATTATTTATTGACATTCCTTCTACAAGCACAACACCAGAAAAATATAAAACAGACACTCATATTTCTGAGTTAAAAGCTCTGTATGATTTTGATTTCGAGCTAAGAATGATCCTACTTAAGAGGATATTCAGAGTTGAAAACAATATTAAAAGTGCCATTGCGTATTTCTTTTCACAGAAGTATGGACATGATAACTATTTAAAATTAGAGAATTTTGATTTGCTTATATCAGGAACGGCAAGTGAAAAGAATAAGGTGTTTAGGATAAAAGAAATAATCGATTTAATTAAAGGAGTTCAAGGAGAAATTGCCAAAAATGTTACGAAGCATGAAGCAATAAAACACTATATGAGTCAACATGGATATGTTCCTCTTTGGGTTTTAGTGAATGTCCTTACTTTTGGAACCACAGGTAAGTTTTTTAAATTAATGAAACAAACCGATAGACAAAATGTAGGACGAAGTTTTCAAATTAATGAAGCTGATCTCAATAATATAATAGGACTTCTAACACTAGTAAGAAATAAATGCGCACACGATGAGAGACTCTTTGATATTATTACCAAGACTCAAATAGCTACAAACCATATACATAGGTCTTTACATATACCCTTAAACAGTGGAGGACAACCTATTAACGGAACTCACGATTTATTTGCAGCAATCATTTCTTTAAAATTATTATCAACAAAACTCGAATTTAAAAAAATGATAACAGAAATTAAAGATGCCATTGAAGTATTAGAAAATCAGTTGAATGTGATTTCTATTGACGTTGTCTTAGATAAGATGGGTTTTCCAAGTAATTGGTTAGATATAAGATCAATTTAAAGTACTTGAATAAACCATTAACGAACTTTTTTGTTATGATACACAATTAGTGTATCAAAAAAAAGCCCATTAATTGTTAAGTTGCTTATATAATAGGCGTTAGCCTGGTTCTAAATTAGGGAGGGTGTTTTATGAAGATCGATGAGGCTATAGTTTTACGGGATAGTCTAGATAATTATATTAAGATTTATGAAGAATTTAAGCCTGTTAATTATGAAGATCACGTTATACATGCTTATGCGAGATTAGGGAATGTTGCTAAGACTGCGGCTTATTTAAATGAGATGGGTTATAGATTTGAGAATGGGCGTAAGTTAATTGCTAATGATATTTCTACTGTGATACGTAAGGTACCTACGAATGAATTACATGCGCTTGTGGCTAAAAATTTAGCTAGGAATGTAAAAAAGAATCCTTATTTATAGTTCTTAGTTTTTAAAGGGGAGTGTTGTCATTGTCTAATGATTTATGTTTTGTTATGCAGCCGTTTGATAGAGCTAGATTTGATAATCGCTACAAGGATATTTTTGAGCCTGCTTTAATAGCGGCTGGATTGAATCCTTATAGGGTTGATAATGATCCAAGTGCTGTTATTCCGATCGATACTATTGAAAATCAAATACGTAATGCAAGAATATGTTTTGCTGAAATAACAACGAATAATCCAAATGTGTGGTTTGAGTTGGGTTATGCTATAGCTTGTAAGAAAGATATAATTTTAGTGAGTTGTAAAAACGAACGTGAGGGTGATTTTCCTTTCGACGTAAAACATAGATCTGTTATTATGTATGATACAGATTCACCGCGTTCTTATAATTTGTTGCAACAGCAAATTACTGAAAAAGCGAAGGCATTATTAGCTATACAAAGACCTATAATTTCTATTGATCAAGAATTCGTTGAGACAAAGGATCTTTCTGTTCAAGAAATTATTATATTGTCCAGAGCTCTTGTAAATAGCTTAGATTATGAAAGTGGTTTGAAAGTGTCAGAGATTCACGAAGAAATGGCTAATCATAGTTATGATGGAGTTGCTGGAGCATTAGCGATAAAGAAATTGTTACTTAAAGAAATGATTGAGGAATTTACACTTACAGAGAATAACGGTTTTCAAGAGTATACGTATAAAGAGTATGAAATAACAGCTCTTGGAGAGGAATGGTTATTACATAATGAGGATAAAATAGTTAAAAAAAATTCTTCAAATACCGAAGTAAATAAGCTTGTGTTGCGTGTGCCATATGATGATGGTTTACCTTTTTGATATCATATGATCATGAAAAACCATTGGGAAGCCTATTTTCAATTAAATCCTACCATTTAAGCATGATAGTAAACGTAATGAACCTAACAGAGATCGGCAACAATTGAACAATAAACAAAAAACGAGATTGATACAAAACAATACACGCGCCTTTTGGCAAAATGCATTTGTCCTTATGAGGGTAGGGGTTCGACCAGTGAAACCTCTGTAATCGAAGTAGAGGAACAGCCCCAAGTCTAGCGATAGATAATAATTATTTTTCAGCCGTGCATTGCACCGGTCGGGTAAGAACGTGGGAACATCATTTCATAGTAGAATGATGCCACAGTGCAAGCTCTTCGATGAAGAGTAACTTGAAACTTTTAATGACTAAAACCAGAGCTAGATGGAACGCGGAATGATGGGAAATTATCACGTTCCGTACGGAGTAGGGGAAAAGCTGGAGATAACTTCAAACGCTTACCTATTACTAACTATAGTTGAAGATACGTTTTCCGAAATAATAAATGTGGAGTATTAGACATTGAGCAAGAGAAAAATCAATGGGGAAAAAACGAACCGGTTGTATAACAGTTTGGACACGAAAAAGAACAGGTTTAGTCCTGTTCTTTTTATGTATTTAACTCTATGTATCGGTGTCTGAATAAATGTGCCGACCGCACCAATAACTGTGCTCGTACATGTAAGTAATTTCCTTATGACCTATAGATGTAGCCAATAAAATAGTCTAATGGAATTTCTTAACCTAACTCCTTACTTTCTGAAAACGTAGAGCACTATAGCTAATACTATTTCACTTGAAAATTAAATGATTTTTCAGTTCTGTTACATTAATATTTAATTTATAACAAATATCTGAAATAGATAAATCCTCAATAAACAGCAATTCTAATACCTGCTCAGAAAAAGAACTACCATAGCTTACTGATATTTTTTTATCCCAAGAATTAATATTATAGGCATTTCCACAAGAAGAACACTGGTATGAGCCAACAAGACCTTTATTCCTAAATCTTAAACTAGAATTATGTATGTATATTCCGTCAAAACATCTACATGTTTTATGTAATAGTTCAGAATTAAACGGAGTTAATATAAGATTACTTTTGTCTAGATCTTCTATTTTCCTACCACAAAAAATAATAAAAAGAATATGAAATAAGGGATGTAATTCCTTTATTGAGCTACTAATTGTTTCTATAATTTTTGAAATAACAAATTCCTTTTCAATATTTAATACTTCACAAATGTTATTACTAAAAAAGTTATTAAAATGCTTTTTTAGTTTTTTTTCATTAATTTTAAATCCGTTTAAATATCCCATATCATAAAGATACGAAATGTATAGGGGGATATATTTACTGATGTCTTCTTTAGTATGAAATAGATAATCTGTTTGTTCCGCTATTAATTTTAGTATCTTTTCTTCTTTATCACTCAATAATGGAGGTACACTTTTTTTCACCTGACTTGATAAGGCTACAAGTTCCTTTCCATTAAACAACACATTACTTACAACAAGTTTACATTTATGTCGTTCGCAATATGTTACACCAGGCAAATTATGAGTAATATGCCAATACGGTACGCCACTTACCGAATCTTCTTCGAAACATTTTAAGCAAAATTTATAATAATCATTGTTATATGTTTCAATTTCATGACAGTAAATTTCCTTTCTTATCCAACCAGATCGTTCATCTAGCATAAGATTCCGAAGTTTATTTTTATTATCATAACTTAAAAATTTATTGTAGTAATTCAAAAAACTAAAACTCTCTAATATTTCGGAGGCTTTATAAAAATTAAAGTGTTCTAACTTCGTTTCTAACTTTTTAGCATATGGAAATAAGTCCATTTTTATTTCCCACATGCGGATAGAGAACAGTTCATTAGAGGTAAAATGTTCGGATTCATTTGATGATATAATATGATATAATATGATATCTAGAGAGTACGCTATATATTAATTCATCATTATATGGAGTAGGGAAGCACCCAATCACAAGTGCTCACCCCATATTTCAACAGTTTCTAACATCAATTCTATTTTCTTGTCCATTGTTTTTTTAAACCCAGCCATTCTCCTTACTTTCCATTTCCTTATCACTTCTCCATTTTCTCTAATTTTATTACAACTCCAAAATAACCTTCTAACTTGGAAATCAATTCTGGACTCTATATTATCTATCAAGTACTCTCGTGTTTTAGGTAACTTTTCTAAATGTTTCTCTATAAAAGAAGGATTACTTATATGCTTACCGACATTAGTTTTGTTAACAAAAATGGGCTTTTCCAACCTATAAAGAGTTTCAACTACTTTAATAACTTGATTTAATGTCGCTAAATCCCTAGACTCCCAATCAATTCTACTACTTGGATTTATTTCGACTTTATTTTTCGGTTTATTCATTTTAAGAAACTCTATATTATTTCTATAATGCCATGTATAGAGTGCTGGATTTAATCTTCTAATCGAGGTAATCGTTAACAACGGATTCTCACAAATCAGTTCTATCCATTCTTTTTCTTTTAATGCCTTTATACAAGCAGGCTCCTTAATACTAACGTTATTATCTTTATCATTGGGCTTTAGTTTTACGTATTTTTTTACAGTTGCAATATCACATTTCAAATGCTTAGCAACTTCCTTATAACTTAGTCCTTCTATATTAATTAATCTATTTAATTCTTGAATCCAAACTACCCCAAAATCCTTTATTCTCCCAACCTTAAAATCATCATTTTTATTTATATCTGGGCCTCTCCTTGAGTAAGTAAATCCACACTCACATTTAAACGTACCAACAGGTTTTCCGGTATCTGTACAACTTGTTATTATTACTCCTTTAACAACCTTTTCTTCATAGTGATTTGCTGCTGGATTTAGACAATAATAAGGTGCTTCTCCAAATGGGTAATATTTTTTTCCGACTAAGTCTTTTAATTCTTCTACCGCCACTCCGAAAAAATTTAATAGTAGTATGTGCCGAATAGGGTGGAAAGCCTTTCTATGCTTCCTTGTAATTGCTTTTAACCAACAAGAAGGGTTATTTAGGTCAACGGTGGAATCAAGAAGTTCCAATAACTCTACTCCATAAAACTTTATTAACTGTTCTGCAAGTTTCTGCTGATCAATTTTCCCGAAATAAGTTGCATAACCATTAATCTGCAGTAAGTATTTATAAATACCTTCAATATCTAAAGAAAGATTTAAAAAAGTAAGTTCAAGTAATTTATTATTTTCTCTTGTAATCATCTTTAAATGTTGCTCAGTTTTCGAATTAAATGACGGTTTTAACTTTTGCGTTATTTCAATATTTGAGTTGGCCGATACATACTGATGCTTATGTTTATTTCGTGCCTTGATTAGAGAATCAACTAATAACTCATCATGTTTAATACAATAAAAAGATTTAGGTAATTGATGAGATACATGCCAATATGATTCCCCATAATTATTAATATTTTCCTGACTACAAGTATGACAGAAGCGAATATGTTTCCATTCATTTATAGTTGATGCGTTAATCCCCAATAAAAGATGACTTGAACCAGGCTTTCCACCAAATTTCATATTATTAAATATTTTTTCTCGCAGCGTCTCTGATTGAAAAAAAGTGTAGTATTTAAAAAGAGTATGGTTTTGTATTAATGATTCAACTTCTGGTATATTAAAATGCATTAATGCTTCAGACAATTTATTTATATTTGATGGTATGTCTAAAACAGCTACGATGTTAGTTGAGTTAAAAATTTCATTTAAAGTTCGTTTTGGACTAATATTTCCTGTGTGCTCATGATATCGTGCGAGCCAGCTATATAAAAGTTCATCTTCATAAAGAGAAGGGAAATAACCAATCAATCAAAAATACCCCCTAGATTACAAATTCATCTATCGGCGATTTAATATAACCTGCTTCTTTTAAAACATCATAATTTGATACCTTATTTTTTTTTGCTTTTTCAAATAACTTTAATAAAACAAAATCTGTATTCGTTTTATTATTTTGTTTTGGTTCCTTTTTCTTTTGGATTTCATCTGAATATTTAAGAGCAAGTACCATTAATTCCGTCATAGAATCAGTTGGGCTATTTTTAACAGCTCTAATAGAAGATTTTTCTGCTATTTCGACATTTATCCCAAGTGCAATTAGACCTGTAATTAATTTTTCCAAATTGTTATTAACTTTTTCATTTCTCTTCTGTGATTGAAGTTCCTTTTTCTTTTGAATAGTTGCTCTTAAATTCACTTTTGGCTCATGTAATACTAAGTATTCTTTAATGTCCAACGGCATAATATCAGCATACTTTTCTAATTCAGATAAGTGTCCATTTTTTAATGCTTTTAGCATTGGCTGGACAAGCTTTAAATCATCTTTTGCTACTTGCCTGATAGTATTTGTTGTTATTGTTTCTTTTCCAGTCTCAATCGCACGTCCTTGAGCTAATGCAAATAGCTTAATTGCTATATCCACGATACCTTGACTTTCGTCATATAGCGTCTGATTCAGCTCTTCCGTTAACTCAACCTTATTTCTTAACCATTGATATCCCCACAAACTTTCGATCAATAAATCCCAATCACCATCTTTTTTCATCTGCTGCCAAACCATATCCCCTTGACCACTACCGCGACGTGCTTGCCTAAAATCTTGCTGTAATATAACTTTTGCACGCATAGTACCGATCATCACTACTGAGACTCCTAATTCATTTACTACTGTCACAAAGTAATTCATCATCTTTTCCGAATCATTGTTTTTAGTAGCTAAGAGATGTTGAATTTCATCAATAACTATTACTCCAATACAATGTAACTTTGCAACTTGTCCCATCCTAGTTACCATCGAGCTAATTGAATTACGAGAATTACCGAATTTATCAAAATAATTTGTTCCTAATAGTTGGTCCATTTTTAAGAAGAAGTCCATACACAATGATTTTAATGAACCATCATGCGGACAATTCAATTTTAACCATACAACTTGCATTAAATTTAATGGATGCTTATGCAATATAACTTGAGGATAAAGGGATAGTATTCTTTCAATTGCTGTTGTTTTCCCTATTCCAGAAAAGCCCATAAGAGTCATACTTGAAGCTGTTGATCGGATATCACTTAGCCCATGTAACGCTTTAGTATATTCAGGAGTAAGTGGATTTCTACTAACATAGCCCATTCTTAATAATCTAGAAAATCGTTGTTCTAAATCTAAATGTTGCATAACTGGTTGAAAGAATTTATTTATCCTGGGTATAGCATGATAGCGTACATGAGTAGGTAAGTAAATTTCACTTTCATCAAAGGGAGGTAAATAACTGAGCGCTTCATAAGCTTCTTCTGGTGAGAGAATTGGGGGAAGGGCTTCGATCAAAGGATTACCTTGAAAATCAATAACTTCTTGTTCTTTATAATCTGCTTCCAAAATATTATCAGAAAATAAATTATTCATTATGTTCCTCCATTCTACGTTTCAGAAAGTCCCGTACGCTGGTCCTTTTAAAATCATCTTTTTCATTTCTACCTTTAAATGGAACGATTTTATCATCTATTGAATCATTATCTAATAGTGGGAGAGACTCATTTTCATATTGATATCTCTTTTCTAATTGACGGTTTTCTGTTATAGATCCCACTCTTTCCATTTTGCTTAATGTTGTATCTTTTTCTTGTTTATACTCTTTTGAAGCAGTATTAATTATTTCTTGAGCCTCTGATAAATAATCAATGTCTTTTTGAATCTGCGAATGATTATGCTTCTTTGCAGTCCTTCTTTCTTCTTCTCTCAAATAATTGATATCATCTAAACTTAATCCAGAAAACCGTGTAGAATTGCCTATCATATAGCATATCTCTTTCTGGTTCTTATCCTCATCTATAAAATATACGTGATCCATGTTTCTTCTATCATAGGCTAAATAGATTTTCCATGAACCATTCATTCTTGCGTTTTCAAACCATGACTCTTCTATTGCCTTTTTACATTTATAAGTAATTCCTTTAAAATGGATTCCTGTATAATTAACAGTTGCTGTGTCTCTAGGTAGTAACTGAAGCATTACATCTTCTTCTGAATGATATTTTAATTTACCAGTACGATTTTGAATTCCCCAATTCCATAATTCTGAAGGTATAGGCAGTACATTATCTTTTACTAAATCACGGTCTCTCACATATGAACTCATATAGTGTTTTGTATTATAATTTAAGATTTGTTTAATCATTAATTGGTTAAACTCTCTCAATGTTAAAGTTGCATCTAAGCGATAATCCCTAGTACCACGTTCTTGAAAATCAATATCTATATATCCCGGTAAGAGGGGTTTTACTTTTGTTTGAATGGTTCTAAACTTTCTTTCTACTATCCCTTTCCAATCGGCTCTGTAAGAAGCTGTATTTTCTACATGTAAATTAAATGCATTTACTAGTCTATCTACGTTATAACCTTCAAATTCTCCCTTATCTGCTAATAATATTTCAGGCAAATGGTTACAGGGCCACTTCTCTTCCTTGATTTCTATACCATACTCAGCACAATATTCTTTCTTGTTAGAAACAACATTTTTTATAGCCATTGATGCGCCAACCCAGGAGGGGCCTTCTAAACCGATATACATTCCCACGACCATTCTGCTAAAAACGTCGATAACAACGTAAATAACCGGTCGGCCTATTATCCAATTCCTATTTATTTCAGAAACTAAATATACGTCACCAACAGTTGCGTCAATCTGATATCGCGATCCCGGTCCAAACACTTCCGATAGAGATGTACCCAGTACAGCACGATGATCTTTATTAAATCTTTTTTCCCCATTTCTTGCTTTCAAAATTTCAGGTGCATCATATTCTTTATGAAACCAATATTTAAATTGATCAATTGTCGGAATTTTGTTCTCATCTTTTAAAATCATCTTTTCTATTCCGTCTTCATAATATATATTCTCAACATAAAAATCTCTTAACATAAATTTATATGCAATGGTTAAACTATTTTGTTTAGAATTTAAATAGTATTTTTCTATTGCTTTTCTAAATATTTTTTTTGTTGTTTCATCAACATTAATACCAATTGTCCCGTATTTCCTTGGCCGACCACGCTTTTTTTCTCCAGCATTTCGCTCTTTACCTCTAGCACCTGAATTAATATAGTTCGGAAGCAACGCATCTATTTTCTTTCCTTTTGACCAATACTTATATAAATACTTTCTTACTGTTTTATAGTTAACTGAATGTTGTTCGCAAACACTTTTTATTAATCCACTCCTATACTTTTTATCAAATACTTGCGGTTCTTGGTTAACTATATCTTTAATAATTAACCAAGCATTATCCCTAATTTCAATATGTTTTTGCTCATAGTCACTTGAAATAAAAGAAGTAATATTTACTTCTTTTTCTTTAAACCATTCATTTACAATAATAGCTTCTCGAAGTTCTGAAATACTTTTTTTAATTGGAACCGCATTTTCTTTATCTAGTTGAATCATGTATAGTATCATTTGGTGAGGATCGATCCATAATATCCTATATCTTTCCTCTGTAATTCTTTCTTTAAGAATCTCATTTAAATAAAAGTTCACTAAGCTAACCTAACCTCTCTTTTGAGTTAATATATTTTCTATTTATTTGAATGTTATTAACGTCTTCACTTAAAACAATGTCTTTGTTCATGTCTACAAGTAACGTTTTACGAGCTAATAAATGTCTATAGATTGAAATTCCAGTTCCATGCTCATAATTATATTTTTTCTCAAAGTCTTTTAGATTTTTAAGTAATTCACCACTAAAATAATTCCATTCACCCAAAAAAGTATCGATGTTAAGTTCATCATCTAATAAATAGGAATTTCTAAGATATTTTAAATTTTTAACTATAGCGGTAGGCATTTCTTCCTCCGTAACGATGCCCCAGCTAACTCCTTGATTCTCCCAATAAATTCTTTCAATTTCAAACTTCTTTATTATATTTTCTTCATTTAATTTAGTTGAAGGTTTTATTGTTCTAGCCTTATAGACTAAATGATTGTCTTCTCTAAAAGTAAGTAAAAAATCAGTTGTCATAACGATAGGAGTACCTGTTTTAGGATCTGTGGGATGTTTAATTCCTAATTCCTCTGAAATCTTCAAAGTAACCATTCTGTCAAGAGGGTATTGTTCACGAATATCTATGACATCAGAAACCCAATCTACCATGCAAAGATAATTAAATTCTAAATCAGAAAAGAATTGATGCTCTCTATTAGTTTTCCACCCCATAAATCTATGGTTACGACCCTCTGATGGTACATCTTGGGTTGTTAGCCATGGCTTATAATTAGTTAATTCACCTTGACCTCTTTTTTCTTTTTGATACTTTGCAATTTTTGTTTCTGTCCATCCAGTTTCTCTTTTACTCATATTTATCCTTTACTCTCCTTTATAATAGTAGTGGGGAAGGGGAATGATTTTAAAATAAAAAAATATCTGTCCGCATTAAGCGAACAGATTCAAATTAAATATATAGTAGACAATTTTATTTTTTTATATACATAACTTTTTATTATTTTTGTACAACTTTATTCTTTATATATATACAACACTTAACGTTTAATACTTTTTGTAGTACTTTATTTTCCAGCTAAGATATTTTGTACAACTTTGTTTTTTATAAACAATATTTTTTGTACAACTTTATTTTTTTTGCACAACTTTATTTTTTTTGCACAGTTACTTTATTTCAAACCCACAATATTACTCCACAGTTACTGATTTTGCTAGATTTCTAGGTTTATCTACGTCGCAGTCTCTGTGTAATGCTGCGTAATAGCTAATTAGTTGTAATGGAATAACCGCAACTAGTGGAGCGAAAAGCTCGTTTACTTTTGGAAGTACGTAGCGATCTCCTTCTTCCTCATGGCCCTCCATTGCTATAATGCAAGGGTTAGCGCCACGTGCCACTACTTCTTTTACGTTACCGCGAATATTTAGGCTTACTGCTTGCTGAGTAGCTAATGCAATGATTGGTGTACCGTCTTCAATAAGAGCAATTGTACCGTGTTTTAGTTCTCCGCCAGCAAAGCCTTCAGCTTGGATATAAGAAATTTCCTTAAGTTTTAATGCACCTTCTTGGCTTACGTAGAAATCTACGTTACGTCCGATGAAAAAGGCATTTCTAGTTGTTGCCAAAAACTCTGTTGCGATTTCTTCCATCTCTTCTTTAGAATCTACAATTGTTTGAACCGCATTTGCTACAATTCCTAGTTCTTTCACAACATCAAAGTCTAACGTTTTTCCTTGAGATTGCGCATATACAGAAGCAGTTACCATTAATACTGCAACCTGTGCAACATATGCTTTTGTAGAAGCAACGGCTATTTCTGGACCTGCGTGAAGTAAAAGTGTGTGATCTGCTTCACGGGAAAGAGTAGAACCCGGTACGTTCGTCATCGTAATTGTTGGATATCCCATTTCTTTAATCTTCACAAGAACCTGTCTGCTATCTGCGGTTTCTCCTGATTGTGTTAGGAACATAAAGATTGGTTTTTCTGAAAGTAGTGGCATATTGTAGCCAAATTCACTTGAAATATGCACTTCTACTGGGATACCTGCAATTTTTTCAAAGTATTCTTTACCGATTAGCCCACCATGGTAGCTTGTTCCAGCTGCAATGATGTACAGGCGGTCAGCATCTTGAAGTGCTGTTAAAATGGCAGGGTCAATTGTAAGCTCCCCTTGCTCATTTTGGTAAGCTTGAATAATTTTACGAATAACAGCTGGCTGCTCATCGATTTCTTTTAACATATAGTGAGGATATGTTCCTTTTTCAATATCGCTCATATCTAGCTCTGCTTTGTATGGAGCACGTTCAACTTTTGTGCCTTCCAATGTTTGAATTTCAACAGAATCTTTGCGTACGATTACGATTTCTTGGTCATGAAGCTCAACATATTGCTCTGTTACTTGAAGCATCGCCATTGCATCAGAAGCTACAACGTTGAATCCTTCTCCAACACCTACTAGTAATGGTGATTTGTTTTTCGCCACATAAATAGTATCTTCGTCTTCATTGTCAAGTAAAGCAAGAGCATATGATCCATGTATTAAATGCAATGTTTTACGAAGTGCATCAATTGTAGATAATCCGTCATTAGAAAAACGCTCAATAAGCTGCACAATTACTTCTGTATCTGTTTCAGAAGCCATTTGCACGTCTGATAAATATGCTTTTTTCATCAAATGGTAGTTTTCAATTACTCCGTTATGCACTAATGTGAAACGTTTTGTTGTACTTTGATGAGGATGTGCATTTTCATGGTTTGGTACGCCGTGAGTTGCCCAACGAGTATGACCAATTCCAACACTTGCTCCTACTTCTGTATCTACTACGTCGCGTAAATCTGCAATACGTCCTTTTTCTTTAAATACCATTACCCCATCTTCGTTTAATACAGCAATACCTGCTGAATCATAGCCGCGGTATTCTAATTTCTCTAACCCTTTTAATAAAATTTCCTTTGCATCTATTTCTCCAATATATCCTACAATTCCACACATAATCTAAATTCCTCCGTTTACATTCATGTCAAAATAAGCTCGCTACACATCATGTGTAGTAGCCAATTAAGCTAAGAATGCCTTCTTTTTCACCTGTAATCCGATCACTCGAAGGTTTTATGAAAAAGAATAACAACCGGGCAAATACGGTCGGGAGGCATCCGCCGAAATTTCGATAACCTCCACCTCGTCTGCTGAAGATGATTTTCCGTCCAATTTCTTCAGCTCTGGCGCTATAATTGTTTTCTATGTTTTACGCGTTACCTGTCCTCCATTTCTACGCGGTTACTAATGCTAGATTTGCAACTTCTACATTATATATCTTCATAGTATGCTCGTCAATTTTAAGGGTGCAAAAGGGTTTAAAAAATAAAAGAACTATTACCAAAGTAATAGCTCTCTCCTAACTTATTAGCCTACCATGCGCCGATCGATCCATCCGTACGAGACTCTGTTCCTCCTTGAAGAACTCCTGTTTCATCGTTTCGCCAAATAATCTGTCCTCTACCAAAGCTCCCACTATCTGAGGCCACTTGAACTTGATGCCCTTTTTGTTTAAGACTTTGTACAAGGTAGTTTGGAAATTCGGGTTCTACGTGGATTGTTGTACCTTTCATCCACTGCCAGCGAGGCATATCGAGTGCCGCCTGTGGATTTAGCAAATAATCTACTGTATTAATCACTATTTGGAAATGACCTTGCGGCTGCATATAACCTCCCATTACACCAAAAGGTCCTACTGCCTTCCCTTGTTTACTTAGAAACCCTGGAATAATCGTATGAAACGTTCTTTTCCCTGGTTTTAACACATTAGGGTGGGATGCCTCTAATGAAAAATCGTGTCCTCTATTTTGTAAAGCAATACCTGTATCTGGAATAACGATCCCTGAACCAAATCCCATATAATTACTTTGGATATAAGAAACCATATTCCCTTCTTCGTCGGCTGTTGCTAAATATACAGTTCCACCCTTGGGAATGTCATAAACTTCCGGATTGACTGCTTCTTCCTGTATTAATGCTGATCGGTTTTTTGCGTATTCCTCTGATAATAGTTGCTCCACACTTATCGGCATTTCTGCAGTCTCCGTTATAAATGCCTGACCATCTGTAAAAGATAGCTTCATCGCTTCTATTTGATGATGGAGAGTCTCCGCACTTTGCCATCTCGGTTCCCCCAAGTTTTTGTAAACATTGAGCGCCATTAAAGCAATCATCCCTTGCCCATTCGGCGGAATTTCCCATACATCAAAGCCTTTATAATTAACTGAAATTGGTTCTACCCATTCAACTTTGTATGTACGAAGATCTTCTTTCGCTAAATAACCTCCATGTTTTTTCATAAACATATCGATTTTCTCCGCTATTTCTCCTTCATAAAAATCACGCGCATTCGTTTCTCCTATCGCTCGAAGTGTACGTGCGTGACCTGGTGAGTTCCACATCTCTCCTATTTCAGGAGCTCTACCATTTGGTGCGAAGGTTTCAAACCAAGCATTAAATTCCTCGGAAGTAAACGTATTTTTGTATTTCTTGTATGCAATCTTCCAGTACTTCCCGAGTATTGGCGTTAATGGATACCCTTCCTCTGCATATTGAATAGCAGGTTCTAACACTTCTCTAAGTGATAGCTTTCCAAATCTTTCTGATAACGCAGCCCAAGCAGCTGGAACACCTGGCACTGTTACAGGTATAACGCCATGAACAGGCACTTTGTCATACCCTTTTTCTCTTAATCCTTCAGCAGAAATAGACTGAGGTGCTGGACCTGAGGCATTTAATCCGTAAAGCTTGTCTTTCATCCATACTAAAGCAAACGCGTCTCCCCCAATTCCATTAGAGGCAGGTTCTACAACGGTAAGTGCCGCGGCGGTAGCAATTGCTGCATCTATCGCGTTGCCCCCTTTTTTCAATATATCTAACCCTGCCTGTGCAGCTAAAGGTTGTGAGGTCGCAACCATTCCTTTTCTAGCAAATACCGTATGACGCTTTCCTTGAAACGGGTGATGTAAAAAATCCATAAGAACCCCCTCTTATACCTATCTATTAGGTATGATTTGATTCATTAAGTATAATAAAAGAAACACCCAAAATAAATAAGAATTTTCTTTCAATTAAAAAGAACACCTCCTCAAAAAGAGAAGGTGTTCCAAATATTTCCATTCAATTCATTAACCTAACAGTTTAACGATTTCTCTATTAAACGCAGGAATATCATCTGGGGTACGGCTGGTCACCAACTGATTTTGGCAAACAAATACTTCTTCATCATGGAATTTTACTCCTGCATTTTCTAAGTCCACTTTAATCGACTTATATCCTGTGGCATCTCGACCATCCAATGTTTTCGCCGTGATGAGTAATTGTGGACCGTGACAAATTGCAAACACTGGTTTTTTCTCATCCATAAAATACTTGGCAAATTGAACAAATCGATCATCTGCTCGTAAAATATCTGGTGAAAATCCTCCAGGTATAAATAGCGCATCAAAGTCTTCAGGTTTCACTTCGTCAATACCGTAATCGATTTTGACCGTTGCTTCTCCATTTTTACCTGTTACCTCTTTACCCGCTTCTTTTTCAATAGCAAATACTTCATGC
The DNA here is from genome assembly GCF_044762655.1 of Psychrobacillus sp. NPDC096623. Classification (NCBI taxonomy): domain Bacteria; kingdom Bacillati; phylum Bacillota; class Bacilli; order Caryophanales; family Bacillaceae; genus Psychrobacillus; species Psychrobacillus sp. NPDC096623. Next base: position 293,372 of record NZ_JBIWER010000004.1, read on the forward strand.
CCTGCATCGTTCAGTGCCTGTGCCGGACCTGTGTACTCTACGTCTTCAAACATATTTGTGATTAATGTTGCTACTTTAGCCATTTCCTCACTCCTTGGTTTGTTTGGTTCTCTCTTACTATTCCACTAAACTTTGCCTCCTAAACATACAAATCAATGCCATTAGTTTGAAGACGCAGTCATTTTTTAACGCAATTTTTTCATTTCCTGAGCGACATGATGGGCATCCGCTGAAGATTCTTGGTGAAGCTGTGTAATGATGCTGGCATAATCCTTGTCATTTCGGTTTTGGCTCATTTTGTAGGCTGCTTGAATGTCTGTGACGTTCAGTTTAAAACCGACAATACCTTTTAGTTCCCGCTCAAGAAGCTCGGGCGATAACGTCTCCCATAACACTGGATGCTCCCTATGGTGCTCATACGTATGTAGCAGCATCTTCAAGTCATCCACCAGCTCATCTTGCGTCTGAATGATGACGTTTCCGTACACATGCACGGACTGATAGTTCCATGTTGGGACTTGCTCTTCTTCATACCACGAGGAAGAAATATACGCATGGGGTCCCTGGAAAATTATTAAAGCTTCTTGTTCCTCATTTAACGTACGCCATTGACGGTTTCCTTTAGCCAAGTGCCCACTCACTACAATTTCTTCTGCTGTACGTTTCACTATTACAGGAATATGCGTCGCAATAGGACGGCCTTTGTCTGTCGTCACTAGTGTGGCAAACGTATGCTGCTTAAGGAAAGTCCAAATTTCTTTCTCATCTTCTACCTTGAATCGTTTTGGAATATACATAGGAACCTCCTTTATGCCTCTATGGACTTTACGAGAATAAAGTCAATTTGTTCATCATCTCCCATGAAAAATGAGTGCTCTCCGATTCTTGTGAACCCCATCTTTTCATAGAAGGCTAGCGCATTTTCGTTTTTCTCCCAAACTCCTAGCCAGATTCGCTTCTTTTCTAACGTCTGTCCACGTTCTACTGCTTTTTGGTAGAGCTGTTTACCTAACCCCGATTTCTGAAACTCTTGCAGAATATAAATCCTCTCGATTTCAAGGTCTCTATCTTCCATCTGCTCAGTCTGTGCATCTCCCGTATTGATTTTCAAATAGGCAGCAACTGCTCCTTTTACTTCTGCGATAAAAAATTCGGAGTTCGGATTGCGAAGCTCGCTCAATAGTTTCTCTTCGGTAAATGCTTTTGCCAAATAAGCTTTCATATTTTCCATTTTGTTGTGTTCATGAAAAGTTTCATAAAACGTTTGACGACCAATTTGCTGCAACTGGTGAAGATCTTCTGACGTACACTGGCGAATCGTAATGGTCATGATGGTCACTCCTTTTACTCAAAATAACATAAAATCCCTCACTCTTCGAAAAGAGGAAGGGATATATATGAAAAGTTTTCTATATAGCAGAATTTCTAAGCTTATTCTTCTAGACCCATTTCAGCTTTTACAACCTCAACGATTCGGTTTACGTAATTTTCGCATTCCACTTCGGTTGCTGCTTCTACCATTACTCGAACTAATGGCTCTGTGCCAGATGGACGTACAAGAACACGGCCATTTCCAGCCATTTCACTTTCTACTTCACTAATAATAGCTGCTACTTTTTCATTTTCTGTTACGGCATGCTTATCCGTTACGCGAACATTAATAAGCTTTTGTGGATAGATGGTCATTTCGGAAGCAAGCTCGGAAAGTTTTTTCCCTGTTATTTTCATAATGTTCACTAGCTGTAAACCTGTTAATAACCCATCGCCCGTTGTATTGTAATCCAAGAAAACAATATGTCCAGACTGTTCTCCACCTAGGTTATAGCCATTTTTTTTCATCTCTTCTACTACATACCGATCTCCAACCGCAGTTTTTACACTTGTCATATCATGTGTTTCTAAAGCTTTATAGAAGCCCATATTACTCATCACAGTAGAAACAACTGTACCGTTATTTAGACGACCGTGTGCATGAAGATGTTTGGCACAAATATACATAATTTGATCACCATCTACAATTTGTCCCTTTTCATCAACAGCAATTAAACGATCTCCATCTCCATCAAAAGCTAGCCCAACATCTGCTCCTTTTTCTAGAACAAATTTTGCTAAGTTTTCTGGATGAGTCGAACCTACCCCATCATTAATGTTCAAGCCATTCGGTGAAGATCCCATAGTAGATAAATCCGCATCTAAATCTGCAAATACATGCGTACCAAGAGCCGATGTTGAACCATTTGCGCAGTCTAGCGCCACATGAATGCCTACAAATTCTTCATCTATAGTCTGCTTCAAATACTGAATGTATTTTTGTCCACCCTCGAAATAGTCAGATACCGAACCAACGCCTGCTCCAGTTGGACGTGGTAATTCATCTATATCCTTATCTAATAACTGCTCAATCTCTTCCTCTTGTTCATCAGATAATTTAAATCCATCCGAGCCAAAAAATTTAATGCCGTTGTCTGCCACTGGATTATGAGAGGCAGAAATCATCACTCCTGCATTTGCACTCATCGCTCTTGTTAAATAGGCAACAGCTGGTGTACTGACAACGCCTAAACGCATTACCTCGACTCCAACCGATAATAGTCCAGCAACTAGTGCACCCTCAAGCATATGCCCTGATATACGCGTATCTCGACCGATCAATACCTTCGGTCGTTCTGTTACTTCCTTTGTTAGTATATAGCCACCAACTCTACCTAATTTAAATGCAAGTTCTGGCGTTAGTTCTGAGTTTGCAACTCCTCTTACTCCATCAGTTCCAAAATATTTTCCCATTTATGCTTCTCTCCTTAAAAACCTGTTCTGTCTATTAAGCTTCTTTAACCGTAAGAACCGCTTCCTGTTCAGAAGTTACCCACTCTATATCCGAGGAACCTTCTACTTGGATAGGAAGTGTGCTCTCCCCCACTTCGGATTTCGTTGCTTCTACATATATAGAGAAGTTGTTTAGCTGAACTTTGTCTAAAGCCTCTGCTGTTCCTTTAGCAACGACTGAGATGGTGCCATTTGCTGGTTTTACAAAATTACTTACCAGGTTCTCTGGCAGTCCCCTCACTGTGATGGCAACTTGTTCAAATGACTTTTCTATAATGGTTGAAACAGTATCTTCTGGTTCGTCTGTTTCTATTGCATCAGGATCAGGAGCAATCGTAACGTCTCCTGTGATCTCAATTGTCTCTTTTGATAATTTTGTAACCTCTTCTGGTACAGCTAATTTCATATCAAAGCTACCAGACTTCTCTATTTTACTGATATCTACGTCGACATTTAACTGTTCTATTTTATCGAGGACTGGTTTTGGTCCATATAATCGAATTGTTTCTGTCTTTGTAGTTAGTCCATTTACAGTGATTCCTTCTTTGGGATTCCCTTGTTTCACGAGAACTATCGGTACAACTTTACTATACTCTTCTACTTTTACACTTACTTGAACAGAGCTTGGTTCCACGATAACATCTAGCTTATTCAAGTCAAGATCCAGTACTTTAACAGTTGTTTCTTGCTCAAAGGACTTATTGATGCCTTGATCTCCTGAAATAGTTGCTTTTACATAACCTATGCTATTGATAACACTTTTTGCTCCTGTAATCGTTACTTTTTGTGGTTTCACCTCATATGACTTAACCACATAGTTTTCAGCTAATAGACTTTCATTCATGTCCGTTTCCACGTTAAATTCACGAGATATACGTTCTTCAATCACAACATCTACAAATTGGGGATCTGTTCGAACATTTAATTTTTCCATAAAATTTTCCGTGGAAATAGGTACACGATGCGTACCAATTGTTAACTCCCGGAGATCCACAAATACTTTAAAGTCTTTCATCAATTTAGCCGAAGCTACTAATTGACTGGGACCTTCTACATTTACGTTCACCGTCTTCGGTGGCCCACTAACAACTAGATTATCATCATCATAATACACTTCAAGTGGGATATCACGAATGACATCAACATTATTGTTACTTGCATTTGTATTGTCACTTTCCATTTCACTTTTCACACTGATAAAAAGAGCAATGGCTAAAATTAGGGCAGTTATCCGCAAGAACCATGGATTATTCATCATCTTATCCATTTTGTTTCCCCCTCCACAACCATTTAGAAGACGTTACTTGCTCCTCTGTTGGAAACCAAAGGCGAGTTAAATGGGACTGAAATTCCTCGATTGATAAATCTCTTCTTAAATCCCCATTGGAGGTTAAGCTAATGGCACCAGTTTCTTCTGATACCACAATCGTTATCGCATCTGTCACTTCACTCAAACCAATTGCAGCTCGGTGCCTCGTCCCTAGCTCTTTTGATATGAAAGGACTTTCGGATAAAGGCAAGTAGGAAGCTGCCGAAGCTATTGTATCTTTTTTAATAATAACGGCTCCATCATGAAGAGGAGTGTTCGGGATGAATATATTAATCAGAAGTTCTGAAGTAATATAGGAGTTTAACGGGATACCCGTTTCTATATAATCTGTCAAACCAGTTTCTCTCTCAATAGAGATGAGTGCTCCGATTCGTCTTTTTGCCATATAACTAATCGATTTTGTCATCGCTGTAATGAGTCGTCCTTGCTCTTCCTCGACTTGTAAGGTACTTCTAGAGAATAACTTCCCCCTACCAATCTGCTCGAGCGCTCTTCTTATTTCAGGTTGGAAAATAATAATAATGGCTAAGAAGCCAAATTCAATAACACGATCCAACAACCAATCAAGCGTATTTAAGCCAAAAAAGTCTGTAATAACACGTGCAATAACAATGACAAAAATACCTTTTAACAATTGAACTGCTTTGGTTCCTTTTATCAAGGTAATTACTTTATAAATGACAAACCATACAAATAAAACATCTAAAATATTTACAATAACGTTTACTGGCATTAGGTCTGTAAATTGCTCCATAAACGACATGTGGCATCCCCCACTTTTCATCACTAATCCATTCTAAATAAGTATAACATAATTACGAGAATCCCTCGCTTTTGGAAGAAAAAAAGCACAAGCGCCTATGTAAGCCATGAAAAGCTCTGGGAGGATTTCACGTAAAGGCATCCTTTGCCTTTGCTGAAATCCTGAAGCAACTCGAGGGGCTGTGCGCTGGAGCTAGACTGATTCTGAGTAAAAAGTGTCTACTTTTTTGTTCCTAAAAAAGTCTATCCAATATCTATGGATAGACTCATTGTTATTTTGCCTCTTCTTTTTCAAAGAATGATACGACTTCCTGCGCACCATATTTAATGTTATACCATAGCCAGTCAAACACTTCATTTATTTCCTCACTAGTGCCGGTAATATTTGCGGTTGAAGCCATATATGCAGACCCATTGATAATAGTTAAGTTTCCATCTAATTCTCCATCAATCCGGACATCTCCGTTACGGACGATTAGATCACCTTTCACTACTTGTCCTTCGGGGATAATAACTGTTTCTCCCTCTACTACTACGTTTTCTTGCTTCGTAAATGAGAACTGCTGCTCATCATTAAAATTTGTAAAAAGTGCACCGCTCATCAACAAAAGGAACATTGCAGCCGCTGCAAGAACTGGATGACGTCGCAACCACTTACTTACTCCTGCATGAGACTTTTCTTTCGGTAATCTAGCTATAACGGAATGACTGAAATCATTTGGTGCCTCTATATGAGCAGCCCCTTTGACGAAAGCAACAACATCGCTTAACTCATGCATATGGGCCTGACAAGCTTCGCATGATTGCAAATGAGATTTAAGTTCCAGCTCATGTTCACGGCTGATTTCACCATCTAGATATTCGTGCATAAAGTGAACAATTCGTTCTGGACACGCATTCATCGTGATTCCCTCCTATATTAAAAATGAGGCTGTCTGCTTAGCTGTTTTCTAAGCGCTTCTCGTCCTCTGTGAATTCTTGTTTTAACTGTTCCAAGTGGTAAATCTAATATCTCGCTTATTTCTTGTAGCGATAGCTCTTCCATATACTTTAATACAATAGCCGATCTATATTTATCAGGAAGTCTACTAATTTCATACTGTATACGCTCCTGTAGCTCCAGCTTTATGAGTTCTTCTTCTGGAAGTTCATCTGCTGCTGCTATTTGAGAGTACAAATCAAGACCTTCTGTTCCTCTAACTTCCGCATCTAAATAGTAATCCGGCTTTTTTTTACGAATGCGGTCAATACATAAATTTGTCGCTATTCGATACAGCCAAGTTGAAAATTTTCTTTTTTGATCAAACGTATGAATATTAATAAAAGCGCGAACAAACGCTTCTTGAGCTATGTCCTCTGCCTCATGGCGGTTACCAAGCATTCTAAAGCATACTTGATATAACCTATGCTGGTACAGGTCAACAATCTCCGCGAATGCGTCTTTATCACCCTTTAGTATTTGTTTTATCCGTTTGTTCACTAACGCATCCATCGTCTAATTTCGCCCCCGCTCCATGCGGCTGTCTTACCTATACGTATGAAGGTATCAACAGGTTTCATTTTATTTTTAATATATTAATATTATCAAACATTTCCATCTTTGTGTGGATTTTCAAAAAGAAAAAAGCGGACTTTATGTCCACTTTTTTACTTTCGAGATGTACCTTATCTATTTTACACTAAGCTTTCCCCTAATAACGAACCCATGAGCCCAACTGCTACATCAGCTGTTTTATTTTTTTCATCGAGAATAGGGTTTACTTCTACGAATTCAGCCGAAGTTATCATATTGGAAGCATAAAGCATTTCCATCGCTAAATGACTTTCTCGGTAAGAAATACCCCCAGCCACTGGAGTTCCTACCCCAGGAGTATACAATGGATCTAAACCATCTAAATCGAGCGAAAGATGTACTCCATCCACCTTGCGATCCTTGAAATACTGAATTGTTTGAGTCATCACTTCTGACATCCCAAGCTTATCAATTTCATGCATGGAGAAAACTTTAATCCCTTTTTCTTTTATAAGTTCCCGTTCTCCTGGATCTACGGAACGAGCACCAATAATCACCACATTCTCCGGTTTAATCTTCGGTGCAAAATCACGAATATTCACTAGTGCCTCATGACCTAAACCAATACTAACCGCAAGTGGCATTCCATGGATATTTCCAGAAGGGGAGGTTTCAGCTGTATTTAAATCGGCATGAGCATCATACCAAATGACCCCTAGGTTGTCATAGTGATCTCCTAATCCTGCAAGTGTACCTATTGCGATACTGTGATCACCACCAAGCACTATCGGAAAGTTACCTTCACCAATAATCTGATTCACTCGATTAGCAAGTGAGGTATTCGCTGCAATTACTTCTTCCAGATTACGTAATTTCGTATTTTGAGATAGCTCTCTTCTACCTATTGCAATGTCGCCTACGTCATCAACAGCATGCCCCAAATTCTGAAGTCTTTCTACCACTCCCGCATAACGTATAGCGCTTGGTCCCATATCGACACCTCGTCTATTTTGACCAAGGTCCATTGGAACACCGATAATTGATATATTTAATTTATTCATTATTTTATACCCCCTTTAATTGTTACACCTATTGTAAGTGCTAAAGGGCAGTTGGCTCAACCCAGCATAATTACGAATATTTATTCATCATTTGAACGAGCTTATATTGTATTTCTGGCCATTCGCTTTCAATGATAGAGTACACTATTGCATTTCGGACAGTACCATTAGATCTAATTCGTTCATTTCTCAATATACCCTCTTTTATGCCCCCAATCCGTTCAATTGCTCGCTGAGAGGATACATTCAATTCATCTGTTTTAAACTGTACACGAATGGTCCCGATCTGCTCAAAACAATATTTTAACAATAAATATTTACAAGTTGTATTTACATGTGTACGCTGATATTGTTTCCCGTAAAAAGTAGAACCTATCTCGCAGCTATAATTTGTATGATCGATGCCATAAATACGAGTAGTTCCCATAATCTCTTTCGTTTCTATATTTTCTACGACAAATGCATGAGCAGTTCCTTCCACATTCATTTGATGAATTCCAGCACCCAACCATTTTTCTAGCTGTTCTTTGCTTTCAATTTTATTTAACATAAATTCGAATATCTTCGGTTCATACAGCTCCCACAATAGACCACTATCTGAATCGAGTAGCGGACGCAAAGTCACATCCCCATAGGTTAATGTCTCTGTCAAATCGTACACCTCCTATTTTTATTTATCATAAAGGAAAGTGCTTTATATTGGAAAGTATTTATTACCACAGAAAAAAACTCCTTCAACATTTCGTTGAAAGAGTTTCATTATAATATGTATGGAGCCTAGCGGGATCGAACCGCTGACCTCCTGCGTGCAAGGCAGGCGCTCTCCCAGCTGAGCTAAGGCCCCAAGAATTTTTTAAATTAGAAAATAAATGGCTGGGGTACCTGGATTCGAACCAGGGCATGATGGAATCAAAATCCATTGCCTTACCGCTTGGCTATACCCCATTGAACTGGTGGAGGGGGGCGGATTCGAACCGCCGAACCCTAAGGAGCGGATTTACAGTCCGCCGCGTTTAGCCACTTCGCTACCCCTCCAAAGCTAAATATTAATATGTTGGTGGAGGATGACGGGCTCGAACCGCCGACCCTCTGCTTGTAAGGCAGATGCTCTCCCAGCTGAGCTAATCCTCCTGGGTTATAAAAATATTTGTACGTTTTAGTTTTCCAACGTGAACTAATATTATTCATTCAGATGATATTATTATGTCTATGCTAAAACCAGACAAGAATTATAATATCATATATCTGACATTAGGACAAGTTTTTTCCTTAAATAATTTGTAGTAAGCTTCCAACCGGATTCGAACCGGTGACCTCTTCCTTACCATGGAAGCACTCTACCTACTGAGCTATGGAAGCAAAGACAAAAAAATGGCTCCGAAGGTAGGACTCGAACCTACGACCAATCGATTAACAGTCGATTGCTCTACCACTGAGCTACTTCGGAACGTTTTTAAAGTACAAATATAATTATAGCAACTCTCCTTAAAATTTCAAGCGTGGATTTGAAGAATTACTAATACTGTAGATGTTTCATGTGGACGCGTATGGCACGCTGTGCAATCATCACCACTACAGTTAATAATATGAAAGTGTTTTCTCTAATAAGACTGGATACAGCTTATCGCTAAAATAATGAAATTAGTTAAAAAAGCTGTAGAGATCAATCTTGTATACTATCTTATATTAGAAAGCACGATGTTATATTGTTTGAAAGTATGATAGCCCAGATAACTGTCCATATTGCCCTTTAATTTATTTATATTGCCCATAACCGGCTGGTATCCGCCCATAAACACAGTAATATAGCCCATAAATAGTACATCCACTCTTATTTCATAAGAACAAATGCGCCAGAAGAATTGCAACTAAGGTGCTCTTTGCCTTGTCTGAAGCGACTGGAAGGGCTAGGCACTGAAGTCTGGATGGAGAATCATTTGTAAGTAATTATTCACAGGACCAGAATTTTATAGTTTCCTAAATAACAAAAAAGTCGCTACCGATAAACTCGGTAACGACTTTTTCTTTGTGCCCAGCGACGTCCTACTCTCACAGGGGGAGACCCCCAACTACCATCG
>NZ_JBIWER010000005.1:0-291492 GCF_044762655.1 Psychrobacillus sp. NPDC096623
CCAGCGTTCGTCCTGAGCCAGGATCAAACTCTCCATAATAGAGAACTTAAAAAGCTCATTTTCTTTTGCTGGCATCATCATTAAATGATGTCCAAATTGTTTTGCTATCAGATTAATCAAGTTAATCTTTCAAGCTATATTTCTTAACGTTTTGCATGTTCAGTTTTCAATGTTCATGTTGTTGAAGTCGTTTTGGCGACTTTATTAATATAACTTATTTCGGATTTGATGTCAAACATTTTTTTGAAGTTTTTCAAGTTGTTTGTATCTCGTTCCGAAGGACAAGTATTAATATACATCGTTTAAAAAAGAAAAGCAACCCCTTTTATAAAAAAACTTAAATAAATACTAAAATATTGTATTGCTTATCTCCTTCTATAAGGATTTACTTTACTCAATCAAAACACATCAGTCACTAACACTCTTAATAATTGGATCTATAAAATCATATTTAGATTCTGTTCAAGTTATAAAATATAAGTATAAGTAATAGAATCCAATTCAACTATATTAACAGTGGTTCTAAATTAATTAGTTCACTCTACAATAAGAATAAAACAACAAAGCTTTATTTTAACCACCTCTATCCTTATAATAATAGGAACAAAAATACCAATCTATGCTATTCCATAAATGAGGGCATTATAGTAGATCATGCAAAAAAGCCCATAACAAGATAAAAGAAATTGAGGAGGAATTTTTGATGGAATGGTTAAACTTTTTTAATGATTACAGTGAAATTATATTTAAATTAATTTTTGCAGCATTATTAAGTTTAATAATAGGTATAGAACGGGAACTAAAGAAGAAACCTATTGGATTGAAGACAAGTATAGTGATAGCTACATTCAGCTGTCTTTTAACCTACATATCCATAGAAGCTGCCTATAAAGCCGTCCACAATGATGCTATAAACATCACGATGGACCCTTTACGTTTAGCAGCACAAATAGTAAGTGGTATAGGCTTTCTCGGGGCGGGTGTTATATTACGCAAAGGAAATGATAATATCACTGGTTTAACAACCGCCGCTATGATTTGGGGAGCCGGTGGAATAGGAATAGCTGTTGGTGCAGGGTTTTATCTTGAGTCCGCTTTAAGCGTAATTATAGTAATAGTGGGAATTGAAGTAATTCCTCCACTGCTAACTAGAATAGGACCAAAACGATTAAGATCTAAGGAGTTATCACTTACTGTTTTGGTAGGAAATCCAGAAAGCATCCCCAAGGTATACGACTTTTTACAGGGAAGTGGTGTTTATATAGAAAGTATCCGCATTAAAGATATCATTTTAGACAATAATATCGTTAAACACGAAATTGAATTGAGATTATCTATTATTACCCAAAAAAATATAGTCGATTTTTACGCTATTATAAAGAAACAAAAATTTATCGAGTCGGTAGATGTAGAATCTATATAAAAGGAGTAGTTATATGGGAGATTTATTCAAATTATTAAAAAATGGTAACAAACCTTCTTTATTAGCTGCTATTGTAAATACAGTAATAGCATTATTAAAGGGTGGAGCATTTTTCTTTACAGGAAACGTGGCGATGTTTGCAGAAATGATGCACTCAATCGGAGATGCCGCAAACCAATTCTTTGTTTACATCGGTTCATCATTGTCTAAGAAAGCACCTACACCAAGATTTCCAAATGGCTTTGGGCGTCTAGTAAACCTCGTTTGTTTAGGCGCAGTAATTATCGTTGGTATTTTATCTTATGAGACTATTATAGAAGGTTGGCATCATATTCAACATCCAACGGAATCTTCTGGTGTGGCAATCACGCTAAGCGTACTAGCTATTGCTATTATATTAGAATTTGCTGTTCTGTATAAAGCAGGAAAAGAAATTTTACACGAGGTAGGCATTAAGGGGACTATGCTATCTCCTCTAACAACAAGTTTTGCTAACTTGAGTAGGGCGAAACCTGCAACAAAACTCGTTTTTATGGAGGATCTAGTAGCAACATCGGGAGGGATACTAGCCTTTGTTGCTGTTTTAATTTCTCATTTCATAGGTTTTTTACAAGCAGAGGGTATCGCTTCTATTATGATCGGTATTATGATGTTCTATGTAGTAGGTAAAGTATTCCTGGATAACGCTCGTGGAGCACTTGGGGAAACGGATGAACAAATGCTTGTACACATCGCACATCTAGTGTCTGAAAATGAACATGTAAAGGATATTCAAAAGCTAGAGGTTATTAAAGAAGGCGAATATTTACATGTAGAAATAATTATAGAGATTGATCCACAATATACCTTTGCTGAGGTGGACGATATTAGAGATAACATTAAAGAACTAATTTTAAGTCAGCAAGGCGTAACAGATATTACCATCTCATTCGATGAGGATGACGGTATTAGAACGTGGAAGCAACATAAGGATCAACGTACTGTCTTAAAAACACGTACCTAGAGTTATGAAAACACTTTTTTGAAAAATTTTAAATTAGAAAACCCCATGACGAACTCCGTCATGGGGTTTTCTGTATTCATATTGTTATAAACAAGCAGTAAGTATAGATTTTGTATCCTCTGCATTTAACTTGTTGAAATTACCGTAATTTCCATACACCATAGCTTTTTCTACCATAAGGTCGATTTTACTTTCATCTATATTATAATCCGCTAATTTGGACGGAGCATTTAATGACTTCCAAAATTGCTCTAAGCGGTCAATTCCTTCGTAAGCAACTTCTTCTGCTGATTTACCCTCAGCATCCACTTTAAAGACGTTCGTTGCAAGCTTAGCAAAACGCTGTGGGTTTACTTTTACATTATGACGCATCCATCTTGGGAAAACGATAGCTAGTCCTCCCCCGTGCGGAATGTCATATACTGCTGAAATTGCATGTTCTAAATTATGACTTGCCCAATCACCGTTGTAGCCCATTTGTAGGAATCCATTTAATCCTAACGTACCAGCAAATAGTATCGTTTCGCGGTGCTCATAGTTTGTTAAATCATTAATCAGTTTTGGACCAACTTCTATGACTGTACGTAGAGTTCCTTCTATTAATTGATCTTGGACTGGCGTGTTTGTTGCATTGTTGTAGTATTGCTCAAACATATGGGACATCATATCAACTATTCCATAAACTGTTTGATCTGGAGGAACTGTGAATGTGTTGACTGGATCCAATATAGAGAATTTTGGAAAAACTAAAGGACTTCCCCAGCCATATTTTTCAAGCGTTTCTTCATTAGTAATAACAGATCCTGAATTCATCTCAGAGCCAGTTGCTGCAAGAGTTAATATAGTTCCAAAAGGCAGTGCTTCTTGTGGAACTGCTTTGCGCGTAACAAAATCCCAAGGATCACCATCATATTTTGCTGCGGCAGCGATAAGTTTAGTGCAATCTATTACTGAACCTCCGCCGACTGCAAGTATTACGTCAATTCCTTCTTTTTTACAGATTTCTGCTCCTCTTTTAGCCGTTGATAGTCTTGGATTAGGCTCAACACCTGCTAGTTCAAAAACTTCCATTTCTGCATCTTTCAATTCGGTCATAACCGTATCGTACAAGCCATTTTTCTTGATACTTCCTCCACCATATACAACGAGAACTTTTTTACCGTAAGGAGCTAACTCCCCTTTAAGTTTGCTTATTTGATCTTTACCAAATATCAATTTCACTGGGTTATAAAACGAAAAAGCATTCATACAACATCCTCCTCTTTTCCTACTCATACTTTCTTAATAATAGAAAAACCACTTGTAAAATACAAGTGGTTTAACTTATCATTATTTACACCCAACCACGGAAACGTGATGCTTCTGCAGTTTTACGTACGCCGACCATATAAGCAGCTAGGCGCATATCAATATTTCGAGTTGTTGCAACTTCGTAAATATTTTCAAATGCTTCTACCATTTTCTTCACTAGTTTTTCATCTACTTCTTCCTCAGTCCAGTAATAACCTTGGTTATTTTGTACCCATTCAAAGTAAGAAACAGTTACTCCACCAGCACTTGCTAAAACGTCAGGAACTAATAGAATTCCTCTATCATAAAGGATTTTAGTACCTTCTGTTGTAGTAGGTCCATTTGCAGCTTCTACTACGATTGTTGCTCTAATATTATGAGCGTTTTCAGCTGTAATTTGGTTTTCAATAGCTGCTGGAACTAAAATATCACATTCTAATTCTAATAGCTCTTGGTTAGAAATAGTGTTTTCAAATAGAGTCGTTACTGTACCAAAGCTATCACGACGATCTAATAGATAGTCAATATCTAATCCGTTTGGATCGTGTAAAGCTCCGTAAGCATCGGAAATAGCAATAACTTTTGCACCTTGATCACTTAAAAACTTAGCTAGGAAGCTTCCTGCATTCCCAAAGCCTTGAATAACAACACGTGCACCTTGCATATCAATATTACGTTTTTTAGCGGCTTCGTTAATAATAATCGTAACACCTTGAGCAGTTGCACGGTCGCGTCCTTGTGAACCACCAAGTACAAGCGGTTTACCTGTAATGAAGCCTGGAGAGTTGAATTGGTCCATACGACTGTATTCATCCATCATCCATGCCATGATTTGAGCATTCGTAAATACGTCTGGTGCTGGAATGTCTTTTGTCGGTCCTACGATTTGCCCAACAGCACGTACATACCCACGGCTTAGACGTTCGATCTCTCCCATTGACATTTCACGTGGATCACAAATAACTCCACCTTTACCTCCACCATAAGGAAGGTCAACAATACCCGCTTTTAAAGTCATCCACATAGAAAGAGCTTTCATTTCATCTGGTGTTACACCTGGATGGAAACGAACTCCGCCTTTTGTAGGACCAACAGCGTCATTATGCTGTGAACGGTAACCAGTGAAAACTTTCACTGTGTTATCATCCATACGTACTGGAATACGAACTTCTAACATACGTAGTGGTTCTTTCAATAAGTCATACATTGCTTCGTCATAACCAAGTTTATTCAGAGCCTCTTTAATAACAGCCTGAGTTGAAGTGAACAGGTTTAAATTTTCAGCCATTTTATTTTTTCGCCTCTTTAGTTTTAATATTTCTTCGGAACCATTGTAACATATAATTGTTGATATTTCTTTATGAATTATTATTTAGTGAATACTTTTTGAATTCTTTCGATCGCCCAATCTAATTCTTCTTTTGAAATGATTAGAGGAGGAGCAAAACGAATAACAGTATCATGTGTTTCTTTACATAATAATCCTAATTCCTTTAATTCTTCACAGTATGGACGAGCTTCTTCTGTCAATTCCATACCGATAAATAATCCACGACCACGAATCTCTTTAATAGAAGGATGTTTGATATCTTTCAGCGCTTCCATGAAATAATTACCTAATTCCAAAGAGCGTTCGGCTAATTTTTCATCTACTAGAACGTCTAATGCAGCTAAAGAAACAGCACATGCCATCGGGTTACCACCAAATGTAGAACCGTGAGAACCTGGGTTAAATACGTTTAGAATTTCTTTATTTGCAACGATACATGAAATCGGGAATACTCCTCCACCTAATGCTTTTCCTAAAATGTACATGTCTGGTTCTACTTCTTCCCATTCACATGCGAACATTTTACCTGTACGACATAGTCCAGCTTGTATTTCATCCGCGATAAACAATACATTATTTTCACGACATAATTCTAGAGCAGCTTTCATGAAACCAACTGGTGGAATAATAATTCCAGCTTCTCCTTGGATTGGTTCGATTAAAAATGCTGCAGTGTTAGGTGTAATTGCAGCTTTTAGTGCTTCTAAGTCACCGTATGGTATTAATTTAATACCTGGTAGCATTGGTCCAAATCCACGTTTGTATTCAGGATCAGATGAAAGTGAAACCGCACCCATTGTACGACCGTGGAAGTTTCCATTACAAGCAATAATTTCTGCTTGATCTGCTTCTACGCCTTTTACATCATAAGCCCATCTACGAGCTGCTTTAAATGCAGTTTCCACAGCTTCAGCACCAGTATTCATCGGCAATACCATGTCTTTTCCTGTTAACTCACTAACTTTTTCATACCACGGTCCCAATTGGTCATTGTGGAATGCACGAGAAGTTAAAGTAACACGATCCGCTTGGTCCTTTAATGCTTGAATAATTTTCGGATGGCGGTGTCCTTGGTTTACTGCAGAATATGCTGAGAGCATATCCATGTATTTGTTGCCTTCCGGATCCTTTACCCATACTCCTTCAGCTTCTGATACTACTATTGGAAGTGGGTTATAATTGTTTGCACCAAATTTATTCGTTTGTTCAATCACTTTTGATGAAATAGTCATACGTGCATTACCCCTTTTATTTAAAGTGAAGGCAGACTTTAAACTAAGTCTGCCTTGAAAATATTAAAGCATTTCAGATGTTGTTTTTGCTTGCATATGAAGTTGGACGTAATCTGGTCCACCAGCTTTTGAATCTGTACCAGACATATTAAATCCACCGAATGGTTGGTATCCAACTATCGCACCAGTACATCCACGGTTGAAATATAAGTTACCAACGTGGAAATCTTCACGTGCTTTTTCTAGATTTAAACGGTTATTTGTAATTACCGCACCAGTTAATCCATATTCAGTATTGTTTGCAATATCTAATGCTTCGTCGAAATCTTTTGCTTTCGTAATACCAACAACTGGTCCAAAGATTTCTTCTTGCATAATACGTGCTGTAGGAGATAAGTCTGCAATGACAGTTGGTTGGATGAAGTATCCTTTAGAATCATCACCAGTACCACCAGTAACTAGACGACCTTCTTCTTTACCAATTTCGATATAATCCATGATTTTTTTAAATGAAGCTCCATCGATTACTGGACCAACGAAATGCTCATCATTATCAGGAATACCTACTGTTAGGGCGTTTGTTAACTCCTCAACGCGATTTAACACTGTTTCATAAACGTCTTCAACGATTACTGCACGTGAA
The DNA here is from genome assembly GCF_044762655.1 of Psychrobacillus sp. NPDC096623. NCBI lineage: Bacteria > Bacillati > Bacillota > Bacilli > Caryophanales > Bacillaceae > Psychrobacillus > Psychrobacillus sp. NPDC096623. The sequence continues at coordinate 6,922 of NZ_JBIWER010000005.1, forward strand.
CATGCAGAACATTTTTGACCACTGAAACCAAATGCAGATTTCACAATTGATTGAGCAGCTAATTCTAAATCAGCTTCTTTATCAACTACAATTGTATCTTTTCCACCCATTTCAAGAATAGAACGTTTAATCCAAATTTGCCCTGGAGCTAATTTAGAAGATTTTTCTACGATTCCTAGACCAACATCACGTGAGCCAGTGAAACTAATTAGACGAGTGCGTGGGTGTTCAACCATGAAGTCCCCTATTTCTGCTCCGGAACCTGGAATGAAGTTAACTACTCCTGGAAGCATACCCGCTTCTTCTAATACCTCTACAAATTTATAAGAAACGACTGGAGTTGTAGAAGCTGGTTTCAAAAGTACAGTATTACCTGCTACCATAGCTGCAACTGTAGTACCAGCCATGATTGCAAATGGGAAGTTCCAAGGTGAAATTACAACAGCAACACCTAGTGGAATATAATTATATTGGTTATATTCACCAGGACGACTTTCTACAGCTGATCCATCTTTAATACGTAACATTTCACGACCATAATATTCTAAGAAGTCAATTCCTTCAGCCACTTCTACATCAGCCTCAACCCAAGTTTTTCCTGCTTCTCTTGATAATAGAGCAGTGAACTCGAATTTACGGCGACGTATAATTGCAGCAGCTTTGAAAAGTACGTCTGCACGAACTTCCGGTTTAACTTTTTTCCAAGTTTTGAATGTTTCATCAGCAATATCCATAGCTTTAGAAGCAATTTCTTGCGTTGCTTTAGAAACAGCACCAACTAATTCTTCTTTTTTTGCTGGATTATATGATTTTATTTTAGCTTCTGTAGTAATACGTTCCCCACCAACGATTAATGGGAAATCATTTCCTAGGTATGCGTCTACTACTTTGTATCCTTCTTGAATGGCTTTTTTATTTTCCTCTTTCGAAAAATCTGTGAATGGTTCGTGTTTGTAAGGTATCAAATGTATATCCTCCTTTGAGTAGTGTGCAAAAAATATTTGCAGTTTCTTTTAGTTTACATATATAATAATGCAAAAGATTGTTGCGTTTTTCAAGTAAAAAATTATAAAATGTGAAATATTTTTTTGAGGTGAGCAACTTGGACGAACAAATAAAAGATTTTCTACCCTTTTATAAATTTGCAGCAGAGCATGTAGCAGTAGGCATTCACGCTATTGACTTATCCGGCAAAACCATTATTTATAACGAAAAAATGAAAGAAATTGAAGGTCTAAATTTAACAGATGTTGTCGACCGATCTATCTTTGAACTTTTCCAATTTGAACAACAAGAAAGTACATTGCTAAAAGTTTTACATAGCGGAGAACCAGTTTTACGTGCTAAACAGACGTACTGGAATCGAAATGGACAAGAAATAACTACTATTAATGATACTTACCCTGTATTGCAAGATGAAAAACTTGTAGGGGCAGTCGAATTTTCTCGTGATATTACCGCTTTAGAACGTCTAATTTATCAGCCTTTAAAGCGTTACAATGAAGCAATCACCCTTTCTAGCATTACAGCAGTTTCGATGGAAATGCAGGAAGTATTAGAACGTTCGATCAAGGCTGCGCATGTACGTCTACCTGTCCTTTTAGTGGGAGAAGCTGGTACTGGCAAGGATTTAATAGCTGAAGGTATTCACAATCAGCTTTCGCCCGTAAATAAACAGTTTATCTCGCTCTATTGCCATAGCTCAGATAGTTTTTTAATCAGTAAATTTCAAAAAGAGCTTTCTGATATGTCGTACTGTACAATATTTTGTGAAAGAATTGATTTATTATCCCTTGAATTGCAAAATGAACTCTTGCAAATTCTTTCTGCAAATGAAGCAGGCCAAAATTTATATATTGCAAGTATTGGTGAGGATCCGGTAGACCTAATTTCTTCGAACAAATTGAGTAAGGAGTTATATTACTATTTTGCACAGGTAACAATAAGTATTCCGCCTTTACGGAAACGCACGGAGGATATCATTCCTTTTATGAATGATTACTTTAATCGTTATTTAAATCGCTATGGCTCCACTATTAAGGAGATTGATGAGGATGTAATCCAAGCTTTTTTGATGTATGAATGGCCAGGAAATCTTAAAGAATTGGAATTACTACTGGATGAAATTAGCTCAATGGTGACAACGGAGCAAGTATTAAAGTTTGATATGCTGCCTTTACACTTCAAGCTTAAAGTTCAGGATTTTAATGAGAACTCTAGTAAAGCAGAGGATTTTGTCATTACTTCCGATAAAGAATTACTTCCACTTGATGAATATTTGCGATCGGCAGAGATATATTATTTACAAAAAGCGTTAGATAAATTCGATGGCAATATTACAAAAGCTGCTGAAGCACTAGGTATGAGCAGACAAAATTTACAATATAGAATACGTAAGATGAAGAAGTAAAAACTATTGATCTCATGAAGCATATTAAATAGTGAAATCCGTTCAACGTTGATTTCTGCTCTAGTCAGAAATCAGCAGGATAAATGTTATCTATTAAAAAAACTGCAAAACTTACTATAAGAAAAAAGGAATTCTACAGTGACTTTCTTCACTGTAGAACTCCTTTTTATAGTGCCGATTTTTTAATCCAGTCAGCTAATTTTTCTTTTAATGTATTAAATCCTTCTTCATCATGTTCATCTACACGATCTTGAAGTGATTTCCGAGGTCTTTCATCACGTTTAGGTAGTGTTGGTTTTTCTTGGAGCTCTCTCATCGATAAGCTAATTTTCCCAGCCTCATCGTCAATCTCTAGAATTTTCACCTCTACCTTTTGCCCTACAGTTAAAAATTCCTCCACTTCTTTTACATAGCCGTATGTGATTTCCGAAATATGCACGAGGCCCTGTGTTTGCTCATCTAAGCCTACAAAGGCACCGTATGGCTGAATCCCTGTAACTTTACCCGTGACAACATCTCCCACCTTGTAATTTTGAGTCATAATCCCTTCCTACTTTCTTATATACGTTATAGTCATGTTAAATTATAACATAGGAGGAAGTATGACGGCAAAAATCACTGAGTTGGCATAAACGGTGGTCTCCAGCCATTGTCAGTTTGAATAAGCTGAAAGCCAATAACTTTTCCATCTCCAAAATTACGCGAATCGGGATGTAAAGTTAGGGTTACGAATCCTTCCTCATAAGAGGTTGCTTCAAATTCCATTTTTGTAAATTCAAGTCTAATGTCTTCTATATTTTGATGCTCTGCGCTCATATATTCATCTTTTGGTATCTGTATCCACTCTTCGTCTTTTAAATACAATGCATACTGTGTTTCATAGTCCTTAAGCTGGTTTGAGTAATAATACAACCCTACAATTTCCTCAGGTGTAGCCCCTTTTAATATAGTTTGATCATGCGTTCCAGCGAATAATTTATATAATCCATGGACTTTTTGGACAAAATTTTCGTCAACTAGAGTTGCATTACTTACAAAGTAATCCTCTACCCCTTGAATTCTCCAAACATCATCACTTTCTAGATAGAGAAGTAAATCGTAGCTAACTTGTTTTCCTTTTTCTTGCCCAATATAAGTCTTTAAATATTTTTCGTCTTGGATTAAATGGTCTTTATTAAAGTAAAGATTTTTAGAGCCCTCTCGTATAATATTTTGTAGAGTTGGATTCTCTAAGAAATCTTCTTTATCATGCTCTTTCTTAAAAGCACTACTCATCAACTCCCACATTACTTCACGGTTATTTTCACCGTCTGCATAATAATATAAGAGAATGATTTCTATCGGGCCAACTCCATGAAGTACTAATGGATCGTAGTTTCCGTTAAATTCTTTATATAATTCATGAACACCATACAAAGCATAGGGAGTTTCTAAACTTCTCTCTTCTCCATCCGGTAAAATAGAAAACCAATCTAATTTTGTTATTTCAAGCGTACCTTCTAAAGCCATATAGTAATAATCTCTAAGCCGCTCTATGTCTAACAGTTTATATGTTTCGTTATATTTCCAATCACTTGCATTCATAGATGCAACAACAGGCTTCATCAATGTAGCAATTGGAGATACACCAGGAATATTCACTAATGATTCCCATGATATTCGTGTATCCATATTAATCTCATTGTTTTCATTGAATATTTCGTTTATATCTGAAGGAAAAAGAATCGTCTCTGCAAGATCAAAGTAATAATTTTCAAATCGAGAATGCATCACTGTCTCTTCCATTGTATTTAATAGAGTGAATTCAATTTCTGCTAAATAGTAGCCTAGGACAGAAAAATCTTGTTCCTCCAGCAAATTAGCTATTCCATAACCAGGAATCGAACTATAAAGAGACAAATAGCGTGATTCATTTTCATCTAGAACTGAAAAGAGATCTCTTGTGAATAAGGCCCAATCAGGTACAATTTGAAATGCTGTCCCTTCTGCATTAACTGCCAACTTTAATCCTTGCTTAGGTAATACTTCGATCATATTTTCTATTTCTTCAGGCATATTATAACGATTTGCAATTAGAACATGCTCACTTAGTTTTCCATTGTGTTTCGCTGTTTTGATTACAGCTTCTTGTTCATTGAGCACATATTCATAATAATTAATTAGATGCTCTGATTTGGCTATAAAATCGTTAATAAAACCAATACTTTGACCTGCATCGAGTTTTCCTTTGTTAATCGTTTCTTCAACCATTTCAGATGGTAACTTTAGTCTTTCTATAGCAAATTGATATCCGTCTTTTATAGATATGTTGTCATTTTTCCCCTCCAAAGTCGCAGGACTTATTTGTGCAGCGAAAATAGTGTCTGCATTTTGAACAAATTCTATGGCAGCAAATTGGTCTTTATCCAATTGGAGCATCTGTTGACGTTTTAACCGTTCCTTTTCATATTGTTTTTCCAATTTCTTTATATCATCTTCACTATATGTTTGATCATTTGTCGTCCCTTCGTTAAAATCATTTAGAAAAGTTGTTCCCAAAATCCCAATGATAAACACACTCGCTATACTAACTGCCCACACAGTAATTTTTTGCCACTTGAATCCTTTATCTTTCCTTTCAATTGGAGCCATCGTATTTTCATCTTCTATCCTCCTTAGAATTTCATCAGTATCTACAGATGAAGGTAAACGATCATAGGATGATTTTAAAAGATTTAAGCGCTCTTCTAATTGTTTATCGTCCATGTTTAACTCCTCCATTCATTTGCAATGCTGATTTTAATAATGCTTTTGCTCTCATTAAACGTATTTTAATCGTCGATAACGGAATATTTAATACTTCTGCAATTTGTTCGTATGATAATTCATGGAAGTAAAACATTACTATAGGATGACGATATTTTTCGTCGAGTGTCTGAATGGCATCATGTAGTTCTCGGTCTTCTTCAAATATTAAAACTCGTTCTTCTGCTGATTTCGTCGTATAATTTAATCCACCTTCAAAATTTAACTTCTGTTCCTTCTCTTTTTCTTTTGTTTCTTTTCTGTAATAATCTCTTGCAGTATTTAAAGTGATTTTATATAACCACGTCGTAAATCGTTCTCGCTGAAATTGATGCAAAAATCGATAAAGCTTTACAAATACTTCTTGAGTGACATCTGGAATATCATTGACCCGAACGCCACACTGAAATGCAAATCTTTCAACTGTCCTATGATGTATGTGTATTAGTTCTGTATATGCTGCTTTGTCCCCCTGTTGTGCTCGTTCGATTAACTCAAGCTCTACCATATTCCTCCCTCTCTCTCTGTTGCTCTATTGATGATACGAAAGATTATTTTAGATTGTTTCAAATTTGCCTGCATTTTCTTTAAATCCCCGTAAAGAATAAGACAGTCCTATAAAATGGAGGGATTATCGTGTCAAACCGAGATCATTTTAGTTCTAAAATCGGATTTATATTAGCAGCAGCTGGAAGTGCAATTGGACTAGGTGCCATTTGGAAATTCCCATATATGGCAGGAACTAATGGAGGAAGTGTTTTTGTAATCTTGTTTATCCTCTGTACGCTACTTATTGGCCTCCCAATATTACTTGCTGAATTTATCATTGGAAGAAGAGGTCAAGCAGATGCAGTAACAGGCTTTAAAAAGCTTGCACCGGGGAAACCATGGTTTATAATCGGGTGGGCAGGTTTTGCCTTTTCTTTTATCATATTATCCTTCTATAGCGTTGTTGGTGGGTGGATTTTATCATATTTGTTCCGTTCCTTTACTTTTAGCTTAAGTGGGAGTCAAGAAACATTCTTTAATGACTTATTTAATACAGTAATTTCAAATCCCTGGGAGGTTGTAATTGCTCAAGCAACCTTCATCCTGCTAACGATTTGGATTGTATCGGGTGGGATTAAAGGAGGTATTGAGAAAGCAAGTAAGTGGATGATGCCGCTCTTGCTAATTTTCTTTGTCGTATTAACTATTCGCTCCCTAACACTAGACGGTGCTATCGAAGGTATCAAGTTTTTATTTGTACCGGATTGGTCCTATCTTACGTGGGAAACAGCTTTGCTTGCTTTAGGACAGGCTTTTTTTTCTTTAAGTGTAGGTATTTCTGGCATGATTACGTATGCGTCCTATTTGCCAAAAGAAACAAACTTAAGTACGTCGGCACTGAGTGTGTCTCTACTGAACATTGGAATATCCATTATGGCAGGACTCGTAATTTTCCCAGCTGTTTTTGCATTAGGTTTTTCACCCGATGCAGGACCTGGATTAGCTTTTATCATTATCCCAGCTGTATTTGATCAAATTATGTTCGGTCAATTTTTCCTAATATTATTTTTTATACTACTTTTGTTTGCAACACTTACCTCTTCGATCAGTATGTTAGAAATAGTTGTATCAATTGGCATTAAAACTAAATATGATAGAAGGAAAAGGGCTTCTTGGGTATATGGATTTCTTATATTCTTACTAGGAATTCCTAGTGCTTTGTCCTTTGGTATACTTTCAGATGTTCACATATTAGGTATGTCTGTCTTTGACTTTGCCGACTTCCTAACTAGTAGTATTGGTCTACCGTTAGGAGCATTATTTATATCCTTATTTGCGGGCTTTCATTTTTCTAAATCTATGCTCATCCAAGATCTTAAAGTGAATAATTTCCTTTTAAATTCTTGGTATATCATCGTACGTATTGCAGCTCCGATGGCAATAATAATCGTTTTTATCCAAGGTGCCATGAAGCTTGTATTGTAATAATTGTACTTTTTCTGACATTATTATCAAGGGTTCTAAAAAAAATTGTGTTATAATATAGTAATAATTAAGACAGGGGTGGATGGAATCATGAAACAAGATTTACATGTGCAATTACGTCAAATAAGAGAAGAACGTAATATAACATTAGAAACTTTGGCATTAAAAACAAGGATTGGTACAGGGAAGCTTGAAGCTTATGAGTCAGGGAAAGAAACGCCATCCGTACAAACAATCTTGAAATTATCCAATGCATTAGAAGTTCCAGCTTCAAATTTATTAGACGGTGTACAAGAAGCGTAATAATAAGAAAAAGCTTTCGGCATATAAACCGAAAGCTTTTTTCATTTATATAATACATTTCATTTCGTACTTTATCGCGATTAACTTGTAGGATATCTCTACACACTTCTCTAAAGGAATCCACTCTTCAAAAGAGTGTTCATAAATTTCCTGAATTCGCTTCGCCAATTCAGATGGATGGTCGATATTTTGCAAATATGCGACTACATCTGCCGTTTCTGTTTCATAGGCATGTTCTCCAATATGAAAAGGATCCCATTGTTGCAATGTCCAAACTGCTTTTCTATTCATTTCAATTGTGTCCATTTTACCTTCACCTATCCAGATTTATTAGATAGGGTTATAATAACATAATAAATACAAATTGAAAGGGGAAATTATGTTGTCTATCTTTTCTACTGTCTTTAATCGACGTAATACTAATTCTGCGAAATGGGATATGTTAGAGGAAATATATGCAATAACCGATGCCTCCGAAGTACTGCCTATGTGGGTAGCGGATATGGATTTTGCTATCCCCTCCGTTATTATTGATGCTTTACAAAAACGATTGGAACATCCAGTTTTCGGTTATGCAATTACACCAGAAGAAACAAAGTCAGCACTTACAAACTGGGTCGAAGATAAACATCAGCTAACGATAAAAAATGAGTGGATTTTGTTTCGCCAAGGAGTAATACCAGGAATAGTTGAAGTTATTGAAGCTTTTACGGAGGTTGGGGACAAAGTGCTTATACATACACCCGTGTATCCCCCATTTATGAGTGTACCTAAAAATTTAGACAGACAAGTAGTTACTAGCCAGTTAATAGAGAAAGATAATTCCTATGTAGTGGACTGGGAATCATTTGAAGAATGTTTAAGCAAGGATGTTAAAGTTTTCATCTTATGTAATCCACATAATCCAGGTGGAAAAGTATGGAGCAAGGACAACTTAACGAAAATGGCTGCACTCTGTCAGCAATATAATGTGTTAGTGTTATCCGATGAAATTCATTCGGATCTAATTTTTAAGCCAAATAAACATATTCCTATGCTAAGTGTAGCTGAGGATCCAAATAACATCATTACACTTATGGCTCCAACAAAAACATTTAATCTTGCAGGAATTCAAGCTGCAGCTATGATAGTACCAGATGAACAAAAGCGAAAAGAAATAGACAAGCTTGCGGTGAGTCGTGGATATATGGGTTTGAGTATATTTTCACTTACTGCTCTACAAACTGCCTATGAACAAGGTGCACCTTGGTTAGAGGAATTGTTAGAGGTATTGACTATAAATATGGACTACGTTGTTGAGCAACTATCAAAAATTGAGGGTATAAATGTTTCCAAACCAGAGGGTACCTATTTAGTTTGGATAGATTATCGTGGGACTGGCCTTTCTGAAAATGAAATAATGGATCGGCTTTTAACGGTAGGTAAACTTGCACTGGAGCCTGGGTCGAAGTACGGCCAAGGTGGGGATGGATTTCTGCGAATGAATGTAGCATGTCCACTTACAACTGTGGAAGATGGAGTGGCACGTTTCATTAAATCACTTCAATAGATATCATTAGACACAATAAAGTGGAGATTTATGACTGCCGTCATATTCTCCTCTTTTTATTTTTGAGCTAAAATGGAACATTCAACTAAAGTTACGTAAAAATTAGTCTTCTTTAGTGGGTTGACTTTCAGGTTTCCTACTTAGTTGGGCTTTTGAAGAGTTTAGTTGGAATTTTGATGCGTTCAGTTGGAATAGGTTATTTTTTCCAACGCACCAGAAATTACTTGTAAGAAATTCGAAATCTTCTTTTCTCTACACTTACTTGAAAACCGTAAAAAGACTTTCCAACACGGAAGGTTTTTTACGGTTTCTTGGTCACTCTGAAGTCTATTAATTAAGTTTATCTTTTTTTGCTTGCATAATTTTATCTTCTAACACTTTTGCTTTTTCTGCATCTTTTTTAGATTTTTTCTGTAACCATCTAAATACGAAAATACAAACAATTATTAAAACAGCCAATTCGATTACGACAGGTATATATTCCGACTTGTCTTCTGGAAAATACAAAAAAGCTAGTTGTAAAAACGAAAACATATATACACTCCTCTAATTATTTCTGAACAATTTCAATTGAATCTACTGTAATATCTACAACAGGTTTGTCGTTAGCGCCAGTTTCAACTGCTGCCATTTGGTCCACTATTTCCAAACCTTCAATCACTTGTCCAAATACTGTATGCTTTTGATCAAGATGCGGTGTTCCACCCATTTCTGCATAAGCTTCTGCAATTTCTTTAGGCCATCCACCATCGATCATTTGCTGTGCTGTTGCTGGAGGTTCAGCAGCTTGAACGATGAAAAATTGACTACCATTTGTATTTGGTCCTGCATTTGCCATGGAAAGAGCTCCTCTCAAGTTAAAGAGATTCATGGAAAACTCATCCTCAAATTCTGCCCCGTAAATACTTTCTCCACCCATACCAGTACCAGTTGGATCTCCACCTTGAATCATGAAGTCTTGAATAACTCGGTGGAAAATCAGCCCATCATAATATCCATTTTCTGCATGTGTTAAGAAATTCTCCACTGTTTTTGGTGCTAGTTCAGGGAATAATTTAATCTTAATTGGTCCCATTGATGTATTCATAGTAACTAAGGCTTCATTTGAGGCAACTTCTTTAGAAAGTTGTGGATACATAGTTATCTCTCCTTCTTGTTTAGTCTCTGTACTTACATTAGTTTCTTCTTTTTCTACTTCTTCCTTAGGCGCACTAGAATCTTTTGATCCACAGGCACTTAAGAAGAGAATAGTTGTTGCTATACCAAGTATTAACCATATCTTTTTCACGTATTAATCACCCCAAATTAGTTTACCATAACTACTACTCCGATTTCAGTGACAAAGTATCTAACTTTCTTCGACACACTAAATGTTCTATAATGATTATTAAACGGTTATGCAACCATAGAAAGAAGGGATTTCAGTGAGCGTACAAAAACGGAATTTTACGATCATGTGGTTTTCTAACTTTCTAGTTTCTGCCACGATGACGATGATCATGCCATTCTTGTCTTTATATATAAATACGATGGGTGAATTCTCTGAAGCATATGTTCAAAAGTGGTCAGGACTTGTATTTGGTGCTACATTTGTATCCGCATTTCTAATGTCACCAATATGGGGAAGAATCGCAGATAAATATGGATATAAACCAATTTTAATCATTAACGGATTTGGGATTGCGATTAGTGTTTTGCTAATGGGGTTTGTCAATTCTGTAGAAGCCTTCTTTGTCCTTCGTTTATTTATGGGAATCGTTACTGGATTTATCCCTACCTCTTTAGCCTTTATAAGCTCTCAAACTCCAAAGAATATTGCCGGTAAAACAATGGGAACTCTACAGATGGGTAGTGTTTCTGGGACATTATTTGGTCCAATTATCGGCGGATTTCTAGCAGATACATTCGGTTTCCAATATACATTCATTATTACAGCAACAGCAGTTTCAATTGCTGCTTTAATGGTACTCTTTGGTATCCATGAAATTCGCAAAGAGAAGAAAGCAGGCGATCATGAATATTCAAGAAAAACAGTGATTTCTAGTATTTTTCATCACCGTTTAATTTTAAATGTTCTTATGATTACATCATTGATACAAATTGGTTTGTTTAGTATTCAGCCTCTTTTGTCCTTATATGTTTCTCAATTAACAAATTCTAAAGAAGTTGCACTTCTTGCGGGTATTACCTTTAGTGCGACTGGAGTCGGAAGTCTCTTGTTTGCTAGGATTTGGGGTAAGCTCGGAGATTCGCATGGATATGAAAAAATATTATCCTTCCTTCTAATTCTTGCTTTCATATTTATCGTTCCGCAAGCATTCGTAACAGACCTTTGGCAACTCGTAATTCTACGTTTCTTATTTGGCATTGCCTCAGGCGGGCTAATACCTATTACGACTGCTTTAATACGTAGAGAGGCTCCGATAGAGGTTCAAGGAGAACTCATGGGTTATAACACTAGCTTCCGCTTTTTAGGCAATATTATCGGACCAATGTTCGGAGGCTTTATAAGTGGATTTATCGGTATATCATCCGTCTTTTTCGTTACAGCGACATTATTCTTAATCGCATTTGTGATTATATACTTTGCTAGAAAGAAACCTCGGATAGATTTTGAGGATGTATTAATAGAAGAAGAAATGCATGCAAAATTATCATGAAGATAGCACACTTTCCATAAGGAAAGTGTGCTATTCTTTTTATTAGATTATAGGAATTGGAGTGCAACTAACTCATGCGTCAGGCAATCGGATATATGTTCGTTTTTCTTTGCTTTCCACTCATTTGGATTTTATATTCATTTATCCATAGTGAGATATTAGTAGCCTCAGAATTTAAAGAGGATTTGAAAGAGGCTATCCCACTTAACACACCTGTTATTACATCGCCAATTGTTCTTTTAGACAAAGATAATCGCATATTCTCGGAAGATTACGTAGAGTGGCGAGATCCATTAGCTCTAGATTCTATCCCTCTTTTCGTTCAAGAAGTACTTATACAAAGCGAGGATGCAGAGTTTTATAATCATATTGGCTTTAATTTTAGTGCAATTTTCCGTGCTGTTTTTGCTAATGCAGCAGCCAATGCAAGTGACCAGGGTGCAAGTACAATCACTCAGCAATTAGTGAGACTTCGCTACTTATCAACGGAAAAAACATATGAACGGAAAGTGACAGAACTGGTCTATGCTTATGAGATGGAAAAACAATCAAGTAAAGAGGAAATACTAGAAAACTATTTAAACGAAATTTACTTCAGCAATCAGGTTTATGGTATTGGAGCTGCGGCAACCTATTATTTTGGAAAGCCATTAAGTGAGTTAACGGAAGCACAGCAAGTCTTTATAAGCGCTATTCCAAATAACCCGTCCCTATATAATCCATTGGAAAATTTTGAAGCAACTAAAAAGCGGCAGGAATTGTTAATCGATATTTTAGTAAAAAATGATAAAATTTCCTCAGAGCATGGGAATACATTAAAAAATGAGCCCATTGTTCTTCAAACAAAAACAAAAACTCAGTTATACCCTGTTTATAGTACGTATGTGTTTGACGAACTAAAATCATTAATCAGTGCTAGCGAGGGATTTCAAGAGAAAATTGAATCAGCTTCTAATGAGCAGCAGGCAATGCTTTTCAAAAATGAATTACAAACCCGTGTGAATCAAGTAATTTCCCAGGGACTAACTATTCATACTGCTTTGGATCCACAGAAACAAAAGGAAGATGTTGTTTATATTGATAGGCTTCTAGACAAAACAAAAGATTTACAAGCTGCTTCTGTAGTGATTAATAATGAGACAAGAGAAATTGTTAGCATGTTCGGTGGAAAGGATTATCGTAAATTTGATTTTAATCGGGCAAATCAAGCAGTTCGACAACCTGGTTCTGCTTTAAAACCCTTACTTGTATATGGTCCAGTTTTTGAAACAACTTCTTTAACTCCAAACAATGAGATCAGTGGAGGAAAATTATGTATCTCACATTATTGTCCTCAAAATTATGGTGGAGCTATATACGGTGACGTTTCACTTAAACAGGCTTTTCGTTTTAGTCACAACACTCCTGCAGTGCGACTATTGCAAAATGTTGGGATTGGAGAGGCCTTTGCGAAATTAGAGCAATTCCGATTTGAACATTTGGTAGCAGAAGATCATACCTTTCCTGCTGCTCTCGGAGGTTTAACAAATGGAGTAACCGTACTTGAAATGGCGGATGCTTATACAGGTTTTATCGATGGAATGTACAAGCCTACTCATGCTATTCGGAAAGTTACCAACAAGCATGGTGAAATTCTGTATGAGTGGAAAGAGGAAAAGGTGGAAGTATGGTCACCTAAAACTATTACTATAATGAGAGATTTGTTAGCAGATGTTGTAGTAAACGGAACTGGAAAAGGGGTACATGTTAACTCCGCTTATGTCGGGGCTAAAACAGGTACGACGAATGACTATCATGATTACTGGGTTACGGGACTTACAGAAACATATACATCCGCAGTGTGGATTGGCTATGATATGCCACATAATATGAAGCTAATAGAATCTAAAAAGATTCACCATAAAATATTTAATAAAATAATGAACTGAGAAAAACCGGGTGTTCCCGAATGATTTTAAATAAAAAGCTGGCCGTGACTGATGTCACGATCAGCTTTTCTTTTCTAGTATAGGCTCTGTAACTTATTTATTAAACAGTTTCTATTATTTTTTGAATAACAGACTGTATATCATCTGAATCCTTAATAACAAATAAATAATCAGCTTCCTCTTCATTTGGTGCTACTATATCACCTGTATCCGTCTCTTCCAGCTGCCTAGAGAGTACTTCGTCAAAAGTAGAAGCAACTCTTAAAATCGACGTACTACGCTCACTATTCGTAATTCTCTCTTTCAAAATATAATCGGGAATTTCAAAATTTACGAGGATACAAGTAAACCCTTTGTTTTGATAATAATCTATTAGTTTCATTCGACCTCTGCGGTTACGATTTGAATTGCAAAGAATAACATGACAATTGGTCTCATGTACTGCATGATGTACAATCGTTTGTGTAATTGCATATTTTATCGTGTTACTCCCCTGCTTCGGTAATAAAGATTGGTAATAAGTATGAAGGAACTCAGCATGATTATCCTGATCAATTACAACTGAGTTCGTAAGCTCTTTTTCTAATGCTCTGGCAAAAGTCGTTTTTCCACTATGCGTCTTTCCGACCGTCATAATTACTAACCTCTTCATTAGACAACTCCATTCAAAATTTTGGGACTAATCTTCACTTTTAGCAGTAGCACAAAAAAGAGTATTTTAATAAAAAAATATTTTTACAGTTCTAATACCCCTAAATCTAAGTCATCTGGTGAATTTCGTTGATTGAAGCCGTCTCGTGGAAAGCCTACATCTATAGAAAGGGGAGACTTGCAACAATCCCATTGTACAATTTAATAATTATATAAATAACTAGTGCTAGAAAAAGACTCCAGACGATGATTTCAAACATCACTAATCCTAAAGTACCGACAAGACTCATCGAACTGCTTAATTTATAAACAACATAAACAAAATAGATAAACGTAGTTAACAAAAAGATAATAAGCAATAGTTGAATCGATTGAAATCCAACTGCTGAAATAATAGACCCAACAAAAAAGATAACAAAGCCGCCACGGGCCTGTGCCATCGTTTTTCCTTCATAATCCTTCGAGAAGAATAACATACCTATTTCATGTATTGTCTCAGCAATTAATTTCAATGCAGAAAAAACCATAAAGTAGATTAATGCCAATATAATTAATAAAAATAGTTTTAGTTCTACATCTGAAAGAAATTCTCTCATTCCACTATATACACCAATTACTTTAAATAGCTCTATTACTTTATTCATCGTAAAAAGTGCGAATGATAAACTGAATAATACGATTGTTATTAATGGTAAAAAGCCAAACACATAAGGGTTCTTCATATGTACTCCTTTGATAGATTGTTACAGTTATTTTTCTTTTTTCGAGACTGTTGTTGAAGCAAGTGAATTTTTTATGACAATTTTAAATTACCTAGTTCTACTTATTTAACTATTCCTAAATATCATATCGAAAGAAAGATACTATATGCAATAGCAAGCATTACATTCTATGCAAATAATGCTTAATTGCGTTATAATTTTAAAGATGCATTTAATTACATACACTTGAGAGGAGTATTCCCTTGTCCTTAATTTTTGCAATTTTCTTGCCTATCCTTGTGGCTATTGTGATTCCATTTTTATTCAAGAAAATTTCAAGTATCCATACAGGGTGGTTTGTATTAATAGTACCCGTTGTTTTAGTTGGCTATTATGTAACTTATATATCCGCTATTATGGATGGCACTACATATATAGACAAATTTGAATGGATTCCATCATTGGATATATCGTTGGTTTCATACATAGATGGGCTTAGTTTACTGTTTTCCTTACTCATAACAGGAATTGGGGCATTAGTCGTTCTCTACTCTATCTTCTATATGGATAAAGAGAGAGAGAAACTAGGTAACTTTTACGTTTACCTTTTACTATTTATGAGTGCAATGCTTGGAGTTGTTCAATCAGATCACCTCATTAGTTTGTATTTCTTCTGGGAATTAACTTCTATATCGTCCTTCCTACTTATTGGATATTGGTATACAAAGGATCGTTCTAGATTTGGTGCTTTAAAATCGATGATGATAACTGTTTTCGGTGGTCTGATGATGCTTGGGGGATTCGTCTTACTAGGAATTATGGGAGAAACATTCTCTATTCGTGAATTGATAGAACAAGCACCAACACTTGTTGGTCAAGAATTCTTTATATTATCACTTGTGCTCGTACTAATCGGGGCATTTACGAAGTCAGCACAGTTCCCATTTTACATTTGGTTACCGGATGCAATGGAAGCACCAACTCCGGTTAGTGCATACTTGCACTCAGCAACAATGGTTAAAGCAGGCTTATATTTAGTTGCAAGATTCACACCTATATTCGCTTTATCAGAAGTTTGGGTTTGGCTCGTAACCGGTGTAGGATTACTGACATTATTTTGGGGCTCTATCTTTGCTGTGAAGCAAACCGATTTAAAGGCCATACTAGCTTTCTCTACAGTAAGTCAGCTTGGGCTAATTATGTCCTTACTTGGTATCGGCTCTATTTCCTATCACGTTACTGGAGATTTAGTAACTACCTTTGCATTCGCTTCTTTTGCAGCGATTTTCCACTTAATGAATCATGCTACATTTAAAGGCAGCTTGTTTATGATTGCAGGTATTGTTGATCATGAAACGGGCACACGAGACATACGTAAGCTCGGCGGGTTAATGAGCTTGATGCCTATTAGCTTTACAATTGCTATGATAGGAAGTTTCTCAATGGCCGGTATCCCACTATTTAATGGATTCTTAAGTAAGGAAATGTTTTTAGATGCTACTCTTTCTTTACAGCATTTTAATGTCCATTCTTTAGAGTCATGGTGGATGCTGTTTCCAATAGTTGCTTGGATAGCAAGTGTTTTCACATTTGTTTATAGCCTGTACTTCGTATTCCACACATTCCGTGGAAAATACAAACCAGAGCAATTACCTAAAAAAGCTCATGAAGCGCCATTTGGTATGCTTGTAGCTCCGGCAATATTAGCAATATTAGTGATTGTCATATTCTTTGTACCTAACTTTTTTGGTAACACTTTTATAAAACCGGCTGTAGCTGCCATTCAGCCACTAGCGTATCAAGTTCCAGCAGATGTTGGCTTTTATATTAAAGCATGGCATGGCTTTGATTCTATAGCATTGTATATGACACTTGCCGTCTTTTTAATAGGTTTCCTTTTGTACAAAACAATTGCAAAATGGGCTCCTGTATATGGAATGTTGCCAACTAAAATCTCACTCAACGGATTTTACGGTGGACTGATGAATCTATCAGATAAAGGTGCTAATCGCCTATCCTCAAGTTATATGACAGGGTCTATTCGATCGTACTTAATCTATATGTTCGCAGCGTTTATTGCTCTATTGGCTTTCACGATGTGGACAAGAGATGCATTTGTTATAGATTTCACTAATTTAGCACCAATTCAATTCTTTGAGATATTAATCTCCGTTGTGTTAATTATAAGCACAATTACTATTTTAGTTACAAAGTCAAGACTAACTGCAATTATTTCCCTTGGAGCTGTTGGTTACACGGTGGCGTTATTTTACATCATCTTTAAAGCGCCTGACCTTGCTCTAACTCAGTTAGTGATCGAAACTGTTTCGGTTGCCCTATTCTTAGGAGCATTTTATCATCTGCCTAAAATGGATAAGTATGAAAAAGGAAAAGAAGATCGTCTTTTCCGCTTGAATAATTTCCTTATCGCTTTAGGAGTAGGGGTAATGGTTTCCCTAATAGCTATTGCTTCCCATTCGCAAAAGCTAGTTAAATCCATCTCAGAGTACTACAAGGAAACCGTATATTCAGAGGCTGGTGGAGGGAATATTGTCAATGTTATTTTAGTAGATTACCGTGGCTTCGATACATTGTTTGAAATTAGTGTACTTACGATTGCATCTTTGGGAATTATCGGTATGATCACAGTTCGCCTCGCAAAAAAGAAAGGAGCTAGAAAAGTTGAAAACAAATGATTTAATTATTCAAACGACTACAAAAGTAGTATTTTTCATCATCTTTCTATTCTCCATTCATATCTTTTTTGCAGGTCACTATACACCTGGTGGAGGATTTGTTGGCGGACTTGTCATGTCAAGCGCAATCGTTTTACTCATGCTAGCTTTTGATTTGAAAACGGTTCGGGACATGCTACCGTTCAATTACACAGTAATTACTGCCATCGGCTTATTAATTTCATTATTAACCGCAGCAGGTTCCATTTACTTTAATGTGCCTTTCTTCACTCATGTCTATGATTACTTTAACTTACCGCTACTCGGAGAAACCTCTATCCATACTGCTATGTTTTTCGATACAGGCGTATACCTGGTAGTTGTAGGCGTAACGATGAACATCATTCAGATGATAGGAGGAGATGAATAATGGAGATTCTTATGTCCATTTTAATCGGCTTTCTATTTATGGCTGCCGTCTATTTAATACTTTCTAGAAGTTTATTACGTATAATAATTGGCACTGGCCTTCTAAGTCATGGAACACATCTATTACTACTGACAATGGGTGGATTAGGTGGAGAATCTGCTCCAGTTTTAGCAGAAGGAATCACTGATTATGTAGACCCCCTACCACAAGCACTTATATTAACAGCTATTGTTATTAGTTTTGGTGTAACTGCATTTTCGCTCGTGTTAGCTTACCGCGCATATAAAGTTGTTGGTACCGACAATATGGATTTGATGAAAGGAAACGAAGACAATGATTAACTTATTATTATTTCCTGTCCTAATTCCCTTTCTGTTTGCCGCTGTTTTATTATTTTTTCCTAAAAAAGTGAAAGCTCAGCGAATTGTAACAATGATTGGTTTATTATTCGCTTTAGCTTCCTCCTTCGTTTTACTTTACAAAGTAAAAGTAAATGGAGTGCAAACTCTGACATTAGGTAGCTGGGCACCACCATTTGGAATTACGATGGTTTCTGATATGTTTTCTGTTTTATTGGTTACTTCTTCACTAATCATCGCATTATTTGTCGTGTGGTATAGTTTTACTGCGATCGGCGAAGAACGAGAAAAAGGATTTTATTACCCTGCAATACTATTTATGCTCACAGGTGTGAATGGCGCATTTACTACTGGTGATATTTTCAATATGTTTGTATTCTTTGAAGTGTTATTAATGTCCTCTTATGTTTTGATTGTTTTAGGAGGAGAAAAAATTCAGTTAAAAGAGTCGATTAAATACATAATCGTTAATATTGTTTCCTCCTCGTTGTTTGTAATTACAGTTGGTTATTTGTATTCTGTAGTCGGTACGCTGAATATGGCGGACATTTCTGTGAAGCTTGCTGAAATAGGACCTTCTGGTATCGTAACTGTTATAGCGGTGCTGTTCCTAATCGTATTTGGTATAAAAGGTGGTATATTCCCGTTATTCTTTTGGTTACCAGGCTCGTATGCAGCGCCACCTGTGCCCGTACTTGCTCTGTTTGGCGCATTGCTTACAAAAGTTGGGGTATACGCAATTATACGAACATATACACTGTTCTTCACAGCCGATGTTGGATATACGCATAACTTATTGATGATCCTATCGATAATTACTATTGTGGTGGGTTGTATAGGAGCACTAGCGTATTTTGATGTAAAACAAATTATTATTTACAATATAGTTATAGCAGTCGGTGTAATTTTGTTTGGAGCATCTGTTATGAATGAAAACGGAATGATGGGCTCTGTATTTTATTTGATACACGATATTCTCATTAAAGGTGCGTTATTTCTATTCATAGGAATAATTATCAAAATAACAGGCACAGCCGATTTACGTAAAATGGGTGGTCTTATGAAGCGTTATCCATTGCTTGGATGGAGCTACTTAATCGTTGCATTCGGATTAGCTGGTATTCCACCGCTTAGTGGTTTTATAGGGAAACTTTTAATCGTGCAAGGTGGATTTGAAGGAGAGCTATTATGGCAAAGCATTTTCATCCTGGCCTCCAGTCTTTTAGTTTTACTCTCAGCAATTCGTATTTTCATCTATGCATTTTGGGGAGAGGAAAAAGGAGAGCATCTTATTAGTAAAAAGAATTATCGTCATCTATTAGCTCCAGCCATCACATTAGCGGGAATTACAGTCCTTTATGGTGTAGGTGCGGAATACTTAGTGCCATTTATGTCCGATGCAACGAATGTGCTCCTTGACCCTTCTATATATGTTGATGCTGTATTCGAAGGGGTGAAATAATTATGGCTTTCCAAATCTTATTGAATGTACTAATCGCATTTACGTGGATGTTCCTGTCTGTATCATTTAAACCTACAACGTTCATTGTCGGTTATATACTCGGGTTGCTCATGCTGTTCATGCTACGTAAATCCTTGAGTACTAGATTTTATATGGACCGACTATGGGCAGTCATCAAACTAGGTACTTTATTTATTAAAGAGCTTGTGTTGTCGAACATCTCTGTATTGAAGTTAATATTAAAGCCAACCATGCCTATTCGTCCTGCAATCTTTGCGATGCCGACTGTACTCGAACAAGACTGGGAGATTACTTTATTGTCTAGTTTGATCACTTTAACTCCTGGTACGATAGTTATTGATATTTCGGATGACAATAAAATTTTGTATATCCATTCGATCGATTTTGAAGATATTGATGAAGCAATAGAATCCATACGTAATACATTTGAAAAAGCAATTTTGGAGGTGAGTAGATCATGATAACTTTTCTATGGATAATCGTTGTCTTAATAAGTTTAAGCGTTCTAGGCTTTGTTTATCGCCTAGTGAAGGGTCCTTCTACTCCAGACCGCGTTATTGCTTTAGATGCTATAGGTGTTGGACTTATTACGCTGATTGGGTTAATATCCATTCTTTTCGATACTGTCTTTTTCCTAGAAGTTATATTACTACTAGCAGTTCTCTCCTTTATCGGGACAGTAGCTTTTTCTAAATTCACGGAGAAGGGAGAAATTATTCAACGTGACCGTAATAGCTAATATACTTATCTTTGCAACAATTTCTTTTGGTACTATCTTCATCCTCGTTACTGCAATTGGTTTAATCCGATTACCCGATGCTTTTTCTCGCGCGCATGCCGCTTCAAAAAGCGCAACTTTAGGGGTTATGAGCATTTTACTAGGGGTATTTATTCATTTTTGGTTAATCGAAGGTCATTTCAATTCTCGTATTCTACTTGGGATTGTTTTTCTATTCATCACTGGACCAGTTGGTGGTCATATGATGGGTCGTGCAGCTTACCTGTCAGGCGTTAAATTATCCAATAAAACAGTACGCGATGATTTAGCTGAAGTCGTTAAAAAGAAAAGAGAAAAGCTTCAATAACAATATTTGGAATCAAATATAATGAGCCTGTTTTGAAAATACACTTTTCAAAAACAGGCTTATTTTTTATTAAAGAAGAAAAAACAGCCAAAATTTATGTTCAATACCTGTTTCTATCGTTTTCGAATAGCTTTAGACGGACGTGTTGCTATATTGTTAGCGAGTGAATTTTAGGGATGCCGGTAGTGACGTCCGTCATCACCAGCATCCCTTTTTTCGGTAATCTTATGGTCATCCACCGCCCTCCTACAACACTAAGAAATAGGTTAGTGCGTTTTTGTTTAACTAAAGAAAAGATACTTTCCTTATACATAGTGGGAGCTCTCGAAGATGCAATTTCGTTCGCTATTCCCCTTCTTTATTTAGTGAATACTTATTTCTACTAGTAGAAAAGAAGATCTTCTTTCTTTATCCTTCATTGCAAAATATATCTCTAATTCAACAGACTGCTTTATCCCAGTATTATTTATTCTAAAATCTATCTTGATCCCATTGTTGACAGTATATTTTTAGATACTTTCTCGATCTATAAAAATAAAGCTTCTGTACGCACGGATTAACCGAGGGTACAGAAGCTTTTTTCTAGAAACCGCTATTGTTAGTAATAACCGCCTTAGTATGACTAATAAGGATATGGCGTATATGGATAGTAATAAGGATATGGATATGGATATGGATAGTAATAAGGATATGGATAATATGGGTATGGCTGTCTATACCCTCCGTATCCTCCATATAATGCAGAACCTACAAGCCCTCCGACTAAGCCTCCTACAAATGGGACTCCAAAGCCTCGGCCACCAAATCCACCATATCCAGGACCCCTATTATAACCTCCCCGAAATCTTACCATGCTACTCCTCCTTTCCTCTCAGTGTATGCCACTGGGGAAAGTGAGTCTGTGTGTTTGCCCTACTCTTGGTCTGCCATTCTTTCCACTAATGTAGCCAATGTACGTACCATGACACCAGTACCACCTTTTGGTCCAAAGTCATGAGCAGATTTTGTATCAGATGTACCAGCAATATCTAGATGAATCCACGGAGTTTCCTCTACGAATTCCCCAACAAATCCTCCACCGAAAATCATATGACCATCTCCACCAGGTGAATTATTCAGATCTGCTACATCACTTTTACGAATACGTTTTTTATCGTTTTCAGTTAGTGGCAATCTCCAAACGAATTCACCAGTCTCAAGTGAGGATTCCATGAAGGTTTCGAAGAATTCCTCATTGTTGGTTAATGCACCCGTTTTATCGTAACCTAATGCCGTAATAACACCGCCAGTTAACGTTGCAACGTCCACAATATAATTCGCACCTTGTTGTTTTGCATAAGTAACAGCATCTGCTAAAACTAAGCGCCCTTCAGCATCTGTATTTAAAATTTCAATCGTTTTACCACTCATAGATGTAATAACATCATCTGGTTTAAATGCATTACCTGAAATCATATTGTCTGTTGAAGCAATGACAGCGATGACGTTTTTGTTTGGACGAAGCTCACCAATAATTTGCATTGCACCTAAAACAGCTGCTGCTCCTCCCATATCCCCCTTCATACCAACGATTCCTGTTTTCGTTTTAATAGAGTATCCACCTGTATCAAAGGTAATACCTTTCCCTACTAAACCTACAACATCCGTCCAATCATCTGTTGCTTGATATTTTAAGGCAATAAGACGTGGTTCTTCAACGGAGCCTTGGTTTACTGCAAGAAGTGCGCCCATGCCAAGCTCTTCAATTTCTTTCTTCCCAAGAATCTCTGTTTCAAATCCGTATGTTTCTCCAAGCTCTCTCGCATATTCTCCTAATTGAGTGGAAGTTAATACATTTCCAGGCGTATTAACAAGAATTCTTGCTTCATTAACCGCATCTGCATAAATAGTGCCTACTTCAAAATATGAAACGACTTCGTCATCTTCTTCGTCCATTAACAATTCAATAGACGGTAAATAATAATCGGGAACATTCGAAGTTGTTTTATATCCTTCATATGTAAATGAACCCATACCAATACCTTCTGCCGCTAAATAAGCAACATCTGCTACAGTTATTGCATCAGTAGTGAATGATGGTATCCAAACTCCTAAGGACTCTGGCTTACTAGTTAGTAATTCCTTCCCGACAAGTCCAAATGTTTCCCGTACTTTCTCTTGTGTTAATTGTTTTCGATCACCTAGTCCAACAAAAAGTATTCTTTTTACTGCCTCATGGTTGGATACTGGAATTTTAACGATTTTCTTTAATTCCGTAGATATATCTCCACTCTTTACCCAGTCACCAATATGTTCTCCAAAAATTTTTAAGAAAGCATCCCATTTCGGTGTGTTTTCAACGTGCTTAGAAACACCCACTACTAGCGTTTCTGATTGCACTTCTTCAAATAATACTTCATTTGTATGGATAATCATTATTTTTCCCCCTACTATTTTGAATATAATCTTATTATATAGGAACCTTTCGTATTTTTCGAATTGTTTGAGTGTGTTATACTATCCATAAGATAACTTCAAATGAAAGGCGGTGTCTACTTTGGCAATCCTCCAAAATACTCCACTTATGGCTGCACTTTTTTCTATTTTCTTTGCACAATTCGTCAAAATTCCAATTCACTTTTTGATGACGAGAAAATTGGATTGGTCATTATTCACTTCTACTGGTGGAATGCCTAGTTCTCACTCTGCTGCAGTTACATCCTTATGTACCGCTATTGCTTATGAAACAGGACTTGGTTCTCCATTATTTGCAGTTGCAACCGTATTTGCCGTAATCGTTATGTTCGATGCAACAGGAGTCCGTTTTCAGGCTGGCCAACAAGCAATTATGATTAATCAGATGCGCGTTGATTTTCAATTGTTTGTAGAGCAAACGAAAGATTGGTCACATAAAAAGAACGAAGAAAAAATGGAAGAACTGAAAACCTTACTTGGTCATAAGCCAATTGAAGTTTTCATGGGAGCCATTACGGGTATACTAATTTCTATTATTATTTATACCTTCATTCAAAAATAACAAATGCGCAAGCGCCTATGTTAGCCCTGAAAGACGCTAGAGTCTGGTCGAAGAATCACTATAAGTAGTTTTCAATAGGCACAGAATTTTAAATTTCCTAAATAATAAAAAGGATGGCTGCAAATGTAGCCATCCTTTTACTATTAAAACATTTGGTATCCATTTTTTCTTAAATATTTTATGACAAAGCCTGCAGCGATTGCACCTACAAGACCACCTGCTAAAATAATTATATCTGCAGCATGAAGAGAAACAATTTTTTCCCCTAGAGCAGAAAAAGCCGAGCCTGGTTTTGTAAAGTAATCGAAAAATCCAACTTCATCAATTATAAGAACAACTACAATTGGATAAAGGATGGCCATGAACCATGTCATACGAAGTAACATATTCAATAAGAAGGCGATTCCAAAAAACATGACAAAAAATATAACAACTGAAAGTATCATTTGAACTAACATAAACTCCATTTTATATAACCTCCGTAACATCTGTAAATAGTTTACCTTAATGGAGGTTAGTATTCAATGAACATATTTGTTTTCACTTTTTTGTCATAATCTACTTTACTTTCTTCCTGAACCATTACAATAATTGCAGGTTTCGGATCCCCCTAATCGCAGTTGGAAGTAACCCTCCCCTTTGCAATAAGGACAATGCGTATTTTTCGTTTGTGTACTCATTTTTGTCATATCAATCGTCTCCTTCTCAATCTATTTTTAATATTCTGATAATATACCATGTGCAAATTTATTTGTAAAGGAGAAGTATTATAAAATAGAAAAACTCCTACAAAATAAGTAGGAGCTTCCATAATAACTTTCGATTATAAGCTAAATTTACCTTTTTTCACTACTAGTGGAATTCCACCGATCATGTAAAGTGCACGATTATCGATTACTTTTTTCATGATAGATGCTTTTGTACCTGTAAGTTTTCTTCCCATTACATCGCCAATTGCATCATGTTCGCCTAAAGAACACACAGTTCCTTTTAAGCTTGGTGTAAATTCTTCTGTTGCATTACCATTCATAAGAGCAACAATATTTTTGGCTACAGTTACTGCTTGTTGCATTGCAATTTGAGCTGTTGGTGGATATGGACGGTTAGCTTCTTCATTGATCATTAGAGCACAATCTCCAACGATGAAGACATCTGGGAATCCAGGAGCTCTCATATCTTTATCTACTTTAACACGTGCACGCATATTTTCAATACCTGATGTTTCGATTAAGCGATTTCCGCGAACTCCTGCAGCCCATACAACTGTGCCTGCTTTGATGAATTCGAATTCCTCTTCGCCTTTTTTAATTTTTACGCCTTCTGGAGTTGCTTCTACTACTGGAGTTCCAATAGAGAATTCAATTCCTTTAGCTTCTAATTGTCTTACTGCATATTCAACTAGCTCGGGATCGAATCCTGGTAATACCATTGGAGCTGCCTCAACACAAACTACACGAACTTTCTCTTTAGGTACATCATACTCTTTACAAAGCTCAGGCACACGATTTCCTAATTCACCTAAGAATTCAATGCCAGAGAATCCTGCTCCACCTACTACGATTGTTAAGCGAGTATCATCTTGCACTTCCTCTGTTGACCATGTAGCAAATTGATATTCAATATGATCACGAATTTGACGAGCAGCATTTACATTAGCAATTGAAAGTGCATATTTATCTAGGCCTGGAATGCCGAATGTTTCACCTTCAAAGCCCAAACCAATTACTAGGTAGTCATATGTATACTCACCAGTACTAGTTGTTACTTTTTTCGTATTAACGTCAATTGCATCAACAGTTGCTTTTATAAAGTTTACTTTACTAGAATTGATAACACTTTTCACATCATAACGAACTTGATCTGGACTTAATGTACCAGCAGAAGCTTCATGTAACCATGTAGATTCATAATGATAATCGTTTTTATTGATTAAAGTAATATCCGCTTCATTTGCACCTACTAATTTTTGAAGGTTTACTACTGTAGATAGTCCACCATAACCCGCACCTAATACTAGAATTGTTGGTCTTTTCACGAAGATCGCAACCACCTTTTTATATTTTTTAAGAAAAGTTATGACACAAAAAATACATCATTAAACTCTTCATCTTTGTCTATTGTTCGACAAAAACCCTTAACTTCTATTTTAGACCTTTTCTCATACGATTTCAACACAATGTTGCGTAATTGTAAACATCTGAAAATACTGCTAATAACGCATACAATACTATATTACGCAAATAAAATTTAAAGAAAAAAAATAAAAGTGAATAATAAAACATCATATACTTCAAAGTCAAAACCTGTTTCTATCGATTTCGAAGAGCTTTGCACGGTGAAGAATCATCACTCCCCCCCCACGGAAAGCATCCACTTGAAATGGAAATCAGGGGTATTATTTATATTTTCACGTGCCTTATAAATTTCTAATGCATAAAAAAAGAACATTTCCATTAATAGAAAATGTTCTTGCTAGTAGTTAACAGCTTTCTGGAGTTCCTTCTTTTTTAGCAGTTCTGAATGAAGTACCACAACCGCAAGATGCAATGGCATTAGGGTTTTCAATCGTAAACCCGCCCCCCATTAATGATTCCTTATAATCGATGGTCGTTCCTGTTAGAATAGAAGCGTCCTCGTTTGACACTAATATATCAATTCCATGCTGATGAAGCTCTATATCTTCTTGTTGTTTTTCTTTATCAAATCCCATACCATAAGAAAGACCGCTGCATCCACCACCATTTACTGATACACGAAGGGCAGAGCCTTCTTCTCCGTTATGCGTCATCATTTCTTTAACACGGTAAGCTGCCGCTTCAGATAAAATAACTACTTCTGACATCTGAATCACCTTCCCTTTCTTCCTTCTATCATATCAATGTTTTTACTATGTACACAAGGAAAACTACTTGAATATTTATTTCGCTTTCAAAATGTTTATCAAGTATAATAGAACTATAAATAAATCGTGAGAAAAGAGGACTTAAGGTGGAACTTACTCCCTATTATCAAAAGGATATTGAATGCTTACATTGTAAGTTAAAGTTTAAAACGACTAAGGTCCGTTCCAAATTTATAAAGGTTGTAGAACATGACACAGACTTTCGACCTATATATGAAAACATAGAAGTAAATCCTTTATTATATAACACATTTGTATGTGAGCATTGTGGGTTTTCATTTACAGAGGATTTCACCAAATATTTTGCTCCAGGAATTAAGGAAATAATCCAAGAACAAATTGCTAGTAAATGGACACCAAGATCTTTTGGCAATGAGCGATCGCTTGAAGAGGGAATTATGGCCTATAAACTAGGAATTCTTTCTGGTACATTAAAAAAAGAAAAGTTTGTAAGTATTGCAGGATTAGCTCTTCGTACAGCATGGTTGTATCGTTTTCAGGATAGGAATGAAGATGAAATTCGATTTATGGAAATCGCTCGTGATCGCTATGCGGACTCCTATTCAAACGATGATTATAATGGCACTCAAATGTCTGAAACTCGTATTCTCTATTTAATAGCAGAGTTATCCAGAAAAATTGGTGATATTGAATATGCAACGCGTTATTTCTCAAAGGTAATTGAAAAACAGAACTCTTCTATTGAACCAAAAGTTATTGATATGGCAAAAGATCGGTGGCAAGAAATTAGAGCTCGAAAAGAAAAAGAAGCCCTTTGAAAGGCTTCTTTTTTTAGTTATACTTTTGTTTTTATTAAAATACTTGTTCTACTTCTACTACTCCTGGAACCTCTTCCAAAAGTGCACGTTCTATACCAGCTTTAAGTGTTATCGTTGAACTTGGGCAGCTCCCACAAGCTCCTAAAAGGCGCAGTTTTACAATACCATCTTCAACATCTACAAGCTCGCAGTCTCCTCCATCACGAAGTAAAAATGGGCGCAATTTATCTAAAACTTCTTGAACTTGTTCATTCATTGTATCAGTCATATCTATCGACTCCTTTCACTATAATCATTATAATGTGAAGGAGAGAAAAAATCCATTAAAGAATTCCAAGGAGGTCACCAATGTGTCGTTTCAATCTTTAAATATAGAAATTTATGGAGCAGATATTGTTTGCGCTAGTTGCGTAAATGCGCCGTCGTCAAAGGATACATATGAATGGCTACAAGCTGCTATCGACCGTAAATTCCCAAATCACCAAGTTACTTTCAGTTATATCGATATCGAAAAGCCAATTGAGAATGAAAAACAGCAACAAATAGCCAATCGAATAACAGAGGATGAATTTTTTTATCCACTCGTGATGATTAATGGTGAGATGATTGGAGAAGGCTATATCCAGCTTAAACCGATTTATGCTGCTTTAGAGAAATATGGCTATTCAGAATAACATTAGATAAACCAAAAGCAGTCAACTCATTTTAGAGAAGACTGCTTTAACAACATATTATGTTTTATTACCCGTTATGGCGTTTATACATCCAAAGTAAGCCTGATTTCATCAATCGTGCGATTCGACCAGTTACTGAGATATCTGCCAAATATGCAAAACCTTGTTTTTTCCCAAGAGATCCCATGAATCCTTTAAGTTTGATTTCTGGCATCTTTTCAGGAAGTGGCTCATCTTTCCAGCGAGCTTGAAGCACTTTAACAATTTGCTCTGCTTGTTCTTCTGCCAACTGGGCACTCGGTGCTAAAGGTAGAGATGCAGCATCACCAACAACATATACATTTGGATAGCTTGGTAAGTCGTGATATTGTGTTAAAATAACGCGACCCGTTTTATCTTTTTCCCCCGGTAGAGCTCTTACAGCAGCCGCTGGTTGAATACCAGCTGTCCAAACTACTACGTCCACAGGAATTATTTCTTCATGATTATATAATTTGTTCGGCTCTACTTTAGTAATGTTCGAATTACTAACAACTTCTACATTATTCGTGTCGAACCACTTTTGGACATAATTACTTAATCTTTCTGGGAAGTCTCTTAAAACACGTGGACTGCGGTCAAATAACTTTATAGACAAGTCCGGGCGGCTTTCACGTAGTTCACTCGCCAGTTCAATTCCACTTAGTCCAGCTCCAACAATACCTACAACCGAGCCTGAAGGTAAACCTCCGATTTTATTATACGTATCTCTTGAACGACCAATTGTTTGAATACTATAAGTAAATTCGTCTGCTCCAGGGACGTTATGGTATTTGTCTTCGCATCCAAGACCAATTACAAGGTCATCATAAGAAATAGATTGTCCATCTGCTAATAGGACGTGTTTGCTATCTACATCTATTTCAATAATTTCCCCATAAGTTATCTTTAATTTTTCGTGCTCTGGAAATGCAACACGAATGCCACTATCCGGAGATGTACCTGCAGCAAGCGCATAAAATTCTGTTTTTAAACTATGAAACGGTGTTCTATCTATTAAAGTAATTTCTACATCATCAGGGAAATTATTTGGCAATAAACGAAGTAATATTCGCATATTCCCATATCCCCCACCTAACAAGACTAATTTTCGCATAATATTCTCCCTTAAATTTAATGTCATCTCAAATTATAATAGATTGTGATACATTTCACAATAGAACATCTTAATTGACGTTTTCTTTAAAAAAGAGTAGCATGTCCTTGTAGTGAGGTGAACAGCTGTGAATCCAATGGTTGAATTTTGCATAAGCAACCTTGCAAATGGTTCCCAAGAAGCTTTTGACATATTGGAACAGGACTCCAATTTAGATGTTTTAGAATACGGTTGCCTGAGTTATTGCTCCCTCTGTTCTGAAACTTTATTTGCCATAGTTAATGGTGAAGTTGTAGAAGCAAATACCCCAAGTGAACTTGTTGCAAACATTTATCAATATATAGAGGACAATCCTTTATTTTAAAAGACTGTGACTTTAATCTACAGTCTTTTTTATTTTGTCCACTCGCATAAAGATTCTAAAAAATAAGTAGGTTGCTGTGCCTGAAGCTTCACCTCAGTGGTACTATTTACTCCACTGTTCACATGCACTGTGTCAATCCCCATACGAATTCCGGTCAAAATATCTGTTTGATAATTATCACCAATCATAACCATTTCCTCTTTAGTATATCCATATTGTTTTTGTATGAACTCTAACATAAAAGGTTGTGGTTTCCCCATATATAAAGGCTCTACTCCAGTTGAATGCTCCACTAGTTTTGTAAATGCCCCATTACCAGGCAAAAATCCTACTTCTGAAGGAAAAGCATGATCACTATTAGTGGATAAGAATGCTGCTCCAGCACGTATAGAAAGACAGGCAGTAGCTAGCTTTTCATAATTAATAGCGCGATCAATTCCAAGAACAACAATGTCCGCCATTCCAGTAGTGATGGAAATGCCTCTCGTTTCAAGCGCATCTTCCAATCCAGTTTCACCGATCATAAATACCTCTTTGCCCGGTATATACTCGTTAATGTAGTTAGCGGCAGCAATTGCTGATGAAATAATATGTTCAGTATCTGTATGAATATCCATCATTGCTAGCTTTTCCTGAAGCTGTTTTTGCGTCAACGAAGAATTATTCGTAACGAAAAAAGGCGGGGTTCCATTGCTTTGCAAATAATGTACAAATTCTACAGCCTCAGGAATTGGTGTTTTCCCTCTATAAACGGTTCCATCTAAATCTATAAAGTATGCCTTATAATTTAACATTGGAATCCTCAGGTAAAAAAGCAGAAACCGGGCCTAACTCTTCTATTAAATAGGTTTCCACTACTGTAGGAAATTGCTTAAGGTATTGCAAATTCTTCGTTAGAACTTCCTGTAGTTTTGCATGGTCTACCGCATAAAATTGACGAACGAGAACTTTTCTAAAAGTGATTACTTCCTTCAATGGACCATCCATCTCTACAGAGATAACTTTTTCATCCGTTAAAATATCGATAATATCATCGTAACCACCTGGATCGCGCATGATAAAGCCGTCAATCATCGAATTACCTACATCGATAATTGATTCTATAATATTATGACCAATTCGCTCAAACGCTAATTTGGATACTTCATCTGCTTGCCAATCTTTTTTTGTCTCTATAAGGTTTAACAACTGATTCATATGAGCCAATGTTAAAGCAATTTTTTTTCTATCTACAAAATACATTGAAAAGCCTCCTAATTGTTGTTCAGTTGATATGTACTCCTATTCTATAGTACCATAATTCTAAGGTAGGAAGGAGTGACACGTGGTGGAACGATTTTATTTGTACGATGATGTAGAAGATACTAAAACAAGATTTGTCGGCTTTACAGGGGAATCCCAGAGATACGACTTAGCTATTTCCCAAAGCTCTCGATTTTTCGGAAAAGTACTAGTGATGGACATACAATATGGACGAGCTGCTATTATCGGATCGGATGATGTAGAAGAACCGGGCTATCTCGAGCATGTGTTTAATAGATCAGAGGAAGAAGCAGTAGAATTACGTGATTATTTACGAGAATTATTAAGTTAATATAAAGAGGCTAGTCGTGATTACATTCATGACTAGTTTTTTTCTTTGCTTCTGGTGCTAGACTTTGGGATAGCCCATAAACTTGGTAAAATTGCTGAAATAGTTGTAGATAACAATGAAACCTCGAAGGATGATAGCCTTAAGAACCCGACAAAACAAAAAACCTCGAGCAGATCATAATTGATCTTGCTCAAGGTTTTCACTTACTTCTATTGTTGCTTCTACAGGTACTATTTTAGGGGCTACACCAGTTTTCTTTACGACAAAGTAGGCACAACCAAAATTACAATACTCATATAAATAATCTTTCATTGTCCCTATTTTTGTATCAAATGTAGCTTTGTGGCTACGGTCCTCAAAAAAGCCTTTGAGACGAAGCTGACCATAACCCCAATCACCCATAATATAATCGTATTTAGTTAAGATTTCACTATACCGATCCAAAAAGGCCTCTTCTTTAAATGCCTCACGATAATTCTCTATAATCTCATAGGTAAAGCCTTCTGCAACTATCATTCAATCACCATCCATTAGCTATTTGGAGTAGCTAGAAGTTCCTCGCCTTGCAATTGTCTTTGCTTAGCTGCAGCGTTAACCTGCTCATCTGCATGGTAACTACTTCTAACAAGTGGACCAGCTTCACAATGGGAGAATCCTTTACTCATAGCAATTTTACGTAATTCTCCAAACTCAGCTGGGGAGTAATATTTAAGTACTGGTAAGTGTTTTTTAGAAGGTTGCAAGTATTGACCAATCGTCATTATATCGACGTTGTTAGCACGAAGGTCATCCATCACTTCTAGTATCTCTTCATGTGTTTCCCCTAAACCTAACATAAGCGACGATTTTGTTGGAATGCTAGGTTGCATTTCTTTGGCACGACGTAATAATTCTAGGGAACGATCGTATTTTGCTCTTGCACGAACTCTCGGAGTGAGTCTTCGAACCGTTTCGATGTTATGGTTCAGAATATCAGGTTTTGCATCCATAATATTGCGGATATTTTGCTCAATACCGCCCATATCAGAAGGTAAAACTTCTATGGAAGTAAAAGGATTTTTGCGTCGAATCGCACGAATCGTTTCAGCAAAAACTTCAGAACCCCCATCTTTTAAATCATCCCTCGCAACTGCTGTTACGACAACATGTTTTAAATTCATAATAACAACCGAATCTGCAACTCTTTCTGGTTCTGCCAAGTCTAATTCGTTAGGTAGTCCAGTTTTTACTGCACAAAAACGACATGCACGTGTGCAAACTGCCCCTAAAATCATAAATGTAGCTGTTCTTCGCGAACCCCAGCACTCATGTATATTTGGACATTTAGCTTCCTCACATACGGTATTTAAATTATTTTCACGCATTAACTTTTTTAAACCTTTGTATTCATCGTTCGTGTTTAACTTAATTTTTAACCAATCTGGTTTTCTTTGGTACTCTGTTTTCGTTGGTTTACACGATGTCACTTTTGCTCGACCCCATTCTAAATAAACTAACTACACTGTTGTCAATGTAACATAATATTTAGTTGGAAACAACCATACAAAAACACAGATTACCTATATAAGATTAATTAAACTGCTCGTTTACTATTAATACTCCAAACCACAAAAAATACGATAAGAATGACAATAACACTTACAAATCCAATCATAACTGAGCCTGTTAATCCTAAAACTAGATAACCGATTGCCGCAATAACTGCACTAATAATAGCATATGGAAGCTGAGTTATTACGTGGTCTATTACGTTTACCCCCGCTCCAGTTGCTGACATGATTGTTGTATCGGAAATAGGCGAGCAATGATCTCCAAAAACGGCTCCAGCTAAAACGGCAGCTAAAACAGGAAGTAATAATTCTGGCTCTACCACCATAATGATGCTTGCACCGATCGGTAATAAAATACCAAACGATCCCCATGAGGAACCTGTTGCGAACGCCATAAAAGCTGTTAAAACAAATAGTAAAAATGGAATTACACCAACCGGAATATTATTATCTGTCACAAGCTTAGCTAAATATTCACCAGTTCCGAGTGCGTTTATCAAAAATGAAAGAGACCAAGCAAATATCAAAATAAAAATAGCAGGTAACATCGAGTTTATACCAGAAATAACAGCTTTTCCGATTAATCCAGCATTAGCTTTTGGATTTCTTTTAAATTGCCGAGTATATAATAATATAGCTAAAACAGTCGACACTAATCCACCTATAAATAGAGAGAATGGAACATCTGTGTTCTCAAAAACAACAAATATATTCATCACCTTTCCAGAAGCCTGGTAACCTGTCCAAAACATCGAAAATAATGTTACAACTATTAATGAGAAAATCGGTAAGATTAAATCATTTACTTTCCCATAATTATTTTCCGGGAAATTACCTTGTAAATCACCTGGATTTGATTTATTTGGATCAAAAAGCACACCAGTTTCTTTTGCAAGTTTTTCATGCTTTTTCATCGGACCTAAGTCATTTTCTGTCCATGCAGTAAAAAATACCATCGCAAGCGCAGCAATCACATAGAAGTTCATCGGAGCCATTAACATAAATGCCTCAAGTGGCGTATAGTCTGTAATAGCATATGTAGCAAAAATAACCCCTAGCTGACTTATTAAGAACGCTCCCCAACTAGAAACTGGAGAAACTACACAAATCGGTGCCGATGTAGAGTCAATAAAATAAGCTAGTTTTGCACGAGATACTCGATGAGAATCAGTGATTGGACGGGCAATCTGTCCAACAGCAAGTGCATTAAAATAATCGTCTACAAAAATAATAATTCCTAAAAATGCTGTTAATAGCTTTGAGCCACGATTTGTTTTTATACGCTTAACTGCCCATGCTGCAAAAGCCGTGCTTCCACCTGATAAACTAACAATCGCAGTAATAACTCCAAGCATTAATATGAACAGCAATATATAAATATTATACAAATTCCATCCATTATCCCAGAATGACGTGAGAAAGGAATCCCAAAGAATGACGAATGAATCAATTGGTGAAAAGCTTTCTACTAACAAAGCTGCAGAAACAATTCCAACCCCCAATGATAATAAAACTCTTTTTGTCACTAGCACCATTACAATTGCTAAAAGTGGTGGTAAAATCGAAAATATTGTATTTTCCAAAGCAAGTCCTCCCAAATATAAAAAGCCAACCTAATATATATACATAGGTTGGCTTTTAGTTAAAATTTTAAGCATAATTTTATACTCTGTAGCTCTCCATTTATACATCTGTATAAACGACAGTGTTATTTCTGTTCAAAATAACCCCAACTAGAATTGACTTGACAATCAACATCTAATTTCGGCAAAACTTCCTTCCGTTTACAATCACAGTTGTCATTCTCCTGTAAACTACTCTTAAGTTATGCGGCCTCTACCTATTCTTATTCATTTCTACTAGTATAACAGTAAATACTATGTTTTGAAGGTTTTTTATTTTTCTGGTAATGGAAGTGGAACTTCTATGGATGGAGCTGCATCCCCGTCGCCACCTGTGTATATATAAGGAACCTGACCTTGCACAATCCCCATTGCAACAGGAATACTCTGTTCAACTGTACTCATTTTACTAGCTAAAGGTACGATTATTTGTACATTTACTTTGATATGGATATTGATTTCAACATAAGCATTATTAATTCCAAATTTAGTTATCGAAGACGTGACATTCGATTGTACATTACCGATGACGTGAAAGCGTATAGGTATTTTCGGGCCTAAGTTACCAATGATGGGAATATTCATCGCTTGCCCCATAGGAACGAAAAATACGATTCCACCTTGGTCTTCCATCGTTTGTTTGTCATATTCAATATCATCCAAATATGGAAGGCTAGACAAATTCCCCTGCTCTGCTTGCTCCAAATGAGATTGAACTAAGCTATTTGTATCAGCAAGTATTCGATTAATGATTTCTGTATTGAATCGAGTTGTTACCATGTTTGTACTATCAGACGGTACTTCTTCAATTATTTCATTGACATCCAGTGCATTTGCAATCCTTGAGTTAATCGCTTTGCTAATTACCATGGATGCTATTTTATTTGTTTGGACTTCTGCATATCTTAGGTACGTAGGAGTCAGTTGCTCATTAATATAATAAATGATGCCTGCAATTGATAACATAAAACATGTTAAAAAAATAGCTAACTTGCGTTGACTAGTGAAAATAGCAAATCGTTTTTTCCTTTTTTGATAGAACAAAAACAATCCTCCTACTTACTACTTATGTAAGGAGGAGGATTTTCATGACTCATATTCAAATTTTTCACGTTGTCCATACCATTTCACAATATCTCGAATCATCTCTGGCATAAAATATTGTTTTTGAGCAAATTTTAATGAAGGAAAAAAGTAACCAAATGTAAACATATCTAACGTTGCTAATGTATAAACTTTTTCCAATTCAAGAGGTGTTGCTTTGATTAGCACCGTCCCATCTTCTAGCTCTTGAAGCTGTTCGTATAATATTGCTCCAAGATAATTACCTCTAAATCCTAGTCCTTTTACTTCAAGCTTTGGCCATTTTTCATTTTTTCCTGTACGAATAACCTCAAGTAACTCTGCACCAGTTAATGTAATGACACACGGATTAATTGGATGAGGTAAACACTGATGTAAGTCCCTCGCAGTAATTGGTCCCTG
The DNA here is from genome assembly GCF_044762655.1 of Psychrobacillus sp. NPDC096623. Classification (NCBI taxonomy): domain Bacteria; kingdom Bacillati; phylum Bacillota; class Bacilli; order Caryophanales; family Bacillaceae; genus Psychrobacillus; species Psychrobacillus sp. NPDC096623. The sequence continues at coordinate 43,035 of NZ_JBIWER010000005.1, forward strand.
CTGAAGGTCTTTTAAAAAGATACCAGCCGGGAACATTGCGCAGTCAGCATTAGTGAAAGAAAGCAGTGCTTTTCCGAAGAAATGAGATAAATCGGATTCCATGAACCATTCCTTCTTTAGTGCGGAAGGATTGTAAAAAACAATTCTAGACATTTCAGCTATACCTTCATTTTCCCAAATTAACTGTTGTTCATCGGCATCGGCTGGATTCGGTAGGGATTCTGCACGAAATAATTCTGCTTTTTTCGATTGAATCCCTCTTGCTACATGGTCAAATTCCATTGTAACAAGTCCAACATTCATTCCGTATTTACCTGTAGCGGCTTGCAAGGAGCTCCCTATCACCTTGCCTTCTTCAAATACATGATGTGTATGCGATCCCAGGATCAAATCAATCTCTGGAATTTCCAACGAAATTATTTCATCAAGCGACATTCCTAAGTGAGACATACAAATAAGAATATCCACTTGCGGACGAAGCATATGACATACCTCTTTCAAACGTGGAATTGGTTCTTGAACATGCCAGCCTAATTTCTTATAATAAATATCATAATTAGCAGTTGCCGCGACAATCCCTATTTTAATACCTGATGGGGTCACATGTATTTTGTAGGGTAATATCCACGAAGGTATCTCGCCATCTAAATCTGTGAAATTGGAGACGATCACTTCAAAATTAGCGTCTATGTATAAGGTCTCCAAATCTTCATGGCTTAAAGTTATCCCCTCATTATTTCCAATCGTCACATAATCATACTTTGCTTCATTTAATAAATGCACATTGCCTTTTCCAAGCGTTCCTTCTGTAAATATATTTGAACGGTCTAAATGATCACCTATATCTAATGTTAAGAAGGATGCCTGTGCCCCAAGGTTTTTTCGACTATTTGAGAGAAATTGATGAATAGCTGGCCAATTTTCTAGATGACTATGCAAATCATTTGTATGATAAATATAAATCGTCTCTCTCATTTTTCACCTATCCTGTCAAAGTAGACCATCTAAAATAGATCGTATACCTAATAATAGAAGTACAATTCGTAAAGCCAACACGAGCATATCGGAATTCAACTTTTTATTTAATTTTGCTCCAAGTTTCGCACCAAAATAAGCAGCAGGAATTACAGGAATCGTGTATAGCCACGGTACATTTCCTAACGAAATATGAGTGACTGAGTTCACTATGGATGATAGAAATACCATAAACATGGACGTACCTACGGCCACATGAGGTGGAAATAGGAAAAGTAGAATCATCGCAGGTACGATAATAGAGCCCCCACCGATTCCAAATAGACCAGATGCAAACCCAACTCCAAAAGTTAATAATAGGGCAAACCAAATCGGATAGCCGTACACATACGTTTTATTGCCATCATCGAAGGTTTTCTTTTTCCCATTCTCTACAAACCAACGAACTGGACTTAAGCGATCACGAACCAACAACAAAGTAGATAAAATAACAAGTAAAATACCAAAATATAAATTAAAAGAAGGTAAGTCCAACCCTTTGTTCACGAACGCTCCAAGTATCGTTCCAGGAATACTACCTATAAAGAAAATAAATCCGCTCTTAAAGTCAACGGTTTTGGTTTTCATATAGGAAAGCGTTGAAGACAACCCTGTGAAAATCATCATGATAACAGAGAGCCCTACCACACTCTGAGGTGTAATATTTGGTATCATCCCGAGAGTTGCGCCAAAAAAAAGTATAGCGGGCACTAAAATAACCCCACCACCGAGACCAACCAATGCTCCGACAATTCCAGAGAATAGTCCACTTACTGCAAGTATAATCCATTCCATTTAAAAATCTCCTTCAAATAAATCTAATTGTTTTGGAGCAAGACCTTCAAAATCCAGTCCTAACATGTGCTGAAACGTTTTTGCATTGTTTGCAGCATGTCCTCCTGAGTTATTATTAAATAATACAATAACGTCCTTTGCCTGTTTTTCCAAATGCTCACAAACATTTTTAATAGAAGTAAGTTCTTCTTTATTATAATCATATAAGTACCTTACTTCTCTCCACTTCTCATTATTACCCGGATTAACCCAGCCAAAAGTATTTCTACCATGCAATCTAACTAGCACTTTATTTGAAGTGGCAACAGGAACTAAAGGAATACTGCCATCACCAACTTGTGGTTCATCACAAACACTATGATGAAGGTTATTCTCCTTCAGAAATTCAAGTGTGGAGGCTTTGTATTCAGGAGCATACCAGGATTGATTACGAAACTCAATGACCACTTCAAAATCCTTCAACTCTTCTCTTACTTTCCTTATATATTGCACACTTTCTTTATTGCACTGGAACCAAGGAGGGAATTGGGCAAGTACCATTGATAGCTTCCCAGCTTCTTTAAATGGAATAATCGACTGCCGATATAATTCAAACATCTCCTCAGTGGAATCAAAAGGAAAATCGCCACGTAAATGTCCAGTGATCCCTTGATAGCATTTGACGACGAATTGAAAATTATCAGGTGTTTCTTTGATCCATTTTAAGCTATTTTTAATTGGCTGAATTGCGTAAAATGCTGCGTCTAATTCCACAACAGGAAAGTGTGCACTGTAATCTTGCAATCTTTCCTTCGCTGAAGACACGTACAAGTCTGGGTGATCCCCCCAGCCAGTTAGGCCGATTTGAATCATCTGCAACACCTCCCTATAAATACAATCATATCATTCAGATTGTTCAGTTTCTACTTGGATGTCCAATAGAAATAAACCTTTCAATATGAAATATTGGATTAAATGTTTTTGTTTAGCTAATATAAGTATATGTTTTGACGAATAGCCCACAAAGCTTATTGAAGCAAATGGAGGAATTATAGATGAAAGTAGATGTATGTATCGTAGGTGCTGGTCCAGGAGGAGCTCTTCTTGCTTATCTATTGGCAAAGAAGAATGTTTCTGTTGTATTAATAGAGCGAACAAATCAAATCGGTAAAACGTTTCGTGGAGAACATTTAAATGAAGAAGGCGAAACGATTTTAAAAAAATATAATTTATTTGACGAAGTGGAAAAGCTTGGATTATTAAAAATGGAGAAGCTAGAATACTGGCATAACGGCAAACTATTTAAAACCATTTTACCAGACCCAGAGGTTGGCCATCTCGGTATTCATGTGCCCCAAGCACATTTACTCCAAGTATTAATAGCAGCAGCTGAACAATACTCAGCATTCCATTTAATGCTAAATACAAAGGTTGATGAACTATTACAGGATGAAAATGGTACATATACTGGTATTAAAGCAGTGCGCGAGGAAGAAATAATAATCATTGAAAGTGAACTGGTTATTGGAGCAGATGGGCGAAATTCGACCGTACGCAAAAAAGCAAATCTAGATGTGACAACTCGCAAACATGGCTACGATTTGCTTTGGGCAAGAATTCCTGCTCCTGAAAATTGGGAACCCTCTATTAAAATGGCGTTAATTGAGGATAAACAAATTTCTTTATTTAGCCAAACAAATGGCTATATTCAAATTGGCTGGAATATCGAGGAAGGATCCTTTCCAATACTTAGAAAGTTACCTTTCACACCATTTATCGAACAGCTGATCGTTGCTTTTCCAGAGCTTGAACAAACCGTTCGTGATAATATTCAATCGTGGAAGGATTTCGTATTACTAGATGTGTATAGCAGCACTAGTGAAAGCTGGGGAAAGAAAGGCGTCGCATTAATCGGTGATGCAGTCCATACGATGACACCAACTGGAGCATTCGGCTTAAATAGCGCATTGAAGGATGCGGATTTTCTCGCTAATTTGATTGATAACAATTCGATTGATCAGCTTAATTTAACGGATTGTGCAACTACTAGGAAAAAAGAAGTTGCTAAAATTCAAGCTTTACAGGTGGAAAAAGAACAATCCTTTGCATCGCAATTTGTTGTAATGGTTTAATAAGCAAAACCAGTCAAAGTGTTTTGACTGGTTTTTTTGATATTATTTGAATTTAACTTTTCTCATAGTAACTGGTGTATCTTTATATGCCTGTAATAGCCCATCTTTCTTAATCTGGTCCTTCATAACTTCCCTATAAGGGAGTTCAACAACTAACTCACTCTTTAAAGGAGAGAACGATAAAGTAACGAGTTCATCGTTTTCCCAGCTTGCTACTATTGGTTCCTCCGTGACAAACAGAAACAATTGTGGAAATCCATTTTTGAAAAAAGGATGTTTTTGCCCATTATTTCCTGGTTCGTGTAAACAAATAAATAAAGATAGAAAATCCGAAAATTTTAACAGATCTAGATGATACATCAGTATTTCTTTCTTCTCTTCATTGCCTATTATGCCAAGCTCCTTTGAAAGCCTGTCCTGTCTTTGCTTTTCTGAATCCCAAAACTCCTGCACAGCGGCTTCTTCCGCATCCTGTACAAAAGAAGAGTAATGCAAACTGCACAATAAACAAGCATATTTACTCATTTCTTCCACTTCATCTAATCCCTTTTCATAAAAGGAAATTTTAAGATCTGTTGGATAATCAATAAAAGAGTAGGGAAGCTCTGATTTATCATTCCAGACCGGCGACTTATCAGGTTCTATCCAACCTCTATCATGCTCCTGAATGGCTAAAATTACTTCGTCGAAGTGTTTATCATCATAATAATATTCAACTTTACAGTTCTCAGCTATTTGCTTGGAAACTTGTGCATGATCATCCTGCGTAAACATTACATAGCTATTTTCTCGTTCAAAAAGAATCATTTGATTAGCTCCTCTTTACTATACTAAACAAAACTCGTTAAAATACTATTTCTCCTTTATGATTACCACATAATGAATACAATTAAACGAACATAGCTAAAAAAAGCAGCAAGGTAAATTTTACACCTTGCTGCTTTTATATAATTGAATTAACCGATAGAGCCTTCCATCTCGAATTTAATCAGACGGTTCATCTCAACAGCGTATTCCATTGGAAGTTCTTTTGTAAATGGTTCGATGAAGCCCATTACGATCATTTCAGTAGCTTCTTCTTCACTAAGACCACGACTCATCAAGTAGAATAATTGTTCTTCAGATACTTTTGAAACTTTTGCTTCATGCTCTAAAGAAATATTATCGTTCAAGATTTCGTTATAAGGAATAGTATCAGAAGTTGACTGATTATCCATGATTAATGTATCACACTCGATATTTGCGCGAGCACCAGTTGCCTTACGTCCAAAGTGAACGATACCACGGTACGTTACTTTACCACCTTGTTTCGAAATAGACTTAGAAACAATTGTAGATGAAGTATTTGGAGCTAAATGCATCATTTTCGCACCAGCATCTTGGTGTTGTCCTTTACCAGCAATTGCAATAGAAAGGGTCATACCACGGGCACCTTCACCTTTTAAAATAACTGCTGGATATTTCATCGTTAATTTTGATCCGATATTTCCGTCAATCCATTCCATTGTTGCATTTGCATCACAAACTGCACGTTTTGTAACTAAGTTATAAACGTTGTTTGCCCAGTTTTGGATTGTTGTATAACGGCAATAAGCGTCTTTTTTAATGATAATTTCAACAACCGCACTATGAAGTGAGTTAGTCGTGTAAACAGGAGCTGTACATCCTTCTACGTAATGCACAGAAGCACCTTCATCAACAATAATTAGCGTACGTTCGAATTGACCCATGTTTTCAGAGTTAATACGGAAGTATGCTTGTAGTGGTGTTTCCACTTTTACGCCCGGTGGTACATATATAAATGACCCACCCGACCATACTGCTGAGTTAAGAGCAGAGAACTTATTATCAGATGAAGGAATTACTGTACCCCAGTGTTTTTTGAAAATATCTTCATTTTCACGTAGCGCGGAATCAGTATCCTTAAATACAATCCCTAAGTCTTGTAACTCTTGCTTCATGTTATGGTATACAACCTCTGATTCATACTGTGCAGAAACACCAGCAAGGTATTTTTGCTCCGCTTCAGGAATACCTAATTTATCAAATGTAGCTTTGATTTCATCTGGCACTTCATCCCATGAAGTTTCTGTTTGTTCCGAAGGCTTCACGTAATACGTAATTTCATCGAAGTTTAATGACCCTAAATCTCCACCCCATTGAGGCATTGGTTTTGAGTAAAAAATTTCTAACGCTTTTAAGCGATAATCTAACATCCATTGTGGTTCTGATTTCATACGTGAGATCTCTTCTACGATTTCTTTCGTTAAGCCACGTTTAGAACGGAAAATGGATACATCTTTATCGTGGAAACCATATTTATAATCACCAATTTCAGGCATTTTTTTAGCCATCGTATTTCCTCCGTTCGTTTGTTATTCTTTTTCCTCTGAAACCCCTTTTTCCATTGCTTTCCACGCTAACGTTGCACACTTGATACGCGCTGGAAACTGAGAAACACCACTTAATGCTTCTATATCATCAAGCTCTATAGAATCATCGTAATCTTTCCCAAGCATCATTTCGGAAAAAGTTGTAGAAAGTTGTAGAGCTTCCTCTACAGACTTTCCTTTCACTGCTTGTGTCATCATAGATGCAGATGCCATAGAAATCGAGCATCCTTCACCATCAAATTTTGCATTCTGGATTTTACCATCTTCCACTTGAAGTGTTAAATGAATGCGATCTCCACAAGTAGGGTTATTCATATCAATTGTCAATGCGCCATCCTCAATACTACCTTTGTTCCGAGGATTTTTATAATGATCCATAATGACACGGCGATAAAGTTGATCTAAATTAGAAGACATCGTTAAAATACTCCTTTGCTGAAAGCAATCCAGTTACTAGACGGTCAATATCCTCTTCTGAATTGTATATATAGAAACTAGCACGAGCAGTTGCCACACATTGCAACCATTTCATCAACGGTTGTGCACAGTGATGTCCTGCACGAACTGCAATTCCACTCATATCTAAAACTGTTGCAACATCATGTGGATGTACATCATCTAAATTGAATGTAACAATTCCTGCACGCTTCGCAGGATCCACAGGTCCATAGATGGATAACCCATCAATCGCAGACATTTTTTCCATTGCGTAAGCCGCTAACTCATGTTCATGCTTTTCAATTTCATCTAAGCCAATTTCCTCTAAGAAATCAATAGCAGCTCCAAGACCAATGGCACCAGCAATTATTGGTGTTCCACCTTCGAATTTCCAAGGTAGCTCTTTCCACGTAGAATCATACAAACCTACGAAGTCAATCATTTCCCCACCAAATTCAAATGGCTCCATTTTATCCAATAATGCTTCTTTCCCGTATAGTACCCCTATACCAGTAGGACCACACATTTTGTGACCCGAGAATGCTAGGAAATCACAGTCTAAATTTTGAACATCTAGTTTTAGATGAGGCGCAGCTTGTGCACCGTCCACTACCATAACTGCTCCATGTTCATGTGCAATTTGCGTAATTTCTTTAATTGGATTCATTGTTCCTAAAACGTTTGATACATAAACAATCGACACAATTTTTGTTTGGTTAGTAATTGTTTCTCTAACCTTTTCTAATGAGAGTGTACCATCTGCTTCTAAATCAATATATTTTAATACGGCACCAGTTTTCTTTGCGAGTTGCTGCCAAGGAATAATGTTGGAATGGTGCTCCATATGCGTAATAACAATTTCATCGCCTTCTTTAAGGTTAGCTTGGCCGTAGCTCTGCGCCACCATATTGATAGCAGTCGTTGTACCACGAGTGAAAATAACTTCTTTAGTAGATTTAGCATTAATGAATTTACGAACCTTTTCTCGTGCACCTTCGTAACTGTCAGTTGCTCGGTTACCAAGTGTGTGAACACCACGATGCACATTAGAGTTTTCAAATTCATAATACTTTTTAATAGCTTCAATCACTTGAATTGGTTTTTGAGAAGTAGCACCATTGTCTAAATAGACTAATGGATGCCCATTGATCTCTTGATCTAAAATCGGAAAATAGCTACGAATCTCTTTAGTATTCAGCATTAGCGAACTTTCCTTTCAATAACCTCCGTCAGCTGTTTCTTCACGCCTTCGATAGGTAATTCGTTTACTACAGGAGCAAGGAATCCATGAATTACTAGACGCTCTGCTTCATGTTGAGAAATACCACGGCTCATTAAATAGTACAACTGAAGTGGATCTACTCGGCCAACTGATGCTGCGTGACCTGCTGTTACATCATCTTCATCGATTAAAAGGATAGGATTTGCATCTCCACGAGCTTTTTCACTAAGCATTAAGACACGAGATTCTTGCTCGGCATTAGATTTAGTAGCTCCGTATTCGATTTTACCAATACCATTGAAAATAGAAGATGCTTCATCTTTCATAACACCATGCTTAAGGATATGACCTTCTGTATGTTTGCCCCAGTGAATTACTTTTGTTGTAAAGTTTTGTTTTTGTTTACCGCGACCTACAACAACCATTTTCACACGGCCTTCAGAATTATCTCCAACTAAGTGTGTTGTATTTTCAGAAATAGTATCACTGTCATTCATCATACCTAGTGCCCATTCAAGTACAGCATCACGGCTTGTTACACCACGACGATTAACGTATGTTGTAAATCCTTCTGCTAGAACATCAACCGTACCAAATGTAACTTTTGAATTATCTTTAGCAATAACCTCCGTCACGATATTAGCTAGCCCTTCTGCATGGTCAACAGTAGATAAGTAGTTCTCAACATATGTTACAGAACTATTATCATCCGCTACTAGTAAAGTATGATTGAAAAGTGAAGCTGTTTTGTCATCATGTAAATAAATAACTTGAATTGGTTCTTCTACTACAACATTTTTAGGTACGTATACGAATACACCACCATTTAATAATGCAGCATGTAGTGCAGTTAATTTATGTTCAGTGACTTTGACACCATCTGTCATAAAGTATTGTTGAACAAGCTCTGAATGATCTCGAACTGCTGTATAAATATCGGTTAAAATAACACCTTTTGCTTTAAGTTCTTCTGATAATGAAAGAAAAGCAGGGGTATTATTATGTTGAATGTAAATATTTTTTTGTTCATCTGCATTTACAACTGCTTTCACTTCTTCAGGAAGTTCAGCCAAAGTTGTAAATTTACTGCTATCTACAGTATGAACTGGAAACTCTGTGAAATTCCAGTTAGTAATTTTTGTTTTGTCTGGTGTTGGCATCGGAAGTGCTTCAAGTTCACCAAATGCTTTTAGACGAATTTCTGTCATCCAGCTTGGTTCTTGTTTACCTTCTGAAAAGGAGCGGATATCTTGCTCGGTTAATGCCAATTTTGTTTCAACCGTCATGCTGATTCGTCCCCTTTCTTATGCTTCTTGTCCAACTGTTTCATCTTCGATTCCTAACTCTTCTTTAATCCATTCGTAGCCTTCAGCTTCTAAACGTTGAGCAAGCTCAGGTCCGCCAGATTTAACTACGCGACCTTGCATCATTACATGCACATGGTCAGGAGTAATATAGTTAAGAAGACGTTGATAGTGAGTAATTACTAAGCTACCGAATCCTTCACCGCGCATTTCATTGATCCCTTTAGATACAACTTTTAATGCATCGATATCGAGTCCAGAGTCGATTTCATCAAGGATAGCGAATTTTGGTTGTAGCATCATTAATTGAAGAATTTCGTTACGTTTTTTCTCTCCACCTGAGAAACCTTCATTTAAATAACGTTGCGCCATATCTAAATCCATCTCTAAAAATTCCATTTTGCTATCAAGCTCACGGATAAATTTCATTAATGAGATTTCATTGCCTTCTTCGCGACGTGAGTTAATCGCTGAACGAAGGAAATCTGCATTTGTAACACCCGTGATTTCACTTGGATATTGCATTGCTAGGAATAGACCTGCTTGTGCGCGTTCGTCTACTTCCATCGCTAAAACATCTTCTCCGTCCAATTCGATTGAACCAGAAGTAACTTCATATTTTGGATGACCCATAATAGCAGAAGCTAAAGTAGATTTACCTGTACCATTAGGACCCATAACTGCGTGAATTTCGTTCGTATTAATCGTCAAATTAACACCTTTTAAAATCTCTTTACCGTCGATTGCAACGTGTAAATCTTTAATAACTAAAGTCGACATCTAATAACCTCCATTAAGTAAATACGAATGTATAATCATTCTAATTTATTATCATTCTAATCTTAACCCAAACGATGATGCCTTGCAAATCTTTTGGAGGATATTCTAACTAATATTGTAGAATATACAGATTTACTGTATTGCCTTGACATTTACACTAAACTAATAGGTAAATAGTATTCTCCCTTTATTTTCAATAAGTATATACTAATTGAGAATCGATTTCACTATGAAGCTAGTGAAAACAAAAGAATCCACGGAGTAGTTCTCCGTGGATTCTTGTATATTATCCCCTAAATGCCTGGGCGTCAATTTTTGCTGCTATTTGCATAGACTTTTCATGATCTTCTTGTCGCTTGTTTTCAACTTGCAATCGTAATTCCTGACTTTGTCTCAATTCATCGTACCCAAAACCATGTACTCCTCTAAATGCGTGGTCCATCTGTTCTGTATAAGGTAAATCGTCCGAACTGATAATGAATCATTCCTCTCTTATTTTGTTTACATTATCTATATACCCACCTATTAGAGAGCTAAACATTATATTGCGAAAAAATTACGCTGTTTTGGAAAATTTGTCTACGATGATAGCCAGTGCCCCGTCACCAGTGACATTTGTCGCCGTTCCAAAACTGTCCTGAGCAATATAAAGAGCAATCATCAATCCTATCATTGCCCCGTTAAATCCAAGCATAGTTTCCAATAGTCCAAGTGCCGCCATAACTGCTCCACCTGGAACACCTGGAGCTGCAATCATTGTTACACCAAGCATAAATATAAATGGTATAAATGTAGATAACGCAATATCTTGCCCATTAATAAGCAACACACCAATGGAACATGAGACTAGCGTAATCGTACTACCCGACAAATGGATTGTTGCGAATAAGGGAATAGTAAAGTCAGTTACTTTTGCTGAAGCACCTGTTTTCTGTGCCTGTTTTAACGTTACCGGAATAGTTGCTGCTGACGATTGTGTACCTAAAGCTGTAAAGTAAGCTGGCGACATTGTTTTCAATAGCTTCAAAGGATTCTTCCCAGTCAACGTACCTGCAGCAGTATATTGTAAAACAAGCATAACCAAATGCAACGCTATAATCATGATAAACACGACTCCAAAAACAGATAATACCTTTGCAACTTGCCCACCGTATGCCATATTCATAAAGATTCCAAAAATATGGAATGGCAATAATGGAATGATGATAAAGGAAATTACCTTCTCAATAATCTCACTAAACTCTTCAAACGCATTTTGCAAAGTGTTTCCTTTCAATTTGGAAATCCCAATTCCCATGATAAATGAGAACACTAACGCCGTCATTATGTCCATCATCGGAGGGATCGGCATCTCAAATAAGCCTCCAATTAGAAATTCCTCAGGATTCTCTAACTTAACACTCTCCTTACCACCGATAAGCATAGGTAGTAAATTCGAAGCGACAAAAAATGCGATAAAGCCAGCTACTAGCGTAGATAAATAAGCAACGCCAGTAGAAATTCCTAGTAATCTACCAGAACCTTTTCCTAGCTTCGCTATACCTGGAACGATAAATCCAATAATGATAAACGGCACTATAAATCCTAAAAATGCACTAAAAATACTATTAAAAGTAGCCATTATCTCAACCACTATTTTAGGAACTACTAACCCCAATAAAACACCAGCCAATATCGCTACTACTATTCTCGGTAATAAACCAAACCTCTTCACAAAATGTCCTCCTCAAACGTACAAATGTATTATTTTGCGCATTTGTATACTTTAGCACACTCACTTATTAAAGTGAATAGAGAGAATAATATACGGAATATTTTTTTAATGGAGGGGTAGTTTGATATGATTATGGGCTATATCCATAATTTTTTGGGCTATATCGTTGAATGTATTGGCTATATTGCATTCTATGGACCATTATTGAAGGTTTATGGCTATTCTCTGATATTTATGGGCTATATTAACGGAGCAATGGGCTATCCAACACGACAAAAAAACAGACATCCTAGGATGTCTGTTCTCTCAAATACTATTATTTTACCGGTACTACTGATCCGCCCCACTCACTTAGGATGAAGTCTTGGATTTCTTTAGATTTTAATGCTTCTACTAAAGCTTTAATCTCTTTACTGTCTTCGTCACCAGATTTTACTGCGATGATATTTACATATGGTGATTCATCTGATTCTTCAATAGCGATAGAGTCTTCTAATGGGTTAAGGTCAGCGTCTATTGCATAGTTGGAGTTGATCAATACTGCATCGCCTTCTTCATTTTCATATAACTGAACCATTAGTGCTGACTCATAGTTAGCGTCAAATTCAAGATTTTTAGGATTTTCTACGATATCTTTAACTTCTGCTTTTGTTTTATCAATACCATCTGCTAATTTAATAAGACCTTTTGCTTCTAACATAGCAAGGATACGTCCATGATCGGCAACAGAGTTACTCATTAATATAGTTGCACCTTCTGGAAGCTCTTCGATTGAACCGTATTTTTTAGAGTATAAACCGATTGGCTCGATGTGAATACCGCCAGCGTTAGCGAAGTCATATCCAAAATCAGCTTTTTGTGATTCAAAGTAAGGGATATGTTGGAAGTAGTTCGCGTCCAAATCACCTGAGTCTAAATCTTTGTTTGGTAGTACATAATCTTGGTAAGATTCTACAACTAGTTCGATTCCTTGTTCTTCAAGGATCGGTTTAACTTCTTCTAAAATAACAGCATGAGGTACGTTAGATGCACCTACTACAAGTTTGCTACTATCTTCTTCTCCACATGCTGCAAGTGCTAATGCACTTACTGATAATAAAGCTCCAGCTAAAAACTTCTTCATTCTAAAATCTCTCCCTTTTTATCTATTATTTCTATGTGATCGAGTATTCTCGCTAACACCATTTATCGTTTATCAATTTTTGTCGTAATTACATCGCCTATCCACTGGATAATAAATACCATGATTAATATAAAGATCGTTGCGACAAATGTTACGTCTGTTCTACCTCTTTGAAATCCATCTAAGAAAGCTAAAGTTCCTAGTCCGCCTGCACCGATGATTCCAGCCATTGCCGTATACCCGACTAGTGAAATACCTGTAACTGTAATTCCCGAAACTAAAGCAGGCATTGACTCTGGCAATAATACCTTCCATATAATAGTAGAAGTTTTAGCACCCATTGATTTTGCAGCTTCTAATACACCCTTGTCTATCTCACGTAGTGCTATTAAAACCATGCGAGCATAAAATGGAGCTGCTCCGATTACTAAAGCAGGAAATGCTGCATTTGGTCCACGCATTGTACCGACTAAAAACTTCGTTAATGGGATCAATAAAATGATCAAAATGATAAATGGAATGGAACGGAATATATTAACGAACGCTCCAGTTAACCAATTAGCCAGTTTGTTGGCCCATGCCTGATGTGGACTAGTTAAGAAAAGTAGAAGACCGAGAACTAGTCCAATAATTGCTGTTAAAATAGTGGATACTGAAGTCATATATAATGTTTCAAGTGTTGCTTCCCACATTTTAGGCCAATCAACATTTGGAAATAAATCATTAATCATTGTTGATCACCTCTGTAATTACTTTTTGTTCGTGAATATAGCGAATAGCCTCATCCACTAATAATGCATCTCCTTCTAGTTGAAGGATTAGTGTACCAAATGCGCCATTTTGCGTATGTGAAATATTGCCTTGAACAATATTCACATCGAGATCAAATTGCTTGATAAGTCTAGACAAAATAGGCTGCACTGTTTGTTCTCCTACAAATCCTAGTTTAATCAGTTTTCCATTTGGATAAAGCTCTTTTAATTGTTGGATTGTTTGTAGAGCTTTATTGGAATCATTGATCTGCGAAACAAAACGCTTCGTTATTGCCTGCTGTGGGTTTTGGAATACATCTAAAACGTTTCCTTCTTCTACAACATGCCCTTTTTCCATTACAGCTACACGCCCACAAATTTTTTGGATAACCTGCATCTCATGGGTTATCAATACAATTGTAAGACCTAATTTTTCGTTAATGCTAACTAATAGATCCAAAATTGAATCAGTAGTTTCTGGATCTAATGCTGAGGTTGCTTCATCACAGAGAAGGACTTCTGGACGATTGGCTAATGCGCGTGCAATTCCGACACGTTGTTTTTGTCCGCCTGATAATTGAGAAGGATAGTAATGTCCGCGACCCTCTAATCCTACTAGATCAATTAGTTCGTTAACTCTTGTTATGCGTTGTTCTTTTGGTACACCAGCTATTTCTAAAGGAAAAGCAATATTCTCTGCAACCGTTCTAGACCATAACAGATTAAAATGTTGGAAAATCATACTTACCTTTTGTCTTACCTGACGGAGCTTCACTTCATTTATCTTTGTGATATCTTGATTGTTCACAATAATTTGTCCAGAAGTTGGTTTTTCCAATCCATTTAATAAACGAATAAGTGTACTTTTACCTGCACCACTATAACCAATGATGCCGAAAATTTCACCTTTCTTTATGTCAAGATTCACCTCTTCAACTGCAACGATCGTACCTTGTTTCGTACTAAATTTTTTCGAAATATTATTTAAACTAATCATGTGAATCTTGCCACCTTTCTATCTAAAAAAACCCTCCTGCAAAAGAGCAGAAGGGTTTTACGTTATCCATTTTAATAACATTCATCCATTCTCTCATTTCCCAAAGCAATTGCTTTGCGTGATTTGGCACCATTTCATTTACATGACGGTTGCCGGGCTTCATAGGGCACTTCCCTCCACCTCTCTTAATAAGAGTGACACTATTTAATTTCTTGGTATATCGTATGTTATCATAAGACTACTTGCTCGTCAATATTTTTTATCGCATCTAATATAAATGGTACTGATTGGAATGCATATATTTTTTTATATACCGTGCCACCTTTAGCAATTAGCAAACATGGAACGCTTTCGATTTGATAATCCGCAGCAAAATTTCCCAGATAGTTAATATTTGCTTGGCCAATAGAAAAAGGCTTCATTTCTTGTACAACTTGCATCATTTTACTAGCAACTTGGCATGTTCCACATAAAGGTGTATATATATATAACATTGTAAGCTGACCACTATTCTTGTTTCTATTCCATTGATCAAGAGTCCATTCATTCATATTCCATCATCCTAAAGTAAAAAGTTTCTTTTCACTTTTATATTAACACTTTTTAAAATAGAAGCCAAAACTTTGAACGGTGTAGTCGCTACTTCACAATACATTGGATTGGTGTATAGATGAATTGCTTCTGGGTATTCTTTTCGCACAACGGAGCGAATTTGCTCTCCTGATTTATCTGCATCTAAAAACGCATATATAGGAATACCGTCATAAGGACTTAAAATTTCTTCAAGCTTTACATTCGATATCGTTCCGTTCGTACAAATAATTTCTGTTGATTCATCAAGAAGTTGAAGAAGCTTAAGTTTATCCGATCTTCCCTCAACAAGAATTATTTTTTCACTAAAGACAATAGCCATTTTTGCATCTCTCCTAACTATGCCCTTTCCAATATTATATGAAAAAAACGCCGTTATTAAGCGGCGTTTTCATAATTATTGTGAAATTAATTCTTCGTATTTTTCTGGAGAAAGTAAAGCCTCTACTTCTGCCAAATCAGTAGGTTCAATAACGATCATCCATGCATTTTCATAAGGGGATTCGTTTACATATTCAGGACTATCTTCTAATTCTGAATTTACTTCTAACACTTTACCGCTTATCGGTGCATATAGCTCAGAAACTGTTTTTACAGATTCTACACTACCGAATGGATCTCCTGCCTTGATCTCATCTCCCACTTGTGGAAGCTCGACAAACACGATATCTCCTAGTTCTGATTGTGCAAATTCAGTAATACCGATACGGACATTTCCGCCTTCAGTTTTTACCCATTCATGCTCTGCTGAGTATTTTAAATCCTTAGGTGTGTTCATTAAATGTTCCCCTCTCCATTATTAATACATTCATCTATAATATTCACATATTTTTATCGTAAAAACAAGTCACTTTAAGAAGTCTTCCAAACGTCTTCAAACTGTTCTTCCTTGAATCCTAACGTTAATTTTTTCCCGTCAAAAACAATCGGTCGCTTGATAAGCATCCCATCAGTAGCAAGTATGGATAATTGTTCGTCTTCTGACATTGTAGATAATTTATCTTTAAGTCCAAGCTCACGATACTTCATACCAGAAGTGTTAAAGAATTTTTTTAGCTCTAATCCACCTACCTCATGCATTTCTTGAAGTTGTTCCTTAGTTGGGGGAGTTTCTACGATATGATTTTCTATGTAATCAATTCCATTGTCCTTTAACCATTTACTCGCTTTTCTGCAAGTACTACACTTAGGATAACCGTAAAATTGAATTGTCATATGGTACCACCTTTTTCTTTTTATCATACCTAATATTATAAAAAAATACAAAAAGCCGACCCCTATGAATCGGCTTTTCATATGTTTAATTAAAGTACGTATTTTTCCGCTTCGATCAATTTAACTGATGCTTCACGTTTTTTCTCGATCACATTGTATGGTGTGAAGCGAGTCAATTTACGTAATGCTGAAATCATCATACGTTGAGTATCTCCATCTACTGACGCAATAAGTGTTTCTTTTGCCGCTTGTTCGATTTCAATAAACGCTTCTTGTGTGAAGATTTGTGTATAAAGAAGTTTTTGTGCTGCTTTTTCTTCTCCATCACGTCCGATTGCTTTTTCTGTCCGTAAAACTGCTGATTCCATCGCAAATATGTTGTTAGCAATATTAGCGATGTTCACAAGTACCTCTTGTTCTGCCTCTAGTTTTGTACCAAAACGTTGTGCAGCTAGACCAGCTACTAGGATACCAATTTTCTTCGCATTAGCTACTAATACTTTTTCTTGTGCAAGAGCTTCCGTACCAACCTCTTCTGGCATCATCATTAATAGCTCTTCTTGTAAGCCTTGAGCCTTTTGAAGAAGAGGTAATTCACCCTTCATCGCTTTTTTCAGGAATGTTCCTGGAACGATAAGGCGGTTGATTTCGTTTGTTCCTTCAAATATACGGTTAATACGAGAGTCACGGTAAATACGTTCTACTTCATACTCTTGCATGAAACCATACCCACCATGTAATTGAACAGCTTCATCAACGATGTAATCTAAAACCTCAGAACCTACTACCTTATTAATAGAGCATTCTATTGCATACTCAGCAATAGAAGCAGCAATTGCTTTACCATCTTTTTGCTCTTCCACACTCAATTGACTCATACGTTCTTCAAAATATCCAACTGTACGGTAGATTAAGCTTTCTGTTGCATACAATTTAGAAGCCATCGTAGCTAGTTTGTTCTTCGTTAAATTAAAGGAAGAGATTGGTGTTTTAAACTGTTGGCGTTGGTTCGTATAAGAAATAGCTAATTCTAATGCACGTTTAGAACCACCAATTGTACCTACTCCTAATTTGTAGCGACCAATATTTAAAATATTAAATGCGATAACGTGCCCGCGACCGATTTCACCTAATAGATTTTCTACAGGAACTTGAGCATCCTCTAAAATAAGGGTACGAGTAGAAGAAGATTTAATACCCATTTTCTTTTCTTCTGCTCCAACAGATACTCCTGGGAATGTTTTTTCTACGATAAATGCGGAGAATTTGTCTCCATCTATTTTAGCGTAAACTACGAATACGTCTGCAAATCCTGCATTTGTAATCCATTGTTTCTCACCATTTAAGACATAATGTGTACCTTCTGCATTTAACTTCGCTGTAGTTTTTGCCCCTAGTGCATCTGAACCTGAACCTGGCTCTGTTAAGGCATAAGCAAATATTTTGTCGCCTGAAGCTGAGTTTGGTAGGTATTTTTGTTTTTGTTCTTCATTACCAAAAAGAACGATTGGTAAAGTACCAATTCCTACGTGTGCTCCGTGGGTAATAGAGAAACCGCCGGCTATAGACATTTTTTCAGCAATAAGTGCAGATGAAATTTTGTCAAGGCCAATTCCGCCATATTCCTCTGGAATGTCAGCAGCAAGTAAACCAAGATCTCCAGCTTCTTTTAATAAACGAACAGAGTGTTCAAATTCATGATGCTCCAAATTTTCTACTACTGGAAGCACAGAATTTTTCACATACTCTTCGGTCGTTTTCGCAATCATCTTTTGCTCGTCATTAAAATCCTCTGGTGTAAACACACGGCTAGCGTCTAAATCTTCAATTAGAAAAGCTCCACCTTTGATTGCATCTTTTAATTCATTCATGTACATTTCCCCCTATTGTTTTATTATTAAAGTAATTCGAAGACTCCAGCAGCTCCCATACCGCCACCGATACACATTGTTACTACCCCGAATTGTTTTCCTTGACGTCTTAGCTCACTCATCAATTTCAATGAAAGAATAGTTCCTGTCGCACCAAGTGGATGACCAAGTGCAATTGCTCCGCCGTTTACATTCACCTTATCCATATCTAAACCTAAGTGACGAACAACTTGAATGGACTGGGAAGCAAATGCTTCATTGATCTCCCAAAGGTCAATATCTTCAATGGACAGACCTGCAAGCTTTAATGCTTTCGGCACTGCAACAATTGGACCGATCCCCATTACTTCTGGAGGTACTCCACCCACTGCGAATGAACGGAATTTCGCAAGTGGTTTTAGACCTTGTGCTTCAGCAACTTCGCGGTCCATGATTAGAACAGCACCTGCTCCATCAGAGGTTTGTGAAGCGTTACCTGCTGTTACTGATCCACGAATATTGAATGCTGGACGCAATTTCGCAAGTGTTTCCACTGAAGTTCCAACACGTACGCCTTCGTCCATTTCGAACATGAATTTTTTCTGCTGTGCTTTATTGTTTTCATCAACATAATGCTTAATAACTTCCACAGGTACAATATCTTCATTAAACTTTCCTGCAGCAATAGCAGCTGCTGCTAGTTCATGTGATCTTACAGCAAATGCATCCTGATCTTCACGACTAATACCGTACTTTGTTGCTACTTGTTCAGCTGTATGACCCATTCCCATGTAATACTGTGGAGCTATTTGTGCAAGATGTGCGTTTGGACGAATCGTATTTCCCATCATCGGCACCATACTCATAGATTCCACTCCACCAGCAAGGATCGCTTCGGCATGACCTAACATTATACGCTCTGCACCGTATGCGATTGACTGTAAACCCGATGAACAGAAACGGTTTACCGTAATCGCAGGTGTTGTATCAGGCAGTCCAGCTAATGCACCGATATTACGGGCAACGTTCATCCCTTGCTCTGCTTCCGGCATTGCACACCCTAATATAAAATCATCTATCGGACCATCGTACCCGCCCGCTCTTTGTAATGTTTCTTTCACTACTAACGCCCCAAAATCATCTGGACGTACAGTTGCTAAAGATCCTTTTTTCGCTTTTCCTACAGGCGTTCTCGCCCCTGCTACTATAACCGCTTCACGCATGAGTTTTCCTCCTTTACCTTTATGCAACATTAGTTGCGTAATGGTTTTCCTTTCACTAGCATGTGCTGCATTCTTGCTTGAGACTTTGGATCTGCCACCAAGCTCAAGAAAGCTTCTCGCTCTAAGTTAAGTAAATATTGCTCATCCACTAAAGTGCCGTATGGGACCTCTCCCCCAGCAATTACATAAGCAAGCTTTTTCGCGATTTTCAGATCATGCTCACTGATATATCCTGAAAGGAACATTCCTTCCGCTCCTAAAATTAGTGCAGCATATCCCGGAGATCCTGAAACAGGTACTTTTTCACGAATTGGTGCCTTATACCCAGCTTCGGCAAGAGCTAACACTACTTGCTTCGCATCGTAAATTAAATGGTCCGGGTTCACGCTAATACCGTCTGCAAAATTCAAGAAGTTGTTTTCACGTGCTTCTTCACCAGATGTTGAAACCTTTGCCATCGCTATTGTTTCAAATATTTTGCTTGCAACAGTTAGATAATCAATTTCTACACCATTGGGAAGTCCCTTTAAGTGCTTAATATAAAGCTCTTTGTTACCTCCGCCACCTGGGATAAGACCAACTCCAGCTTCTACTAAGCCCATATATGTCTCAGAAGATGCTTGGATATGAGCAGCTGGTAAACATGTTTCTGCTCCTCCACCTAAAGTCATTCCAAATGGAGCAACTACTACAGGTTTAGCAGAGTATTTAATTTTCATCATGGAGTTTTGGAATTGACGAACGACAAAATCTAACTCGAAAATGTTACCGTCCTGTGCTTCCATTAAAATCATTCCAAGGTTCGCTCCAACACTAAAGTTTTTGCCCTGGTTTCCTATAACAAGTCCTTTGAAGTTTTTTTCGACTTCTTCCACTGCAAAGCTAATCATTTGAAGGATATCTAGCCCAATTGAGTTCGATTTAGAATGGAATTCAAGCAGTGCCACACCATCTCCTAGATCGATTAAACTTGCACCCGAATTTGACTTAATAACACCATGTTTTTTCTTATATCTTTTTAAATCAATCGCCTTTTCACTCACAGAAACTAATGAATAATCATTTCCATTGAAGTAGTATTGAGCTCCATTTTCCTCTTTATAGAATGAATGGAATCCTTTATCAAGTAATGATTGAACAAATGCTGGAATTTCAAGACCTTCAGCTGCCATCTTATCAACCGATTCCTTTACTCCAATTGCATCCCATATTTCGAAAGGACCTTGCTGCCAACCAAATCCCCATTTCATCCCTTGGTCAATCGCAAAAATATCATCCGCAATTTCGCCAAGAAGCTTTGCAGAATATATCAATGTAGGACTTAAAATGCTCCAAAGTAATTCACCAGTTCTATCTTTTGCATAAGTTAAAGTTTTTACTTTTGCAGCAAGACCTTTTTGTTGCTTCGCCATTTCCATTGAAGGCGTTTTCAATTTTTTCATTGCTTCATATTCAAGTGTTTCAGGATTTAATTCTTTAATTTCTTTTCCTTCTTTTAAGAAGAACCCTTGCCCTGTTTTAGCTCCGAGCCATTTGTTCTCCAGCATCTTTTGCATAAATGCAGGTACTTCAAAAACTTTTTGCTCATCACCAGTTGTTTGGTCATATACATTTTTCGCAACATGTGCAAATGTATCGAGACCAACAACGTCCAGTGTACGGAATGTAGCTGACTTCGGTCGTCCGATTAGTGGACCTGTAACAGAATCTACTTCTCCAACTGAATATCCTCTAGTTTGCATCTCACGTAATGTTACAAGTAAACCATATGTTCCAATGCGATTTGCTATGAAGTTCGGTGTATCTTTTGCAAGCACTACACCTTTACCTAGCACATCTTCTCCAAATTGTTTCATGAATTCTACAACTTCAGGAGCAGTTGTATTTGCAGGAATTACTTCTAAAAGCTTCAAATAACGTGGTGGATTGAAGAAATGTGTGCCCAAGAAATGCTTTCCAAAGTCCATCGAACGACCTTCCACCATTGCGTTAATACTAATACCAGATGTATTGGAACTAATAATTGTTCCTGGCTTACGAGCAGCATCTATTTTTTCATATAAGCTCTTCTTAACTTCTAAGTTTTCTACTACTACTTCGATAATCCAGTCCACATCTTTTAGTTTTTCAAGATCATCTTCTAAGTTTCCGGCAGTTATTAGCTGCAGGTTTTTCTTAGCAGTAAGTGGTGCTGGTTTTTGCTTTAACAATTTTTGAATAGCTGTTTCGGCAAATTTATTTCTGATTGTGGGATGTTCTAATGTTAAACCCTTTGCTTCCTCATCTTGACTCACTTCTTTTGGTACGATATCTAATAATAATGTTGGAATACCAATATTCGCTAAATGAGCAGCTATTCCTGAACCCATCACCCCTGAACCTAAAACAGCAGCCTTTTTAATTTGATATGTCACGTGCAAAGCCTCCCCTTTATCTTGAATGAATGCTCATTCATTTTAATTACAAAAAAAATAGAAGCAACCTCTATGTCTATTAGTTTAGAACAATATTTAAATTTTCGCAATAATAAAATGAAGAAATAATTCTTTTTTCTTTCTCCTACTTAAGAAACAGTGTACACTGTAATCAAAGTCATAGGAGGTAAATAAAACATGCAAAAAATTACAACTACTGAACAATTCAATGAAATTATTTCTGGAGACAAAGAGGTTTTAGTAAAATTTGAAGCTGGCTGGTGTCCGGATTGCCGTCGTATGGAAATGTTCATCGATCCAATCGTTGAAGAATATAACAAGTATACTTGGTATGAAGTCAATCGTGATGAGCTTCCAGAGGTTGCTGAGAAATACGAAGTAATGGGTATTCCAAGTCTTCTTATTTACCAAAATGGCGAGAAAAAAGCACATCTTCATAGTGCAAATGCAAAATCACCTGAGCAGGTAACAGAATTTTTAGATGCACAAAAATAAATACGATAGAGTGTATTTAACTAAGCATCTAAAAGTCTCACTGCGACGAGCTTCGCGCAGAAGCACGGTAACTGAATTTTAGATGCACAAAACTAATAATTAAAAGGTTGTTTCGTTAAGAAGCAACCTTTTATTTTTTACCTGTGTGAACTAATAAATAACTATAATATAATAAGAAATAAAACAGAGGTGGCTTACCGAAATGTCACAAGAACAAGAAATAATTGAACTTAAAGAAAAAATTGCTTATTACGAGCGAATTATTAATACAATTTCTACTCCCATTATTCCATCGATCGTTCCTAAGACTATTTTAATCCCTATTGCTGGCTATATGTTTAGAGAACGCTTCGAAAATATACAGACGAAAACACTCCACTATATCGGAGAGCATAAAGAAATTGAACATGCAGTCTTTGACTTTACGGGTGTTAATGTAGAAGATGTGGAAGCATTCGATTACAACGAACTTGCTATGTCCATTTCCAGTTTAAATAGTTCCCTTCGATTAATGGGAATACGACCAATGTATGTAGGATTCAATCCTCGATTTATCCGGGAAATTGTTCACGCTAGTATTCAAGTGGACATCGAGACATATAAAAGTTTCCGAGATGCCTTGAACAAGCTTTTAGTAGAATCAAAAAAAACCATCAGTATTAAATAAAAATTGTTAAGGAGAATTGCTATGAGCAACTCTCCTTTTTTTTGCTGTTAACTAGTACAATAGTTTTTGTTTAAAAAGAAGTAAAACAAATTGGTCCATTCTTTGGTTTGAACCACTCATCTAGTTTTTTTGGATCTAGCTGATATATTATTACTTCTCCGTAATTATAAAGGGATTCGATAGTAACACAGCCCATCCACCACGAACTTAAATCATGGATTCCGATGGTTATATGCGCCTGTACTTCGTTTCTTTCTACTTTATGAATTTTCCACTGGTCACTACTATAAGACAATTCATATATCCCCTGCTGCTCCGGTATAAATGAATCCTCCACTGCTAACAGAACCTTTGTATTTCCCTGAGGTCTTCCTAAGCCGTGAAAATTAGTATCATTAACAAAATTTTCTATATTAGTAATTCGATACATGATTCCCGAACCTGTCTTTGCCACTTCATGATACACACTTGGAATTACATAGTTTGTATCATTCATGGGATTAGAAAGACTATACACAAATGATTGATCATTCGTACGGAAAATAACTCGATCTACTTGATCCTGCTGTGAACTTACCCAAGAAGCGAGTTGCTTATAAGCAAGTGGACTACTCCAAATCCATTCGTGGATAATCATATGTTGATGAAGAAAATGACTGTCTTTTACTGGCTCCAAAGTAAAAGCTAGCGCACCAATTAAACGGTTTTCCTCTTCTACTCCAACATAATATGTTTTTCTCGTTTTAATATATTCTCTTTCTTTCCAAGTTCTTTTCAGCATTCCATGATTGTTTTGAGCGTATTCATTATATAAAGATACGATAGCTTCTTCATCTGCTGGTGATAAAAATTTCACCCTACTTTTATTGCCATCAGTTATTAGTGCCCCCGGTTTAAACTTAAATTCATATCGTAATGGTCCATAACCATAACCCATTTTTCGATAAAAGCTAGGGTTAAATGGATAAAGCGAAACGAGTGCAATATTTTCCTGTCGAGCATAGTTATGAAAATAAGAAAGTAGTTTAAAAGCGATTTTTTCTTTTTTATGTAATAAATGAACAGCGACCATGCCAATACCGAATATGCGCTGAAATTTTCCATTTATATTACATTCAAAATCATTCACTCGAAATATCCCTAGAAGTTCATCCTGTTCATCAAAACAGCCAAAAAATTGAATGCCATTTTCTTCATTTTGTTCTGTTTCCAATCGCTCGATGAATTCTTTTTTCTTTTCATCCGATTGAATAAGCATTCCTGGATAAGCTAGTGAAGCAATATCGGTTGCTTGTTTCAAATCCTTTGTTTGTAGTAACCTAATCATTCCATTTCCCCCTATATTAGCAATTATGTTAAATTGTATTATAGAATAGACGAACAATTATGAGAATAAAAATTTACTTTAATTACTAAAAAAAGAGTTTTCCAAGTATAAAAGGAAAACTCTACTAATAGGAGGTCGAACATGAAAGTACAACTTCCAGTTCAAGGTTTTTCTCAGTATGATGCATCGATACAAGCAAATTATCGAGCTTCTGCGTGTGGACCAGTTACTGCTTATGTTTTGTTAAATTATTTGCTTCCACAAGCATGCCCCTTTCCACCTAATGTTTTATACAATAAATTAGGTGGAACGCGCATTGGGTTATTTACCTATCGTTTTATTCGTAATATGCGAAAATTACTTGGACCAAATTGGAAAGTAAACAAATGTACATTTCAAGTGGCTTTAAACGAATTGAAAGATGGAAGACCCGTCGCATTAAAATTCGATAAATACTTTTCGCTTAAGTGGAATAAAAAATTCACTTTTTCCTATCACTGGGTTCCTCTCTTAGGCTATGAATTAGTAGATAATGAAGTAATACTAATCATCCATGATAATGGCGGCAGAAATCGTCCCAGTCAAATTAGAAGAGTTCGATATGCAGATAATGCTTCCATATTAACGTTTGTTCAAATAACTCCATTAGGGATATAATTATTTTTGAAGCTGCCTAGCCAATATTGTATAACCATGCTCATATAAAAAGTCATGCTTTTCCGAAGAGATATCTCCGATCTGTAAATGTTCTAACTCAGCTTCAATTGGTACATCCCTACGAATAGTAGCCAACTCTTTGGAAAGCTTGAGCATCTCTAAATCCGTTTCAATTTTCGTTCGTTGACCTGCCTTCAAAAGTGGCAATGCTTCTATTACTTTATCGACATTACCATAGGTTTGGACAAGCTGTAGTGCTGTTTTTGGTCCAATCCCCTTCACTCCCGCATAGCCATCACTAGAATCTCCCATAAATGCCTTCACGTCAGGGAATAGTAATGGCGAAATACCGTATTCTTCAAGGAATCGATCTTCGTTGTATACATCATAAATAGTAAATCCCTTTTTCGTAAACGCAATTTCTGTGGATGGCTCTAATAATTGCAGAAGATCCTTATCCCCACTAACTATCGTAAACCTCGCATCATCTTTCCATTTATGTGTAATCGAAGCAATCGTATCATCCGCTTCCATTCCAACTATTCCAAAATTCATCCATCCAAGATGCTCCGATAATTCTTGCGCCATATCGAACTGTGGGATAAGTTCTTCAGCCGGCTTAGGACGGTTTGCTTTATAGCCGTCATATAACTCATTTCTAAATGTTAGCATGCCTTTATCCCAACACACGGCCATATGTGTTGGCTTCATTAAATTTTGTGCGGCCAATACATGGCGAGCAAATCCTTGCACTGCATTTGTCGGGATGCCTTTGTCATTTTTAAAATAATTCCCGGACATTGCAGTGGCAAAAAACGATCTAAACAATAATGCCATTCCATCTATTACTAATACATGTGGTTTTTCCTGAGTCATTCCAAACACCCTTTTTTTAAAGTTTACTTATTATAACACGGGTGGATTCATTCTATTAAACATTGGGTATATAGTTTGAAACTAATAGAATGGAGAAAGAAAGATGAAAATACATAATGGATCACTTTATTGGCCAACTACTACAAAGCCATTCACACCAAAAACTACTTATGAAAAACTAGATATATATGATGTTGTAATAGTAGGGTCTGGAATGTCGGGATCACTTACTGCACTTGCATTAGCGGAAAGTGGTCTGAAAGTAGCAATCTTAGACAAACGTGAGATTGCAACAGGTAGCTCTAGCGCAAACACAGGTCTCTTGCAATATTCGAACGACATTATGTTGCATGAGCTAATCGGTCAAATCGGGGAAAAGGATGCAGTTCGCTTCTACCAACTTTGCTATGAAGCTATGGATCACCTTGAAAAGATTGCAAAGAACCTTCCTTTCGAAGTAGACTTCATCCGTAGACCAAGTATATGCTTTGCCAGCGACGAAAACGATGTAGAAAAGATAAAAGCTGAGTATGATACATTGAAAAAATACGGCTTTCCTTGCGACTATTGGGGAAGAAACGAAATGGCTGAGAAAATGCCTTTTTCAAAACATGGAGCTTTGGTGACATTTGGAGATGCGGAGATTAATCCACTGAAGTTTGTGCATGGAATCCTAACTAAGCTAGAGGAGTTAGGCGCACATTTATTTCCATATACAGAGGTTTTGGATGTATTTGACGATAACGATTCTTTAGACATACGTACATCAGGTCAATCTTTTTATGCCAAACACATCATCTACACAACAGGCTATGAAACTACTCCTGTAGGGAAGCGGATTGGAGCCGATATTAATCGTTCCTATGCATTTGTTAGCAACCCAATCCCAAATTTTAGTGATTGGTATGAACAATCCTTAATATGGGAAACAAAGCGACCTTATTTATATATTCGATCAACAGTTGAAGGAAGGCTAATTGTTGGAGGACTAGATGAGGATAAACCAGAAGCACCTGAATCGGAAGAAATTATTCAACAGCGAGCAGAAAATTTATTACAGCAAGCAAAAATGCTCTTCCCTAACTATGATATTCAGATAGATTATGCTTACGCTGCAAGCTTTGGTGAGTCAATTGATAATATTCCATTCATTGGAGAACATCCGACAAAAAATAATCACTATTATTTACTTGGATATGGTGGCAATGGAACAGTATATAGCATGCTAGGATCACAAATTTTAAAAGACTTAATAATAGGTAATCGAAATGAGGATGCCGAGCTTGTGGGGCTTGAGCGGAAATATGGAATAGCATAAAAAAGACGTGATTTGTATCTTTTGAAATAAGATAAAGAAAGCCTGTAGAGGTTCATGAATTAAGCAAGAACCTCTATATTCTTTAGAAACTCTGGAATTTTCCAGGCTAAATTAAAAATCTAGCTATATAAAAACAGACCCAGTATTTCACCCTTCAATTTGATTTTCTAATAAATTTGGCAGTAACCATCTCTTTAGTCCATAAGATATTCCTATAAGTTTTGGCTCTTAATGTATTTGTTGAAAATATAATTTTTGTATAATATTCATTGGAAAAGTCTTTAGGAACATGCTTGTAATCTAATTGGAAAGCATCCACTCGTGAATATTCTTTCATACTTCTAGCTTGTAAATAACGAGATAACTTACTCAGAGTATCTCCACTTTCTAATAAACCGTTTAGAGAGAAAACGATACTCTTCTTTCTTTTAATTAATACATCAAAAACAAACATAATAACTCTATCTTTATCTCTTTCTTTTGCAATAATATCCATACAATTACCTTCATTCTGTGCTATAAAATAAAGTGTATAACCAAACCAATTTTGTTTTAATTGAAATGGAAAAAATGCAATGATGCGGTTATGCTCTTTTACCGCATAGATTTCTACACCTTTTTGTTCCCCCAAAACTTCCCACAAACTATAAACAAATTCATACTCTAAAAATGGGTTTGTATTTTGGTTTGCTTCTAATATTGCTAACCAATCCTTCTCGTATATACTCAACTGCTTATAGGTGTTTATGAGAACGAGTTCCAAATGATCCTCCGTTCTTTTTAATATTGTTTTATAAGAAAATAAAACTGATGTTAACACTAAATTTATTTGTTAGGAATACTCATTTTATCCTCATTTATATAAGCTCATAATCGTTTAACATTATATTTATTTATGCATTGCTTTGCTATCAACTAATTATTTCATTTTTAAGAATTCTTTTAAGATACTTAAGTAAATCTCTTCTTAACTCTTCCCTCTTCATCGCCATCTCGATAGTGGTCTGTATGAAACCTAACTTCTCTCCAACATCATAGCGCTTACCCTCAAAATCATAAGCATACACTTTCTGTAACTTATTTAACTTTTGAATCGCATCCGTCAGTTGAATTTCTCCACCAGCACCTGTTTCCTGCTTACCAAGAAATTCAAAAATTTCCGGTGTTAAAACATAACGCCCCATAATTGCAAGATTAGAAGGTGCTGTACCCTGTACGGGTTTTTCTACAAAGTTACTAACTTGATAACGTCTACCCTGAATTGAACTTGGATTAATAATTCCATATCTATGAGTTTCCTCATCAGAAACTTTCTGGACACCGACTACGGATGAACCGGTGTCATCATACTGTTCCATTAATTGTTTTAAACAAGGTTTTTCAGCTTGGACGATATCATCACCTAGCAAAACAGCAAATGGTTCATCACCGATAAAATTACGCGCACACCATACTGCATGTCCTAATCCTTTAGGTTCTTTTTGGCGAATATAGTGGATTTCAACCTTAGAGGATTGATTAATTTTATCGAGTAATTCAAACTTTCCTTTTAGTTTCAGATTTTCTTCAAGCTCAAAATTTCTATCAAAATGATCTTCTATCGCACGTTTTCCTTTACCGGTAACAATGATTATATCTTCTATACCTGATGCTATTGCTTCCTCCACAATATATTCAATTGTAGGTCTATCAACAATAGGTAACATCTCTTTTGGCATTGCCTTAGTAGCTGGTAAAAAACGCGTTCCTAAGCCTGCTGCTGGAATAATTGCCTTTCTGACTTTTTTCAATTTTCATCACCTATTTCATTTTTTGTTATTTCAAATATGCCTCTACACCAGGCTATTAAAAGGAATTAATACCTTCCTTGTAAATAAGTATGATCTTATAGAGATAAAGAATTAAAGAAATAATAGCGGAATTATTCAGAACTAATTATTCTTCTGATATAACCAAGCATCATGTCAGATGGCTTTAATATCACGTTTAGCTGTCCAACCTAGTTGGTTCTTAGCTTGCAAAGCGTCAGCATAGAATGAGGCAATATTTCCAGGTCAAGTCTATGATTTTCTATTTTATATGGTACTTTAATATCATTAGCTTCTTCAAAGGCTCATACTTATTCTAATACACTAGTACCTTGACCAGTCTCTAAGTTATAAATATGAACATCCTCAGTGAGAATATCTAATGCTGCTAATGACCCTTCTGCTAGATCCACCACATGAGTATAATCACGAACTCCTGTACCGTCTGCGGTTGGATAGTGCCTTCCAAAGACTCTAAGTTTCTTCCTTTATAGTTGTCGCATTTAGCTAAGAAAATAGACTAAGACGCATTAACATCCAATGGCGAATTAAGCATCTTTATATAATCCAACAGTATACTCACCATCACGAAGCCCATCCACCGCAAATATTGTCCCGTTTGAATGGTCAACGTGACTAATGTGGTGCATTGCATCATTTTTCCAATCACCTATATGACTAGCTTCAATAGCTTTCCCAAGATTAGTGATCGTACAATCTGTTGTAGTCAAATCTGATATTTTATACCAATGCGTGTATTCTCCGTACATATTTGTAGCAACTGGCGTAATTTGGACAGGCATAATAATATAGTCGCCACCATGAAAGATATTTCCCGCGTTTCTTTTCCCTTTTTCTACGCCATCTTGTGCAATAATGTTTCCAAGAGGGTGTATTGTCCAGTTAGTATTTCTCCAATCACCACTAGTGTTGTAGTAAAGTATCACATTATCAGCAGGAATTGTAGATGTTGTCATGAACCAAATTTCCCCTATTTTAAAAACATTCGTATCAACAAAAGTACCTGGCAACAGATTTTCTTGAAACTCCCATTCTGTTGGGAAATTTATTGCTTTATATAATTTTACGTCTAGCATTGTGTCGGGTAACATATACCAATCTCCATCGTATTTAAATACATTAGGATAAGCGGAACGGTGCCCATGTATTTCATGACTTAATACAATTTGGGTATAGTTCCAATCGACCAGGTTATAACTCCACGCATGACCTATTTCGTCAGACGTTTGTGAGTTATTTGGATTTGTCCCACCTAAGACTTCAAAAAACATATGATATTTTCCAGCATCAAACACAATAAAAGGATCTGCTGTTCCAGAAGGATTTTGTCTGTCTGTCACAATTTCTTTTGTGATTACAGGATTGGTGACACGTTCATATTCTTTTATATCTGGTGTCATGAAAATTTCGCTTTTTCGTTCATTTTCGTCAACCTCAAAAACGAACTTATCTTTAGGGAATTTATATTTTTCTCCAGAGTATGAGACATATTCTAAAGGCAATACACTACCCATAACAAGCATTACTTCATGCAGAGGTACAAGGGTATGAGAAATGGTCACTCGCATATAAGCAATCGTATTATTTGTGGGAACAGTAAAAGTAGTTGCAACCTCAATCTCCAAACCACTCACAAAATTATTACTCTCATCCCAAAAAGTAATTTGACCACTTCTAGTATTTTTAGAGTATAGTTGTCCAATATCCACAGGAATTAAACCACTGGATGCTACCTCAACAAATTCAGTCCAAACACCAGTACTATATTCATAGTATCCACCATTTTCAACTTTTGATAAGTCCAATAGATTGACACTAGATGGAATTGTTTCTACATATTTTATTGCCGATGGGTTAACTTCTTTCCCTATATCGTTTAATTCTGGTTTCGTACCAGTTTTTGACAAATGTGTCTTAGTGTTTTCTACTTGTCTATCGATTGTTTCAAAGTTTTCATTCCATTCATCTAAAAATAATCTATCTGTTGGCGCCCATTTATTTAGTTGTAAATGTCTAGTTTTTTCCGTTGACAATTCATCACCCCATTTTTTCTGCAGGTTTAACAGGTAATTTAGAATGATTCTCCTGGTTCTCTGTAAGTATCCCAGACTATCGGCCTCCCCCACTTCTGCCCTCTCCATTAATTACATTATGCTAGTACGTGGAAGTATAGACTTAGTATATTGTGCAAAATTATGTACAGAGTATCCGATATAAATAACAATTGAAAATCGAGGAGTTATCATAATAATTTTTAATCTAACACAGATGAGGAGCGATTTTGAAAGACTGCCGATATCTCTAATAGCTACTTTTTATGTAATGATTGCTAAAGTTGATAATGGGAAGTTATTAAAGAAGAGTAATTATACAGATATGAGTTCGTGGATAACATGGTATCGGAATAGCTCTACTGATTTGTTTATAGAATGCGATTTATCCGATGAAGTTCATCAGCATTTTATTGCTGGTAGAGGAACACAGGTGATGTGTGTACTGATTGATAGTTCTGGTGAGTTTGCTGGCGTTTGTTTGTTTTGAATGATTGGTTGGATAATGAAGAGAAAAAGTACATGCTGAACAATACATGTTTAGAGGATATGTTTTTTGATTGTTTCATTATAGTACGTTAATTGATTGATGGAAGTGATATTTTTGTTTTTCTTTTGTAATTTTTTAACATCAAAAAAAGGATTATGCATTCGTGGCACAATCCTCTAGAACTAATTTTTTTCAAGGCATTTATGTAGCACTCCTATTACTTAATAATTACATTTTCTTTTCTCCAAGAAGAAGGGATGAATGATTCCCTCACATATCAGATATTTGAAGGAGTGGACAGTGATTATGAGATACTAGATGATTTTCATAAAGGAAATCAATGAAGATACTTAGTTTTGATGTTAATGTTTTTAGCCTTCACTCTTTATAATTTTTCTCAAATCGCCAAGAATCTCGACACATCGAAACAATATCACGTTTTGCTGTCCAACCAAGCTCTTGCTCAGCTTTTGATGCATCTGCATAAAATGAAGCAATATCCCCGAGACGTCGAGCAACAATTTCATAAGGAATTTCCATACCATTAGCCTCTTCAAATGCTCTCACTAACTCTAACACACTTGTACCACGACCTGTGCCCAAATTATAAACATTGACACCTTCCGTCAAATCCTCGATTGCCGCTACATGTCCAGCAGCTAAATCCAACACATGAATATAATCACGAACACCCGTGCCATCAACTGTCGGATAATCATTACCAAACACACGCAACTGCTTAAGTTTCCCTTTCGCCACTTGCGTTATATAAGGCATTAAATTATTTGGAATACCATTCGGTGCCTCACCAATTAAGCCACTTTCATGTGCGCCCACTGGATTAAAATAACGAAGCAGAGTCACTGCAAAACCAGGATTAACGTTTGCTATATCCGTTAATATACGCTCACTCATCCCCTTCGTTTCACCATAAGGACTCGTCGTAGGCAATAAATCCATCGTCTCCACGAATGGCACCTGATTGTCTCCATAAACCGTAGCAGATGAACTAAAGACAAATCGTCCGACATTATACTTTAAACAAGCACCAGCCAGCACCATCGTACTCACCAAATTATTCATATAATACGTTAATGGTTTTTCTACCGATTCACCTACAGCTTTCAAACCAGCAAAATGAATCACACCATCAATCTTATGATTTTGAAAAATACCTTCTACTGTGCCTTTATCCGTTACATCTATCTTATAAAAGATAACTTCCTTACCTGTTAGTTGATTTATTTTATCAATAGAATCACGCTTACTATTACAAAGGTTATCAGCTACAATTACTGAGTGCCCCGCTTCAAGTAAAGCAACACATGTATGGGAACCAATATAGCCTGCTCCTCCTGTTACTAAGATTTTCATCAGCCGTATCCCCCCTAGTTTCTATTTAGAATTTTATGTAACTTAATACATGATGTATATTAATAGTAGGTATCGAATTTCTAGTATTAACGCTGTGAAATTATTTCAAAATAAAGCTTCTATATCCTTCATACGCTGACTAATTGAAATAATTTTTGACCGTTCAATTATTTTTTCTTTATAGTAAGTTTGCATATTTTTATTTTCAATCACTTCTGCCATTGCAGTATAAATACTATCTTCATTTATTTCTGTAACAATTCCATATTTATTATCTTCACCTAATAGTTCCTTCACTCCAGAGCAGTCTGTAGCAATAATTGGTATACCCAAAATAGCCGCTTCTTGAGTAACAAGTGCATACCCTTCAGCCCTGGATGCTGAAATAAACCAATCTGCATGTTTTAAATATTTATAAGGATTATTTTTTAAACCTAAAAGTTTAACATTGTTTAATTGATTTTGATCAATATAATTTTCTAATAGTTCTCTATATTCGCCATCACCAATAATATATAGACTATATTTATAGTTATTGATATTTAACTTCTGACAAACATTTAATAACATATCAAAACCTTTCTCTTTACATAAACGACCAACTGACATAAATAAGGGGCTATGATCAAGATTATCAATAATTGCCTCTTCTTTAGATTTTTCTTGAATATATTTTTCATCAAGAGGATTTGCTCTAAATATAAGATTACCCAAATCTCCAACATTTTTAATAACACTTTCTTTAACTTTGTTAGAAACACAAACTATATAGTTAAATTTTTTCATAACATTTAATTCTTGTCCTTCTTTAAAAAAACCTTTTGTCCAGTGCAAGACATCATAATCAGTATGAACCCATGCTATTTTTTTCGGAGCGTCCAAATCTGAAATAAAATGCATACATGGACCTTCTTTAATTGCAATCACGATATCAAATTGTTCTTCTTTTATTAATCGTTTTATTTTTCCATTATTTATCTTTCTAAGAACCTTATTGCATGCTCTTACTAGAATTGATGTACCTTTTATCAACTTCTTATTTATATACCAATAATCCACTGTTTCATCATAAGAATCATAAAATTTTTGCTCATAGTTGTTAGTTAATATCGTAATCTTATATTTATCTATCGGTAAATGATTAACTAAATTCATCATAACCTTTTCTACACCACCTCCATAGATATGATCATTCATAATCAATATTTTTTTCATGCTTTTTTCACCCCCCCTTTCTCTCGAATTTCCGTATTTTACCAAGTAAAAACTTCCGTTCATTAGCACTTAACAAAATAAAAGAAAGAACCACGGCTGATATAAAAGTAAACACACATATATTAAGAATCAAACTAATCCAGGTAGTTATTTCGATATTATTTATTATAATAATTCCAATGAAAGCTAATATTCCGAATGACAAAATACTTTTAAATGCTCCTCTATAAAAAGAATACCACGGTAAATTTAGACATCTGGCCGCATAAGGTATATGAAAAACAAATGTCAAAATGAATGAAAATATCATACCGGTACCTGCTATAGCGTATAAACCTAAATCTGTAAATTTCAACAAAATAAATACTGTGCTCATTATTATGCAACCAAAAACTATCATTACAATAGAATCTACCTTCACTTTGTTTGTTATTGTAAAAACGCTATATAGAGGATTAATAACACCTGTGATCACTGAATTAAATACCGCTAATATAGATAATATATGGATTAGATTTGTATCCTCGTTTGGCACCCATAAGGCATAAAATGCACTACCAAAACAAAATAAAATAGCATTCGGTATTACTGAAAAAATAGTCATTATTTTCATTGATTGATTAATTTGATTAACTAAATCCCTAATATCGCCTTTTGCATAAGCTATTGTCATAGACGGTGCAAACACAGCTGCAATTGTACCTATGAGAGTTATAACAGCGGTTGGAATAGTTTTTGAAACTGCTAAAACCCCCATTGCTGCAGAACTGATAAATAAGTTTGCAATTAATAAGTCTAATTGCGAAGTTAATATTTGACTTAGTCTAGTCCATGTATTCCAAATACCAGAAGAAACAACTTCATATATTGATTTTAAATCAAAATAATGTCTATTAACTTTTATCTTAGGCAACAACGTATTAGTAAAATGAATATTGGAAATTAAAATAAATAATGTACTAATAAATGTTGCTAGCCCCACATACCACATTGACGGAACAAATCTAATAAATAATACTAGTAATATAATTACCTTGATTATTTGCGATATTATTCCAGCTATAGATGATAGATATAATTTATTTGTTACAAACGTTGCAACCCCGTATGTCCCTGAAATTAGACCAATAATAAAATTCAATAAAATAAAACCCCATAATAATTTAACGTCCAATAATATTTCAAGTGAAATATTAATCATTTTTTCAAGGTATAATACTAAGAAAATTGAAGGAAAAATCATTAGAACTGCAATTACAAAATTTACAATTACAACTGATGAAAAATATTTACTTGCTCCAACCTCATCATTTTGATGTATACTTATAGAAATAAATCTACTTGCCATAGAATTTAATGCAACTGTTAATACGGTGGCATAATTAGCAAAATTATTCGCTAAACCCAAAAATCCATATGCTTCACTACCTACATTATTCACTATAAATGGAGTTAGGAAAAAACTAATGGAAATATTAACCAAAAAACCTATTATTTGAGCTAACATATTTATAGCTAACTGTTTATTTTTAATCATCCTTCAAAAAATATCGGCCTTCTATATATAAAAAGCTATATTAATACACAAAAACTATTCTCCTCTAAATTTTTTGTAAGTTTTTAATATTCCATCCATTGTTTTTGGTGCTACAAAATACATCTCATAAAAAGCTTTAAATTTAATATTTTGTTTACTTCCCCTAAGCTTCTTTCTTAAATCCTTGAAATTTCTCTCAAAGAGTTCTTTCTTAAATCCATTTTCAAACATTTTTTTTCCCTTACTAACATCCTTATAGACAAAAAACAATACTTTATAAGTTCGATCTCTCAAATCTTTTAGACCAATATGTTCAAAAAATTCGGCTCTTTCTTTAAAAGCGTCAATTACATCTAATCTATGCTTTATATTAAAGCCAATTCCCGTGATACTATCTTCTCTTTGCCAGTAGTATAATAACTGAGCTGTCGTTAGTACAATTTTTTTAGCTTTATAGATTAACTTGTATGTTGTAAATTCATCTTCATGTATCCTATCTACAGGAAAACGGATACCTTCAAATAACTTTCTTTTGTATAATTTTCCCCACGCTGTAACCATTTGAACACCAAATCTTCCATACAATTGCTCTAATGCTTTAACATTAGAATATTCATAAATTTCTTCCATTAAAATATCAACCTGCAACTTTTCTGTCGAAGTTTTGATGAAATTGCATACAGAAATATCAGAGTTTGTATTTATTAACAATTGATATAACTTCTTAATATAGTTCTCACCTATCCAATCATCGCTATCAACAAAAGAAATGTATTCCCCTTGAGCAATTTCAACTCCTGCATTTCGAGCATCTGATAGACCACCATTTTTTTTATGAATTACTTTTACTCGTTCATCTAACTTTGCATACTCATCACAGATTTTCCCACAACTGTCAGGGGAACCATCATTTACTAGAATAATCTCGAGGCCCTTATATGTCTGATTCAAAATAGAATCAACACAACGATGAAGATAGTTTTCAACTTTATATATAGGTACTATAATCGTAATGACATCACTCATAATTTCCTCCGTTGAATTATTGTAAGAATGATTGATTGGTTTAACATTATTAAGAATTACGACGTTTCACCCCCGTACTACAGGTTCATTGTTTTTGTGCAGAACTATTTTTGTCACAGTGGACGGTTTTGAATATCCAACAATTTTCGGCTAACAAATGGCAGATTTTTTGGAGCATAATGATATTCTTAATAAGTAATTATACGAACATCATTGTAACCATTTTAGACAAATTTCAGGAACATTTAAGACAGATAGCGAACGGCTATTCATTTCAGGTTTAGCTTTTATTTCGTAAAAAGGAATTTTTCTAATACTGGCAAATTTTTTCTACTTTCCTTCATCTAGTGATTTCACCTAAGAATGAAAGAAAAAGAGCAAAGGCGACTATAAAGGTGGCCGTTTTTTAAACTTTTTAACTTCAACACTTTACAGTTTATTCGCGATGTCTATTTAAATATTCCTCTCAAACACTCCGATCTAATTATTTATCTACTTCATTCTCCAATGTCCGTTTATTATTAATAGTTTTTAATACATTGAAAAACGGTCGCAATTTATACCGGAGGAAATTCTTTGTTTTCATAAAATAATTAATACCATTTATAGATTTAATCTTTATCAAGTATCCTATTATTTGTTTCTGAAAACTTCCTGACTTAAAATAAATAATATCTTTCCTAACTTCTCTTGAAAAAATAATCTTATGTATCTGTCCTTTTATATCAACTGAAGTAAGGTTGCTATTTTTATGAAATAAATTACTAAAGCAGCCAATAATACTAGTTGTATAAGAAATTTCAATGTAATCTTTATTTTTTCCTTTATAACTATTATTTTCCATCAAAAATTCTCTTACCTTTTGAAATAACATCTGCTGATTTTCAAAAAAATCATTTTTATAACTCCCTGTTAGTGAGTTAGTATTATTAAATAATATATAATTGTACAATGACTCATTAACAACACATATATTCTGACAAACTTTAAGATAATCAAGATTAAACAATAAATCTTCACCCATTTTTAGATAATCAATAAATTGAATATTTTTTTTTTTATGATATCTGTAATATATAACTTATTCCAAAGTGGATTAATAAAGGATTGCTCAAAAAACATCCCAAAGTGCATTAAAAATTCTTTATTACTTAATATTCCTTGCACTCCTGGACTAACTATTTGTAAAGTTCTAGCATTATCTTCATTTACTTGTACATTTTTATAACCAGATAAAACAAGTTGGCTCTCTTCATTAATTGATTCAACTAATTTTTCAGTCATTATAGAATCAATAGTATCATCAGAATCAACAAATTGAATGTATTTTCCTTGTGCCAATTGAATTCCTATATTTCTTGAAATCGAAGGTCCAGAATTGGATTGGTGAATGACTTTAATACGAGAATCTATATTCGCAAAATCATCACAAATAAATCCGCTTGTATCTGTAGAACCATCATTAATTAAAATTACTTCAATATTCTTATATGTTTGATTTATAATGCTTTGAATACAATCATTTAAATATAATTCAGCGTTATATACCGGGACAATAATACTGACTTGGCAATTAGATTTAATAATACTCACCTCTAATCTCATAATTTCATTTCTGAATGCAGTATAGATTTCGGTCAAGATTGTTCTCACAGCCAATCAGCAATCGAGGATAATTTTACACAAAGTGTGCTGTAGCTGTATCAAATGCTTGTCATTTTTGAATATATTTTTCCTTTTTACAAGTGTTATAGGTAAATTTGGAGTATTTATGTTATAAGGAAAAAAGTAATATGCTA
Source organism: Psychrobacillus sp. NPDC096623 (assembly GCF_044762655.1). NCBI lineage: Bacteria > Bacillati > Bacillota > Bacilli > Caryophanales > Bacillaceae > Psychrobacillus > Psychrobacillus sp. NPDC096623. Next base: position 81,653 of record NZ_JBIWER010000005.1, read on the forward strand.
CAGCAACCAATTAATAAATCCAATTTACTCAACACTATTTGACTTGCCCAGATACAATACTATAAGCCTTCCATTTATATATTTGCGTTGTTCTTTAGATATTAAGTACGACAAGAATGCATACATGATTTTCCTAAAACTCATACGTTTTTTAATAAATAATGCTTTCTGTAATAAGATATTTGATTTCTTAAACATTTTAAATTCTAACGAAGTAGTTCTAACATAATCATTAAAATCTCCTATTGAAAAGTTTTCTTCATATCCCTGGCATCTTCTTTGGTATAAATTATAACAATATCTATGTGCTTTTCTTTGAAGTATTCCTGCAGTAGAAATTGTATTTCCACTCCTCAATCTAATTGAATAACCGAAATATTCGGAAATATTAGTATACTTATATCCTAATGAGGTCATTCTTAAGAGAAAATCATAGTCTTCTACATAAGGAATATGACGATACCCTTTTAACTTTTCATAAACTTCTCTTCTTGCTAACCAAATGTGAAATACAGGAGAAGCATACTTTAATGTTTTATGGATAGTTACTTGATTTGATAACATCTTCTTACAACCCAACAAATCACCAGTTTCATTGATTGACTTAACACTGCAACCTACTAATGAAATTTCTGGATTACTTCTTAGATAATTAAGCTTCCTTTCAATTCTCTCTAAATGTGAGACATCATCCCCATCCATTCTGCATATATAATCTCCGTTACTGTGTTGGTATGCAATATTAAGTGTTTTAGCAATTTGTAGATTTTTTCTATTTTTATATAATTTTATTCTACCATCTGACTTTTGCAGCTTTTGTACAATACTGTAAGTATTATCTGTTGAGGAGTCATCTACTATTATTATTTCAATATTAGTATAAGTTTGCTTTAGAATAGAATTCACAGTTTCTTCAATGTATTTATCAACATTAAATACTGGGAGTAGTACCGATACTAACTCCATTATGCATCCTCCCTTTAAATTTTGGTGAGCTATAGAGAATCAATAAAGGTACAAAGATCCAAAAATGTCTAGATGCAAAGTATTCAACACCAAGAGATTGAATTAAATAAGAAATCAATCCTAAACACAAAAATATATATAACTTGTCAGTCGATCGAGACCACTTATACAAATGTTTGAAAAAAATTGAAATGAAATAAATTAGTCCAATTAATCCGATTTCTGCACTTATTGTTAGAAATAGGTTGTGAAAATGAGGATTATATAAAACAAGTGATGAGCTTATATACTGATTAAATACAATACTTGAATTACCAATTCCTACACCTAAAAATGGATTGGATATCGACATATTTAAACCCACTTGCCATAATCCACTGCGACTCAACACTGACAAATCTGAATTAAGCACTGAATTAACTGAATTAATAAGTGAAAAAGAATTAACTAAAATTATAAAAATTAATCCTATTTTAAGTAACAGCCATTTATAATTTGTAATTTTATGAGCAAATAAATATATTATTACTGTAATACCAGCTGCCAAGTATGCACTACGAGATAAAGTTAATACCAAACCTAAAATTTGAATTGCCAGAAATAAATACTTATATTTATATTTAAAATAATTATCAACACTCAATCCTATCGTAATAAATATACTAACCAATAAGTATGAAGCTAAATTATTAGGGTCTTCAAAAAAGACGCTATTTGAAAATTTAATAGAATAAAATTCAACAACGCTTAAAATGTTCAAATTAAGTAAAGTAGTTATACTGTACCCATTTGAGAAAAAAAAGAATATGCTAATTGCAGACGATAAAGTTGCAGATACTGCCCAAGTTTTAAATAATATAATCAAATTTGACCTATCTTTTATATTTGAACCTATTGCGATTCCAGTAATCAATGCTAAAATCAATCTAATTAGATCAATCATATTTGATATTGAGCTAAATCTAAAAGCATTAATTAAAAAACCAAAAACTACTATAATTAAAAATATTAATATAGGGCTCAATAACTTAATATCAGATTTCTTTATGTACCCTAGCAAAACAGTAAATAGCCAAATTGCAATGTAAAACATGGATAAAATATCAGTAATTCTTATACCGATGCCGCTAATTGAAAATATTTCGAATCTAAAAGGGAGCATAAAAACTATAAGGTAAATAAATCCATTTACTCTATATTTAATTATAAAGTAAATGAAAATAACAAATATTAACAAAAAAATTAAATATGTCAATACTCCACCTTCATATTCTGATAATATAGCAAATACTTATTAGCCATATTCTTACTAGATAAACTATACTTACTTGAACTATTAGTGCACCGTTCACTTTCGATTAATGCCTCATTTATTTTTTTAATTATTGTTTGATTTTTTTGCCCCTTAAACAATATAGTTTTATCTTTATATAAATTTCTAACTTCTTTATGCGGCGCTATCTCTGATCCAACTATTATTAAGCCCGTGGCTGCTGCTTCTAACATAGCCATGGGTAATCCTTCGGCTTTAGAATTAGAAATAAAAACATCAGATGCTTGTAAATACTCAGCAATGTTATTTGTTGAGCCTAATATTTTTATATTCTCCTTACGATATTTTTCAATTTTTTTATATAATTTACCGTCACCTAAGACTATAAATATAACCCTATCTCCCCAATCCCCATTACTGAATGCTTTTAAAAGTTTTATCGGCCTTTTTCTTTTAATAATTGCACCGGTAGATATCACAATTTTTTTATCTTCTGGAAGATTTAATTTTTTGCGTAATCTATCTTTTTTTTTCTTATCTATTGACTTAAACTCTTCAATATCAACACCATTTTGAATAACTGAAACTTTTTCCATGTTGAGCAATTTGAATTTTTTAGCAATCGAGTAAGAACAAGCTATTTTATGTTTAATACGTCTAATTATATAAAGATGACAAAACGATAATAAAATTCCTGGCAATAATCCATAAAACTTTGGATAGTCAGCAAATGGAAAATTGTGCAAAGTTGTAATGTGTTGAAAGGAACTTTCCTTATTTATTAAATTTATATATCTATCACTTCTATAACCGTGACTATGAATAATATCTGGATTTATATCTTCTACTATCCTTTTTAGTTTTGTTTTATAACTTTCTTTTTTGAGATTCCGTTTCATATTGAGCTGAATTATCCTCACATCATACTTTTTAAATTCAAATAACATTGATTTACTATTTTCTGACGACAAGGTTATAATTGTACAATTATTATCTATACTTGCTTCTTTTAAAATGTTAAATAACACATTAATAGGACCACATTTTTCTAGGTTAGATACTACATATAATAATTTCATATTCTACCTATATACTTTGCCTTAATAGTCTAGTATATGCTAGTTTTCTAAGTTTGTTAGTTAATAGTACTCGAAAAACTATTCTTACCATGTAACCAAATATATACTCTTTTAAATTTATATATTTACTTTCTTTCATATATTTATATATTGTATTTTGTGTACTAAAATATTTTAATCCACTACGTCGTAAATAAGTATCGTTATTGATACGCATTCTAACCAATGGTTCATCGATATTTGCAAAATTAAAGCCTTCTCCAGCCATCCTAACCCACAAAAAGTAATCCTCATTAAATTTTAATTCAATGTAACCATTAACGGATTCAACAGCACTTTTTTTGAATACAACAGAAGGGTGATTCATTGCGTTCTTTTTCTTAAACATTTCTTTTATCTTATAATCTTCCAGTGGAACTTGTTTAATATATTTACTTCTATGATCTCCATCTAAAAATTCTTCAACGTAACTACCGAGCACACTTACATTTCCATTGCCTTTTAAATATTCTAATTGTTTTTCAACTCTATTCTGAACTGAAATATCGTCCGTATCCATTCTCACAATTATTTCATTACTACAATGCACCAAGCCAAAATTTAGAGCCACTCCAAGACCACAGTTTTTTTCTAATGCATAAACATGAAAATCATTATGTTTATTCAAGTATGTATCTATTACTTCCTCTAGTTCTTTAGTTAATACACCATCTTTTACTAGTATCACTTCATCAGGCTTGATAGTTTGATTAAAAATACTATCTAAACTTTCTATCAAATTCGCAGGCTTTTCTCTATGGTAAACTGACATTAATACTGAATATTTCATACCATCACCCATTTAGATATCCACCCTTCAAATTACAATTTCATTCATAAGTGTTTTTCATAAACCACTTATGAAAAGATTACAATAAACAATCCCAATATTTTAGACATATATACTCTTACCATTCTCTTCAGCAACCTTCTTAACAAGATAGCTTGTATACACATACTCTTCATCTTCTAGTAAGAAACGTGTTCGTAGTCCAGCCTGGATAGTCCTTTCGTTTAAATATCATTTAGATTAACATAGTAATGTATTGTTTCTTTTAACCCTTCTTCTAAGCGATAATTAGGTGACCATCCTAAAGAAGCTATTGCTTTGCCGTTGGATAGAACACTTCTTTCAATCTCTCCTTCTCTCAAGACTTTATAGTCTGGCTCAGTATGAACACCCATCAAGTCTGATATCTCTTTATATACTTGTTTAATAGAAAATTCTATATTTGAACTAATATTAAAAATGCCAGTTTGCTCAGATAGCATGGATTGAACACATGCATGTGCAACATCTTTAACATAGATAAAATCTCTTGTTTGATTGCCATCATAGATAATTGGAGTTTCTCCTTCTATTAAACGCTTAATAATAGTTGTTATGACCCCATTTGGTTGCTTAGGGCCAAAAACATTGGAAAATCGCAATATATTACTTTTAAGACCAAATAATTTTTCGTAAAGCAATGCATACTTTTCTGCAGATAGTTTAGAAAGTGCATAAAAAGAGAGTGGTGAAAGTTTACTGTCTTCTAAGACTGGAAATATAGTGGGATTACCATAGACGGCTGCCGTAGAAGCTATAACACATTTTTTCACTTCATATTGTCTTGCATAGCGTAAAATATTCAAAGTGCCAAATAAGTTCGCTTGGCAATCTTCTACTGGATTACTCATTGATTCAATAACTGACGATTGTGCAGCCAGATGAATCACATAATCTGGAGATTCTATTTGAAAAATAGTTTCTAACTCATTCTTGGTAATATCGATGTCATAGAAGAAAACATTTTCTGGTAGATTAATTAGACTTCCAGTGGATAAGTTATCTACTGCAACTACCGAAAATTTTTTTTCTAGTAAGTCTTGTACGACATAGGACCCGATAAAACCCGCTGCTCCAGTTACCAATATTTTCAAATAACATCCTCCGTTTTAATAAGATTTCCATACGTAGAATTTTTTGTATACATTTTTTCGAATGTAAAAATTGGTTCTTTAATATTAATGGCCACCTTCATATTTTTTTAGATTTGGTTGAATTATATATTAACAATAGATTTATTAAACCGTTTGATATTTAACATCTGATAAAATTAATATCTATTGGAATTTAATAAAAATTCTTGCTTACCCTCACCAATCTTTCGTTTTGAGAGTAATTTGGATATACTTTTGTACATTTAATTACCCGTAATACTGATAATAATAATGATCCTTTCCAATTTTATAATTGTTAAGAATTGTTCCGATTATGTTTGCATTAGAAGCTTGGAGTACTTCTTTAGCTTTAATGGCATTAACTTTCTCGGTTGAACCTGAGCTGATAACAAGAATGGTGCCATCGCATTTGTCGGTGAGGACTTGTGCATCTGAAACCGACAAGACTGGTGGGGCATCAAATATAATTACGTCGTATTTTTCTTTTACTTTGGTTATTAGCGTATCCATAAAAGGCGATCCTAGAATTTCTGCTGGGTTGGAAGGTAATGGACCACTTGTAACGAGGTCTAATCCTTTCACTCCAGTTTCTTTTACCACTTGGTTCAGATGCCAACGTCCTGTTAATAAGTTAGTTAATCCTGGAGAGATTGTTTTGAGAAATGTATGATGCATTGTCGGCTTTCTTAAGTCTGCATCGATGAGGAGTACTTTTTTTCCTTCTTGCGCAAATACAATGGCGACATTTGCTGCTATTGTTGACTTTCCTTCTCCCATAGATGAGGAAGTAAATAGCAGAGTTTTAAGTTCCATGTTTGGCATCGAGAATTTAATATTTGTTCGAACCGTACGAAATTGCTCAGATATGATGGATTGTGGATTTGTACTAGTGACAAGTTTTCGGGCTACAGGTTTTATTTTCTTCCTTTTCTTAAACAAGATTTTTTGCCCTCCTTCTTCTATTGGGATTTTTCGATTCATGGCTTTTATTTAGATATTTATTTGAAATAGGACTGATCAACCCTAAAATTGGTAGTCTTAACAACTCTTCAACATCCTGCTCCGTTTTAATAGATGTATTTAAATACTCCATTATGAAAGTTATTCCAATTCCAATTATTAAGCCGATGATTCCTGCTATTGCTACATTAAGTAATGAGTTTGGTTTAACAGGTTGCGTATCTTTTGTGTATACTGCTAGCGATAGAATATTAACGTTATCTACATTCATCAGTGTTTTGACTTCTTCTTGAAATACTTCGGCCGTCATATTAGCAATGTCGATGGCCTGTTGTAAATCTGGGTCTTGTACGCTAACGTTTACCACTTGTGAGTTTTGTTCGCTATTGACGGTTATTTGTTTATATAGTAAATCTGGTGTCGTTTTTAAATTCAAATTATCAATAACTTTTGATAGAATGACTGGACTTTTTATAATGACATTGTATGTGTTGATCAATTGAAGATTTGTATCGATATCCTGACTGTTAAATTGATTTTGTTCCGATTCCTTCTGATTGATCAGAATCTGTGTGGACGCTTGAAATATCGGGGTCAAATAATAGTAGCTAACTATACCAGCTAAAGTAGTAGCTAAAACGAATATAGAAATAGTGAGTACAAAACGTTTTTTTATAATTTTGAATAGTTCTTGTAGGCTAATTGCTTCTTCCATTACGCTTCTGCCTCCTTGTTCCATTACATTAAAAATGCATCCATTTCTAAGTTGATTTTAGTAATAATTTTTAAAACTAATAGGCGATAAAGGTTGTATATCAGTGCCATATACAATATGACTTGCATTTTCACTAAAGTAAGTAACATAGCTTTCGGAGAACTCTTTTTTTACATATTCAAAAGCTTCTTTCAAAAGAAATGGTCTTTTTAAATAATGGTGGGCATCAGATGAAAGAAAGTGAACTAAATTGTGTTTGATTAACTCTCTCGTATACTTTCTTAAGCTTCTGCCATTAAGCCCGAGTAAACTAGAAGCTGTTACTTGAATAAGTACTCCTTTACATACGTATTCGTAGAGTAACTGTTTGTTTTTTCGAAGAATTGTATTTCTTTCTGGATGTACAATAATGGGGATGTATCCTTTTAACTGGATGTTATATATAACCTCCAAAGTATGAGAAGGTATATAGGCATTTGGAAGCTCGATTAATAAATATTTACCACTATTCGCCAGCGTGAGAAGGTCGGTTTCAAGTTCATCCAGTATATTGGCTGCTAAATGAATTTCTTGTCCAGGTAGAACTTTCAGATTTATATTCCTTTTAGAAAGCTCTCTGTATAAACCGGCAACTGCCTTTTTAATTTCCATGGATGAATTTCTATATTTTGCATCTAGATGATGAGGGGTTGCAATGACATGCGTAATACCATTAGAAACGGCACTTTTTGCAAGTAACAGAGCTTCTTCTATAGACTTAGGACCATCATCTAGACCAGGCAAAATGTGATTATGAATGTCTACTAGCAAAACCCTCTTCCTTTCTTTATTGCCTCGTTCACCAAGCACCTTTTCCAGTAATCACTATATAAACTGTTTGAAGTAATATTTTTAGGTCTAAAAAAAACGAGCAATGCTTAACATAATATAAATCGTAGGCAATCTTTTCCCCGTGAGTTATTGCAGAACGACCGTTTACTTGGGCATATCCTGTTATTCCTGGCTTTACTTGTAATCTTTTTTTTTGGGTAGAGGAATAATATTTAGTTATTTCAATCATTTCGGGTCTTGGTCCTACTATACTCATCTCCCCCTTCAAAACATTCCAAAGCTGAGGCATTTCATCTATACTATATTTCCTATATATTTTGCCGATTTTTGTGATAGATAGTGTTTGGGGTGTTGTAAATTCAAAATCTTGTGGCACCTCATCTTTCCACTCGTATTTATGAGAGCTCGATTCTATTTCTTCCGCTTGCATTGTCCGAAACTTCCAGATAAAAAAAGGTTGGTTATACAAGCCTGCCCTCAATTGTTTATAAAATATGGGACGTCCTGAGAAGATTAATAGAGTGACTGAAAAAATAAGTATGACTGGGGATAAAAAAAGAAGTAGAAAGCTGCTTCCTATTATATCTACCGTTCGTTTAATAAATCTACGATAGAAAAACGGTGGGGCATGTTCATAGGATGGTTGATCTAATTTTTCCAATATTTGTTCTCCTTAACATAAAATATTAGAAAACAATTCCGTACATAAAAGAATATTCGACGCTCCAATAAAAAAGAACTATTCTCATATGGTTATGAAGTTGTTTTCCATCCTTATTAGCATATGTACTCATATACCTTATGTAGGAGGACATTCTATCCATGACTAAGTAAAAATTTTTATTTGTTTTATTACGTAGAATAATGGATGTATAGGGATTATTGATAGTATAGTTCGATATTTTTCTAACTAGTCCATGAGTTCCTTGAATTCTCTATAGAATTTCTATTAAAAAAGCACTACAGGATATATGTCTCCTGTAGTGCTTTTAGATTCTTGCAAATTGATCATATACATCCTGTAACGTTTCACATCCTAGCAATTTAACTTTCTCAACATAAATGCTCCAAAGCTTGGCGGTCATTTTTGCATCCTCCAATGCATGATGCCGTCCTATTATTGGAATACCATTATGTTCACATAAGCCCTCTAATGAACTTATTTGTATATTGGGTTCTGCAATTTTATAAAGGAAAGAAGTATCAACTATCCGATGCGTAAAAGGTGTGTGGAATATTTTAGTACTGATGTATTGCATAAAATTTCTTTCGTGATTAGCGTGATGCGCTACAAGGGTGCATTCTTTAGTAAACTGAAGAAATTCAATTAGTACTTCTCCTACTGTTCTAGCTTCTGTTAATTGTTCATGCGTAATGCCAGTTAACGTTACAATATCAGAAGGGATTTCTTTATCAATGTTAATTAGGTTGTAGAAAGTCACATCCTCTTGAATGGAGGAACCATGCATTTTTATGGCACCAATGGAAATAATCTCATCCCCATGTTGTGGGTTAAAGCCAGTCGTTTCTATATCGAAAACTACAATTTTTAGCTCATCCAAGGGAATTTTTAAAGCATCCTCTTTTTTCATTTCTTTTTGCAGATTTCGTAAAAAAGCCATTTGTTGCGCACTTTGAACATCACCTATTCCGACATTCATACGTTTCGCTTGAATACCCCTTAAAATTTGCATGAATGGCTCAAATGCCATTGGGAACACCCTTTTTCATCAACGCAATCACTTCACGATGTAATTTAATACCGCCTTTAATAATTCGTTTTATATCCTTTTGTTCGATCTTAGTCAGTTTTTCTACATGTAAATAGTGTGTATCCGAATAGCTTTCCACTTGTGATAATGACAGACGATACGTTAACAAATCGGCAAAATTTCTTTCACTCTTTTTCAGTAAGACTGCATATTCTTGAAATTGAATTAGCTGATTCATTCGAACTAAAGTGGAAGTTTCCACTATTCCCTCTCTTATAGACAGGAGTCGAATGGCATTTACATATGGTAGAAATCCAGCGTATTTTAAGTTCACACATCCTTGATATATACCATGCCTTTCCACTAATAGCTGACCAATTGGACCAATTACATTTTTCACGTGCTCGACATTAGCAATTAACCTACTTAGTAAAATAGGGTGCTTCGATTGATAAGCATGAATGAATGATTTCAACTGTTGAATGAATCCCATCTTTCCATGAATCACTCGTGCATCATAGAAAATTTGAAGGTAACGAATCGACTCCCAACTTTCATCGTTCACCCAGTCTTGGAGTTGTCTGGTCCAACCATCATAGGACATACACCACCTAGCATTAGAGCTCATCACTTTACCTTCACAATACGGGTAACCTACCTCATATAAACCTGTAGAAATTTCCGCCCCAAAAACCTGAAAATACAGATCGTTTTCATCATTAGCTATTTCATAAGCAATTCCATGATCCTGATCACTTATTAACCCCTGTTCTAATCTACCTCCACTACCAGTAATAAACCAAGAAAAATCACAAGGAGCAGGATAAGTGTCCATTCTTTTAGCTGCTACGTCTAATACTTTAAGCATGACCTGATCATGAAAAGCATTGAGAGAAACGATGTCATCTAGGAAGCTTGTAATATTTAGTTCCTTCCATTTTCGAATAGATTCATACGTTTCCACTAAATCACGCCCTTTTAGACAAAAAGCCTCTAAGTAATAGAGGCTTTTTGTCAGTTAATTAAGTGATTTCGACTCTTCTAAAATCATTTGTTCTGGATAACCATAGTTGCCATGTTCGCTCATATCTAGGCCCATAAGTTCTTCTTCCTCTGTTACTCGTATACCACCCATTACTTTTTTCATTGTGAAAAGGATAGCATAGGAAACTATAAATGCAAATAAACCACAAGATACAACACCCATTAGTTGAACACCCAATTGTTCAAATCCACCTCCGTAAAATAATCCTGCTTTCCCCACGGATGCAAGCTCAGGTGTTGCAAAGAAACCAGTTGATAATGTCCCCCATACGCCAGCAGCACCATGTACAGATAACGCATAAATTGGATCATCCACTTTTCGCTTTTCAAAAAATCTTGCGCTATAAAATACTAATACTCCAGCTATTAAACCTATGACAACAGATGCCCAAACATCTACGAATGCACAGGAAGCAGTAATAGCAACTAATCCTGCTAATGCACCATTTAGAATTGTTGGAATATCAGACTTACCTAGTACTACCCAGGAGATTAATGTTGCCGCAACAGCACCAGCTCCTGCAGCAAGCGTTGTATTCAATGCAACAAATCCAAAGAATGCGGCATCTACAGATATCGTGCTACCAGCGTTAAATCCGAACCAACCAACCCAAAGGATAAGCACACCTAAAGCTGTATATACTTGGTTATGTCCGGCAAGATTGTTTGCCGAGCCGTCTTTATTGAACTTCCCAATTCTTGGTTTGAGAATCATTGTTGCTGCAAGGGCAGCCATTGCTCCTGTTAAATGAACTACCGTTGAGCCTGCAAAATCCTGCTTACCATGTTCGGCTAACCAACCTCCCCCCCACACCCAGTGTGCAATTACAGGGTACACAATTATTCCGAAAAGAATAGTGAAAATAACATATGCGGATAATTTTGCTCGTTCTGCAAATCCCCCTAGTGCAATTGTTATTGCAATTCCTGCAAATGCCAATTGGAAAACAAAAAATACAGTTGTTGCAAGACCTGCTCCCTCTAAAATTTCCCCACTATAGAAAAAGTCAGACATTCCTACGAAGAAATTTGCATCGCCTCCGAAAATAAAGCCATAGCCAACAGCCCAAAAAACCATAGAAGCTAGACCAAATGTAAATATTGTTTTTCCTGCAACGTGACCAGCATTTTTCATTCTTGTTGAGCCAGCTTCCAGTAAGATGAATCCACCAATCATAAAAATGACTAAAATTGCGGCAATCATTGTCCACACACTGTTCATCAAATACATTACATCTTCCACTGTCATCTCTCCCTAATTTTAGTTAACGCCATATTTTTATGTTAGAAAACATGACATCATTTATATTTTTATTCTATTCATTTTCAAGTAAATGTCAACTAAATTTTTTGAATATATTTTAATTTTTAATTCATATTTCTTTAAATCCCTTATACCATCCTGTTTTTCACAAAAAAAATTTCTCTCAAATAAAAAAACTGTCATCACTGCAATAACAGTGATGACAGTTTTTCTACCATGCATCTTTTAATCCCATTCCCCATCGCTATCCTCTTCTTCTTTTCCTCGAGCAGGAAGTATACCCATTTTAACTACTAACTTTGGTAAGTTCATCGCGATGAACATTAGGACGACCGTAATGATTGCAAGATCATACGCACCATACCCAATAGTTAAACCCACACATGCAGTTATCCAAAGGTTTGCTGCAGTTGTAAGTCCTCGTTTTACATTATCCTTATCTACCCAAATAACACCCGCGCCAAGAAACCCAATACCACTGATTACTTGTGCTGCTAAACGCATCGGATCCATATAGGCTCCTTGATTTAAGGATGACAATGCCATTGCTAAAGTGGATCCTAAACATACTAAAATATGTGTCCTTATTCCAGCTGGTTTATTTTTTATCGCTCGCTCTAGTCCAATGAAAAATCCTATAAGAGTTGCCACACCTAAACGAATGTATAAATCATAATGCGAATTAAATAAAGTAGTAATGAAGTCCATAATGGAAGTCCCCCTAAAAATACTATTTCGATAACATTCTGTAAGTCTTATCAAAATCCTTCAAAGGTCAATATTATCATATATTGGAAACTTTTTTTATAAAGGTTACTTCGCGGCAGGTGATTTAACAGAAAAAGTAAGTCGTTTCCTAGTTAAGTTACTATTTTTGTTTCATGCATAACTCCCTAAGCCTCTAGACCTAGTAACATTTAAAGCTAAGGCTCAATGTAGAGCGCTAATCGCTTTTATACAATGAAATGGTAACCAAACCATTCTTAGGAAGGAGCACCCGAAAAAAATCAGTATTATAAATTGCTACACAGCCTTTGATTTAAGCATTTTTTCTTTTTTTATACTCAGGCAATTAATTTAGGAGGAAATTTATAATGTCATTATTTACAAAATGGGCTTTTGGAAACAGGGCAGCGGTAGCTGTTTTAACTGTTTTAATATTAGTTATAGGAATCGTCAGCTATTTTAGACTGCCTATGGAATTTCTACCGACTGCTGATAATCCACAAGTCTCTATTATTTCCATGAACCAGGGTATTGACTCCAAAACGATGGAATCAGAAGTGACCATCCCGATTGAAAGGACAGTCACAGGATTAAACGGCAAAACGTCTGTTTATTCCACAACTGGAGATGGTTTTTCAAAAGTAGACCTGTTTTTCGAGGCAGGATATGATATGAAGCAGGCAAAACTGGATGTTCAAGATGCTTTAAATAGTATATCTTTGCCTCCCTATATATCTAAGCCAATTATTTCACAGCTTAATACTTCTATGATTCCAATTGTCAACATTGCAGTTACCTTCGATGAAGGTTTGACGGAAGAAAATAAAGAGTTCGCACGTAACGAACTGCAATCCATGTATCAAGAAGTAAAAGGTGTTTCTAAAGTAGATGTTTATGGGATAACAGATTCCATCATTTCGATTAGTATTGATGATGAAAAATTAGAAGAGAATCAAATTCCCCTTCAATCGATTGTAGGTATCCTTCAAGGCAAAAATACTTCTGTAACAGTTGGAGAAAAAATCATTGATGGCAAAACAAGCAATATTAAAGTAATAGGCGATATTAATAGTCTGGATAAACTGAAAGATCTTCCAGTAACTCCCGATGTAACACTAGGTGATATTGCTACTATTGAAGAAACGAAGGATTCAAATTTCATTAGCCGTTTTAATGGTATGGATAGCTTGGATATAAGCATTACAAAAGATAGTCAATCCAATGCAGTTACAATTAGTAAGGATATTGAAAAGGTAACAAAGGAAATTAATGATAAGTATGACCATCAGGAATCTGTTATTTATTTATCTTCAGCCGATATGGTGGAGAATTCTGTTCATACGATGATAAAAGAGGTTCTTCTCGGTGCATTATTTGCAACAATCGTTATTATGCTCTTTTTGCGAAATATTCGTTCCACTTTCATTACGATCATATCGATACCTTTATCACTTTGCTTTACATTATTTTTGCTATCCTGGTCTGGTGTAACATTAAATATTTTAACGCTAGGTGGCGTTGCTGTTGCAGTTGGGCGACTTGTAGATGACAGTATAGTGGTCATTGAAAATATTTTCCGCAAGATGCAAACAGAAAAATTCTCTATTCAAATGATAATTGATGCAACTAAGCAAGTGGGAGTGGCTATAACAGCTTCTACCCTAACAACAGTAGCCGTTTTCCTGCCAATGAGTTTGTTAAATGGAGGACTTCAAGAATTTCTTTTACCATTTGCTTTAACGGTAACCTATTCTTTACTTGCCTCTTTAATCGTTGCATTGACGGTTGTCCCACTGATGAGCGCGGGATTATTGAAGAATGCTAAAATTCCTGAGCATAAACCAGCCGTTCGTTTCCCTAAAATGGTTACTTGGTCTCTAAACCATAAATGGATTGTATTCTCGGTTTCTATCCTTCTCTTTGCTGGCTCTATTGGAGCTTACTTCGTCATCCCTAAAGGGGCGGTTGACAGTTCTTCTGCTGACTATGTTTCCGTCACACTGAGCTATCCAAATGATACACCAATGGAAAAAGTGAAGGAAAAAACCATTGAGCTTGAATCATCTATACTTGCTATGGATGAAGTTCAACACTTATTCGCTCAAGTTGGCTCCCCTCCAGAAGCAGCACAGTATGGTTGGGTTGGTTCCTCAACAGAAGCATCTTTCAGTATTTTACTAAAGGACAAAAAGGATACGGACTTAATAGTAAAAGAAATGGAAAAACAAAAAGACCATTATTCTGATGCTCAATTTGAAGTAAGCACCGCTTCCTTTATGATGGGAGGAGCTAGTACAAATATTACAATTGATATAGTCGGAGAGGATATATCTGAACTAGAGGATGTAGCAACAGCTATTAAGGAAAAAGTACAAAACTTGGACGGTGTAGAGGAAGTTACGACCAACCAAGATGAAAAGAAAACTGTACACTCACTAATTGTCGATCCTTCCAAGGGAAATACAGAACAAATTGCCCAGCAGTTAGCAGTACTATTAAACAAAACACCAATTGGAACGATTAATTTAAATGACAAGCAAAAAACAGTATTCCTGGAGCCACTTCTAAATACCGCAACACCCGAAGACCTTGAAGATATCCCAGTTATGACAAATGAAGGGATAGTCCTAGTCTCCTCTCTTGCAACATTACAAAGTGAAGAGCGATCAACTAACCAGGTTCATAAAGACGGAGATGCCTACCTTCGAGTAACAGCATCTGTTGATCCTTCCAAGCTTTCAGAAATCTCTAGTGCAGTGAACTTAGAGATATTCGGAGATGAAAATGATAATGAAGGAATGGATATACCAGAAAATGTCGAAGTTTTAATCGGTGGTTCAAGTAGTCAACAAGCCGAAGACTTTACAGATTTATTTCTAATAATGCTCGTTTCCATCGGAATTGTGTTCTTAATAATGGTCATTACTTTCAAGTCAATCAAAGCACCTATTGCCATTCTTTGCTCACTACCATTAGCTGCAATCGGCGCAATTTTAGGGATTCTGATAAGTCGTATTTCAGTCGATATTACAGCACTTCTTGGTGCATTAATGCTCATTGGTATCGTCGTAACAAATGCGATTGTACTGTTAGACCGAGTGAAACAAAATGAACAAAAAATGATTATAAGAGATGCGCTTGTGGAAGCAACCGCAACAAGAATGCGACCAATCTTCATGACAGCCATTGCAACCATCTGTGCAATGCTTCCTCTATTGCTGAAAAAAGCAGAAACAGGAAGCTTAGTATCTCAAAGTCTCGCTATAGTTGTAATTGGTGGATTGGCTATGGCCACCCTACTGACTTTAATAGTAATACCATGTATATATGAATTGTTATACTTTAGAAAATCTAAAAAGCAGCGGATGTCTCAAGCAACTAAGCAAGATACACTTTTATAAAACTAAAAGAACCAGGCCTTATTAGGGTCTGGTTCTTTTAAAGCTACTATTTTAGTGGACATCGCCTTTTATCTCTAAATTTGTGACAGCTACACTTTGTTTATCATTCGGATTGCTGAGTGGATGAATGGTCGCAATACCGTTATTTTGATCAACATGCTCAATGTAAACCGGTTCTCCTTTATAAATCACATTCTCCATATTTGGTGAAAAAGCAATTTCCTGCGCTCGTTGAGTATCCAAGTTAACTACCTCCTTTTGACGTTAATATCTGTTCCATCTACCGTAGTTATACATCGTTAAATTGAGTAAAAAAAGTTATTTTGGAAATATTAATTATATAAGGAGTGATTTTAGTTGGAAATGAACCCAATAGAAACATTTAGATTTAGCATGGAAAATGACAATAAAGAGCTTGTTGTCATTGGTAAAATACAGGGTAAACCAGAAATACCGTCCTTAGATGACCTAAAGTTTAAAGGAATTATTGCTTTACTTAATTCTATAGATAAACGAAATTTTACCGAGTTGGATAAAGATCAACTGTTTGTGCATTATTTAAAAGAAATTGAAGAGACGATTGGTGAGATGAAAAAGTATGATGAATTTCAATGCAGAGAAGATTTAACATAAACTCTTTGCCTTAATAACGGAGGTTACCCAATGTATAAAGGAGAAACGGCCAATTGATTCATAAGAGTTTCCGTAATTTATAAGGTGTTAATAAAAGACTTTCTTATAATGAATAAAATTACTTAAGTACAAACAATATTAGCTTTACACTAAATTGTTAGGGAGATGAAATTGGATGACCGTTCTAACAGTGAAAGAATTGGCATTTGTGGAGGATGAAATCCGTGCTGAGGTGATAACGGCAAAAACGTTGAACTGGTGCGCAACACAATGCAAAGATCAAGAACTTAGAAAAAAACTCGAGGAGATGGCAGAAAAACACCAGTTAAAAATTGCCTACCTTTCCCAATACTTTAACCGAACAAATAATATTCAATAACTTCAAAAGGTGGTTTTCATATGCCAAATAATATCGAGGGTCGCGGCTTAACAGACCGCGAAATGCTCCAGCTTTGTTTAGAGTTGGAAAAAGGACGCTGCCGAAGTCTTAGCAATACTATGTTAGAGACCTCACATCAGCAGTTACGGGAGATTTATATGCAATGTTTTGAAAATGCGAGCTCAAACAATTACCAGCTTTTTAAGATAATGAGCGATAAAGGCTGGTATAAGACTACAATTGCTTCTAAGGATCAGGTTGGCAAAGTACAGGAACTTATGCAAAATAACCTACATCCAGATGACTTGATTTAGAAAATCCCTAAATGCACTAGTAGATATTTTAGCTACTTAGATCCTCATAAATTGCAGGATAGTATTTATATTTTCAGGTAATCTTTTATCTAAATTATAAAAAGTCGCTCTGCAGAGCGACTTTTTTAACTGATAAAATTCAACGTGGCGTTCTTGGTTCTAAACATTTAGTGCATTTTTTCTGATTGCTTCCTTTGAACTTCGTGAATGTTTTTTCAAAATTAGTTCCACATGAACATTTAAATAGTAGTTTTTGCGAGTAGCCTACATATTCTTTTGAAAGCAACGTACAGTCTGAATTCTTACTGACATAATCTCTTATCTGATCAATAGTCCATTTTTTATTCATTATTGACACCTCCTATGGCGTTATTATTTAAGTATAGGAAGAAGCATTAAATACCTTCCGTTCATTTAGATTCATGAATTCTAAATCTATCTCAATGTGTTATTATACCACCTCTTTAAGAATCCTTGTACAGTCTTCCCAAAAAAATGTTGTTTTTACTCTGGATAAGTGCTATACTAGATTACTAACAACAAATAAATTTGTTTGACCTCCATACTATCGATTATTATGTTAGTCGACATTAATGGGTGCCAAACCCTCAAGAGTTCTTTAGGAACAAAGAATTCTTTAGAAAAAAAGCATTATCTCTTTGGAGATAGTGCTTTTTTTATTTTGGAAACAAAAAATCACTATCCTTTCTAAATAGAAAGAATAGTGATTTTTTTAGTCTATAAAACCACTAAACTAAAGTTCTGTTATTCTGTTGAATAACTAGTTTCTAATTAGATAATCGAATGCGCTTAACGCTGCAGTTGCACCAGATCCCATAGAAATAATAATTTGTTTATGAGCACTGTCTGTACAATCACCAGCCGCAAAGACACCAGGAATTGTAGTAGCTCCACGCTTATCAACGATTATTTCACCAATAGGAGTTCTTTCAAGCATTCCATCTAACCAATCAGTGTTAGGAACTAAACCGATTTGAACAAATACACCTGCTAATTCGATGTGGTTTTCTTCGCCTGTCGCTCGGTCTACATAAGTAATACCATTTACTTTGTCAGTACCGGTAATTTCTTTTGTTTGAGAGTTTGTTAAGACAGTGACATTTGGAAGACTGTGTAAACGTTTTTGTAAAACATCATCAGCTTTTAACTCGGAGTTATATTCAAGAACTGTAACATGTTTCACAATCCCTGCAAGGTCAATCGCTGCCTCAATACCCGAGTTACCACCACCGATTACCGCAACGTCTTTCCCCTCAAATAACGGACCATCACAATGAGGACAATAAGCAACACCTTTATTTTTGAACTCTTGCTCACCAGGAACATTTATATTACGCCAACGAGCACCAGTTGAAATGATTACAGATTTACTCTTAAGAATAGCACCATTTTCTAATTCAACCTCGATTAGATCTTTCTTTTCTAAACGTTTTGCACGTTGTAGGTTCATAACGTCTATATTGTATTCTTTTACATGCTCTTCAAGAGCTTGCGCAAGTTTAGGACCTTCTGTAGCTTTCACACTGATAAAATTTTCAATACTAAGAGTATCTAAAATTTGACCACCAAAGCGTTCTGCTACAATTCCTGTGCGAATACCTTTACGTGAGGAATAGATTGCTGCACTCGCACCAGCTGGACCACCACCAATAACAAGCACATCATAAGGATCTTTACTGGAAATTTCTTCTACGTCAGGTCCTATACCTAATTTAGATATAATTTCCTCAATTGTCATTCGACCATTTCCAAAAGATTCGCCATTCAGATGAACTGCCGGTACTGCTAATATATCTTTGCTCTCTACTTCTTCCTTGAATGCTGCACCATCAATCATTGTGTGTGTAATGTTAGGGTTAAGAACACTCATGATATTAAGTGCTTGGACAACATCAGGACAGTTGTGGCAAGTTAAGCTTACATATGTCTCAAAGTTATATTCACCAGTGATATTTTGAATTTGATTGATTATACTTTGATCTATTTTTGGCGCTCGTCCACTTACTTGAAGTAGCGCTAAAACTAAAGAAGTAAATTCGTGTCCTAATGGAATACCAGCAAAAGTAACTGCTGTATCTTCTTCTCCAGCACGGTTGATACTAAAACTTGGTGTTCTTGTTAGTTCTACTTTTTCTACTGTAATTTTAGATGAAAGCGAAGCTAGCTCATCTACTAGAGCTAGCATTTCATCTGAAACTTTGTCAGAACCTGCACTTACTTTAAGTACGATATCGTTTTCAAGCAATTCAAGGTACTGACTTAATTGAGATTTAATTTCTGCATCAAGTGCCATTTAGTATCGCTCTCCTTAAATTTTACCTACAAGGTCAAGGCTTGGCTTAAGTGTTTCGCTACCTTCTTCCCATTTTGCCGGGCAAACTTCACCTGGATTTTTGCGAACATATTGTGCTGCTTTAATTTTGTTAATAAGCGTACTAGCATCACGACCAATACCACCTGCATTAATTTCGATTGCTTGGATTACACCATCAGGATCAATGATGAAAGTACCACGATCAGCAGCGCCCTCTTCTTCGATAAATACCTCAAAGTTGCGAGAAAGAACGTGTGCTGGATCGCCAATCATTGTATAAGTAATTTTGCCGATAGCGTCTGATGTATCATGCCACGCTTTATGTGTAAAATGAGAATCTCTTGAAGCTGAGAATACTTCAACACCTAAATCTTGTAATGCTGGATATTGATTTTGAAGATCTTCAAGTTCGGTTGGGCATACAAAAGTAAAGTCTGCTGGATAGAAGCAAACAACACTCCAGTGACCTTTGAAATCTTGCTCAGTGACTTCGATAAAATCACCGTTTTTATATGCTTGTGCTGTAAATGGTAATACTTCTTTTCCGATTAATGACATAGTAGTAATTCCTCCATAAAATATTAGTAATAATAATTATTATCCAGTATTAATTGTTACGTAGGCGTCGAATTTTGTCAACTAAAGTACATTTGTATCTTGTGTGTAAACTTTTAAAATATACTTTTACTAAAAAGATTATCCTCCTTGATTTTGCAGAATTAATATGAGGCAGAAGGATTTTAGCATCACAAACATTACATAGTACCATTTATATAATAATTAATTGGGCTAAAGTTAGCATTATATTCTTGATTATTACAATATAGTATTTTATAAGTCTTACTACTTAAGAGGTTTAAAGAAAAAAGTTCATCGTAGCAGTCGTACTAGAATTTTTCACTTTAAAGCAATACAGAAAAATCATCTTACCTTCGACTAAAAAGGTGAGATGATTTTCTGTGTTGTTTTCTAAATTAGTAACTCGATTCAACTTGGTCAAAATTAGAAAGTATAGACACTCAATACATTGCCACTATTATAAAATAAAACTTACAATAATCGCTGTCAATACACTTACTAATGTTGCTCCGTATAAAAGTTTCAAGCCCATTCGCGCTACAACATTACCTTGCTTTTCATGAAGACCTTTTACAGCACCTGAAATGATTCCAATGGAAGAGAAGTTTGCAAAAGAAACAAGGAATACGGAAATGATTCCGATTGATCGTTCACTTAGATTGGACGCTAAATCATTTAATGAGAGCATCGCTACAAATTCGTTTGTCACTAATTTAGTAGCCATAATACCACCGGCTGTTACTGATTCTGAAACAGGGATACCCATTAAAATTGCAAATGGAGCAAAGACATAACCAATAATTTCTTGGAACGATATTCCTAATACCATATCAAATAAGGTATTTACTCCCGCCATTAATGCAACAAATCCAAGTAACATCGCTGCAACAATGATTGCAACCTTAAATCCATCCAAAATATATTCGCCCAGCATTTCGAAAAAGCTTTGTTTCTCTTCTTGTACAACGAGAATATCTTCTTCTTCGGAAACGGTATAAGGATTAATAATTGAAGCAATAATGAATCCGCCAAACAAGTTAACCACGATTGCAGTCACCACATATTTTGGTTCAATCATTGTCATATAAGCTCCGACAATAGACATTGATACAGTAGACATCGCCGACGCACTTAGTGTATAAAGACGTTGAGGTGATAATTGTCCAAGCTGTTTTTTCACCGTAATAAATACTTCAGATTGTCCAACAATAGCCGATGCTACTCCGTTATAAGATTCCAATTTTCCCATGCCGTTAACTTTACTGATTCCCCAACCCAACCATTTCATAACGAAAGGAAGAACTTTAATATGTTGCAGAATTCCAATTAGAGCTGAAATAAATACGATTGGAAGTAAAGCAGTTAAGAAGAAAGGAGCTTGTCCTTCATTCGCAATGCCAGCAAATACAAAATTGATTCCTTCATTGGCAAAGCTAAGTAATTTTTCGAATCCAGCTGCTATTCCCTCAATTATGATCAATCCAAATTTAGTATTCAGTAATAAAAATGTTAGTATTAACTGAAGAATAAGCATTTGGATAATTGGTCTGATTTTAATTTCTTTACGATTACTACTTGCAATCCACGCAAGACCCAGAACAACAACTAAGCCTATAATTGATATTAAATAACTCATTTAATGCCCCCACAATTTCTTATTTTTAGAAGGTCTGACTTCTGACGACCACTTTCATAATCAGTATACATCATTTTTTATTATCACCAAATAAAAACGTTTACATTTCTTGAAATTTGATAAATTTGTACTTTATTTTTCAGTTATTGTTCACCATTTTGTAACACTAATACTCTTTCCTATCAAAAAAAGTCACGATTCCCATTTTTGGGTATCGTGACTTTTGATAAATAAGTAATTAGGAATTCACCGTAACAGCTTTTCCTTCCACACGTTCTTTGGCCTGCTCCGCAGTAGCTGTAAACAATACGTCAGATGATGAATTCAGAGCAGTCTCACAAGAATCTTGAACAACCCCAATGATAAAACCAACACCTACAACTTGCATTGCAATATCATTTGGAACTCCAAATAAACTACATGCTAGCGGAATAAGTAAAAGAGAACCGCCTGCAACTCCAGATGCACCTGCTGCAGAAACAGCTGCTACGACAGAAAGCATTAGTGCTGTCATAAAGTCTACTTCAATACCAAGTGTATTTACTGTTGCAAGTGTCAACACAGAAATGGTCACAGCGGCACCAGCCATATTAATAGTAGCACCTAGCGGGATAGAAACTGCATATGTATCCTCATCTAAGCCAAGTTTCTCACATAATTTCATATTGACTGGAATATTGGCAGCTGAACTACGTGTAAAGAATGCCGTAATACCACTCTCTCTCAACACCATGAATACAAGTGGATATGGATTTTTACGTGTATAAATGTACACAATTAGCGGATTCACTACAAGTGCGATAAACAGCATACATCCAACTAAAATCAAGATCAATCGACCATACTCAACTAAAGCAGAAAGCCCGCTCGTTACAATCGCATCGAACACAAGCCCCATAATACCAATCGGAGCCAAATTGATCACCCATTGTACAACTTTCGTAATAGCATCCGAAAAGCTACCTAACATATCTTTCGTTTGCTGGCTCGCATGTTTTAATGCTAGTCCAAGAACGATTGCCCACGTTAAGATACCTAAATAGTTCGCATTTATAATGGCATCGATTGGATTGGCAACTATATTAAATAATAATGTTTCCATAACTTCTGCAATACCCTCTGGTGGTGAAAGATCTTCTACCCCTGTTACAAGTGTTAAAGTAACCGGGAACATAAAGCTAGCTAAAACAGCGACTACACCAGCTAGCAATGTACCAATCGCATAAAGCCCAAGAATAGATTTCATATTCGTTTTCTTACCACTTTTATGCGCGGCAATGGCATGCATTACTAAGAATAACACCAATACTGGAGCAACTGCTTTTAATGCGCCGACAAATAAAGAACCTAAAATGGAAATACCACTCACATAGTTTGGAAGGGTCAAGGCTAAAATGATACCGATAATAATACCGATAACAATCCTTTTCACTAGGCTAATTTCATTCCATTTAACCAATAATTTTTTCATCATACTATCCCCCAAAGTTTTCTTCAAACATTTTTATAAAAAAGTACAGCCATCTCTCCCCAAAGAAATAATATGTACTTATTTTATCATTAATTAAACTGATATTTTATTCTATCACAAATTTTTAGAATATTATATTGTTATTTTTTGTTAGCATAACTTTTAGCATTTCTTATGTGCTAAGGCCCAACATCGGTTTTCTCTTCCAATAAAAAAACGATGGGAGTTAAAGCCCCCATCGTTTTTTGGTCGAGTTTTTATTTCTTTAAGTTATTTGCGTTTTGTTGAGCTTTTTGATTAGCTTGAGCATTTTGTTGCTTCACTTCTTGAGCATTTGTTTGACGTTCAGCTGATATGCCAAATTCTGTTCCAAACTCACTAGACATTGCACCTTGTCCGTTTTGTTGTGCTTTTTGGTTAGCTTGGGCGTTTTGTTGTTTAACTTCTTGAGCATTTGTTTGACGTTCAACTGATACGCCAAATTCTGATCCAAATTCATTAAACATGTTTTTTGAAGCACCTTGAGAAGCTTGAGCATTTTGCTTTCTAACTTCTTGGGCATTTGTTTGCGCTTCAATAGGAAGCTTGTTATTGTTGTTTGCCATTTTTCTTCACCTCCATGAATATTATAATTGCCAAAACGGAGGTATTTATTATTAGCAATTCTTGGAGATGTTCAAACTGTTTTACAGTACATACCATTTTATTTTTTGATAATAATATTTAACATTGTGTTATTAAATATAACTGTCGTACTGACTCCAATTGGAATGTCAGTACGCTAGAAGTAGTTTAATCATTGTCGAGCAACTCAGTTGCTATTAGTTTATATGAATTTCTACGATCTTCAGCTGAATAGGTAATGGTACTCAGCATGATTTCATCTGCTTTATATGTCGCTTGCAACTCGATTAATTTCTGTTTTACTTCTTTTGGATTACCGATAATGATATTTTTTTTCATATTTTTGAATGTATCTTTCTCTTGATCGTCTAATTTATATTGCATTGCTTCATGTATAGAAGGAACTCCCCGCCGCCCTTCTCCTTTTGCTTTTTGAAGTTCCCATATGAGCGCACTTAACGATATTGCATCTGCTTTTTCAGTTGTTTCTGCACAAATGACTGAAACAGTTACGATAACTTGTGCTGTTTGACCTTTTTTTCTAGGAGTGAATGCATCCAGATATTCCTGAATAATGGATGGTCCATCATTGTCACTCATAAATTGACCAAATGTATAAGCAATCCCGTTTTCCGCAGCAAGTAAAGCACTTTTCTTACTTGTCCCAAGAAGCCATGGTACCGGCGACACTTCTGGAATTGGAGAAGCAGAAATTTTAGAGTGCGCGTGTTCAGTAGGAAAATCATCGTCTAGAAAATGTAGTAAATCTTTCACTAAGCTCGGCATTTTATAGACATTTTGCAAAAAATTATCCGATAATGCATTTGTTGCTTCGGCTGATCCTCCTGGAGCACGCCCTATACCTATATCAACACGATCAGGAAATAAAGTAGCGAGTGAATTGTAAACTTCTGCCACTTTAAAGGGTTTATAGTGAGGCAATAGTACAGCTCCCGAACCTATGCGAATTGTATTCGTATTTGAACCAATATAACTTAATACCACTTCTGGAACTGAACTTGCTAGTCCTGGTAAATCATGATGTTCCGTCACCCAATAGCGCGTGTACCCTAATGCCTCTCCTGCTTGAGCTAATTTCAGCGACTCGTGTAAAGCTTCTTTAGCTGTATGATTAGAAGAAATTGGAGACTGATCAAGAATACTTAACTTCATCACCCAAGCTCCTTTCTTATATCTCCTTTTCCAGCAAACTCAATTTATATTCTCCAACCTGCCCTTTCTCATATAAATTAGTAATGGAAGTAGAGTATTTTTGGATAGTCCCGCGAAAAAAAATTCCCGTTTCTGGAACAGTAACGTCAAACTTACCTTTATACAATAAAGTGGCAATATCATGGTAGTCTTCACTTGTTACGTTAAACACAACGGAAATTTGGTATAAACCATTTACTTTTTCTTCTTCATAATGATTTACTTTTATTAATGTATTATCTAGTATCATTTCTTTCACCGAATTATCTTCTGTGCTTTTGTTCAAGCCAAACACCTCCGAATTTACTTACTCAATTTAGTTTACCACCTTGAAGGTATTTTTATTTAATCCAGGATTTATACATATAATGTAACGAAGTTATATTAAAGAATAGCCAGCCTCTACTTCCATCCCTTATTTATATTTTTCCCGTAAATTATTTAAATACTCTAGATTACCCAAAGCTTCCTCACTCTTCATTTGCCCTAAAGAGACGATTAAATGTTCGATTAAAAATGTAGCTGCTACCATCGAGTGAAATTCCTCTAAATCTCCACGGTTCACATAGAAAGTTTGCGTACATAGTGTTTGAAACTCATGGACGATATTATCGGTAATGACGATGCTATGGGACTGCATTGTCTTCGCATGATCTAGTAGAATAGCTGCTTCCCTCGTCAGCTTCACAAAACCAAATACAAATACACAATCGTTTTTTTGTAAATGTAGAATTTGCTCAAAAAGTTCCTGGTCATAACTCGCCAATATAACAACATCTATCCCAAAACGCATAAGCCGATGCTTCATTAAAAAGCCCATTCCCGTAGAGGAGGTTGGGGCATAAACAAAGAGCTTACGACATGTAGCAATACGCTTAACACAAACTTGACTCTGCGCTTCGTCAATATGCTCGAGTGTATCTAGTAGCTGATATTGCATAAATTCCATTAATGATTGCTGAAGAGACTTGCCGTTGTCCTCGACCTTAGCCAAAATACGTTCAAATTTTGTTTTCGGTGTAATCACCTGTTGCTCTAAGTAACTTTGCTTGAACTCCTTAAAATTTTTGTAGCCAATTTTGCGCCAAAATCGTGAAAGCGTAGCGTTACTGCTTCCTATTGTAGATGCTAATTCGGTTTCATTTAAATACATGACGGCATTTTTATTTTTCTCTATAAAATCAGCAATTCTTCGCTCACTTTTTGTATAATCAGAAAAACTTTGTTGGCTATCCATATCTATCACCTCTCTACATAGTATATATGAAAAATATTTTTCAAAAATGAATATTTTGAAAATTTACAAATCAAAAACATTCTAGTAACCAGCCATTTACATTGCACCCTCATACTAACTATAAATTCTAAAAATATTTGAGGGGGATTTATATGTTAAGAGAAAAAGAAAAATTTACACAGTCTCAAAAAATGATGATTTTTATTTTGTCGATGTCGCTTTATGGGTTAAGTAATATGTTTACAGAATTGATACCTTCTGTACAGCTCGGTCCGATTGAACTACAAATTGATTGTTTCGCATTTATCCCGTTAGCACTTTGTATGTTGTTCCACCCATTTTACGCAGCAATCGGAGCCGCGACAGGAGAAATTATTTTTGGTGAACTAATGCTTGGCCAGTTTGGGGGCATTGGAGAAATAGAAAAATTCATCCTATTCTCGATTGGGATGATTGTAGGCGGTTTGCTTGTTCGAAATCCGAAGAATAAAACACAGGTAGCTGTAGGGGCAATTTTAGGCTATGGTCTATTCCTTGTACTAAGCACAATTGTAGATATATTAAAAGTGGTCATTGGAGTAGAAGAGTTCGAGGCTGTACCTGGACTTGCCGAAAGTATTTTCATTGTTGAGGGTGTTGAATTTTTAACTGATCTTCTATTAACAGGTACTTTGTTTACAGTCTTACCTGCGCTTTACTTAGTACCACGTCTTTACGGTAAAGTGGAGCCATTGCTAGGATTAAAACCACGCACATCTGACAATTTCCGCGTGAGTGATGTAATTACAACAAAATTTATAGGCGTGACCGCTCTTCTTTCTCTGCTAGCATTAGGTATTGCTTTGTTATCTGAAATGGACTTCAACTTGGGGGCTTGGGAGCCTGAGTTTGTAGATACCTACGGCAATGGTTTCATTTGGGGAGTTATTGGTGTCGCTGTTGTGTGTGTATGTATAACGCTTTGGTTAATGATGAAAAAAGGACGGGAAAATTCACATGACCTTTCATAAACCATTAATTGAATGTCGAGATCTTACCTTTCGTTATCCTGGCGAAACGCAATATGTTTTAAAGGATCTCACATGCACAATTAATGAAGGAGAATTTTTAGCGATCATTGGGGGTAATGGATCAGGGAAATCAACATTATGTAAGGCATTCAATGGGCTAATCCCACACTTTTATGTAGGAGATTATTCCGGAGAAGTGACATTGGACGGGATTTGCACTGCTACAACTGATGTGGCCACCCTGTCTCAGTCAATCGGCTATGTATATCAAGATTTTCAAAATCAGTTGCTGCGTCCGACTGCTTTAGAAGATGCTTGCTTTATGCCCTTAAACTATGGACTTGAGGATTATAAAGAGCGTGGTTTATGGGCACTCGAAGTTACCGGTCTACTTGAAGTACAGCACGAATTCATTTGGCGCCTAAGCGGTGGGCAGCAGCATTTATTAGCACTTGCCGGCGCCATTGCGATGCGTCCAAAACTGTTAGTGATTGACGAGCCAATTGCCCAGCTCGATCCACATCATGCTGAGCAAATTTATGAAGTGTTAAAAAAACTTCATGCCGACTTTGGTATGACTATTGTTGTTATCGAGCACCATACTGATTTTATCGCCCAATATTGTAGTCATGTGATGCTACTTGATGAGGGTAAGGTGCTTTGGAAAAAGGAAACAGTAACAGCGCTCAATTGTGTAGAGGATTTATTGACTCGTAATATTTTTCCTCCGCAGGTTACGCAAATTGCTCATTCCTTAAAGCTAGAACAACCATATCCTGTTACATTGCAACAGGCTGTCCAAACATTTAAAGCTAGCCCTTGGAAGCAGCAAGCTACGGTGCACCACTTGCCACCACCGACAACACCAATGGTAAAGCTAAGCAATATTGAACTAATCTATAACCAGAGACGGTCGAACAATAAACTCGTGCTACAAAACATTTCTTTAACGCTTTTTTCGCATGAGCATATCGCACTCGTCGGAAATAACGGTGCAGGAAAATCAACCTTATTGAAGGTCATGGCGGGTATTGTACGTCCGACAGGTGGGCATATGTACATCCAAGAGCAACTAATTGAGCAAGCACAGCCTGAAAAACTAGCGCAGGATGTGGGCTTTATTTTTCAAAACCCCGAAGAGATGTTTATTGAGGATAGTGTGCGCAAGGAAATTAGCTTCTATTTAAAATCACGTAAAGTCGATAACTATGAGAGCTACGTGGATGAATTATTGGAAACATTTGAGTTAGTTGATTTACAGGATCAGGATGCTCGACTTTTAAGTGGTGGCCAACAGCGTCGTGTTTCGCTAGCTATTGGTGCTGCAATGAGATCGAAAATTTTAATGTTGGATGAACCTACTGCAAATCTCGATATCGCAACGAAGCAGCATGTTCTTACCCTGCTGCTGGAGCTAAAGAAATATGTTCAGACAATTATCATTGCGACACATGATATGGAGCTAGTGGCAGAATGGGCAAGTCGTGTCGTTGTGCTATCGAAAGGCTCTATTCTAGCTGATAATACGAGCGAGCGCATTTTCCTAAATCACAGCATTATGACTGCTGGTCATATTAGTGCTCCTCAAATTGTACAGCTAACAACAGCGATGGGTTTACCATACTGTGCATCGGTGAGCCAATTTATAGTTTGCTATTTACAGCATTCAGAGCGAGGTGTACACGTTGGAATGGGTTAAAAAACTAGAGGATAAGCTTTCACTAGAATATATCAAACAAGAATTACTGCGCACCGCCTTTAGCACCGAAAAAAGTTTCTTCACACAGCTCGATCCACGTATTTTGTTGACATGGTATGGTTATTTTGCGATTGTAACTTGGTTTATTTATGATCATATTACTTTAGCTGGTTACTTGCTTTTTATGGTCATTTTAACGGTTATTGCTCGGGTTAGCCCCTTAATTTTGACGGTTCTTGCTATTGGTCTTGCTGGTGAAATGTTGCTACTTGGCATTATCGCACTACTATTCGGTGGTGACCTCTCTATTGTTGCACCTATGTTTTGGCTATCCATTAAGCTGGCTGTTATTTCTTTAGCAAGTGTGACTGTATTTTCAAGCATAAATCCGGAGAAATTTAGTGATGCGCTCCTACGTCTAGGTGTGCCCGCTCAGTTTTCCTTTAGTGTAGCGTATGCCTATCGAATTTTACCTACATTACTAGAGGAGTTCCAGCAGATCATCCTTTCCTATCGCTTACGTGGATTAGCACCTATTAAGAATGGTGTGCTCTATTATAGAAAAATTTATTATTATATTACGATGCTTATTAAATCCTTTTATCCGCTCATTTTGAACAGTGCTAAGCGTTCTCGCACAACAGTAGAAGCATTAGAGATTAAAGGCTTTAGCTATGCTGCAAAGGATAAGCGGGTATTAAAGATGAAAACAAATTACTTACAAACAACACAAATGGACTGGCTGTTTCTGCTGTTAACCGTCTGCTATGTAGTAATTGTGCATAGTCTACAACTATTACTTTAAGGAGCGAAAACAATGAATATAGATCTTCATACACATGCGAAGTTATCTAAAAGTGTCGATTTTTCTTTAGCATATTTTCAGGAAATGGCACAGGTGGCTTTACAGCGTGGACTCGACGCAATTGCTGTTACAGAGCATTTTAATACGAAAAACTTTTCAGACGTTTTTAATACATTAGATGAGCACTACCCTTATAATGGTCATTATTATGAAATGGAGGGCTTAAAGGTATTTCCAGGCATGGAGGTCGATATTGCAGAGGTCGGTCATATTTTGTGCATTGGAGAGCTTGAACAAATTCGTGCTCTACGTCAGGCATTAGATAACTATGTAACAAAGGGACAGTTTATTCCATTTGCGAAGCTTTTACAGTTAACGGAGCACTACCCTGACATGTTGGTAATTGGTGCACATCCCTTCCGAAAAAGTACTCCTTTGATAGATTTAGATCCGGCACTACTTGGTCAGCTCGACGCATTCGATTTAAATGGTAAGGACCTGTATAGCCGTGGCATCGACCAAAACTCTTCCGATTTAGAAGTGCTTAGCAAACAAATAAATAAGCCAGTTGTCGCAGGTAGCGACACTCATCACTATATGCAATATGGCGTCGTATTTAATGCCTTCCACACACCATGTGAAACAGTGGCACAGCTTAAACAACAAATTGCTGAGCTAGCCTTCACGATTCATATCGACGACAATCTCCCGCATCACGTAGCCGAGGCTGTTCGCTTAAAGGCCATAGCCAAAGAAGATATGATTCTTACACAAAGCGGAAAGTAATAGAACCCCCTGTACCGATTTTCGGTTCAGGGGGTTAAAATTGTACGGTCCTTTAGAAGTTTTCTACTTAATTTGTTGATTGGCCCAACTACCGATCTATTAATTCCACTAATATTCCCATCAAATATCATTGGTGCGTCTAAATCGACAAAGAAAAGCACAATTGTTATCCAAATTCGAGTGGGGCTTTTCAACAATACCTGTACGGGCGGGTTCCTCGTGGAAGAAGCTTTTTCCAACACCCATACGCATCAGCTTTGCTGGTGAGAAATACTCTTCCATGCTAGCTTCGTAATATCTCATATGATGAATTAAAGTGCGTGTTTCAAACTTAGGCTATTTAGGTCTCTTCTTAAAAGTTATTATGTTTTCTCATAGCTTGCGAGATAGTTGAATGAGTATCTACTCCCGCAAAATCTAATCCTAATTGTACAGAAGTCTGCGCAATACTTGGCCTTACACCTGATAAACTCGATGATACTCCTATAAGCTTAAGTGTTTCTATCATTTGAAAGAGTTGTTGAGCAACCATTGTATCAACAACTGGAACTCCTGATAGATCGATATATAAATGATCAATATTTTTAGCCATACACTGACTTAAAGATTGCTCTAACATTATTTTAGCCCTTTTAGTATCTATCTCCCCTACAAGTGGAAGAACAGCTGTTTTATTTACTAATTCAATTATTGGAACACTCAATTCACCAATCAATTCTTGATGAGCAAGCAATCTAGCCTCTGCTTGTTTTATATATCTGGAGCTAAATCTTAGGATCACATCGTTAATGGTAGTAATAATATCGTTATAATATGTAATTATCTGCTTTCCAGTAAGTTGATTTGGATATAGTTCAATAAATTCCTCTAGTAATTCTTTATATAAGTATTGCTGTCGAAAAAATTCGCCAATTATAACTGTAAGCGGAGTTTGTTGATGTGCTGAGTCATCAATAACTATATTAATAAAATCATCAAAACTTTTTAAGTATTCCTCATCCGAATTATTAAAAATATTTACAAACTTCTCATGGAACAGATGATTTTGTTCTTTAAGTATTTTTATTTCTTTAGGATTATTAGTGCTATAAACTCCTTCTAGATCTTTATTTAGATTCTCATACCATCTTTCTGTTAGCAGCCATGTTCGTTCTAAAAGAAAATTAAAAAACAATTTTTTATTGTCCAATAATTATTCCTACTTTCATCTAATATTTAATCTAAATATAGTATAACAAAATATATTACTTTCATGATATAGAGAAGATATTAAAAGAACGCTTGGTTGACCGTTCTACCTTGCATACATTCTTCAACCTTCAAACACTCAATAATAAATGATTGATAATACCGTTCTGTCACTTAACTTATCGTTCAAACTTTACTTCTTACATATTAAAAAGAGAGCTTAATCTATTAAGATCAGCTCTCTTCCATATTAATATTATTTAAGTTTTCCTTTAATAGACTCTGCCGCTGAATCGGCGGCCTCTTTTGGAGTTTTTTTACCCTCTAGCATAGTTTGAAGTTCTGCTTGTATTAAAGGCATAATGTTACGCCCTTCCGGATGAATTACTCCAGATTGAGTAAACTCTGTAATCCAATCGTATATGAGTGAGTAGAAAGAGACAATGTCTTTAAACAGTTTTAAAATTCAGTTGTAATATAAGAACGTTATTAGTATCTAGATACGCTTTTGAGAAGACATCTTGTTAAATATTTCACATTCTTGCGATATATAAAAATAGTATGATAAAATAAATTAAAATTAATTCCAAAAAGTGGATAAATTTTACCTTTTAATTCAAATATTTGAAGTAAAAGAAAGACTTTTAAACACATGTATCGTTACGAATAAATGTACTCGTTTTGAAAATTTAATAGATTAAGAGGAGTTTTGAAGTTGATAACGGAGAATAAAGAGCAAACTATATTCGATCACGTTGGCAATAAAATAATTACAGATAGAGAGATTGACATAGTAAGTAGATTAGAGGAACCGTTGATCGTGATTTTAGGAAATGTTTTAAGTAACGAAGAGTGCGATGAGCTAATCAGGTTATCTAAGGACAAAATGAAACGTTCAAAAATTGGAACGACACGCGAAGTAAATGAACAAAGAACAAGTAGCAGTACGTTTTTGGAAGAAAGTGAAAACGAAATTGTTACTAGAGTCGAAAAAAGAGTCTCCACTATCATGAACATACCAATAGAACACGGAGAAGGACTTCAAATACTCCAGTATACTCCTGGTCAAGAGTATAGAGCTCATAATGATTTCTTTTCATCAACTAGCAAAGCAGCAAACAATAATAGAATTAGTACACTCGTTATGTACCTAAATGATGTAGAAGAAGGTGGAGAAACTTATTTCCCTAAACTGAACTTCTCAGTGTCTCCCAAAAAAGGGATGGCCGTTTATTTCGAGTATTTCTATAACGATCAAAACTTAAATGATTTAACTTTACATGGTGGAGCACCAGTTATTACTGGTGAGAAGTGGGTCGCAACACAGTGGATGAGAAAACAAAAAGTAAGGTAGATTGGTGAGCTAATACACATATATTGCAATATGCAAAAACTGCACTTCTGATTGTTAGTTGGTATGTCCAACAATCGGAAGTGCAGTGCAGAATGCATTTTATACTTATAAACATAAAACAATTATCCCATTCAATATTACTGAAATAAATAACTATGTGCAGATAAAGATGGTGCTCCACCTGTATGAACTAATAACACTGCATCTTCTTTAGTATATTTCCCTTTACGAATAAAATCAATGAGACCAGCTACTACTTTGCCTGTGTATACTGCATCAAGTAGAATGCCTTCAGTCCGAGCAAGCATTTGAACCGCTTCAATC
Organism: Psychrobacillus sp. NPDC096623; assembly: GCF_044762655.1. Taxonomy (NCBI): domain Bacteria; kingdom Bacillati; phylum Bacillota; class Bacilli; order Caryophanales; family Bacillaceae; genus Psychrobacillus; species Psychrobacillus sp. NPDC096623. The sequence goes on from NZ_JBIWER010000005.1 coordinate 115,193, forward strand.
ATTTCGTCAGTTGGTACTGTATAACCACCACCAACATAGTCATCAAAACATTCGATCAAGTTCGTTGGTACATTTTCCATTTCCAAAGATTTAGCAGTTTTCTGGAGTAGTTCCTCTACTTTGGGCTGTTGAGTTTCATTGGGACGAGATACATTAATGCCCTTTACATGAAACGGTGCATGTGCACGATAAAAGCCTAAAGCAAGACCTGCATGAGTTCCAGCACTTCCACTCGCTACAATCACATCTTTAAAAACAAGTTGTGCATCATTACATTGTGTAACAATTTCTTCTGCACAACGCATATATCCCAGAGTTCCTAGCTCGTTGGATCCACCTATCGGAATAATATATGGCTTACGACCTTGTGTTTCTAGTTGTCGAGCTACTTCTTCTGCTTTCGCTAACAAGTCTGTCCCTGCTTCTAAGGTATGAAGCTTTTCTGCCCCAAGTAACTTAAATAACAACTGGTTTCCATTTGCATGAGGGTCGAATGGTTGATTCTCTCCTTCTTCTAACACTAATTGGCAGTGTAAGCCTTCTTTTACTGCTGCAGCCAGTGTTAAGCGGCAATGATTTGATTGTAGAGCGCCACACGTAATAATTGTATCTGCTCCATTTTCGAGTGCATCAGCCATCAAAAACTCTAATTTACGCGTTTTGTTACCACCACCTGTTAAGCCCAGTAAATCATCACGCTTAATATAAATCGTTGGACCGTTTAATAACTGAGACAAACGATCTAATCGTTCAATGGGGGTAGGATCGGTTGTATAAATTCTACGTTTTACCTGTCCTAATATCATCTCTTTGCTCCTTATTGCTACTGTACTAAGTTTAAAAACTGTTGAGTACGCTCATGCTTAGGCGCCTTGAATATTTGTTCTGGAGAACCACTTTCAACAATTATCCCATTATCGAAGAAAATTACTTCATCCGCTACTTCTCTTGCAAATTGCATTTCATGGGTAACAACAATCATCGTCATTCCTTCATTCGCTAAATCCTTCATTACTTTCAATACTTCTTTCACAAGCTCAGGATCTAGTGCTGACGTTGCTTCATCAAATAGCATCACTTTTGGTTCCATTGCTAATGCTCTCGCAATTGCAACACGTTGGCTTTGACCACCTGATAATTGATAAGGATAGTAGTCTCGATGAGCACTTAAACCTACCTTCTCAAGTAAGATTTCACCTTTTTTTATCGCTTCTTGCTTCTTTATTTTTTTTACTGTAACTAACCCTTCGATTACATTTTCTATCGCTGTTAAATGCGGGAATAAATTATAGCTTTGAAATACCATTCCAGTTAAATGGCGAAAGTTAGCGATTTCCTTATTTGACAGTTTTTTAGAGAAATCTAAGCTGTGATTATCAATGGAAACAACTCCGTTTTGAGGTTGCTCTAAAACGTTTAAGCAACGTAAAAATGTTGATTTCCCTGAACCTGAAGGACCGATTACAACGATAACCTTCCCTTTACCAACTTCTATACTAATATCTTTTAATACTTCTAATTTACCGAATGATTTTTGCAAATTTTGTATTGAAATCATGTATGCCCTCCTGACTTTCCAACATAGCGGTCAAATCGTATTTCCAATCGCCCTTGTATAATTGAAAGTAAGAAGCAAATAACCCAATAAATAAACGCCGCTAAAGAATAAACAAATAAAAACTCGTAATTCGTTGATGCAATTTCCTGTGCTTTACGGAAAAGCTCTGATACTAATACTAATGCAGCAAGCGAGGTATCTTTGACTAAACTAATGAACGTGTTAGATAGAGTAGGAATCGAAACACGTGTAGCTTGTGGCAAAATTATCCGACGTAACGCTTGTGAACGTACCATCCCCATTGAGTAGGCTGCTTCCCATTGTCCTTTTGGAATAGACAAAATAGCTGATCGGATTACCTCAGAAGCATATGCACCTACATTTAACGAAAAACCAATAATTGCTGCTGGTAATGGATCTAATAATATTCCAATAGTCGGAAAACCATAGAAAATAATAAACAGTTGTACGAGTAAAGGTGTACCTCGCACAACTGAAACGTAAGCTCTAGCAATCCCCTTCAAAAATTTATTATTTGAAATTCTTGCTAAAGCTGTAAACGTTGCAATGACTAAACCTATCGCAAAAGTAACAAGCGCTAATGGAATCGTATATTTAATGGCACCCAATAATAGCGGACCAATTGATTCTTTACCAATATCAATTAGTCTGTCTAGATAAACCGGATCAATAAAAGCTGCATTAAGAAACATCTTTACCAAACCATTTCTCTGATAGTTCTTTTAATGTGCCGTCTGCTTTCATCTCTTCTAATACACGGTCAAACTCAGCTACAAGTTCCTCATTTCCTTGACGGAATAAGAAGCCTACATCTACTTTATAGTCTGGATAAGGTATTACTTGTAACGGTGCATCTGGTTGTTCTTGTTGATACATTAATACCGATAACTCATCGTTAAACGTTAAATCTACACGTTTTGAAGTTACTAATTGGATTGCTTCGTTAAATCCTTCCACACGTACAATTTCAGCACCTTCGCTTTCAGCAATTCCAGCCCAGTTACTTGTCATTGTTTGTGCAGATTTTTTACCAGCTATATCCTCAACAGATTTAATTTCCGTATTATCTTTATGTGTAACTAGAACTGCTGATGGATTTGTATAAGGTATAGAGAATGAATATTTCTCTTTACGTTCATCAGAAACAGCAACTTGGTTTGCGATTGCATCAAAACGTTCAGATTCAAGACCTGCAAAAATTGCATCCCATTGTGTTTCATAAAACTCTACTTTAATCCCAAGACGTTTCCCTACTTCTTCTGCTACTTCCACATCATAGCCTGTTAACTTACCTGACTCATCGTGAAAAGTAAATGGCATGTATGTGCCTTCTGTTCCAATTTTAATTACTTTCTCTTCTTTCACTTTATCTAATAAGGTTTGTTTAGCGTTTGTGGAGTCATCTTTTCCTGATGAATTCGATGTTTCCTTTGATGAATCAGAATCTGAATTACATGCTACAAGTAATACTGAAATTGCTAACAGTAATAAAAATGGTATAAGCTTCTTCAAGTTAAAACCTACTTCCCTGATATGTTTTGTTTGGTATAGTGATATATTACAAATTTTTTACTAATAAGTCAACTTGCTTATCTCAAATAAATTTATTCCTGGTGGGCTAAATATGTAATTCATTAAAGAGGTGCATAGGCCGTTCCCTTAAAAGTCATTGTAAAGAAGATAGCGTTATTACAAAAGTGCAAATAATAGAAAATCCTTGAACCGACTTTCCGGTCAAGGTTTTCTTTGTAGTAATAGATTTCTATGTACCTTCTATTAGAAATAGCGCCTTAAAATCATCGGTCCATATAATTGAATACCGTTCACTTCTATCAACTAGTTTAAGCGGATATTGAAGCTTTATTATTTCTATTAGAAAAAGGCCATTTCCTTCATTTTCAAAACGGGAATTACTTTTAATATTAGCAGTCTGTCATTAAAGTTTGTTCTTTATACCAATGATTTTATAAACTGCTTGTTCAGCTGACCGAAGCGCACCTTCAAGATGTCCACTACTATCTTGATCTGTCTCAGTGCTCGTAAAAATAATCTTCTTTTCCCATACACCGTCGACTAGTGGCTGACCATAGCTTTGGTAATTTTTATGGAGACTGGAGTCTTCTTCAACAGCTGTTTCCGAGTCGCTTGACCAATCTTTATATGCAATTACCTTTGCGTTTTTCGCCTCATTACCAAAGAGTTTAACTAACTGTTCCATCAGCAATTTCTGCTTCAACCGTGATATCCCCAGCTTCATTCATCGAAATTTTCTTTACTCGTGTTTCTAACTCTACAATTTCTGAGGGAATTGTCTCTGCAAGCGCATCAATCAGTAACTGCACTCCTCCAGTCAAAAGAAAGGAATCCAATAACAGGTAAAGAAGACTCCGCTTAAAGGTATGATTCTTGCACAAAGCGGTCAGTAATAGGAAACCCCTGAACCGATTTTCAGTTCAGGGGTTATTGCATGTCAATATTCTTGAAAAAAGAATTTGTGCGGTCCCTTTAGTTTAAATTAACATGAATGTTTCTAACACAGGATAACTGTCTATGGCCATTTATCTCGAGTATTTCTATGACGATCAAAATTTACAGTAAGTGACCATATGATTACACATGAACAAATAACACAAGAGGAGAGAGAAACTTCATTTACAAAAATGATGGAAATAGCTTTAGATATTGTATAAGTAATGGGTATCATAAACACCGCATGCTCAACACTTGAAAAAGAATTAAAAGTTTACTGAAAATTAGATATAGGTAAAATAAAAAAGGCCGAATGATGTTTGAGCAACAAACGGTCTTATATAATAGCAGGTTCTCCTCAAAGGATTGACTATTGAGGTGTTAATACCCCATCAGAGCGCGAACTCAGGGATGGGGTATTTTTTATGGTCAAATGAAAGAATTTATACAATGAACCTATTTCTCTGAAATATTAGAAACGAAAGGAATAGTTTTTTAGTATTCTTGTTGAGCACTTTATTTACTTTTATATTTCTAATTTTATCGTAAACCAGATTTAATATAGTCTTTAATAGAATAAACTTCTAATTCATAGTTTGATTTAAAAGGCTTTTTAAATGTGTGCTTAAACTTAAGGTGATGGCAGGTTTCGAAATATTGCATTGGAATGTGGCAACTCTAGGAAGATGAGTGAACTACATCACAGGGAATTAGTTCGGTGGTGATGCCACACCCCACTCCTCTCACTGAAAGTGTCTGCTTACACCAAAATATATCAATAGACCAATAATTGCTCTAAAAAAAGAAACACCAGGTTTATGAGATGAAAACTATATACTTTAGAAAGGCAACTGAAATTAGATCTTCAGATAATCTTTATAAGCTAAACTTAAATTTCCTTTCTTTTGCTGGAGGAAGGGATATTCAATTCTTCCCTATATTTATTTATTGTTCTTCTAGAAATTGAAATTCCTTTTTCAACATTAAAATATTCAGCAATTTTTTGATCAGAATATGGCTTTAGTTTATTCTCACTAGTAATTAAATTTTTCAATAACGTCTTTACTTTCGTTTGTGAAATACTCTCACCATCTGCAGTTTCAAGTTTAGATGCAAACAAAGTTCTAATATCAAAAATGCCAAAAGAAGTTTGTATTATTTTATTGGTTGTTGCTCGGCTAACGGTAGATTCGTGCATTTCTATAGCATCAGCCACCTCTTTTAATGTTAACGGTTGCAAGTATAAAAAACCTCTCTTGAAAAACTCTTCTTGTCTTTTGGTAAGTATGTTCATAATTTTAATAATCGTATTACGACGTTGTTCAAGGCTATTTATTAACCATTGAAAATGATGATAATGTGGTTGTATATATTTTGCAGTTTCGCATTTATTCTTATGAAAAGCCGCATAATAGTCATTCATCCGTATACAAGGCAAAAAGCTATCGTTCAATTGATAGACAATATGCTTGTCTTTTATTTCCACAATAATATCAGGAATTACATACTCTGTTACCTGAGTATTAAATGCTGCACAAGGTTTAGGATTTAAAAGTTTAATAAAATCGCTTAATTCTTTTACTTTAGTCAATGAAATATTCATGCTGGCAGCTATGTCATTCCATTTATGATTTGCGAGAAGATGTAAATGATTGGCTACTAAGATTTTAGCTAACGTCTCTCCAGGATAACTATATGTAATTTGTAGATGGAGACACTCTTTTAAATTTCGAGCACCTATGCCTACGGGACCAATTTGTTGCAATAAATGAATACCATTTTCTATTTCCTGCTCATTTAAAGAGATACAACTCTTTTCATTATATGGTTCAAGTTGCAAATAACCGATATCATCCAGATTGAAAATAATCTTTTTTAATAATCTTTGCGTTGAGATATCTGAAAATGTAAACTTTGCTTGTTCAAACAATTCATAGCGAAAGTCAGTACACTGGTTTTGTACATAATCGTTTTGTTTACTCTCTGTATAAATAGAATAATGATTTTTTTCTGTAAAATATTGTTCTTCCTCTTTATATTCTAACTCAATAAGAGGATTTTCTAATTCTTGCTGATGTATAAATTGTTCCAGTTCTATGGTGGAGTATTGAAGTAGTTCTATAGACTGTCTTAACTGAACGGTCATTTGCATTTTCATTTCTTGCCGTTGCTGAATAAAAAGATCCATAAAAATCATCCTTTTTAACATTTTTTGTAAGCGCTTTCCGTAATGGCTATCACTTTAATTAGTTAGATAAATTTTTATAGTTATACTAAAGATTAGTTTAGTGTAGCATAGTATTGAATAGTGAAAAATATGAAAAATAGAATTTTCTAATAATTTATTTTTGTAGAATAGAGAAAAAGTCACATAACCTCTGATTTCACAGATGTTAAGCGACTTTTTTTATATGGAGAAAATTTGACTCTTTATCTGCAGGCTGAAGCAAGATACTTTTTTATTTTCTAACATCGGAATCTGTGTTTTCATAAGATGGGAAGTTAACCAATCAGAGATTTAATTATTTCCTTCGTTATTGAGGGAATAACCTCGGTAGAATATTCAATCTCCATACGCTCATAGCGTTTATGCGCATCATATCCATAAGGTCCAATATTTATGGCAGGGACATTGATTTCTCTGATATCTTCATAATTCACATAATGTTTTGTCCCCCAAGCAGGGTTATTATTGATCACTGATTGGATAGATTTATCATCGTCCTTTAAAGCCACACAACTCATATCACAAATATACGGGAAGTAATTTTTTGAAACGATTGGGTATTTGTATTGAGGCTGCACTATTTCTATAGCTTTATCTAAGGCCGAAATCAGCTTTTCTTCTTGTTCATTTTTCCCTGTAAGGTCTAAGCAAGGTGAATATAGAGATGAATATAGTAAAATAATTGCAGGGCTTTGATCCTTCATCCATTTCCATTCCTCTTCTACAACTCTAGCTGCGAAGATTCTAGTATCTAGGTTTTCATCTAATATTAGATTCGCTTTAAACTTGTGCATATGCTCTATAAAAACTGCCCCATGTTCCTCTTTTAATATTTTGGTCATGTCTTCATACAGGATTACCCGTGATTTCCATGGTAATTGCTTGAAAGGTTGCTCACTCAGTTTACAAAAACTTTCATATCGTTCGTTTATTGTTTTTATAGCGTTTTCAAATGCAATGTTCGCTTGTTCTGTGAGCTTTATCAGAACCTCTTGTGGAGTCCATGAATGGACGAATAAATTAAAATACACGTAAGCAGATAGAGCAGTTTGAACCGTATAGTTAGGTTTTAAATCCATCTGTTTTAACGAAATGGGCGGAGCAGGTGTTTCCCCTAAATGTCGATCACATAATTCCGGGTTATAGCTAATTTGTCTTGTCAATTCGGCTGCAATATAATTCGGATCCAACCCTTCAAAAGCAGAACCAACATGTGTTTCTGCTCCCGTAATGAAAAAAGAAGGAAGTAATTTCCCAACAGTACCTTTATAAATATAACGATTCACATCGCCGTCATATAAAGGAGCTACGAAATCAGAATTTATTAATGCTACATAGTCAAAACCACGCTCTTCCTTCCATTTTTTCAACTCTTTTAGACCTGATAAAACACCTTTGGAACTTACTTCTTCATCACATTCTGAAAAGAAAACAAGATTTCCAGCTAGTTCTTCAGGATGGTCAGAGAAATACTTTAAAAGCGACATATGGCTAGCTACACCGCTTTTCATATCTAATACGCCTCTACCAAAATACCATTCACCTGAGTTGAGCTGCTCTTTTACTAAATGAGGTAGTTGCTCATCCTGTAATTTCTTCATTAGTTCATCTGGATTACATGCAACATCTTTTAAATTTGTATAATCATCAATACCGACAGTATCCAGATGGCCCATTAAAATAATTGTTTTTTTGTTACAATTCTCTTTTGTTCCTTCTATAAATGCCATTACATTATATCTTTCGAATTGGTCATCACTAGTTTTAGACAGAATTACTTGGTCAGGTTTTTGGATAAAGTAAGGCATCTTGGCAATCATTTCATATATTTTCTTAGCAGCAGCGATTTCACCTGGTGTTTCTACTATACTTTCAATACGAACAAGTTCTTCTGTTAATTTGAGAACTTCATTTTTTGTAGTTATCATAGTTAATACTCACCTTTCTTGCCACAATACGTATTGGACTTTTTCTAAATTATGTTGAGTAAGCAGTCTTTTTTAACTTTCTTCCTACTACATCCGTATCTAATCTTTTCTCAACATAATTGAGTAAAAGAGTGAATATCAATACTAACGCTAAGTAATAGAACCCTACAACCAAGTATGTCTCAAATGGCATATAGTTTTCAGCAGAAGCAGTTAAGGCATGACTGAATAGCTCAGTAACTGCAATATAAGCTACAAGGGATGAATCTTTAAGACCAATGATAAACTGGTTACCTAGTGCAGGAATTGCTCGTTTAAAAGCTTGAGGCAATATAATGGTACTCATGGTCAAAGTAGCAGTCATACCAAGCGATCGGGCAGCCTCGTTTTGACCTCTATCAACAGATTGTATTGCCCCTCTGAAAATTTCTGCTAAATATGCACCAGAATGAATACCTAATGCAACCGCACCAGCTACAAAATCACTTAGGACAATAACACTGGAAATTCCGTAATACAAAAACATGATTAACACTATTAATGGAAGACCGCGAACTATAAAGATGTAGAGATCCGCAAGTTTTTCAAGTATCCAAATATTCGATACTTTAAAGAAAGCAAATACTAAACCTATAACAGTTGCAATTATTAAAGAGACGGCTGTTATAGATATTGTTATAGTAGTCGCTTCTAGAAAAGCAATTCCATGTTTTTGGATAATGGACGCAATACTTTCGATAAAACTCATTGTAAGTTATCTCCTTCACTAAGGGAACCTTGTATTTGCTAGTTTAGTCCTCCATGATATTTACACCAAACCATTTCTTACTTATTTTTTCATATGTGCCATCTTCAATAATTTCTGCGATGGCTTCATTAATCTTGTCTAGTAATGCTTGATGATCTTTATTAATTGCTACTGCAATTTCTTCTCTATTTAGAACTCCATCAACTGTTTTTATTTTCATTCCCTGTTCCTTAATTGCAGAGACCCCTACGATTTTATCAGTAATGACTGCATCGATCCGTCCTGGTATTAAGTCTTGCAATGCAAATATTTCACTTGGATATCCTTTCACTTCGTTTGATAATGTCTCCGCTACTTCTTTATGAGTACTTGCTTGCATTACACCAATTGATTTCCCACCCAAATCATCCTTTGTTTTTACGGTGTCGTTTGTTTCTGCTACGAAAATTTGCGCTCCAGAAATATAATATGGGTCTGAAAAGTCAACCTGTTTTGATCGTTCTTCTGTGGCAGTCATACTTCCTATGATTACATCGTATTTGTTCCCTTTTAAACCCTGAAGTATCGTTTCCCAAGGATTCGTCACTGGGTTTGGCTCTAGCCCGATACGTTTTGCAATTTCGGTACCAATCTCAACATCAAAACCAACAAGTTTGCCATTATCCTTATAGTTTAATGGTTTAAGTAGCCCACTCATTGCAAAAGTTAGTTTTCCATCATGAACTAATTTCAAATCCGCTACACTCTCTTGCTCGTTAGCGCTAACATTCGTCGTATCTTCCTTGTTTCCGCATCCTACTAATAACAAAATAAGAGTTGTGCATAAAATTATTACAGATAATAAAGAATTCTTTTTCATAATTTTTTCCTCCATCTCTATTTTACAAACTATTTATTTTCTCTTATAAAATTTTCGATAGAAACGCTTTTGTACGCTCATGTTGAGGGTTACTAAATAATTGGGATGGGTGAGCTTCCTCGATGATATAGCCTTCATCCATAAAAATTACACGATCCCCTACTTCACGCGCAAACCCCATTTCATGCGTAACAATAACCATTGTCATGCCTTCTTTGGCAAGCTCTTTCATCACATTAAGAACTTCTCCAACCATTTCAGGATCTAGTGCAGAAGTCGGTTCATCAAAAAGCATTACTTTTGGTTCCATTGCAAGTGCTCTTGCTATTGCTATCCTTTGTTTTTGACCTCCAGAAAGTGAGTCGGGATAGACCGCTGCTTTTTCAACTAATCCCAGCTTTTCCAGTAGATTAAATGCTATTTCTTCTGCTTCTTTTCTACTTTTTTTTCGTATTCTCATAGGGGCAATAATAATATTCTCTAAAACGGTCTTATGAGGAAATAGGTTAAACTGCTGAAAAATCATTCCGATATCTTCTCGCACTTTATTGATATTAATTTTTTTATCTGTTAGGTCTATATTATTTAATAGAATGATTCCGGAAGTTGTCTCTTCTAACTTGTTTAAACAACGTAGGAATGTTGACTTTCCTGAACCGGAAGGGCCAATAACAACAACTACTTCTTGTTGGTTTATTTCAACATTGATATCTTTTAGAACTTCTAAATCTCCAAATGATTTTTTTAAATTCTTTACTTTTATCATGTAAGATACCACCTACTTTTAATATCAATACTCCCCATTAACAAGCTAATTAGATGCGTTAACGAGGAGAAAACCTTAAGATCTAATTTTTTCTATTTCCTTACTCTTTTTTAAATATGATCTCCAAGTAACCGCCCATTTTTCAGGATTTTCAAAGAAGTCTTGCTCATCTACTCGGTGAATAGAGCTATTATAAGGTGCATTTTTTACTTTTTCAGGATTTTCATAAGCTTCGTTTGCAATAAAGGTCAAAGAAGCAATATATTCATCTAAATCTGATTTTGAAGTTGACTCTGTTGGCTCTAGCGTAAAAGGTTCAGGAACAACATATGGATGATGACTAGTCCAGTATTGATGTGCAAAGTCGGCCATTCTCCGTGAAATATCGTCTGTTGTAACTCCCGTTTCACGAGTTAACTGCTCCCAGCTGTAACGCACTTGCTCCAATCGCTGCCCTTTAATATATGGTGCACTTGCACCACGAATTTTTAAGATATGGTGATATAAGTAATTGTTATTTAATACAGCTATTTCAGCTACATCTTTTAACCCTTCTGCACCAAGTGCTAGTATCCAGGCATATGCCCGTATTATCATCTGAGGTACTCCTTGAAACGAACGAACCTTTCCAATGCTATGCTTCATATCACTTTTTAACATGTATTGATCACCTTGTTTTTCAACTATTGGACCAGGCAAAAACTCTTTAAGTTTCTCAGCTACTCCAAGTGCCCCAGTAGCCGGACCACCGCAAGCGTGCGGTGTAGAAAATGTTTTATGAAGATTAAAGAAACACATATCAAATCCCGCTTCTTTAGCTCTAGTAATTCCTAGTAAACCATTCGCATTTGCTTGATCATAATAGCAAATCCCTCCAGCATCATGAACAACTTTTGTAAATTCTTTTATACGTGTATTGTATATACCAGTGTCCTCTGGGTTTGCTACTACAAATCCAGCTGTACGGTCAGATACTACCTCCTTTAGTTTTTCAAGATCAGGAAAACCATCTTTATCAGGATAAAGCGTTATAATTTTATATCCTTTTACAGCGGCAGTAGCTGCTTGAGATGGGTGTGAGAAAATTGTTGTAATAATTTCATTTCTCTGCTCGCCCTCCCCTTTGCTCTCATGATAAGCTCGAACGATGGAAGCCATTGTGAACAACGACTGTGTTCCACTGCCAGGTTGGAAAGAAAAGTAATCCATACCGGAAATTTCTCTCAGACAAAGATCTAACTTATGTGTTATTTCTAAAGTGCCTTGCACGGTACTCTCATCCTGTAGCGGATGAAGCTCTGTCATTTTAGGTGATGAAGCAATTTCTTCATTTACCTTAGGAGAATACTTAATGGTACACGTACCTTGGCCTATCTCAACATTTAGAGCGCCTCCTAACATTTCTTGAGAAAGTCTTAAATAGTGACGAAGAACTCTGTTTTGTGAAATTTCAGGTAACTTTGGAGCTGATTTTCTGATTAAAGACGCTGGTAAAACTGATAGCCCATCCCCTACACAATCTACAATTTCACTTTCCACTTCGGGTAGTGAAACACCTCTTTCACCACTATTATGAAGTTCAAAAATAATCGGCTCATCCCATTTTGCTTGATGATAATTTCGTACTTTATGTTCGCGGTTAATTTTTTTCATAGCCATTCACCCTTTTCGATTTATTTCATTTTTCGTTTATGCACTGCTTAATAACAGAAACGAGTTGGTCGATATCTTCTTTCGTATGAATTTCTGTAACACAGAATAAAGCACTTTGTTGTAGTTCTGGAAAATCTTCCGAAAGGTCTTTGCCACCAAAAATTCTATTGTCTAGAAGATACTTATTAATCTCTTTCACTGATTTCCCAGTATATGAGAAGTCCACAACGAACTCTTTAAAACTCGTTGACTCAAATCGTGAAGCAACTACATTTGGAATACTACCAAGCTGTTGCATTGCATATTGTGATTTTTGCAGAATAGATTTCCCTAGCTCATACATTCCTTCTGGCCCCATGAGTGATAAATAAACACCTGCAGTAATTCCCCATAACGCCGTCTGTGTACCTACCGATTCTTTTCCATTTTCTCTTTGTGCAAAGGAAGTTCGGTCATAATAAACATCACCAAACCCATATTCACCTTCTACAACTGTTGGTGCAATTCCAAATAATCTAGATGGGTATTCTTGCACAAATCTAATATCATCGTGAGTTGCAATAAACCCTGATTGACCACCACCATAATTCATGTGCATGCCTAGTGGTTGAAGATCACCACAAACAATTTCTGCACCATAGTGACTAGGGGGCTCCACAATTCCTAGAGAACTAGGATCGACTCCCACAATAGTAATTGCCCCATGTTTTTTTGCTAGTTTACTAATTTGTTGACCTTGTGTTTCCAAAAATCCTAAATAGGATGGATTTTCAAAATAGACAGCCGCTGTATTTGCCGATATTTTACTTTCCAAATCATCCAAATCGATTTGTCCCGTATCTTCCTTATAATCAATCAAACTAACATTTATATACGGCGAGCAATAGTTTCTAATAACTTTCAGTCGATCAGGTGAGATTGTTTTAGGCAGTAGTACATCTGTACGGTCGGTGATTCTGGTTGCCATACGAATAGATGTTGATGCTGCTTGTGCCCAATCAAATGTCGGCACGTTAACAACATCCATATCGACTAACTCTGCCATTAAACTTTGGTACTCAAAAAGAGCTTGGAAGCGGCCATGGTCTTCGTATGGATCGCCTGCATACCCCGTTACAAACTCTGCTCGAGAGTTGATTTCATCACAAACAGCTGGGATAAAATGATTCCAACAACCAGCACCCAAAAAGTTCAGGTATTCTGTTGTACTCGTATTTTTAGATAATATTCCATCCATATATCTACGTAGTTCATATTCTGAAAGCGCTTTCGGAATATTCATTGCTTCACGGTGACGAAGCTCTTCCGGAATTCCAGCGAACAACTCTTCAACCGTCTTTACTCCAATCTCTTTTAACATTTGCTCTTTGATTTCCGGTACAGTATTTGGGATATAAGGATGTGCTATTTTTTTTGTTTCTTTCATGAAAATTTCCTCCTCATTTGTTATGCTAGGCCTCCGCCATCAACCGTAAGAACCGTCCCCGTGACCCAAGATGCCATATCACTAGCCAAGAACAGTACACCCTTACTGATATCTAGAGGGGTTCCAATTCGATTTAGTGGTCTATCAACTGCCGAATTTGCTAAAAAAGCAACTTCATCATGTTTTAATTGCTTTGCCTCATCTCTTAGAAGCGGTGTATCTGTATCTCCAGGGCAAATACAATTCACTCGGATATTTTGGGATCCATGATCAATGGCCATTGCTTTTGTTAAATTCACAACACCAGCTTTCGCTGCACAATAAGATGCGGCTAGATCTCCACCTTTCAATCCCCATCCTGATCCGGTGTTAACAATGCTTCCTCCACCGTTTTTATCCATGATAGGAATAACATACTTTGATAATAGAAATGCTCCTTTCAAAGAAACGTTTAGTACTAAATCCCAATCTTCTTCCGTATGGTCGACAACTGTTTTTCGCCGAATTACCCCCGCATTATTGAAAAGTACATCTATTTTACCGAAATCATCTTCTATTCTCTTAGCAGTTGCTTCGCAATCTTCCGAAGATGTCACATTGCATTTGTAAAATTTTGCGTTTGCTTCTTTGTCACTTAACTCTGCTGCAACCTTTTTTCCTTGTTCTTCATTAATATCTATTACCGCTATATTGGCCCCAAGTTCTGCAAACAATTTTGCAGTAGCTAAGCCTATTCCTGATGCAGCACCTGTAATAGCAACTACTTTATTTTTTACCCCTAGTAATTCTTCGTAATTCATTTGCATCTCTCCCTTTCTACTAAATTAATAATGCAATTTGCATGCCAACTTTTTTAAAATTAAGAAATATATTAAAACAAAGGAAAATTGCTAATGTGTAGAAAATAATTCTATAAATAACTTGTGTCATAGATGACAAAGTTTGTCTGTTTTGTCATTTACGTTATCTCTATAAGACTAGTGAGGTTATGCTAGTTCTCCACCATCAATTGGAATATGTTGTCCCGTAATATACTTCGCTTCCGAAGATGCTAAGAACGCAAATAATGCAGCAACTTCCTCTGGTTGAGCATGTCGTTTTAATGGAATTTTCTCATTTACTTGTTCTAATGCTGCTGGGGTATATTCAGCAATTTGCATTGGAGTAAGTACATATCCAGGGCAAACCGTATTTACCCGAATTGTAGGTGCTAATTCCAATGCCATCGTTCGCGCTAAAAGATTGACACCAGCTTTTGAGGCATTGTAATCCGCATAATTTGGATGTCCCACTAAACCGTTAGTAGAAGCTGTCATTAGAATTACACCATTTTCCTGTTTAATCATTCTCTTCGCCGCTTCTTGTGCTACATAGAAAATACCATTCAGATTAACGCCGATTACTTTACTCCATTGTTCTGGCGTAATATCTAGAAAACTAGATCTAACACTTATGCCGGCATTTGCAATAAGGACATCAATACCACCTGCTAAGTCATCTATCTTTAGAAACGCATCCTGTACACTCTCAAAATTACTTACATCCGCAACGAAACCATGTTTAATATTCGGATATTCACTCAATATTGTATCTAACGATTCTTTATTGTTATCAATGATTATGACAATTGCATTTTCATCTGCAAATCGAAGAGCTGTTGCCAACCCAATGCCACTAGCACCTCCAGTTATCACAACACGTTTGCCACTTAGACTATCTTGATATTTACTCATGATTGAATTCATTCCTCCACTTTCAACTTTTTTGTGTAAAGGGTTCGTTTGTTTAAATCTTATACCTATCTATCCTCCCTATAATTCAAGAAGCAAATTGATAACACCCTTGAATTTTTCATACTCTACATATACAGATTAATATTGCAATTTTCATGCCAACTTTAATAAATGGATTACAAGTTTAATAAAGACAAGGAAAATGCTTAACTGTGAAAAAGATATTAATTGATTGCCAAGGACACTATTGTCAAAAAACATGTCATATTTGTCACAATAAATATTTTCAAATTGACCGTTCTGAATATTAAAAATATAATCTTATTAGTAGATAAATAAGTTATAGGGGGAGTGATTGAATGATTTTATTAAGTTCTATTTCGAAAGTAATTCAAGCTTTTTCAGGACTTTTGCAAGTAGACATTGCCTGTTTTGATAAAAATGGACGTATACTAGCAGCAACCGAGGATTATATAACACTTAAGGGTATGAAGGTACATGTTCCATTCTTTGAAAAAATATATGGAAATCATATTACTCTACTTCACCAGCCTGGAGATATGAATATGTGTGAGGGATGTCATTTTTTTCATAAATGTCCATCAAAAGCGGAACTCATTCAAGATATGATGTTTAATGGGGAAAAGTTTGGATATCTTTCTTTTGTTAGTCTATCGAGTGATAATAAAAGTGTTTTAATTGATCAAAAGGATTTTTACACAGAGTGGTTAACTCGTTTAAAAGATATTATCATTTCAATTTTAAGGGATTCAAATGAATTTAAAAGTAATCTTTCCCCTGTTTATTCTTCTGGAAATTATATTTTCGGAGAGAGTAATGCGTTTAAATATATTACTCAATTGGTAAAAAAAATGCGTAATAGTACATCAACAGTTCTTATTACCGGAGAGACAGGGACTGGCAAAAGTATGCTAGCAAAATACATTCATGAAAATAGCACAGTGAGTGAAGGTCCACTAGTAGAAATTAACTGTGCAAGTATTCCTGAGAGTTTATTTGAAAGTGAATTATTTGGATATGAAAGTGGTGCGTTTACCAATGCTAGGAAGGGTGGAAAAAAAGGTTATTTTGAATCTGCGGATAACGGCACATTATTCTTAGATGAAATTGCGGAGATTCCCATTCACTTGCAATCGAAGCTATTAAAGGTTTTACAAGATGGGATAATTCAACGGGTTGGTGGAACAAGTGTAAAAAAGGTAAATGCTAGAATAATAGCAGCTACAAATCAACCACTGGAAAAATCTATACAAGAAAAGAAGTTCCGGTCAGACCTATTTTATCGTTTAAATGTAATTCCAATTAATATCCCCCCTTTAAGAGAAAGATTACTTGATTTACCTGTACTTGTAGAAGAAATGATGGAAAACTTGAAACATCGATCCGGAAAGTATTTCAACTCTTATACAAGTGGCTTTATGGAAGCCCTCACTTCTTATCACTGGTCAGGTAATTTGCGAGAGCTTGAAAACGTTATTGAATATAGTATGAATTTTGAAAATGACAGTACTTTAACTGAAGCTTCTCTTCCACCTTACTTATTAGACAGTTACAATTTAAATCTAAATTTAGGAAAGAACATAGAATTAGTAGGCATGGAGAGAGAAATTATCATGCAAAAACTAAATCTCTACGGGAATAGTTACAATGGTAAACTAATGGTAGCTAAAGACTTAGGAATTAGTGTTAGAACGCTTTATCGAAAGATGGATAAGCTTCAAATAGAGTCATGAATTAATCACACTTTTAGGTGAAAATTAAATCTTATTGATCTTAGGATTATTCTAAGAGCTAAAGTACCATTATTAAGAGCAATGAATTTCCATTTTTTAAATAATTATACCTTCAACTGATTTACTTTTTTACAAAAAAATCGCTCAACCTCTGATATTTCAGAGAATTGAACGATTTTTTATTATAGAGGCGGCGGGAGTCGAACCAACCGCTCCATTAAACGCTATAATACCAATATTTATAAGGGTTTGTAGATACTAATAAAAATGTTTGACTACGCTTTTGACTACGTTTAATAAAAAAGTACAGCTTGCGGGGGCAATGTGTTTTCTTTAAAAACATAGAGTTTTGAAATAGTTTATTTTAAATATGGTAGTATGTGGTGTTCGATAATTTCTTTCACTACTTCTGTATAATTCATGTTTTTCTTATTTGATAAAAACATACTCATTGGCATCGCTAACGATAAATTATACCCCGAATCTACCTCCACACTAACTGAACCGTTCATACTATTATCTCTATTTACATCTACGTATCGGCCGACTGAAAACTGGATTTGTTTAATCGTACTAAAAAAACTACCTAGCCATAATTTCAAATTATTCAAGTTTTGCCCGTTCAAATAAAAGGCATATACAATCTTTCCACTATTTATATTTTGCTTTTGATAGATAAAATTCGGATTTTCACCTTGGATCGTATTTAAAATTTCATCTATCCCATTCATAATCAGATGAAAATTTTCTTCTATGAACATATTTTTTTCTAAATCCGTCGGTGGATTTAATTTTGGAATATTTATTTCATTCATAATAGATACCGCATCGTTCTTTTCTTGTATTTTACCCTGTCGAATTTTCTTTTCTCCAATAGGGCCTAAATCAAACATAGGTACTTTTTGGAGTCGGTGAATTAATTCTTCGAATTTTTCTTCAAAGTCACTAGGGTTTGAAAAATCAATGTAATTTATACCCTGTAAATGAAATGGAATACCTTTTTGAAGAACACTCGGCTGTCGAGTCAGTATAATTAGTTTATCAAGATGCTGCTGTATTATCGGTAAAGAAAGAATCGTTTCAAAACCAACCCCTCCCAAAAAACCATCAGCTTTAGCCGTGTATTGTTCCGTGACCACTAGCAAGATGTAATCGTCATCTCGCATATGCTCAACCATCATTTGATTCAAATTAACCGTCGATGTTGCCGTAATGGCCCTATCGAAATTAGCGTCATAGCCCTCTTGGCGAAGTTTTCTTACTAAATCTAAAATCCACTGCTTATGCTCATCTGAATCCCAGCTATAACTAACAAATACCTTTTCTGGACTATTTCTCATGTCATTCAAACTCCCTTTTTACTATTGATACGATTTCGATTGTTCGATTTCCTAAGTAAAGAAAATCCAATCCTTTTTCATTATTAAAATAACCGATATTTAAAAAAACAGGTCTCAACGGGATAGCAACATCTGGAAATTCAGCAATTTTCACATGATCTATTAATAGTTGTAAAAGTACCGTTAAATCCATAATACCTTTTATTATAGACGTATGATTCCTCGGTAGATAATTGTCACAGAATGATGACCACAACTCAGTAAAAGGTTCGATTGAACGATTATTATAAATCAACTTTTCATATCCAAATGGTCCTGTAATTTCATATTGTTCAATATTTCCCTGTTGATATTTGAAAAAGTCACCCGACATGTAACGATTATTTAACGAAATCACTAATTTCAGTTCACTATCATTACCTGTAATCTGCTGCAATAACCCATTATACTGCATTCGTTTTAATAAGTAGTCCATTGCTTGTGCTTCTATTAATGAATACATAAGTTCCCCCCTAAATATCTTCAGACACGAAATCCTTATGATTAATCATATACTATGTAAATTCCCTACCTTACTTTGACTCTAAATTATTTTTCACTCCTACCATTATAGCCTTTAAATCTACTAAATATAAGATTGTAGTTGAAATTTTCAGAGATTATCATACCTACCAATAAATATTCAAGTAATATACAAATAAGAGTCCAAGAACCATTTTTAGATTCTCGAACTCTTATTAATATTTTTTTCTACAAACTATCCAACATTATTGTCTTAACTGGTAATGGATTAGAACAAAGAAAAATTTAAACTTCAAGTGGTATTTCTCCTCTTAACTCAACCCATTCTTGGCCAAAATCTTCTTGTTCAACAATACCTAGCGCCATTTTTATTGCTCGTATTGCACCAATAAGATTATCCTCAATATTCCAACCAGTTACCAATTTATATGCCGATAAAGGTTTCCCTAATGCCACCTCATATTTATAATTATGCTGACTTTCGAAGTTTCTTTCCATAATAAAACGATTTGCTTTCGTACTCCCGTTCATGTTATGGAGAACAATCTCTTCATATATTTTGGTATTAAGTGTCCATGCTGCTGAATTATTACCATTTTCATTATATTTATTATCTAAATCATGAATCACGAAATACTTAATATCAAAATGTCTTAGAACTTTTTGAAAAGAAGGTATGTTCATCTTAGAACCACAGTTAACGACCAATGGTACACCATTTAAATCTATATACTTACTTTCAACCAATTTATTAAGTAATTCCCTAAATACTACTGCCTCGGTATCACCTTCAACTAAAATTACATTATTTGAAAAGAAAGCCTCACACACATATGGGTTAAATGTGTTTAGCATTTTCATTTTTTCCTTTTCAATATCTTCGAACAAATTGGATTTAACTTGATGTACTATTGATCCCTCATCAGTAGCTACTACTCTTAATAAGGTAGTATGGTCTCTACTCAAATCAACCATTATTGGGGAATGAGTAGCAGTCATTATCTGAAATTCCGAATGCTCTGCAAGATTATATAATACATCGGAAAACATTCTAACAGATTGTGGATGTAAAAAAAGCTCTGGTTCTTCAATTAATAACATCTTAGATTTACTACTTGAATTATTAGTAGATAATAAACCATCTATAATTTCTTCATTTCTCGTTTTCTTAACTTTAGACATTTCTATAAAAACATCATTTAGCCCTCTAATGGCGTTAAATAAAAATTGCCTTCTTATACCATGTCCATGATTGTTCATGTGAACTGAAAAACTATCATTTTCTGAAAAATTAATGTCCGTCTCAATAAAATCAGAAAGTTTTTTACCCAAATTTGCTTTTTCCTTTCCGTATAATGATACCTTCAAACTGGGAAACGTCTCATTCATTAAATCTGTAAGCTTAGTTTGAATTTTTTGAGCGTAATCATCACCAATAATATCTTTTCTTAGTTCTTCAAGTTCTTTCTCCAGCAACTTATATCTTTCGGACTCTGCAGCCCTAACTAATACTTTGTCCTTTATTAACTTCTGCACGCTTTCAAGAATTATTTCTACTGAATCTAGTCCTCTTAACCAAACAGGAGTAGGACAAGCATATTGTAATAGAGTATCAAAACCCCCTCCGCCTCCAACATCCCACTCATTCGAATCATAATTATAAGTGTACTTTTGTCCACCTAGATTCTCTTTTGACCACACTTTCTTAAACCGAGCAATCTTAGTATCTTTACACATAGACTTCTTCATAGCTTGCATTTCTTCATCTTCTATACTCTCGGCTTTTATCCAAGCCTCTATATGAATTGGATTATCTAAATTTTTGTAGAAATCATCTTTTAGAGCGGTTTTTCCACTAATCACAAAATATTCATATGCGGATAAGATGGAAGACTTACCAACATTGTTTTGTCCTATCAAATTGATAACATTAGTATCTTCTAAATCAATCACAACTCCTGGACCATTCTCAATACTACCAATAGATCTAAAATTACTAATTAAAAGCTTGATAATCTTCATTTTAATCTCCCCATCCAATATATAGTTTTTATGTATATAACTCCTTTCATAATAACCTAAAACAAACTATTCTGTTAGAATATTTAAACAATATCTCTATTTAATTCATTTTCATTAGCTTTATTCTATATATCTTTGCAAAGTAAGCTAATTCGAAACAGCTAATGTACTAAAACTTTTTCACTAATCTTACGAAATACAGAAAATCCTGTTCCTATTAAGATGCATAGCAATCTAACGCAAGCTTCAACTGATGAGAATAAGAAGACAGATGGCAGATGATGCAATTGGTTGAAATATATGTTTATAATTGATGTTATGATCTTTATTTATCTTTTATATTTATTGTATTTGTATTTGTTTCGTTGTTTAGATTTATCGACAGAATCTGTTCAAGTCTTGATTAAGAGTAACATTTGCTAAAAATCGGTATTATAACTCTAGTATGATAAAATTAGCTAAAAGAGTAAGTTAGTTATATTATGATAACAATTATGGAGGGATAAAATGGAGAAGAAGCAGGAAGGTAAAGATACGAACTTAACATCAAAGAAAACTACAAAACAAACTGCAAGCAAAGAAGACATTAAAGCAATTTATGATAAGGCTGTTAAAAGTCATGGTAAAACTTTGGAAAGACTTAGTAAAAACTAATTAGGTGAAAAGGTGCTTTAATTTAAATATTTTTTCAACTGGATCAATTTCGTAACTCTTAGAATTTAAAGCACAAGGTTTTTTAGTAGCAAAAAAGGAGGACCTCCCTAAATGTCTAATTAAGTAAGTGCGAACAAACTTTCAGACAAGAAGGAGGATCTACACTTTATCTTTCATAGTATTTGCATCTATGTAAATCTTCCCCATTGTTTGAGCTGCTTTAATTTTAAGATTTAGAATTTCATTAAAACTAAATAATCCTTCGACTACAAGAATTAAGTCAGCTCCATCTATTAAAATAGTATTGAGTGATTTCCCTTTTACTAATGCGTTAACGGAATCTGCAGAAAATCCGTTAATTGAAATAAATAAACCTCTGCCATACAACTTACCATCAACTTTATAGGCAAAGTGATATAAAGCATTAGATGCGGTTAAGGAGTCTTGCCATTTTGCTTCTAAAATGTAGTTTTCCCCATCATATTTAACAGTTCCATCAATCTGTTCTCCGCTTAACTTAATTGGATCAGATATAATGAGCGATTCATAAATTGACAAATCCCTTAAGAAATTTTCTAGTAAATATCCTCTTTGTTGTAGTGTTATAGCTTTACCGAACTCATCCTTACCTTGATAAAGATTAATATATTGGTTTTTTAACTGTTCCAGTGTATTTTTTTTAAGATAAATTTCCTTTTCTTTTCTCTCACGATTTTCTTTTTGCTGTTTAATTTTTGTGTCTCTAATTTCTTGTAATTGCTTTAAATGGTTTATATTTCGAATAGCTTCACTTTCATCTAATTTCTTCAACTTCTTAAAATAATATGGATCAAAGTGATCCCAATTTACCAATGCCTGTAGCATAGATCTAATTTGTCCTATCCCTCCATCACTACGTTTAAAAAGATGACTAAATACTATATCAATAATTTGGGATCTACTAAAACCTAACTCTTCATAATTAATTACGTTCTTTAAATCATTTTTTGTACAACCGTTATTATCAAAAAAAGATATTATATCTTTTTTGGGCCAAAAAATAGATAAGATACAAGTTCGCATAGAATCTGTAATATCTTTTGGAAAAACTGTTTTCATTTAAACACCTCTCTTGGTATATTGATAATAGGAATAATAAAAAGAAAACATATCAACGATATGCTTTCTTATTAATCCTTTTATTTTACATGACAAAAAAACTATCAAGCAGAAAAAGGATAATCACAAAGCTTTACTAAGATATAATTTTAAGTGGACTCATACCAATTATACTCGTTTAGGTACTTGTTTTTTGGGGGAAATCCAGATTTTATTAAATCAATAAGCTTTATTGACTGATTGGACTTTCCAAGTGAGTAATCACACATAAAAATCAGTTTCTCTTTTTCAATAGGAAGATTTTTGACTCCCAGTGATTTATATAAATTATATAATTCTCCTATTACACCAAGGATAATAGCAGTATCACTAGTATAGATAAGATCAGACTGATCTTTAATGTATTCTCTTTTAAAATAATCCTTAAAGTTCTCTATTCCCAAGTTAAAGTCTAATTGTTTGTATCCATCAAATGAGTAATTTTCAAGATTTCTTTCATTAGAAAGCTTTTGTGGATAGTCATATTCCATTCTAGTAATACCAAGTTCTGCCGTGTCTAATTCAGAATACTTATTCCAGATATAACTATGTGATCCTCCACTACCTAAATCTGTAATTATTTTTAGTACCCCCTCATTAGATGATGGAGCAATATTAATTTCTATACCATATTTCGCATAATCTTCAATGAATTTACCGTTTATTTCTATATTTCTATTATATCCCTTTGGATTAACTAATTTATAAATGTCTTCAACAAAGTTTTTGTTACTTCCGTTGACTACATACCTCGAATTACCTGTTAATGCTATGATACTATTTGCCATATATAATTTGGAGTAATATGAAGTAATAGTAATCCAATGTTGAAGTCCGCCATCATACATTTTTAAAGCACATATATAATTGTAATACGCTTTATAAAAATTAAATAATGACTCATGCAGCATAAGAGCCTTAAAATAATTTATGTCTTCCTGATCTAATTGAATTTCAATTGATTTATTTGTTAATGATTCTTTAAATAAGGCAATATTTTCAGGATAAATTTTCTTAATGAAAAGAGGCACATTCCATTCACTTGGTCTAGGCGGAATACCTCTAATAGACAAACTTGCACTTAAATAGTTTGTATCTTTATAAAAATTAATTAAATCTTGCCTATCCATACACCATCACTCCAATCACAAAAAACTCCCCTTTACTTTCCAATGCTTTCCTTATATTACTTTACCACATTTTTTTCGTTTGAAAATTTCCATACAGAAAAAGGCACTATTTTCACCAAGAAAAAGTATATATCCATAGAGTTGGTTAGTCTTTTAGAACCTTTCCTTCAATTTTCCAAGTGACAAACTAAAAGAAGTAAAAAGTGCTTAAGATTATGGCTATTCCAGAAGAAGTACCAACAGAAAAGGAACTGGAAGCATAGGCAAGCGGAAGAACAGTTCCTGATCAACTAACTTGTATAGGTAGTCCTATTCAAACTTAGCATCTTTCTTTTTCCTAGTAGAATTATTATAACTTTATTTAAAAATACTTTTGAACAATGATTAACAGTATGTCTCTAGAAAAAATTCCTCGTCTTCTCCCATAACATAGAAATAAACCCCCTAATCTAATGATTAGAAGGTTTACGAGTGAATATTTTATATCTTTAAAAAGCATCTTTATCCTTAGTATTCGAAATTCCAACAATCTCTCTAAATTGTGCCTTGAAGCGCTCTCGTCGTTGCGGTTCCTTTGAAAAAAATTCTAGCCCATAAACTTTGGCTGTATTATTTTCAGCTAAATTTATAACATTAGGAAGGCTATTTAATTTTAACAACATATCTTCTTTCCATTTGTCATTAAAATATAAAAATTCTCCTTTAGGCTCAATTAAGATTTGATAAACTTGATCTAGCTCTTTTAAATATAGAAAGAAGTCTGGCATA
This sequence comes from Psychrobacillus sp. NPDC096623, assembly GCF_044762655.1. Classification (NCBI taxonomy): domain Bacteria; kingdom Bacillati; phylum Bacillota; class Bacilli; order Caryophanales; family Bacillaceae; genus Psychrobacillus; species Psychrobacillus sp. NPDC096623. The sequence continues at coordinate 139,908 of NZ_JBIWER010000005.1, forward strand.
AAGCCTCTTACCCCATTAAATTCCACGAGTTTTATTTGCTGTTCATTTCTAATAAGATATACTTCACTATACTTAGAATAAATTTCATCTAAAATCCCTTCGAAATAACCTATAAAATCCCATTCTAAACCATTTACAATGGCATTATCATAAACAAACCAATCCTTCTTCTTCATAGGATATGAAGATACCTTTTCATTAAATGATAAGTTCACAATAGGATTAATACTTATAGAGTAATCTTTTACTACTTCTTTAATTGGAACTGCCTCGAACTCTGTGGTACCAATCTTTTTAGAATTGTTAAGTATGATTTGACGCTTTATTTGAGTCAGTGTTCTTTCTAAATACTTTATAATTGTATTCAGCGAAAGATAAATCAGTTCTTGCCCTTTGGGATATCTTAGTGTTAAATTAACGCCCCCTAAATAGTCCTTGCTAAGAATAAATTCTTCAATTCCATCTAGGTTTGTAAAAATCTTTTTCAAATTTTGCAAATCAAAAAATCTGTTTTTTAATAATGCCTTTCGCCAAATATTCTTATTAAGTTTTATATCTGTCTCTTGTAAAGCAATCATAGCTCGGTGTTCTATATTCGTGTATACTTGTTGCTCAATAAATTCATCAGCCTCATATTCATAATAAGTCTGAACAGAAAGGTCTTTAAACGTTTTATAGTTTTCAGATGGTGGATCAATAGTTTTATTTACATATAAAAACCCATTTTTATATACTGAACTGTTTATAAAACTCTCTTTAACCTCAGCATTTAAAGTAATTCTAGAGTCTTCCACTACTACAATATCTGCTTCATTGAGGGATTTATTCAGATGCTTTATATAACTATTATCGTTAATTGTATGATAATGTAATTGTTCTAAAATTATTAGTTCATTATCTGTATTATCGAACCTTCTTTTAAAGCTCTTTTCTCCCTGATAGGGAAATGGATAATATCGAGCACCCCTCCCGATTAATTGAGCTTCACTATCAGTTATACTCTTAGTTTTAGCTGCACCCTCACTAATTCTTACAATATCAAAAAGGTTTAATACGTCCCATCCTTCGTTTAGCTTAGCTACGGCGAATATACCTCTAATATTATTTTCCATTGATTCCAAACTATTTAGTAGTTTAACGTTTTTAGGAGAGACAAATTCTTTGTCATTAGCGTTCAACAAGTTCTCTTCACGGAAATCAAATTTCAAGTCTTTTACTACTTTTATTAAGTCCATAGATTGATAGAACTGATACATTTGTGAAAAAATACTGCCTTCTGAAGCCACAATTGAATTTGAGTTGATAAAACCTTGTAATTTATTAGAGTCAAGATTTTGAATAAATTCAATAAATCTAGCGTGTGTTTGCACAGATACTTTAATGCTATTGGATTTAAAAAGTATTACAGGTTTAATGTAAATACCATTTTTCAAAGCAATATACTTTCTATATTGACTTAATAATACAGCATTTAAAATTTTATCCTGATCATCATCATTACTTCGAATTAAACTTACGTTTTTTGAATACCTATCAAGCATAAAATTTCTTAATTCATAGTTATAGATAATTTTATCTTGATATTTAGTTAATAACTCCGAATTAGTTAAATCTAAAGTTGCTGTAAACTCTAACAAACGATTTTCTGGACTTAAATTTAAAATTTTTAAGACTGTATTTTCCCAGCCATCATCAAGAACATTACCTTTTTTAGCTTTTTTAGTTGTAGCATTAAGATGATGCGCTTCATCTGATAGCATTACTAGCTTACTCATTGTTAAATCATCGTAAGTTAAACTATTTTCACTTGGAAATTTCAAATCCATATGCAACTTTTGAACAGTAGTAAACTTTAAATAGATAGTATTTTTAGATGGATATCTAGGATAACTGTTTACATAGCTAAGCGTAATCCTTTCACCATCAACAAATAATTCTTTATTTTTAAATAAGAATTTATTGGACTTAGCATTAAAAAAGTTTTCGTATGTTTTATTAATTATTGCATCACTATTTACATAAAAAAGAAACTTGTTATAACCCTTTTCTTTATAAAGATATAACATTGCAGCTGCCATTACATTCGTTTTACCCGCACCTGTTGCCATTTTAAATAATAAATGATTGTAAGTAACATTAGACAAATACCCTTCCTGTGTCTGTATAAAGTAAAGTAATGCCATATTTTGATAATAACGAAGAGGATGTTTTAAGTTTTCATCTATATAATCCGGAATTTCTATAAATGAATGAAAAAGGGACTCCTCTTGTGCTATCTTTTCACATAGTAGTCTATTCATTTATATTACTCCTTTTCAAAATAGAAACTCTTGTTGAAACTAAGTGTTGCATCTTCAAAATTAAATCTCACATCTTCCATTTCAAAATAGCTGATATAAAGTTGATTTATATCTAACTCTTTAAGTATCAGTTCCTTCACTTCATCTACAGACACTCTTTCCCATTCTTCACTATTAAATATTGTTTCACTTCTATATGAAAGAAGGAAATGCTCATCTAATTCATTCAACAATGATTGGATTTGATCTAAATCAGTTGCATTTTCAATCAACTCAATATATTTTTCATAGTTCGCTATTTCAGCATATATAAACTCTCCGCCACCTTGCCATTCATATTTCTTAGAAATACCACCAACTTCTCCATTAACTACGCTTTGTAATCTTGGTAAAGTTATGGTTTGAACATACTCCATTTGTTCCACTCCAATGAATTTTCGCTTCATTTTTAAAGCAGTAGCTAATGTTGTTCCTGATCCTGCAAAGAAATCTAGCACCAGATCCCCTTCATTAGATCCAATATGAAGAATTTTTTCAATTAATCCTTCAGGTTTAGGCGTGTCAAACTTTTCATCAAATTTAAAAGCATTTATTTCTTTTTTAGCTTCTTGATTATCCGTTACTTCATCTCTAAACCAAATAGTCATTGGAGTCACACCTTGTTTAACTTCAGCTAAATATCTTTTTAGCTGTGGAGCACCGGTGCCATCTTTACCAAAATATAATCTATTTTCATTTATTAAACGATCTGCAGTTTCTCTACTAAATCTGTAGCAACTTCCTTTAGGGGGATAAAACTCCTCACCTGTATTTGGATTTTTAATAGGAAAGACACCACTTGGTGAAAAGGATTTAACTAATACATTGTCTGATCTCCAATTGCCTCTGCCATCCCCATCATCATATTTATAATATTTATTTTGTTTCTCTGTACGAGGTAATAAATTTGGTCGCCAATTCTCTTTATTTTTCGCATAAACAACAATAAAGTCGTGACTATCAGATAACCATTTAGAATCATTTGTGGGAGAATAGCGTTTTTCCCAAATTATATTACTAACAAAATTACTTCTTCCAAAAATTTCATCACATAATACTTTTAGATATGCTTGTTCATCATCATCAATTGAAATCCAAATCGTCCCATCTTCAGCTAATAAATCTCTAGCGATTTCTAAACGATCTTTCATAAATGCCAACCAAGCAGAATGATTAAATTTATCGTTATATTTAAAACCATCTCCTCCGGTATTATAAGGTGGGTCTATTACAATTTGCTTAATACTAGCAAAAAATCTTTCTCTTAATGAATAAAGTGCTATCAAATTATTTCCTTTAATAAGTAAATTTTCATCGTTATAATCGCTAACTGACAAAATACCTTCACTATTAACTTTTACAGCTTTATCAAATACTTTAGGAGCCAGTAAAACATCAATCTCTTCTTTAGCAATAACTTTATTGAAAAAAGTTTCTTGTCTCCCTACAGATTCCTTAGTCATGCTGCCTTCAAGTAAACAGTCTTTAAACGGATAATTTAATACTGTATCTGAATTATAAGCTAAGTATTTCCCTTCAGTACTAAGACCAATTTTATTTTGGTATTTCGTATAACTATTCATCCAGTAATTCTTTAGTTGTAAAACATCAATCAACTCATCAATTTTAAGAACTTTGATTCCTTGAATGTCTTTTACGAATTTTTCACTTATTAAGTTGTCTGCTAATAGGAGCTTAATTAATTTTTCATTATAATTTCGTAAATCTTCTATTACTCTCGCCTTATTTATTTGGTTATCAATTATATAATCTTCGTCACATTCTAAAAGACTTATAAGTTTTTTATTTATATCAAACATTTATACTACTCCTTTTGTTTATCTTTTTGAAATTTTATGTGATAATAGTATCATTCGAAAGGTGGTAAATTATGACTGCATTATTAAATTACATTCACAATTCATTCAACGGAGGTCCAAACAAAAGTGTATTTATCAGTAACCCTCCAGGTCCTGCTATTCTACTTTGGACAAATAGCCAGACACATCCTAATTTAACAGGTATTACTGTAGTACGAGAGTTAAATTTAACTAATCAGAATGCTAATCAACAAAACTCTCAAAACTTAATTAATACAATTGCAACAGAAATCCGAACTAATACTGCAATTCCATTTTTAGACATAGAGTATGACTTTTTAAACGATATTCTTGTCATAGATGGGACACAATACAACGTTCAGAATGGCGGCAATTTTATTGCTAACACTTTCAATCTAACAGTTAGTAACACATCTGCTAAAGCAGTTAATAGTTCACAAGCTGTTACAGATCTATTTCATATTTGGTCAAGGTCTTTCTTTAGTGGAACAGCAGTAAGAAAAATTGACACAGATTTGGTAGTAGTTGACACTTTAAATAACACACTTTCTAGCTTTGTAGAAGTTAAAAGAAGTGATAGAGTAAACTTTAATAATTGGCAACCTTATCCTGCAGATTTATCTAATTATAAAATGATGTTTGCTTTATCTGATGCACTAAACATCCCATTCTACACTATTCATCATGACGAAGTGGGAAGCCGTACTATTTCTGCTCAAAAATTGGTAAATGTGTTTACTTATGACCCTACAAGCCCTGTAAACTGGAACGCATTCAGAAGTCTTGGAAATAGACAACAGTTAGCTGCTCAAGCAACCGTAAATTTATTATAAGAGATTCAAATTACGGTGTCTGCGGGCCATAAGCCCTATTCTCTTAATATATTTCAATAAGCCGTTATATAAAAAAGTGGTGTGTCTTAATAAAACACCCCACTTTTTATAATTATCCCCAAAAATATCTATTTTAATAACCAATAATATTTGGCTTTATTAGTAGCTACTATTTATTTCTTATTTCAAACTCATTATGAAATGACAGTATAACAATACTAGCAAAACGTAGAGATATTGTCTAAGTCAAAAATTAGCACTTGAAAAGGCATCTGTAAAAATCGAAAAATCTCATTCACCTCTCTGTGCTTTTGAGCTTACTAGAGATGATTGTTTTATATATTGAATAGAACTACCACGATTATTATATAAAACTATTGTGACAATAAAAAAAGAGCATCCATACAATTAATGGATACTGTTGTTGTTTAGAATAATTATTTATAATCTTGTAATATTGTTAACTCTTGTTTTGTATTATTAAAGTATTTATCTGAAATTAGCTTGAAATCTTCTGGTTTTAGATGGTCCAATATACCATCTCTAACTTTAATAAAGTGTACTGTATCTTTTTTGTCAAACAGCTCTCTATCAAGAATGGAGTGTTTGAATGTTAAAGTATTTATAACTTCATTTCGATCCTTATTTACCACTAAAAATTCTTCTTCTTCGGAAGCCATGTCAAATTCGAAATTACATAGACTAGATATTTCCACTTGTCCTTTTCCAATTACTTTTAAAGTGTTTAAACACCAAGGCATTATATTTTTACCCCCTATATTTTAATATTTCTAAATGGATAACACTACTGTCTTATTATCCTGTAGTGATATGCTTACTAAATATTTTATAATAAACCGCAAAAAATATCAATAGTATATATATTTTTAAAAAAGTATTTATAGTATATGGAATTTTTTTTATGCCACTATATTGTTAACTTTGAGGTGATGGTCTTGGAGGACATAGTTAAGATAGTAGGGGAGAAAATACGAAACTTTCGTAAAGAACGTGGCTTAAGTCAAGAAGAGTTAGCGCATCAAGCATCCCTACACAACACATACATCGGTCAATTAGAACGTGGTGAGAAAAACGCAACGATTGAAAGCTTATATAAAATTACTAATGCACTAGGAATTACATTAGAAGAATTGTTTAGCAATACGCAAACCGGTCCAAAAGCAAATAGTATAGAAATTACTAAGATAATCACTTTACTAGAAGATAGATCATCTAACGACCAACGTACGATTCTATCGTTTATTGAACTACTTATCAATTGGAAGGGCAATAATTGATTAGCCTCATTAATCTACAATATAAAAGCTGTGTGGACTCGCATTTAGAGTAAATACAGCTTTTATTCTTTTGTAGTAGACAATAACGCACCAAGGGGGGCACTTGTTGTGGTATGTTGCATTTCTATGCCAAATCCGCACCAAGCACCATAATTTCTGGGCAGTAACGGTAGCGAAGCTATGTATATTAAATAGAAATCGAGAAAGTGCTGGTAAATTAACTATAAATATAATTACTAGTTTTTTAAATCTCTGTTTCATCTAAAATTTATAGTATTAATAATGATTATCTTATTTTTATAGTGATATTTATAGATGATATTAGTATGTTTGAATTTTGGAAAGATAGGTTTTCAAATTTTCACTACCTCTTTCAAAAATGCATAGCTATAAATCAAATATGAATTTATCCATGTAATAAAAGAAAGAAAAAAAGTTGTCATTATAGACAACTTCTTAATAACTAATCTTTAATACCTATATCCAACATCCACTGCTGGAGCTGGGCAGCTTCATCCGGCTTTAAATTTTTAGTACTACTATAACTATTTTTTGTACTGGTTTTAACATTATCGAAAAATGGATTTTTCTTCTCCTCTTTTCTTTTAGCATTCCTTTTTTTATTTCCAACTATCTCCTCCTTCCAGTTGATTTCTACTTCTATTGAAAATAATCGACTAATATATTCTGTTATTAATATGAGAAGTTGTTCAATGGAGGACTCTTTATCAAAATTAATTAATAAAAGGCCATATGGATCTCTTTCCGTAAACTCATCTTCTTTCTTCACATTCACAAACTGCAACAGCTTATTACCCCAATCACCACTAATATCTTCGGGAATTTCTTTATGAATTACTTTTGTAGCAAAATGGAAAGTTTCACTTAATAATAGATAGGGATTGCTATGAAGACTCATTAGAGGAACGTACCTTTTTTTCTTTCCCTTCTTTCCATAGGATTTAATAAACTTCTTCTCTATTTCAAGTGTTTTTAGTAACTTACTAACTGAGGAGGAACTAACACCTAAATACATAGCCAAAGTTTGTTGCGTAGGAAAAGCATATCCCTTTTCTTCGTTGTATAAGCTAAATATTTCAAAGAGTAAGAGCTTTTCCTCCTGACTAACTCTTAGGCAGCGTCGAATACTATTCGGAGTATATACGTACCCAAAATTAGCAGCAGTTTTAATGCTTCCCCCTTCATTTATCATTTTCAAATAGTCTACTAATTTCATAATAAAACCTCCAATAATATTTTCAGGGTTATGACTTATAAAAAGTTTCCCTTTCGGCATTACCACTTTCAAATGCCTACGACATCCTTATACGAGAAGATTACTTAGTTGTTAAATAATAAAATTGATTCATTTGGAAATTATAAAATAAATCCGCACCACATCTCTGAAAAAATTTCTCAGCGGTATTACATGCCTCCCACGAAACATAAATGAAGTACCCTATTCCCTAGGTATAGGGGGGGATAATAAAAATTCTTTAAAAAAACTACTATTTTTATTAACAGAGTTTAACTATTTGAGTGTATTTTCATTTATACTGGGGACCTTTGCTAATTGACATTATATTTTGATTCATTTTTTATTTAACTCTCCATTTCGAGGCTCGTATAAATCAACAGTAGCAATTAAAACAATGCGGGGATTAAATGAAGAGGAGCAATTTCATATGAATGACAAGTTAATGGATACAAATATAGAAGAAGTAGTGATGAAGGCTGTTCAGAAGGCATTACTAGCCACACAGCATCAATTTATGGATAGTGGGTGGCTCTCCTTAAAAGATGGAGCCAGGTATGCTGGTGTCGCCTACAACACGTTTAATAAGTTCCGTGCAATGGGTTTACAAGTGTGTGAAATAGAAGGTATAAAGCGTGTGTCACGTAAAGAGATTGATCGTTTTTTAGAAGAACACAGTTTTTAATAATAATTTATGAGGATTTTCCTTTAGGTTCGATTATAATATCACTAGAGGTAAATCCTCTCTTTAATCATTTGCCCCCGCAACTGATTCAGGAGGAATTATCATGGTAAAGAAAAAAGTATCACCAATCAAAAGCTATAAGCTGAAAAGTGGTGAGACACGATACGAGTTCCCAGCTTATTTAGGTGTTGATCCACTAACTGGTAAACAGAAGCGTACATTGAAGCGTGGCTTTAAAACACATAAGGAAGCGGAATTAGCATTAGCTCGTATTAAGCTAGATGTTGCGAACGGCACGTACCAACAAGAACGTGCTGAAACGTACCAAGAAGTTTATGACCTATGGGTAAAGCAATATGAGAAGACTGTGGAAGAAAGCACATATGTAAAAACTACAGGCCTCTTTAAAAATCATATTTTGCCTGCGATGGGTACTTATAAAATTGAAAAAATACATGTCGATGTATGTCAACAGCACGTGGATGAATGGGCGTCGAAGTTAAAGAACTACCGAATGGTAAAGGCTTACGCTGCTAAGGTGCTGGATTTTGCAATTAAGCGTAGCTATATACTAACAAATCCGTTTACACATGTAGATTTACCCACTAACACTTCTAAGAAGGCTAAAAGAGCAGATGAAGATAAAGTGGAGAACTTCTATACACGGGAGCAGCTTATTGAGTTCCTATCATGTTTAGAACGTGAAAGTAACCACAAAGCTTATGTCCTATTCCGCTTACTCGCTTTCAGTGGAATGCGTAGGGGGGAAGCTTTAGCTCTTACATGGAATGACCTAAACTTCACAACAAACGAACTACGCATCAACAAGGCTCTTTCACTTGGTAAAGATAACCGACAATATGTTAAGCTTCCTAAAACAGATTTACCTCGTACAATTAAGATGGATGATAAAACAATGGCTGTTTTAAAAGAGTGGAAGAAAAAACAAAAGCTAGATTATTTAGTGCTGGGCTTTAATACAATGCAACCAAAGCAACTTGTATTTAGTAATGAACAAAATAAACACTTGCAACTTACAAAAGTTCGCAAGTGGATTGTGCAGGTACAGAATAAATACAAGCTAGGCAAAATCACAACACATGGTTTACGTCATACCCATTGTTCATTGTTATTCGAAGCGGGTGCTAGTTTGAAAGAAGTCCAAGATCGTTTAGGTCATAGTGATGTAAAAACGACGATGAACATTTATGCACATGTTACAAAGAAAGCAAAAGAAGAAGCAATATTGAAGTTCGCAAGCTATATTGAAATGTAATTCGTGACTACGTTTTGACTACGTTTTTGACTACGTTCGATTGATACTCATTGAAACTAGATGATATAGACAAAAAGAAAAAACCCTTGAATATCAAGGGTTTTGACACTGTATGAAATCAAATGATTTCGATATATGGAGACGGCGGGATTTGAACCCGCGTCCAGAAACTCTAACACTTAAGCTTCTACGCGTGTATCTTGCCTATTTAGGTTTCGCGTAGCACTATGCCGACAAGCGGGCGTCGTGTACGCTAACTTGGAAATCTCTTGCAGACAGCTCAAGTTGCACTGGCTACCGTATCCCACTATAGTTGAGCTCTACCTAGCCACATGGGCGATGGATAGATAAAGCAGATCCGAGCTTACGCTGCGAATGCTAAGTTGTTGTTTGTTTTGCCTGTTGTTATAAGTTCCGTTTTTACGGAGCCGAGCCTCCGACGCGCAACTCAAGCTCAGACTATCCCTGTCGAATCCATAACGTCCCCGTTTATGGAATATGTTGCTTAGTTACATAACTTACTATACATCAAATATGGTCAAAATTCAAGTGAGACATTCTACCAGCAATGGTAATACTGTTATTGGTTACGTTCTTTAAACGCTCTTTCAATATCACGTTTTGCCTCTTTTTTCTTCAAGACATCTCGTTTATCATAATCTTTTTTCCCTTTACCTACACCGATTAATACTTTTGCATAACCACTTTTCAAGTACATTTTCAGTGGCACGATTGTATAACCATCTCTTTTCGTTTCACCAATTAAAGTACTAATTTGTTTTTTGTGTAGCAATAGCTTTCTTGATCTAAGCGGGTCATGGTTAAATCGATTTCCTTGCTCATATGGACTGATATGCATATTGGATATCCAAGCTTCGTTATTCCGAATGCGTATGAAAGCATCCTTCAGTTGCACCTTACCATTACGAATGGATTTGATCTCTGTTCCTTGGAGTACTATCCCTGCTTCGATCGTTTCTTCAATGTAATAATCATGGTTTGCTTTTTTATTTTGTGCAAGCACCTTATCGTCATGCTTTTTAGCCATTTCATTCACCCCTCAAAAACTAAAGAAAGAGCGATTTTAGTATCGCTCCATTATTTTTTCTTCGGACGTTTACGACGTTGAGATTTTTTCGCAACTGACTCGTAAAACTTTTGTTTCTGTTTTGTTCCTTTTTTCGGACCAGGCTGGGATTTTTCTCTATTTCCAGTACCACTGCTGCCCTTTTTAGACGCATGTATAACTTTTGGTGTTTCTTTTCTAGTTCTCTGGAATGCTTTTTTCATTCCGACGATTTCAAAATCAATCGAAGCTTCTTCTGGTTTTACAGCAGACACTCGAACCGTAACTTCATCACCGATACGGAACTGCTTTCCAGCTCGTTCCCCGATCATCATCATTTGACGATCGTCAAAACGATAATAATCATCGGTCATATTCGTCACATGTACGAGACCTTCAATCGTATTCGGTAGTTCGATAAATAGACCGAAGTTCGTTACGGAACTAACAATCCCTTCAAATTCCTCGCCTATCTTATCAGCCATATACTGCGCTTTTTTCAGTGCATCTGTATCACGCTCAGCATCTACTGCGCGACGTTCACGTTTAGACGTATGCTCAGCAATATCGTCCATAATTGCTCCCCAATGGTTAATGGTTGCCTGCGACACGTCTTCATTCACTAAGTACGTACGTATTAAACGATGAACGATTAAATCCGGATAACGACGAATTGGTGAGGTGAAGTGGGTATAAAATTCGGTTGATAAACCAAAATGTCCTAGACATTCGGAATAGTATTTAGCTTGTTGTAATGAACGTAAAAGCATCGTAGAAATAACCGGTTCTTCTGGCATTCCTTCTATGTTTTCGATAATTTCTTGTAAAGCTTTTGGATGAATTTCATTACCAGTACCTTTTACAACTATCCCAAAGTTCGTTAAGAAATTAAAGAAACGTTCTAGTTTTTCAGGCTTCGGATCTTCATGGATACGGTAAATAAATGGTACATCCATCCATTTAAAATGCTCCGCAACTGTTTCATTGGCAGCAAGCATAAACTCTTCAATCAAACGCTCTGCAACAGTACGTTCTCGTGTTGCAATATCTGTTGGCCAACCATCTTCATCGACTATAATTTTTGCTTCAGGGAAATCAAAGTCAATTGCTCCACGTCGTTCACGTTTGTTACGTAGGATTTCCGCTAGCTCTGCCATTAGTTCAAACATCGGCACTAAGTCTTTATAACGCTCTATTAATGCTTCGTCTTTTTCTTCTATAATCTTGTATACATCCGAGTACGTCATTCTTTCGGTAGTTCGAATCACACTTTGGAAAATTTCGTGTGAGGTAACCATTCCTGAGCCATCAATAATCATTTCACAAGACAATGTTAAACGATCTACTTGTGGATTTAACGAACAAATTCCGTTAGACAATCGATGTGGAATCATAGGAATAACACGGTCGGCTAAGTATACACTTGTTCCACGATCATATGCTTCTCGGTCTAATGGCGATCCTTCCGTTACATAATGACTAACGTCAGCGATATGGACTCCAAGCTTATATGTACCATCCGAATTTTTCGTAACGGTTACTGCATCATCCAAGTCTTTCGCATCTGCTCCATCAATTGTAACGATTACTTCATTTCGAAGATCACGGCGATTTTCCATGTCCTTCTCATCAATTTGATCTGGAACAGCCTCTGCTTGGTTAATCACTTCTTCTGGGAAGTCGATTGTAATTCCATGTTTATAAATAATAGAAAGTATATCAACACCTGGATCATTTTTATGACCAAGAATTTGAGTTACCATACCAGTAGCAGATTTTCTTTCGTTCGGCCATTCGGTAATTTCTACGACTACCTTATGCCCTTCGATCGCACCTAGTGTGTCTCCTTTGGCAATAAAGACATCCATAGGGACCTTTTTATCGTCTGGAATAACAAATCCAAATCCTTTGTTGTCCTGGAATGTTCCAACTACCTGTGTCATTCCGCGCTGTGTTATTTTTATAATGGATCCTTCTCTACGATCTCCTGATGTTTCTTTGGAAACACGCACGAGTACTTTGTCTCCGTTAACCGCTCCATTTACTTCAGTAGGTGGGATGAAAATATCATCCATTCCGTTCTCTTCCGGTGTAACGAAACCGAATCCTTTTGCATGCCCAATAAATTTCCCAACTATTAAATTCATGCGAGAAGGAATTCCATATCTATTCGATCTAGAACGGACGACGAAACCGTATTCCTCCATTTGAACAAGAGTTTTTACTAACTCTTTAAAATCATCTGCGTCAACCAGATTAAAATGCTCTTCTAGCTCTTTTGTTGTTAATGGTTTGTATTCTTCTGTGTTCATTAGATCTAGTAATTGTTGTTTCATATTTTCCATCTAACATCCCTCCTTTTTCAGCGTGTGCACATTTGGACTGTTTTACACATTCCAATCAAGCGACTCCAAAAAGTTTAATATATCTTCATGCAATTGCTCTTTTTCTGAACCGAGTGTGATTACGTGTCCGGAGTTTTCATACCAATTTAGTTTTTTCTCAAACGATTCCGCCTGTTCAAATATATATTCGGCAGAAGAAATATCGATAACTTTATCTTTTTTTCCTTGAGTAACTAATAAAGGAGCATACACATGATCTACATGCTCGCGCACATTGTAAACAAATTCTCTTAGCTCAGCCAATGTCTCCATCGGTGTTTTTCGAATAGCCTCTACTTCTTCTTCTATTTGTTGCTCGGATTTTCCTTCATATTTCTTATATTCTTTTGCGTATTTTAATACACCTTCAAACATAATATCCGTAGTTTTCATCGTCATCGGGGAACACATCGTGACAATACCTTTTACAGGTACTGTATACCCTAACTTCAGTGAGAATACTCCTCCAAGTGAGAGCCCAGCAACTGCAATTTCTTCATAGCCCGCTGCTTTTAGTTGGTCATAGCCTCGCATAACATCCTTCCACCAGTCTTGTGGACCAGTTTCCAACAGTTCTTCTGGTGGTACACCATGTCCTTTGTAATGTGGGGCAAGTGAGGTGTAGCCGTTTTTTTCTAAAAAGCGTCCAAGCATACGTACATCTGAAGAATTTCCAGTAAACCCATGAAGCAACAATACTGCTCGTTTTCCAGCTTCAAAGAAAAACGGCTTTGGAGTTGAAATTCGCATATGTAAAACCTCCATCAAAGATAAGCTTTTCGCATTATTTACCATACTAATTATTTCATTAATTAGCTTAATATGCCCGAATAATGCCTTATATTTCATATGTATAATTATTTTTAGTAAAAGAAAACGCCTAACCAATCAGAAGTCGGTCAGGCGGTTCACATCTGTTTTATAATCAAAAGGCTTTGGCTTTAGTGTTTAATACACTCACCAGAATAAATGACCCTATCAATAGAGTAGGATTAAAATTTAGTTATGGCAATAGTCAATATAAAAAATAGAACTGCAAGTACAACCGTTACTCTATGTAAGACTAAGTCCATACCTCGAGCTTTTTGTTTTCCAAAAAGTTGTTCAGCTCCACCAGAGATGGCTCCTGAAAGACCAGCACTTTTCCCTGATTGTAACAATACAACAACGATTAATGCGAGCGCAACGATGACAAGTAAAGTCAATATTAATGCGTGCATTTATTCCACCTCCTGAAAAGAACGTTCACAATATATATAATTTTACCAAAAAACAAGTTCATTTACAACCTATCGCCAAAATATTTAGTTAGAAAATCTGATTCCTCTGTGGATATTTAGCTTGGGATTTAATTTAGGTAAAGAAGTGGGCATACCAGGCATCAAAAAATAAAAAAAAGAAGAGATTGATCAATTAAAAAAGGTTAGGTTGTCCTTTCTTCTTGTCCGATTTTTCCTAGTGAAATATTCATTCAATCCTGCTTTAACCATAATGCAATTTGCAAGGTTATAGCATCCTGTAGAACGGATGGATTATAACCGGTAATTTCGCATATCTTGTTTAAACGATAGGTCAAAGTATGTCTATGAATCTCTAATGTCTCCGCACATATCGCAAGCTGTTGGTTGCAGTTGAAATACTCCTGTAATGTATGAAGTAGCTTTCCATTTAATCCTTTTAACATACGGTTCGTAAAGTGCTGGACTTCAGATGACTCTCTCTTTTTGAATAAAGAATAGAGTTCTACATCTTCAAAATACACGATAACTTTTTTCGAATCACCGTATTGTAAAGCTACCTTCGCAGTTTCATACGCATAGCTAATACTATCAAGTGTTTCTACCACTTGTCCTACCCCTAGTCGAAGGGTACTATACTTTTTCAACTTTTGGCTGAGCATAGTTAATTTCTTTTTCATTTCTTTTTCTTCCATCTCGGAAATAAGGATGAAATGTTCGTGCAGTTGATAGTGTCCTAATATAATTGAGTCGTTTTTAAAAAAATGTTCAAGGTCTTGCACAATAGTTTGATATGAAATGGATTCTGGATTAAGTTCAATAACCCATGTGTAAAAGGGAGGTTTTAGTGAAAAACCTAGTTTTGTCATTCTTTCGAACATAACCTTTTGTATGACTTGGTTATTCATCAGCTCTAGAAAAATCATCTCTTGCATTTTTCGTTTCCATTCTCGTTCCGATACAATTAGTGCTTGATGAACCATCATTTCTGTTGTGAGTTGTACAAGTGTAGCAATTTCTTCTATTTGTTCAGGATCTCCTGTGATACCTATAACCCCTACCAAATCATTTTGATAGTGAATGGGTAAGTTTATCCCAGGCTTTGTCTTTGGATACAAATGGTTGTTCTGTTCCGTAATCCATAAGGGCTTTTTCGTTTGAGCAACTATTAAAGCACCTTCATGGATACTTTCGACGCGCAATAGGTCACCCGAAGCTAAGATCATACCGTTTGTTTGCATAACGTTAATATTACGTTGAAGTCGCAACATTGTTTGGTCAACAATTTGTTCGGCAAGCTGTTTTGTAATCATAGTAGAACCTCCAGGAAGTATAAAAACGCACTGTTATAATACAGTTATTTTATACACTAAGTATAATGTATTTCTTTTAAACTATCACTATAATTCTATGTAAGCGCTTTATTGATTGGAGGTATTATAGTGAAAATCGTTGTCAGTCCTGATTCTTATAAAGGATCATTAACAGCAACAGAGGCTGGACGGGTAATAGTTAGAAGTATAAAAGAGTTCGATTCAACAATTGAAACTGTACTACTACCCGTTGCAGATGGAGGGGAAGGAACTTTAGAGCCACTTATCTCTGCAACAAAGGGAAAACTAGTTCCCGTGGAGGTAAATGATCCAATAGGTCGTTCTATTCAAGTGGATTATGGAATTCTCGGAGACGGTGAAACATGTGTCATTGAGATGGCTAAAGCATCAGGGTTAACTCTTCTGTTAGACCATGAAAGGGATCCGCTTATCGCATCTACTTTTGGGACAGGTGAATTAATCCGACATGCATTAGACAGAGGATATCGAAAATTTATTATTGGCATCGGAGGAAGTGCTACGAATGATGGCGGTACTGGTATGCTCCGGGCGCTAGGGATGAAATTTCGTAATGAAGTTGGAGAAGAAATTTCTCAGGGTGCAGAATCACTGCATTCACTTCATGAAATTGATGCAACTGAATTCGACTTGCGTATATCAGATGCTCACTTCGTTATTGCGTGCGATGTAGATAATCCTTTTATAGGGCCAAATGGAGCTACTGCTATTTTCGGACCTCAAAAAGGCGTTACACCTGAGCAGGTGGAATCAATAGATAGAAATCTAGCAAACCTAGCAAATAAGATAGAGAGTTTAACAGGGATAGCCCTTCATGATCGCCCAGGGGCAGGGGCAGCAGGCGGACTTGGAGGTGCATTTTTAGCGTTTTTTCCAGTCACATTAAAACCTGGTATTGAAGTTATCATAGAAGCTGTTAATTTTCATCAGGAGATCGAGCATGCAGATTTTATTATTACCGGAGAGGGGAAATCGGATCTTCAAACCCTTTCTGGAAAAGCACCAATAGGCATTGCGAAAGTGGCTAAAGCAAAGAATATCCCAATCATTTTAATATCCGGGCTCATAGCGTCGGATAGTATTTTGGCATTATCTTCTCATTTCGATTTATTAGTTAGCGTTTCAGATGATACTGTTTCGCAACAGGAGTCGATTGAAAATGCAGAACATTATTTAAGGATTAGAACAAAAGAAACCATGTATAAGTTATTTCAAAAATAAAAAGGGGTGTGTCATGTGTTACTTTTAGTCATATTAATTGGGGTCATCTTAATTGTAGTGTTAACGGCTGTGTTCAAGCTTCACCCATTTATAGCATTACTTATTAGTGCCTTTTTCGTAGGTATTGCTTCAGGGATGCCATTACTTACAGTAGTCGAAAATGTAAATACTGGTTTCGGTGGACTGATGACGAATATCGGTATTGTTATCGTTGCAGGTACAATTATAGGCGTTATTTTAGAAAAATCCGGTGCTGCTTATCGGATGGCAGAGGTTGTACTTCGAGTTTTAGGTGAAAAACGCCCGCAACTTGCCATGTCAATTATCGGATATATCGTGTCGATTCCTGTATTTTGTGATTCTGGATTTATTATTCTATCGAGTTTAATGAAGTCTTTAGCAAAACGTTCCAAAGTAAAAGTTGCTTCAATGGCTGTTGCTTTATCAACTGGGCTATATGCGACACATACATTAGTTCCACCAACCCCAGGGCCAATAGCTGCAGCTGGTAATATCGGGGCTTCAGACTATCTAGGAACAATCATTTTAGTTGGTCTATTTGTAGCAATTCCTGCAGTTATAGTAGGTTATATTTGGGCGGTGAAAGTAGGTACAAAAGTTGATGTAGAAGCGGATCAGGAAGAGGCACTTGACTATGATGAAATTATCAAATCATTTGGTAAAATGCCATCCACATTCAAATCATTTCTTCCAATCGTTTTACCTATAGTGCTGATCGGAATTGGTTCAGTCGCGGCTTTAACAGGTAGCGAATCAGGCTTTATACATTTCTTGCAATTCTTAGGGGCACCAACT
Organism: Psychrobacillus sp. NPDC096623; assembly: GCF_044762655.1. Taxonomy (NCBI): domain Bacteria; kingdom Bacillati; phylum Bacillota; class Bacilli; order Caryophanales; family Bacillaceae; genus Psychrobacillus; species Psychrobacillus sp. NPDC096623. Next base: position 157,512 of record NZ_JBIWER010000005.1, read on the forward strand.
GTGGCGTTAATATTCGGCGTGTTTTCAGCCTTCTTATTATTACCCGAAATTAGTGAAAAAACATTGTCTGGATGGATTGGTGATGCGTTAAAAGAAGCGGCTCCAATCTTATTAATCACAGGTGCTGGTGGTTCATTCGGTACAGTAATCAAGAATTCTGGAGTTGCAGAGCTTTTGCAAAAAATGGATTTAGGTGCTCTATCAACAGGTGCATTATTCCTATTAGTACCGTTTCTAATAGCGGCGGCACTTAAAACGGCGCAAGGGTCTTCTACAGCTTCATTGGTTATAACATCTTCGCTCATAGCTCCAATGCTACCTACATTAGGGATTGAAGGAGCGCTGCCATTAGCATTAGTTGTTATGGCTATAGGAGCAGGTGCAATGACAGTCAGCCATGTAAATGACAGCTTCTTCTGGGTAGTTACACAATTTAGTGGAATGAAAGTAACAGATGCATACAAGGCACAAACAATGGCTACCTTACTACAAGGTGTTACAACTATTATTGTTACAATGCTCATTTGGTTGATATTTGTATAAGCAATAAAACACCACTTACTCCTTTTTATAAGGAATACGTGGTGTAGCCTCTTCATCATTTAAAAAGTAGTATACCCTCACAGGCAGGTATATTTATCGTTAAAAATTCTAAACATTAGGTCCTTCTGTATTGAACATATTTGGCTATAAGGAATTCATCGCAAAGTCTAGTCCAGACATTTAAGGAAACTTTAAGTATTGGGTTCACTGGGTTTATAGTACGAAGAATTTTATACTATTTAAAAAAGCAGTTAGCAACTTTCGCTAACTGCTTCGCTTTATTATTTTTTTAAGTTGTAGAAAGTTTTTTTACCTAAGTACTGTGAAGTATCATATAGCTGATCTTCAATACGAAGTAATTGGTTGTATTTTGCTACACGGTCAGAACGTGAAGGTGCACCTGTTTTGATTTGTCCAGCGTTTGTTGCAACTGCGATATCTGCAATTGTTACATCCTCTGATTCACCAGAACGGTGAGAGATAACTGCTGTATAACCAGCACGTTTCGCCATTTCAATTGCATCAAATGTTTCTGTAAGTGTACCGATTTGGTTTACCTTAATCAGAATAGAGTTAGCAATACCTTGTTCAATTCCTTGTGATAATTTATCTGTATTTGTTACGAATAGATCATCGCCAACTAATTGAACTTTTTTGCCTAGACGTTCTGTCAATAATTTATGACCAGCCCAGTCGTTTTCGTCTAAGCCGTCTTCAATTGAAATGATTGGGTATTTTCCGCAAAGCTCTTCATACCAAGCAACCATTTCTTCAGAAGTTTTTACAACACCTTCACCAGATAAGTGGTATTTGCCATCTTCTTTATTGAATAACTCTGAAGCCGCAACGTCCATTGCAAGAAGTACTTCTTCTCCTGGTTTATAACCAGCTTTTTCAATTGCAGTCATAATAGTAGAAAGAGCTTCTTCGTTAGATTTTAAGTTCGGTGCAAATCCGCCTTCATCTCCAACTGCTGTGTTTAGCCCAGCTTCTTTTAATACTGCTTTTAAGCTATGGAAAATTTCTGCTCCCATACGTAATGCATGACGGAATGATTCTGCGCCTACTGGCATTACCATAAATTCTTGGATATCCACGTTATTATCCGCATGCTCTCCACCATTTACGATGTTCATCATCGGCACTGGAAGTTGCTTTGCATTGAATCCACCTAAGTATTGATAAAGTGGAACATCTAAGTAATCTGCAGCTGCATGTGCAACAGCGATTGATACACCTAGAATAGCGTTTGCGCCTAAATTTCCTTTATTTTCAGTTCCGTCTAGTTCGATCATTGCATGGTCAATTTCTACCTGATCCAATACAGAGAAATTCTCTTCTAGTTCAGCTGCAATAATGTTGTTCACATTCTCAACTGCTTTTAAAACACCTTTGCCTAGATATCTTGACTTATCACCATCACGAAGTTCTACTGCTTCATATTCACCAGTAGATGCACCAGACGGAACGATTGCGCGTCCATATCCACCGCTTTCTGTAAATACTTCTACTTCTACTGTTGGATTTCCGCGTGAATCTAATACTTCACGTGCTTGAATTTGTGTAATAATTGGCATTTTTAACTCTCCGTTTCGATTAGTGTTTTACCTGTCATTTCAGGCGGTGTTTCTATCCCTAATAAGTGTAACATGGTTGGAGCCAAATCGGCTAAAATTCCGTCGCTTCTTAGTGTTTCATTTTTCACTGTAACTACTACTGGGACAGGATTTGTCGTATGCGCTGTCATTGGCTGACCTTCCATCGTTGTTACTTCATCTGAATTTCCGTGATCTGCTGTAATAATAGCATGTCCGCCTTTTGCTAAAATTGCATCGACAACCTTGCCTAGACAATCGTCCACTGCTTCAATAGCTTTTATCGTCGGTTCTAACATGCCACTATGTCCCACCATATCGGGATTAGCAAAATTTAAGATAATTGCATCAAATCGATCATTTGCAATCGCATCCAACAGAGCATCGGTTACTTCATAAGCGCTCATCTCAGGCTGTAAATCATATGTAGCAACCTTTGGCGAGTTGATCAGAATACGTTCTTCACCTGGGAAGGTTGCTTCTCGACCACCGCTCATAAAGAACGTGACGTGTGGATACTTCTCGGTTTCTGCAATCCGTAGTTGTGTTTTGTTATGTTTGGAGATTACTTCCCCTACTGTGTTATACAAATTCTCTTTCTCGAACACTACATCTGCCATAACATCATCACTATAATGGGTAAACGTAACAAATTTCAAGTTCGTCGGATGTGTGTCACTTAAAGGTATACTATCAAATGATGGTGTGTTTAAAGCCAGCGATAATTGAATAGCACGGTCAGGTCGGAAATTAAAGAAAATGACCGCATCATTCGTTTCAATCGATACAGCAGGCTTTGCATCTTTTTCTATCACAAAAGGAACAACAAATTCATCAACAATATCCTCTTCATAGGATGCTAAAATACCAGCTGTTGCTGATTCTGCAGTTTTACCTAAGCCTTCTACAATGGCTTTATATGCTATTAAAACTCTTTCCCATCTGCGATCGCGATCCATTGCATAGTATCTACCACTAATCGAAGCAAATTTCCCTATACCTATTTCCTTCATTTGTTTCTCTGTTTCTGCTACGTAACCAATCGCCGTGCGCGGACCGACGTCGCGTCCATCCAAAAAGCCATGGACAAATACTTCCTCTAGTCCCTGTTCTTTTGCGAGCTTCAACAAAGCAAACAAATGCGAATAGTGACTATGAACGCCACCATCTGAAAGCAAGCCCATCAAGTGTAATTTCCCACCTGTTTGCTTCACATGGTCAATTGCAGCTAATAGCTTTGGCTCTAAGAAAAATTCTCCTTCACGAATTGATTTGTGAATTCGAGTTAGGTTTTGGTATACGACTCTACCTGCGCCAATATTTAAATGACCAACCTCTGAATTACCCATTTGACCTTCAGGGAGACCTACTGCTTCTCCAGAGGCCGTTAATGTAGCATTTGGAAAGATTTTCCAGTATCGATCGAAATTCGGTTTATTTGCTTGAGCAACTGCATTCCCAAACGTTTCATGACGCAATCCGAAACCATCAAGAATGATTAGTGCTACTGGACTTTTAGGCATTTGCACCAGCCTCCAATAGTTTCACAAAAGATTCAACTTGTAGGCTTGCTCCTCCTACTAATGCACCGTCAATATGCTCCTTTGAAAGAAGCTCGTCAATATTTTCTGGTTTTACACTGCCGCCGTATTGGATGCGAACCTGACTTGCTACTTCTTCTCCAAAACCATCTAAAATCGTTTCACGAATTGCTTGGCATACGTCATTTGCATCATCTGCAGTAGCAGTTTTTCCTGTTCCAATCGCCCAGATTGGCTCATATGCAATAATCGATTGAATTAGTTGTTCTTCTGTTAATCCTTCAATTGCAGCCATTACTTGGTTAGAAACAATCATTTCTGTTTCGTTTTGCTCACGCTGCTCCAATGTTTCTCCCACACAAATGATTGGTGTTAGGTTAACCTCAAAAGCAGATTTTACTTTTTTATTGACTGATTCATCTGTTTCATTGAAATATTGACGACGTTCAGAGTGACCAATTACAACGTATTCTACTCCTAAGTCTTTCAGCTGATGACCACTAACTTCACCTGTAAATGCTCCCTCTTTTTCCTCGTGCATCGTTTGAGCCCCGATAGAAATAAACGAACCCTTTGTCGCTTGAACAAGCTGATCTAAAAATAATGACGGAGCACAGATTACTGCATCAACTTTTGTGCTATCCACTTGCAGTTCTTTTAACTGAAGTGCAAATTCCTTTGCCTCACCAAGTGTTTTATACATCTTCCAATTTCCTGCTATTACTGGTTTACGCATATGACATCTCCTCCATTACTTATCGTTTAAAGCGGAAACTCCAGGTAAATCCTTACCTTCCATAAACTCTAAGGAAGCTCCTCCACCTGTAGAAATATGATCCATCTTCTCACCAACATTGAACTTTTCAACAGCAGCTGCTGAATCGCCACCACCGATTATCGTATAGCCTGCTGTTTCAGCCATTGCATTTGCTACAGCTTTTGTACCTTCTGCAAATGCATCCATTTCGAATACACCCATCGGTCCATTCCAAATAATTAGCTTACTATTTTTAATAACGTCTGCGTATAATTCTCTTGTTTTTGGACCAATATCTAATCCCATCCAATCAGAAGGAATCGCAGTGATATCTACTACTTTTGTGTTAGCATCCTTTGAAAATTCATCTGCCACTACTACATCTACTGGCAAATAGAACGAAACACCTTTTTCTTTTGCTTTTTCAATGAAGCCTCTAGCTAGGTCAATTTTATCTTCTTCCAGTAGAGATGTTCCAACATCATGGCCTTGTGCCTTCGTAAAGGTATACGACAAACCCCCACCTATAATAATATTATCTGCTTTGTCCAATAAATGATCAATTACTCCAATTTTATCTTTTACTTTTGCTCCACCGATAATGGCAGTAAAAGGACGTTCCGGCTCAGCTAAAGCTTTTCCTAATACATCTAACTCTTTTTGCATTAATAGCCCCGAAACAGCTGGAAGTAGTTTTGCGATTCCTTCTGTTGTAGCATGTGCACGATGAGCAGCACCAAAAGCATCGTTAACATACACATCTGCTAGCTTCGCAAAAGATTTTGCTAGCTCTGCGTCATTCTTTTCCTCACCTGCATGGAAACGGACGTTTTCTAATAATACAATGTCTCCGTCTTCCATTTCTGAAACTGTCTTTTCCACAGCTTCTCCGATAGATTCATCTAATTTTTGTACTGGCTTATCCAAAAGTTTTGCTAAATGTTCTCCAACCTTAGTCAAACGTAAATCTTCCTTCACTTCACCTTTTGGTCGTCCCATATGGCTTGCTAAGATAACTTTTGCACCCTGTTCGATTAAATAACTAATCGTTGGGAGTGCTGCACGTATTCTTGTATCGTCCGTGATAGCTCCATCTTCCATTGGGACGTTAAAGTCCACTCGACAAAATACACGTTTTCCTTGTAAAGCCACATCACTCATTGCTTGTTTAACCTTCATGAGATAAGCCTCCTTTAATTTTGAAAAGCGCATGCGCCTACGAAAGCCCCGATTAGCGCTGGAAGACTTGCAATAAAGGCGTTCTTTGCCTTTATTCGTCGTAAGCCTGAAGCGACTCGAGCGAGCTAGGCACATATCTGTAAAAAAAAGGAGCAAGGGGGTAATCCCTGGCTCCTTTACCCTCTTTCATTATAGAGGTAAATCTATCTAATCGCCACGAAAAATCACAGTGATACTATGTGCTTTCCTTAGTCAATTACGAAAGAGTTATAGTCCTTTTTTAGCCATAAGTAATGCAAGGTCGATACAGCGTGCAGAATATCCTGATTCATTGTCATACCAAGATAATACTTTCACCATATTGTCCCCAAGTACCATTGTTGAAAGTCCATCAACTGTTGAAGAAGCAGTATTACCATTATAGTCAATTGATACTAATGGTAGTTCATTGAAAGCAAGAATTCCTTTTAATTCATTGTCAGCAGCTTGTTTTAACGCTTCGTTTATTTCTTCTGCTGTTACATTTTTATCAAGTTCTGCTACAAAGTCCACTAAAGAAACATTTGGTGTTGGTACGCGGATTGCCATACCATCTAATTTTCCTTTTAGTTCTGGAAGTACTTTTGCAACAGCTGATGCTGCTCCTGTTGTAGTTGGAATCATCGATTCAGCTGCAGCACGAGCACGACGGTAATCGCTATGTGGTAAGTCTAAAATACGTTGATCATTTGTGTATGAGTGAACAGTAGTCATCATTCCACGTTTAATACCGAATTTGTCGGATAACACTTTTGCAAGTGGTGATAAACAGTTAGTTGTACAAGATGCATTTGAAATTACGTGATCTGTTTCTGGATTGTATTGATCCGCATTTACACCCATAACGAAAGTAGGCATATCATCTTTAGCTGGCTGAGATAAAATTACTTTCTTAGCTCCAGCTTCAATGTGCTTGCTAGCTTTTTTAGTTGTGCTGAAAATTCCAGTACACTCAATAACGATATCGATTTCTTGCTCTTTCCATGGAAGTGCTGAAGGATCTTTTTCAGCAAATACGCGGATTTTTTTACCGTTTACAATAAGGTATTCTCCTTCTGAAGTAACCTCTGCATTTAGAATTCCATGAATTGAATCATATTTCAATAAATGAGCAAGCATTGCAGCATCCGTTAAATCATTGATTGCTACTACTTCTAGTTCATTTTCTTCTAAAGCTTCTCTGAATACTTTACGTCCGATACGTCCAAAACCATTAATCGCTAATTTTACTGTCATTTTAATTTCCTCCTAGTTGTTTTGTTCAATTAATTGCATCATTTCTTGTGCCGCGCCTTCATCAGTTACCAGAACTGTTTGAGATGGTGCTTGTTTAAAGTAAGACAATAGAGCATGTGCTTTTTTAGTTCCTCCAGCTACTGCTAAAAGATGCTCCATATTTTCCAATTGTTTAAGCTGAACCCCAATCGTGCGAATTCTGTGTACAGCTTCTCCTTGGGCATTAAAGTAGTACCCGAAGGCTTCACTTACTGCACCGATTTCTTTCAAGCGTTGTACTTCCTCTAAACTTGAATTTCTCCGGCGAGCCATCTCTAGTGCATCTCCAATACCATGGATAATGATATTCGTTCGCTCGTAAAAATCCATCATTTCTTTTATAAATGGCTCATTTTTCATCGTTGCGTAAGCTTCCTCACTCAGACTATCAGGCATGTATAATGTCCGATATGATCCATTCATCTTGTTCGCAAAAAGAGAAGCTATCGTGTTAGCTTGAAGTCGAACATCTTTACCGACGCCACCTCTTGCTGCTATAAATAACAGTCGCTTCCACTTGTCCGTTCGATGAACATAATTCGAAATAGAAGCAATCGTTGTTCCACCTGTAACTGCAATGATGGATTCATCCGTTAAAATACTCTCTAAATATTTTGCCGCTTCTTGTGACTGAAGCAAAACAGAATTAGGATTAGTATCTACATTTCCCGGGACAATTATCACTTCTTTAATATTTAAATTACTAGCAAGTGTTTGTTCGAGTTGCAATCTACCAGACCATTCTCGTACAACTTCTTTAAGCTCGATCAATAAATCTTTGCCACTAGAAGTTATACTTGCTCCATCTCTCGAAATTTCTATAAATCCTTGATTGCGTAAAAAGTCTAGTTCTTTCCTGGCATCTCTTTCTGATAATCCTAGAAGATCCCCGATTACTCTGCGCCCTGATCCCGAGGACAATTGAATGGTTTGAAGTATTCGATACCTTTTCTGTAACAAAATGCTCATCTCAGGCAATAATTTCAATTGAGCCTGTAGTAATGAATCCATTTTTCACATCCCAACTGATTGTGACATTTTTGTCCCACCACTTAACTTTTTGTCCCATATACTTAAAAAAATTTAATTTCTAAAATAAGCTTACAATAATCTATTCCCGATAGCAAGAATTTGAAACATTTTGTGAACAAATTTAAGGAAAAAATCCTTCAAATAAGCGTCTTGTGGCGATTGCAATCCGCGTATATTGCGATTTGACACTTGGTATTGCGATTCAGTCGCATTAACTTGCGATTAGAGTAATGCTTCCAAGATTGTTGCATAATCTACTTGCCCATATTGAATAATTTTATCTTCTAATTCGATGACTGGGATCATCAGCATATATTTTTCATGAAATGCATCGTCTTCTTCAATATTTATTTCATTTATTTCAAATTCAACATCTTCTCTTACTAGCTTTAACATAAGCCTTGCATCATCACATAAATGGCAGCCTGGTCTTGTGTAGAAATTGATAATCATTTAGTAGTCCTCCCATCAAACATTTGATACACGTTTATTATAGCCTTTTTTAGTCAATTCGTATGCTATTGTGGATATAAAGAATTCCTACATTTTTTTATAAAGATAATAAAAGCGATACTTTTTATTTACCTATTCGTCTATAGCAATAAGGGAGGTCGGAGAATGGAAATAGAACAGCTATACAAAGAGCACAGTGATAGAATTTACAGCTATATATTTTTTCTTGTGCGTCAAAGAGAATGTGCGGAGGATCTTACACAAGAAACGTTTTATAAAGCATATAAAGGTCTAAATTCCTTTAACCAACAAGCCTCACCTACCACTTGGCTATTAAAAATAGCTCGGAATTTGACCTACGACTATTTTCGAAGGAAAAGGGTCATACAATTTTTCACCTTCGAGAAAGATCATGATATAGAAACAAAGTTATTATCACCAGAAAGTCGATACGAACAAAAGGAACAGCTTGCTAGAATGTATGACTCCTTATTTAAGCTAAAAAAAGATTATCAAGAGGTCTTGCTTTTGCGCAAAATACAAGAATGTTCGATTCAAGAAACTGCCTATATACTTGGCTGGACTGAGGCAAAAGTGAAGATGAAAATGACACGAGCACTTGAGGCACTAAAAAAGGAGTTTCATCGGGAAGGAGATTATGCAAATGGAACCATCAGAAAAATTCGATGAGCTTTTTGAGGAAATGAAAGCAGTGGATCGTTCAGGTGAAGCGAAGCAAAATACGTGGCTAGCCTTAAAAGATAGACTAGAAACAAAAAGAAAGAACAATTTATTTCCTGCATTTATTTCATTAGCAATAATAGCGATCGCTTCCTTTTTAGTTTTTACTTACATTAATCCTTCCGAGACGGAACAATCTGCACAATCTCTTTCAAATGAACAGGTTATAAAAGCAGTATTAGAAAGAGAATACAATGGACCAGATATGGAAATTTCGCGATTACTAAATAATTGGTGGGACCTCCAAAGCTCCACTAAAACAGAAACGCAAGAAGAGTACGATCAACTTCTCCAATCAAAGGAGAATAATGATTTTATGAATTATTATCAAACGACTTTTGGAGAATATTTCACGGAGAATATGTTATCAAATGCAATTAGTTCAAATCTGGTGTTTAAATACAATCATTATTTAATAGACCATGACATAAAAATGAATCTTGAAAGTGTCCAAATTAATCAGGAGAAGGATCATCCCAATATCTATCGCCCAACCATTGAAGTTTCCTTAACCAATAGTCAGGGACAGCAAATTATTCACACAGTGAGAGAAGAATTTATTTTTTCAAAATCAGAGCCTGGAAAAATAGGGAGCTATAATGGAGTGAAAGATGGCGGAGGCTTAGAACTTCAGGATAAAATAGAGAATTTTGATGCGTATGTTGGAGATGTAAATACACCATCTATTGATGTTTCCTTCGATACACTTTGCTTCAATGGCAGGTTGATAGATCAAAATGAGAAAGTAAATTTTATATCGGGATGTACATCTAACAATAACAAAATAAATACTATTCTAAAAAACTTTGACCATCTTCCCGTAAAAGAGGCTACAGAGCTAGAAAGCAGAGAAAGGGCCGAAGCTCTTCCTTTAATCGACAGTTATCAAATTTATTTAACAAATGCAATAGATAAAGGAACTACATTGTATACGATTACTTTATACGAGGATGGATTTCTTATGTTCGCTCCTGGTCAAAATTTAGGATTTTCTGGAGATCTCTCTATAGAACCTCATAATGTGTTATATGAAAAATTAAGGTTGACGCTAGACGAATTTGCTGAAAAATGATAAAACGATTTTATTTTGGATATATATAGTTCAGACCTTAGTTATAGAACTTTTCATTCTGACTGTTTGAAGTGAGGGCGACGTCTCCTGGGGGAACAGCACGAGAGAGACTACTGGCTCGAGCCGTGCCCCCGGAAAGCGTCCGCCGAAATGACAAACAATTGGAGGACATATCTAATAGAAAACCTTGAAAACTTTACTAATCATAAAATTTTCGGGGTTATTACTTTTGAAGAAAGACCATCCTTCCTTATATTGTCAAAACAAACTCTACTTCTCCATCATTGATCTTACCTGTTTTTTGGAATCCGAAGCTTTCGTAGAGTTTAATAGCTACTTCATTGTCTGGCTCGGTTGACAAATAAACCATTTCACAATTATCTACCTGTTTCATTTCGTCTAATACCAACTGAACAGCCTTTTTGCCATAACCTTTCCCCTGACGGGTGTAGTCAATCATTAAACGACATATCCAATAATTTTTCGTATCTTCGTCTAATCCATACATCGTGAAGCCAATAATTTTGCCATCTACCTCGATGCCTCTAACAATCCATCCAGTTTCGTAAATCGATTGAACAATAGATAGCGCATTCGAAGCTACAAATTTTTCTACAACAGTCGCCTTTCCATCCAAATTCGTAGTCAAAAGAACGGTATGTAACCAATTATCTTTGTTGATTTCTACTAGCTTCATACTACATCCCCCCTATCATTACTTTATCAAAATAGTTAAATTTAATGTATAAATAATTGGGGTAAAACGAGAAAAAGCCCTGTCCCGGGTTTTTTCTAATTAAATATTTACCATTTACGACCTGCTCCACCACCACCGGAGCTACCGCCGCCAAATCCTCCAAAGCCACCACCAGAACTTCGTCCGCCTCCGCCGAATCCACCACCGAAGCCTCCTGGACCAAACATTCTAGTGCTATTACGTCTTCTACCTGGACCGCCTCCACCGCCGCCAGACATCATAGTCATAATTAAATAAATTACCACAATTCCAATGATAATGGTTGGAAGTGAGATTCCACCGCCTGTAGAGCCTGCGAGTGGAGAAGGCTCTTGTGGACTTGCCAACTCGGTATCCCAACCATATTCGGTAGCAACCTGATTATATAAGAGCTGATAAGTAGAAAGTATAGCTCCTGGGACATCCCCCTGCTCTAAAAAGGGAAGTGTGTACTCTTCTATGATTCTCCCCACTTTTCCATCAGGTAAAGCGCCCTCTAAACCGTAACCGACGTTTATATAAACCTCCCGATCACCTACTTTGTTAGGGTCCATCTCTAGTAATAAAAGGACGCCGTTATCCTTCTCTTCATCCCCAATACCATATCCACGCATCACATCAACCGTATATGTCGAAACGTCTTGACCTTTTAAAGACTCCACTGTCATCACGACAATTTGCGCACCAGTTGCATTTTCTAAATTTTGTCCAAGTGTTTCTATTTCCTGCTCCTGCTCCTCTGATAGCACGTCATAGAAATCCTGTACATATAGTTCTCCAGGAATAGCAGCTGGATAGTCCGATTTGGCAAACGTTAGCAAAGGGAACAACACTGTAAGGAGAAGCGCAAGTGAAATCGCACGTGCACTTTTCTTCATCAGTCTCCAGCTCCTTCAAAATCAACTACTGGTGCTTCTTCTGCCCCCTCGGTTGATTGGAAGTATTCTTTTTTATCAAAGCCAAACATCGAAGCTACTATACTTCCAGGCATCCGTTTTACTTTTTTATTGTAATCCGAAACTACTGTATTATAATCCTGTCTTGCTACAGAAAGTCTATTTTCCGTACCAGCAAGCTCATCCATCAACTGTCTAAAGTTTGCATCTGCTTTTAGATCTGGATAATTTTCTACCACTACTAATAATCGGCTCAGAGCTCCAGATAATTCATCATTCGCCGTAGCTTGTTCTTCTGGTGTCCTCGCTCCTGCCAATTTAGATCTTGCATCCGCAATATTCCCAAGCACTTCTTGTTCATGCGCTGCAAAGCCTTTAACTGTATTAACTAAGTTTGGTATTAAATCCATTCTTCGTTGCAGCTGGTTTTCAACTTGCGCATATGCGTTGTTTACGTTTTCTTCTTTGTCTACAAAACCGTTATAGCTTGTCATGAATATCCCTGCAATAACAGCAATAATTACAACTACAATGATTATTGGTATTAATAATTTCTTCATTTGGCTCACCTCTTTAATAATTATAGTCTTATTGTACCTTTATATTTAAAATACAAAACCTATTCTATTTACGGAATGAAGTAAACTAAGTTTCATAATTCTTTAACTGAAATAATATTCCATTAAGCGAGTAATCCATGATTGAACACGACTATCTGTAATTAGAGCACTAGTAAATCTATCTTAAGAGAAAGTAAACAATTATGTACCGAGAGTAACACAAACGAGGATGGATTAAATGATGAATCTTTCTTATGTAGTTTAGTTATTGCATTCAGTGGTAATGATTATTAAATAAAATCTTTCTTTTCATTCTAAAAAACGAGGTGATTTTGATGAGCGATATTTTGCCAAAAGAAGCTGTTGATACGCTTGAACAAATTCAGGGGAAATTTCCAGGCTATCGTCGTGCTCATGCTAAAGGAGATTTTTATGAAGCTATTTTTACCCCGAATGGCAATGCGACAGCCTATACCTTTGCACCCCACTTGCAGCAAACACCAGTGCCCGCTACAGTTCGTTTTTCTAATAGTCCCCCAAATCCTACTGCGGCAGATTTCCTATCTCCAGCAAAAGGAATGGCTATCCATTTTCATCAACCCGATGGTTCTATTAGTCACCAAGTTTGTGCAACCGTTCCCATGTTCGTCACGAAAGATCCCAAAACTTTTACGGACATGCTAAAAATATTAACCTCTCACAAAACTGGCATTCATTCAATTGATTTAGGTCTAGGTATAACACAACTTCTCACTACCTTCCCAGAGCATAAAAATACATTACTGGCGCTAAAGGAACAGCTAAAGCAGCCACCAATAAGTTATGCAACTCTAAATTATTTCCCAATACACGCCTTCTATTTTGTTAATGCTGAAGGCAAGCGGCAGGCTATAAAATACGAGTGGCATCCAGTGAAGCAGGAAAAATCACCTTCTATCCTTAATAGACTTAACTTATCTACCGATTATTTGAGCGAGGATTTGGAGAGACGACTCGATAAAGGAACTGTAACATTCGAGCTTTACATTCGATTAGCGGAGAACACAGACTCTACTGATGATCCTACCAATGTTTGGCCAGATGACAGACAAAAAATTCTAGTAGGTCAATTGGCTATTAATAAAAAAATATTTCCAACAGAAAGTCTTTTGTTCGACCCTACTATCGTTGGAAAAGGAATAGAGTTACCCGACGATCCAATTTTACATTTTAGACATGAAGCCTATGCAGTATCCTACAATAGAAGAAATAAAGAAAACAAAAAAACACCCTAAACATATTATGTTAAGAGTGTTTCTCAGCTTTTTATATTCCCTCGATGAAGATCGAACTCACATTACAAGCTTCTGAGGCCTTTGTGTTATCCAATATCAAAACGCAACCAACTTGAAACATGAGTGATGGCTTTTCTAGTTTTTTATTCGATAGAATGAACTAATTACGTGATTAATGTTATGAGTGACCGTGTCCATGACTACCATAATTCCCATGAGACCATGGGTAGCCATATCCCGGATTCATTGGATAATATGGGTACGGTTGGTAATGTGGGTAATACGGGTAATATGGGTAATACGGGTAATATGGATAATGTGTATGCTGCGGATAATGTGGATACCTAGGATAGCCTTGATGATGATTCGGACTTTCTTCTCGCCATTCATTTCCATATGGTAAAACCAATCAACTTCACTCCTCATTCTAATATACACTCTTTTTAGAGTATGCATCTTTGTGAAGAGCGTTTGGGTTAAATTTGGGTCCATAATTTTTTTTCCATAAAAAAAACCTCCGTTTGCTTTATCGCAAAATAAACAGAGGGCTACGTGCTATTTTGTATCATTATAATAACACATAAATTCTTAGTAAAAACGTTGGAACGGTATGCCCTCGGCGAGGATCGAACTCACATTACAAGCTTCGGAGGCTTGTGTGTTATCCATTACACTACAAGGGCTAGCGACTTATCTATTATACAAATAGAAGGAACATAATTCAAGCTAACTTTTTGAAGCTTAATATTTGACCTTCCTTGACCATTATGTGTATGATAAAGTTACAACTGAGGGAACTTTTCTCAGTAACTAACTAATTTAACCCACCTTTGAAGGAGGCAATCAGGATGAATTTAATTCCTACAGTTATTGAACAAACTAATCGTGGAGAACGTGCATATGACATTTACTCTCGATTATTAAAAGACCGTATTATTATGCTTGGAAGTGGTATTGATGACAACGTTTCAAACTCAATCGTTGCCCAATTACTATTCCTAGAAGCAGAAGATCCAGAAAAAGACATCTCTATTTACATTAACAGCCCAGGCGGAAGTATAACAGCTGGTATGGCAATCTACGATACAATGCAGTTCATCAAACCTGATGTACAAACAATTTGTATCGGTATGGCAGCTTCTATGGGAGCATTCCTGCTTACTGCTGGAACAAAAGGTAAACGTTATGCACTTCCTAACGCAGAAGTAATGATTCACCAACCACTTGGTGGAGCACAAGGGCAAGCAACGGAAATCGAAATTGCTGCAAAACGTATTTTACATTTACGCGATAAGTTAAACCACATTATTTCTGAACGTACTGGTCAACCAATCGAAGTAATTGCAAGAGACACAGATCGTGATAACTTCATGACCGCTGAACGTGCAAAAGAATATGGCTTAATTGATCATATTATCGATCGTAGCGAAATGAAAAAAGCATAAGAAGTCGATGTAAAAATCCCAAAGGATTAATCCTTTGGGACTTTTTTAATATTAATCAAGTATATTAAAATTTAACCATTAACAATACATTATGAGGATTAATCATGGATACCACTTCTGATTTCCATTACAGGTGGACGCGTTTCGCGGTGTGAGTAGTGAGCTATTACCGCAGCACATGCGTCGCTTTGACATCTCATCTGTCTACTCATCCCGCCGAGGTCGCCACCTAATACACGAATAATATTTGATACTGCATTCAACTATCTTTATATTTAAAGTGGATTTTGTTGAGTGTAGCGCAGGGCAATGACTCCAGTGGGACAGTACGTGGGAGAGACTACAGGCTCGAGCCGTGCCCACCGAAAGCGACCGCCCGGAGCGGAATCACATTGTCAGGTTTCATTTCTTTACTATTTATTGTCCGTTTTTTTCTTACTGCTACACTTAAATTGAATATTCAAGATAAAAAAAAGCCCTTTCGTCTTAAGTGACTAATGAGGCCGTTCATTTTTATGATTCACTTGAGATAAACTTCCCTAAAGCTTCTACTGCTTCCTCCGCATCAGAACCATCAGCACTTAAAACCACCGCTGTTCCTTTACTGATCGCCAAGCTCATAATTCCCATAATGCTCTTCGCATTAACTTTTTTAGTATCTTTTTCTAAAAAAACGTCCGCAATATAACGATTTGCTTCCTGTACAAAAAGTGCAGCCTGTCTTGCTTGAAGTCCTGACGCTAATTTTACTTCCACCTGCTGTTCTGCCATTGTCTACTCCCCATTTCTCTAAATTGTCTCTCCATTGCGCAGCATATCTGCTATTTCATCAATCTTTCGCAATCGGTGATTTACACCTGATTTACTCACATTTCCAGTAGAAACCATCTCACCTAGTTCTTTCAGTGTAACATCTTGGTACTCTACACGTAACCTAGCTATTTCACGAAGTTTTTCTGGTAGCTGATCTAAACCGATGGAATTCTCAATAAAACGAATATTGTCCACTTGGCGAATAGCTGCACTGATTGTTTTGTTCAGATTGGCCGTTTCGCAATTGACAAGGCGGTTTACGCTATTTCGCATATCTCGTATGATTCGAACATCTTCAAATTTCAGTAATGCTCTATGGGCTCCCGCAATACTTAAAAAATCGGAAATCTTTTCTGCTTCCTTTAAATATGCAACAAACCCTTTTTTTCGTTCAATTGTTTTTGCATTCAATTCATATTCATTCATTAAATCTACCAATGCATCACTATGTGTTTTATAAGAAGAATAAATTTCTAAGTGATAAGATGAGGTTTCCGGATTATTAACCGATCCTCCTGCTAAAAAGGCTCCTCTTAAATAAGCTCTTTTACAGCAACTTTTTTGAACAAGCTCTTTGGAAATGGAGTATTCAAATTGAAAGCCATCCTTTAATATTTGAAGATCTTCTAACAGGTTTTTTGCACCGTCCCGAATACGACAAATATAAATGTTGTTCTTTTTCAATCTCATTTTCTTTCGAACAAGTAATTCTACTTGATATGGATATAACGATTTTATCAATGTATATAGTCTTCTCGCAATAGCTGCATTTTCTGTTTGAACGTCTAAGCTTAACATTTTGTTGCTAAAAGAGAGTGATCCGTTCATGCGTATAAGCGCAGAAAGCTCTGAACGTGCACAGCAAGGCTCATTTTCTTCCTGGGTCATCTCTTTTTTAGTTTCAGAAGCAAACGACATATTCCGTTTCCCCCTTTCTCCTGGACAGTTACATTTTTAAACCGTCTGCGTATTCTACAAGCCATTTCGCAACTTCCGTTGCATCATGACGAACTGCACCGTCATTAACGACTGAAATGTCTTTTTTAACAATGTCTATATTTAATTTTTCTAATTCATCAATATCTATTTTAACAGGAGATGCCTGCTCTTGTTTGTATAAATATCTAACATTTTCAGGAATTTCTTCCTTACTTATTAACACTGCATCTAAAAAGTTATCCCCTACATGTTCGATCAGTGCATTTACATGATCATATGCAGAGTAATTACCTGTCTCTCCAGCCTGTGTCATTAAATTACAAATATATACTTTCTTCGCTTTAGATTGTCTAATAGCTTTTTGTATATCTTGCACTAATAGATTCGGCAAAATACTCGTATATAAACTTCCTGGTCCAATAACGATCACATCCGCTTGACGAATAACATTAATCGTTTCTGGCAACGGTTTTACGTCTGCAGGAGTTATAAATACTTTTTCAATCTTTTTGCCATATTTGGGGATTTTAGATTCTCCCTTAATGGTTGTTTGATCTTCAAAAAGAGCATGTAAAGTTACTACTTGGTTCGCGGCTGGTAGTACTTTCCCGCGTATATTAAGTACTCGACTCATTTCTGTTATGGCATGTGCAAAATCACCTGTTATCGATGTAAGGGCAGCTAACATAAGATTACCTAATGAATGCCCTTCCAATTCTTTCGATTGAGAAAATCTATATTGAAACATTTCCTCCACTAACGGCTCTACTTCCGAAAGAGCGGCTAGTACATTTCGTACATCTCCTGGTGGTGGAATGTCATATTCATCACGGAGTCTACCCGAGCTCCCCCCGTCATCTGCGACCGTCACAATTGCTGTAATATCCAGTGGAAAATTCTTTAATCCACGAAGTAACGTAGAGAGACCCGTACCTCCACCGAGTATAACTATTTTTTTACGGTGTTTTGTAGGTTCCATTCCTTCATTCCTTTCTAATAACTACATCCCGGTGAGTAATAATCGTTTTGTCGTCCTCTTTCAATAATTTCCCAAAGTATTCTGCTAATGTAACAGAGCGATGCTGTCCTCCGGTGCACCCAAATGCAATAACTAACTGGGTTTTACCTTCTCTTTTATATTGAGGAATCATGAATAGGAACAAATCGGTTAGCTTTTCGATTAATGTCTTTGTGTCTACCCATTTTAATACGTAGCTGGATACTTCTTCGTTTAGTCC
Source organism: Psychrobacillus sp. NPDC096623 (assembly GCF_044762655.1). Lineage (NCBI taxonomy): Bacteria > Bacillati > Bacillota > Bacilli > Caryophanales > Bacillaceae > Psychrobacillus > Psychrobacillus sp. NPDC096623. Next base: position 175,640 of record NZ_JBIWER010000005.1, read on the forward strand.
AGATTTCAAGCGTAGCTCTTCTATATAATACGGATTTGGCAGAAAACGTACATCAAATACTAAATCAGCATCAATAGGAATCCCATGTTTAAATCCAAAGGACATTACGTTAATAGTAAACACTTGACTGCTTTTGGAAGAGAACTCTTCTTGAATTTTCTCTCTAAGTTCACGAGGCTTCATCTTAGAAGTGTTGTAAATGTATTGAGCTCTCCCCTTTAAATCAGAAAGCATTTGCCTTTCTTTTTTAATACCTTCCAAAGGTAAACCAGAGTTTGCGAGCGGATGAGAACGACGCGTTTCCTTGTAGCGTCTTACTAATACTTCATCCCCCGCATCTAAAAATAATAATTTAGGTGTTACTGTTGTTGCCTCTTCTAATTGATTTACTGAATCTGCTAAGGAGTTGAACATTTCCCCTCCGCGCAAATCCATCACAACTGCTATATTTCGAGGCTGTTTATTCGAATCTATCATTAGTTTGATGAACGTACTCAACAACTCTGGTGGTAAATTATCAATGCAGTAATACCCAAGGTCTTCGAAACTTTGGATAGCCACAGTCTTTCCAGCACCTGACATTCCTGTAATAATTACAACTTCCGTTTCGTGCTTTTGAAGACTCTCCATTGTTCATTCTCCCTCCGTTGATTGCTGAATTGTTTCCGATATAAGAGAAAATTCAGGTGTATAGACAAATGTTCCATATTGCATCCCTTTTCCTTGAACTGCAAATAATAGATTTGTCCGGTCGCCTTCAGCCATTGGAAGGTGATGTAGATCCTTGACGGAATGCCACTCTAATATTCCTTCCGTTGTCTCCTCATAAGGTATTCCTTCAATATCATTAGCAACAAACGTAAATAACATCCATTCATCCAAATGCTTTCCATTTTCCTCAATTATCATTGTATAAATTCCTTTTAAATGGGGCTGTAAGGGAACTGCATTCGTTTCTTCTGTAAATTCTCGTACAGCAGCAATTAAAATAGATTCACCCATTTCCATTTTACCGCCTGGTGCCACATACCAATTTCTTCTTGGTTTTTTCAATAGTAGTACTTTGTCATCTTTACATACGAGTAGGTTGGCTATTCTTTGCACAAATCGTCACTCCACATCTATCATGTGTTCATAAAATATATTATACATTATTTTTCATAAAAAGAGGCTGCTCCACGATTAAAATCGCGAAACAGCCTGTCCAAATGTTTCATATATAAAAAGGGGGTCAATTTATATTCTTTACTATACACTTTATTTATTTCAAGACTATTACAATCCGATTAAGAAAAAATTAAGTTAAGCGTTTGTAGTTATTTTGTCTTTCAAATTTTCGATATAGTGTTGCGCAGCTTGTGCAGCAATACTTCCGTCTCCTGTAGCAGTAACAATTTGACGAAGCATTTTCTCACGAACATCTCCTGCGCCGAATATCCCAGGTACAGCTGTTTCCATTTTCTCATTTGTCACAATATAACCATTGTCATTTAGAATATCTAAATTCGCAAAAGGTTTTGTTAATGGAAGCATCCCTACATATACGAATACACCGTCTGTTTCAAATTCTCTTTCCGTACCGTCCACGGTAGATACTAAAGTAACACTTGCTACTTTTCCATCTTTGCCATGAATTTCTTTTAAAGTTGTATTCCAAATAAATTCAATTTTCTCGTTGGCAAATGCACGATCTTGTAGAATTTTCTGTGCACGTAGCTCATCACGACGGTGGACAATCGTTACTTTGTTCGCGAATTTAGTTAGGAACGCACCTTCTTCAACTGCAGAGTCTCCTCCACCTACAACTACTAGGTTTTTCTGTTTAAAGAATGCTCCATCACAAACTGCGCAGTAACTAACTCCGCGTCCACCTAGCTCAGTTTCACCAGGAATACCCATTTTTTTATACTCTGCACCAGAAGAAATAATGACTGCTAATGCTTTATATTCTTTCCCACTTACTTTCACTGTTTTGTATGCTTCACCGTCAATAATTTCTGAAACATCGCCGTATGCGTATTCAGCACCGAATTTCTTAGCATGGTCAAACATTTTAGTCGAAAGCTCTGGTCCTAAAATCATTTCAAATCCAGGGTAGTTTTCCACTTCCTCCGTGTTCGCCATTTGTCCACCTGGAATACCACGTTCAATCATTAAAGTGGATAGGTTTGCACGAGAAGTATAAACTGCCGCTGTCATACCAGCAGGTCCAGCACCAATTATAATTACATCATAAATTTTATCTACAGTCATTTTAAATTCCTCCTACGTTGCTCTTATCCTCAATCTATAGGATTTTTTCGTATGCTTCAACTATTTTGCTTATGCATCGAAAAGAGGTAAAAATTGCATTAACTCGTTAACATACTTAGTTAATGTATTAGTAGTAATACCATATTGCTCAGCATAATATTTTTTCGTTACATTTTTAGAACGTGACGATTCAAACATATACTCGGTTGCTGCTGCTAACGCACGTGGATTTTTGAAATCATAGCCTTTTTCTAGTGCACGTTCTACTAATACAAACCACATTTGAAATAGAAACGTATCTTCATGCTCTAAAGGCTTATATTTATCGTACAATAGGTCTGTCGCTGCAATTGCTTTTAAGAAAGCTTTCTCTGCGGGAGACTTTTCATCAAAATCATGCCCTAAAGAATTAGCAAGGAATAGTTTTTCCATCGTTGTTAAATCATCTACAACAATCCATTTTGGATGTGAGATTATTTCTTGACGATGCTTAGATTTTCCTAACAAATAAAACCCATAAATACGTTCGCTCACGTGCTTATGCTCTATCTTTTCTAAAATATATTCCTTCTGAATTTTAGAAGCAGCATCATCGGATTCACTTTTTATTGGTAGCCAAGGTTCAAAACCAGCTTTTTCTGGATCTAGTTTCAATAGTGCCTTCCAAGCATTTTTGGCAACCTCTTCATGTCCTGAAAAATAAGCTGAATGAGACAGCCAAAAATAAAATCCTGGATCTCCTTCAAAGCCTTTTCTCTGTAAACTTCTTAGCCACTTAAATGCCTGTTCATATTTTCCTATTAACGCAAATGTTGCGCCTAACTTGTAGCGATGCTCCACAAAGTAAGGGTTTATCTTAGTTAATATTTCTACGATTTGTTGTAGCTCATCTTCGTTTTTTTCATAATAATGAATGACAGCTAAATTACATAATGCATGGATATTTCCTCTATTTTCATTGAGTACATCATGTAATAATGCCTTTGCTTGCTCCTCTTCGCCAATATAAAAGTAAGCTAGCGCTAAATTATTAAATGCTGCCCAAAAATCTGGATGGTCTACTACGATTGATTCTAGTAGCTCTACTGCTTCCGCAAACTTTCCTTGTTCCATCAAACGTCTTGATTTTTCCTGTAAAAATAACGCTTCACTAGAGGGTGTATCTGCTTGTAGTGACACAACATCCTCTTGTTCCGTGAAATCCACAATCTCCATTGCCTCTTCTGTATATTCGCCTTGAATATCCATCTCTAAGTACATGCTGGCGAATTTATTGGCCTCGACAAAGTTACCAAGATGTGCGTTTACTTCTGCCAAAAAGAAAATAATTTCAGATTCATTTTGGTCCATAGCATAAGCACTTCTCAATAGCTCATGAGCTAGTTCAAAGTTATCTATTTCCATTTGTAATATCGCATATTGTAATAAGATCATGGGATCATTAGGACTTAGTTCAGCTGCTCTTTTTAAATATTTATGTGCTTTTTCATATTGTTCTTTTTGTAGTTCGTCTAAAGCCTTTTTATAATAGTATTCACCCGTGGGTAAAAATGAAATTATATTTTCTTTAAGAACTTTTTTACTTTTTTTATTCAACATAATCCTCCGAAAAATAATAAGGAACGTTTAAGTAAACGTCCCTAATTAGTATATCCTTCAGTATATCACATATATTTAATTTTTATCTGCTTTAGCTTCATGTCTTTTCTGTAATACTTGGAGTAAGTCGTAGAAGCTAACTTGTTGGTTTTGTAAAAGAACTAACAGATGATATAGCAGATCCGCTGCTTCCCATTTCAATTCTTCTCCATCATTATTTTTGGAAGCGATAATAACCTCGGCAGCTTCTTCTCCAACCTTTTTACAAATTTTATCTACACCTTTTTCAAAAAGATACGTCGTATATGCACCTTCAGGCATGGTTCTCTGTCTTTCCTCAATAACATTAATAAGAGCTGTAATCGTATTGTAGCCCACCGTATTATCCATTTTTTCTAATGTGTTATGGAAGCATGTGTTTTCTCCCGTATGGCATGCTGGACCAGCTGGTAGTACTTCAACTACTAATGCATCTGAATCGCAATCCGCCTTAATAGAAACTACTTTTTGCGTATTACCTGAAGTTTCTCCTTTATGCCAAAGTTCCTGTCTACTACGGCTGAAAAACCAGGTTTCCTGCGTTTCTACTGTTTTGGTATACGCTTCTTCGTTCATATAAGCAAGTGTTAAAACTTCTCTAGTAATCACATGCTGGACGATTACCGGTATTAAGCCTTTTTCATCATATTTTAAATTAGCCATGATCGTTCGCTCCTTTTTCATTCGTTACGAAAAGTTATTTGGACGCTTCCTGTAGAGCTTCAGTTAGGGTAAATCGTTCATTGTACAATGCTTTACCTGTTATAACACCAGCAACTGTTGTCGTTTGTGCTAATTTTGCTACTGCAGCAATATCTTCCAAGGAACTAATACCACCTGATACAATTATTGAAAGTCCAGTTTCATCTGCTAGTTCTTTGTTTGCCAATAAGTTTGGACCTTGCAGCGTTCCATCTGTTGCAATATCCGTAAAGATAACATGCTTGGCGCCTTTAGAGGCAAAATATTGGCCTACTTCAACGGCAGATTGCGAAGAGGTTTCTAACCAACCATGTGTTGCTACCATTCCATCCTTTGCATCTAGCCCAATTACAATTCGATTGCCACCAAATTCTTCGATTAAACCTACAACTAGGTCAGGCTGCGAAATAGCCAAACTACCTATAATGACACGATTTACACCGTTATTCAAATAAAACTGAACGTCTTCTTTCGTACGAATTCCTCCACCAATTTGCACGTTAACTGGAAGCTCTTTGGTGATACGAATAACTTCTTTGGCATGGATTTTCTTTCCGTCTTTTGCTCCATCTAAATCTACTAGATGAATCCAGGTTGCTCCTTCATTTGCAAACTTTTGAGCCATATCGAATGGAGAATCCCCATAAACGGTTTCTTGTTCATAATCCCCTTGATATAGGCGGACACATTTTCCACCTTTCATGTCAATCGCTGGGTAGACTTGAATGGACGTCATATTATTCTCTCCTTCTTATGTAAGTAGACCTTTTGTAGAAGGAACGCCCTTCACTCGATCGTCTTTTGTAATAGCATCATCAATTGCTCGAGCCAACGCTTTGAAAATCGCTTCAATCATATGATGTGTATTTGCACCGTAATGAACAATTACATGCACATTCATACGTGCCTCCAAAGCAAATTTCCATAGGAATTCATGAACAAGCTCTGTATCAAAGCTCCCTACTTTTTGGGTTGGAAACTGTGCTCGGAACTCAAGGTGAGGTCGATTGGAAATATCAATGACTACTTGTGCTAGGGCATCATCCATTGGTACAAAAGCATTTCCGTAGCGTTTAATACCCTTTTTATCCCCTAATGCTTCTTTTACTGCTTGTCCAAGAACAATACCGATATCCTCTGTTGTATGATGATCATCGATATATGTATCTCCTTTAGCTTTAATAGATGCATCAAATAGACCATGCTTCGTAAAAAGATCCAGCATATGATCCATAAACGGGACCCCTGTATCTATTTCCGCTTTACCTTCACCATATAAGTCTATTTCAACCCATACCTTTGTTTCGTTCGTCATTCTTTCTATTTTTGCCGCTCTTTTATTTGTCATTGTGAATCCCCCTTATCCCAGCTTCTTGACTCTACAGATCTGGCATGCCCCTCTAATTGCTCTAGTCTAGCTAAGCGAGCAATTTTAGGATATTGCTCTTCCCACATTTCTTTTGAATAATATACGACGCTTGTTTTCTTCACGAAATCGTCAACACATAAGCCACTCGAGAATCTAGCGGTGCTATTTGTCGGAAGTACATGATTCGTACCAGCAAAATAGTCACCTACTGGCTCACTACTGAATCTACCAATGAAAATAGCTCCTGCATGCTTTACCTTTTTACTGAGTACTTCGGGCTGCTCCGTAATAATTTCCAAATGTTCCGGTGCTAGCTCATTCACTGCAATTACCGCTTGCTCCATTGATTCTGCAATATAGATACATCCAAAGTTTTCAATAGAGGCGCGAGCAATTTCTTCTCTAGGAAGAAGCTTTAATTGTTTTTCTACTTCTATTGAAACTTGTTCAGCAAGAGATGAACTTGTTGTGATTAAAACAGAACTTGCAAATCTATCGTGCTCTGCTTGCGCAAGAAGGTCTGCTGCTACTTCATCCGCATAGGCTGTATCATCTGCAATAATCGCTATCTCACTTGGACCTGCTATCATATCGATTGCAACCTTCCCAAACACCTCTCTTTTGGCAAGTGCAACAAAACTATTACCCGGACCTGTAATTTTATCAACTGCTTTGATCGTTTCAGAACCGTAAGCAAGTGCCGCTATTGCCTGAGCTCCACCAACTTTATATATTTCTGCAATGCCAGCTATACGCGCTGCAACTAATACTGAGTCTGGGAGTTTGCCGTCCTTAGATGGAGGGGATACGATGACCACTCTTTCTACTCCAGCTACTATTGCAGGTATTGCATTCATTAATACGGAAGAAGGATAAGCTGCGGTTCCACCGGGCACATATAAACCAACTGCATCTAAAGGCGATATTTTATATTGAATATAAGAATTTTTGGCTAAAGGGAAGTCGATTTGCTCGCGGATCTGAGCCGTATGAAATGCTCGAATGTTTACAGCTGCCTCTTCCAAGTCAGCTATCAATTGTTTATCAAAATTAGCGTATGCTTCATCGATCTCTTCTTCGGTGACTCTAAGTGATGCAAGTTTTGCACCATCCCATTTTTCTGTATAACGAAGAAGTGCTTCATCGCCATTCTGACGTACATCTGCGATTACTTCACGAACAGTCGTTAAATAATCGGAACTTGCTTGTTCAACTGAACGTAGCAATGAAATGGTATTTGTAAGCTTTTCTATTTTCATAGGATTCCCTACCTTTTAGTCAATTCATTTTTTAATTGTCCAATAAATGCATTGATACGTTCACTTTTTACTCGATAGCTTACAGGATTGACGATCAATCGAGAGGAAATAGAAACGATTTTCTCATATTCCACTAAGCCGTTTTCCTTAAGCGTCTGTCCCGTGGAAACAATATCGACAATACGATCCGCTAGACCAATCATTGGGGCAAGCTCAATTGATCCATTCAGCTCAATGATTTCCACTTGCTCGCCTTTTTCCTTGTAAAAATTTGTAGCAATTCTTGGATACTTCGTTGCTACACGTGGAGCAATCTCATTCATCTTCGTATTCGGAAGACCCGCAGTTGCTATATAACAATTACTAATATGTAAATCCAATAGTTCATGGACGTCGCGGTGCTGTTCCAATAAAACATCCTTCCCCGCAATACCGATATCCGCTACACCGTGTTCAACGTATACAGGTACATCCATCGGTTTCGCCAATATAAATTGAATACGTTCATTAGGAGCTTCGACTATCAACTTTCTCGAATCACTAATCTCTTTAGGCAAGTTAAATCCTGCCTCTACAAATAGTTTATATGCTTCTTCGAAAATACGCCCTTTTGGCATTGCAATTGTTAACTTATTCACGGAAAGAACCACCTTCGGACACGATAATCACTTCATCGAAAATTTGTTTAAACGCCGCAAGATCATTTACACTTTCCACAAATTGCAAAGTTACACGCTCCGCAGCATTTCTTCTAGCTTCTGCTAATACATTTGCTTTAGAAAAAGAACCTTTATCAAATAAAAGAAGTGTATGCTTTTCATTTACGTTCATCTTCGGTAATACCTCTAATAAACGGTCGACTCGAATTCCAAATCCCGTAGCTCCTACTTTTTCGTCGAACTGTTTAAATAACTCATCATAACGACCACCATTTCCAATGGAGAAACCACTTCCTGCCGCATGGATTTCAAACAGCATTCCCGTATAATAACTCATATGACTCGCTAAAGAAAAATCAAACGATACAATTGAATAATCATTTAACTGGAATTCAAGTAGTTTTTGAAGCTCCTCAACCTGATCAAGCAAATATTGCTGATCGTCATTTAAGAACTGACTGAAATCCGAAAAGACGTTGGCATCTATTGTATAATCAATTATTTTACTAAGTCTTTCTTTCTGTGCTTGTTGTAAATTCATGCTTTCTAACTTTTGAGAGAAACCAACTAAGTTCTTCCCTACTAATAATTGTCTAAGCATTTCAACCTGCTCTATATTATCCGTGTTATTCGTTAAGAAGGCGGTTAAAATTTCAGCATGTCCAATCGTAATCCGGAAACTTTCCACACCTAAAGCCTTCAATAGTTCTATTGCTGTATAGATTATTTCACTATCTGCGTATGGACTAAAATCCCCGATAAGTTCCAGCCCTAGCTGCTCAAACTCAGCTGGTCTTCCTCCCTCACGTTGCTGTGCACGAAATACATCTGCATAGTACGCTAGGCGTAGCGGATTTTTTTCCTTTAATAGTTTAGAAGCTGCTATTCTAGCAATCGGTGTCGTCATATCAGGACGTAATACAAGCATTTCGCCTTGATTGTCCACTAGTTTAAACAAAGACGATTCATCAATGGCAGAAGCCTTTCCGATTGTTTCAAAATACTCTACGGAAGGTGTTTTTATAAAGTCGTACCCTTTTTTTCTTATGAAATCTCTTGCAGTCGATCGTATGTATTCTTTTTGTTCGTTTACTTCTGGAAATGAGTCTCTCATTCCAAGAGGTTTTTCAAACATTTGAATTTTGCTCATTTATACCACTCCTAATTTCACTTTAACACACTAGAGAACTAACAAGATGAATTAATAGAATTTTATACTATTTATTCCTTTTCGTCAACTTGTCGCTTTTTCCTCTTTTTGAGAGATATTTTGTTCTCGACAAGGAAAATGGAACGTGGATTTGAGCTAAAAGGAACCACCGAAAAGAGTTAGTTGGAATTTCGAGCACTTTAGTTGGAATTTTTGCTTGTTTAGTTGGAAATTCAACCATGTTAGTTGGAATAGGGTGTTTTTTCCACAAAAAAACTATTCTCCTTAGTTCTACACTAAGAAGAATAGCTTTTGTTACGTTCAATCATTTGTTCCTTCGTATAAATAACACGCATTGGATTTCCGCCAACAAAGCAGCCTTCTGGAACGTCTGCATTGACGAGTGTTGCGGCAGAAACAATAGCGTCATCACCAATCGTAATACCGGGCAGGATTGTCGTATTTGCACCGATCAAAACCCGATTACCAATAATGACATCTCCAATTCGATATTCATCAATCAAATATTCATGCGCAAGAATCGTCGTGTTGTAACCAATAATGGAATTGTCGCCTACTTTAATCCGTTCGGGGAACATGACATCGACCATTACCATTAACGCAAAAGACGTTTCTTTCCCAACCTCCATTTTCAGAAATGCACGATAAAAAAAGTTCTTCCAGCTTAAGAACGGCGAATATCTAGCTGCTTGAATAAAAATAAAGTTTTTCATCACTTTCCAAAATGGTACGGTATCATATACATGCCAAAGCGAGTTTGCCCCTTTTACAGGGTATCGTTCTGTTCTCCTCATGCACGCTGCCCTTTAGCTATTAAAAGTAGCTCACTCACATGATGAAGCATATAAGTGGGATTATAAGTAGCTAAAAATGCTTCTCCTTTAATGGACCAAGCTACTGCAGCTGTATCAACCCCAGCTCTTTGGCCACCTACAATATCATGAAAGTTATCGCCAATCATAAGTGCATCTTCCTTATTAGCTCCAATTCTATGAAGCGCTATTTGAATTGGCTCCGGATCAGGCTTTGTAAATGTAACATCCTCCAAGCCGACAATCGTATCAAATAACGTTTCGCATTTCATCAATTGGAGACCTCTTTCAATCATTTCTCTTCTCTTAGTAGAAACGATCGCCATTTTATAGCCATCCTTCTTTAGTTGTCGTAACGTTTCTACGACACCATCAAATGGCGCAACCATTTGATCATGCCGCTTTAGGTTCCATTTACGATAGGAAGCCGTTAAAGTCTCTGTTAACGATGGGTCTATCCCATTAAATGTTTCAAACAATGGTGGTCCTAAAAACGGCAGGACAGCTTCTCGATTATATTTCCCTGGAAATGTTTCGCCTAATACGTGTAAAAAAGTTTCGATAATTAGTTCGTTCGTATTTAACAATGTTCCATCTAAATCAAAAAGTAGCGCTTTATAGTTTTTCATGAAACCACCACTTCCTTATGTTTACTTTGCCCAGCTTTCCTCCATACAAATGCAACTACAATTGTTAATACGAAAGCAGTTATTAACCTTATTAATAATAATGGCCAGATTGGGATTCCTAATGGTATGAAGATTAAAGTATCCTCGACTACTGCGTGACATGCCACTAAAAAAATAAAGACTAGTGTCGCATCCTTTTTACTTACCCCGTCCTCTTGTACTGCTTGAATCATTACACCCGCTCCATATGCAAGTCCAATGACAAGCCCAGCCACCAGCGTTAAAGAAGCATTCGACTGAACTCCAATAACCTTTGTGAAGGGAGCAAGTTTCTCCGAGAATTTTTGTAAATAATTCCGATCCTTTAAAAACTGGATAATAATCATCAACGGTATGACGATTAACGCCAATTGTACAACGCCAAACGTCGCCTTTTGAAGACCAAGCAAAACAATTTCTCCCCAGCCATCAGGAACTTTCTGACTTACTTGGAGGGCACCATATTTCGCTACCTCTCCGCCACCCTTCCATAGAAGGTTAATGATGATTGCTGACATAATAGCTAAACCAAAGCGAACGACTAAGACAACCCATAACTTCACTCCAACTCGAAGGGCCACTCCCGTTTCAATGAAGATATTATGAGAAAAAGAAAGCATCGTCGCTAATATAAATACTTCCTTCACAGTCAATTCCAAAGATAGGATTCCAGCTATACCTGCATATAAATTTAATGCATTCCCCAGCACTAATGGAATTGCTGCCTCTCCCCGAAGTCCTAATAGCCCCATAAACGGTGTGATTATATCGATAATCCAAGGAAGAACAGGTGTGTACTGCAATATGACTACGATTAATGTTATTGGAAATATAACTTTACTTAATGTCCAAGTCGTTTTAAGACCAGCGAACATCCCATTTTTCAACGTCCCCATCTTATCCCAGCTTCCTTACTTATCTTGATAATGAACAACAGGTTTAACTGTCATTCTTCTGTAAACAAACAAAATAATAGCAATTACAATGGTCACAATCGAAACAACCTGTGCTGTCCGCAATTCACCTATTAAGTAAAGGCTATCCGTGCGCATTCCCTCGATGAAAAACCGTCCAAATGAATACCATACTGCGTAAAATAGGACCATTTCTCCTCGACGTAAATTCACTTTTCGAAGTAATATCAAAATAATTACTCCCACAAAGTTCCAGACAGATTCATATAAAAACGTTGGGTGATAATACTTTCCGTCTATATACATTTGCTCGATCATCCAGTTAGGTAGCATTAAATTTTCTAAAAAAGTTCTCGTTACTACGCCACCATGCGCTTCTTGGTTGATGAAATTTCCCCAACGACCAATAGCCTGTCCAATTAGAATACTCGGTGCTACAATATCTGCAACCTTCCAAAAAGAAGTGCCCCGTTTCTTCGTAAATATGTAAGCCGTTATAAACGATCCAATTAATGCTCCATGAATCGCAATTCCGCCATTCCAAATTTCAATAATCTTACCCGGATTTTGACTATAAAAATCCCATTTAAAAATAACGTAGTAAATACGAGCACTTATTATGGCAATTGGAACTGCCCAAATAAGTAAATCCGTTAAATAATCCGGATGAAACCCTCGCTTTACCATTTCTTTTTGTGCAACGACAAATGCTAATACTATACCGAGGGCAATAATTACTCCATACCAACGTACCGATATTGGGCCTAGAGAAAATGCAACCGGATCAATAATTTGTAATAAACTCATATGTAACTCCCTTCAAATATCTATTAATAATCTACTTCTGCATTTTGTTCTATTACATCATTTAAACGCTTGGCGAAATCTTCCGCTGCATTTACACCCATTTTTTTTAATCGATGATTCATTGCAGCCACTTCTATTATTACTGCTATGTTTCGACCTGGTCGTACGGGAACTGTAAGCTTCGTAATTGCCGTATTGATGATTTCCATTTTCTCTTCTTCAAGACCTAAACGATCATAAGTCTTTTTCTCATCCCAAATCTCTAATTCGATGACAAGCGTAATACGTTTATAGCTTCGAATAGCACTTGCTCCGAATAATGTCATTATGTCGATTATACCAAGTCCGCGAATTTCTAAAAGATGCTCTATCAGCTTTGGTGCACTACCGACCAACGTTTCCTCACCCTCTTGCCTAATTTCCACACAATCATCGGCTACTAAACGATGACCTCTTTTCACTAGCTCCAAGGCCGTCTCACTTTTTCCGACTCCACTTTTCCCAGTGATTAGCACACCAACCCCATAAATATCTACTAATACGCCATGTACGGCAGTAGAGGGTGCTAACCTACTTTCTAAAAAGTTCGTAAGCATACTTGAAAATCTGGTCGTAGGCAAGCTCGTCGTCAATACAGGAACAGAACTTTCATTAGAAGCCGTAATTAACTCCTCCGGTACTTCCATTCCGTGGGAAACAATAATTACTGGAGTATCTTGTGCACAAAGCTTTCTCATACGTTCACTTTTTTCTCTAGGTTGTAATAATTCAAAAAAAGAAATCTCTGTCTTTCCTAAAAGCTGTATTCGATTAGAAGGGTAATGTGTGAAATATCCTGCAATTTCAATTCCCGGTCGAGAAATATCACTCACGGAAATATGACGTCCTATGCCTTCTTCCCCACTTACTAATATGAGATTCATATGTTCTTTTATGTCCTTCGTCGTCACATGTGACATACCCCTAAACTCCCTTCGTACTGCAATTGTAAACCTATTATTTATTTTATCATGATTGTCCACTTAAATTGTATCCATTTACCTTTTCTTCTTCTATTTAAGAAAAGAAAGGAGGTTTTCCGATGAAAATTATGTTGGATGCAGGTCACGGTACTAACACTATTGGAAAAAGAACACCAGATGGAAAAATGAAGGAGTTTGAATTTAATGAGGCGGTAGCTCAACTTGTCACAAATGAACTTTCTACTTTTGGCATAACCGTTATGCATAGTCATGACAAAAAGAGAGATGTTCCTCTTAACGAGAGAACTACAACGGCTAATAATGTGAAAGTAGATGCATTTATCTCCATCCATGCCAATGCATTTGGCACAACATGGAATAATGCAAGGGGAATCGAAACCTTTACTTATACGAAGCCTTCCGAGCAATCAATTATTCTCGCATCACTCATCCAAAACGCACTCTGCTCTATTACAGGAAGAACAAACCGAGGAGTAAAGAAGGCAGATTTTGCAGTTGTTCGGGACACCAAAATGCCAGCAGTATTAGTGGAGTGTGGATTCATGACAAATAAACAGGAAGCCATTTTACTTCAGTCTAAAGATTACCGAATGCGCTGTGCGAAAGCCATTAGCTTTGCTATACTTTGTTGGCTAAACCAGAAGCGTTAAACTGAAAAAAATCATAAAGCATAATACAAGATTAAAACCTGTTCCAATCATTTTCAAAGTGCTTTGGATAGAGGTTTTACTATATGATTTCCGGGTGAATATTTTGGGGATGTTGGTTGTTATGACGAACGTCATAACAACCAACATCCTTTTTTTCGGTAATCTTATGTCTTTATATATCCTTCACCCTCCTACAACTCTTAGAAACAGGTAAGTGCGTTTTTGGATAAATAGAAGATGAGATATTTTCTTATTGATAGAGTAGGCTCACGAAGATGCAATTTCGTTCGCTTTTTCGCTTCTTTATTTAGAAACTACCTACTATTTTTCTTTATTTCCACTAGATAAATGAAAAACTACTATCCTTAACATTTACAGAATAGTTTCCCTAACTCAACAGACCGTTTTATAACTATATTAACTTTAGCTACTCTTATCATCAAAGCGATATGCTATGCTCGATCTACTTAGGGAGTACTACACAGTAATTGATTGAAGTGGAAGGCGGCGACTCCAGCGGGAACAGCGTTAGGCGAAGACCCCGCAGCGAAGCGAGGAGGCTGAGGCAACGTCCGCGGAAAGCGTCCGCCTGAAACGGAAATCAGCAGTATTATTTTATGGATTATGCAAAATAAAAAGTGAAGGGGAATAATATCCCGCTCCACTTTTACTTATTCGCCTTCTACTGTATAACGGACAACAACCGATCCTGTTTTTGCATCGCCGTATACTCGCAATGGTACAGCTTCTGAATCTACTATTTTCGTGAATCCTACTTTTTTGTTTAACAGCTGCTCCGATTGGTTTAGGTGCGTAACATCAGCCAATTGGACATCTATCCTACCAATTTGTGAAGTAGCTTCTCCTTTTATCGAAACGTCTTTTGGAATGTAAAGTTCGACTGTTCCAGCTACTGCTGTTCCTTCTATTTTACGTGCATCTTTATCCTTAGTCGTCAAAATAACATGTCCGCTTACCGAAGAACCTTCTATTTCCTTGAGCTTACCATCTACGTAAATACGACCATTCATCGTTTCTACTTCAATCGTTTCTCCTTCAACGCGCTGGACTTGAACCGTTCCATTAACCGTTTCAATATCAGCTCTTTCAAATTTCAATTCATCCAATTCTACTTTTCCATTTGTTGTTTTCACTTTAAAAGAGTTTGCTTCTAAATTCTTTGCGGAGAATTCCCCATTGAATAATCGAGCAGAAATATAATTATATGCTTTGTTAGGTACAAATAACGTTACTTGCACAGAAGTTGTTTTCAGCTCACTGTACACGCGTAATTTGTTTCCTTCTGTAGTGAATATAAACTCCTCATGGAAACGCGCCTTCGCTTCTTCCTCTGTAGAATTTTTAAAGGATTTCACTTTAACAGCAGCACGTACATGCTGTTCATCTGTAGGCTGGATTTCAACTTTCCCATTCGCAATATTAATCGAGATATCTGTGAAGTTTGCATCCTCTTTAACGAATTGCTCTTCAAAGATAATTGGATCTCCAAATGGCATTTCAAAATCTTTCATCTTGTCGACTGTGCCTTGCATAAACTGCATGAAGCGTTCACCCATAACAGTAAAATCGCGCTTCAAATCTTCCACAAAATCGGTATTATTGTTTGATGACTTTTTATATTCTTTCTCTTCAGGGACAAACGGTGTCGCAGGTGTTGTTTGTTTTCCAAGCTCTTCAAGTAATGCCAATGCTTCTTGTGCAGTAATCGTGCCATTTTCAACCATATCTAAAATACGCTTACGTTCCTCTTGCATAGTGAAAGGCCTCCTCATGAATTTATACTATAAATCATTTTACTTACACTACTTTATACGAATGAAAAAACAAAAAGTTTCATTACTAAGTTGTTACAGGACTTTTTTTCTTTTTAGATGCTTTCGTTATAACTTCATCCATCCGTTGACGATCTCTTTCTAAAATCGTTTTCAAGTATTTCCCTGTATACGAATCTTTCGATGCAACAATTTTCTCTGGAGTACCAACTGCAACAATTGTTCCACCTTTATCTCCACCTTCAGGTCCCAAATCAATCATATAATCTGCTGTTTTAATGACATCTAAATTATGCTCAATTACTAATACACTATCTCCGTTTTCAACTAAACGTTGAAGTACAATTAACAATCTTGCGATATCATCTACGTGCAAACCTGTAGTTGGTTCATCCAAAATGTAGAAAGACTTGCCGTTAGAACGCTTGTGTAATTCAGAAGCCAGTTTTACTCGTTGTGCTTCACCACCAGACAGAGTAGTGGCTGGTTGTCCTAGTTCCATATACCCTAACCCGACATCTACAATCGTTTTTATTTTCCGACTGATTTTCGGATGGTTTTCGAAAAAGGCAAAGCCGTCCTCTGCTGTCATTTTTAGCACGTCCGCAATATTCTTTCCTTTGTATTGTACTTCCAATGTTTCACGATTATATCTTTTCCCATGACAAACTTCACATGGAACATATACATCAGGTAAGAAATGCATTTCTATTTTAAGGATTCCGTCTCCGCGACATGCCTCGCAACGACCTCCTTTTACATTGAAACTAAATCTTCCTTTTTTATATCCTCTTACTTTTGCTTCATTTGTCGTTGCAAAAAGGTCTCGAATATCGTCAAACACACCAGTATAGGTTGCAGGGTTAGATCTTGGGGTACGACCGATTGGCGATTGGTCAATCTCAATTACTTTTTCCAACATTTCTATCCCTTCGACACTCTTATTGCTTCCCGGTTTTACTCTCGAGCGATTTAGTTTCTGTGCTAATGATTTATATAATATTTCATTTACTAATGTACTTTTACCAGAACCTGAAACTCCTGTAACAGCGGTAAAAACTCCTAAAGGAATATCTACACTTACATTTTTCAAGTTATTTTCTGAAGCGCCTTTTATCTTGATAAAGCGTCCATCTGGCTTTCTTCTTTCTGCTGGAAGTGGAATAAACTTTTGTCCACTTAAATATTGTCCTGTTAAAGACTTTTTATTTTTCATCACTTGTTCAGGTGTACCAGCAGCGATTATCTCACCACCATGCACTCCCGCACCAGGGCCGACATCTATCAAATAGTCTGCTGCCATCATTGTGTCTTCATCATGCTCTACAACTATTAATGTATTCCCTATATCTCTCATATTTTTTAACGTATCAATCAATCGATCATTATCCCGCTGATGTAGACCGATTGATGGTTCATCCAAAATGTATAATACACCAGTTAATCTTGATCCGATTTGAGTAGCTAAACGAATACGTTGCGCTTCCCCACCAGATAGTGTTCCTGATGCACGGTTTAATGTTAAATAATCAAGTCCTACATTTTCTAAAAAACCTAATCGTTCATGTATTTCTCTTAACACGAGACGAGCGATTTGCATATCTTTTTCTGATAATGTCAACTCATTAAAAAACTTATTTGCTTCCTCAATGGAATACTTTGTGATTTCCCCAATATGGAGCGAATTTATCTTCACTGCAAGTGTTTCTTCTTTTAGACGATAGCCCTTACAAGTTGGGCAATCATGTTGCTCCATATATTTTTCCATTTGCTCGCGAATATAATCAGATGACGTATCTTTAAATCTTCGCTCAATATTCGCAAGTACACCTTCAAATGAAATGACACTATCGCGAACCTGACCAAATTCATTTTCATATCGGAAGCGAATTTTATCATTTCCTGATCCATACATAATTTTATTCCATTGATCTATCGGTAATTTTTCAACGGGAACATTCATTTTTATTTTGTAATGCTTACAAACAGCTTCAAGAAGCTTCGGATAATACTGAGAGCTTGTTGGCTGCCATGCGACAATAGCTCCCTCTGATAGCGTGAGACTCTTATCAGGAACAACTAATTCTTCATCTACTTCTAGCTTTGTGCCAAGTCCATCACAATCCCCACATGCTCCAAATGGACTGTTGAATGAAAACATTCGTGGCTCTAATTCTCCGATAGAAAATCCACATATTGGACAGGCATGATGCTCACTAAATAGAATTTCTTCATGCTCCATCACATCTATTAAAACTTTACCATCTGCAATTCTCAGAGCTGACTCCAGAGAATCACTAAGCCTTGCAGCAACTCCTTCTTTCATTATTATTCGGTCGATAACAACTTCTATATTATGTTTTTTATTTTTATCTAAATTGATATCATCATCTAAATCGATTAACTCTCCATCGATACGTACACGAACGAAGCCTTCTTTTTTCATTTCTTCCAGAAGCTTTACATGCGTTCCTTTACGACCTGAAACAACAGGCGCGAGCACTTGCATCTTTGTTCTTTCTGGATATTCGCTTAAACGATCGACCATTTGTTCAATCGTTTGCGAAGAAATTTCAATACCATGATTTGGGCATATCGGCTTTCCAACTCGCGCATACAATAAACGCATATAGTCGTAGATTTCCGTCACAGTTGCTACGGTAGAACGTGGGTTTTTACTCGTCGTTTTTTGATCAATGGAAATAGCTGGTGATAGGCCTTCAATAACATCGACATCAGGCTTCTCCATTTGACCTAAAAATTGTCGTGCATATGCTGATAGTGACTCAACATATCGGCGTTGTCCTTCCGCATAAATCGTATCAAAAGCTAATGAAGACTTTCCTGAGCCAGAAAGTCCTGTCATTACAACTAGCTTATCTCTTGGAATTTTCAAACTTACATTTTTTAAATTATTTGCACGTGCTCCTTGAACTACAATTTCTTTATTTTTCAACAGATATCACCCTTCCAGCTTCAGTTCCAAAATTGCGTCTCGTAACTCTGCAGCTCGTTCAAAGTTAAGCGCTTTTGCTGCATCTTTCATTTCTTTTTCTAGATCCTGTAGAAGCTTTGCTTTTTCTTGAGTCGTCAATGGTTTGCCGCTTATTAAACGTTGTGCATACGTTTCTTCCTCTTCTGCAACTTGTGACGCACGAATAACATCGCTTATTTTCTTTTGAATTGTTTTTGGTGTAATACCATGCTTTTCGTTATATTCCATTTGAATAGTTCTGCGACGTTGTGTCTCGTCAATCGCTTTTCGCATGGAGTCTGTCATTTTATCTGCGTACATAATAACTTCTCCATTAGAGTTACGTGCAGCACGCCCAATCGTCTGGATTAAAGAACGTTCAGAGCGCAAAAATCCTTCTTTATCAGCATCTAATATTGCTACTAGAGATACTTCTGGTATGTCTATACCTTCTCGTAACAAGTTAATTCCTATTAATACATCGTACGTACCTAATCGAAGTTCTCGAATTATTTCTGTACGTTCTAGTGTTTTTACTTCTGAATGTAAGTATTGAACTTTTATCCCAATCTCTTTTAAGTAATCCGTTAGATCCTCTGACATTTTTTTTGTAAGTGTCGTTATTAATACTCGCTCGTTTTTGGCAGATCTTTCATGAATTTCATTGATTAAATCATCTATTTGCCCTTCAATTGGCTTCACAGTTATAACTGGATCCAATAGTCCTGTTGGACGAATAATTTGCTCAACCATTTCTGGTGTATGCTCAAGCTCATATGGTCCTGGAGTTGCGGAAACAAATATAGCTTGGTGTATATGTTTTTCATATTCATTGAAAGTTAAAGGACGATTGTCTAGAGCAGACGGCAAACGGAAACCATAATTTACGAGCACTGATTTTCTCGCTTGGTCTCCATTATACATTCCTCTTACTTGGGGTAATGAAACGTGACTTTCATCTACTACGAGTAAAAAGTCTTCTGGAAAATAGTCTAGTAATGTATAAGGCACTGCACCTGCTTCTCTTAATGTTAAATGCCTTGAGTAGTTTTCAATGCCTGAACAAAAGCCCATCTCTTCCATCATTTCTAAATCATATCTCGTACGTTGTTCCAATCTTTGGGCCTCTAAAAGCTTATCCTCACTTCTTAAATAAGCCAGTTGTTCCTCTAATTCTTTTTTAATATTTGCTAAAGCTAGTTTCATCTTCTCTTCCCGGGTAACGAAATGAGAAGCGGGGAATATAGCAACGTGATCACGTTCACCAAGAATTTCTCCTGTTAGCGCATTAACTTCTCGAATTCGATCGATCTCATCTCCAAAAAATTCGACTCGAAGACATTTTTCATCACGGGAAGCGGGGAAAATTTCTACTACATCTCCACGAACACGGAACTTTCCACGTACGAAGTTCAAATCGTTTCTTTCATATTGAATGTCTACAAGTTTACGCAATAATTGATTACGATCAATCTCCATTCCCGTTCTTAATGATAGAACGAGCTCTTTATATTCCTCTGGATTACCTAGACCGTATATACAAGATACAGATGCGATAATAATGACATCTTTTCTTTCAAACAAAGAAGAAGTTGCAGAATGTCGTAGCTTGTCTATTTCCTCATTAATACTTGAATCCTTTTCTATAAATGTATCGGTTGATGGTACATATGCTTCTGGTTGAAAATAATCATAGTAGCTTACGAAGTACTCCACAGCATTGTTCGGGAAAAATTCTTTAAACTCGTTATATAATTGACCCGCTAGTGTTTTGTTATGTGCCATCACTAGTGTTGGTTTATTTACTTGTTGAATTACATTTGATATTGTATATGTTTTACCAGTACCAGTTGCACCTAGTAAAGTTTGAAACCTTTTTCCTTCATTAACACCTTTTACTAATTCTTTTATTGCTTCTATTTGATCTCCCGCTGGCTCATACGGAGCTTGCAAATCAAATTTTTGTTCCATACATAAGCCTCCCATTTTTTGAATAATTTCAGTTTAACATACTCTTTTTTTGATTCCTAATAAAACGAACGTATGTTTTTTGTTATCCATAAAAAGCCACTTATACAAGTGACTTTGAAAGCTATTCCTATTATTAGATGTTTCTTGCGCTACTATAAAAATAGAATTTCAAACGAAAAAAACCACTCTAATAAAAGTGGTTTTTTACCTAGGATTGAATTATTTTGGACTGTTAAGTTGATGAAGAGCAGCTGTATACTCCATAAATGCTGCCTTATCTTTTTGATCTAACGTCTCATCTATCAATGCTAAGAGACGGTTACTACTTTGTTCCCGGTGGACAATGTTCAAAAACATATCAAGATATATTTCGTTTAACAAATTTTCCGCAGAGCTTTCCTTCCCTGCCTGACCCATAGCTTTCAAGAAATCTGCGTATGAATATTGTTTGTCCATCTCCATCACCCCGATGCCTTTTTTCTATTATATAAAAGCATCGAGATTGTTGCAATCATTTTAAGAAAATTTAGTCTATATAGTAAAAAGGGAATATTTTAAATATTCGTTATTTTTACTTGCTTTACTTCCAAAATTAACTATAATTGAGATATATAATACAAAGGGGTGGATTTTTATGTCGAATAAAGTAGAAGAAAAATCTTTTTTCATTTCATTTGAGACCGCTGTACTTCAACCTATTGTAGTGAATAATACGATATTTACAAAGGTAACTAACTTTTCAGGGGAAACCAATATAATTAATAAAAAGCCTTTTGATATTGTTCGGCATTCTTGTTCTTTTTACGGCTCTTCTTTTCAGCATACTGCTCGATTATCGAGGGAAGCAATTGGAAATTATTTTAAGCTACCTATTCTAATAGCACATGACTTCGGAAATCCATGTATATTCATACCAATACTTTCTCCAAAATCGGATTTAAATGTTTGGTTCTCTTTTAAGGCAATAGCTTCCTTTTATCCTTCGGACGATGGCTGTGTAGTCGTTCTAACAAATGGTCAAAAATTAACAGTTCCATCATCTCCTCAGACAATAAGTCGACAAGTTGGATTTGCTAATATACTAAATATGCACTTACTAAAACGGATGAGTAATCTGATGAATACTGGTTACATTACTAAAAAATTTCAAAAAGACTCCCAGTACTAACGAAATTATTCTACTACGGCAAAATAAATTGATAAAAGTTCTTCGACTCTGTTGCGGAGCCGAACGTTTAGGTAACGTCGATGTTCTTCATAACCTCCATGAAAAAATACATACTCAGTGAACATATCATCTCCTTCTCCACGAAGAACTTTCATACTGTGACGCCTCATATACATATGCGTCTGTTTCAATTCTTTCTGAACTTGCTTTCCTGCTTCTTCTACTAAAACGATATACGGACGCTTCAATTTAAATGGAGCCTTTTCAAAAATAGTTCGATCTTTTTCTAAAATAGTCAAAACCATTGGAAGATAAATCATGTTTTCGAAGTATGGGATTGCTTCTTCCGGTATTAATGGCATAACTACTCCTCCTTCTTTCTAAAAAGAACGTTTGTTCTGTTTTTAATTATACTATCTCCTCCGAAAAATGCAACTGGCAAAGCACTGGAATATAGAGGAATAAAAAAATGGTTTCTAGTGTTTTCGAAGGGCTTTGAACAGACTTTTGCTATATGGTTGCTAAATTTTTTAGGAGAGGATAATCGTGACTGATGTCACAATTATCCTCTCCTTTTTAGGTAACCTTATGCTCTAAAAATGGTAAGTGCATTTTTCCTTAATCCTCAAAAAAATAACAACTGCCATCTTGATAAAATGGCAGTTGTTATTAACCTACAATATCCATAGCCCAACTACGGGCTTCTAAATAAAATTTGTTTAATGTAGCGTGATCAATGCCGATAGCCTCTGCACCCGCAATAATATCATCCCATCTCACTTCATCACAAGCTATAGAAAGCTCCAAATAAGGAGTCATTTCCGTATGTTTTCCTGAAAGCGTTTCTATAACCTCGTCCGTGAGCGGTAATTCTTGAAGTAAATGATCCATCTTTTGATGAAGTAATGTGTCGATTAATGAAAACATTCCTACCAGCAAGTATTCAGGAGAGTTTTGTAAAAAATTTCTTTTAGCTAATAACTCACAAAACTTTGCACGGAACAAGGATGCTTCGATTATTGCCATTCCATCCCCATCATCGTTTACTTTCGACTCTCTTAGCATTAATACATATAACCAATGATTCAATTCTTCTAATCCCAACATGACTACCGCCTGTTTGATGGAACGAATTTTAGATTTTTTTCTAGCAGCTGGTGAATTAATGATTTTCAAAACTTTAAAGGATAGTGACACGTCACGCTCGATTTCCTCTGCTATTTGTTCAATAGTGGAAACCCGATTGCGTAGTAAGCTAATAATTCGAAAATATTGTGCCATATTAGCTGGAATGTCTGTCCCTTTAATAATTTCTGGTTTGGCAAAAAAGTATCCTTGGAATAATCCATATCCTGCCTCTTTTGCAAGATAGAAATCTTCACGTGTTTCTACTTTTTCCGCTAAAAGTACGATATGTGGATAATTTTTCTTCACAATTTTCTCGAAAACTTGTCTCTCAGAAGGTTTGCTCAAAATAAAATCAACTTTGATAAAATTAACTAAGCTAAATAACTCATCATATAGATTTACATTATTATGTAAAATAAAATCGTCTAGAGCTATTAAAAAACCTAATTTTTTTATGTATTTAAGCTTTTCGATTAAAGATGGCGTGATGGGAATATTCTCTAAAATCTCCACAACTATGCGTTTTGGTGGAATCTTATTAAATACAGTATTGTCCAATAAGTTTTCCGTGAAATTAATAAAACATAATTTTTCTCCCGCAAGGTTATTTATACCTATCGTCAAAAATGAATGTATTAACACTTCTAAAGTTGCTCTATCCCCATCTATGATAGGGAATGCATTAGTATCACTATCCCGATACAATAATTCGTAAGCAAAAATATGCTCATTATTGGTAAAGATAGGCTGCCTTGCCACAAAAATTTCCATGCGAATTCCTCAAATCCATAAATATTCATTAGTTCCATTGTAGCAAACCTTTCCAAGGAAATCGATATTATTTCTATTTATTACCTATGGATGACAGAAAACTGAGAACATGCTATGTTGATATTGGGGAGAAAGTAATTGAAAGGGGAGAAAATAATGGAATCTATCCGTTATACACAACAGGGGAATTTAGCATACGTCACGCTCAATAGACCAGAAGCATTAAATGCATTTAACTATGAAATGCTTCGTGAACTTGGAGATATCGCAGAATCTATTCGCATTAATCCAGATATTCGTGTAATTATTTTCACTGGCGCAGGAGAGAAGTCATTTAGCGTTGGTGCAGATTTAAAGGAACGTAAAACCTTAACTGATCAACAAGTGAAACGTAATATATTCAAAATTGGCGAGGTATTCACTGCAATTGAAAACCTCCCACAGCCAACAATTGCTATGTTAAATGGCTATGCTTTTGGCGGCGGAACAGAATTGGCGCTTGCCTGCGATTTTAGAATTGCTTCAGACGATATTCAACTCGGTTTAACGGAAACAAGTTTAGCAATAATCCCTGGTGCGGGTGGCACACAGCGATTACCTAGACTTATCGGAGAAACTAAAGCTTTAGAGCTAATTTTAACTGCGAGAAGACTAAAAGCAGAAGAAGCATTGTCCTACGGATTAGTGACTAAGGTAACATCGAGAGAAACGTTACAAGAAGAGACAGAGGCATTTGCAGCTCTTATGCTTGCAAATGGACCTATCGCATTACAGCAAGCTAAGTTTGCAGTAAAACACGGAATGAATACAGACCTTCAGACAGGTCTCAGCATAGAAAGAAAAGCTTATGAAATCACTATACCAACAGAGGATCGTATAGAAGCATTAGTAGCCTTTGGAGAAAAAAGAAAGCCTGTATTTAAAGGTAAATAAGAAGCCTCAATCAAAAAGGATAGATAAACTGTGGCTTTCTACAGTTATCTATCCTCTTTAGTTATTTCTTCAAATCCTCTTTTGAAGAAGCCTCTTTTATATCGGTAAATTCAGGCTCCTCCCCGAACTCAGTTCCATATTGAAGGTTTCGAGAACTTTGTCTGCTTGTTCCATACTCTTCTTCTTCCTCTTCATAAGTTCTAAATAGAAGTGGAATGCAGATTAAGCCACTAATACCAACCAATGCATAGATCACCTTAGAAAATAGAGCAGTTTGCCCTCCGAAAATAGAAGCGACTAAGTCAAATTCGAAAAAGCCAATCAATCCCCAGTTAATTGCACCAATGATAACGAGGGCTAAGGCAAGCCGATGTATAAATCCCACTGATAAACTCCTCCTTCAATTATTGTATGAATGATAGCGACGATACGGGAAAACATATCGTAAACAACTAAGATTCGCTCTTATCTTTTGCAGAAAACAGCGATTCATACTAAATGAAAGGAAATTCCTTTTTAACGTAGTTAGGTCAGTGTTTTTATTTTATCTTTTTTCATAAATTCCATTTTTGTTTCAGAAATAAGTATAGCTAAAAGTATTAGCAAGGCTCCGATAATCATTCTTCCTGTCATAATCTCACTCAAAATGATAACGGAGAATACCATGCCCCAAAAAGATTCAGTAGCTAAAATAATTGCTGCCTTTGTTTCTGTTATGTATTTTTGGGCCACTGTTTGCATTAAAAAGGCAATAGTTGTGGAGAAAATCCCTAAGTATAGCAGATTTACCATGCCTTCTGTTTCCATAGAAAAGCTTGTCTCTCCTCTGAATAGCACAACTATACAACCAATTACTGCAGCTGTAACCATTTGTACTATTGTTAGCACAACGGGATCTTCCGTTTTAACAAACTTAGCAGTGTAAAAAATATGAAAAGCAAATCCTACGGCACAGCCTAATGTCAATAAATCCCCAACATTCACGTCGGACGATAATTTTAAAGATAATACTGCAATACCAATAATTGCGAGAACTGCACCAGTTAGTTCATACAGATCTATTTTTCTTTTGTATAATAAAAATCCTATAAACGGGACAATAACTACATTAACGGCCGTTAAAAAAGCATTTTTAGATGGCGTTGTGAACTGTAAACCAACTGTTTGAAGAGCAAAGGCTAAGTATAAAAAAATTCCTAATACCGCCCCTTTTATGAGCGTGCTTTTCTTTAGTTTGTTGAGCTTTTTAAAAAAGATGAGACTTAAAATAACAGCACCGATTAGAAACCTTCCAGCTAATATCTGATATGGCGAATAGTAATCTAATGCCACTGCACTTGCTACAAACCCACTCCCCCAAATAATTGCCGTAAGGATTAATAATATTTCTCCAATATATTTGAACAATACTTCCACCAACCTTTTTTCAATAAAACTAGTATATCGCAAAAAAATCAAAAAAAGCGTCTTCTTCTACAATTGTAGTAAAAGTCGCTTTTTCCGTTAGGAGGTACTTTCTTGTAAACTTTGTTTTACTTGGTGTCTCATCTTTCTCTTTTGAAGAAAACGTATAAAAATATTATTAGCAATAAGGGAAAGAATGATAAAGCCTACTCCTATAATTTCATAAAAAGTTATATGAGTTCCTTGCACACTCGATATAACAAGTGTCGTCACAGGTACAAAATTAATAAATAATAACCCATTTAAAGGCGAAAGAATACTTACTCCAACATTCCATCCAACTAATGCAATAACACCGGGAAAAATAATCATGAACAATAGATGTGGACTAACTGTTTGAATCGTATCAAGTGTCGGTGCAGAAACGTATCCTATCATAGTTGCAATTGCTACGATGAATGCTGCAGAAATCGTACCGAGCAAACATGTTAATGTCGAATATCTAAGGACAGACCAGCCTCTAAATTTATCTCCTCCCATTGTATACACAACCCAGCCAATAACTGCGATTAAAATTAGTAACGAAGGAACAATATTATTTGTTGCAGAAAGAAAGGAACCAATATCTCCTTTTGTAATAACAAGAATTGCTCCAACAAAAGAAACAAACACACAAAATAATGTAAAGGTATAAGGACGTCGTTTATAAAATAGCCAGACAATAACAATAGAAATCATTGGCATCAAGGATTCCATAATGGATGCAACCATAACACCTGGCTCTCCTAGTAAATCCTCTCCCCAAAAAATAAGTAAATTATAGACAGTAAATGCCATTGTTCCGAAAAACCATAACAGCGTTCCCTTACCCTCCATACGAAACGCCTTAATCCCTTCCTTCCATAGTAATAGAATAATCAAAATGATAGTTACTGCCCCATAACGGAAAATAGTAAAATAAAACGGATCGATATATGTAAAGGCATGATGCGCTACTGGAAACATCGCTCCCCATGACACACTTGCGATAAAGCATAAAAAAGCACCTAAAAAAATATTGTTTTTCATAAATAAGTAATCTCCTTCTCGAATTCCCTTATTTATTAAACGCCATCTTTATCTATCATGTAAAATGATTATTTTTGATGTTATATATCATTTTTAGTGATATCATAAATAACGATGAAGGAGAGATTGTAAGATGGAGTTGAAAGACTTAGAAATATTCCAACTTGTTGCTCAAAAAGGAACCATTACAGAAGTCGCTAAAGAGCTAAACTATGTTCAGTCTAATATTACAGCACGTATAAAAAAGCTAGAAACAGAGCTAAACACGCCATTATTTAATCGTCATAATAGAGGGATGAGTTTAACTCCTGAAGGTAAAAAGCTATTAGTATATAGCGAGCAAATTCTATCGCTCACCAATGAAGTAAAAAAAGTGGTACAAAATAAAGATGAGCCATCCGGAAAATTAGAAATTGGAACAGTCGAGACGGTTATACAATTACCAAGTATTTTATCTACCTTTACTAAAAAGTATAAGGAAGTGGACTTATCTCTTTTCTCAGGGGTCACAGAAAAGCTGCAAGAGGAAGTTTTAAATCATCGATTAGATGGAGCTTTTATCACCCAAACTGCTCCTCACCCGGAGCTTACCTCACATGAAGTATTTCAAGAGGAGCTCGTGTTAATTTCCAATAAATACACCACAACTCTGGAACAGCTGAAAAGTGAACCTTTTTTATGTTTTAGTAAAGGCTGTGGATATAGAGCAAGATTAGAAGCTTGGTATAAAGATGAAAATATAACTCCTAAAAAGGTTATGGAATTCGGGACGCTAGAAACTATTTTAAGTAGTGTCGTAGCAGGCTTAGGTATCACCTTTATTCCCAAATCAGCAGTTTCACATTTAGAGGCTCGTGGGCTTATCCAATGTCATGTATTGCCGACCAAATATAGTGAAATAAAAACAGTATTTATAAGACGATCGAATACATATTTAACAACAACAGTAGAAAGATTTATCGAAACAATTGAATCGAGTAAAAAAGAAGCCTCTGAGGTACTGTTATTTTAAATAGAAGCGTCATCTTTTAGAAATCTAAAGATAACGCTTTTATATGCGGTTATAAAGCAAAATCAGAGCCTGCTATTATTTCGGAGGAAGTCTTTAGAAGTAGCTCCTTCATAACAAAAGGGCCACGTTTCTTGTAGTATGAATCCACAATTTGATATCCAATATGATATCCAATCCACTTTGGAAACGGTCTGTTATTGTTACCAAATAAGTAGAGCTGATGATTTTGGATCCCCTTTATGTGTAAGGCAGAAACAAAATACCTCCGCCAAATTTCATTTACCTCTTCCGAACGATATTTAGTCACCCATGGTGCTATCCACTTTTTACCATACATTTGTTTTACAGCAAACTCCCCTAGACCTTCTACAATAAGTGAGTCTTCTAAAGAAATAGTTGCTGTAGGAGAATCTAGAAATTGTAATCTACATACATGATTATACTCATGCGCCAATAGCGCCTTAATCTCTTCGTTCGTTAAATCAGGAGATACGAAAAGAAATAGCACTTTCTTATAGGCAATGCCATTTTTGCGAGGAGCATCCTTTTTTCCCTGAGTTCTCTCCTTTCTTATCGGGAAAATATAAATAGAAACCTTCGGACCATTCCACAATTCTCGCAAATAGTTATATTCCTGCTTCACAATATCCCAAACACTTTTGCGTTCTAATCCTCGCACGATTTTCTTTACCGACTTCCAATCAGACGGTTCAAAAAGACCATGCTTTAAAAGTTCATATTGGATGACCTCCGAATTTACCTCTGGAAAAAACTTCATCACTGGATGACAAATTATCTCTCGCTGTAAAGTCTCCACCCCTTTCCCAGATTGTTCTTCGCATTTTTCTGCAAATGTAAAAAGCATATTTCTCGTTTCTTTGACTGACATGAATTCTCTCCTTTTCTGTCTTATAGCATATGTATTTAATTTAATTTAGCCACAGAGCTGTAGACAAGTGTCTCTAGCAAGTCCTTCCAGTCAACATAAGCTAATAGAACATACTTGTATGTAGTTTTATGGAAAGGAGGAATAAAAGATGAATCAAAATCAAGTATATAATCTCTGCTGTAGATATCATGGAAAAAGAGTAAGAATTGTAGATAGAGATGGCAGAGTGCATTTTGGGGAAGTTACAAGAGTGACTAGAAATATGGTATGGATCCGTCCTGATGGGAACCTTGGTGGATATGGTCTTGGATTTTTCGGTTTTGGAACTGGCTTTGGCTTTGGTTTCGGTATTGCGCTAGGTGCAATTGTCGGTATTACACTAGCTACCGCATTTTTCTGGTAAAAAAAGAGAGGGTGCAGCCTCTCTTTCTAAAAATTTGATGAGATTCCAACAAGAAAGGTCAAAATTACAACTTAAGTGGGCATTATTCCAACTAAATCTTCATTATTCCAACTAAGCCGCTCGAGATTTCAACTAAATGCAATTGAGCAACAAAAAAAGCATACCACCTCAGCAAAAGTGGTATACCTATTTCAAATTTATGCAAGTGCTTGTGTTAAATCCTCTAATAAGTCTTCTACATCTTCAATTCCTACTGAAATTCGGACAAGTCCATCTGTAATGCCTAGCTCGGCACGACGCTCGCTTGGAATAGATGCATGGGTCATACGAGCAGGCACGGAGATTAAACTCTCTACTGCTCCTAGACTTTCTGCAAGAGTAAAGTATTGCAGCTTCGCCAAAAGCTCATCCGCTTTCTCTGCACTTCCAACATCAAATGAAATCATTCCACCGAAGCCGGTTGTTTGTTTTTTCATTAAATCATGTCCAGTATGAGCAGTTAAGCCCGGATAAAAAACTTTAGAAACTGCTTCATGGTCATTCAAAAACTCTGCAATTCGTTGTGCATTAGTATTATGCTCTTCCATCCGAATACCAAGCGTTTTAATCCCACGCATTAACAACCACGAATCCTGAGGTCCAAGAACTGCTCCAACAGAGTTTTGGACAAAATGTAAATCGGTTGCTAGCTGCTCTGAGTTTACAACAACTAGACCCGCTACTACATCACTATGCCCACCCAAATATTTGGTCGCACTATGTACGACAATATCAGCGCCAAGTGCAATCGGTTGTTGGAAATATGGCGTCATAAACGTATTATCTACAATTGTTAATAATCCTTTTTCTTTCGCAAACTTCGCAATTCCCTCAATATCCGTAACCTTTAATAATGGATTCGTTGGCGTTTCTAAGAAAATCGCTTTTGTATTTTCATTGATTGCTGCTTCTACATTTGCGATATCTCCCGTATCCACGAATGTTGCTTCGATTCCAAAACGATTCAACACTTTAGAAATAACACGGAAGGTACCACCATATACATCATCTGTTAAAATAACATGATCACCTTTGTCAAAAAGCATCATAACAGAGCTTGTTGCAGCCATTCCCGATGCGAAGGCAAACCCTGCAGTTCCACCCTCCAGCTCACTGATTAATACTTCCAGTGCATGACGAGTAGGATTTCCAGTACGTGAATATTCATAGCCCTTAAATTTACCTACTGCCTCTTGTTTATACGTACTTACTTGATAAATAGGTGTCGACACTGCTCCAGTTGCCTCGTCCCCAACAATTCCTGCATGTATTAATTTCGTTTTAGCGCGCATTTTTACTCCTCCTTGAATAGTTCATATACCTTCTGACTTAAATACCGTTCACTCGAATCTGGAAAAATCGTTACAATATGACTTCCCTCTTTCGCTACCTCTGCTTCCTTCAGGGCAGCATAAAAGGCAGCCCCTGACGAACTTCCGACTAGTAAGCCTTCACTTTTTGATAGTGCTCTTAATTGTTTAAACGCATCCTCATCGGTAACTGTATGGATAGCATTAAAATAAGAAGTATCCATGAAGTCCGGTAAAAACTCCATGCCGATACCTTCTGTCGTATGAGAACCTACTTCTCCACCATTTAATATAGATCCTACTGGCTCTACAATTACAGTTTTAATCGCTTCTTTTTGCTTTTTCAAATATAGTGAAGTGCCCATAAATGTCCCACCAGAACCTGCACCAGCGACAAAGACATCAATTTCACCATCTAAATCTCGCCATAATTCTGGCCCTAGTGTTTTCGTATACGTAGCTGGATTGGCAGGATTTGAAAATTGTGACGGAGAGAAAGCATCTGGTGTTTCAGCCACTAGCTCTGCCGCTTTTTTTATCGCTCCCTGCATACCTAGTGCTGTATCTGTATTGACGATTTCAGCCCCTAATGCACGCATTAATGTTTGCTTCTCTACACTAAATTTCTGAGGGACAACAAAAATAACTTTATACCCTTTTCCAATTGCAGCCAAAGCAATTCCAATTCCTGTGTTACCAGCTGTCGGTTCAATAATGGTACCACCTGGCACAAGCTTCCCAGACTTCTCTGCATCTTCTATCAAAGACAAGCCTAGTCGATCTTTCACACTACCGCCTGGATTGAGATATTCGAGCTTTGCAAATATACGGCAATTGTTAGGGATTGGTATATGTTTTATTTCCACTACGGGCGTATTGCCTATTAAATCTTGTACGTTACTTAATATGTTCATTATGCTTCCTCTTTATAAATTTGACGCCATTCCTCTTTTTTAGCAAGCATTTCAGCAGCTATTTCTTTCGCACCTTCTAAGCTATGACTAGCGGCCCAACCACATTGAACTTCATTGCACGCTGGAACCTCTGTTGCCTGTAAAACATCCTTTAATGTTTTTTCTAGAATTTCCAGAATTTCATCAAAGTTATCGTGATTGATAACAGACAAATAGAATCCAGTTTGGCAGCCCATTGGACTAAGATCTACTACCTGTTCAGTATGGTTGCGAATATTCTCTGCCATTAAATGCTCTAATGAATGAAGACCTGGCATTTCCATATGCTCTTTATTTGGTTGTTTAAAACGAATATCATATTTTAGAATTTCATCGCCGTTTTTTCCAACTTTCGTTCCTGCTAGGCGTACAAATGGTGCTGCTACTTTTGTGTGGTCTAAGTTAAAGCTTTCTACATTCATTTTTTTCATAATTATCGCTCCTTATTTTTTCGTTGCGTCCATTAACCAAACATAGTCATTTAATTTTACGAATACTACTTGAAATCCTGCTTCTGTAAATAATTCTTTAAGTACAGGTATGGTCGTATAATATTCTCTTTCTAAATCTTCTGCTACATTTAAAAAGCCACGACCTTTTTCCTTCAAAATCTGTGCTTGTTTGGCTTCTTCCGTAAGAAAAACAGTATCTGCAAAAACGATTTTTCCATTGATCGGAAGTAAGCTCGCATATTTTCTCAATGCTATTCCCTTTTCTTCATCTGTTAAATGATGGAATACATATGTGCTTACAATGGCATCTATATTTTTATTTTGCACATCAAATTCAAGTAAATCGCCATCCATTAGTTTAATAGAAGGAAAACGTTCAGCAGTTACTTCAAGCATCTTACTATTAGGTTCGATACCAATAACTGAATTACCTGCTTCTAATAGCTTTGCGGTTAAATTTCCAGTACCCGTTCCAAATTCGATGATAGTACCAGAAACACGTTTTGTTACTTCATTTAAAATAGATTCATAACCTTCAAATACATCACGATACTCTGGATCTTTTCCAGAAACGGAAGCATCATAAGAGTCTGCCCAACCGTCAAAAATATCGACAAATTCTCTGCCCATTGTAGAACCCCTTTTTGAATCATATTATTCCTACTTGTGTACTTTGTTTTAGGCTTAATAATTTATTTATATCATATTCCAAGAAATTGTCAAATAAAAAAGCCTCTCTGATAAGAGAAACTCTTTTTTTACAATGGGAAAAAAATAGGAATTGCAATCATCATGATGAGGAACATAATAATTTGCAGAGGAATCCCTGCTTTTACAAAATCAAAGAATTTATACCCCCCTGCGGTCATCACTAACGCATTTGTAGGAGAAGCTACAGGAGTTGCAAAAGCCATACTCGAGGAAACCGCAATAGCAATTAAAAACGTATACGGATTTGCATCCAAGCTGACGGCTGCGGTCATCGCTATTGGGGCAAATAACACAGCGGTCGCCGTATTACTAATAAACTGTCCAAACACCATCGTAATAAAGTAAATACCCGCTAATACTCCCATTGCACCGAACCCCCCAAGGAGATTAACAATCCCCTCGGATAAAATGATCATACCGCCAGTTTTTTCAAGAGCTGTTGCCATAGGAAGCATCGCAGCGATCAAAATAATACTTTCCCAGTTCATCTTGCTATAGGCGTCATCCATATTTCGGAGACAGCCTGTTATAACCATTAAGGTTGCAGCTAAAAGAACAGAAATAACCGCTGGGAATACTTCAAAAATCATTAAACCGATCATTAGTAACATTATTGATCCAGCAATTGGTGCTTTCCCACTTGCAGCTGCCATACTGGCATGCTCCTTAGGCTGACCGATAATCACTACATCTTTTACGGCTCTGGACAGAAGCTCAATCTCATCCCAAGCACCTTGAACGAGCAGTGCATCACCAAATCGCAAGCGTACATTAGCCATTTCGGTTAATACGTATTCCCCTTTGCGATTGATACCAAGTATATTTAAATTATATTTTTCTCGGAAACCAATGCTACCAACTGTTTCATTGATCAAATTAGAATGTGGCGTTAAAAGAACTTCCGCAATTCCTAATTGTTTAGAAACTAGCTCCTCAGCATTCGATTCCTCATCTTCTATCTCTAAAAGAAAATCCTTTACAAACTGCAAGATACTCTCAGGTGGACCTTGAATATATAAGATATCCTTCGCTTCAATCACACTCGTAGGTCCAGCCATTTCCTGATAGCGGATAGGTAGAATATTCATCCCTTCCATTGATTTACGATCAATTTTTAAAATAGCTAGATGATATTTTGCTGGAAGCTTTAATTCGGCTAGCTGTTTCCCAATAATCGGAGAATCTTCTACCACTCGAACTCGGTGTAAATTACCACCTAATTCATAATCTGCTGCCAATTGCTTTGGAGATAACTTATGTCCTTCTCCTGCATTATTTTTTCTTTTATCATTCGGCAACACATATTTTCGAGCAAATAGAAAATATAAAATACCTGTAGTTAGCCCGATGATTCCAAGTGGAGTAATTTCAAAAAATCCAAGCTTTTCAAAGCCATTATCTACAAGCACTTGACTGACGATCAAGTTGGCAGGTGTCGCAATTAGTGTCATCAGACCGGATAGGCTACTAATATAAGACAGTGGTATCAAGTATTTAGACGGACTACTATTAATACTGATCGCGATACTAATCACAATGGGCAGCATTAATGCTACTACCCCAGTGTTACTCATGAACGAGCCAACACTGCCTGTAATGATGAGTAACAAAACAAATAACTTTATCTCACTTTTACCAGACCATTTTAATAATAAATTTCCCGCAGACTGTGCAAGTCCTGTCCGAACAATCCCTGCTCCCACAACAAAAAGTCCAGCAATCATAATGACTACTGAATTAGAAAAACCAGCGAGTGCCTCTGTCGGCTCTAACACACCTGAAATAACGAAAGCCAATAGTGCAAGAATTGCTACTAGATCCGCGCGCACTCGATTGCTTATAAAAAGGATGATACTTATGGCCAAAACAACAAATGTTATAGTTAATTGCATAATAGAGCGAATCCTTTCTACATAATTCTATCCCCATTATATCTGAACTGTATGGAAAGTTCCCAGCGTAAGTCGCAAGTGTTGCGTATAATCTAATCGATGTTGCGGATAGGAGTTTTTAGTCGCGGATACCTTTAACAATGTTGCCCATGTTGACTCGTATGTTGCTAGTTTGCTTTTAGGCACTGAATGGTGAACTGATTTAAACACACTATTTCCAATTCTTCAATTGGAGGTCCTTTGTAAATAATTTTTTATAACAAAGTATACTTAGCATCATGCTTGTAATAGCAGAGGAGCTTGTAAATACAAAGATGATTAATATTTGATAGCGAACCGCTTCGACTGGATCTGCTCCAGCAATAATCATTCCTGTCATCATACCTGGCAATTGGACGAGTCCTACTGTTTTCATCGCGTCAATTGTCGGAATCATACTAAATTTGACGGAGCGTTTTAATACATCCTGTACTGCTTGACGACTCGTGGCTCCGAGTGAGAGTAAGGTTTCAATTTCACCTTTAGAGCTTTCTGTTTCTCGCTTCAATTGTGTTAAAAATAATCCACATGCAACCATTGCGTTACCGATTGTCATTCCACTAAGTGGGATAATGTATTGTGGCGTTGCTTCAATGATTTGTAAGCTGAGTAATAGTCCCATCATGAGAATTTCCATCGTAGCAATGGACAGAATAATTCTCCATACAACTCCTGTCATACCTTTTGCTCGTTTCGCCGCATTAAATGCTGCAACGATAATCATGACGCAAATAATTAGGATAATAAATAAAACACTCTCCGATTGAAATACAAACTGTAAAATATATCCAACCAATAGGAGCTGAATTGCTGCTCTTACAGTACCAATTGCAATATCCTTCTCTAAATCAAGCTTCCGCCAGACTGATACGAGCATCGTAATAATGACAAATAACAATGTAAAACTTAGCGCTAGTAAACTCATAATTTCCCCTGTTCTGGAGAACTTTTCTGATCGTTAAAAAACTCGGAGGTCTTTACATCACCTACTAGCTTCCCATCTTCCATATACCAAATACGGTCACTGATGTTTTTAGCCTGCTCCGTATCATGCGTCACCCAAATAAAAGTGATTCCTTCTTTCTGGTGAAGTTTGATTAACAGCTGTTCTACTAAGTTCTTGCTCTGTTGATCAAGAGAGGCTGTAATTTCATCTAGAAGTAAGATTTTCGGCTGTAACAATAAAGAGCGTACTAAGGCGATGCGTTGTTTTTCCCCACCAGACAGCTCCCCTGCCTTCTTCTCCCAGTCTAGATGAATTAGTCCAACTTCTTTTATCAACGTTCTTGCGAGGTCTTCCTTGAATGGCCGATTATGTATTTTACTGCTAGTCATTAAATTATCCCTTATAGTTCCTGGAAGCATAGTGGGTTGCTGTGCAACATAGCATACATTCATACGCCACGTTTTACTATCTACCTCCTTCATCACTTGCCCGTTAAAATATATCTGTCCATTATCAACAGATTCTAATTTTGCTAGAATGCGTAAGAGCGTACTTTTACCCTGCCCAGATTTGCCAAGTAAGGCAATACGCTCTGGTTGCTCGATTGTCGTCGTTATGCCTGAAAATAATTCACTGTTCAGTTGTGCATCCCAATGTTTTTTCGTCAATTGCTTTAATTCAAATAATGGCATCATATACAGTCTTCCCACTCTTCTCTTAATAACCCCATTCGGATTGAGTCATAATAGACTCCATTATAAAACCTACACTTTCGTAATCTAGCTTCCATTGTCATTCCTAATTTTTCCCCAACTTTAATCATTCGTTCATTGCCTGACCAAGTTGTATAACCAACTCGAATAAGTGGTAGTTCTTTAAATAAATGATTGATCCACATTCGAAGTGCCTCTGTTCCGATTCCACCACTCCAATAACGAGGCTCATAAATGACAATCCCTATTTCTAACCACAGTGATTCTTCGTGCTCCCAGTAGTAACAAAGGGAACCAACTAATTCGCCATTTACATAAATACCCCACATATCTTCTTGATGGATCAATTGATCTTTTTTTTCTAAAAATTGTTCTAAAGATTTAGGAATATGAGGATAATAAGGTGCATCCCATTTCTTCCATTCAGGTGCTTCTTCCTTTGCACTTAATTCCCAGAGTCGAACAAGCTCCTCCTCGACAATAGGACGAATCGTTACTTCATTCATCACTTAGCTCCATTCTATCATGCTTTGTATTCATAATTTTACCACAATATCAGTATGATAGACTGTTCCCAATATACATATTATTGTGATAGAGTTTTATCTTATAAAGTATTTAATTTTGAAGGAGTGACATGGTTTGGGTGGAAATCAGCAACTACAGCGAGGTTTAGAACAGCGACATATCACCTTAATGTCATTAGGAGCAGCAATTGGAGTTGGGCTATTTTTAGGCTCTGCAACAGCCATAAAACTTGCAGGACCAGCTATTCTGATTTCTTATATTGTCGGAGGAATGGCCATTTTTATCATCATGCGTGCACTTGGAGAAATGGCGGTACATAATCCAGTTTCAGGTTCTTTTAGCCGATATGCAAAGGATTACTTAGGTCCACTTGCTGGATACATTACAGGTTGGAATTATTGGTTTTTATGGGTAGTTACTTGTATGGCAGAGATTACTGCTGTAGGAGTATACATGAAAATGTGGTATCCAGACACAGCCCCATGGATATGGGCATTAGCCGCATTAGTTATTATGACACTTATTAACCTTATAGCTGTAAAAGCTTATGGGGAATTTGAGTTTTGGTTTGCGCTTATTAAAATTATTGCCATATTAGCTATGATTTTTGTAGGACTTGGAGTTATCCTTTTTGGTCTCGGTAATGATGGAATTGCAGTCGGTATAAGCAATTTATGGACGAACGGTGGATTTGCACCAAATGGAGTTACTGGCGTATTCATGTCCTTACAGATGGTTATGTTTGCTTATTTAGGTGTAGAGATGATTGGGGTAACTGCAGGTGAAGCTAAAAATCCTAAAACGGTCATTCCACGAGCGATCGATACGGTATTTTGGCGCATTTTACTTTTCTATGTTGGTGCTCTGTTTGTTATAATGTCCATTTATCCATGGAATGAGATAGGAGCCAATGGTAGTCCATTCGTTTTAATGTTCGAAAAAATTGGTATTGGTCCAGCTGCTGGTATTATAAACTTTGTTGTCCTTACAGCTGCATTGTCTAGTTGTAATAGCGGTATATTCAGCACGGGGCGTATGTTATTTAATTTGGCTCAGCAAAAACAGGCACCTAATTCATTCGCTAAGATTGGCAGAACAGGAGTCCCTTCCAAAGCAATAATCTTCTCTGCCATTTTATTATTAGTTGGGGTTGTATTAAATTATTTAGTTCCTGAAAAAGTATTCATTTGGGTAACGAGTATTTCGACTTTTGGAGCTGTTTGGACATGGGGAATTATATTATTATCCCAATTAAAGTTCCGTAAAACACTTACAAAAGGTGAAGTATCAAAGCTTTCCTATAAGGCTTTGTTCTTTCCGATAAGTTCCTATTTAGCACTAGCTTTTTTAGTATTGGTACTTGGCCTCATGGCTTATTTCCCTGATACACGCATTGCACTAATAGTAGGCCCTATCTGGATAATCGGATTAGTATCTGTATATTATAAAAATGGATTTCATAAAAGAAGATAATGAATGTTGGTTTCGACCGATTTAAGAAAACCCCTTCAAAGTGAAGGGGTTTTCTCTATTCTCAAAGATATTTTGCAAACCAACTTGTGATTTGGTCTAATCGCGTTTTCCGTAAATTTGGCAGACCCACTCGAGATAAATTATGATCAGACTGCGGGAAACGGACAAAGCTAGTCTCTTTCCCCATAGCTTTTAACGTAATATAAAGCTGTTGCCCTTGTTCAATAGGACAACGATAGTCGTTTTCGCTATGCAATATCAATAAAGGAGTATCCACATTAGCTGCATATTTGAGCGGAGAGGCATCCCATAATTTATCGATATCTGTCATATCTGTACCAATTTGCCATGGTGTGAAGTAGTACCCAATATCAGAAACTCCATAAAAGCTGATCCAGTTAGAAATAGAGCGTTGCGTAACAGCTGCTTTAAATCGATTCGTATGACCAACAATCCAGTTAGTCATAAACCCGCCGTAGCTACCCCCGGTAACGCCTAACCGATTCTCATCAATCCAGTCATTTTCCTTCAATACATAATCTACTCCAGCCATAATATCTTCATAGTCTCCACCACCATAGTCTCCTCGAACAGCATCCACAAATTGCTGGCTATAAGAATGACTTCCACGTGGATTTACATATAATACTCCGTATCCCTGAGCTGCTAAGAGTTGGAGCTCATGGAAAAAGGTATTCGCATACATCGTATGTGGTCCACCGTGTATTTCTACAATTAGTGGATACTTTTTACCTTCTTGATAGCCTACTGGTTTCATCAGCCATCCATATACATCCCAATCGTTAAGTCCTTTATACATAATGGCTTCTGGTTCGACAAGCTCTACTTCATTTAACAGCTCATCGTTAAATTTAGTGAGTGCTATTCTTTCACCAGTCGCCAAATTTAGTTTAAATAATTCCCCGGGAAATATTGGACTACTTATTGTCGCAAGAGCATAGGTACCATCGCTAGTGATATCGTACCCATATACATGCTCGTTTTCTGGAGTTGCTGGGTAAATTTCTCCTTCAAGAGACGCAAAATACAAACGTACGTCCCCCATAGTGGATAATTGGAAATATAAGTGATTTTGGTCAGTCCAAACAACATCTGGTGCATTTGCTCCTTGTTGGATATCTGCTCCTGCATAATCCCCTACTGGTGCATCAATACCTTCAGTAAGGATTTGAAGGTTTCCAGTATTTACTTCATATACATATATCTCTGCATGCGTTGCGTTTTTATATGTACGAAGCATTCCGCTAAAAGCGATGTATCGATCATCTGCTGAAAAAATTGCGCCTCCAAAATATCCATTTTCTTCAATAATAATCGTTTCTTTTTTCGACTCCACGTCAATTAATAACAAAGGTTCATGGAATGAAAAATCTTGATTTTCATCTCGATTCACACCGACTACTAGTTTTTTTCCGTCATGAGAAATTGCCTGAAGACTATGATTAAATGTTCCTTCTGTAAATGCTGTAATTTCTCCAGAAGATATTTCGATTGATCCAATTTGACGGTATGAATCTTTTGGTAACAATCCTACACCGTCATTATGGTACTTCATTTTTTCTACAATATAGGCTTCTGGCAGTTTTTTGTCTTCTTTTTCAGCCTCGTCCGTCCAGTTCTTTCCTTTCTTCAAAGAAGCCGAGAACCAAATCTTTTTACTACAAGGAGACCAGATAAAGCTAGAAACTCCTTTTTCTAATTTTGTCAGCTGTTTTGCTTCCCCACCCTTAGCTGACATTATATAAAGTTGATTGTTGTCGTCACGATTCGATAAAAATGCTAATTGTTTTCCATCTACAGACCATTTCGGAGATGACACTTTCTCTTTCGAATGAGTCCATTGTGTTATTTCATTTGTTTCGATATCCACATGGTATAAATAAGCGTAGTATTTATTATCCTCTTTATGCATCTCCGTTCGAATAAAAACAGCTTCATTTCCGACTGGTGAAATCACAGGATTTGTTATGGATTGTATGGCAAATAAATCTGTTGCTTCTAATTTTCTTTTAGTCATTTTAATAGTCCCCTCTTGTTAATTATACTATCACTATTTATTTCGACATTCGAAATCTTTTTCCTTCTATTTTTTAAGAAAAGATCGTGATAATTCAAAAGGTTCGGGATCCGTATGGTCACTATTTACTAACTGGTGGTATCACTCTATTTGCTACACAAGTTGTCGTAAATATTGGAATGAAGACTGACACCAAAAAATAGAAACAGCGGCAGTCTTGGACGAGAAAATAAAGTCCTAGACTGCCACTGTTTTATTGAACTATCGTACTCGTAAGGATAATCTACCTTAGGGAGACAAAGTCATCTAACCGTCTGGTAAATGAGACCTATGGCTCCAGAATGAAAGGTCTTGTTTTCGATAAGTTTAAGATTGATCTTCTCCTTGAGACCTTGGAACAACGGCAACCCACTGCCGATCAGGACGGGAGAAACCGTAATTTTATACTCATCTATTAAATCAAGCTGCATAAGGTAGTGCGCGAACCTAGGACTGCCGAGGATGACCATATCCTTGCCTGGCTGCTGTTTGAGGTTCTTGATCTCTTCCTCGACATCTTCTTTCACCAGTCTAGTATTGTTCCATTCGACTTTCTCCAGCGTCGTGGAAAAAACGACTTTGGCTGTCTTTTCGATCCACTCGGCATGATTCCGTTCATGCTGCGAAGCTGATGGGTTCGAAGGAACAGATGGCCAGTAACTGTGCATCATTTGATAAGTCCCACTTCCCCAAATAACAGTGTCGGCAGTACTCAGAATTTCTTTCGCGTGTTTCTCCAAATCAGAATCGTAGGAAACCCAGCCAATGTCCATTTCACCGTTCGGCCCTTCTACAAAACCGTCAAGAGATGCGTGCAAAAATAGAACGAGTTTTCTCATTTTCAGATCTCCTTTGTTCATGAGGGATATTTACATTAACCATTTTAGCAATTTCAGCTTGGGTTATTTCTTATGGATTGCTAACTAATCCTTTTTAATATTCTCTAGATACTCCAGTTTATTTAAAATTTCTTTAAGTAAAATATTGCGTTCTTTTTGAGATTGAAAAATCCAAACAACGAACCAAATAATAAAAACAATAACAGCCACATATAAAAAGAACTTTAGTAAAGGCAAAATAGCGATAATTTTAACCATTTATTTAACCCCCTTTTTAAGAGGAGTATAGCATAAATGGGAAAGATTGTATTTGATAAATCACAAATCATAATTAGTAATTAAAGAGAAGGTGCTTGTTCAACTAACGGGTGCTTTACTTCAAGAAGGATAATCTTGTTTTATATAGAAATTAGATATATGTCTATTTATAAAAGGAGATAAAAAGTGGAATATAAAGTAAAAACTTATGAAGATGCCATAAATGTAATAGAAGAGATTGGTTTACTCCCTCTTGCCCCTTTAATACCTGATTACCCTTCTTTGAACACCATTACTTTGCCAGAGTATTGGCATTCCGAAACAGAGTTTGATCCATGGATTTGGAGGACGAAATTCTCAACTGACGGGGTTGCAGGATACGGTAAATTCATTAAGAAAAAATCGATATTAGTTTCACGTCAGCTTCTTCCATATGTAAAAAAGGTCTTGGGTCATGATGAGTCCGTTGAGCATCGCTATTTTAATGGGAACGTATCAAAAGAAGCATTTCAAATATACAAAATAATTGTCGAACTAGAAGGGATAGACTCAAGGGAGTTAAGGAAAAAAGCAGGTCTAAAGGAAAGCAATAAAAAAAAGATATTTGAGAACGCGTTATTAGAATTGCAAGGTTCAATGGATATTGTAATTTCAGGCATACAGGAGAAAAGAAATGAAGTCGGTGAAAAGAGTGGCTGGAGCAGTACAGCTTTTGAGACTTATGATTCTTGGGCTATTAGAAATAAATTAGACACTATAAATACAGACAAAGAAGAATCCAGGAAATATCTAATTTCCTTTTTTTCAAATGTATGCGGTATTGAATCGCTAAGAAAACTTGAAAAAATATTTGCAAAGTAAAGGTTTGCACCGATTGCTTCAAGCTTTTGTTTCCTTTCATACAGTTCTAAGGTACACCCCCCTTAATTTCAACCAGGATATAATAACGCGTTGTATTTTTTAATCGAATCGAGGTAGTTTGTGAAATATTCCAATTAAA
Organism: Psychrobacillus sp. NPDC096623; assembly: GCF_044762655.1. Classification (NCBI taxonomy): domain Bacteria; kingdom Bacillati; phylum Bacillota; class Bacilli; order Caryophanales; family Bacillaceae; genus Psychrobacillus; species Psychrobacillus sp. NPDC096623. The sequence goes on from NZ_JBIWER010000005.1 coordinate 218,269, forward strand.
ATAACGAGGTGCTTTACTTCAAGAAGAAGTAAACTGTTTTTTAACTTGTGTTTAACAATCGGACAGATTTTAAAATAACTGAAAGGCATAGGAGTGAAAGAACTTTGAAGAGAGTTTTAATTGGTGGATTCGTAATGATGGGCGGTTTATTCATCGCTTCAACCATTATTTTAGCAGGTGCTTTATATGTACCAGATACGACTTCCTGGTGGTCTGGCAGGTCGAAGTTTTGGTTCGCGATTTTTGGTGGAGAACAACATGGTGATGACGTAGTTGATTCGTTATTTTTGGGCTTACCTCTTATTGTTGGAGTGGTATTAGCGCTTTTGGGGTTACTCATTTTGGGTCGCGAATATAATAAAAAATAATTAACCTTTATTAAACCAACGAGTTGCTTTACTTAAACAAGTGGCTACCAGTAAGGGTAGCTCGTTCTTATTGAACAAACGAAGCAGGTTAGTTCAATTGAATAGTCTTTTTTAAATTGTAAGGGGTGATATCTGTGCATAAGAAGTTAACCTTAAGTATTACTTTTGTAGTTGCATCAATTATCTTGTTTGCTTTCTCACCTTGGATTACAAAAGATATTGCTGAAAAAAGAGCAATAACGGGATTTCAAAACCAACAAAAGGGCATTGTTGATGGTTGTGGATTTAATTGTGATGGGTGTGGTTTAGTAACATCCGAGAATGTATTGTTTGGTTATAATGTCCGAATTGAATATGCTTGTGGACTAATATTAGAAGACATTATGGAAAATCACCAGATAAAAAATGTATTTGTTTCTTTTTTAGGAACTGTACATTGATTTTCACAAACGCGGCAGGTTAGTTAAATAAATCAATAAAAGCATTCTTAAAGGGGATTTGTTATGCCAATATCAGATTATTATAAACAACTTCGATTAAAAGTAGGTAAAGACCTAATATTTATGCCGAGCGTTGCTGCGATAATAAGAAATACCAATGATGAAATATTGTTCCAATATCCTGGAGAAGGTGAATACTGGAGTCTACCTGCCGGAGCAATTGAACCAGGTGAAGCTCCTGCTCAAGCACTTATACGTGAGGTATGGGAAGAAACTGGATTAACAGTTAGACCTAATAAATTATTAGGCATATTTGGTGGTGAAAGTTTTCGTTTTACATATCCTCACGGAGACAAAGTTGAATACAATGTGTTTGTTTTCGAATGTAATATAATAAGTGGAAAATTAACTGCAATAGATGGAGAATCTGCTGATTTACAATTTATTAAGGAAGAAAACAAGCCAAAACTTGCTTTACCATATCCAGATTTTATATTTAACAAGCAGCATTCAGATAACGTTTATTTCCAGTGGGATAATAATTGGGCGTACAAATAATATAAACTTTTTTGATATTTATGATCTAGACAACAATAAGCTACAAATTTGTTATTGGAAATAAATTAAGAATTTCTTATTCAATTATAAGGTGCTTTAGTGAAATATATCGTTGAATACAGCTCTTTTTTCTTGTTCACTAATGCACCCCTAAAAGTACACAAATAGGTGGCGTACAAAAATTACATTGATTGGTTCAGGAGGGTCAGGGAAATCTACTCTGGCACGAAGATGAGGGGAAAAGTTGAACACAGAAGTTTATCATTTAGATACATTGTGAATTGGTTAAAAAAGTTGATTAAGTATCGCGACAATTAATCTGCCAACATTTCTACAATACAAAAACATTAAAATCAGATTTTCTTATTAACTTAAATAGTTGTTCTACTTGTCATTTCATTCACTGTTAGTTTCTTGACTTTTCTTTTCATCTGCTTGCATTTTCAATTTTATTAAATCGTTAATCGTTACAAACTTATAGCCCTGTTTTTGAAGTTCTGGCAAGATTTTTTCCAATGCCTTCACGGTCTGTGACCTATTTCCACCGCCATCATGGAACAGAATAACATCCCCTTCTTTTGTTCCTTTTAATACCGTATTCACAATTTTATTCACACCCGGGTTTTTCCAGTCTTGTGTATCTTGGTGCCATGACCACATGACAACTTGAAAACCGTCTTTTACAATTTCTTCAATCATAGCATCGGTATATTGTCCTTCAACTGGTCGAAATAGGGTTGGCGTGAAACCTGTAATGCTGTAAATGGTGTCATTTGTTTGTTTAATTTCTTTCATGATCTTCGAAACATTCCTACTGTAAGGGTGTGTATAAGTATGATTCGCCAAGTCATGTCCCTCTTCGTACATTCGTAATACAACTTCCGGATTTTTTTCTGCTTGTTCACCAACAAGAAAAAAAGTCCCTTTTGCGTCGTATTGTTTGAGTAAATCCAAAACTTCCGTGGTATACTTTTTATGTGGACCATCATCAAATGTCAAGGCTACTACCTTTTCCTTTGTTTTAATATCCCAAATAATCATTCCTGCTTCTTCATAAAATTTTCGACCACGGTCTGCCGAAACGCTTTTATTCTCGCTGTCAAAAACGTAAAAAATGGCAACACCTATAAGGAACAAACCCAGTAATGAAAGTACCACTTTTTTCACAAAAACACTCCCTTAAATATATTTCGATGTAATTTATTATTTGTTAATTTCACTATATAAATGTACCGTTTTTGTGAAATTAAAATTGCGAATTTTATCCATTAATGTTCAATATTCGAGCCCGGTTTTATATTGCAAAATAATATTTTGAACATTTCTTTAAACTAAACTGTTTAAATGTTCCCCTTTTACCTTTTCTTTATTCCATCTTCTTCGTCAGTCAAGTAATATTGTGACCTTTAGCTAATAGTTCATACCTCTTCAATAATTCTTCAACTGATAATTTTTCTGATTATCTTGGATCAAAAGTTATACTCATGTCGATTTCGCATTGAAAAAATTTTTTTCTCATAAGCCCAGTTATCTTTAAACTATTTCCATAATTTATGGTTGAAAAATATTTAAATAAATCTCTCTACCTACCCCATCGCAAGTTCATTTTCTTATTAAGCTAACAGGTACTTTAGTAAAAAAAGACAAAAAACGAGCTTGGAAATGCTCCAAGCTCGTTTTCTATAGAAAATCAACCATTCACTTTAATATAGCCATATAAAATTACCTCTTAAACTGTTTGCGGTTTTAAAGAGCGTCGCAGAATTTTACCCGTTGTATTTTTAGGAAGTTCCTCTAAAAATTCAAATTTCTTCGGCACTTTATATTTTGCTAGTTTTTCTGTACAATAGTCATGTAATTGCTGTTCTGTTAGAGTAGAATCTTTTTTCACAACAAAAGCAAGCACTTCTTCTCCAAAGTTTGGATCAGGAACTCCGACAACCGCAGCCTCCACTATACCCGGATGAGTAAAAAGCACTTCCTCTACTTCACGAGGATAGACATTAAAACCACCGACAATTATCATATCTTTTTTACGATCAACGATGTAGAAATAGCCTTCTTCATCCTGTTTTGCAAGATCTCCAGTGTATAACCAGCCTTCACGAATCGCACTTTCTGTTTCTTCCGGCATTTTGTAGTAGCCCTTCATCACGTTAGGTCCGCGAACGATCAGTTCTCCTACTTCCCCTACTGGAACTTCTTCTCCAAGCTCATTGACGACTTTATTTTCTACATTTACAATATTTGTTCCAATGGAACCTGGCTTACGATCGCGGTCAATTGGGTTAAAGCATGTTACCGGGGATGCCTCAGACAAACCATATCCCTCAGACACACGTAAATTGAACCTGTTTTCAAAGTTATGCAACAGTGCTACCGGCAATGAAGATCCACCCGAAATAGCTAAGCGAATACTAGAAAAGTCCTCTTCATTTGCATCCTGGAATTGATACAAGAAATTGTACATCGTTGGAACACCTGCAAACACTGTTGCTTGATGCTCTTTTGCGATTTTAAATACTTCTTGTGGGCTAAATCTTGGAATTAATAGTAGCGTTGCACCCATTAATAATGGTGCATTTACCACAACTGTTAGAGCAAATACATGAAATACAGGTAAAGTCGTGATTACACGATCCTCAGTATTTATCTGCAAGTACTCAGCAACATCGCGAGCATTTGAATAAATATTATTGTATGTTAACATTGCACCCTTTGGATGACCAGTTGTCCCCGAAGTATATAAGATTACAGCTACATCATCTGGATCATTATTCACTGCAGAAGTACCCAATGTCGCAGAAGAAATCATTACTGAAAACGGTTTCACTTTTGTCTTCAAGTTTTCTGGGAGTGCAGCTAATTTTTGAACAGTATCTGGCTGTGTCTCACAAATGATATAGTTTTCAACTGAAGTAAAAATGCCAGCTGCTTTCTCCACTAAAGGCAATAGTGCATCAAGCGCAATAATTACTTTAGCATCACTGTTTTTTACTATATAACTAATTTCATCTGGCGAATATATTGGATTTATCGGAACTGACGTAGCACCTATTCGCATAGTAGCATATAGAGAAATTAAAAAATGAGGTGAGTTACCCAATAAAAAACCTATATTATCCCCTTTTTCCACACCAATTGATTTTAGTGCTCCTGCAAATAACTCCACAGACTGTTCGAATTCTGCGTATGTAGTATCTTTCCCCATAAAGTTATAGGCTATCTTCTCCGGATGCTCATTGGCAATTTGTTGAACACGTGAAACTAAACTCATATTCTCGTCTCCCATCTTAATTAAATGAATAACCATTCATTTTCCCCATATTCATTATATAAGAAAAGTTTTGACAATTCAAGAAAAACTAGAATATAGAATACTAGAGGTTCAATTGGTTATATAAAAAAGAAGGCTACATTCGTAACCTTCTTTTTTTATTGAATATGAGCAATGTATCTCCAACGGATCAAAAAGAAATAAGAAACTTGAATAATCGTAAATGCTATCAACACGAGTAACATTTCCATCGCAATAGAAACGGCTGCTAAATCCACCCAAAATGCTTGTAAAAACATAAACGAAAATGTACTATGCACCATAGCTAATCCCCATGGCAAGAAAAATTGAGGAATTAACTGGCGATTGACGATTTTCACTAGCTCTCTATCCGTAACTCCCATTCTCCGAAGTACATCATATTGTTTTTTATCACGCTCCAAGTCCGTATAAAGCTTAAAATAAACAAAGCTCCCTGCCGCAAGCAACAATACAGCTGCCACAAGTAGACCAGTAAATAACAATAAGGAAAATGTAGCTCGGATAATCGAATAATTTAAGCCAGGATTGGCGAAATAGAAGGCGTTCGGATTTACATTCGAAGTACCCATAGATTGTGTCATAATTTTGTCTAAGTTAGTTCCTACATCCTTCGTGCGGAGCCATTCGGAAACGTGAAAAGCATAAAATGTCATGTGAGATTCTCTTAAGCCATGCCCATATAAAGGCTCGGTAACGAATTCATAATCTTCATCACTAATTATTAATGACCTATCTTTAATAGCGAGTGAAGGAAATATTACCCGTTCATAGACACCTTTAATTTGAATTGGTATACTACTTTCCTCCAACACTGTTTGCTCGTCTTCTGCTCTAATACCATTAAAGTCCTCTTGCGTATTCGGTAGAATCATCGCTTCCCCTTCTTGTAGGTCTATCAAAGGGATTTTCAACGCAACCGCTAAACTATTCACTTCCGATTCCTTTATTAGATTTACTTTGTCACGTAAATTGGAGGAAGTTTGTTTTTTTACCTTGAATTTAATCAACTCATAGGATAGCCCTTCCATTTGAAGCTCCTGGGATATTTTCATCACATGCTCGTCCTCAAAGGGATTATCCCAATTGCTCGAGTAGAAAACACTGACTGGATTCATTTCTCGATATTGTGCTGTAAAAGAAGTAAACGAGGTTACGACACCAACCGATAGAAATGCGATCGTGGAAACAATGGTTACGATAAAAAACATCCGAGCATTTTCTCTTATCTTAATAGACCCTTCCGCAAAAGCGATCAATCGAAAAGAATGCCAATACAAATTCTTGCGCTTTCGAATAATCCCTAACAAATACAAAACACTATCTGTATAAAATAGATACGTACCTACTATAGCTAATGAAATAATTATAAAACTCATATATACTTTAAGCTGAAAAAGAGAAAAAATTACTAAACTATAGGCAGCCAACAACAGTAATAAGCCTAAAATTGCCCTTCCCTTACTGTAAACCTCTTCCTCGTTTTGCTTACCAAATCCCTTTAGTAGCTGAATTATATTCTTTTTACGTATGAATACCGAGCTACTAAACGAAATAATGACAAACAATGATAAAAACACAAAAATAGTCAAAGTAAAAGGCTTCCATGAAACATACAACGGCAGGCTATCTAATAAAAACATTTCTCGAATGACCATAAAGAAAAACTTAGAAAAAGAAAATCCAAAAAAGATTCCGACCGTTATGGAGATAAACCCTAAAATCATCGTCTCTAAGAAAATCATCCGATTCAGCTGACGTTTGTCCATTCCTAAATTGAGAAGCACTCCAAATTCCTGCGAACGTGCCTGCAAAAAAGCACTCATCGAATAAAACAAGAAAAACAACGTGAATATGATCAGAATTACCTGTGCTATAAACATTCCACCAAAGGCGATATTCTGCAAAAATTGATCTTCAATACTTGGGTGAAACATTAGCATTGAATAGACAAAGAACACTAAAACAGAAAAAATACTCGCCAATAAAAATGCAGCATAAACGCGAGCATTTCGAATAACGTTATGATAAGCGAATTGTTGAAAGGTCATTTACATTTCCACCTAGCAAAGATAAGACATTTAATATACGTTGAAAAAACGTTTGTCTTCGGTCATCTTTATAAATTTCATTAAAATACTCGCCATCCTTTATAAATAAAACTCGATCACAAAAGCTTGCCGCAATTGGATCATGGGTCACCATAATGATGGTCGTATTACTTTTTTTATTTACCTTAGACAATAGTTCTAATACATCCTTTGCGGCTTTTGAATCCAGATTTCCCGTTGGTTCATCTGCAAGTATAATCGAAGGCTCATGTATTAGAGCTCGTCCAATAGCAGTTCTTTGTGCCTGCCCTCCTGAAATTTCGAATGGTCTCTTTTCTAAAATAGACGTTAAACTCAACTGCTCCGCAACTTTATTTACTTTTTGTTTCATGATGCTTACGGGCTGTTCGTCTAAAGTTAATGGCAATACCATGTTCTCTTCAACTGTTAATGCAGGAAGTAAGTTGAAATCTTGAAAAACAAAACCAAGCTGTCTTCTTCGAAATAAAGATAAATCATTGCTTTTCAATAGCAGAGGATTTAAATCATTAATCGTCAAATCTCCCGAAGTAGGCTGATCAATCGTTGATATTAAATTAAGTAATGTTGTTTTACCACTCCCGGAAGGACCCATAACTGCAAGAAACTCGCCTTTTTCCACCTCGAAGCTCAGCTGATTAATCGCTAAATGCGCAACTTTCCCCTCATACACCTTCGTTATTTCTTTCAGCTTCAATATCGACATCGAGCTCACCTCGTTCTGTAGATTCATGTTGTTCAAATATAATCGATACAGACGTTCCTTCTCCAACTGTTGACTCAATTTTCATCTCATGTCCTAATCTATGACATACCTCTAGTGCCAAATATAATCCCATCCCAGTTGATTCGCCAGTTTTTCTGCCATTTTCTCCAGTAAAAAATGCTTTGGTTACCCGTTTCATATCAGAAGCAGGAATACCTATTCCTTCATCTCTTACCGTCAAAATGACTTGATTATGTTCAAAGAAGGTTTCAAAGTATATTTTTTTGTTTTCCTCAAATGTATATTTGATCGCATTCGTTAAAAATTGTGCTAGTACAAACCGCAGCCATTTCGGATCAGAAGTAATTATACATTCTTCCACAATCGAAATAACTGGAAATACATGACTCCCTATAAACAAACGCTTATTAGTCGAGACTACCTCTGTAACAAGCTGCTTTATATCAATCTGTTCAATTTGCATATCTTCTTCAAATGTATCTAGCCGTGCATTCATTAGAACTGCATCCAACCCACGCTTCAATCGATCCATCTCCTCTGAAACACCAGCTGCTTCTATTTGATCATCCGCTTGCGTCATCAGCTCTATAACCGATATAGGAGTTTTCATCTGGTGCACCCAGCTATTCATAAATTGCAAATGTCGATTTTGCCTAGCATAGAGAAGCTGCACTTCTTTTTGATATAACCGATAAATATGCTGCAAATATGCCTCGACCTGTTTTATCTCAGGGGACCTGGCCTCCCGTTGTAATACCCCTTCTATTTCAGTAGGTACGGATAGAATCTTTTTATAGAAAGCATATTTTTTTATAAATAATGTTCCTAAAAAGGTGAGGGTCAATATACTAGTAATAACAATGGAATACACTGCAGTGTCTAAGTTTCGAAAGCCATCTAGCCAATATAAAAGCATCACAAATAAGACCAATAATACCTGAAATACTAAAAAGACTAAATGCTCCTTTAAGAACAATCGAATCATATTATGACTCCTCTGAGCTTAGGATTAGTCGATAGCCCGCTCCTCTTACCGTTTCAATTGTTGATAAAACATGATAATCACTTAACTTTTTTCGCACTCTTGTCATATTTACATTTAATGTATTTTCATCTACAAAAGACTGATCATCCCACAGCTCTTCTAATAGCTGCTCTCTAGTCACTAGCTTCGGATAATTCTTTAATAATAACTCCAGAATCGTACATTCTTTCTTTTGGAGGGGAATTTCACCTTGTACAGTATGTAACTCCATTCGTTCCATATAAAGCTGTAGTCTACCAACCTTTACAACTCTTTCTTCCTGCTTTGCGGCATATTCACCATATGTTCTTCTTAAATGGCTTCTTATTTTAGCTAGGACGATTTCATAGTGAAAAGGCTTCGTGATAAAATCATCTCCACCATTTTCAAGCGCAAATATTTGATCCATTTCTCCTGATCTCGCAGAAACGAATATGATTGGGCAAGTAGTTAACTGGCGCAATTGACGACACCAGTAATACCCATCATATGATGGTAGATTAACATCCAGCAAAACAATATGCGGATCAAACGCAGTAAACTCTTCTATTATTTGATCAAAATCCTCAATTGTATGCACTTCATAATGATATTTCCTTAAAGTATCTGCAAGCAAAGATGCTATCTTTCGATCATCCTCTACAACTAACACACGATGCGTCGTCACAATAATCCCCCTTCACAAAAACAGTTCTTCCTTTATCATATCAAAAAAGAGCCCAACATACGTCAGACTCTCTTCCATTTATCAATAAATTAATTGAACAAGCTCTTCTTTTGTAATACCACCGAAGTATTTTGGTACGTCGATGTTTGGAAACAGTCAATCCAATAACTCACTTGAAGAAGTTAATCGTCGCGATAATGATCGGTGCGCTAAATACAACATCAATCAGGAATGCACCTACAATTGGCACGACCAGGAACGCCGTTCGAGAAGGACCATACTTGCTCACGGTTGCGGACATGTTCGCCATTGCATTTGGAGTTGCACCCAGCCCGTGGCCTAAGAATCCAGAGATCATGACAGCCGCATCGTAGTCCTTGCCAAGCATTCGGAACATCACAAAGATGGCATACAAGACGATGACGATAACCTGGATGAGTATAATGCCGATGAGTGGTAGAGCGAGATCTGCGACTTCCCACAGCTTGATGCTCATCAATGCCATCGAGAGAAAGATCGCAAGCGAAACGTCACCGATAAAGTTGATTTCCTTCATGTTCACCGTGCCCTTTACAAAGCGGTCGGCAAGATTCCGGACAATGACCGCCACGAACATCGCCCCTATATAGGACGGCAGGACGAAGCCGGTAACATTCGTAAACAATTCACCAAGATAGGTTCCAACTGCCATGCAAAACGTGATGAGGGCGACCTGGACCATGAACGACCATTCTTGAATCGGTTTCTCATCCTTCTCTACATACTCCTCTACTTCACCCGATGCCGGCTTTAAGTCGTGTTTCTTAATCAGATACCGCGCAACCGGGCCGCCGGTAAGGCTACCGCAAATCAGGCCAAGTGTGGCGGCGGCCATGCCAATCGTCAAGGCCGAGGAAATGCCCAAGTCCTCAATCGTCTGTCCGTACGCCGCAGCGCCGCCATGCCCTCCGTTCATCGAAACTGCCCCGGCCATGACACCCAACAGTGGGTCAATTCCAAACAATTGAGCAAACGAAACACCGATGACGTTCTGCAAGAACACCGTGACGCCGCACAAGAGCAGGTAGATGACTAAGAGCTTCCCACCTAGTTTGATGAGCTTGAAGCTTGCTCCAAGACCCACCGTCGTAAAGAAGGCAATCATGAACAGCGTCTGTAGCGATGTATCCAATGTAATCTCGACAATCCCCGTAGTTTTCAACATTAGAGCTAAAGCGGCAAATATTAAACCGCCGACGACAGGCGCCGGGATCAGGAACCTGTTAAGGAATCCAATCCTGTTTACAAGTGCCATTCCAAGCAGATAGAGAGCTACTGCAAGGAACAGAGTGGTAATCTGGTTGAGTTCAATCATTTATCTTCACCTTTCTAAAAAGCCTTTACCATTTTCATCAAAATTCTGGTAAACCTCGGATATGTTAAAGCTTGTCGTTTTTTCATTTACACATACGTGCCGAATGAAAGATGCCAGCTGATCACGGCATGTGTCGAATTCCGTTTCTCCCTCAAACACATATGTGACGCCGAGCTCATCTACACGGTTAAAAAGCTCTGGCATGTTGCAATCGTCTCACTGTTGATTTGTCTATCCAAAGATTGCAACCGCTTTCCTTATACAAAATGTTCATCCTAAACTAATGTCGGTACACAAGGAAACCATCCCAAGGTGAAAATTTGATATACCTTAGTAAACGCTTTCATCCCTAGGAGATAGAGTTATAGCTAATATTCTCCGGGAGGCTTATTGAATCCTACAAAATCCGACGTTCCCCATTATACTTTTTTAAAAAATGGTGAATTTTACTCATCCATTCAATTAGCACTCGCTAAACTTTTCATTTGCTTTAGGATTGTTCAACTACAATTTACATAATATAAAAGACTGAACCACCTAAATCGTTGACAAATCAACGTTCCAGGTGGTCTTCTTTATAAATCAAACACATTTATGGTAGGGTTCCTCAATCAAAAAATTAGAAGTTTCTAGAGTGGAAATCTTAGAAGCGATAATGTGGTTGCTACTGCATCAAAAGAGGGGTTTTGCACTAGCTCATTTAGTTTAAGTACATTCTTTACAAATTCAATACAATTTTGGAGAAGTATTCATTTTAATAGTAGAAAAAAATCACCAGAATTATTGAGCGGTGATTAGTTTCCAATGCTTAAAAACAAGCCGATTTACTAGAGAAAATCAGCTTGTTCTTTTTTTGTGGCATATTAGCATTTAATGATTCCCATTCTTAGGATTCATGTCATCCGGTACCAAACCTTGATAATATCGAGGTAATGACTTAATTTTTCTTCTTTTATCGAATCCATTCAAAATACCTGCCAAAATATAATATTAGAAAGCAATTTTCAAACCGAATTATACAAGGGAGATTCACCCTTGGGAAGTCTCGTGTCAGAACTCCATTGTTCAAAAAAACGTTGATATGACTAAGTTTATAGAGCATTCTCCTAAGTTTCAAAAAAGAGCCCGACATAAGTCAGACTCTCTTCCATTTCTTAATAAATTAATTGAACAAGCTCTTCTTTAGTAATACCACCAAAGTATTTTGGTACATCTACGTTTGCTAATGCTGCTTCAATGCCTTCTTTACTATAAGGTTTGCCAGTTAGTAACTGCTCTACTTCTGCCATATCCCCTACACCGAAGAAGTCGCCGAAGATCTTTACTTCTTCAATCATTCCTTTGTTCACATCTAAACGAACATCTACTCCTCCGACTGGGAAACGGTGAGAATGCTTCATGTTGAATTTAGGTGACTTACCAAAATTCCAATCCCATTGTTGGTAACGTTCCTCGGAAAGCTTGTGGATATTTTCCCAGTCTTGATCTGTTAACTCCCAGTATTGTATATTTTCTTCACCATCAAAAATAGAAGCAAGAAGTTGTGAACGGAACTGTTCGATTGTCATTGGATTTTCTAACAGTTCATTAATGTTAGTCACACGGCTACGAATGGATTTAATGCCTTTTGATTCAATTTTTTCCTTGCTCACTTTCAAAGCTGATACAACAGCATCTATTTCTGTATCAAACATTAATGTTCCATGACTGAACATACGTCCGCGAGTTGAATATTGTGCATTACCAGAGATTTTTTTCCCGCCAGCCATAATATCGTTTCTACCAGATAACTCCGCATCAACACCCATTTTAGCTAGAGCATCTATAACAGGCTGCGTAAACTTCTTAAAATTACGGAAACTCTCTCCATCATCCTTTGTTAAAAAGCTGTAATTCAAGTTGCCTAGGTCATGATACACAGCACCGCCACCGGACAGCCTGCGGACTGGGATTATCCCATTTGCTTCAACAAAATCAGTATTTATCTCTTCTATCGTATTTTGGTTTCTCCCAATAATAATGGAAGGCTGATTTATGTAAAACAGAAGAAAAGAATCCTTTTCAACGTCCATTGTATTCAATGCATACTCCTCAATAGCTAAGTTAATGCGTGGATCTGTTATTCCTTTATTGTCGATAAAATACATGTTCATCTCTCCTTTATCATTATTTTATCAAAAGTTCCGATAATATGTTGACAAATTGAACTGTGTTATAATACAATGATGATAATAAAGTTAGTTATATAACAGATGGAGGTGGAACAACTATGTTAGAAAACGTAATTGAATTTTTCCGTAACCTGCCCGCTAAGAAATGTGCATCATGTGGTGAAGCAATTGAAGAACAGCATGAATGCTACGGGAACCACTGTGATAAATGCACTAAAATTTAATTAACAATTAAAATCCCACTAGATACTCCCCTTTCTAGTGGTTTTTTTATTAATTAAAAAACGCACACACACTTTAATACCATTACCTATTTCTATCGTTTTCACTGGTCTTAGAACAGACTTGTTACTATTTCATTACTGCGCAATTTTTTTATAAGTCTGTACTAACTTAAGAACTACTCACTTTATTGATTGTAGTGGACGGCGTACGCCTGGAACGGAAATCAGCGGTCTGATTGGATTATACTTTAAACCAAAAACCCACCTCTTTTATGAGATGGGTTTTAAAAATTATACTTCCGCTGTTTCTTTAGAATGACGTTTTTTGAATAATAGCATGAAATAACCCAAAGTTAAGGTCAGACATACTATCATAAATCCTAATAACACACTATTAGTGGACCAGAAATTGCTTATGTCTCCTGTTGAAATGGAAGCTTTAAAGCTTTGTACTGAGTAAGTCATCGGTAAGAATTTATTAAAGATTTGTAGCTGCTGAGGTATTAGCTCCAATGGGAAAGTACCTGCGCTAGTTGTCAATTGAAGTATTAAGATAACAATTGCAACAAAGCGACCTGGATCACCAAGTACTGTTACAAGTAATTGGACAATAGCTAAGTAGGTAAAGCTTGTAATGATGGTCGATAATATAAACAATCCTACACTTTGTGTCTCCAATTTTAAAGCAAATAAAGCAATAGCTACAACAACTAAAGATTGAATAATCCCTACTACTCCCAAAACTGAGATCTTACTTAAAAACCAAGATGCTCCGCTGGTAGGCTTAATCGCGGCCTGTACGAATGGAAATACGATCGAAATGAGTAATGCACCTACAAATAATCCAAGAGATAAGAAGTATGGTGTAAATCCTGTACCATAGTTTGGTACCTCATTTACTCCTTCGACATTCACATCTACTGGAGATGCTACCATTTCATATGTGGAATTATTGGCTGATACCTCTTTAGATTGTTCACTAGCATCCTTTAAGCTCGATTGTAAAATTTCCGTTCCTGCTGCTAACTGTTCCGTTCCCTCTGTTAATTTTGTTGAGCCATCTGCTAATTCTCCAGATTTCTCAGCTAATGTTCCTGTTCCTGTTTTTAACTGACTTGAACCAGATGCTAATTTATTTAGACCGGCTACTAAACTAGAAGAACCATCATATGCTTGCTGCATTCCAGTTGTTAAGTCGTTCATTTTAGCTGCAAGTGTATTAGTTCCTGTTGCTAAACTTGCGGAACCTTCCATTAATGCACTTGAAGAGTCATTTAATTGTGAAATACCTTGTTTTGCCTGCGTGTAACCTGCACTCAATTGTTCAGCTCCGCTACTCACTTGAGTAGTACCTTTTGATAGGGCATCTGTACCATTAGCGAGCTTTTCTAAACCAGCCGATACAGTGGAACTACCATTTTCTATCTGTTTTATTGTTTCTTTTAAGGTTGCTGCCTGTTCAGCTGGTAATGATTCTGAAAGCTGATTTAACTGTTTCGCTAATGCTTGAATGCCAGCAGTAACCTGAGTAGAACCTTCAGATAACTGTATTGCGCTATTATTAATAGCTTCACTGCTTGATTGTAATGTAGCTAATGATTTAAGTATTTCTTTTTCTTTTGCACTTAATAATTGATAACTTTCGTTTAGTTTAGCTACTCCACTTGTATACGTTTGAATTCCACTGTTTAATTTACCTGCACCTGTTGCAGTTTGATTGATGCCGTCTGCTAATTGCTTTGTTCCATCTGTAAGTGTGGATAATCCATTATTTAAATCCGTAGAACCAGTTGCAGCTTTCTGAATACCATCCACAACTGTACTAGTTCCATCTCGAAGTTCGATTGTACTACTTGCCAACTGTCCTAAATAGCCTTTTAAATCAGATGCGCCTGTATTAATTTCTACAGCACCATCTTTTAATGCACCTGCTCCATCGGAGGCTTCAGCAAATCCATCTCCCAATTTCGTAATAGAATCAAATAATTGTTCCGCATAAGTTGCAGATACTTGTTTATTTACCTCCGCCCGAATTCGATCCATTGCGGTTTCACCAATTTGAGAGGATAGAAAGTTATATCCTTCATTTGCTTTGTAAGTAATAACCATCTTTTGAGGTTCTTCATCTAACAATGTTGTTGCATGTTGTGAAAAGTTTTCTGGAATCTCGATTAATAAATAATAGTCTTCATTTACTAATCCTTCATCTGCTTCTTCCTTTGAAACAGAAACAAACTTAAATTGTCCACTTTCCTTTAATTTCTCAGATAGGTCATTTCCTAACGATAAAGTAGTATCGTTATACGTAGCACCCTCGTCTGCATTCACAACTGCTACTGGTAGATCACTTAAATTTGCATAGGGATCCCAAAATGCCCACAAAAACATTCCTGCATACATAACAGGTATGAACAATACTGCAATTATAGGAATAAGTAATTTCCTATTTGTAAAAATACTTTTCCATTCTGATTTAATCATCTCATTCACTCCCAGTACTGAATGACCAATTCGTTCATTCAGTCATTTCATTTTAAAAAATTAGTCTCAATTAATGAGACTTTGAAAAATAGTATCTTGGAAAAAGTCAGCAATTTCACGTTCTGTTAGTGGTTTTTCATGCGTTAAATTCCAGTCGTTTACAAATGCCAAATACCCTTTTAATAATAAATATGCAACGAGTTCACTATTTACTTGGCGTACTTCCCCTGCATTTATATACTTATCAATCTTCTGTTTTATAAAAGAAACAATTGCTTGCTCAATTTGTGCTTTCACAAGTGTAACAGGTGGCGTTCTCCATTCCTGTTCCTCGGCAATTATTTTAGCAAACAGCTGATGTGTATCTCGGAATTCTAGCATTTTCATCAAGGCAGCATACGCATTTTCTTGAAAGGATGCTTCTTCCTTTATCACTATTGTTGCTTCCTGTTTCATTTCTACGATAATACGAAGTACAATTTCTTGAAAAAGTACTTCTTTATTCTCAAAAAAAGTATAAATTGTACCTTTCCCTACATTTGCAATTTTAGCTATTTGCTCCATCGTTGTAGCTTTATAGCCAAACAAGGAAAAAGATTTAGTTGCTGCATCTAATATTTCCTGTCTGCGATCCACATGTTCAACTCCTATCAAAAAATGACTAGAAAACCATTTCGGTCATCTAGTCACTATAATACACTTCTCTTATTTCTTTAGCAAGTTTTTACTCATGATTCATGTGACTCATCGAATCATCCGAATCATCCGGAATTACTTTAGTCATATCTGGATCTCCAACGATCAGTTCCTGCTTAGGCATAACATGAAGTCCTCTTGCATTCGTATGTGCAAACATATAATAGACGCCATCATGATCAAATGTAAAATTCGCTTCATACACGCCGTCTTTCGTTAAAGTACCTTCAATCATATGTCCTTCCTCACGCATACCTGACTCCCATACTTCGAATTCAACAGAAGCATCATCTACCGCTTCACCTGATTGAGATACTTTTGCAGATAATACAACGTCTTCTATAGCAAGTGTTTCATCCGTTTGGATGTCAACTACTACTTCCTCTAGTGTACCTTCATTATGATGTGTTGCATTGCTTCCCGTTTCTTCTTTGTCCCCACAGCCTACAAGTGTCATGGTTGCAAATGCTAGAATTGCTAATGTTTTTTTCATCGTGATACATCCTCCCAATTTGTTAAGGTATATAATATAAATTTTATACTTTGTTAAAAAAAAGTCTTAAACACCTGGCTGATGTTTAAGACATTTAACAAAAGATTTATTTTAAATGCTTTAATACAACATCGGCCATTGCATCAACAAATTGAGGCTGTGCATTTGGCATTTCTGGGCGCACGTATGTCGCTCCGATGTCATCGCATACTACTTTACATTCATAGTCATTATCATAAAGGACCTCTAAATGCTCCGCTACGAATCCTACTGGAGTGTATACAAATGTAGTGTATCCTTTTTGTTCATGTAATTCACGAGTTAAATCCTGTACGTCTGGCCCAATCCAAGGCTCTGGTGTTTGTCCTGCACTTTGCCAACCTACTGCGTAGTTTTTCACGCCTGCAGCTGCGGCAATTAGATCTGCTGTTTCTTGTAATTGGTCTGGATATGGATCGCCTAGTTCTTTTATTTTTTCTGGTAGTGAGTGTGCTGAAACGATTAGACATGCTTTTTCGCGTTGCTCTTCTGTCATTTCTGCGAATGCTGCGCTAACCTTGTCGTTCCAATACTGGATGAATTTTGGTTCATCATACCAGCTTTCTACGGAAGTAATTTTCAAGTTACCAAGCTTTTCTGCTTCCTCTTGAATACGACCATTATAGGACTTAATAGAGAACGTAGAGAAATGAGGTGCCAATACTATAGATACTGCTTCCGTAATGCCATCTTTATGCATTTCCGCAACCGCGTCCTCTAAGAAAGGCTCGATATGCTTCAATCCAATGTATAGCTTAAATTCAATTTCATCCTGCAATTCATTTAAACGGTTACATAATCCTTCTGCTTGGCTTTGCGTAATTTTAGCAAGCGGAGAAATCCCGCCGATTGCTTCGTAACGTCCAGTTAGATCAGCAAGCTGCTCATCACTTGGCTTACGACCATGTCTG
Organism: Psychrobacillus sp. NPDC096623; assembly: GCF_044762655.1. NCBI lineage: Bacteria > Bacillati > Bacillota > Bacilli > Caryophanales > Bacillaceae > Psychrobacillus > Psychrobacillus sp. NPDC096623. The sequence continues at coordinate 235,828 of NZ_JBIWER010000005.1, forward strand.
ATATGTGTATAATATCGTTCAATATCTGCCTCTGTGTAAGGAGTTCCATATGCCATTACTAATAAACCCATTGTCTTTTTCATCATATTCACCTCAAAAATTTAGTTTGATTTTGCTGCGATAAGTTCTTTACTATAATCATGCACAAAAGAGGTTAAACGTTTTAAAGTATCTGGATCTACTTCTGGGAACACTCCATGTCCAAGATTGAAAATATGTCCTGGCTGTGCCACCCCTTGTTCTACAATAATTTTTGCACGTTTTTCAATCTCTTCCCAACCGCCAATTAGATAGGATGGATCTAAATTCCCCATTAACGGCTTCGTTAATCCTTTTGCACGAGCTTCTTCTATAGATAAACGCCAGTCAATCCCAACCACGTTCACAGGAAGGTCATGCCACTCCATTGCTAAGTGGCTCGCACCAACACCGAATGTAATTAGCGGTACTCCTGTTTCACGAAGCTCCGTGAAAATACGTGTCATCACCGGTTTGATGAAAATACGGTAATCCGCTACATTCAATGCGCCAACCCACGAATCAAAGATTTGAATTGCCTTCGCACCCGCTTTAACCTGTGCTTTGATATATACAATAATCATATCCGCAAGCTTGTCCATTAATGCAAACCACGCTTGTGGTTCGGATACCATAAATGCTTTCGTTTTGTTATAGCTTTTAGAAGGTCCCCCTTCAATCATATAACTTGCTAGCGTAAATGGAGCCCCTGCAAATCCGATTAGTGGAACATTTAGCTGCTCTGTCGTTAATAATTTTATTGTCTCTAAAACGAATGGTACATCGTCTTCAGGTGATAATTCGCCTAAATTAGCCACATCTTGTACAGTACGAATTGGATTGGAAATAACAGGACCAACTCCTGATTTGATCTTAACATCTACGCCAATACCAACGAGCGGTGTAACAATATCCTTATAAAGGATGGCTGCATCGACATTGTAATTTTCTACTGGTAAACGTGTAACGTAAGCACATAATTCAGGTTCATGTGTAATTTGTTCCAAGGAATACTTTTCTTTTATTTTTCTGTATTCGGGTTGTGATCTTCCAGCTTGCCTCATAAACCAAACTGGTGTGTGTTCTACTTGCTCTCCACGTGCTGCGCGAAGAAGGGTATCGTTAAATTTAGTCATTAAAGGTACCTGCCTCTCATTATATAAACGTACTGTTTTTACTATACGTTACCACTATAGACGTTCTTTTTTCTAAAGTATAGCAAAATAGGGTATTTGTCATAAAATTGTTCGGATTATTATATGATACTTGTGTATTATGTTTTTAAAGATTAGATTATGGGAAAGATATAATAAATAATAAGAAGGGAGATATTTTCCATGTATTTATATATGACATCCGGAACACCGGAATTTATGCAATCCATAAAGAAGAAATACCCGAACGAACAGCTCTTTCTATTACACGGAACTGGAAATTCAGTTCTTATCCAAGAGTCTTCCAATAAGACAGTTTTCCAAGTTCCAAGAAAATATGAAATTTTGGAATCTGTAGGACAATTTTCACATAAAGGTTACTTCGTATTGCAACATATACCCATTACAGATGAAGGAAAATCTATTTTCGAGCACAAATATACGAACCTTGGTTCTACAGCGCAAATAGAGCCTGGGTTTATCGCATTGCGAGTGTTAAAACCTATTAAATCCGATACATATATTATTTTATCGGAATGGTCTGGTCCAAATAGCTATGAGGTTTGGGAAAAATCAGTCAATCTAGATTTTTCGATGGTTGCTGACAAACAAAATTTATTCACAAGCGCTCCATATATCGCAACTTATAAATCCACAGAAGAAGAGGAAGCTATTTAAAGCTTCCTCTTCTTTTGTTCATATTTTACTAATTCGTAAAGTCAATTCAGAAATAATTATCATCACTAGTGGTATAACGAGCAACTCCATTTTGAATCCTGCTTGTACTAAAATTACAATTAACACGAAAACTGCTTGAATTAGTTGAATCACTCTGATCAATTTATCAACAGCTTTTTTCCGTGTTCCTTCATTAATAGGAAACAATAAATCCATTCGGAATTCTTCGCCAGTAGATAAGGATTGACGTAGCTGTATGACCGTTGCAAATGAAAGTGCACTTGTAAATATAATTGCAACGATTGGAAACGGGATGAATATAGCCCCGACCATCGCAAGCGCCGTGAGACGAACCCACAAATAGAAATAATCATTTGTGCGGATAAATGTACGTAAAACTAAATAAAACTGTGTATTTTTTTGTTCATAAGGTGCTAGTTTGTACAGAACATCAAGCCATTTTCTTCGCTTTGTCATACCTTGAATATGGGGTACATCCGTAAAATAATTGGCAAAACGATAAAAACGCATCATACGCGCCTGTTCCACTTCGATGAAATGATCAAAAGGAAACGGTACTTCTGTTTTCTTCTTCTTCCAAGCTATTAAATACAGCACTTGAATAATGACGATTGCTAATAAAAAGAAATAGTAACCGCTCAACAAGAAATATAATCCCGCGAATAATAAAATCATTCGCATGAAATAATCTATCCAAACGTTTTTACCATTGGATGCCCAGCGATATTGGAACTCTGTTTGTATGCTCCAATACTTCCATATAAGGATTGCAACAAAGAAATATAAAATTTCCCCTGAGGTGGATCCTGCTATTCTTGTTAACAGTGGTATTGATACAACTAAAGCTGCCAACGGTACAATAATGGATGAAAAGAATGTCCAAGAAAGAGCGAGCTTCAGATATTCACCTAGTTTTGTTTCTAAAGGGAGAAAGTAAACACTATCCGCTTTTTTCATTAACGTAACTGGCGTACTAAGCGCTATTAAAATACTCACAATGAAGGACACAACTAAAAAGGCGGGAAAATCCTTTGGAGCTGTATTTAGCCATTCACTATACGTATACCCTGCAGCACCAATTACGAATACAATAACAATTGCGATATGCCCAGAAATAATATACTTCAAGTATTTTTGCAATTCATTTATATAAAATAAAAACCGTTTACTCCATACTTCACGCAAATTGTTCATTTTGCTGTTCCTTCGTCATTTCGATGTAAAGATCATCCAACGTTGCATCAGGCATTTGAAATGCAGCCCGTAGATCATCCATTGTCCCCTGAGCGCGAATTTTCCCATTATGCAAGAGCAATATACGATCGCAGTATTTTTCAGCAGTAGTCAAAATATGAGTCGACATTAATACGGATGCTCCCTCATCTTTTCTTGATTTCATCTGATCCAGTAATGATTGAATTCCTAATGGATCAAGTCCAACAAATGGTTCATCGATAATGAATAATGCTGGATTCACTAGAAACGCACACATAATCATAACCTTTTGTCTCATTCCTTTAGAAAAATGAGCCGGAAACCAATTTAACCTTTTTTCCATACGAAACTCTTTTAGAAGAGCCTCTTTTCTCGCTTCAAAAACAGATTCATCTAGATTGTAGGCCATAGCTGTAAGCTGTAGATGTTCCTTTAATGTCAATTCATCATATAGCACTGGCGTTTCAGGGATATAGGAAAATGATGTACGATATTGTGCTGGATCCTCTTTCAACGTTTTACCATTAAGTAGAATTTCACCCTTTAAAGCGTTCATTGTCCCAATGATATGCTTGATGGTCGTACTTTTACCAGCACCATTCAACCCGATTAACCCTACTAGTTCTCCCTTTTCAATCGAAAAGTTTAAATCATGCAACACAGGCTTTCTAGTATAGCCGCCTGTCACGTCTTTGACTTCTAATACAGTCATCTTACGCACCTCACTTCTTATTCATAAGTTTACCAAAATAATTTCAAAAAATCCTCTATCTTTCCACGGCCTGTCCTATTATATGTTAAACTTTTCATAACGATGAATATGGAGGGTATATGATGAGTGAATGTATTTTTTGTAAAATAATTGATGGTTCTATCCCGAGTGCGAAAATCTATGAAGATGAGTACGTGTATGCTTTTATGGATATAATGCCATTAACAAAAGGTCACACGCTAATTATTCCAAAAAATCACAAAGAGAACGTTTATGATCTTTCTGAAGAGGAAGCAAGTAACTTATTTAAAGTTGTCCCAAAAATCGCTAGTGCACTGAAAGAAAGCTTTGGTCCAGTAGGCATGAACCTATTAAATAATAATGGGGCACCAGCTGGACAAAGCGTGTTCCATTTCCATTTACACTTCATCCCACGCTATGATCAAACGGACGGCTTCCGCGCAACTTGGATCACGAAGGAGAAAATCTATACTCCGGAGGTCATTCAAAATTTAGCAGGAGAATTATATGAAAAATTGAAGAAGTAATTCTTGCTTTTGATACACAGAGCACGTACAATCATAGATAAGATTCTTGCTAACGATCACGAGGATACGTTAGAGGAAACCAACAAACAGAGCTTAGAAAAGTTGAGGAGAGATGAGAAAATGAATACAAAGAATTTAGTCTTGATGGCCTTATTAGTAGGGGTCGGCGCAGTGCTTTACATTATTATCCCTGGAATTAATGGTGGGATGAAACCAGATTTCATGCTGACGATGATGTTCATAGGAATTCTGTTGTTCCCGAATGTTAAAAGTACTTTCTTACTTGGCATTTCAACAGGAGTTATTTCTGGACTGTTTTCTACTTTTCCAGGAGGATTCATTCCTAATATCATTGATAAAGCAGTGACAGCATTTGTTTTTCTAGGACTTGTCTTATTGCTAAACAAATTAGCCAATAAAGTTGCAATCGGGGTAGTACTTACAGGAATCGGTACACTTGTATCTGGTACAGTTTTTCTATCCACTGCTATTTTTGTTTTTGGTGCAGGTGCTATTTTCCAAGAGTTATTTGTTCTAGTTGTACTTCCAGCTATAGTCATTAATGCAATTGCATTCTTCATCATTTATCCGATTATCGGAAAATTGATCAAGCGTACTAATTTTGACACTGCACTTACAGCATAAAATATAAACTATTTGCTTTCCTTTTCGGAGGAAAGCTTTTTTTGTATAAAATAATATGTTTTAATTATCATAAGGTAAGGAATAATACATACAAGCAAAGGAGTGAATTATTATGAAACTAGCACCATTATTTTACGGTATTGCAACGGGTTTACTAGTGGGGGCTTCAACTGTACTTATGACCACTCCAAGATCAGGTTCGGAAGTTCGATCTTCCTTGAAGTCAACTTCCAATGATTTTCGAGATAAGCTTTCAGATGTAAAGCTTCAGCTAGCGGATGTGAAACAAGCGATAAACAACTTAACAAATTCATCTAAAGAAGTTGTTCCAAGTACAATTGAAGATATTAAATCTAGTATTGCCCAATGGAAAACGGAAACTGCCCCTCTACAAGCACATCTTCAGCAAGAAATTTCATCTATTCAAGAGGCAATGGCAGAACTTGAAAGTAAATTGCCAAAGAAAAATGAAGCAACAGTTTAATACCAATGAAAGAATATATCCCATCACTATCGGGATATATTTTTTTATGTGAGTTAATTTCATAATTACTTAATTATTTTAAAACACGATTGTTCACTTAACTTTTTATTCGTTTTTAAGGTTATTCCTGTTGAGTGAAGAGGCAGGCGGCGACTCCAGCGGAAATCAGCGTTGTTCAGTTTCCCTATGTAATATGCTTTTTGGAATTGATTATGTAAAGGTCATTTTAAATCTTCTATACCGACAATTCATTATAAGTATAATAATATTTTTTTAACCTATATTCACTTACATACTTTCTTGCTATAATGTTTGAAAGAAAATAAATACAGAAAGCAGTGTTTATATGGCAGATCAATTTTATACGATGAAAGAAGCAATGCTTTACAGTCAGCGAATAGCTCAACTATCTAAAGCACTTTGGAAAGCAGTAGAAAAAGATTGGCAAACATGGATAAAACCTTTTGACTTGAATATAAATGAACATCATATTTTATGGATATCATACCATCTACAGGGTGCAACTATTTCTGATATAGCAAAATTTGGTGTAATGCATGTTTCTACAGCATTTAATTTTTCGAAAAAATTAGAGGAACGAGGTCTACTTTCTTTTTCTAAACGGGATGACGATAAGCGTAATACATATGTGGATGTAACCAAAAAAGGAAAAGTACTGTTAGAAGGAATGTATGAAAATTATCACGACTCTCCACATGCTGTGCTCGAAGGATCTCTTCCTATAAAAGAGCTATATGGAAAATTTCCAGATTTCATGGATGTAGCGGCTGTTATTCGCAATATTTATGGGGATGATTTCATGGATATTTTTGAAAGATCTTTAAAAAACATCGAAGATACATTTAGCTTCAAAGATGAATAATACTGCATTTGAAAGCGGTTAATAATTCTTTACATTAAAGTAGTTGCTTTTTAGTAAAAAAAGGATTATCTTATGTATCTAATATCAAATTAATATATAGGAGTTGCATACCGTGCACTGCTGGAAAACAATAAACGTGAGAAAACAATATGGTTTAGAGAGATTGTTTATACTATCCTCTTTAGTAGTTATATTAGTTTTTTCATTTGCATATGCCTTATTAGGAATTATTAATAATGAGCATAAATCGGATGATTACTTTTGGATATTCTTAATCGCATTTTTAGGTGTTTATCCTCTTCATAAATTATGTCACTTTATCCCAATGTTTAGCCATAGAGATAAAATAAAGTTCATCGTCGTTAACCAATTTAGATTTATCCCTATTTTGCATTTACGTATAATAGAACCAATTCAAAAGCGTAGATTTCTATTTATCTTAATATCTCCTTTTATATTTGTTAATGTATTACTTATTATCGGTGCTTTTGCAATTCCTAATTTCGCTCACTACTTCACAATGTTATTTGCCTATCATTGTGGCATTTGTTTAATCGATTTAATCTATGTGAAGAATTTAAATAAGTCACCAAAGTCAGCCTATATCGAAGAAACAGACGCTGGGTACGAGATTTTAATAGTGGAACCAAACTATTAACAATATGTAACACTTGTATATCCCCCTCATTGTTTGTTATGCTAAATAAGGATATGAAGGGAGTCTAGACATGATTATATTCACGTTAGTTCTATTCTCAGCATTTTATTTGCTACAAATTAACCGAATGACATATGCTTTAGTAATGTCAAAAGAAATTCCGGAAGAGAAACATCCAAAGATTTTTCGTACAATCAATATTTTGATCACGATTCTTCTTGTTTCCTTTTACGTTGAGCTCGTTTATGCAGTTTAAGAGAAAAAAAGTGGACCCAAATCATATTTGATGATTTAGGGTCATTTCTTTTTTTCGCACTACCATCTGAAGGAAACTAAGATCGTTTTTAAGCAATCTTAGTTTCTCTTTTAAAATTAGTAGATAAACGCTGCGCCCACAATGATCAACAAAATAAATAAAACTACGATCAAAGCAAAACCAGAGCCATTGTTATATCCACCGCCGCCGTTATATTGTCCGCTCATTTAAAACACCTCCTTTTCCATGTATCCTATGCGCTATTTTAAATATTTGGTAGGCTAATGAAGGGAACTATTTTTGTTTTTATTTCGTTTATGTTATAGTTACAACTGGCAACACAAAGAAGTTAGGAGAGAATATTTCATGAAAAAAACAGTATTAACACTAACGCTTGCAGCATCTGTTCTTGCACTAGGAGCTTGTAGTGGTGATTCAGCAGCAGATAACAGTGAGGTAATTGCAACATCAAAAGTTGGAGACATTACACAGAATGATTTGTACGAAGAGATGAAATCATCCATCGGCGACCAAGCATTCCAATTGCTAATGATTGAAAAAGTACTTTCAAATAAGTACGAAGTAACGAAAGAGGAAGTAAACAGCCAACTAGAAGCTGATAAAGCTCAGTTAGGCGAGAACTTTGAAGCGATGATCGCTCAACAAGGCTATACAGAAGAGTCATACAAAAAATACTTAGAACTAAACCTATTGCAAGAAAAAGCTTTAATAGAGGATATTGAAGTATCAGAAGAAGAAATTAAAGCTGAATATGAAAATATCAAAAATGAAATTAATGCTCGTCACGTATTGGTAGAAGACGAAGCAACGGCGAAGAAAGTAAAAGCTGAGTTAGAGTCTGGTAAAGACTTTGCAGAAGTTGCAAAAGAATACTCTACGGAAGAAGCAGCCCAATCAACTGGTGGAGAACTCGGCTGGTTTGGTAAAGGTCAAATGGTTGCTGAATTTGAAGAAGTAGCTTTTGGTTTAGAGAAAAATGTAATATCTGATCCAGTAAAATCAAACTTTGGTTACCACATTATCGAAGTAACGGATAAACGTACAATTAAAGAATCATATGAAGATAAAAAAGCTGAAATTGAAAAACAATTGAAGTTAGACAAAGCTGATCAATCTGCATTGTTACCAAAAGTAGCTAAAATGATGAAAGATGCTGATATCGACATCAAAGATGAAGATCTAAAAACATCTCTAGATCAATTTTTAACAGCAGCTGAAACAAAAGCACCTGCTAAAGATGCTGAGGCTAAAGAAGGTACAGAAACAGATAAAGAAGCAACTGAGGATGAAAAGTAAGTAAGACAAGCATAATGGTTGGCCTGACTTCGGTCACGGCCAACTTTTTTATTTGCTAAGCCTTATAAATAAAAAAGTCGGTGATAAGCGTAAGCGTCCATAAGAAGTTAAACCAGTTTCTATCGTTTTCGAAGGGCTTTGGACAGACTTGATGCTATATGATTACCATTAATTTTTTTAGGAGAGGTTGATCGTGACTAACGTCACGACCATACTCTCCTAGTTATAAAGGAAGCTCTCGAAGATACTATTTCGTTCGCTATTTCGTTTTTATATACTTTCTTGATCATAAAAAAATCGTAAAGGCCAAATGCCTTTACGATTTTTTTCTTATTCAAAGGTAGGCTTATAAAATGAACGGTTTTCCAATGGGAATAATCGCTCGGAGAATTCACCTGGGTTTGTTTTATCTAATGCACGATTTAGCATATTCATTTTTGCATCTATATTATCGATATAATGCAGCATCTCTGCCTCCCGGAGTGCAGGACGTTTCGGGCTACCCCATTCTTCTTTTCCATGATGGGATAGTACCATATGCTGAAGAAGCATGACCTCTTCCCCTTCAATTTCCAACTCTTCAGCTGCTTTAGAAATTTCATTGACCATGATCGTAATATGTCCAAGTAAATTTCCTTCAATTGTGTAAGTTGTTGCAACAGGTCCTGAAAGCTCTATAACCTTCCCTATATCATGTAAAATGATGCCAGCGTATAAAAGGTCCTTGTTGATCGTTGGATACAGTTCACATAGCGCTTTTCCTAGCTTTAACATCGACACCACATGATCGATAAGCCCAGAGGCATAATCATGATGGTTTTTAGTTGCTGCCGGGTATGTCATAAATGCTGTCTGATGTTTTTTCATTAAGTGTCTTGTAATTCGTTGAATTAATGGATTTTTCATCTCAAAGAAGTATTGCAAAAGCTCTTCCATCAACTCTTCTTTTGGTTTGGCTGAGGATGGAACTAAGTCATTAATCGAGATAGGCTCTTCTGATTTTACCGGTCGAATACTTTTTACACGTAGTTGGAACTTTCCGCGGTAATCCTGAATTTCCCCTCCTACGCGAACAATTTGACTAGCAGCATAAAGTTTTTCATGCTCCTCATTTGTATCCCAAAGTTTTGCTTCAATATCTCCGCTCTTATCTTGTAATAATAGTGACATAAATGGTTTTCCAACGGTTGTTACACCTTTTGTTGATTGTTTTATCAGTAAGTAATGATCAACTGGATCCCCTACTCGTAATTGTGTAATGCCTTTCATTTCACAACCCCTACCTTTCTCGGTAATAATGTCGTCACTTGAATGACTGATGCATCTTCCCATACATATTGCATATTGTCATGACAGGTAAAATACAAAAGTTGGTGTTCTTTTTGTAACTCTGCCATTAATTGTACCACTTGTTTAAGTCTGACACGATCGAAATGTACAAATGGATCATCCAGGATAATTGGAAATGGCGCTTTGCTTTGCAAAGAAACAGCAAGTGCAAGTCTCAAGGAAATATAAGCCTGCTCTTTTGTTGCTTGGCTTAGCTCCGCTATTTTAAATCGCTGTCCAGTCGTTTTAACAGCTTCAAAGCTTCCCTCTGGAGATAGTATCATTTGTTCATATGAATTGTTTGTAAGCAGCTTAAAATAATGCTGGGCACTTTCTAATACTTCTGGAAGTCGCTCTTCTTTTAACTGTTTCATGATCTGCTTAATTGATTCCACAATTGCTTTTTGAGCAGCCCATTTTTTCACGAGTTCATGTAGTTCTGTTTTTTTCTGTTCGAGTAATTGTAATTGCTCGCTTTGCTCTTCATCTTCTAATAATTTCTTTGTTTGATAGATCAGTGATGCTTTTTCCTCATTATTATCATGTCTTTGCTTTTGTAAGTGAACTAGCTTTTCCTTACACTCGTCCTCAAATACATCATCAAAATCATTCAGATTTATTTGTTTTCCAGCTAACTGCATGTGAATATGGTGTAGTTCCTTTTCAAGCTCCACTTTTTGTTCATTGATAGAATTTGCTGAATAATAATCGCTTTCTATATCTACATTTGCCTCACGAAACAAAATTTGGATTTGTTCGGTATAGGAATGTTGAAGTAACAATAGTTCATGAAGCTTATTTTGGTGCTCGTAAATTCTTGCCTCTTTATATTGCACGTCTTCAGATTTTTTCTTCTCATCTAGGTAGAACTCTCTCAATTGGTGAAACAGCATATCTTCAGAAAGATTTTTAGGAGTTTTCTCCACAGCTTGTTTAAACAACTGCTGTATTCGCATACGGACTTCATAAAGCTTAGTTTCCATCTGGTCAAGCTCTATTTGCTGTTCCTGAATTATGCGTAGACGCTTAAATAATTCAGGTAATAGACTTGGTGATAATTGTTCACTAATATGATAGCTATTTAAAAACTCGTTTACTTGTTTTGATATATCTGTCTTCTTACTTTCTAACTCACCTATTTCTTGCTTCAATATAGAAATATTTTGTTGTAATGACTCCTGTTCCTTTTTCAATAAATCGACATATGTTTGAACATCATTCGATTGGTGCCATGTTTTCATCATCTGGGTAAAGCCTGCATATACAATTCCACTAATGACAATAGCTGTAAGGGCAACCATCCAATTCGATTGCGTAAAGCCTATGATTATCCCAACAAGGACAATGGCTGCAATGATAGCGTACATTATCCCATTCGCTTTTTGGTTAGCAGATGATTTATTTGCTCGTTTGGTCTCTCTCACTCTTTGTTGTTGCTGAAGGAGATCCTGTTCCTTCATTTGTAATAATCGTTTTTCCTGTTGCAGTTCGAGCTCCAAGTTTCTTTCTGTTTGAAGAATCGTAACTAGTTTGTCCTCTTGCTGGATTGAAACATCTGCTTGGACAATATGCGCCAAGCTTTTTTCCCAGTCAACTCCGACTAATGCCAACTGTTGCATTTGGTTCTGAAGTGTTTTACTTTGTTCCTCTTCTATTTGTATTCGTTTGGAACGAAGCTGATGCCATTCTGTTTCTCGATTTAGAAAGGACTGTAATTCTTCTAATTGCTGTGGGGTTAAGATAGTTGCATGGATTGTTAACAAATCCAATTCTTTTTTCAACTGCTCCATTTCTACATCATTACGATTCAATTTGTCTTTTATTAATTCAAATCGACGGATACCATCTGAGGGGAAGAGCTGGTGCTTTATTAAGTCTAGCTCCTGATTTAACTTAGTTTCTTTTTCTTTCAATGGTTTCAGTTGTTTCCATTCCAAATATCGTTGTAACTGTGTAGAAATCTCTTTCTCTTGTTGATCTAGTTCCTCCACAATTGTTTCAAGCTCGTTAAGACGTTTAATGGAAGGTTCATATTTCTCTACTTCCTCAAGCTGATGCTTATAGGTAGTCTCTAATTCACGTAGCTCTTCTATTTTTTGATTGATAAGAGGCTTTCTACCAGTTGGCTTAAATAGCTCGCCCATATCTTTTATAAATTGATTTTCGACGACTGCTAATGTATCGATCCCAGTCGTTCCAGAGGATAATAATGTTCTCGTTAGCTCCTCTTCTGTCATCTTCTCGAAGCCCTGTAACTGAAGCAATGAAAAAGAGAAAATTGCCTCAAAATCAGCCCGAGAGTACCCATGCAGAATTTTGGTCAGCTCCCTTTCTCCTCCTCTGCTTCCGTCAGGAAAGTATACCGTAACATCCCCGCTTGCCTTTCCTTTAACTCGTTCAATTGTTATAGATTGGCTCTCATGGTCGAAAATCTGGACACTCCCCCCGTATGTGGAACTGTTTTTAGGCTCATAGCGAAGTAATGGAGAATTTCGTTGTGGAAAACCAAATAAAATATGCAAAATAAATTGTTGGATAGTTGTTTTTCCTGCTTCATTCTCACCGAAGAGCACATTGATACCGTTAATCAGATCAATTTCCACATTCTCGTGCTTCCCAAAGCCGTATATATGCAGTTTTGTTAGCTTCAATTATTACTCCCCCTCGCTAAAGCCTTTGAAACTATCAAATCTGCTTCTGTTAACACTTCCTCGATAAAGTCCTGGTCAATTGGCTTTAAATATCTACTCCCTTTAGGATGCTGATAAAGCTCTTTTAAAGCATGCTTCCATCCCGAAGTATCCCATTCATTTAAAGCAGATAGCAGCATAGTAGTTTCTGCGCTCTGCTCAATTGGAAATTCTATATGTAATTCTTTAATTATTAAAAAGTTGTTTGCTTGTTCTAGACTCTCTTGAATCAAAAATAGCCATTCATCTTTATTAGTCGACTGTAATAGTTCAATCGTTTCTTCCGTTATTCCGTTTATTGTAAGCTCAATAATCGCTTTCCCTACTTTTTGACTATAGCTTATCAATTCCTTTTCAAGATGTGTAATTAATTCATTGGCGTGAATCATCCCAGCACACTCTATCGAAAGCTCATCATAAATAAAAGCAGCTGAGGGGACAAATTGAAGCTCTGCCTGATTGTTAACTAACGATACTTCATAAAACCCTTTTACGCCTCTTTCGTTACGATGCCTGCTTTGGGTATTTCCTGGATAAACAATTGGCGGGTCTGAATGAATAATTTGGCGTTTATGTATATGACCGAGCGCCCAATATTGATAGCCTTTTGCTAGTAAATCATTTTTTCTAAATGGCGCATACACATCATGATCATTGTTTCCTTCTAAACTACCATGTAGCATCCCAATATGAATCTCATTGTGTTCTGCAATGGGATAATGGCTATACATAGGTTCTAAAATATGACGCTCTTTGTAACTAAATCCTGTTATATTTACTTTTTCTTCGCTTATTATAAGTGTTTTAGTTTCTACTTTCTCACCGAATACATGAACATTTTCAGGTAGCTGAAAACGAACCCAATTACCACTTAAGTGATCATGATTTCCATGGCAAATAAGCACTGGAATATTTTCTTCATGCAGAGCTTCCATTCCTTTTTGAAATAAATGCTGAGCACGAAGACTACGATTTTCCCCATCATAAATATCACCGACTATTAAAACGAAGTCCGGTTTACTTTCAACTGCATAATTAATCATGTTTTGAAACGCTTGGAAAGTACTCTCCCTTATATCTTTCCATCGATTTTCAGGAATAGAGGAGATACCTTTAAAGGGGCTGTCTAAATGTAAATCTGCCACATGTAGAAAACGTATTCTTGCCATTTAGTACACCTCATTCGAAAATAGAATATTTGTTCTAATTTTACCATAATAGAAAGACTGTATACAACTAAATGCAGGTAGTAAATCATATTATTATTTGCTGTCATTTTTACTAGATTAGAGATTACATTCAAAATAATATAATTTTTATGTATAATATATATAAGTATAATAAAGGGGTGTTTGATTGATGAAAGCATACAAATTTACTGCATTTGAACCAACAGGGGAACTAATTTTAGAAGAAACTTGGGAGTATGAAAATGATGAGGAAGCAAAGCAAAAAGGGGAAGCAGTTATTGGAGAAAAAGGTTTTGCCAATAAAACACATCGTTTAGTAAACAGCTCTGGAAAACTAGTATTATTTCATGTATAGAATTAAAGGGACTTAAACCATTTGATGGCTAAGTCCCTTTTTGTTATTCTCCCTCCCAGTTCCAATAGGTGATTTCACCTAATTGAACACTATGAATTTCATTATTAACGTGATTGAATCATTTGGTCATTAACAAATGCCTTTATGAAAAATAATTCATTATCATTTGGCTCCCTATTGTTCTCTGCCTTAAAGCACTCTAAAGCATTTTCTAATGAAGTGGATTTTACAACTCCACTAGCCGTTGTTAACTCTTTCCAGTAAATATCCATTTCATTCAAATCGCAAATAGTTTCATGACCAAGTAAGAACATTTCAGCATCATATTTTTGAATATCTTTAATCATACTTAATAACCTAGATTGCTTGTAATGAAATAAAGAGTCTGTGGTTGTACCATATGCACAATCACCTAAAAAAACAATTTTTTCATCAGGAATATAAATGATTGTGGAGTCATCTGTATGAGTACTGTCGATTTTTTCAAGTATACAAATTTTATTACCCAAATCAATAGTTAATGTATTTTCGAAGACTATATCTGGAGAGTTCAGCTTAAAACTATCCCTGTTTGGCATATCAGTTTGTATAATCTTCATACACATAGCACTAATTTGATTAGTATTCACATAGTTTTGGAGTGATTTATCGTCAAAAGAATAGCTATTCCATTCTTTTATCGTTTCGTTTGTTTGACTATTAGTTATAACAATTGCATCAAATTCATTCATTCCTAAGAAATGATCCCAATGTGCATGGGTGATAACCATATATTTAATTGGTGGTACATTTAACTTTCCTATTTCTCGTAAAAAGTCTTTAGCATGCTGAGTAGAATTACCAGAATCTATTATTAGACTAAATTGGTCACCACATACTAGTCCTAATGTTGGTCGTTCGTTCTCATCTTGATTTGATAAATAATAAATATCATCACTGAATTTATTTAACATGTTATCTCTCCTCTATTCTAAACATAATTCTACGAAAGAGAAAACCATGTTTATTCTAAAATTAATAAAATAATTTAAGATTTTCTCATTTTCATTTTTTTACCATTGGACTTGTACCTCCTTTTATTGCTAAGAAAATCTGAAATATACTTTTTAAAATTGAGTATTACGCCAAGGACACTGGGTTCAAATCACTCAAAATTTATTTCCCTTTAAACTCAGGTTTCCGCTTTTCAACAAATGCTTGAATACCCTCAATATGATCTTCGGTTTTTCGCATCGCGGATTGTGTTACGGCTTCTTTTTCTAAAACTAATTGTAATTCCTCTAGTTTTGTTGCGTGCAAGATTTCCTTTGATGCAATCATGGCAGCAATTGGTGATTGGATAAGTTTTTGTGCATAGGATGCTGCAGTTGCTGATCCTAACCCATCTGAAGCAACTTCATCCACAAGTCCGATTTTTTGTGCTTCTTTTCCTGAGAAAAGCTGTCCTCTCCACATAAGCTGTTTCGCTTTTGGAATTCCAACTCTTTCTTTTAGAAAGAAATGGCCTCCTCCATCTGGAACTAACCCAATTCCGATAAAGTTCATGGCAAGCTTACTATTTTCTTCTGCAATGATAATATCGCAGCCTAATACCATACTAAATCCTAAACCTGCTGCTGCCCCGTGCACGGATGCAATAGTAATCTGTGGTAACGTATATAAAGCTTTAGCAATTCGAGTAAGGTAGGTCATGGCCTCATCCATATCAAAAGGATTCTCTTTATCTAGCATCGCTTTAATATCTCCACCAGCAGAAAATGCGCGCCCCTCTCCTTTAATAACTAACACTTGAACAGTTCTGTCTGATTGTAGGGATTCAAGGCTTTCTGCCAACTCTCTCATCATTACTCCATTCATCGAGTTCATTGCTTCTGGACGATTCAATGTTAAAGTCGCAATACGACCTTCTTTTTCTAAAAATAAAGTATTATACATATACATTCCCCTTTGTAAGTGAATAGTCATTCATTCTTCTATTAGATTCGTCATGGGGCTATTAATATCCTGCTTTAAAAGGTTTTTTTATATAACTACATAACGCCTTGTGAGTAACAGAAATGGGTACCCCTATACAATTTTGCTTTTGATATTTTTATAAAATAAATAAATATGAAAGTGTTCACTTAAACAACGCCTCAGGTTAGTTGAAGATGAAGGTATTTTTGTGATTGTGTGGAATAAGTTATTATATGTAAATTGTTGGAAATTACTTCTAGTCTGGTGGTGTTAGTTTTTTTCTTGAACTAATGTCACAGTTTATTTTAACAATGATTAAAGATGCTAGCATATCTCTAATTGATACGAGGAGAGGTAATATGAAGAATGAAAAGGTTATTAAAACTTTACTTAGTTTCCTTTGCTTTCCATTAACATTAGTAAATATGTACTCTAATAAGAAAAATAAAGTAAATGGATTGGGCAATCTAGTAAAAATAAATGATAGATTAATTCATGCTATTCATTCTGGGAGCATTGATTCAAAATATACAGTAATATTAGATGCTGGATTAAGTTGTTGTTCAATTGATTGGTATTATATCCAACCACAGGTTTCTAAATTTTCGAAGGTTTTTCATTCGATAGGGCAGGATACGGGTGGAGTTCCTCGGTAAAAGGAAAATATACAAGTGAAACCGTAGTTGAGGATTTAATAATAGTGTTAGAAAAATTAAACGTAAAACCTCCGTACGTATGCGATTGTTTGCTAGTAAATATCCGGAGAAAGTGGCAGCTTTAATTTTAATTGATTCAGTACACGAAAAAAGGTATTTAAGTAATGAATGGGATGAAGGGCGTAAGAACATCCATAGGAAAAACTTGAGGTTATTTAGATTGGGATACATAACTTCAAGCTTAGGTATTCCTAGACTACTAAAACAACCAGTTGGCAGAAAAAGTTTACCAGAACCTTATCAAAAATTAGTTAACTATATTGGTTATAACCCAAAAACATACGAAGCAGTATATAAAGAATTCTTATATAGTGAAGAATCTGCCATTCAATTAAAAGACTCAAAACCATTAAATAAAGAACTACCAATAACTGTTTTAAGTTCAAATAATAATGATGCTTCTTGGGTAGAACATCAAAATATACTTTCTAATTTAACAAATAATACGATTCAAATTAAGACTGACGATGGGCATTCAATTCATTTGGAAAATCCAAAAATTGTAATAGATACAATTAAAGAAATTATTAGCGAACTTGATAAAAACAAGTCCTTATTAAACTAACGGAGTGCATTAGTTAAACCAGACCATCATTTCGATGGTCTCTATTCTCATGTCTAAACATCAAGTAAATGACGACGACAATCCAATGTGAAATGTTAACGAAGCAGGTTAGCTGAAAAAGACCAAAATATCCAACAAGTATTATACTTGTTACATATTTTCATATTGAAGGTATTCTAAAATATTTCCGAAGGGGTCTCTAAAACTAATATATTTTCCGGGAGGGCAATTAGTTGGTTCACCTACAATAAAATTTACTTCTTTCTCTTTTAAGAATTTAACTTTTTCATAAATATCTTCAGTTTGAAACCCTAAAACAACACCTGAAACATCTTGATTGTAGGTTGCATTATCTTTCTCCTCTAAAACAATTGGTAACTCACCGTGTACAAGTGATGCAATCTTAGGACCATACTGTTTGTTTAATTCAAAACCTAAAGTATTCGTATAAAAGTCAATTGCTTTGTTTAAATTTGGCACGTAAATGCTTATAACACAAACCTGATTTTTCATAATATCCTCCTATTATTGGTATTATTATAAACATTCTACATCGCTTAATGATAGTCCTTTCTTTTAAAAAATTTACTTATCTATTCTTGAAATAATGGTGTGCTTTAGTAAAAAAACAGGAAAAAATGAACTTGGAAGTGCTACTCCAAAACGATTTTCTATACAAAAGCAACCATTAACATTAACATAGCCAAAAACAAAAAAGAACCTCTCCTAAAATAGGAAAAGTTCTTTTAAATTATTGCTTAGATACCTTCATAAAGTTCTTGAACAGGCTTGATCAAGACACGATTTACTTCTTCAATAAGTTGGCTTAAGGCCATTTCTGCTTGAAGCATATGGAATATCTTTTCGTTTCCTTGCGCTAACTGAGCGGTTTTTTGTGCATACTCAATCTCTTCTCCAGAAATTTCTTCCCCGTTCATTTGCTTCTCTTGAAGAGACAATTGAACTTTACGGAAACTTTGGAATAAAGCTAGAGCTTGTTCATCAGCTTTTACAGATTCTACTGCAGTTTTTACATTGGAGAATTCATCCGTTTGGCGCAGTGTTTTTTCTAGTTTGTTAATGTCATCATAAATGTTAATCATGTTAGTTAGCCCCTTTAGTTTAAGTAGTAAAGAATACGATCAGTCCTTGAATAATACCGATAAGTCCACCAAGAACACCACCTAAAATGGTAATCATTTTGAACTCTCTCTTCGAAATACCAAGAACAATTTCCTCTAAGCGAGATACTGGAAAAGTATCTACTTGCTCTTTTACCATATCTTCTAATTTCATTTTACGCAAGACTTCTTCCAGCTTTGTTTCTGCTTCCTGGAATGCAAACGTCGTCACTTTAGGTATAAGATATGACGCTGTCCATCCAGTTGCTCCTGGAAAATAATGAAGGAAGCTATAATTCAATTTTTCTTCGATCGCCAATTGTTCTGCCAAATATTCCTTTACATTTTTAACAATAGGCTCAAAGTCAAAGCCTTCCATCATTTCATTAAGTGGACGGTCCTTTAATTTCTCCCATTCGTTTCGTACAATTTTTTCTAGCATATTTTTCGTTCCAGGTGCTCTTAGGAATTTTAGTATTTCCGGTTGAACTTTTCCAGCAAGTGATGATGATTCACCCATGAACATTTGAATCATATTGCCGAGTGTCCCTTTAGTAGATAGGAAATCATCAATAAGATTTTTTACGGTCATCTTACCTTCTTCTGATTCAAAGAAATCTTCACCTTTAACTAGAATATACGAAACAATTTCTCTAACTTTGGTATCAGCTCTTTGTTGCCAATCGATTGGTGCAAGCTGACGTATAGTTTCCTGTTCGAATCTAGCTTTTAATTGGCTAAATTGAACATCCACCTGGTCTTCTATTTTTTCATTTACAATAGTTGGAACGTTTTCAATTCCAGCAAGTTTCAACCAATCTTTTATCGTTTTTTCCGATTGAAAGACTTTGTCGTTCAGTTGCTCCGTTAGGAAATGAGCTGCTTTATTTTTCATTTCTTCATTGAAATACTTTTTCTTAAAGATATCAGGCGTCAACAAATGTTGGATAACAGTGTTCCCTAATTGTCTTGCTAGCTCATCGCGTCTTTTAGGGATTAAGCCTGGAGTGAACGGGATGCGCCACGAGCCTATATATTTTGCCTCATGTGGTCTAAATAACATTTTAATCGCAAAGTGATTAGTTATTGATCCAATCGCTGCTCCGACCACTGCCATAAATGTGATTGTCCATATAAAATCCATCAATTTCACCTTTTTCCTCTAGCTTCTAAATTATTATAGCAGAGGAAAGGCAAACACTAAAAGAATTTACAAAAAATGAAGCATAGTAGAAAGACGTATTGCATGCTCGGTCTCATCATGCATCGCAACAAATAGCGGTGCATATGCTTGTTGGATTGGTATTAACAATAACATTTCTTTATAAACCTCGGCAGCCTCTAGTTCATCCTTTATTGCATCTTTTATGCAGTCCTTCAAATCTGTACATAATTGAGGTTCCGGAAAGTTTTGAACAAATGTACCAGTCAGCATATAATAGAGTTGTTGGAACATTTCGTAATGGCTTTTTTCATCCTCATAAATATGTTCGATAAAACCTTGCAAATACGGATCATCAGTCAATTTATACATAGAACGATAAAAATGATAATCATGATATTCATTAAGTATGGCTTGCCTTAATTGCTCATTAAACAATTCGATGCTCCTTCACTAGTCATTTATACTAGTGTATGCGAACAAATTCGCTCACATGAAAGGTTGATATTCTTGCTACAACATTTTAGCTTTAAACCACTCTATGAAAACAAACAACTTCCAGGTTGGTCTGTCTCTTTCTTTTATAAACAGCAGAGATATACTGCAGAATATGAACCAGATGGCATGATAAAATGGCTCGGGGAAACACCAGCTGATGAAGAAACAGTGAAAAAAATGATACACGAGCTAATGTTATTTCATGTGTATGACTGAGGTATTAATATGAATATGCCAAGTTGTATGGAAATGATTTCTTCACTTCCATACACTTTTTTATTTCCACAAATATATATTTAATTGTTACTAATCTTCTTTCGTCCAAACACAAAATAGAAATAGCTAGAGGCAATAATATAAAGTATTCCTGTAATCGTAAACGTATAAGCATATCCCCAGTAGAAGCCAAATGTTACTACAAGACCTGTAGAAATAGCTCCAGTACTTGCCCAGCCTACATTGAAGACCATTTGGTTTACCGAATTTGCAAGTCCTTTATATTTATCCTGGACGAGATCCATTGCAATTGCACTTTGAATAGGATTCCCAGCATTCATCAAAGCCTGACGCATTAAAAAAGCAATAGAAGCGATGATTAAAGAATTGGTATAACCCGTGATGAATAAAAATGGAATTGAGAGCAGTTGAAAAATTACTAATGCCTTTACTTTACCAACTCTTTTCACTAAAGCAGGTCCTAGCAACATAGCTACCGCGGTCATTGCAGAGCCAAGTGACAATATGAGACCAATATATGTATTTGATGCATCAAAGCGATTAGAAAAATATAAATTCAAATAAGGAATGACAAGCCCTGATCCAGTTCCAATTAATAGATTTGCAAAACCAAATAATATTATAACCTTCAAATTATTGCGGAAACCTTTCGGTGTACTTGTTTCAATTTCTTCAACCTTGGTATTTGTATCTTCTTTAACTTTCACAGGTTTAAGCTGGAACAAAGGAAGCAAGCCCAATGTAAAAATGATTGCTCCTATGATTAACACATACTTAATGGAATCTACCGTAGGAATGTCTCCAATTACATGAAGGGCATCAGCTAACACCCCTCCCCCTAAACTTCCCACTACACTAGCAATGGTCATTAAAGAAAAGTGAATACTAAAAAGGTGCATACGCTCACTAGAATCTGTATTTTCAGCTAAAAAGGGAACGCCGGATACCTGGACTAAGGCCATAAATAAACCTGTAAAGAATGCTGCATAAATCAGTGATTGTTCTCCAGTAACTAAACTTCTGTAAAATAGAGTAATAGCAGCAACTATTGCCCCCACGATTATGATTCTTTTCCTACCTAACCGGTCACTTAAAAAACCTGCTGGCACTAACATTAGGGCAGAAGCGAGCGACGTCATAGAGATGATTTTACCGTTAAGTGTTTCAGGAAAACCAAGTTCTTTTATGTATAGGTTGTACATAACCATAAATACACCCATTCCAATTTGAATGAGTATATTCGCAAGCATAAACATTTTCACATTTCTATTAAAGGAGGATATCTTCTTTTTCCAATCAGCAAACCAAATAAACATAGAGTACCTCTTCTCTTTATTTCGGTACTCTAAATATATGATTTTCGAAGTAAAATTTCAATCTAATATTTTTATTGATTCGTTGCTATCATAGAATTTTAGCCTTACCTTATCTCTTAATTTTGTAAATAGGACTTAAAAGAAACTAGATTATTGGCCCGCTAAAGGTGTTTGGTTAGTAAGATTCTCCTCAAATAGATCAATAATTTCTATAAAACGTTCTGCTTCTCTGAACGTGTGATCTGCTAATAGTGGATGAATGTTACTCTTAATTCGACACGCCTCTATTAAATCGCGTGCTGTTTTCTTAAAGTCTCTTAATGAAACGACAGATACTCGATTTTGATCTAAAAATTGATCAAGCAGTGGAGGAGTCTCTGATTGTGGTTTCATATGTTCCAAGTCAAGTGCCTGATATAATAATTGATCAAAATCGTGGCTAAATTCTCTTGCCTGTTCGACTAATTTTCGTTCACTTGGGTCCAAAAGATGACCAATAAATTTAGCATGGTCTGCCATAATTTTAAGGAAAAATACATTTTCTTTAATGATTGCTTCTGGTAAAGGCTGCAGCTTCCCTTCATTTAATTCTTTTAACCTTTTAGCAAAATAAGCTGCCTCTCTACTTGTATGATCAACTAATAATGGAAAATTGTTCGTTCTGATTTCGCATCTTAGGATGAGTCCTAAAACTTTTCGTTTATACGCCCAAATCGATACTGCCGCTTGATACACATGTGTATTGAAAGCTTTGACCTGCTGTGGATCAGAATTCACAGAGTAACCCGCTAACTGCTCTTCAATTTTTTCGAAAATTGCAATGTACTGTTGTGCTTCTTCAATCAACTTTTGCTCATTAAAAGTAAATCCTAAGCTTAAAAAAAATGCATGTTCCTTCATAATTCTTGACCAAAATGCAATTTCATTCAATGACCTTACAACAAACTCATTCGCCAACCAACCACCTCCAAGTTTTCTTCCTTACATTGTATGATTCGTTTTATAAAAAAATTTTCAAGCCAAGCTAAATAAGAAGATCAATCAACGCGGGATCTCCGCTCTAGGCGAACGCTTTCCGCGGGCACGGCTCGAGCCTGTAGTCTCTCGCTCGTGCTATTCCCGCTGGAGTCGTCGCCTAGAGCGGAGATCATAAAGTTCAGCTTTTATATTTGAACAATATTTTCTTTATAAGAAAATTCATTTCATTTATTCTCAATATAACAAGTACCTGTAGTATAAAAGACGACATTATATCTAAATTTTGATTAAATATTAGTGTCTTTAAGCCGTATGCTATGACCAATCTAAATATGGAATACTTTACCAAGTTGATTGTTGTGAAAGTTGGCGACTCTAGCGGGATAAGCGAGTAAGTCGAAACACCGCAGAGAGCATTTTATAGAAACAAAGGCTTAGATCGACGCCTCGTGTGGCCACGCCTTCGTGACCAACTTCCTATTGGCTTGAGGAGGATTGGCCTCGCCCGCGGAAAGCGTCCAACTGAAACGGAAATCAGTTGTATTATTTTTTTATTTTCCAATACTCTGTTTTCACTGCTCATTTTTATTAACATCATAAAAAAAGGGAGTATCCCCGCATGTGTTATACATGCTGAGACACTCCTGCTTGTAACTTATACATTTGTTCATAACGACCTTGCAACTGTAATAACTCATCGTGAGTTCCACTTTCTACAATTTCTCCACGGTCTAGTACTAAAATGCGGTCTGCATTTTTAATTGTAGACAGACGATGCGCAATAATAAATGTAGTTCTTCCTTTTTTCAATACGTCCATCGCATGCTGAATAATCTCTTCGGTTTCTGTATCAATATTAGAAGTCGCTTCATCCAAAATTAATATCGCCGGATCAAATGCAAGAGCTCTAGCAAAAGATACGAGTTGTCTTTGTCCAGATGATAATGTGCTCCCTTTCTCGATAACCGGTTCATCCAATCCTTTTTCTAGATTTTTTAACACACGCTCTCCACCAACAGCCTCTAAAGCTGCCTCTACTTTTTCTCGTGAAATACGTGGATCGTTTAAACTTACATTGGATTCAATCGTTCCTGAGAACAAATAAGGATCCTGCAACACAATGCCCATATGCTCTCGAATCGTTTGTCTTGGTAAAGTTGTTATATCCGTTCCATCTATTAGAATTTTCCCTTTAGAAGGATCATAGAAGCGGAACAACAGGTTCATAATAGAGCTTTTACCAGATCCAGTATGACCTACAAGTGCCACTGTCTCTCCTTTATTAGCTACAAAATTCAAATTTTTCAATACATAATCGTCCGCTTTATATGCAAAGGATACATCTTTAAATTCTACATTTCCTTCATAACGCTTCATACGTTCATCTTTTACTTCTTCTCCTGATTCATCAAGTAATTGGAACACTCGATGTCCAGCAACCAAGGATCTTTCCAACTGCGAAAATTGGTTAACTATACCTGTGATTGGGTTAAATAATCGAGTCGTGTAGTCAACAAATGCATAGAGCATACCTGCTGAAATAATTGTATTTGGCTCTAGAGATAAGCTTCCAAAATACCAGATGAACATGACAAACATAATCGTACGGAGCACACTTACTAAGTTAAATGAAGTTGCTGAGTCTAATGTTAATAACTTTTTCTGATAGCGATAATGTTCTTCATTCATCTCCTCAAATTCGTGTTCCATTTGCTTTTCGCGTTTAAATGCTTGAATTATGGACATCCCTTGAATGGATTCATTGAGCATGGCATTTAAATCAGCAATTTTTGTACGAACAATATGATTATATTTGGATGCATATTTTCGATAAGCAATCATCCACACATACACAATTGGAACAACAAATAGTGCCATTGCAGCCATTTGTACATTTAAGATGAACAAAGCTACGTAAACCCCTGCAATTGAAATAATACTTGTAGCAAACTGAGATAGTACTTGCACATACAAGTTACGAATTGCTTCTGTATCGTTCGTAACACGTGCTACAACTTTTCCAGCAGGTAAGTTATCAAAATACTGTATTGGCAATGTTTGCGTATGTTGAAAAACATCATTTCGAAGCTTTTGTACAACTCGGTTTGCACCAATCTGTAAATTAATAAACATAAAATATCTAAACACTGCTGTTACGATCGCTAAGCCGAAGTAAACTGCCAACAGCATTAATATAGGCTGAAGATTAATAGCTCCTTCGGTGATATGGTCGTCGATAATTTTCTTCGCAATGAATGGACCAGTTAAATCTGCAAACACTGCAATAGTTAAAAAGATTAGGCCAAGAATAATTGGTTTTTTATAAATTAACGCATAATGGTAGAGTCGTTTTCCTGTACTCATGACGACACCCCCTCAAGCTGTTGACGATCATATTGCTCTTTGTACCAACCATTTTGTGCAAGAAGTTCTTCATGAGAGCCTTCTTCTACAATTAGACCTTCATCTAATACGATAATATGGTCCGCATGCTGGATACCTGATAATCGATGCGTCGTAATAATTGTTGTCTTTCCACTACGTTCATTTTGAATATTTTCAATAATTTTAGCCTCTGTTTTTGCGTCTACTGCTGAAAGTGAATCATCTAACAGTAAAATTTCTGGGTTCTTAATAAGTGCTCGTGCTATAGATACACGTTGTTTTTGACCACCAGATAAGGATACCCCTTTTTCTCCAACTAACGTTTCTAAGCCCATTGGTAAATTCATTAGATCTTGCTGGAAATGTGCTAAACGAATTGCTTCTTCTAGCTCATCCTCCGTTGCATCCTCTTTACCAAATAGAATATTTTGGCGAATCGTTCTAGAAAACAGCACATGGTCCTGTGGAACATAACCAATCCATTCAAGTACCTGATCTTTTGTTTGTGCGGAAATAGCCGTATCTCCTATTGTTAACTGACCCACTCCAATTGGATATTCCTTTAATAATTGCTTCATAAAGGTAGTCTTTCCAGAACCGGTTTTCCCTACAATTCCTAAGGTTTGACCTTTCTGCAGATTCACTCGAATATTTTGCAGATTTTTTACTTGAGACAGTGGGTATTGGAACCCAACATCCTCGAAGCCAATGGAATCCACACTATTTAGATGTACCGGTGAAGTCGGATCTTTTACATCCTGGTCGTAGTCCAATGTTTCTTGCACTCGATCAAGCGAAGCATTTCCACGCTGCATAACATTGATAAGCTCACCAATTGCAAACATGGGCCAAATCGCCATACCTAAGTAGACGTTAAAAGTGATTAAATTTCCAACCGTCATTTCACCCTTTGATACTAAATAAGATCCGTAACCTAAGGCAACGACATAACTAATACCAGTTCCGACTTTAGTAATCGGTCCGAAAAGGGCATCAATTCGTTCCACAACCATATTTTTTTCATAAACCTCTTCACTCATATCAGCGAATTTTTGTTCATCCGCTCTTTCCTGGACATAAGCGCGAATAACACGAACCCCAGCAACTGATTCTAAAACTCGGTCATTTAAATCACCAAATGCATCCTGTGCAACCATATACTTTTCGTGAATAATCTTCCCAAGATATTGCATGATAAATGCTAAAATAGGTATTGGTAATATTGCAAAAAAAGTAAGCTTCCATGAAATGATAAAGCCCATCGCAAGTATAAGTGCTGCCATATACATCGTTGAATCGATCAATGTCATAATTCCAAATCCTGCTGTTGTTGCTACCGCATTTAAATCATTTGTTGCACGGGCCATCAAATCTCCCGTACGATTTTTTTCATAAAATGTAGGTGTCATATTCAAAAATTTCAAGTTTAACTTCGAACGTAATATACGCTCGATCGTTATCGAGCCACCAAATAATTGGTATTGCCAAATAAAATTTAGTGCATAACCTACAATAATTATTCCCACAAAATAAAGAACATATTGCATTAACGACTCTTTTGTCATTACACCCGTCGTTATGGAATCGATTGCTTCACCAACTAACCATGGTGGTAAAACCTCAAATGCACTAGCAATTATTAATATACTAACTGCAACTGTATAACGTTTCCAATGATCTTTAAAAAACCATTTCAATTTAAATAAAACAGAAAACATTGTCTAATCCCTCTTTTCTTCTTTCTACACTGTACTTCTTAGCTATCCACCTTCAAGAGATTCCTTCAATAAAATTTGCTTTTTCCGTTGAATTTTCATATCCAACACTCCTTTTTGAATTTTTGCACCAAAATATGGAAATAAAAAGACATAAAAAAGCGCATTACCCATCTAGAGGTAATGCGCTTTAATAGTAGACAATACAATACGAATACGTAAATGTCTGTTATTAAATCATTTCCGGTCTAATGGTAGGTATGAAAAACTTATTGTGTAATTAGCTTTGTCTTTTAAACGAATCATTTTGTCATACCTCCATTTCCATTTTTTTGTGTATATTAACAGTAGCATACTGAAAATTTAATTGTCAATACTTTTTGAATTTTTATAAAGCATGAACAATTGCACCTAATAAAACACTTACGATTACGACTTTAAATGGCGCTAATTTATAGACGACTAAAAGAGTAAATGTCACTAATACAATAACAAAATCAATCGGACTCTTCACTGCACTCGTGAATACTGGATCATAAAGTGCTGCAAGAAGAATTCCTACAACAGCTGCATTAACTCCCTTTAAAGCAGCTTGGATCCCTTTTTTAGAACGAATAATAGACCAAAAGGGCAATGTTCCAATGACCAACAAAAAGGATGGTAAAAACATGGCAACCACAGCTAATAATGCTCCGCCTGTTCCAGCAGTTATTTGTCCTAAAAAACCAGCTATTGTGAATAATGGACCAGGCACTGCCTGTGCCGCTCCATATCCTGTAAGGAACATATCTGCAGATACATCTACCTCTTTTTGCAGCATTGGTAATACAACATGCCCACCACCAAACACAATCGATCCAACCCGATAATATGTATCAAAAATAGTATAATAGACAGATTGTACAAAAGGCTTTAGCAAAGGTAGCAAAACGAGTAACAGAAAAAACAGACTCCAGCTAATTATTCCCGTTTTTTTCCCGAAGCTAAGCTTCATCTCTGGAGCAGCCTCTATTGTTTCATTTTTAAAATAAATATAACCAAAAATGCCGGCTGTAATAATAATTGCTATTTGTCCAATCGCGGTAGGAATAAGCAATGTGAGTATAGCGCATGCTATGGCAATAGAAATCCTTATATGATCTGGTGCTAATGATTTTTGCATTCCCATTAATGCATGCGCTACAACAGCTACAGCTACTATCTTTAAGCCCTGGATCCATCCGCTATCAAAAGAACCCGAACCCGATATAACTGCAGCAAATAGCATTAAAAGAATTACAGAGGGCATCGTAAAACCTAGCCAAGAAATAATACCTCCTAGTATTCCACCTCTTAATAAGCCTATAGAAATTCCTACTTGAGAGGATGCTGGTCCAGGTAAAAACTGGCACAATGCAACGATATCTGCATACAATTTGTCGTCTAACCATTTTCTTTTTTCCACATACTCATCGCGAAAATAACCTATATGTGCAGCTGGTCCCCCAAAGGATGTTAAACCTAGCTTAGTAGACGCTTTTAATATTTCTATATATTTATTTTTCATCAGGAGCCTCCACAATAATATTAATCTCTATTATCTAATATTCTTCATCGCAGTGATATTAAGCTTTTGTAAAAATTGATAATGGAATATATGCATTTAAAGTAGAAAGATTTGTAATTTCATTTTATATATTTTATTATTAAACGTATAAACTATTTTTTAGAAAACAGGAGGTGTACACTTTGTCTTACCCCTCATTTGGGTTAGGGACAAAGTAATTATTTGGACATAGCCATACGATTGACAGCGTTTGCTGTCTTAATCGCATTCACTGCATTTTTCGTTGCGAGTGAGTTTGCAATTGTAAAAGTAAGAACTACAAGAATTGATCAGCTTATAGCTGAAGGGAACACTAAGGCGATAGATGCCAAAAAAGTAGTTTCCAATCTGGATGAATATCTTTCTGCATGTCAGCTCGGAATCACCATAACAGCTTTAGGGTTAGGTTGGCTCGGAGAACCGACGATAGAACGGATTCTACATCCGGCATTTAATTATTTTGAGCTCCCAGAGAGTGTTGCCTCTTTACTTTCATTTATTATTGCATTCTCTCTTGTAACGTATATTCATGTAGTCGTAGGAGAGTTAACACCAAAGACATTCGCCATTCAAAGGTCCGAACAAATTACGTTAGCTGTAGCAAAACCGCTTATCATTTTTGATAAACTTATGTACCCAGTAATTCATGGGATGAATGGTTCCGCACGATTCTTAGCAACTAAAGTACTTGGTTTAGATGCGGTATCAGAGTCAGAGGTAGCCCATTCCGAAGAAGAGCTTCGTATGATTCTTTCCGAGAGTTTTAAAGGCGGAGAGATTAACCAAGCGGAGTACAAATACGTAAACAAGATTTTCGAATTTGATGATCGTATTGCCAAAGAAATCATGGTTCCACGTACAGAGATAACTTCAATCGATAAAGATTTTACGTTAGATGAAGTATTTCAGCTTATCGGAGTCGAGCAGTTTACGAGATATCCAGTAACTGATGGAGATAAAGACCATATTATTGGACTTGTTAATATGAAAAACTTATTAACCGCATATATTAAAGACCCTACAAATGCGACTACTCCAGTTAGCGATTATATGCAACCAATTATCCGTGTTATTGAGAATATGCCAATCGCCGATCTATTACTTAAGATTCAACGTGAACGTATCCATATGGCAATCTTAATGGATGAATACGGTGGAACATCTGGACTTGTAACTATTGAAGATATTATCGAAGAAATCGTAGGGGATATTCGGGATGAGTTCGATACCGATGAACTTCCAGAAGTTCAAAAGTTAGCGGAGAATCATTATATTGTCGATGCGAAAATGTTAATCGAAAACGTAAACGACTTACTAAGTATAGATATCGACGAAGAGGATATAGATACTATAGGAGGTTGGTTTATGACCAAAAGCTATGAAACCGTAAAAGGTGAAAAAATTCTAGAACAAGGCTTTGAGTTCATGATTAAAGAGATTGATGGGCATCATATTCAATACCTAGAGATCATTAAAAGTGAGCCGCTTGTTGAAGAACCTGAACCTATAGAAGAACAATAAAATCCATTATAGATAACAAAAACGACTCTCATTTGAGGGTCGTTTTCCTATGTCTATAATTGTTGAAATGAGGAAACAATGTGGAGCTTTATACAAACTTAAGAGAAGGGGAAAAAGGTGCTTGGATAAGTATTACCATTTATCTATTATTAAGCACACTTAAGCTAACCATTGGTATAGTTGGTTCCTCCGAGGCCTTAAAAGCAGATGGTCTAAATAACTTTACAGATATCATTGCCTCTGTCGCTATACTAATCGGACTGCGTATTTCTCAAAAGCCACCAGATAGTCATCATCAATATGGACATTTACGTGCGGAAACCATTGCTTCCCTCGTTGCTGCATTTATCATGGCATTTATCGGAATCCAAGTACTTATTCAAGCAATACAACATATTGCTACTCCTATCAAGGAGACTCCTTCACTTTTAACCGCAGTTGTTGGGCTAGTTAGTGCTATTATCATGTACATTGTCTATCGATATAATTTGCGGCTTAGTAACCGTATTAATAGTGCTGCCTTAAAAGCTGCTGCTTATGATAATCGATCTGATGCATTAGTCAGTATCGGTGCAACCATCGGGATTGTCGGATCTATTTTGGGCTTTCCAATTTTAGACGGATTAACTGCCCTGTTAGTCGGTATAATCATTATTTATACCGCTTATACTATTTTTCATGATGCTGCTTATACACTTTCTGATGGTTTCAATGTGGAGGAAGCGGAATCCCTATCTACAATAGTAAGAATGGTCAAGGGTGTCGATGAGTTAAAGGATTTTAAAGCAAGAATGCATGGGAATTTGATGTTTGTAGATATTACCGTAACCGTAGACCCTAATTTGAATGTGGTCAATAGCCATCGCATCACAGAAGAAATAGAACAACGAATTATGAAGGTCAAGCCGTTTTCCGTGGTATTGGTACATATTGAACCTAATATGGACATGTTTGCTGAAAAGTAAGTAGTTTTTGTGGTCGAGCGATTTTTAGGGCTAGTCGAGCGATTATTGGAGTCCATCGATCGATTTTTGGTGTCCATCGATCGATTAGGAGGAACTATTGATTATTACGCAACATTCTTCAGCTTACTTGCAACTTTCCAATGCGTTTGCGCAACGTTCAATTCGATATGCGCAACTTTTTAAGGTTTCTATCTTATTCGCGAACAAGTTCTAGTAGGTTAATGGTCTACATTAAAAAAAAGCACGGTGGATCGCATAGTCTTTGCGATCCACCGTGCTTCTTCATTGTCCACTCGGCTCTGTTAAACCGTGCTTTACTGCATAAAGAGCTGCTTGTGTACGGTCTTGAACATGAAGCTTGGCAAATATATTGGAAATATGTGTTTTTACTGTTTTTTCGGTAACAAACAAAGATGAAGCTATTTCTCTATTACTTTTCCCTTTTGTCAATTCGGATAGTACATCCTGCTCCCTAGGAGTTAACGGA
This sequence comes from Psychrobacillus sp. NPDC096623, assembly GCF_044762655.1. Lineage (NCBI taxonomy): Bacteria > Bacillati > Bacillota > Bacilli > Caryophanales > Bacillaceae > Psychrobacillus > Psychrobacillus sp. NPDC096623. The sequence goes on from NZ_JBIWER010000005.1 coordinate 267,188, forward strand.
TGTTCTTCGTGTGGACTTAGTACCACTGGCTCCCACTCTTTCTCTAACTGAGTTGTCGCATCTGGATGTAGCGTATTTTCTCCACGCATTAGCTTTCGAATGGCGTCTGCCAAGTCATCTGGTTCTATATCCTTCAGTTGATAGCCAGCTGCACCCGCTTTTAAAGCTGGAATAACATGGTCTCGATCTGAAAAACTAGTGAGCATTAATATTTGAATTTCAGGATACGTATCCTTTATGCGTTTCGTTGCTTCTATTCCATCCATTACGGGCATGACCAAATCCATTAATATGACATCGGGATTCAAGCTTGTTGTTAGCTCTACAGCTTCTTTTCCATTGGTAGCCTCGCCTACAATATCCATGTCCTTTTGTGTTTTTAGAAAAAACATTAACCCTCTTCTTACTACATGATGATCATCTGCAATTAGTACACGTATCATAATAACTCCCTCCTAGTAAGGCAATCTTACTAATATCTCTGTTCCTTTTCCCCATTCTGTTACCCAATCGACGGTTCCTCCAACAAAATTTGCTCGATCTTTCATGCTTTGGAGACCGATTGAGCGCAGTTTTTTAGGTTCTTTCATATGAAACCCACAGCCCTCGTCTTTTACAACTAACAAAACATCTGTAGAAGTAACTGTTAGATATAGTTCAGCTTTGAGTACACCAGCATGCTTTCGAATATTATTTAGTGCTTCCTGAGCAATTCGAAACAGTGTTTCTTCAATGATAGTCGGTAGGTTAATGACCCCTTTTACCTTCACATTCAATGAAAGTCCCAAAATTTCTCCATAGCCTTTCAGACCTTCAATAATTCCTGATTCCAATCCTTTTGGTCGCAGCTGCCAAATGAGTGCACGCATTTCTGTTAATGCTTCCTGAGTTAAATATTGTATTTCTTTAAATGTATTTTTTATCTCCTCTTGCTCTGTCATTTCAACTCCGCCGCGAGCAGTTAACGTAACCGAAAATAATAATTGGTTTACCGAATCATGTAAATCTCGTGCAAGCCGATTTCGCTCCTGTACTAGGGCTACCTGCTGCTCCTGTCTAGTGAGTAATATTCGCTTGATAGCTGAACCAATTTGAAAGGCTACAGATTCCAATAAGGCAAGCTCTCCATCTGAAAACCTTATCGTGTCTGGTGTCGCGACATTTAATAGTCCGAAGCTTTCCTGACCTGATTGTAAAGGTACTGTTGCATGATGCGTAATTCCACCACTATCTTCATTACTCATCTTTCTTGCATTGACTATTCGTTTACATTCAATGATATTCGAAGCTTTTTTTAGCTCCCCTTTTTGAAACCTAGTAACACACCAGCAGCCGCCTTTTTGCAAATATCTGCAATCATTTTGCTTTAGTGCGTTCGGCAAATTTTCGTGTGCAATTAGCTGTTGCTTTCCTTTTTCATCAATAAAAAAGATCCAACCCGTTTCAAATAATGTACCTTCTAATAGTTTTTGCAAAGCACCTTGTAGCATTTTTTCCATTTCTGTTTCTTCATTTAATAATTCCGCTATTTCTTTTAGTAATTCAATGTTCGAGAGTTCATTTGATTGCATGTAAACTCCTCCAAATATATAATTCATCTATTTCCATATTATCACTTATCCACTATTCACTGTAGGATCTGGTTATCATACTTTTGACCGAAAAAAAACAGGAAAAGCAAGTTTACTTTTCCTGTTTCTCTATTAATCTACTAAGTATTGATTCATCTTCAAAGAAAAATCATTTTGTAGGGCTTGTAGTTTTTCTGAGCTTTCTGCTTCTGATCCACTAAGCACCCCATAGTAATATTTAATCTTAGGCTCGGTTCCACTTGGTCTTACACAAACCCATGAACCGTCTGATAGGAAGTACTTAATAACATTCGATTTTGGCAGGAATATTTCCTCTGTTTCTCGTCCATCCGTAAATGTTCTTACGGAATGCAAGTAATCCTCTTGAGAAAGAACACTAATTCCTGCAATTTCTGTAATAGTATTTGTACGAAGCTGTTTTAGTAAGTTTTGAATTGCATTTACTCCACTTACCCCTTTTTTCGTAACAGATTGAAGGCCTTCTAAATAGTAACCATGTCTTTCATATAACTGAGTTAATACTTCGAGAAGTGTCATCCCTTGTCTTTTATAATAGGCAGCTGCTTCAATTATCGCTAAAACACTTTGTACAGCATCTTTATCACGCGCGAAATCTTTTATCAAATAGCCATAGCTTTCCTCATAGCCAAATAAAAACTGGAATTCCTTCGTCTCTTCGTATTGTTTAATCTTTTCACCGATAAATTTGAAGCCAGTTAACACATTTTCTGTGCTTACTCCGTAATATTCTGCTATCACTCTTCCCAAATCAGAGGTAACTATTGTTTTAAACACACGTCCATTGGCTGGGATATTCCCTTTTTCTTTAAGCTGTGACAGCAAGTATTCAATGAGAATGGCTCCGGTTTGATTGCCTGTTAAAAGTTTGTATCCTGAAGCAGATTTAACAGCAATTCCTACTCGATCACCATCCGGATCGACTGCTATTAAAATATCTGATTCGGTTTTTTCACCGTGCTGAATAGCGTATTCAAAGGCACTCTGCTCCTCCGGATTTGGAGATTCTACTGTAGGAAAATCTCCATCTGGCTCCATTTGCTCCTCTACATAATAAATGTGCTTGTAGCCAACCTCGTTTAATATACGTTGGACTGTTGTTCCAGATGCCCCATGTAAAGGAGAGAATACTACCTTCAAGTTAGAAGATGGTGCGAATTCTTCGTTTTCCTGCACTGTTTTTAACGCATCCATATAGATCTGATCTAGTCGTTCATCTAATTGAATGATTAATTGTTTGTCGGGATTTCGTTGATCGATATGAAGTGCATCCCCTGCATCATTCACATGCTCGATAACGACTTCTGCATCCGCCAAATTTAACTGTGCCCCGTCCTCTCCGTAAACCTTGTAGCCGTTATATTCTGGTGGATTATGACTCGCTGTAATGACAATTCCCATGAATGCATTTAAATGTCTAACGGAAAATGACAGCTGGGGTGTCGTTCTCGGCTCCATATATAAATATGCTTTAATCCCATTAGAGGCAAGTGTATTGGCTGCTTCACGTGCAAACTCTGGAGAATACCTGCGACTATCATACGCAATGACTACCCCACGCTCCATCGCTTCTGCTCCAGCTCCTTTTATATAAGATGCTAGTCCAGTAGTTGCTTTTCGAACAGTATATGTATTTATACGGTTCGTACCAGCTCCGATTTCGCCCCGCATCCCACCTGTTCCGAATTCTAAATCGCGGTAAAAGGCATCTTCTATTTGTTTTTCATCCTTTGCAATGAGCTGTAGATTCTCTTTCCAATTGGATTCTAGATCAGTGTAGTTATTCCACTGATCATATAGTTGTCTATATCGCATATTTGTGAACTCCCCTCCATCACTTTTTATATTCGACACTGTATATATCACGACGTCTGTCTTTTAACTGCTTGACTGTACCATCTTGACGTTGGCGGCGAAGGATTTCTAAATCGACATCCCCTATTAAGACCATTTCCACATTCGGCTCCGTTTCTCCTACAATGCCGTCACGTGCAAATTCAAAATCAGACGGAGCGAAAATAGCAGACTGAGCATATTGGATATCCATATTTTCTGTTTGCGGTAAGTTTCCAACAGTCCCTGAAATTACTGTATAGATTTGATTTTCAACTGCCCGTGCCTGTGCACAATAGCGAACACGTAGATAACCTTGACGATCCTCTGTACAAAACGGTGAGAAAATAATATTCGCCCCCATATCAGTTGCAATGCGTGCTAGCTCTGGAAACTCTATATCATAACAAATTTGAATGGCGATTTTACCACAATCCGTATCAAATACTTGTACAGAATCACCCGCACTAATCCCCCACCATTTACGTTCGTTCGGAGTAATATGGATTTTATATTGCTTGTCAATTGCACCATCTCGATGGAACAAATAGGCGATATTATATATTTCTTCATTTTCTTCTTCCACAAAGTGGGAGCCCGCGATAATATTAATATTATAACGGATCGATAAATCTGAAAATAACTCCATATATTGCGGTGTATATTCCGTTAATTTACGAACAGCCTGGCTTGGAGATGGCTCATTCAGGAAAGACATTAACTGTGTTGTAAAGATTTCCGGGAACACGACAAAATCAGATTGGGCATCAGACGCCACGTCAACAAAATATTCGCATTGGTTAGCGAACTCTTCAAAAGAATTAATTTTACGCATCATGTATTGCACTGCACAAATCCGTACAGGATAGCTCGTTTTAAAATGTCGTTTCGATAGTGGAATATAATCAATATTGTTCCACTCCATTAGTGTTGCATATTTCGCAGATGCCTTGTCATCTGGTAAATAGTTTGGGTTAATACGCATCAACGTAAAGCCATTCATTAATTGGAACGTTAAAACTGGATCATATATTTTATGGCGAGAAACAGATGTCACATACTCTCTTGGAGACATCTCTTCTGCAAATTTATGATAGTTTGGAATACGCCCTCCAATAATAATTGACTTTAGATTGAACTGCCTTGCAATATCTTTTCTGCCTTCATATAAACGCTGTCCAACCTTCATACGTCTATATTCAGGGTGTACCATTACTTCAATTCCATATAAATTATATCCTTCTGGATTATGATTAGTTATATAACCTTTATCCGTCACATCAGACCAAGAGTGGCGGTCGTCGTACTCATCAAAATTGATAATAAGACTTGAGCAGGAACCAATTACCTTTCCGTCCAACTCAGCAACCAGCTGTCCTTCTGGAAAAATAGTTAAGTGACTACGTAGATGAGCTACCTGCCATGGTTCCATACCAGGAAAACATAAACGCTGAATTTCTAAAATTGACTCTATATCGGAGAAAGACATTTGTCTTATAATCATGCTTTGTTCAAACGGTGATAAATCAAATTCTTCAGTCATTTTATCGGCTCCTCTTTATATAAGTAACTTTCATTATATAGTTCTTTTCCCTGCAGTTAAAATATTTTACTTGTATTTAAAGAAGGATTATACTTTTATTTGAGTTCAAAGTAATCTAAAGGAGTTCCTATGACAAAAAAACTAGAAAATCTACTATTATTTATGTGGACAGTTGCCTTGACCGCAACACTAGGATCTCTCTATTTCTCAGAGATAAAGGGATACGAGCCTTGTGATTTATGTTGGTATCAACGAATACTCATGTATCCACTTGTGCTAATATTGGGGATTGCATATATTCAAAAAAATCCGAAAATCGCTATGACTACACTTGCATTTTCGGTGATCGGTGGATGTATTTCTGCCTATCATTATAGCATTCAAAAGCTTTCGTTCTTGCAAGAAACTGCACCAGCCTGTGGAAGAGTTCCTTGTACAGGGCAATATATTAATTATGCAGGATTTATCACCATTCCATTTTTAGCGCTTATTGCATTTATTTTGATCGCAATTACGAGTGTTACAGTGTTAAAGACTATCAAGGAGGAAAAATAATTTTGAAGAAACTACTTATATTTGGTGGAATTATAGTTGCAGTCTTTGTTTTAATCTTTGTTCTAAACTCCCAGAAAAACAAGGATGCGTTAGCTAATAATCCATACGATACCGACGATTTAAGACAATCTACAATTGATCTAATCGATGATCCAAACTATCAAAACATTATTTTACCAGATGAATTGGAAAAGAAAATCGCTACTGGAGAGCCTGTTACAGCATACTTCTTTAGTCCTGAATGTGTACATTGTCAGGAGATGACTCCTCGTTTATCTCCACTTGCTGAAAAAAATGATATTGAAATTGTGAAATACAATGTACTTGAGTATGAAGAAGGTTGGAATGTCTATGGCATCAAAGCTACACCAACGATGATTTACTTTGAAGGTGGCAAAGAAGTTGTACGAGTAGAAGGCGCTATTTCTAATGATCAAATTCAAGGGTTCTTTGATCAAGTCGTTTTAAAATAACCAAAAGGGTCTTGTCTAGTAGACAGGACCTTTTTTTAAAAGGAGCAAAAAAATGATACATACATTTACGTATACTGTACAAGAAGATGGCTTAACAATAGATAGTCTTTTTCAAGAGAAATGGAAACTCGGCAAAAAACTAATACATGAACTACGAATGCAAAAGGCTGTCAGCAATACAAGTGGAGAACTTCTACAATGGAAGCTTCCTAATAAAAAAGGTGATGTACTTGTGATTAAATGGGAAGGAGAATCCTCTAACTACCTACTTTCCGATCAAATTCCATTGTATGTTGCGTATGAAGATGAGTATTTATTGATTGCTTCTAAACCTCGTGGTGTATCAACTCACCCAAATGAAGAAGGGCAAAATCATACCTTTATGAACACCGTGACAAATTATTTACATAGTAAAGGTCATCATTACGGGGAACATGTACATCGTATCGATGAAGGCACAAAGGGTTTAATCGTCATTGCAAAAAATCCCCTTGTCAAAGGCATGCTTGACCGTATGTTAGAAAACAAAACAATCGTCCGCACATACGAGGCAATTGTAGAAGGCCAAGTAAAAAATCAGCATGGTACCATTCGAGCTGCGATTGGTAATGACCGCCATCATCCAACGAGAAAAAGAGTTTCACCATCAGGACAAAATGCGATTACTCATTACGAAGTCGTAGGAAAGCACGAACAGTTCACGAAAATACATGCAATTTTAGAAACTGGACGAACACATCAAATTCGAGTTCACTTAGCTCACTTAGGACATCCAATAGTAGGCGACGAGCTATATGGGGCTAAAAAAACACCTACTAAACTGTATGAGCTCCATGCATTTAAAGTCCAATTTAATCATCCAATTACAGGCGAAGTGCTTGTTGTGGAAGATAAACGATAAACATGGTGTAACTAATTTATGACTATTGCAGAAAGCTTGCGAAAGTTTTGCAATAGCATTGGAGCCGCTTAGGCGCAACTCTCCACCAATTACTCACCACATTTAGATGCTATTGCAAAACGTTGCATATAAGCTGCGGAAAGTTGCGCATTTGCTTGCCGATGTTGCGAGTATATGCCCAAATGTTGCGCAAACAGAAAAAGTAGATGAGAGATTTTCGTTTCTCATCTGCTTTTTAAAATTCTAAATATTTTTATCTAACTTTACTTCAAACTGAGGATTCGTCACGTATTCCATATATTTTACCGTGCCATCAAAGTTTTCATATGCCTCATATCTTGTTCTAATGGCAGCTGCAGTAATGAACTCTAGTACTTGCTCCTTCTTAACCCAACGACTGTCAGAAGTTTCCTCGGAGATACTTAACACTCCACCAATGGGCTTACATACAAAATCAAACATTACTTTTGTAGGCACATCCGTAACCTCGTCATACCATTTATATATTCCTGTATTTGAATAAGTTCCTAATAAGTGACCTACCTCAATATCAATTCCACTTTCTTCCTTAACTTCACGAACTAACGCCGCTATTAAATTTTCTCCAACCTCCACCTGTCCACCAGGATAGACCCACCCTCCATGCTGCGTTTTTACTAAAAGAATTTCCCCTTGCTCATTTTCAACAATTCCTCCAACAGCAACTATATGCGTAGGCATAATCATTCAAATTTATCCCCCTTATTAATTCTACTCTTTCTTTTTAAGCATAAACCTCACAATTCGCCCTCGAATGCATGTTGCTCATACTTTCTCCATTTATAAAAATTATAAAAAAATTGACCAACAAACCCCACACAGTATATAATTGCGAAAATAAAAAATATCTTAGTCGACCATACATCAAAATGATATATGGTAAAAAGGCATAAGATTACAAACGGGGCTGTCCATATCGTGCGAATCATCTTTCTTCTATAGGTTAGCTTATGGTAAGTAATTGCTAATCCTTTATCTACTTTCGGCTCATTTTTATAAATCAAAGATAAAATAATATCGACAAATAAAACAATTAGTATAATTACGATAATTGGCATTAACTCTAGATCAAAAATAATAATCACACCTCAACTTTTTTATGTCTATTTAGTTGATTTTCAGAAAAAAAGATCTTTGCCTGAAAATATGCATTAGCTGTAAAAAGCTGTGTTTTTATCTTATTCGTTTTTATTAAGGAACCCAAAGAATCAAAATTGATCAATTTCACACTAATCTCTTCGGTCTCATCTAAATTTTGTTCAAATTGTTTAAATGCATCCAGCAAAAGATATGTTCTAATTTTGTTATTTTGTGTAGCGGGATTTATCATAAATTCGCCTAGCAAAATTGGCTTCTTATATGAAACAAAACCAGTTTCTTCTCTAATTTCTCTTCTAATGGCTTCTTCGTCCGTCTCATTATCTTCTTTTTTCCCTGCTGGAATCTCTAAGTAAATATCATTTCCAGCATGTCTATATTGTTCAACAAGCACCATCTGGTTTTCCTTAGTAAGAACTACTGCATTCACCCAATCGGAATATTCGTTTACAATATACTCATCGATAACAAATTCATTGGGGAGCTCACATGTATCTTTTCTAATATTCCCATAAGGACTTTTATGCACATATTCCGATTTTAATACTTTCCACTTTTCCATATTTACCCCCATTTAACCTTTCTATTTCATCATCTCATTAATAATATAAAGATTGTACATTGCAGGAATTAGCAATCCTAGGGCTAGGCAAATTACCGCACCGAATTTAGATTGTCTAGTTAATCGAGCATCACCTTGTTTTAAGTATTGAAAAAAAGTAAGTGTAAAGTAAAAGCACATTATTATTAATACTGTAGAAAAGATTCCTAACCAATTTCCTGTTCCCATACATGCTCCACCTTTCTTTCGTTACTGAAGAAAAAAAGCAATTAAGAAAAACAAGATTCCTAATCCTATTTCTTTTCCTACCGTTATCTGGCCTTCTTTTTGAAAGTAGCTTTCGATTCCTTCTACAAGGAAATTAATACCTAATAATATAAATACTAACTTCACATAGATAATATCGATATCATTGACAATGGCCATTACTAGCATCGCGATCATAAAGACTATTAGTAGCACCTTGAGTATTAAGAGTGGCGTACTACTCTTTTTTTTCCTCGTCTTTTCGAAAAATATTCTCATTAAATTGACCCCATCTATTATATATTTATCTATATTATTTATACGTTAAAATATGTAATAGGTTTCATTTTTTGAGTAATATTTCCATTATATACAAAAACACGGTAGTTTAACTTCTAAAGACGAAGTATAACTAACGTGTTTGTTTGACTTTATTATTAAAAATTAAAATTATCCGGATCTTTACCAGTGCGCTCATTTAAATTAAGTGCATCAATATTTTTCATGTCCTCGAATGATAATTCGAAATCATACACATCCATATTTTCTGCGATTCTAGATGGATTTTCTGACTTAGGAATGACGATTAAATCATGCTGTAGATGCCATCTAATCACTATTTGTGCAGTTGACTTCCCATACTTCCCACTTATACGTTGAAGGGTTGGCTCTTCTAAAATACGACCTCTTGCAAGTGGTGACCACGAAGTTATCGCGATTCCCTGCTCTGCACAATACGCACGTAGATCAAACTGAGTGAGACGTGGATGACATTCAACTTGGTTTACCATTGGTTTAACATTCGCTTTTACGGCAATCGCCTCCAAATGATGGACATGATGATTCGCTACACCAGTTGCACGAATTAGCTTTTCATCATAAAGACGCTCTATTGCCCGATATGTATCTACAAAAGTTTCTTTAACTGGCCAATGGGTTAAATATAAATCTACATAATCCATACCCAATAGCTCTAGCGATTTTTCAAAAGCTCTGAGTGTTTGATCGTAGCCTTGATCGGTATTCCACACTTTTGTTGTGATGAATATGTCCTCACGTGAAACATCAGAAGCTCGAACAGCCTCGCCAACCTCTTTTTCGTTTGCATACAAACTTGCCGTATCGATATGACGATACCCATAATCTAGTGCAGTTGTTATTGCTCGAATAGCAATATCAGAATCTGTCAATTTATAAACACCTAAGCCCAGTCTTGGCATTTCTATTCCGTTAGCTAATTTTTTCGTTGAATGTATATTTAGAGTCATGAATGCTTCTCGCCCTTTCTTATGAGGAAAACGACTGATAAATCAGTCGTTTTCTCGTTTCTTCATGGAGGAAGTATCTTCAGCTTGAGCAGGATCAGATACACGATTATCCTCTTCTAGCTCTTTGTTGTCCCTCATTCTATCCATCTGTTTTCCTAATAGTTTTACTTCTTCCATATTCGTTGCCATTGAACCGTTCTCTGGACCATTTTTGAATTCATTCATTCCAAAAATCACTCCTTTTCTTTATGTTAGTAGAATATTCGAAAGGTTGCAACATTCAAATGAACGATTTTCGTCAAATTTCATTTTTTCGTATTATTTCTTTTTCAAACAAATTAGGGTATACTAGTTGCAGAATACTATAGAGGAGGCACTCCATATGAAACTAATCCTTATTCTTGGTGTTTGTATTTCATTCCTTGCAGCAATTTTCAAAGCAGGATACGACGACAAACCAGGTGCATCTGAAAAATAATCTATTTTTAAAACGGACGAGTCTATAATGACATCGTCCGTTTTTTTTAGTGTAAATTTGGGTAGTTTTGTTGACGCAATGCTTCATAGATAAGTATTGCTGCTGTGTTAGATAAATTCAACGAACGAATATTATCATTCATAGGAATTCTCAATGCCCGGTCGGGATGTGCCTCGATAAACTCGCGTGGTAATCCTTTTGTCTCGCGTCCAAAAATAAAGAAGTGATCTTTCTCCAAATCACTAAAATCAAATGTAGTATGTGGTTTAGCACCAAACTTTGTAATTAAATAGTATTCTCCTGCTGGATGAGCAGCAAAAAATTCATCAAGACCATCATAATAAGTAATATCAACATGCGCCCAATAATCAAGTCCAGCCCTCTTTAACATCTTGTCATCTGTCGAGAAACCTAAAGGTCGGATTAAATGTAATTTAACTCCTGTTCCCGCACATGTTCTAGCTATATTCCCTGTATTAGCAGGTATTTCTGGTTGATATAAAACAACATTTATACTCAATTATTCCACTTCCTAGTTCTCAATTGTATAGTATTCTAATCCTTTTCGAATCTCATTTAAAACTTCTTCGACTTGTTCATTCTGTTCAGCTTCTTTAAGGGCAAACAAGCCGTCTTCTGTATTTATTTTACCAATAGCCCATGCTGCAGTACCTCGAATTACTGGTCGAGCATCATGTTGCATTAAATCTATAAGTGTAGGAACAGCTTCCTGCTCTTTAAAATGGGCTAATGCAATTATAGCATTTCGTTGAATTGGATTCTTCCCTCTCCAAGCTCCGGACATATGGCCATACGTATCTTTGAACGTACGATTTGTCATTTTTAATAAAGGGAGTAGTAAAGGCTTAACTAACTCAGGATCAGGCTTAAACGCCTCTTGGTGAAGATTAGCCTTACCTTTGTTCTTTGGACAAACTGTTTGGCATGTATCACAGCCATAAATTCGATTGCCTATTTTCGCTCGAAACTCGTCTGGAACCATTGTTTTCGTTTGAGTAATAAAGGCAATACAGCGCTGTGCATTTAATTGTCCGCCTTCTATTAATGCTCCTGTGGGACAAACATCCAAGCATAACCGACAATCACCACATTGGTCTTCCATCTGCTCACTCGGAGCAAAAGGAATTGAAGTAATCATTTCCCCCAGATAGACATAGGAACCAAACTCAGGGGTAATAATGGAGCAGTTTTTCGCACTCCATCCTATGCCTGCCCGTTCCGCAACAGCACGGTCAGAAAGTTCTCCCGTATCTACCATCGAACGAAGTTTAGCGTCTGGAATATGCGTTAAAATATATAATTCTAATAGTGCTAACTTTTCTCGTAAAACTGTATGATAATCTATACCCCAAGATGCACGTGCGAAGATTCCTCTTCTTTCACCTTTCACACTTTGTGGTGCATTCTTCATTTTTGAAGGGTACGCAATTGCAATAGAAATGATACTATTAGCTTCTTCTAGCAAAGTTTTAGGATGCACTCTTTTGTCAATATCAGGTTCTTCGAATCCAGAAGCATACCCTAACTCCTGCTGCCTGATCAATCGATTTTTTAATTCGTGAAATGGAGAAACAGAAGTAAATCCAATTTTATCAATTCCAATGGATGCAGCGTAATCTATGAGGTTTTGTTGAAACTGAATGATATTCACAAATGTTCTCCTTTCTTATGCTACACTAAAGAAAATAAGTGTAAGGATGGTTGATATGATCGTAAAACTGGATGATTTAATAGTTGAAATAGAGCCTACCTTTAAATTAGGCATTATCCATTATAACAAAATTATTGTTACTTCTTCGCCTCAAATGCTTAAAGGGCGCCTTCAATTATTTCAAGAACAACTTTTCTTTGAACTGGAAGACAAAGCCGTCACAGATTTCGACGGAATAAAGGAATGGAGAGCTCTTTGGAAAAAATTCGGAGCAGATCCAAATCGTTATCGCCCTTCAATGGAAGCTATGTATAGAAGGATTGCAAAACAAAATTATATCACACCGATGCATTCGGCTGTAGATTTAAACAATTTCTTCTCTATGCAATACGAAATTCCAATGGGAATCTATGATGTTGCAAAGATTCATGGTGATATTACACTAACAGTTGGTAATGCAGAAACAACATATAATGGGTTAAATGGTCGAGAAAACAAATTACAACACATACTTACGCTTCAGGATGACGTGGGACCATTCGGCAGTCCGTTTGTAGATTCCGTTCGAACTGCTGTATCTGAAAACACAACCGATGCTCTGCATGTAGTATTTTTACGACCTTCGATCAGCAAAGAAGATGGACAGCAATTGATTACTTCCATGGGGACAATGTTCACACAAATACATGGAGGAAGTTTTGAAACTACTTTTATTGGCTAGTTTACACATAAATTTAAAGGAGAAAAATAATGGTACTTAATATTTGGTTCAATAGATGGTTTTCCACTGTGTCACATTATATGGAGTTGATCCGGCACAACCCAGATCAACAGGAGTTTGTTATTTATGGAACGCATCCTAATCCAGACACGGTGTATTTTAAGTATTGTGATGTGTCTGGTACAGAGCCAGATATTGAGGGAGAAGAATATATACAGTTTTGTTTAGACTACTGTATACAAAATCAAATTCATATATTTGTTCCTAGAAAAGAAAATGTGCTTATTTCCCGCCACTTAGACAAGTTCGAACAAATAGGTGTAAAAGTGCTCGTATGTCCAGATGGTGATTTAATGGGTATGGTAGATGATAAATCAGCAATGTATCGATCTTTACAGAACGAAGAAAACGAAGGTAATTTCATCGTAACCATTCCTTCCTACCGAATTGTAAACAATGCGAGAGACTTCCAACAGGCTTTTGCCGAATTAAGTAAGGATAATACCAAATTATGTATTAAACCGGTAATTGGAGAAGGAGCAAGTGGATTCCGTATTATAGATAATACTGCAGATACTATTCCTTTTATTTTCAGTACGGCTTCATCTCAAAAGATTTCCTACGAAACTGCAGTGAAGATTTTACAAACGCAGGAGCATTTCCCAGACTTAATGGTTTTAGAATATCTAGATGGCTATGAGTATAGCATTGATTGTTTAGCCGCTGCAGATGGAACATTACTTACTGCAATACCGAGGAAAAAAGGAAATGGACGTATTAGAGAGATTGAATACAATGAAGAACTAATAGAAATCGCGGTAAAAATGGCTGCACAATATAAAATTCCTTATGTGTTTAATATCCAAGTTAAGTATAAAGATGGCGTCCCTAAGCTACTAGAAATTAACCCACGCATGAGTGGTGGTTTACATATTAGCTGCCTCGCAGATATTAACTTCCCTTATTATGCTATTAAGTTACTACTAGGTCATCCATTGGAAGCTCTTTATCCTAAGTTTGGTATTAAAGTAACTCATATAGAACAGGCCGTAATTTTGTCTTCAGAAGAGTCTGCAGTTTTAGTATAGGTTGACAATATTAAAGATTGAACTGATAGGTATAATTAGAATAATAGTGTTGAGGTGGACGTGATTATGGGTATGTTAGTCCTGTTCAGGGAGTATACCGGGGCGGTAGTCATAAACTAGAACAAAAAGTATCCGGAAGTTTAACAGAACAATAAGAAAAGCACCCTACAAAAGTGGGGTGCTTTATAAACTTATAAACAAAAATTAAGAACTTATACCCTTAGGATCATATGTACCTCAAGATGATGAATTGTGATTTTAGCGAATAAAGACCTCATGTTCACCTTCACTGTCCAGCACAATTAGAGTCAGGGATTTGTCAGGCTGCGCTATTGCGAGCGGTACTTGTGCATAGATATGAATCTTTTGTTCCTCTAAAGGATCTATGCTCGCTCCTTGAAACTTGGATCCGTCAAGTGACTCTGTATCTGCTAGGAAATCGAATTCATGTTTGTTATCATAAATCGCTTTAAATTTTACACCAGCTAGTTGATGACCATATTGGAATGCTTCCATCGTATCATTGCTAATAGTCCCTGTTAAATGCAGAAAAATTTCTTTATCGGAAATAATATTACGTGGACTAGCGCCTGTAGATGTCGCCACTTCTTTCGTAAATTCCGCGTAATCAATTGTCATAACTACGTCGCCATCTTCGTATTCAAATACGATATTTTCTTTTAGTATATTTTCTCCATGTGCAAGATTGTTAGCAACTTCATCCTTACTGTCTTCTTTCGTTTCTTCAGTAGCTTTCGTCTCGTTATCTGGCTGTTCAGCATTTGCTGTTTCCGTTTGTGTAACTTCGGTCACTTCTTTTTCTACTGTTGCAACATCTGAATCTTCACCACAAGCTGCTAACATTAGTGATATTGAAGCTGCAACAAATAACATAACTTTTTTCATACACTCATCTCCGAATCAAGTTTGTTTTCTTTTATTATAATCAGTCAAATTCTGACATAGCAAGCTGTTATGGGTGATTTTGGTAAAAATGGTACTTTAGAAACTTTCAAAATTAAGACTTTCAAACTAGTGAGTAAGTATTTCATACTAGTTGAACATTAGGCTTACAGTATAATGCGATGAACTTGTTGTTTTAAAATTTGGATATTATTTTCTTGCACACTTGGGGAAATACTTACCATATAAAAAATCAACCATTTGAAAAATAATGGTTGATTTTTTTATTGTATCTACTATTTCATTAGTACGCACGACCGAACCATACAGTATGTTTCGAATCGTTACCACAGTTAATACATGTTGTTTTTTCAGCTGGTGGGTTGAATGGAATATTACGTGTCGTAAATTTTGTTTCATTTTTCACATTCTCTTCGCAAGCGTCATCCCCACACCAACCTGCAAGAATCCATCCTGGAATTTCTCCTTTTTCCGTTGAATCCGTAAGATGTTGCTTTAACTGCTCAAGAGAATCCACATTTGTATGGGAATTTTCATCACGGAAAGCTCGAGCTTTTTCAAGTAAGCGTGTTTGCATTGTAGTTAATTCTTCTTCAATACGTTCCACTAAAACAGCAATTTCCACTGATTCTTTTTCTGTCAGGTCACGTGCTTTGATTAGTGCTTGATTGTTTTCTAAATCACGTGGTCCTAATTCAATACGGACTGGTACACCTTTAAGCTCCCATTCATTGAATTTATAACCAGGAGATTGATCGGAATCATCAAGACGAACACGAATACCTTTTGCTTTTAATGCTGCATAAAGCTCATCTAATTTCTCCATAATTGCTGGGTTCTTCTTCCAAGGTCCTACTGGAATTAGCACTACCTGAGTTGGTGCAACCCGTGGTGGCAATACAAGGCCTTGCTCGTCACCATGTACCATAATAACCGAACCGATTAATCGAGTAGATGTTCCCCAAGATGTTGTATGCACATGCTGATGTTTGTTTTCTTTATTTAAATATTTTATATCAAATGCTTCTGCAAACTTTGTTCCAAGGTAATGAGAGGTTCCCGCTTGAACAGCTTTCCCATCTTTCATCATAGCTTCGATTGAATACGTGTCTACAGCCCCTGCAAAACGTTCTGAAGGTGTTTTTTGACCATCGTATACAGGGATGGCTAAAAGTTCCTCTACAACCTCTTTATAGATGTTCAGCATCTGCATTGTTTCTTGACGTGCTTCCTCTTCATCTACATGAGCTGTATGCCCTTCTTGCCATAAAAATTCAGAAGTACGGATAAATGGAAGAGTTTTCTTTTCCCAACGGAACACGTTTGCCCATTGGTTGATAAGCACTGGCAGATCACGATAACTCTTAATCCAATCTGAATACAAATGACCAATCATCGTTTCTGATGTTGGACGTAACGCTAAACGCTCTTCTAATTTTTCACCAGCTGCTTCCGTTACCCATGGAAGTTCTGGAGCGAATCCTTCAATATGATCCTTTTCTTTTTGGAAAAAAGATTCAGGAATTAGCATTGGGAAATAAGCATTACGATGACCTGTTTCTTTAAAACGTCTGTTCATTTCATCTTGAATATGTTCCCAAATTTCAAAGCCATCTGGTTTAAAAGCAATACACCCACGAACTGGTGTGTAATCCATTAAATCTGCTTTCTGAATTGTGTCGATATACCATTTAGTAAAATCATTTTGCTGCTGATTTGTCATAATAAAATCCTCCTATTAAATTAATCAATCAATTACGCCTCGGCGTGATTGCGTCCGGATTTTGAATTGTGCTTGCACGATTAACTCCTTTCAAAATCAGTGACATCCACCGGAGGCTTTAATTCAATTTAGTAGGGTCACCCCACCTGCTGAATTGAATTAAAAAAGCACAAAGCCATCCTCGTAAAAGGACGTCTCTGTGCTGAATAGACGTGGTACCACCTTAGTTTAGCTTAAAATAATTTTAAGCCCTCTAAACGTTTGTTAACGAAAACGAATCGGTTATGTTTGCATAACATCTCCGTGATAGGTTTCAACAAGAAGTGGTGATATAGCTCTCAGCGTACACTATATTTTCTGTTTCACAATTCTCATCTACTTGGTCACTTCGCAGATTGTATTACTAATAATATACCAAATATCCTACTTTAATACAATGTGGATTAAGGCATGCCTATCATTCTCTATTTTATATGTTGGAGTGCGACAGTCATACTTGCCATTTGCGGACTAGAATTGCTATTCATTGTTCTATACTTACTCATTAGAAATAGGTATTCACCCATATGGTTACTTTCGAGTATCTTATATTTAAAATGCTATTTCATGGAGGAATCAGTGTGGGTTACTTTGTAAACGTAGAGCAAGGAGTAAATTTATTTGTAGAGGATATCAACTCTAATGCAAGTAAGACAATTGTATTTTTACATGGTTGGCCATTAAGCCATGAACAATTCGAATATCAGTTTGATGTTCTACCCTCAATGGGATACCGCTGTATTGGTATTGACTGGAGAGGATTTGGAAAGTCAGATAGACCAATGCATGGCTATAACTTTGATAGACTAGCGGATGATATTCATGCCGTAGTTAGAGC
Organism: Psychrobacillus sp. NPDC096623; assembly: GCF_044762655.1. Classification (NCBI taxonomy): domain Bacteria; kingdom Bacillati; phylum Bacillota; class Bacilli; order Caryophanales; family Bacillaceae; genus Psychrobacillus; species Psychrobacillus sp. NPDC096623. Next base: position 284,799 of record NZ_JBIWER010000005.1, read on the forward strand.
ACTGCAGCTAGACTATTTCACACTAGTTGGCCACTCGACTGGTGGAGCCATCGCTATTCGCTATGCTGCTCGTCATAACGCTTACGGAGTATCAAAGCTAATCCTAGTAGATGCCGCAGCTCCCACTGGATTTACACAAGAAACTGCCAACAGACTGCTAACAGAAACATTAAATGACCGCCCCAAAATGATGCAAGGTGTAACAGATACTTTTTTCTTTCAATATATTTCAACCCCATTCTCCAACTGGTTTACAGGGCTCGGGCTACAGACAGCAGGATGGTCGACCGCAGCCATCATTAAAACGCTGAGGGATGAAAAGCTTGATGCAGATCTTCCCAAAATAACAGTACCTACATTAATCGTACATGGTGTACATGATAAGGTTATCCCATATGAACAAGCTCAAATACTTAACAAGGAGATAAAAAATTCGCATCTCGTTCCATTTCATTACAGCGGCCATGGGCTTTTCTGGGAGGAACGAGAAAAGTTTAACGAGCTTGTAAAGCAGTTTGTCGGATAATAAGAATGAGAACTAATAATTGAGTCACCTGTAAGACTTCCCTGCTACTCTGTGAACCTTTTTTAGTTTTTAAAACGGTAGTAAATATTATAAGTTTATTCTATACTAATAATTGATAAAATTTTCAGTTATTAAGTGTGGAAGGCGGAGAAATATGAAATTAGGTGCATTTTCAGTAAGTTTGAACGTGAAAGATATAAATGCTTCAAGAGAATTTTATGAAAAGCTAGGATTTAAAACATTTGGCGGTGAAGTTGCTCAAAATTGGGTAATTATGAAAAACGAAGATACAATCATTGGCTTGTTCCAAGGAATGTTCGAGAAGAATATTCTAACCTTTAACCCAGGTTGGAATAGCAATGCCGAAAATCTGGAGTCTTTTATTGATGTCCGCGAACTTCAAAAACAGCTCAAACAAAAAGGAATAAAACTGCAAACCGAAGCTGATGAAACTACAGAAGGACCTTCACATTTTACACTCGAAGATCCAGATGGCAATCAGATTCTAATAGATCAGCATAGATAAGTAAACTGAAAAAGATTTCTATGTTAAAGCAGGTTCAACGAAGAACCTGCTTTTCTTTTGCTAATTTTTATACGTTAGCATCTGGAAATTTATCTGCCACTAGATTCAAAACAACATTATGCTCGAGCCATGCCTTTAAGCCGCAAAGAACAATCGTATATCCACCTGTTGAGTCTACTACTTGATTTACGATTTCAGAGGAATTGCCCTTAAACCCGTAATTTTTGATCTCGACGAATGTACCTTCTGATTCCCTTGGTGTAAAAAGCCATTCAGCAGTTGTATCATCATCAAATTGGATAAGAATTCGTTTGTCTTGTTCAACTTCCTTCACCTCAAGCTCTGCTGATACACCGTACATTTCCCAATCCCAACGAATACGTTTTCCCTTTTCTAATCTTCCATTACTTTTAGTAAACCAAAATTTTGTTGTAATAGTCGGATCAACAAAAGCTTGAAACACCTCGGCAACTGGTTTTCTTATAAGCATACCAACATTTACAATTGATACTATATCTAAATTAGTCATTATTTTCTCCTTCATTTAAAGTAATGGCAGCTTGAATAAGTGAGCGAAAGACCTCTGCTTGAATTTCCTCTAACTTTGTAATCTTAATATGTCTCATACTTTTTCCAGACCCCTGTAATAAATTATTTATGTCTGTACCTACAAGTTCTTTTCCTTTTTGAAAGCCTAAATTAACATGTTTTTTAGCAGTTTGTAGATAACATACTAACCCTTTATACGAATAGTTAGGCATTGACCATTTATATTCCTCCACTAGATCAGGTGAAGTATCTAATATAATTTCTCTTAAAGCATTCGAAATGCTTTGGATATCCTCTGGCAAACCCAATATAAACTGATCTACTTCTATAATTGTTCTTAGGTTATCAACCACTATGTACCTCCTTCATGATAGCATTGAAAAAGCGCCTGAGATCTGAGTAATCTCAAACGCCGATAATTGACATTAAGGTTTCTACTTTGCGTTCTCATCCGGCTGATGTATGCCAAAAACGTTACCTTCCGTATCAACATAATATCCTTGCCACGCCATTCCAGGTAGTGCATACTTTGGCAAAGCTACTTTCCCACCATGCTCAATAATTTTAGCTTCCGTAGAATCATAATCTTCTATGCCCAATGTACAAGAGAAGCCATTCATCGGCTGGTTTTGTTCAGGTGGAGGAGTTTGACGCTTCATTAAAGCTCCATTAATACCAAGTTGACTTGCATCACCAGTAATAGCGCCAAAATAAGGCATTCCAGCATACTCAGTCCAGTCCTCGAATTTCCATCCGAAAATCTCCCCATAAAACTTCTTTGCACGCTCCATGTTATCCACATGAATTTCAAAATGTACTAATCTCCCCATAATTCCCCTCCAATTTAACTTTACAAATCTCTTTTACTTTCTCTAATATTGTAATTAAGTTTGAAAATTAAATCAATTTTAAAATAAAAAACTTATTTAAGATTGATGCTATATTCATTTCTCTAAGAATGCTATCATGTATCTAAAACCTACAAGACCTTGCATCCACTAATTTGCAGCATTTCTAGAGTATATCATACTGCCATGTCGTTATTACTTGATAAAGATAATGCTTAAGTATTGTCCTACCACCTATTCTCTCAACGAGGGTTGACATAAACTTTTCTATAACTTAAACTTCTCTAAAAAGTTAAAACTCTAGTTATGAAAGGATGAGTAAGCTGAGCATTGAACAACAGTCAAGTTCCCTCTCTCTTAAAGAGAAATCTATATCTTTTCTTCAGAATGTAGCATTTGGAAATGTTCGAGAAGCATTCCAGAAATACATTGGTCCTGACTTTCTTCATCATAACCCATTTTTCGCAGGTGACTCCAAATCACTAATGATAGCGATGGAACAAAATGCTACTGAAAACGCTACTAAAAAACTTGAAGTAAAACTTGCGATCCAAGAAAAAGATATAGTTACTGTATACTCACACATAAAGCAAAGGTCAGAAGATCCCGGAGCAGCTGTAGTACATATCTTTCGTTTCAAAGATAACCAAATCGTTGAAATGTGGGATGTAGGTCAACCGATACCCAAAGATTCTCCAAATGAGAATGGGATGTTTTAATAAAAATTGAAATACAAAAACACTCACAAATGTTAACTTAACAACTTTGTGAGTGTTTCTTTTAATTATTTGTTTGTTCTAATGATACCTGTGGACGATAACAGCGAATACTGAATTTAAAACTCTTTTAACATAGTTTTGTCATCTCTGTAAATAGTAATATATAATGAACGTTGAAACGTTATTAAAGGAGTATGAATTCATGCAAACATTAGAAAAACTTTCAGATCGTCTCTTCTACCTGCCCCCATATCAAAAAACAGATCGACCAATATTAGCTGCTGTTGTAGGGGATAATCAGACACTATTAATTGATGCTGGGAATTCTTCTATGCACGCTAAACATTTTAAAGAGCAATTAGCTTCCTATGATGTCACTGGGGATATTCTGGCTCTTACACATTGGCACTGGGATCATGTATTTGGCTTAGGTGAAATGGATATGCCTTCAATTGCCAATTTCACTACCTACGACAAAGTAAAAGAACTACAAGAGTTATCATGGGGAGACATGGAATTGGATAGCCGTGTCGAAGCAGGAATTGAAATTCCGTTTTGTGCAGACGCGATAAAGCTAGAGCTTGGAAATGTGCGAGAGATTTTCATCCCAGATCCCACTATCATTTTTAAAAAGCGAATAAAACTGAATATAGGTGGGGTCACCTGTATCATTGAACATGTTGGTGGAGATCATTCGTCTGATTCGAATCTCATTTATATACCCGAGGAAAAAATGCTATTTCTTGGTGACTGTCTCTATGCAAATATGTACGCAGATAAGTGGCATTATACCATTGAAAAGATGCATAACCTTCTGGAGAAGATTAAAGATTATGAAGCGGAAATCTTCTTCCTATCTCATCATCCAGCACCTTTGACAAAGGATGAATTTGCTTCCTTTGTTTCTTTATTGGAGACAAGTGCTGAATTAACGAATAAACATAAAGGGGAAATGGAGGCAATTGCAGAAGAGATGTCCTCTCATTTTGGACGTAACTTGATTGAAGACGATTTAGAAATAATCAGGTACTTTGTAAATGGTTATGCGTAACATATATCGTTTTCGTTGTTTTAAACATTACAAATTTTCCGGACAAGAAAGCTTACTTTTTCAAGCAGTATAAAAAGTGTAACCCGCTTTAAAATCTACCGTCCCAATTCGAATACTAATAAAATACAAAAAGCTCACAAACACTTTTAAATAAAGGTTTGTGAGCTTTTACTATGTATTAGACGAAATGTATCTTCGTCTACTGATACCGGTGGTCGGGGTCGAACCGACACATCCGAAGATACGGGATTTTGAGTCCCGCGCGTCTGCCAATTCCGCCACACCGGCAAGCTAAAATAAAAGGCAGTAATATAAAAATTGGAGGCGGCAACCGGATTTGAACCGGTGATAAAGGTGTTGCAGACCTGTGCCTTACCACTTGGCTATGCCGCCGAAAAGTAATTGGAGCGGAAGACGAGGTTCGAACTCGCGACCCCCACCTTGGCAAGGTGGTGTTCTACCACTGAACTACTTCCGCAAAAAAACTGGGGTACCTGGATTCGAACCAGGGCATGATGGAATCAAAATCCATTGCCTTACCGCTTGGCTATACCCCAATGGGGCGACTGATGGGAATTGAACCCACGAATGCCGGAATCACAATCCGGTGCGTTAACCACTTCGCCACAATCGCCATAGTTAAATAAAAAAAGAGCTAACTCAAAAGGAATATGGGGCGACTGATGGGAATTGAACCCACGAATGCCGGAATCACAATCCGGTGCGTTAACCACTTCGCCACAACCGCCATTATTCAAAGTTAACTTAAAATTTGGCAGGGGCAGTAGGAATCGAACCCACATCAAAGGTTTTGGAGACCTCTATTCTACCGTTAAACTATGCCCCTATATAAAAACTGGTGGTGGGGGACGGATTCGAACCGCCGAACCCGAAGGAGCGGATTTACAGTCCGCCGCGTTTAGCCACTTCGCTACCCCACCACTATAGTGGTGCCGGAAAAAGGACTTGAACCCTCAACCTACTGATTACAAGTCAGTTGCTCTACCAATTGAGCTATTCCGGCGTATAAATATGGTGGCTCAGGACGGAATCGAACCGCCGACACAAGGATTTTCAGTCCTTTGCTCTACCGACTGAGCTACTGAGCCTCTTCGATTTATGCTAAGCTGCGCATCTCTTCGTCAGCTACACTCGCTCTTTCAGTCACGTACTTTAGTACGCTCCTTCTTTCGCTCGATTGCTTCCTCGACCTGCTTGCTTATCCTAAATCTCAAATAAAAATAATAAATGGCGGTCCCGACCGGGATCGAACCGGCGATCTCCTGCGTGACAGGCAGGCATGTTAACCGCTACACCACGGGACCATTTGGTTGCGGGGACAGGATTTGAACCTGCGACCTTCGGGTTATGAGCCCGACGAGCTACCACTGCTCCACCCCGCGACGTTAAAAACTTGCAAACACCATGATACTACGCTCATGATATGTAGGACACCTGCTTCGGCTTTGCCTGCATCGGTGTTAATCGCTTTCTTCGTGAAGCGATTTGCTCCACCCGCGACGTTAAAAAAATTACTAACACTATAATACTTACTAATGTTTCTAAAAGAAATGGTGGAGGATGACGGGCTCGAACCGCCGACCCTCTGCTTGTAAGGCAGATGCTCTCCCAGCTGAGCTAATCCTCCTGGGTAAAATTACGATAAGCTTCGCATCACTGCGTCAACTTCATTCGTTCAATCGGTCACGTACTCAAGTACGCTCCCTCATTCTCTCAATTGTTTCCTTGACCTGCTTGCTTATCCTAATTTTACTTAAGATCAGCTTCGCATCTCTGCGTCAATTTCATTGAAATAAATGGTGACCCCTACGGGATTCGAACCCGTGTTACCGCCGTGAAAGGGCGGTGTCTTAACCGCTTGACCAAGGGGCCATACTTTTATGTAGAAAACTTATCTGGCGGAGAGCAAGGGATTTGAACCCTTGAGACAGTTTAACCCGCCTACACGATTTCCAATCGTGCTCCTTCGGCCACTCGGACAGCTCTCCAAAAATGGCTCCGAAGGTAGGACTCGAACCTACGACCAATCGATTAACAGTCGATTGCTCTACCACTGAGCTACTTCGGAATAATACAGCCTAGCGACGTCCTACTCTCACAGGGGGAGACCCCCAACTACCATCGGCGCTGAAGAGCTTAACTTCCGTGTTCGGTAAGGGAACGGGTGTGACCTCTTCGCCATCATCACTAGACATTATTAATTTAAAAGACAATATTTATTATACCAAAACTAGATATTATTACAAGCTTTTTTATAATTTATTTGTACTTTCAAAACTGGATAAACGACATTGTTACGTTAAACAAATTTGGTTAAGTCCTCGATCGATTAGTATTCGTCAGCTGCACATGTCGCCATGCTTCCACCCCGAACCTATCTACCTCATCGTCTTTGAGGGATCTTACTTACTTGCGTAATGGGAAATCTCATCTTGAGGGGGGCTTCGTGCTTAG
>NZ_JBIWER010000006.1:0-227595 GCF_044762655.1 Psychrobacillus sp. NPDC096623
TTTGCTGGCATCATCATTAAATGATGTCCAAATTGTTTTGCTATCAGATTAATCAAGTTAATCTTTCAAGCTATATTTCTTAACGTTTTGCATGTGCAGTTTTCAATGTTCATGTTGTTTAAGTTGTCGTCTTGTTTCAGCGACCTTTGTATCTTAACACCCTTTTGACAACTTCGTCAACACCTTTTCATAAAAAATGTATGTAAAACATGATAACACTTTATTCTGACAAATGCAACAATTAAACAGAATTGATTCAACCCCCTTAAAACACTGGATTTCCAACAATGTAATGTACCTATCTCTTAACTTAAATCCATCTAAATTTCTTAATTTCATTTTATTTTATGAATCTAATTTTAACCACTATATAACTTACACTATACATTTCTCTCTCAATTTTCGAATTAGAACTCTGGATAAATTTCATAATTACTTTTTAAAGAATCGATTGGAGTCGAGATCAATGTTGTTTCGAATTACTTTTAAGAGGTTTGAAGAAATACTTCTATATAGAAGAAATAAAAAAGAGAGGCAAGATGCCCCTCTCTAGTGATAATTTTTATAGGAATATAAAGTAGCAAAGGAATACTACCCATAGACCGTACATGATCGGGTGAATTTCTTTTATTCTACCAGCTACGATCATTGTAATTGGGTAGAACAGGAATCCGATTGCGATACCTGTTGCAATTGAATACGTCAGTGGCATTGCTAGAATAACAAAGAACGCTGGAACAGCAACTTCGAATCTCTTCCAATCAATTTGCCCTAACGCAGATACCATCAACACCCCTACAATAATTAATGCTGGTGCTGTTACATAAGAAGTAATGACACTTAATACAGGATAGAAGAATAATGATAGTAGGAAAAGTACACCGGTAACGATTGCTGCAAATCCTGTGCGAGCACCTGCTGCAACACCTGCAGTAGACTCTACATAGGAAGTAGTAGTTGAAGTCCCGGATACTGCGCCTGCTACAGTTGCAATGGAATCTGCCAATAACGCTTTACCAGCGCGTGGTAATTTATCGTCTTTCATTAATCCTGCTTGGTTTGCGACAGAAATTAATGTTCCTGCTGTATCAAAGAAATCTACAAATAAGAAAGTTAATACGATTACTAAAAACTGAGTTGTAAGTAACGCTGTTGGATTATCGAAGAATACATCAAATGCAGCACCGAATGTTGGTCCCATGCTTGGAACACTTCCAACAACTGCATCAGGTAGCGCTACTAAGCTGAAGATCATTCCGACAATAGCAGTAATCAGCATACCGTAGAAAATTCCGCCTTTAATACCTTTTACCATCATAATAACTGTAATAACAAGTCCAAAGATAGTTAACAAAATATTAGGATCCGATAAATCACCTAATGCAACTACTGTTGCCGGATTAGAAACAATGATTTTAGAGTTTTGTAGACCAACAAACGTAATAAACAATCCGATCCCTGCTCCAACTGCATATTTTAACTCAGCTGGGATTGCGTTAATAATTGTTTCACGAATTCCGGACAATGAAAGAATAATAAAGATAATACCTGAGAAAAGTACGCCCGTTAAAGCGATTTGCCATGGAATTTCATAAGTTAATACTACTGTGTACGCAAAGAATGCATTAAGTCCCATACCTGGTGCTAGGGCAATTGGATATCTGGCGATTGCTCCCATAAGAATTGAACCGATTGCTGCTGCGATTGCTGTAGCTGTAAATATAGAACCTTTGTCCATATACATAAATTCCGGTAAGCCCTCTACCGTTTCTAGAGATAAGGTCATTGGATTAACGACTAAAATATACGCCATTGCCAAGAAAGTAGTTAAACCACCGATAATCTCGTTGCGATAATTTGTACCTAGCTCTTCAAATTGAAAATACTTTTTCATAATTTCCTCCAGTTATTGCCTGTATAACAGAAAAAAGCATACGACAGAATCAGTCGTATGCTTAAGTATCTCAAGTAAGAGAAGAATTATACTTCTTCCTCTTAATCGTAGTCGAATCATTTACGGTGATTCGGTAGAGACTTTTGGGCCTTATTCCCAACGTTATACGACAACATAATTAAATTATGTATGTAATATAACATCATTATTTTAGAAAATCAATACCAAATCCGAACAATTTTTAGTTATTTTAGATAATAGTTCGTTTTTTAAATTTTCATACTATATAATCCTTGCAATGGATTATATCCTCTTCCAACTCTATAGTAGCTGGTGGTTTACTCGTAATGTCATACAGTACGCGGTTAACCATTGATATATAATGGTTTAAGATTTTTATAAAAACAGAAAAATCCGTTCATATCTTGTAGTTATTGTCCTCAATTGTATCTAGTGAACCCCTGTTTCCAACGTTTTCAATTTGAATAATGGCTATTTCCTTTCAATGTCAAAATCAATTAGCGAGGAATGGATATATGATGACGAGTTTTTTGTCACCGAATCTGAAATTTAGGAGAGTAATAAACTCTATCAATTGAAAAAGAGAACTTCGAACTAGAAAAACATAGGCAGATCTTATTCTTCCTATGTTTTCATTCATGTTATTTATCTGTTTGTTTTTGCTTTTTTTTCAAATACTCCGCACGTATTTTTTCAAGTTGCTGCTTTTTATCAAATTGGGCAGGCTTGTGTATTTCATGATACTTTGCCACAGCCGCCTTACCTTTGGTATCTAATTGATATTTCCCCATTTTGTTCACCTACTTTTCTTGTCTTTAATGAGAATCTGACCACCAACTATAATATACTTTGGTGATTCGTGACAGACTAGGACACGAAGATATACAAACCACATTAGGAACTTACGGACACTTATACCCTAATATGAATTGAGAAGTTGCTAATAGATTGAAAAACATTATAAATGTACCAGTTAACTCCTCAGTTCGTCATAAACTTACTTCTAATCATTATATTAACCGAAAAAATTAACTTTTATAAAGTGTACAATTCACTTGTTTTGTGCACTTTATTATAAATTTACAATTATTGTATAATAAAGTAGAATCATTAATAACGTGTGGCTAGATTTTTGGCTTGTGTTTCGCAAGCATTACAATAATATTTGGGGCTTTCGCTTCTTATCTGTATAGATAAATTCAACTATTTCTTATGCCTTCGAAAGAGAAAAAAGTATACTTACGAACGCTCAAACACATCGAAATAAACGCTTTGTTTTAAATATTGATTTAGAAAACTTCTTTGAAAGTTTTCATTTCGGGAGAGTTAAAGGCTTTTTCGAGAAAAACAAATATTCCAGCTATCTCCCGTAGTTGCTCGTTTGCAATCGTAAGAAAAAAGAGCTTAGAACCCTTTTAATTCAAGGATTCTAAGCTTCTTTTAATTATTCCCACTCAATAGTTGCTGGTGGTTTACTCGTAATGTCGTACACTACGCGGTTAATGTGAGGTACTTCATTGACTAAGCGAACACTTACTTTTTCTAGAACATCCCATGGGATACGTGCCCAGTCAGAAGTCATCCCGTCGATAGAGGTTACTGCACGGATACCGATTGCGTAATCGTACGTGCGTGCATCGCCCATTACTCCTACGCTACGGATGTCTGGTAGCACGGTGAAGTACTGCCAAATATCACGGTCAAGTCCAGCTTTTGCAATTTCTTCACGAAGGATGAAATCAGATTCACGAACGATTTCTAATTTTTCTTCTGTAATTTCACCTAATACACGAATTCCTAGACCAGGACCTGGGAAAGGTTGACGCCAAACGATTTTTTCATCAAGACCAAGTTCTAATCCTAAAGCGCGCACTTCATCTTTGAACAAAGTTTTTAGCGGCTCAATTAGTTTAAACTGCATATCTTCAGGAAGTCCACCAACGTTATGGTGAGATTTAATCGTTTGAGCTGTGGCAGTTCCAGACTCAATGATATCTGTATAAAGAGTTCCTTGTGCCAGGAAATCCATTCCGTCTAACTTAGAAGCTTCTTCATCGAATACATAAATAAATTCATTCCCGATAATTTTACGTTTTTTCTCTGGATCTGAAACACCAGCTAATTTGTTCATGAAGCGTTCACGAGCATCGATTTTGATAACATTCATGTTAAAACCTTCTGTGAAAGTCTTCATAACTTGTTCCACTTCACCTTTACGGTTTAAGTTATGATCTACAAACATACAAGTTAGTTGGTCACCAATTGCTTTATGGATTAAAACCGCAACAACAGAAGAATCCACTCCACCACTTAATGCGCAAAGAACCTTTTTATCTCCGACTTCTTGGCGAATGTTTTGCAGCTGCATTTCTACAAAGCTTTCCATTGACCAGTCGCCTTTCGCATGGCAAACATCAAATACGAACTGACGGATTAACTCAATTCCGTAAATTGAATGTCTTACTTCAGGGTGGAATTGTACAGCATAGAAGTTTTTCGCTTCATTTGCCATTGCAGCCACTTCACAAGATGGACTCGTAGCTATTACTTCAAAGCCTTCAGGTGCCACTGTTACATGGTCTCCATGACTCATCCAAACAACTTGCTTTTCCGGAAGCTGCCCAAATAACGGCGTTGAATTTTTCACATTAATCTCCGCTTTACCATATTCTCTATGAGAAGCTTTTTCTACTTTCCCACCGAAATGTTGAGACATCAGTTGCATACCATAGCATATTCCTAATATTGGCACACCTAAGTCATAAATAGCAGAGTCTATATGAAATGCATTTTCATCATAAACGGAATTGGGTCCACCTGAGAAAATGATTCCTGTTGCATTCACTTTTTTCAATTCTTCAGCAGTTACTGTATGTGGAAGCAATTCGCTATATACGCCAAACTCACGAATACGACGGGTGATTAGTTGGTTGTATTGACTTCCGAAATCTAGAACGACAATTTTTTCTTGTTCTTTTAACAATGGTGTTAAAGACATTAGCTCCACCTCTTCTTTAAAGTAATCCAACTTGTATCCTCTATAACCTTAAAATGATAAAAAAAACGCGTCAGAAAGCATACCTCTTTCTACGCGTTTATGTTCTCTACATCAAAAAGGTGAATGCATATGTCTGAAAAAGACATGACTGCATCCACCTTCATAGTCAAGTTGTTAATGGCAACTTGGTAGAAACATCCGAACCATATCATCGGACATATACGAGGGCAACATTGGTCATTTTATTTGACTTTAGTTTACAGGTAGTTGCCCTCAAAATCAACCGCTAAGCTGATTGATTAAATTTTCCCAACTTTCTCTCATTGATACATAATTTATACCTTCTTTACTATTACCATATAAACCTTTTTCGTAGGCAGCCGTTAACTTGCTCATATGGGTTTCTCCAAAACCTGCATCTACATATTTTGCATATGCAGATAACGTCTGTCCCGGCTCTCTTGTTATTCCATATGCATCCAACTGTTTTAATAACTGAAGATACATTTTTTCAAACGTATCCCAATCATTTTTACGCATGCGGTTAATCGGTATTAATACTTTAACTAACCACTTTCTCCGATAATGATAAGCAAGCATAGAAATTAATGCCAAACCGACTATCGTCCAAAAAATAAGAGCTTTATGATCAGATAACCATTTAGCCATGTTGCTCATGATTTCTGTAAATCCTTTAGAAATTTCCTTCTCTTCTTTGTCCTCTTGAGGTTTTTCAGGTGTTTTCTCAGGAGTATTTTCAGGTGTTTCCAATTCATCTTTTTTAGTATCTACATCATAATTTAAATTGACAGCATTCGAAAATCCAATAGTTGGCTCAAACGTCATCCAACCGACATTCGGAAAATAGGCTTCTACCCATGAGTGAGCATTATTATTGGTTACCTCATAAACTGGCAGTCCATTTTCACGGTCCACTACTTCTCCTGGTGCAAAGCCCTTCACCCAACGCGCAGGAATTCCTTCTGAACGTAACAGCACAACCATCGATGTCGAGAAGTTATCACAATAACCTATCTTGGTATCAAATAAAAACTGATCCACGTAATCCGTATTACCTTCTGGAATCGCAGCCAGATCCTGATTATAACTGAAACCATTTAACTGGAAATACCGCTCAATTGATTTTGCTTTGTCATATAAGCTGTCACTATTTGAAGTGATAGAAGCTGCCAGCTCTTTTACTCTGGTTGGTAATGTTTCAGGAAGCTGTAAATAGCGATCGAAGTCACTGGATAATCCCTCTAAGTTTTTCGGTACTGCCTCTCTAAGTGCTTTTAAGCTATACACTGGCTCATTGTACGTTACATCATACATGGATATAGGCGTCTCATTGCCCCCATCGATGGTATATAGTTTTTGGGTACTTACGTCCATTGATAACGTAAATGGCACCCCTGAATTCACTTGTTCGATTCCATAGGGTTGCATGATAAAAGGATAAGATTGGGACATGTAAATGCTCGCTACTAATAGTTCACCTTCCATCCCAGGAAGTATGTCAGATTCAATCGGCTCTCCAAGCTCAAAACTCTTCCAAATCGGAGACTCTATTTCTGAATTCACCCACCCTTTGGAAGTGTACGTATCCTTTGTTTCAATCTTCCAATATTGCTTTGTTGGTGTAGCAGCATAAAATACAGGGGTATTATCGTTCGCAAATGCCCCCCCTAAGCGCTCATCATTTTCTCCATAACCTACTTTTTGTGTAGCTCCACCCACACCTCTTCCAGCATCGCCGTTCGATGCATTTGGGCTAGATGACAATAGAAAAGGCACTGGATCTGGCCAACTTGGACCTGCTTTAGGTAATACATAGGCAAGCGCACTGCTAATAACAATTACAGTTAACAAGCTTCCAATACTAACTGCTAAAAATGCACCATGAAGCCTACCCTCTTGCTCATGCATCATTTTTTGAGCATATAACAGTCCTAATATGATAAATCCAGCCGTTAGTACAATAATGATACTTTTCTCTCCACTATATGGACTAAACGTATCCAAAATCGTTATAAATAAAACCGTGAAAAGAAAGAATAGCATTAAGTTTTTACGAACTCGGATCCAATAGTTTAGTAAATAAGTAGTCATCCATAACAAAATAAAAAACAAAAATGTTCGGAAGGGGTCCGTTACATCAGACCAGTTTCTTCCTAACATAGAAGTAATATTATCTATGAACATCTCCACTAGTAATCTAAAACTCTCTAACGATAAGAAAGAAAAATCTGTATAGATATGTACGATTACCCAACACATATATACTACCTTAATAGGAAATACGTATAGCCATTTCAATTTCAAAAGATAAAACACAAAGGAGATAACTAAAAACCAACCAAATAAACTTAAATAATCGGTATCAGTGAGTACAATGACTGGCTTTAACCACTCCAACATTAGGATAAAAACGAACAAATAAATAAATCCAGATAGGAAGTATTCCTTTGTTTTTTTACTCATGTGCGTTTCACCTCCAGAAAGGCTTGGGCAAAACGATCCTTCGTAATGGTTTGTACCTGAAATCCTCTACTTGCCGCATACTTGTACATAGCATTTTGCTCTTTTGTCGCTTTTTCCGTTTTGGTTTTGACAACAAAACAAGTACATGCACGGAGGTTTGTTGCACTTTTTTGTACACTATCCATCCATTCATACGTTAGGTTACTAGTAACATATAAAAGTGTTGTTGCATTAGACAGAGATTGGTCATGCAAAAAGACCTGATCCAGTGGTTTTGTTAAGTCATCTCGAACTTTTGTTAAATGGTATAGCACCCTCTGCAGATGCTGGTCCGTCTGAACCTCTGGTAAAAACATTCGCTCTGAACCGACTGAGAGAAATGCAGAGGATGCTTGGTGTCTGACAATCGCTTGCATAATTGATGCCGTTAAATCGACCACTTCTTCAAACAATGGGGAAGGAGTTCGGTCAATCACAACGAACATATCCTGTGATTGGCGATCTTCAAATTCCTTTGTTTTTAATGTTTGTGTTCTCGCAAAGGACTTCCAGTGAATCCATGATACTCGGTCGCCTGGCTGGTAGGATCTAACGCCAGTCGCCATCGATGTATCTTTCATCGCTTGAATTCTAGAAGCAGCTGCTCCTTGGTCATATCTCGTCTCAATAGGAATATAAACCATCTCCGTTAAATTAGGAAACACCAGAATTGTTTTAGGATTGGTAATGAATACTTCCTTTTTCACCCATCCAAACATATCACTTACTTGCATGCTCGTCCCTACTAAAACATGCTCCCCTCGTGGAATATGTTCTATTTCATAGGTCCATGAAAACTCTTTTCTCATACCCCAAAAAATAAGCTGTTTCCAAGACGCTTGTGAGGCAAGGGAAGGACTCACCTTCTCCTCCAGCTGAACGTACATTAACGGAAAACGACTTTTTCTAGTTACCTGAATAGTCGCAGAGAATCTTCCACCGCTTTGCACTTTACGTGTTTCAATTATTCGCTCAACAGAAATATCGGTTAAAGAATTCATATATAATAGCAGCGAATACAAAGAAATTGGGATGATTAAATAAAACAAAAACCAGCTAACAAATCCTCCTTGAAACATGGCGTATATAAATGCTACTACTAGCAGAAATAGTACGCCTACTACTCCTCGAATCCTCCTCCACCGACTAAACAATAGCTTCATTGACTTACAGCCCTCTTAATCGGGACCGGTGTACGTTTCACAATTCGAGCAAGCACCTCTTCCGATGAAATCCCATCGTATCGTGCTTCTGGGCGTAAAATGACCCGGTGTCCAAATACATAAGGCATCAAATACTGTATATCATCTGGAGTAACATAATCTCTGCCGTGAAGCATGGCAAGTCCCTGTGATGCACGCATCAATGCAATAGATGCACGTGGGCTAACCCCTAGATAAATATAAGTATCCTGTCTTGTACGATTGGCCAAATCTACAATATAGCCCTTCATCGTTCCATCTACTTTTACTTGCTTCACTTGTTTTTGTAGCTCAATTAATTCCTTGAGGGAGATGACTGGCAATAATGTATCAATCGGTGATGCGTGCTCTAATCTATTTAACACTTCAATTTCTTCGCTCGGATGCGGATAACCCATCTTTAATTTCAATAAAAAACGGTCTAGCTGTGCTTCTGGTAGCGGATAGGTTCCTTCATGTTCAATCGGATTTTGCGTTGCCATAACGAAAAATGGCTTCGGAATTGGGATCGTGACTCCATCAATTGTAACGGATGCCTCTTCCATCCCTTCTAGCAGCGCTGATTGCGTTTTAGGAGATGTTCGATTGATTTCGTCCGCTAGTACAATATTTCCTAATATAGGTCCAGGTCTAAACTCAAATTCCATTTCCTTTGGGTTGTAAATAGATACACCCAATACATCAGAAGGCAACAAATCCGGTGTGAACTGAATTCTTTTGAAATCAGCTCCAATTGATTTCGCAAGCGCACGCACCATCATCGTTTTCCCTACCCCTGGTACATCCTCTAACAACACATGCCCCTGTGCCAATAATGCAACAACGGCAAGCTGTGCTATATCCTTTTTACCAATCATTACCTTTTCTATATTTTCAATGATTGATTCTATCTGTTCTCTTTCTCTCATCCATTTTCCCCCTCAGATCCCCTATAAATAGATTTGTGTGAAAATTTATACAATACAATATAAGCATACCCAAAATTTGCCTTAAGTACAAATAGAAAACAAAAAATCGAGCTGTCTTTTTAATCGACAGCTCGACTTATCGTTAGTATGATGTTATTTCCAAAAGTCATCAAAAACTGTGACTGGTAAATGACGCTTATGCATAGATCTATTATAAAAACCTTCAATTTTTTCTTGTGCTTCCGTCGAGACCGTTTTTCCCTCTAGATAATCATCAATAACTTCATATGTTACTCCTAGCGCTACTTCATCTGGTAAAGCAGGTCTATTTTCTTCTAAATCCGCTGTAGGAATTTTCGTATACAGATGCTCAGGACAGCCTAATTCCTTTAATAACTGCTTGCCTTGGCGCTTGTTTAAGCGAAAGATTGGGGCGATATCTACCCCTCCATCTCCGTATTTTGTATAAAAACCAGTGACAGCCTCTGCTGCGTGATCCGTACCAAGAACAATCCCATTAAACATTGCAGCGACAGAGTATTGAGCTTTCATCCGCTCACGAGCCTTTTCATTGCCTTTAGCAAAATCAGATAGTGTTATTCCTGCTTCATCTAAAGCTTTTTTACTTGCGTCCACCGCACCTTTAATATTAATCGTCAAACGTTTACTCGGCTTTATAAAAGCTAGTGCATCCTGCCGATCCTTTTCATCAAATTGAACACCATATGGCAAACTTACTGCTATAAAGGAATATTTATCCTCACCTAACTCTTTGTTTAATTCGTCAACGGAAAGCTGTGCAAGCTTCCCCACTAATGTAGAATCCTGCCCACCGGAAATGCCTAAAACCATACTTCTCAAAAAAGGATGTTTTTTTAAATACTCCTTCATAAAATCAATACTAATACGTATTTCTTGTTGAATATCAATGGTCGGCTTCACTTTTAAAGCGGCTATTATTTCTTGTTGTTTAGCTGACATTAATACCTACCTCCATTTTGTTCGATAAATTTATATTCCATCTCCTTAACCTCTTGAATATTACGCATTTTGTTATCCCAGCATTTTTGGCTTAAATCTACTGGATATTCCTCAGGGTTTAGAGAGCGTTTGTACTCATCCCATAACAAATCAAGATTTTCATGCGCATATTCACGAACCTTCGATAGCTCCGGAATTTCATAAATTACTTGACCATTTTCAATCACTTTTCGGTGTAAATCCTTTGCCTCAAAATTCGTCACAAATTTAGAGACAAATGTATGCACTGGGTGGAACATCTTCAAGCGTTCCTCATGCGTTGGATCTTCATCATGCATCGTAATATAGTCTCCTTCTGCCTTACCATTTTCTTTATCGATAATTCGATAAAGTTTTTTCTGGCCAGGAGTTGTAACTTTTTCAGTAGTAGAAGAAATCTTAATCGTATCCTCCATTACTCCAGCTTCATTTTCAATGGAAACAATTTTATAAACAGCTCCAAGTGCCGGTTGGTCATACGCTGTGATTAGCTTTGTTCCAATACCCCAGCTATCCACCTTCGCTCCCTGTGCTTTTAAGTTAAGAATCGTATATTCATCCAAGTCATTGGAAACAACTATTTTTGCATTAGGGAAACCAGCTTGATCCAACATTTTTCTTGCTTCCTTAGAAAGGAACGAAATATCACCTGAGTCTAGACGGATTCCGATAAAGTTAATCTTATCGCCAAGCTCTTTTGCTACTTTTATAGCAGTCGGCACTCCCGTTTTCAGCGTATTATATGTATCCACTAAAAATACGCAATCTTTATGACGCTTCGCATAGGAATGGAAAGCCTCATATTCATCTTTGTATGCTTGTACTAATGAGTGAGCATGTGTGCCAGAAACAGGAATACCGAACTTTTTCCCTGCTCTCACATTACTCGTTCCGTCAATACCGCCTATGTATGCAGCTCGCGTTCCCCATATTGCCGCATCCATCTCTTGTGCACGCCTAGAACCAAACTCCATCGCAATTTCATCTTTAATCACTTGTTTTATACGAGAACCTTTAGTTGCGATTAGCGTTTGATAATTGACTATATTAAGCAATGCTGTTTCTACTAGCTGCGCTTCTGCAAGTGTAGATTCAATCCGAATAATTGGTTCATTCGGAAACACTAGCTCCCCTTCAACCATCGAATATACATTTCCAGTAAAACGAACAGTACGCAAATACGCAATAAAGTCTTCTCTGTATCCAAGGTCTTCCTGCAAATATTCTAAATCACTATCGCTAAAGTGAAAATTTCGCAAATAATCTAGACATCTCTCGAGCCCTGCAAAAATTCCGTATCCATTACCAAATGGTAGCTTGCGGAAAAACAATTCAAACACAGCTTTGCGTTCATGCATATTATCGGCCCAATAGGCCTCTACCATATTTATTTGATACAAGTCTGTATGTAAGGCTAAACCGTCATCTGGATAATTTTTTTTCATAAAAATCCCCTTCTCCATAACTATTGAACTAAGTATACACTATTTACCCTTTTTCTTGGCAAGTAATCCTTTCCGTGAAGTTGTCGTAAATTCAGAAAAACAGTTACTTAAAAGAGCAATAAACTATCCTAAAGAAATTCGTGATTTAGATAAAAAAAAACCACTCACTAAGTTTGAATAACAACTTAATGAGTAGCTAGTAATCTTTTCCTGCTCTATTCTCCCTGTGGAGAAATTACATCCACCACATAGGCTGCAACAGCCTCTATCTCTTCTTTTGTCAATGTATCCTTAAAGGAAGGCATAGAAGAGCCACCTTCTGTTATGCGAGCCACTACTTGCTCTTTACTTTCAGAAACTTTACTATTTTGTAGGTTTGGACCATTATGACCATTTGCGCCTTGATTGCCATGACAAGCTAAACAGTTAGAGTCATAAACAGAGATACCTTTATCAGGTTTTGCACTCACTGTATCCCCTTCAGTTGATTCTTCTACTGGTTTTGTACTTTTAGATGGAAATTTAATTACTTGACCTACCGGTAAATTTCCACCAAGTTTAAATGTGTACACTTTATCTCCATGTTTGGTACCTGCAAGAGCATTCCCCGCAACATAAATACTGATGTATTGCTCTCCGTCAATTTCATATGTGATAGTCGGAGCATTTGCGCCAGCATCCATCATATATTCCCAAACTTGGTCACCTGTTTTCGCATCGAATGCGATTAAACGTCCATCATTATGTCCTACAAAAACAAGATTTCCTTTAGTAGTTAGAACTCCACTATACGGCTGAGAATCCCAGTTTTTCTGCCATGCAATTTTGTTTGTTTTGACATCTATTGCAGTAAGAGTCCCACGAACAGGAGCATCTTGAATTGGTCCAAAAATACTTCCAAAATATTGATCGCCTTCTTTAAATTCCTCTAATTCACTTCTTTCAAACGACATATATGTGTCATTACCTAATACATAAAAATATTCTGTTTCAGGATTGAAAGCTGAAGGCGGCCAATTCGCTCCTCCAGATGGTCCTGGCTTAAGTGTGACTGGGACATCCCAAAATGGTGTGAAAATACTTCCAATCTCCCCTGAGAAATCAGAGGATAAATCTTTCTTAATATCTTCCTCTGTTACAGCTTGAGGAACAAAAGAATCTCCAACAGGGAACGGTTGTGTTGCTGCTGTTTTTTGTCGCTCATCCTGTGGTACAGGTTTTTCTTCAATCCCAACCAGTGGTGTTCCATCCGTACGATCTAATAGATATACCCAACCAGTTTTACCAGCCTGACCAAGTCCTTTACGCATTTTTCCATCCATTTCTACATCATAAAGGATGACAGGGTTTGCAGGGTCCATATCCCATATATCGTGATGTACTTGTTGGAAATGCCATACATACTCTCCGTTTTCAGCATTTACAGCAACTACAGAGTTTGCGTATAAGTTATCTCCTTCACGGTTACTTCCATCTAAATCCGGAGCAGTATTACCAGTTGCAAAGTATATGTAGCCAAGCTCTGGATCTACTGATGGTGTATTCCATACTGGACCTCCACCCGTCAACCAAGCATCATTATCTGATGGCCATGTATCCCCGTTAATATCACCTGGACCAGGAATTGTATAGAAACGCCAAACTTCAAAACCTAAATCTGCATCATATGCCATTACGCGACCACGAATACCATATTCTCCTCCAGCTACCCCAGTATATACTTTTCCATTATAAAAAAGTGGTGCACTAGTTATCGTGTAGCCTTCTTCCCACTCACCTACTTTAGTTTCCCATAAAACTTCTCCTGTTTTTTGATCAAGAGCGATTAAGCGTGCATCGAGTAATCCGACAAACACTTTACCATCTCCGACTGCAACTCCACGAGTTGTCCATCCACAGCAGACCGTATCCATGTCTTGCGGAATATCAGGATTGTATGCCCAAATTTGTTCTCCGGTTTTTGCATCAATTGCAAAAACATCATTTGCTCCTGTAGCGATATACATAATACCATCTACTACAATTGGTGTAGCTTCTCCCGAATGTTTACCTTCCGCTCCCGATCCCAAACTTGAAACCCAAGTTGGTTTTAAATCACCAATATTTTCAGTCGTAATTTGGTTTAACATCGAGTATCTTCGATTGTAATAGTCTCCACCATGTGTAGCCCATTCAGTAGAAGCATACTCTACTTTTATATCGGACTGAGATGGATTTGGAGCTTCCTTCTCATCAGATTTTAAATCCTCTTTTTTATCCTCTACGACTTCTTCTACATTTGAAACGCCTTGGTCCGCTACTTCCTGTTCATCTTCATGAGCTAAAAAATATAAACCGAAGATTATTACAAGAGTAATAATAGAACCAATAAAAATTTGTTTCCAGACCGAACTTTCTCTCTTCATACTTTCTTCCCCCTTTTCTCACACTTTAGACACATTTTACATAACTATTATACCCCTACTAAATTCTCAATATCAAGATAAATAATACTAGTTTAAAAATCTGACGAATATATTTCTGAAGGGAAATAAAAGAGATTGGACAGAAGTAGCTTCAATCGATGAGTTATAAAACCAAAACAAAGCCCCGGAAATTTTACTGTCGTAAAATTTCCGGGGCTTTTCATTTTCTAGATAGGTTTTATGCCATTCTCTTTTGTTTTATTATTTAGCGCCCAAAGGGGATATGACAGTTGCTACGTATTCTGCTATTGCATCTATTTCTTCTGCTGAAAGTGTATCTTTGAATGATGGCATTGCACCTTTACCATTTGTAATGCGGTCAATTACTTCTTCTTTATTTTCTGCTATGGTGCTATTTTGTAAATTTGGACCGTTATGACCATTTGCACCTTGATCTCCATGACATGCTATACAGCTATTTTTATATTCAGTAAGCCCAGCATCGGAACTTACTGTTTCTCCTTTTTCTTCTTCAGGCGCTTTATCTTTAACTGAAGCATCAATAACTTGACCTTCAGGCAAATTTCCACCTAATTTAAACGTATATATTTTATCTCCGTGTTTACTACCTGCAAGTGCATTCCCTGCGGCATAAATAGAAATATACTGTTCACCATCGATTTCATAAGTGACCGATGGAGCATTTGCACCTGCATCCATCATATATTCCCACACTTGATCACCAGTTTTAGCATCGAATGCGATTAAGCGGCCGTCATTATGACCAACAAATACTAGATTTCCAGCGGTAGTTAATACACCACTATAAGCTAGAGTATCCCATTTTTGCTGCCAAGCAATTTTATTCGTTTTCACATCAATTGCAGTAACCGTTCCTCTTGTTGGCGCATTTTGAACCGGTCCAAAAACGCTCCCAAAATAAGCGTCACCTTCCTTAAATTCACTTAATTCATTTCTTTCAAATGACATATAGTGATCATTACCTAATACATAAAAATACTCCGTATCAGGGTTGTATGCGGAAGGTGGCCAGTTTGCCCCTCCAAATGGTCCAGGTTTAATTGTTATTGGTACATCCCAAAACGGTGTAAAAATACTCCCTATTTCACCTGTAAATGATGATTCTAAATCTCTTTTCACATCTTCTTCCGTTATACCTTGCGGAACAAATGCATCGCCGGCTGGAAACGGTTGAGTAGCTGCTGTTTTTTGACGGTCATCTTGTGGCACTGGTTTTTCTTCTATCCCAACTAATGGTGTTCCATCTCTGCGATCTAAAAGATAAACCCAACCAGTTTTACCCGCTTGCCCAAGACCTTTACGCATATCTCCGTCTATTTTTACATCAAATAAAATAACTGGGTTAGTAGGATCCATATCCCATATATCATGATGCACTTCCTGGAAATGCCATACATAATCCCCATTTTCCGCATTCACTGCAACGACCGAGTTGGCGTATAAGTTATCCCCTTCACGGCTGCTACCATCTAAGTCGGGTCCTGTATTTCCAGTGGCAAAATAAATATAGCCCAGCTCTGGATCTACTGCGGGTGTATTCCATACTGGTCCACCACCAGTTAACCAAGCATCATTATCAGATGGCCAAGTATCCCCATCAATATCTCCTGGACCTGGTATTGTATAAAAACGCCACACCTCAAATCCTAAATCAGAATCATATGCCATCACACGGCCACGAATTCCATACTCTCCTCCAGAAACCCCTGTGTAGACTTTACCATTATAATAAAGTGGGGCACTGGTAATGGTATAACCCTCTTCCCACTCCGCTACTTTAGTTTCCCATAAGACTTCTCCAGTTTTTTGATCAAGTGCTATTAAGCGAGCATCGAGTAATCCCACAAACACTTTACCATCACCGACTGCAACTCCACGAGTTGTCCACCCGCAGCATACTGTATCCATCTCTTGTGGAATATCTGGTTTATATTCCCAGATCTGTTCTCCCGTTTTTGCGTCTATTGCAAATACGTCATTTGCCCCAGTTGCAATATACATAACACCATTCACTACTAATGGAGTTGCTTCACCAGAGTATTTCGCCTCAGCCCCGGACCCTCCTAAGCTACTAACCCAAGTTGGTTTTAAATCCCCAATATTTTCTGTAGTAATTTGGTTTAGCATAGAATAACGTCTGTTAAAGTAATCTCCACCATGTGTTGTCCATTCAGTAGAAGCATACTCTACTTTTTCATCTAGATTTGATGGACTAGGTGCAACTTTTGTTTCTTTCACTGGTCCTTCTTCCTCTGATTTTTCTTTCTCTTCTTCTTTCTCTGGCTCTTCTTTTACTGTTATGCTGGCATAAGGAACTTCTTCGTTTCCTTTATCCGAGTTTTCAAAACTTACTACGAGATATATCATAAATAAAGCAACTAAAGTAATTAATGAACCTATAAAGATTAGTGCGGATACCGATAATCCTCTACTTCGCATCTGACTCCCCCTTCAAACTATTGAAATGCCCTTATTAAATAGTTTATGTTTTGAATTTGAAAGAAATGCCGTCACTTTCAAATTCGAAACAAATAAAAAAACTGTCCAAGAGTTTATACTCTTGAACAGTTTCTCCTACTATAATCTTATTTTGTTAAGTCTTTGCATCCTTCATAGATTAAATCGAATAGCTCTTGAATATCGTTTTCTTCTACACAGGAGAAAGCCACGCGGATGTCTGTTTTATTGCTTGCGATTACGCCTACTCCGTATTGATCGAGTAAATGTAGTCGTAATGTTTCAGCATCCACTGAATTTAACTTCAAGCACATGAAGTAACCAGAGTTAAATGGATAGTATGTCCAGTAAGGTGCATATTTTTCATCCGCTAGGACCTGCTTCGTTTTAATAGCTCGGCCTTGCATGATTTGGAACTTTTCTTCTTTTTCTTGTAAATACTCTTCCGATTGAAGGGATTCTAAAAGAATTGTCTGCGAAATATGAGATCCGCTTGAAACAGTTCCACGAATAATACCCTTAGTTTTTTGTTCTAAAGCATCCAGTGTATCTGGAGCAGCTGCATAGGTGATAAATCCAACGCGCAATCCCCACACATAGTTTTCTTTCGTCGCACCATCGATTTTCACAGGTAAAATATTATCATGGCTATCAGCTAATAAACCAAATAATGATTCTTTAATAGAGTCCTCATAGAATAAGCCGAAATATGCATCGTCTAATAGAACAACTAATTTCAACCCACTCTCAGCAGTGTCCTTCAACACCTGGACAATTGCTGCTGCTTCTTCTACTGAAGGAGTATAACCAGTAGGGTTATTAGGGAAGTTTAACAACACAATCGCTTTTTCCGTTTGCTTCGCAAGTGTTTCACGGAAAGCTTCCACATGGAAACTACCAGCTTCATTGAATAGAGGGAATGTTTCCACACGTCCGCCTCTTCTTACTTGGAATACAGTATTGTAATTACCCCAATATTGCACTGGTGTTATTAACACATCACCTTCGTCCATGAACAAATCAGCTGCGATGCTCAAACCATGTGTTAGGGCACTAGTTACAATCGGTGTACCAATCGATTTTCCTTTCATCGATGGGTTATCAACTAATAGCTTCTCTTTCCATACAGAACGTAAAGCTTCTTTACCTTGAGGAGCTGCATATGGATATATATCACTTGGTTTATAATCTAATTTTTCTTGAATATGACGGAAATGCATCGGCTCACCATTCTCCGTTGCTATTCCAATAGTAGCATTAAAACGATGTGCTTTTTTCCCTGCTTCTGCGCTTTGACTTAAAATTCCTTTTGGATAGTACAAGTTTTTACCTAAATCTGATAGCATATCGTAAATTGCTGGATTTTCTTTTTGAATTTTCTCGTTTAATTGCGTTGCTAAAGCATTCATCTATTGGTACCTCCATAATATAATTGATTTAAAAATATTGTACTCCATTTGACTAAAGTATTATACCCTTTCGTTAAATTAAGTCGTAACAACAATCCTTACTTTAACTCTAAAATAACAGGGCAATGATCACTTCCAAGTATATGAGAATCAATCGATGCATTCTTTAATAGTGGTACAAGTCTTTCAGAGGCGATAAAATAATCAATTCGCCAACCAATATTGCGCTCTCTTACCTTACTCATGTAGGACCACCAGCTATAGGCACCTTCCGTATCCGGATAAAAATAACGAAATGTATCGACAAATCCCTCTGCCAGTAAATCCGTCATTTTGCTGCGTTCTACATCTGTAAATCCAGAGTTTCCTCTATTAGACTTAGCATTTTTCAAGTCTATTTCCGCATGAGCAACATTTAAATCTCCGCACATAATGACGGGCTTAATAGCATCAAGTGCTTTTAAATAAGCACGCATTTCATCTTCCCATTCAAGTCGATAAGAAAGTCTCGTTAAATCGCGTTTTGCATTGGGCGTATAGACGTTTACCAAATAAAATTCTTCAAATTCAAGCGTAATTATTCTACCTTCATCCTCTGAATCCTGATCTCCAACACCATATTTTATGGTCAGTGGCTTTACCTTCGTAAATACCGCTGTTCCAGAATAACCTTTTTTCAAAGCATAATTCCAATATTGTTCATATCCTTCTAAAGCTAGCTCTATTTGACCTTCCTGTAACTTAGTTTCCTGCAAACAAAATATATCCGCGTTTACTTCCTTAAAATATTCTATAAATCCTTTTTTCGCGCAGGCTCTTATGCCATTCACATTCCATGAAACCAACTTCATTTTATTTCCTCCAAAATAGAAATCTATGTAACTTGTTTTATGTTAATCATATCAAATCCTTTGTTCAAATGAAAAGTTGTGGATAGAGCATTAAAAAAGTGCAGAATGAAGGGAGCAAATAGTGAGACATACTACTGTCTGTCAATCTAACAAATATTGGTTGACGCATAATGGTTTCTTTTGAATGAGATTGGGGAAGTTGAATTATAAGAGACTAGTAGAGGAAGTGTCGATATATGAATTCACCGTCAATCTCATCCGATGCAAAGAACAAAATGAAGGAAGCGAAACCCTGGGTTCGTCGCTTTGCTCGTTTTGGTTATATGACTAAAGGTATTGTGTATGGAATGATTGGCGTTCTCGCAGCTTTAGCGGCATTCGGACCTGGAGGCGAAATGACTGGAACATCTGGTGCTCTACAATCAATTGCCGAAATGCCATTCGGGGAAATTGCCTTATGGATAATAGGAATCGGACTATTTGGATATATCATATGGGATTTCATTAAAGCAATTAAAGATCCTGATAATGTAGGAACTGATGCGAAAGGTCTTATTAAAAGAACAGGTTATTTCATTAGTGGGGTCATTTATGCAAATTTAGCATATGTTGCTTTAAAACTAGCGAGCCATGCGGGAAGTGCTGGCGGTGGTAATTCGGAAAAAACAATTTCTGCTAAGTTAATGGAACAACCATTTGGCATTTGGGTAGTAGGATTAGTAGGCGTAATAATTATGGGTTATGGTGCTTACGAACTTTATAGTGGCATGAAAGAGAAATTCATGTCAGAATTCAAAACCTTTGAAATGAATGATACGGAACGAAAGGTAGCGAGAATAGCTGGGAAAATCGGTCTGATTTCTAGAGGGATTGTTCTAGGTATGATCGGATTTTTCTTTATCCGCACAGCATACACAAACAACCCCGATGAATCAAAAGGACTTGGCGGCGCTCTAACAGAGTTAGCAAGCCAGCCCTTCGGAAAGTTTTTACTAGCTATAGTAGCAATTGGACTAATTTTATATGGTGTCTACCAAATTATCCGCGGACGCTACCAACGTATGAATTTCGGTTAGAACGGATCTTATAAATGAAAATAGAACCTCAAAAAGGACTATCAAAAGCCCAGCGTTTGATAGTCCTTTTAGTTTTGTTATTTTTTAGTCATCTTCAACAATACGAATATGGCAATAGCTAATGCAAATAATCCAAACAAAATAACTAGTGAAATAGCTCCAAATGCAAGTAAGCTCATATGTATACCCCCTAAGTTACTACTATTCCTTTATTATATTTCTTTATAGGAATTACACAAGGAGGCCACAGCTTAAAGTACATAACGCAATAGCTACTAAGACAGTTTGTTGAACGCTCGATAGCTTGTTCTATCTGCCCATTCCTCTTCTTTATCCGCCAATCATCCTATGCTACACTTCCGCTCTTTCCTTTTATCAGCCCGACAACCATTACGAAATCCGCAATCATCCTTTAAATAAATCATTCAAAGATTCACTCATAGTTGGATGGGTAAATATCGTATCACGTAAAAATGTGTATGGTAATTTTGCCTCCATTGCCACTCTTACTACATTAATCATTTCACTGGATTCCGCACAAAAAAGTGTGCATCCTAATATTTCATTCGTTTTTGGGTCAATTAATGCCTTTAACAGTCCATCTGTTTTCTCCAATATTCGAGCTCGTGGAATTCCAGCTGCTGGCATTGATAATACCTTATATTCAATTTCTTTTTCCTTTGCCATTCTTTCATTAAGTCCCACATGAGACAATATAGGGTCGATGAAAACAGAATATGGTATGTTAGTCCGTTCTTTTTTAGTATAGGAGCCATCTCCAAAAACCTGATCTTTTACAATACGGAAGTCATCTAATGAAATGTATGTAAACTGTGGACCTCCATTGACGTCCCCTAACGCCCAAATATTTTTGGCTTTCGTTTTTAATGTATCATCCACTACTATTGCTCCGCGATCATTTACTTCTACAGAAGTATTTTCTAATCCGAGGTTCTCTGTATTTGGTTTTCTCCCAGTAGCAAGAAGTATTGCATTCCCATACAACTCACTTAGAGTATCGCCTTCTTTGTATGAGACTGTTACTCCTTCTTCTTGATTTCTCACTGATTCCACTTTGCTATTTTGTACAATCTTAATATTTTTAGCTTCTAGTACTTTTTTTACTTCATTGGCCATGTCCCTATCTTCATTCGGCAGAAACTCTTCATTGCTATCAATAACCGTAACCTCTGCTCCAAAATTTGCATACATGGAAGCAAACTCTAATCCGATATATCCTCCACCAATAATAGTTAGTTTATCCGGAAGCTGCTCTAACGCTTGTAAGGACGTGGAATTGTAGATGAGATCAGCAACCTCCAAGCCTTCGATTGGCGGCACAACTGGAGTGGCACCAGTGTTAATGAAAAACTGTTCCGCAGTAACTTCCAATTGTTCCTCGGCAGTTTTCACCTTTATTTTTTCATCACTCAAGAAAGTTGCTTCTCCAGTAATGACTGTAATGTGCTCTTGATCAGCTAACATATGAAAGTTTTTATCTCGCAATACAGAAGTCAATTCATCTTTTCGATGAATTGCATTTGTATAAAATTCCTCTTTAGATGTATTGGAATACTTTCTGTTGTCGGCAGAATGAACAAGCGATTTGGTGGGAATGCATGCAATATTTATACATGTTCCTCCGTACATTTCTGAGGACTTCTCAATCACCGCAACCTTCTTACCATTTTTTGCAAGCTCGGAAGCTAAAGTTTTCCCACCTTTACCAAAGCCAATAATAACTGCATCGAATTTTTTCATTGTAAAACCTCCCAACTAATCTATTTCCTTCTTCTGTTTTATATAAACTCCGTTAATAAAAAAAGGACTGCCTCCTTGGTCCATAAACCAACCAAAAAGACGATCCTTACTGTTAAACGCTTACTTTAGATTTTTCTAAAGCAGCCCCTAAAAACTTAGCAAGCTCTAGCATGCCGTATTTCTCTGCTTTAGCTTCTGCATCCGCATTGTAATTTGTATTTGTGTTCACATCATACGTATATACTTCACCATTTGTATCACGAATAAATTCAATGCCTGCCACATCAATTTTACTAGCTTTCAGAAAAGCTTCGTAACGCTCGATCCAATCTGCGCTTATATCTTCTTTGATTTCAAATTTCATAGCAGGTTCTTCTCCCACTGGGCAGAACGCATCTCCAATTTGACAAGAGTCAGCAGGACATAACTCGAACCCTTCCGAAGTATCGACTCTCACTGCATATAAATATTTTCCACCAATAAACTCCGCTCTCGTAATATAAGAATTTGGTGATTGAATATATTCTTGTATAAGCGTAATTCCATCAACCGGTTCTTCGAATAATGGTCCATTCACATAAGCTTCTAATGCTTCTACTGTTTGAAATAATTGTACACCAAGTCCTTTACCTGCACGATTATGTTTCGTGATAAATGGTGTCTTCCCTAGTTTTTGAGCAGCTAATATGATTTGTTCACTGCCCACAGCCGCAATCGTTTTTGGCGTTTTGATCCCACTTGCTTCTAATGCCGTGTATTGATTGATTTTACTTAGCTCTAAACTTAACGCTTTTGTTCCATTAAATACAGTTCTCCCATGAAACTCAAGCCAAGAAATTACTCCTCCAGCCAGTTCAGGTGCGTATCTATGACCACGTGTATGTGAAGAAGCACTCATTCTGTTATAAAAAACACCTTCTGGAGGGGCTGCTGTTAAATCTACAATTCCTTGATCTAGGTGCCACGATCCATAGGGAAGATTCAATTCTTCTAATCGTTTTGTTAAGTGTACCGTCCATTCATCGTTTTCATGGATTATATATATTTTTGACATACTATTCGCTCCTCCTCTTACTATTCCTATTAAACTAATTTGTATTATTATATACCAGTTAAGTTGGAGTCACCAATAGAAAACCCTGCTCCAAGTAGAGCAGGGCGATTATTATTAATAGGGATCGGATTCATGACTTTTATTGACTGCTTGTTCTGGTGCTTTGTTTCCGTCTTTATTTCCTAACGGTTTTTGAGAGGAACCATTACTTTTGGCGTGAGCAAGTCCTTCTCTTAACTGTCGACCATAGTCTTCATCTGCTTCTTCCGCGAGAGCAATCATCTTTTCTTGAATTCGTGGATCACAGGCAGAGAGGTCATTGACAAGATTTGCGATGAGCTCTGTTTTTTCCCATTGTTCAAATTGTCGGTACGTTTCTCCTGCTTGTTTTGTGTTGCTTTGGCGATCGATGGATTCGCGAACTAAGTTTCCTTTTATCATCGGCGTGTACTCTTTACCTACCTGAGTCGCTTCCTTTAAGCCATCTAAAATAGAAGGTTCATAATTGATATGCGGATTTTGAAAAGGTCCTCGGTCTAATCGGTAGGACATTTGACCGCCGCTTTGATTAGTTGCGACACGTTTTTTCGGTGCATTGATCGGAAGCTGCAAATAGTTCGCTCCTACACGATGGCGCTGTGTATCGGAATAGGAAAAGGTACGACCTTGTAGCATTTTATCGTCTGAAAAGTCCAAACCATCCACAAGCACTCCCGTACCAAATGCTGCCTGCTCCACTTCCGTAAAATAATCCTCCGGGTTTCGATCTAACACCATTTTCCCAACAGCCTTCCATGGGAATAAATCTTCTGGCCAGAGCTTCGTATCATCTAACGGATCGAAATCTAGCTCTGGATGATCATCATCACTCATTGTTTGGACTAGTAACTCCCATTCAGGGAAATCGCCTTTTTCAATCGCGTCATATAAATCCTGCGTAGCATGATTAAAGTTTTTCGCCTGGATTTCCTCTGCTTCCTTTTGGGTTAAATTACGAATACCTTGCTTCGGCTCCCAGTGATATTTGACGAGTACTGCTTTTCCTTCATCGTTTACCCATTTATACGTATTCACCCCAGACCCCTGCATCATTCGATAATTTGCAGGAATCCCCCACGGCGAATAAACGAAAGTGACCATATGGAATGACTCAGGAGAGCTCGCACAAAAATCAAAGAAGCGCTCGGAATCCTGAATATTCGTTACAGGATCCGGCTTAAACGCATGAATCATATCCGGAAACTTTATCGCATCACGAATAAAGAATATTTTCAAATTGTTCCCTACTAAATCCCAGTTGCCATCCTCAGTATAAAACTTTACAGCAAATCCACGTGGATCACGTAATGTTTCGGGAGAATGTCCTCCATGAATAACAGAAGAAAATCTAACAAAAACAGGAGTTTTCTTCCCCTTTTCCTGAAACAATTTAGCCCTAGTATATCTAGAAACTTTCTCGTCCCCAACAGCACCATACGCTTCGAAATAACCATGCGCACCAGCACCTCTTGCATGTACGACCCGCTCCGGCACTCGTTCTCTGTCAAAGTGACTAATCTTTTCAATGAAATCATAGTTTTCTAAAGTGGCTGGTCCTCTGTTTCCGACCGTCCTCATATGCTGATTATTCGTAACAGGATGCCCCTGTCTATTCGTAAGCGTATCCTCATTTTCTACTTCTGTCTCATAATTTGGCTGTTCTTCTGTCACTCTTCATCCTCCTAGACATTATGATAGAATTTACATTCACATCTATACTGTCCAGTACAATGAGTAAATATTCCAAAATTACATATAGTTAGCTATCGAAAATGCATACTTCCTCCAACTAGACACATGAAATGGTTGCTCTACTTTCCTTTTACTGCTTACATATGTTTGTAAATTTCCTTTAAATTTTAAAGTTAATGATGATTGCTGTTCAAAGTGATGTGGCTGTGCCAATGGAGGTGCAATCTGTAGCTGCGAAGATGGACATTCTTTCATAATCGTTGCGACAAATTGAGAACAAAAGAATGCATTTTCACGTTCTATTTCAATATTTATCGCAATGAATAATAACCCTATTAAATTATATTTATATAGTTGTTTTTGCTGTTCCATTTGATGAATTTTACGTTTCATCCGTATATATACCGAATCAGTAACCTCGCACTCATAAATAGCACAGGTAGCTCTTTGGAATAATCCTTCCACTGGATTTTCTTTCACGAATCCACCGTTGAATGGATTATGACTACTTTTCCTCCCGAAGCTATACATTTCCATTAACTCTTCATCGAAAGCTATGGATGCATGATTTAACTCTTTTTTTGTATACATGCCAATAGCCTTTGAAAATAATGTACCAGTATTGCTAAGAATAATATAAATCTTCTTCCCCATTTTTCCACCCCGTTCTCAAAGGACATTTTCGCCTCATTTCTATTAGGTTAATCATCCTCTATTCAGTAATTAATCCATACGTACTTAAGGTGGAAAATGACTAAGACCTAAGACGTAGACCTCTCTTTTTTTCTCCAAATGTGGTATATTAAGAACGATTCTACATATAGAAGGAGGAGATTCTATGCCAAACATAGGAATACCCGGTTTAATTCTTGTATTAATTATTGCTTTGATAATCTTTGGTCCATCTAAGTTACCTCAGCTAGGCAAAGCAGTTGGACAAACGTTAAAAGAATTCAAAACCTCGACTCGAGATATTATAAATGATGATGAAAAAGATGATAAGAAAGTCGAAGCATCTGAAGTAAATTTAGACAAAAAATAATTTTGGTTGGTCCTGACATCCGTCAAGACCAGCTTTTTTTATGTTCAGATAACAACTTAATGTTATAAGATTGAACCATTATCCTTTACTTTCGTCCATAATCGTATATCTATTTAAAAGGAGTACTCCTATGCGTAACCTTCTACTATTTGCGTATTTACAGGCGCTTTGTTGTGTATTTCCTGTAATTATATTCACCGCCCTAGCCCTTTCTAAATTTGTCAGTATTCCATATCTACCTAGGTATGATTTTATTTTGCTTATTTGTATGCTAGGGCAAGTTTATATGCTTGTTTCCAAATTAGAAACATGGGATGAATTCAAGGTTATTTGTTTATTCCACGTTATTGGGCTCGGTTTAGAATTATATAAGGTGCATATGGGCTCATGGGCTTACCCAGAGGAGGCATTTAGCAAGATCGGTGGAGTGCCTCTATATAGTGGGTTTATGTATGCGAGTGTTGCGAGCTATATTTGTCAGAGCTGGCGAAAGATGAATTTGAATATGTATAATTGGCCAAAGCCAATTTGGGCCGTTGGAATTAGCGTTTTAATTTATTTCAATTTTTTCACGCATCATTTCACCTACGATATTCGCTGGATTCTTAAATGCTTACTTTTAATTATTTTTTGGCGTACTATAGTGACTTTTGAGTTGAGGGAAAAAATATATAAAATGCCAATGATTGTTGCTTTTGTATTGATTGGATTTTTTATCTGGATTGCGGAGAATATCGTAACTTTTTTAGGCGCGTGGCAATATCCGAACCAAGCAGTGACCTGGTCGCTCGTCCATATTGGGAAAATTAGCTCGTGGTTTTTGCTTGTGATTATTAGTGTGATTATCGTTGCTTCATTAAAACGTGTAAAGCATGGTACATCTTTGGTCGAGTGATCGACTGGTTGATCGATTATCGTGTGCCATCGATCGATGTTATTGCTTGATCGATCGATTATTAGTCGCGATCGATCGATTATTAGTCGCGATCGATCGATTTTAATGCTGCATTGATCGATTATCCCTAACTATCGATCGATGCACCAATATCTACGCGAAAAAGCACTGCCAAGGTGATGGCAGTGCTTTCTTATTAGTCTACGACAAAATATCGTGCGTCTGGATGTGCAAATACAATGGCAGAAACAGATGCTTCTGGTTCCATCATGAATTCCTCTGTGAGCTGTACTCCAATATCTTCGGGTTTGATCAGACTAAACAGTTTTGCTTGATCATCTAAGTTAGGGCAGGCTGGATAACCGAAGGAGAAACGCTGCCCTTGGTATTTTGCGGCAAAGCGGTCTCGCATTGTGAAATCCGTTGCGTCTGGGAATCCCCATTGGTCTCGAATTTCTTGATGTATACGTTCGGCAAAACCTTCTGCCAATTCAAGCGCAGTTGCCTGCAACGCATGGCTTTCCAAAAATTTACCTTGTTCCTTCAGTTCTGCCGCTGCCGCACGAACTCCATGTCCTGCGGTTACTAGCATAAATGCTACGTAGTCCATTTCTCCACTATCCACCGATTTTAAATAATCGGCTAAACAAAGGAATGGCTCGACGGATTGGCGAGGGAATGTGAATCGTTCGATTTCTGTTTTTGCATCGACTGGGTCATAAATTATTACATCGTCGCCATCTGATTGGGCAGGGAAAAATTGATACATGCCCTGTGGCTTCAGAATGTCGGATTTTAAGTACGCTGTGACTAATTCATGCAATCCAGTTGCACGCTCATCACCCTCTACTAATAATTTATCGTTATACCCCTTTAACCCTAAATGATGACCAATTAGTGTCCGCATATTCACATATGGATGTAGGTGGGAAACCGAATAATCTTTTAATAGATGACGTCGAACATCCTTTGGTACATATACCTGAACATCTTCTCGAACAGTTTTCACTGGTTTTTCTAAAACAGCTACCGCCTGTTTGTTCGCTCGATTGGCTTCCGCTATTTTTCGTTTCTCTTGCTGAACTTCTAGCTCACCCAACAAAGTCACTTTATCCTCTTCATTTTGCAATCGATTGGCAAGGTCTAGTCCCTGCATGGCATCTTTCGCATATAGGACTGGACCATCGTATTCAGCCGATATCTTCGTTTCTGTAAAACGACGGGAAAGTGCCGCTCCCCCTACAAGTATAGGTACGTCAATACCTGCTTCTTTAAAATCCTGCGCAGTGATGACCATTTGCTGGGCAGATTTTACAAGTAGTCCAGAAAGTCCGATCATATCAGGCTTTTCCTTCCGTATAACCTCTATCAAAGTTGCAGGAGTTACTTTGATACCTACATCAATTACTTTATATCCATTATTACTCAATATAATATCAACAAGGTTTTTTCCGATGTCATGCACATCGCCTTTAACGGTCGCAAGAACGATTTTGCCCTTACCAGAATCATCCTCTTTTTTCTCCATAAACTGCTCCAAATAGGCTACAGATGCCTTCATCACACCAGCACTTTGCAGAACCTCAGCAACTATTAGCTGATTGTCATTAAATAGACGACCTACCTCGGCCATCCCCTTCATCAATGGACCATTAATGACATCTAGCGGTGCGTCATACATTTGAAGTGCAGCCTCTAAGTCTGGGATCAGCCCTTCTTTCGTTCCTTCAATAACATAATAAGCAAGACGTTCTGGCACTGTTTTTGGAATATCAGCCTCGGTCTTCTCTTTCTTTTTATCACGATAAAAATCAGTGAAATCAGCAAGAGTTTGATCGGTCGTTGTAAATAATAGCTCATTGGCCATATCGATTTCCTGTTTAGGAATAGAAGCATATCTTTCAAGCTTCTCCGTATTTACAATGGCATAGTCTAAACCCGCTTGCGTACAGTTGTATAAGTAAACAGCATTCAATACTTCGCGACCAACTGGTGGAAGACCAAAGGATACATTACTAACTCCTAAAACAGTCAATGCTCGTGGCATTTTTTCTTTTATTAGACGAATGCCCTCAATCGTTTCTACTGCTGATCCGATGTATTGCTGATCCCCTGTTCCGACTGGGAAAACAAGTGGATCAAATATGATATCCTCTGGTGCAAGTCCCCATTTATTTACTAATAAATCATAAGAACGCTCTGCAATTTCTAACTTCCGCTCTCGTGTTACCGCCATTCCAGTTTCATCAATGGTACCAACTACTACTGCTGCACCGTATTTTTTCACTAAAGGCATTACCGCTTCAAAGCGTTCTTCACCATCCTCCAAGTTAATAGAGTTGATGATTGTTTTTCCTTGCGAATACTTAAGTGCTGCTTCTATCACTTTCTCATCCGTCGAATCAATAACAAGAGGAACTTTCACTTTTTTCACTACTTCTTTCATGAAGTTAGTCATGTCCTCCAGTTCATCTCGGTCAGGATTCGCTAGGCAAATATCGATAACGTGAGCTCCACCTTTAACCTGTGCTCGTGCAATTTCAGAGGCTTCTTCAAACTTTTCATCAACGATTAAACGTTTGAATTTACGAGAGCCTATTACATTTGTTCGTTCTCCTATGAACAACGGACGCATGGATTCGTCATATTGAAGAGGTTCGATGCCAGATACGACATGTCCTTGGCGACCTGTCTCTGCAGGCTTACGTGGTGCTAAATCCTTTACTGCCTCACGCACTGCTTGTATATGAGCTGGTGTCGTTCCACAGCATCCACCAACCACATTTAACCAGCCTTTTTCTGCAAAACCACGGAGTTTTTTAGATAGTGATTCCGGTGATTCATGATAATGTCCTTCCTCATCTGGCAACCCAGCATTTGGGTAACAGCTTATGTAGCCATCTGATAGTTCCGATAGCGAACGAATGTGATCCGTCATAAATTCAGGACCCGTCGCACAATTCAAGCCGACAGAAAGTGGCTTAATATGCTCGATGGAAATATAAAATGCTTCAATACTTTGTCCCGCAAGTGTCGTTCCCATTGGCTCTATAGTTCCAGAAATCATAATTGGCAGCTCTTTTTCCAGTTCCTCAAATGCCTGATTAATACCAATTGTTGCAGCTTTTACGTTCAGCATATCCTGGCTAGTTTCCAATAAAATAACATCTACTCCACCTTCTACTAAAGCCTTTGCCTGCACATAAAAGTCGGTTGTAAGTTCATCAAATGTAATACCACCAGTGACTGACAACGTTTTGGTCGTTGGTCCCACCGCCCCTGCTACAAACCGCGGCCAATCAGACGTAGAATATTCCTCTGCACAGACCTTTGCAAGCTTGGCAGCACGAAAGTTAATATCATGCGCCTGATCACCAAGATCATATTCATTTAACACTACTGGAGTGCCACCAAAAGTATTCGTACAAATGATATCTGCTCCAGCCTCTAAATATGCACGGTGGACATGTTCAATCACATCCGGTTTGATGATATTTAAATACTCATTACAGCCGTCGTATTCTTCTCCTCCGAAATCCTCAGGACTAAGATCCGCATTTTGAATCATCGTTCCCATTGCACCATCAATTATTAATATTCTCTCTTGGAGTTGTTGCTCAATTAGATGTTTGGACATAGCTGAATTCTCTCTCTTTCTTACGATCAATTTCTTGAATATAATGAATTAACTCAAGGGACATGTCATATCGGAAAAATGGTGTAATAATATAAATTCCGTTAAATAGTTCCGCTGCAGTATCGATTAGTTCCTTCGAAATCTGAATACCTTCTGCAGTAGCACGCTCTCTATCCTCCCCACATAAACGCATCCGCTCCAGTACTTCCTCGGACAACTTGATTCCGGGCACTTCATTATGAAGGAATTCAGAATTCCGACTATTAGTTAGTGGCATAATTCCGATAAAAATTGGCGTCGATAAATGTTTTGTGGCTTCATATATTTCATGCATTTTTTCTTTTGAATAAACAGGCTGAGTGATAAAATAATCTGCTCCACATTCAATTTTCTTCTCAAGTCGCTTAACTGCACGATCAAGCACACGAACATTTGGATTAAATGCAGCGGCTACAGAGAAGTTCGCTTTTTTACGAAGTGACTTTCCTGAGAAAGAAATTCCTTCGTTTAATTGTTTGATCAGCTGAAGTAGCTCTAAACTAGATACATCATAAACACTCGTGGCACCTGGGAAATCACCGATTTTGGTTGGATCTCCAGTTACCGCAAGAATATCATGAATGCCAAGTGCATCCAGTCCCATAAGATGAGATTGGAGACCGATTAAATTACGGTCACGGCATGTAATATGTGCAAGTGGACGGATATTATTTTCATACTTTAACATCGAACCCATTGCCATATTGCTAATTCGTGGAGAAGCCAGTGAATTATCTGCCATCGTCACTGCATCAATTCCAGCCGCATATAGCTTTTCCGCCCCTTCCATAAAGGTAGTTGTATCAAGGTGACGAGGGGTATCTAATTCTACGATAATCGTTCGTTCTGTCTTCGCCTTTTCATGTAACGGTTTTGTGTTAGTCGGCTTGGCATCTTGAATAATGATCGGCTTTTTCTTCGTTACTACTTTATTTGTAATAGGCGCTAAATGACCAATATGTTTTTTCACTGCTTCAATATGCTTTGGTGTCGTCCCACAGCAACCTCCTATTAATCGGACCCCTGCATCCCTCAAATATAACGCAGCCTTCCCAAAATAATCTGCATCAGACTCATAGACAATTCTTCCTTCATCTATATCAAGCAGACTGGCATTGGGATAAGCTGATAGGAATGCTTTTTCCGGAAGCTTTACTCCCTCAAACGCTTGAATGGTATGATGGGGACCGAGTCGACAGTTGACTCCCACAATGTTCGCTCCAATTGCTTCTAGCTGATGTAGTGCATCATTCAGCGATAAGCCATTTTGCAAAATACCAGGATCATGCATAGATACTTGGGCAATGATTGGGATATCCGTTAGTGTACGAAGATGAGTCACAGTAGTCTTTAATTCTTCCAAATCATAATAGGTTTCGAGTAATAGACCATCTGGATCACCGGCTAATAAGTTGAGTGCCTGCTGGTCAAGTGAATGGATAATTTCTTGGAGTGTGGCATCACTTTTTCGTATCCCACGAATACCTCCAATCGTCCCGAGGACAAATTGATTGCCCGGTGCTGCAGCTCTTTTCGCAATTTGGATGGCCGCTTCATTTATTTCTTTTACTTGATTTTCTAATCCGTAGCGCGCCAGTTTAATGGCATTCGCCCCATATGTATTCGTTTGAATAATATCTGCTCCAGCCACAATATAGTCCTGATGAATCTTCTCAATAATTTCCGGCTTCTGAATATTTAGTTCCTCATTGCAATAGTCAATACCGTACGAATAAAGTAGTGTTCCCATCGCTCCATCGGCCGTCAATATTGACGTCTCCAATTTTTCTAATAAACCCATCCTGTATCCATCCTTTCCCATATAAAAAAGCCTTCTATAAAAAGAAGGCTTTACGTGTATGCAAGATACTACCTTCTCATCTACCAAACTTTTGCAAAGTCTGCTGGATTTAGCACCTGACCAATATGGCTGGTTGCTGAAGCGTCGTAGGGCCAGTCCCTCGGCTTCTCTTGATAAGAATTTCATTATTCAATTTTCTAATTAGACATATCGTACCTTTATTCAACTAAAGCGTCAAGAGTGTTTTGAATTTTCTATTGATTTTTTGGGGATGGCGGGGGCGATTCCGGTGATTTTTTGGTTCTTTCGGGTGATTCTATTGGACATTCCGGCGATTCTTGAGTACATTCTGGTGATTCTCTTCTACATTCAGGTGATTCTAACAAACTTTCAGGTGTTTCTTTCACCAAACCCACTTATACTTTCTATTTCTTGAAGTTCCTGTCTGGATTAGATTCATTGATTGCAAAAGTCTATGTGCGATCTCGCTTGATTCTAAATGGAGAAATGTTCTACATTGTTTGTTCGTTATAGTATCACTAATTAGCATAAACCAATCTCTAATAGCTTTTTCATGTGCAAACTTATCGAAATGACCACAGCTAGGGCAAATCCAACCACTTTTTCTTTTTATCATTCCATGAAAATTGCAGTTTTCACAGCAGACTCCACTCCGCAGGTCTTCAGGATTAATTCCCCAGCGTACACACATTGGAAAGGGAATATAGGCTTGTTGACCGACTTTTATTTGACTGCAAAATTTCTCCATATCACCCGAATCAAAATATACATTTTCACGAGGAAGATTTCGTAAGTAGACTGGGATAGTTTGTGGAAGAATAGCACTATGTTTTTTCGGGGGTTCTATTACTCTCACTTTCGGATTGCTCAGAACAATCACTCCGTGTATTGGGATAGTCATTACTTGTTTACCAAGCCATTCTTGAAGTAAATAAATATTTCTTGATAATTGAATTTCTGGACTTTCAAAAACATCGATTTTTCCTTCGGCTGTTTCCCTCTCTAACATTGCAGGATTTTGTTTGAAAAATAACTTTCCGTTTATATTTTTACTTTCTAGAATCACCAAAAAATAGGGAGTAAGAAAAATTGCATCCATTTGAAAGTAACCATTTGAATTCAATCCAATGTTTTCTACCAGAAGGTATTCAAAAGGAAATGTATATTTTTCAAACACTTCACTTATTTTACGTTCTCCATGCAAACCAGCTTTTGCGGCCTTTGCTTTTGCAATAATTATTTCCTTTTGCGGATGTGTTTCATTTAAACGTTTCCCTAACATTTGGAGACCAATTAAATTGTATTCTCGTGAATCCATATCTCTC
Source organism: Psychrobacillus sp. NPDC096623 (assembly GCF_044762655.1). Taxonomy (NCBI): domain Bacteria; kingdom Bacillati; phylum Bacillota; class Bacilli; order Caryophanales; family Bacillaceae; genus Psychrobacillus; species Psychrobacillus sp. NPDC096623. The sequence goes on from NZ_JBIWER010000006.1 coordinate 33,558, forward strand.
AGCACAAATCACCTCCACCCGCATCGTATCACAACTAAAGAAAATGTAAATTTTACTAAATAACCGACTATTCCATTTTCCCCATAAAAAAAAGGCCAAAATTGAATTTTGGCCCGGAAACTTACTCAACTATTGAATTGATTATATTTTCTGCTGTTTCTTTACCGTTCTTGATACAAGCGACAATTCCAACTCCATAATAAGAACAGCCTGCAAGCAATACGTTTGGCATTGAATTTGCCATTTTAGCTGTTAATGATTGAATCGCCCCTCCATGTGCGAGATGATAATTCGGCATTTGATCGTTCCATTTTGTTACTTCTATTACATGAGGCTTGCCCGTTAATTTCATGCTCATTTCAATATCTTGGAGGGCAACTTCTACCAGCTCTTCTTCAGTCATATTTTTCATACTTTCAAAGGCTGGACTTGCGCTCTTATAGAACATTCGAACAAGCAATTGATTGTCCTTAGAGGTGTGTGTCCATTTACGACTTGTCCAAGTGCAAGCATTACATTTCACATCGCTATTTTCAGAGACGATAAAACCGGTGCCTTCTGCTGGAAGCTGTTCATCTGGAATATCAAAGCCGAGGTAGATGCTAATAAGGGATGAATTTTTAAGCTTGTCGAAATCAGTATCCAACTGGTCATCCTGAAGAATTTCCTGCGCCACTTGATGAGGTGCAGCGAGCACTACACTATCTGCTTCAATCATTTCTCCATTAGCCAATAAAACCATATATCGGCCATCCTTCTTTTCCACTTTTTGCGTTGCCACACCTTTTATAATCGTAGATTCGCTCAGCACTTCCTCTAAGCGATCGATAAGAGTGGAAAGCCCATTTTGGAAAGAAATAAACTTTTTGTTTGCGGCAGCTTGAAATTTCGCTTTGTTTTCCTCTAACCCTTTAATAATACTGCCGTACTTATTTTTATAATCAATTAAGTAAGGCAGAGTTGTAGCAATAGTGAGCTTGTCCAAATCTCCGGAGTATACACCTGATAGCACAGGGACAATTTGCTTTTCCACTAATTCTTTCCCTAAGAAATATTCTAAAAATGAACCAACAGAGCTTTCCTTCGTGAAGGTTTCATTTTGTAATTCCAAATCCTTTAATGCTTCTTTTTTCCCAGCATCCGACACTAGCGTACTGCTATTTAACGACTCGATGCTTGTGGGAATACCGAATACAGTGTCTGCTGGAATCGCATGTAGCTCATTGTTTGTGAAAATGTAGGAAATGCCTGTTGAGTTGTACACTTTTTCGCCTTCAAGCTGCAACTCTTCTATTAATTGTGTGATTGCTTCGTCCCTCGCAACAATTGAATCCGCACCAACCTCCATGATGAAGTTGTCTTGCTGCTTCGTATGTATCTTACCACCTAAAAACTCATTTGCTTCAACTAGTACTAGTTCTAAATCTAAAGACTTTACCTTTTTAAGCTTTTGCAAATAATGCATCGTAGAAAGTCCTGTTATTCCTCCACCTATGACAACTACTTTTTTCACCCGTTACCACTCCTCATTTCAATTCATACCACTAGTATAAGTGTTTTTAAAAATATCGGATATGATTTACCTCACTGTCTGAAAGTAAATTATGAACAAATAGAGAAGTTAGTTCAAAAGGCATTGTTTAGTAGTAAATATGAATAGGAGGAGATAATAAGCATGCAGAGGGTAAAATTCATGTGGAAACTATTTTTAAATCAACCTGTCTGGTTTAAAGCTGTTATTACCATTACTTTCCTAACTTCAATCATTTTTAGTAGTTCCTACTTTTCTGAAAATGACTATTATGAGGGCATTTCCAAACTGGCTGCCGCACTATTCTTTGGAGTTTGTGGATATAAAACTCGAAGAAATAGGCAAACATTTATTATCTTTTTTATCCTATCGGCATTCTGTTTGCTGATAGCAATTTGGGCATTTTTATAAAGTTAAAAATAAAAAGGCCCTACAAGGTCCTTTTTATTATGTCCTCTTTTGTTACTTCATATTTAAATTTATTGCTTGCATCTCCCTCAAACTTTTACATATACTAAAATATAGTTTAGTAAAAAATATTTTAGTAAAGGGAGGATACTTAAAATGGGTCTTTTAGATATTTATCTACAACAAAACGGGAAGAAACGATACGATGTATTCAAAGAAACTGGATTGAGTCAACAAATGCTTGCAACTGTAAACAAAAAAAATATAAGCAGTTATTCCGTTAAAACGATACAGGCAATTGCTAAAACAGTAGAGAAGAGTGAAGGTACTGTTTTAGAAGAGTTAGTACGGCTAGAACAAGAAAATTCATACTTTGAAGCATTTAATGTTGAAGATCTACTATTAGCTTTTAAAAATAAAGAAACTCATATTGTGATTAAAGGTGAATATAAAAAGGAAATAGATAAATTTGCTGAAGCACAGCTTTCAGAAACAGAAACACTAGGAATGGAACTGGGTTCTGCTGGAACAGTAACTATTCTAGCGGAAGCAATTTTTCAATTAGCAAACCTGTTCAGTAGGAAAGATGCCGAGCAAAAGAAAATTGAAAACCAAATCCGTAAGTATAAGATTAAAAAAATTAATGAAAATGAACTACTTTTGTATTTGCGTCAAATGGATTATTAACTTTTGGGATACGGTGCTTTTTTCTAAAGCACCTTGCTTGTCGAGGTTTCATTACTTTTCAAGCTATCTAACAAAACATAACCAAATATTACACCAGCTATTCCTGTGAATGATAAGTCACCTAACAGCAGAAACGTTTTTGAAATTAACAAATTCGTTCCGATAACAAATGCTAGAAGATGAATGATTGCTATATAAAGAGATGGAATTCCAATTACGAGGACCTTCATCCAGTCAAACGTCCATTTCTTTTTATCTTTAATTTCAATAATCAATTTTGGCAATCGCAACAGTAATCCAATGAATATCGGAAAAATACTTGCAAATGTTATATAAGGTTTCATATCAAATATGATGGCCGCTTGTTCTCTCAATGCCGCTTGATAACCTATCCCAAAATAAAAGATCATGCCAATTACTATTGTGGAAATGAATAGGAATAAAAATCTTTTCATTCTTATTCCTCCTTCCTATTTTTACTTATATCTGTTATTCCACTTTTCTCAACACAGCACGGATCGGACTTCCATCTGCTCCCTCTATTTTCAAGGGCAGAGCGATTAAATCATAATCACCGGGCTCCACATTTTCCAGCAAGAGATTTTCTATAATATATACATTATGTTTAAACAGTGAATGGTGAGCCAACAGCTCTTTACTTTCTATACTATCCACAGACGGTTGGTCCGTACCTATTAGAAAAATACCTTTTCCCTTTAAAAACGGGCCAATATTTTCTCGCAATGTATTAATCCTGTCAGGAAATTTTTCAGGGGTTGAAGTGTTCGTTGTTTTTAAAAGCAAGCGCTCAACACCCGTCAAATCAAAGGCTTCTAATTCCTCTCTACCTATTTCAGAAGCTCCAACGACACTCACCACTTTTGCACGACCAATATACAGATTTACGTCAAGCATATCTACTGTTTCGCCTTCATTTACATAATGAAATGGTGCATCTGCATGAGTTCCAGTATGCAAGCTTGCTTTAATCGTCCCGACATTTGCAGCACCCCCTTCTTCCTTCGTAGCGATTAGTTCATATTCAAAAGGAGTATCCCCTGGCCAAGTTGCTATTCGAGTGGAGATTGTTTGTGTAATATCAATCCATTTATTTCCCATGTCTATAACCCCCTATAAAGTTGTACGTAAATCCCAGAGCTCTGGGAAGAAACGATGGTCCAATACATGCCGTAAATAATTCACACCAGATGAACCTCCAGTGCCTTTTTTAAAACCTATTATTCGTTCCACCGTTTTCATATGGCGAAAGCGCCACTGCTGAAGCCAATCCTCGACGTCTACTAGCTTTTCTGCTAATTGATACAAATTCCAGTATTGATCGACGTTCCGATAAACTTCCTTCCATGCCTTCGCAACCGATTCATCGCCCAGATATGTAATAGAATAATCTCGATTCAACAACTGAGAATTTATCGCAAATCCTGCTCGAGACAATGCCTGAATCGAAACATCATAAATACTCGGTGCATGAAAGGCACCTTTCAAATCCTCATACAATTCTTTCTCCTGCTCGTAAATCTTCAGTACGTGCTTTGTCTTATACCCGAGTGCAAATTCTATTTTTCGGTATTGAAAAGATTGAAAACCAGACGACTTCCCAAGCTTATCCCGAAACTCTAAATACTCGGCAGGTGTTAGTGTCGAAAGAACATCCCAAGCCTGAATAATTTGTGTTTGAATTTTAGTCACTCGTGCTAGCATTTTAAACGCAGCTTGCATTTGATCCGCTTGAATGGATTGAATAGCACTAGTTAGTTCATGTAGAATCAGCTTCATCCAAAGCTCACTGACCTGGTGGATAATGATGAAAAGCATTTCATCGTGATGCCCTGATAGTCTTTTTTGACTAGCCAATAAATTACCCAGTTGCAAGTATTCACTATATGTCATATCCTCGCTAAAATCTGTATGAATTCCACTTTCCTTCTTGTCATCTGGCATGCAATCCCTCCTTATTTAAGCAATGACGTCACGTTTATTTTCATATTCTTTATAAAGCTCTTCCGTCATAATCTTTTTTAATATTTGTACAGTCCTCCACACATCCTCAAAGGAGTTATACAAAGCAACTGGTGCCAGACGAATGCCGTTTGGCGAGCGAAAATCAGGAATAACTTGCTGTACTTTTAATGCTTTGCATACACGGGCTGCTTCTTCATGAACTAAAAAGATATGACCACCTCGCTTCACCGACTCACGAGGATTGGCTATGACAAAATTATAATCCGCTAACTCTCGCTCAACTAGCATCATCATATAATCGGTCAGCTTTAATGACTTCTCACGAATAGCATCAATTCCAACTTCATTAAACATTTCCAACGAACCAAGTAAAGGTGCACTGCTTAAAATATGCGGAGTTCCAATTTGATAGGCACCCGCATCAGCTGCTGGAATCATCTGATTGGATAAATCGAACTGCTTCTCTTTATCGGATCCGAACCAACCTGCAAGTCCAGGCTTTCCACCAAAATGCTTGCGATTGACATAAATGCCACCAGTTGCTCCTGGACCGCCATTCACATGCTTGTAGTTACACCAAAAAGCAAAATCCACTCCCCACTTATCTAGCTCATGTGGGATAGATCCAATTGAATGACATAAATCGAAACCAATCATAATATTTCGCTTATGTGCCGCTTCAGTAAGCTTTTGGATATCTACTATTTGACCACTTCGATATAGCACACTAGGTAGTATCATTAATGCAACTTCCTCGTTCATTGCGTTTATAATATCTTCTTCGTGTAACGTATGACCATCCCTACTTTTCACTATTATCATATGTTCCTTCGAGTCAAAACCATGCAAGGACAGCTGACTACTAATTGCATATAAATCGGAAGGGAAGTTTAGTTCGTCCGCTACTATTTTCGTTCGCTTTCCATCTGGTCGATAAAAGCTAGCAATTAATTGATGTAAGTTTGCTGTTGTAGAGCCAGTAATAATAACCTCTTCCTTTATAGCGCCCACTAACGGGGCACACATCTCACTTAATGTTTCAGGGAAATAAAACCATGGATGCTCCCCTTGTGTCCATCCGTCTATTCCAAATTGTTTCCATGAATCTAGTAACGACAATACTGACTTTTCTGCTCGCTTAGATAGTAATCCGAGGGAATTCCCATCCATATAAATGACATCTGGTTGCACATAAAATTCATCTCTATACATTCCCAAAGCATCTTGTTCATCTAATTTTTTGGCATATTCCAACATAGTACTCTGCATCTAAAACGTCACCAACCTCTTAAAAATCTAAATTTTCTTTCTATTTACCTAAATCATATGTTTTAAGAGAACGAGTGTCAATGAATGAAAGAAAGAGCATTGTAACTAACGTTGAATAAATGCTATGAAACCAGCTTTAATCCTACTGCTGCCCCTAACACCATTGCTATAAAAATAATACGCTTCCAGTCTTTAGATTCATTGTAAAAAAGCATCCCTAGTATAGCTCCGCCAGAAGCACCAATTCCCGTCCAAATCGCATAAGCAGTCCCCATAGGTAGCGTCTTCATCGCATAGGTGAGAAAGCAAAAGCTTGCTCCAAAACCAATGAATAGTAAAACGAAGGATTGCCAGTTCCGATTCTTATGCAACTTGTTTATCATTGCAACTCCAAACATTTCAAATAACCCTGCAATAATTAAAGAAATCCACGCCATCTAAGATCCCCCTCCTATTTCCTGCTTATCATCTGTCACTAATTTCAAACCTATTACTCCTGCCAATAAAATTAAAATCATCAAGACCTTAGATACTTGAAAGGATTCCCCAAAAAAGATAATTTCTGATAAAACTGTCCCGCCTGTACCCATTCCCACAAAGACAGCATAAACAGTACCTACAGGTAGTTTCCGTCCAGCCATAATCATGAGGTAAAAACTAATAATTATTGCAAGAATCGTTCCTGCCCAACCCCAACCGTCATCGGCATGCTTTAAGCCAATCACCCAAAAAACTTCAAAAAATGCTGCCACATATACCTTCAACCACTCGATTTTCATCGTAATAATGCCTCCTATTTGAATATATATAAAAAAGCCTGGAAGAAAACTGTTAAACAGTTTCTCCCAGGCTTTTATCCTTCCGTGACACAGCAGAGCTGCGAGTTTTCTCTCGGACCAGACCAACACTAATGGTTGCGGAACCCTAGAAAACATTTTTGATATGCAGTTACCTGAAATTATACACATACTTTAAATAATTTCAAATAAAAACATTCAGAGTACGATAAGGATTGTATTAATTAGTTGTATTGAGGGTGTTACACCGAAAAATTGGATGCTGGCACCTACTCCACATCTGATTAAATTAGCACAATTCAACTGGATATTTATGTTAAAATGAGGATAAATTTGTGAAGGAATGTACTTAAACTAACGCAGCAGGTTGGTTGAACAAGAAAACATTATTAAAGCGACTATTTGGATTTCAGTAATCAGTGATTGGGGGTAGTAATATGGGGAAGAAAATATGGCTATTAATTAGTTTTGTTCTGACGGTATTACTAGTATGGTGGATATGTAAACCAAGCAATGACACTACCGTTGTTTATCATTTACCAGAAGGTTTTAAAGGATGTTTTAATATTTATTTTAACCAACCTAAAGAGAAAGAACTGGAAATCATAGATGATATCTTGCTATTGGCAGTACCTGAAAACGGAAGTCTTCTAACTTCATCACCATACAAATTAGTTACAGATTTAGGGTGGCACAAAGAAAAAGCCTTTTATATAGACAAAGATGGAAAACCAGTTAGTGAAATAAATATGATGGATTCTAATATTGGACACACTTTCAATGGCAATCGGTTGTCTGAAAGGATTATGGGAACGTTCGATCCAAATCAAGAACAATGTTATTGACGTGGCTTTCTTATTCAACTAACGGGTGCTTTAGCAGAACAAAAATGGTCATGAAATCGCCTTTATTGTTATTCAACAAAAGACGCAGGTTAGTTCAATAATATTATTGATAAATTTGGAGCTTTTGCCAATATATAACGTCAAACTTACGTATGGAGAATTGTTGTGGAATGTGCAATTTATTTTTGAAAGGGGAATTTAGAAGTGATGAAAAAAGTTATAATTTCAGGAATTGTATTTTGTTCAATCTTGTTAGTTGGATGTAATACAACCGAGGTATTAGAAAGCGAAATAGTAGTTTCTCAGAGAGATGGGGGAAATGACGAAATATCAAATTTAATATCTGAATTAAAAAATGAAATAATAGTATCTATTACAGAGCAAACGGAACTTGAAGGTGATTCACTAGTAATAATGATAGATGGTGGTACTGATGAATTAACAGTTTCAGTAGGTTTCCCGAAGGATGCAAAAATTGATGATACGGTGATTCAACAAATAGTTGAAGATTCTATTAAGAATGTTTCTGAAACAGAAACAGTAACAATTAGCGAAAATAAATTAAAAATAAAAATAAAGATTGAGAAATACTAACAGTGAAGTTCTTAAAGGATACAAACAGCCTTAAAAATAAAGTAGCACTATAAGTATGTGAATTTATGTACTTAAATAACAAGTGCTTTGTCAAGAAGAATATTGCGAAATTATCATTATTTAGATGATTGTTATTGAACTTAAGAAAGGGGGATTATCATTTTAATTTTATTAGATCTCTTAATTTTTTTCTTTACCGTTATTTTATTTTTGATTTTATGTGCTAACATAATAATTTCTTTCATTAAAAAGAAAGCTTTTCCCAAAAAATTACTGATTGCTACGTTGTCAGGGGTTGTCCTGATATCTTCAATTTATATATATGAAATGTACTTTTTTACATTTAGTGAAATTGATAGAAAACTCATCCAAAAGGGACCTGGACCTTTAAAATCACCTACTGAAGAATATACAGCTAATGCTTATTATGAACCATATGGTGGTGCAGCAGGTGGTGTTAATGTATGGGTTGATATCACAAACAAAAATGAGAAGAATAAAGTTCAAACTGTTTATTATAGTGATGCAAAAAGTGATTTTTCTATGGAATGGGTGGATGAGGATACACTGTACATTCTAAATGACGAACCTGAATATCCAAGTTCAAATAGAAGTATCAAATTAGAGATCGGTAAAGAGATTTATCACGAAAATGGTTTGGCATGTAAAAGTTTGTTAATGAAGGACGAATATGAAACTTGCTACCAAAACTAATATCACTTATTGCACTAACTGTTGCTCTAGCAGAATAAGGCTGTCAGTAGAACCCCTTTATTCTTCTTTAATTAAAGCGGCAGTTTAGTTGAAGAAGCCAACATACATGGAACGTATGATGCTATTTCACAAACAATGCCATTATCCGATAACCTTTTCACAGGGCTATTTTTCCCTGTTGGAATTGTCTTTATTATTGTGTCTTTCAAGAAAGAAAGGTAAATAACTAACGAAGTGCTTTAGTAAAAAATGAACGGCTAAGTATATGTTTAGAGATACATTCTCCAGCTCTTTTTTAAGAAACAACATGGACTATCTTACCATTTAGATAAAAGGATGATTTTTTCGAAATCAACCATAACTTTAACATAAACAAAAAGAGTAATCACCATAAAGGCAATTACTCCTATAATTTTTAATTCATCTTCAAATCGGTTAATACAATAACATTTGGATGATCATGAAGTCTTGTAACTGGAATTTCCTCCGTTACATCTCCTTTTAACAACGCTTCTATGGCAGCTCTTTTTCCTTCTCCAACTGCTATTAAAAGAATGAGTTTCGCTCTCATAATAGAAGAAATACCCATCGTTATTGCTTCCTTAGGGACATTATCAATGCTGTCAAAAAATCTTGCGTTTGCGGATCTAGTGGAATCTGTTAATTGGGCAACAGCTGTTTCACTTTCAAAGGACGTACCTGGTTCATTGAATCCTATATGACCATTCACGCCGATACCTAATAATTGCATATCGATCGTTAGTGATTTTAAAAGGTTTTCATATCGTGTCGCCTCGGCATGTACATCTTCTGCTTCTCCATTTGGAACATTGGTAGATTTAAAGGGTTTTGCTTCAAAAAGATGCTTTTGCATAAAGGTGTAATAGCTTTCTGGATGTGATTTCGGCAGACCCACGTATTCGTCCAAGTTCACACTTGTACAATGGGAAAAATCCAACGAACTATTTCGTAGCTTTTCATATAGTGGTATCATCGTTCCACCCGTTGCTAATCCAAATGTTGTTGCACCATTTTTTAATTGGGCAGCAAATATTTTTTCTGCACGATTATATAGTGCATCCTTGTCTTCCCATACTTCTAAATTTATAGTCATTCGTTAACCCACCTTTTTTATACTTTGCTTAAATAGATTATTAGTTGGTGAAATTATCATTATATTCAACTTGGACATTACATGCAATAACGAAACTTGTGGGCACAGTAACGCTATTCAAAATCTACTCTTTTTTTGTATTTTTCCATCATCTCTTCGTTATGGAGATGGCTATCGGATAGGTTGGCGCTTTTAAAAACAGGCAATTCTTCTGTCTCCCAACTTATTTCTTCAATTACTTCGCTCAGGAGTGCATTGAGTAGCGCAGCACCTACCACTGTAGAGGCTGGACCATATTGCAGTCCTTTATTAATTAATAAACCATCACCAACTGGGACATGTGTGTTTAACACAATATCCACTACTTGCTCTAATCGTTTACCACTCGGATGACGCCCTTCTTGGTCCTTGTACAGCAAAGATTGAAGAGAAAGGACTAAGATTCCTGTTTCCTTTCCTAAGAAAGCCACATCAATTGGTGCTGGGTTACGACCAGAAGTAGAAATGACAATTAGAATATCATTCGGTTCGAAGTTTATTTGATCCTTATTTCGATCAATAAATGTCGGATCTTTTTCATTCTGTGAAGATGTCAATGCACCTTTATGTAGCATTAAAGGCTCTAATGTAATAGGAGCAACTGGTACGAGTCCACCTGCACGGTAATATGCTTCCTGAGCCAAAAGGTGAGAATGTCCACAACCGAACAATTGAAGTATTCCACCCTTTTTAATACGTTCTGCAATTAATTTAGAAGCAATTGCTATATTTTCTTTTTCGTGTTCTGCAACTTGCTCCAGCAAAGTATTTATTTCCTTCCAATAGGACTGCATTTGATCACCAGCCTTTTCTTTTAATTTTCAAATACAATTTTTCCCCGACAGATTGTTTTTTGGATATTCAATTCCATATCCAATATAACCAAATCTGCATCGAATCCTTCACCAATATAGCCTTTATGCGGTAACTTCAATTGCTTCGCAGCATTTGTAGAAGACATTGACACAAGTTCTTTCAGAGAACAATTCGTCGACTGCTTCATATTACGCAAAGCCTGGTCCATAGTCAGTATACTTCCCGCTAAAGCGCCGCTAGACAAATGGGCACCTTTTTCCGTCACATGTACAGTTTGTCCACCAAGATCATACTCCCCATACGCTAATCCCTTGGCACGCATCGCATCTGTTATCAATATAATTCCTTCTGCACCTTTTAAACGAAATGCAACATTTACTGCTTTTGTATGACTATGTATATAATCCACGATAATTTCCACTTGCATTCTCTCTTCCATTAAGACAGATCCGACTATACCTGGTTCACGATGATGAAACGGTCTCATTTGGTTATATAAATGAGTCGCCTGTCTAGCTCCTAAATGAACTGCCTTTTCTACCTCTTCTGAAGTGGCATCTGAATGTCCGATAGAAACGACAATCCCTTCCTTACTCATAGCTTGTACAAATTCAAAGCCACCAGCTACTTCCGGAGCAACTGTCACTTGTTTAATACGGTTGCCACTCAGCTTTTGCCACTTTCGAAATTGCTCAATAGACGGCTCTGTTATATGCCCTACTGGCTGTGCTCCAGCCCATTTAGTTGAAATATAAGGACCTTCTACATGGATGCCCAAAATCTCTGCTTCATCTTCATTATTAACAAATTCGCCTACATTTTTGAGTGCCGCTTCAATTGCATCGACTTGTTGCGTAATCGTAGTCGGCAAATAGCTAGTCGTACCCTCTTTAACTAATGAGCGCGCCATTCCTCTAAGCGCTTCTTCCGTAGCATCCATCATGTCAAATCCAGCAGAACCGTGAATATGCATATCAATAAACCCTGGCATAACAATCCAATTCTTTGAAGTTCCATCTAAATAGATATCAGCCTCGACTTGTAAATCTTGTCCAAGTTGTTCAATCTTACCCTCTCGTATAAACAAATCTCCAATAAACTCCTGGTCATAATTCACTATAGTAACATTCGATATAAATATAGTTCTGTTCATTTTCAGCACCTCCGCAGTTTACTTATCTACACATATAATAAAGAAAAGCTGTTTAATATGGAATCCCAGATTAAACAGCTTTTCAATTATTAACTATTTACGAATTTTCTCAATTTCATCTGCAACAAATTGTACGCTTGTTCCAACAATAACTTGAATACTTTTCGGTCCTACTACATTAATACCTGGTACACCAGTGTCTTTTATTTTCTTTTGATCGACTTTATCCATATCTAAAACTTCTACTCTTAAACGAGTTGTACAGTGATCTACAGACGCCACATTCGCATCTCCACCTAGACCATCATAGATTCTAGTCGCCATATTTGAATACTTATCATCAGATGAAACTACAACAGTTTCTTCATTCTCATCTGTGTCGTCTTCTCTACCTGGAGTTTTTAAGTTAAACTTCACGATTAAGAAACGGAATAAGAAATAGTAAATAACTGCAAAAACTAATCCTTGAAGTAATAGCATCAGCGGCATATTTGCAATAGGAATACGTAAACTTAAAACATAATCGACTAACCCTGCGCTAAATCCAAAGCCCGCAGTCCAGTGAAAGGATGCTGCGATGAACAAAGATAAACCTGTTAATGCTGCATGAACTACATAAAGTGCTGGAGCTAGGAACATGAACGAAAATTCAAGCGGCTCTGTAACACCTGTAAAGAATGATGCAAAACCAGCTGCTAGCATAAGAGAAGCTGCTTGTTTTTTCCGTTTCGTTTTAGCTGTGTGATACATCGCAAGAGCTGCTGCCGGTAATCCGAACATCATAATCGGGAAGAATCCAGCCTGGTACATACCAGTTACACCTTTAACACCTTCGCTACTCCAGAACTTATTGATATCACTAATACCAATAGTATCAAACCAAAATACCGCATTTAGAGCATGGTGTAAGCCAGTAGGTATTAATAGTCTATTAAAGAATCCATAAAGACCAGCACCTGCTGCTCCCATACTACTAATTGCTTCACCAAAGTTAACTAGACCACCAAAAACGATTGGCCAAATGAAAAATAATGCTGCTGAAGCAACTAACATAGCAACTGCAGACATAATAGGTACTAGACGTTTTCCACTAAAGAATGCTAAGAAATCCGGTAATTTCACGTGACTGAAGCGGTTATACATTAATGCTGCTACAAGACCAGCAAGAATACCTATAAATGCATTATTAACTTTTCCAAATGCAGGATCTACATTCTCTACATCTACTCCCTGCAATAATGACACTGTCCCACTGGAAAGCATCGTTGTCACAACTAGGAATGCAACTAATCCACTTAATGCAGAAGCTCCATCCTTTTCCTTCGACATCCCGATTGCTACCCCTACTGCAAATAGGATAGGAATATTATCGATAATCGAGGCACCAGCTTTTATTAAAAAGGCTGCAAGTACGTTTCCAGATCCCCATCCACTCGGGTCGATCCAGTATCCAATACCCATAAGTATTGCAGCTGCTGGTAATACAGCTACTGGAAGCATTAAAGAACGTCCCAGTCTTTGTAAAAATTTCATCATCATCATTCATCTCCTTTTTCCTGTCATAATTAAAATATAATAATATAAAATAATGCCAACTTACGAAACTTGCTTTCTTAAACGTTCAATATGCAGTGCGATATAGCCTAACTCTTCTTCTGGAAACTCAATTCCATGCGCTTCCTTCAGTTCTTTTGCTAGTTGGGTTGCGCAGCTATAGCCTACCGGAAATTTTTTTCTAATCATCACAAGCATTTCTTCATCCATCATGTGAAGCTCAGACTGATTTAACCTTGTTAGCGCAAAACGCAAATGGGTTATTAATCGATGATAGGAAATATCATCTTCCTCAATCTCAATGTTCAAATACTGTTTAACCGATAAAACCATGCTCTTGATCAAATTCGTTTGCCTTATCGTTTGATGTAAATCCCCCCCTTGAATTTTCATCGTATGTATGTGAAGCGCTATGTAAGCCGCTTCATCAACAGGCATTTCTACCTGACACGTATTATTTATATGCTGGACTGCCCAAAGACCGATTTCAAACTCCGCTCTATATAGAACGCGAATCTCATGGAGAAGCCTGTTGTTTAGATTAATACTATCCTTAGCTCGTTCAATAGCAAAAGAAATATGATCAGTTAAAGCAATATGAATATGCTCATTTAATCTAGTATTTAAATACGTCTCTGCGTAGGTGATTATTTCCTCTGAGATCGTAAAATGCTCTTCAGGAATGCGACTTAATAGCTGCACTAGCTTGTCATTTTCTTGCATGACAAAAATCTTTTCAATTTTTGAACCAATGATTATATCATTTCGTTTCTTTTGAAAAGCTATGCCCGAGCCAATTGCTATTTTCTCACGTCCATCTTGTAAAACAATCACAGCGTTATTATTAAGTATCTTTGTGATTTTAATGAAAGCCAGCTCCTTTCACATGCTTCACGCCTGTACTTACTTTTGGGAAACCGTCATTACTAACGTTTCACCTGCAGCACTAGTTGTGGCATCCGCGTATTCTACAGCTCTCTCTGTACTATTCGTAATTATGATTGGCGTGATAATACTCGGAACTTTATCTTTAATAAGCTCCCATTCTACTTCCATCAGCTTTTGTCCAACAGAAACCTTATCGCCTTCGTTTACAAACACAGAAAACCCTTCACCCTTAAGTGCGACAGTTTCCAACCCAACGTGAATGAGGACCTCGGTTTCATCCTTTGCACGAATACCAATAGCATGCTTTGTTTTGGAAATTAGCACGACCGTTCCATCGATTGGCGCAACTACATCTCCTCCGACAGGCATGATAGCTACTCCCTCACCCATCATTTTTTGACTGAAGACTGGATCTGGAACTTGTTCTAAAGAAACCACTTGACCATTTAACGGTGCGAATACTTGTACGTTATTTTTTTTCTTAAATTTAGCAAACATTTGTTAAACTCCTTTGAGTAAAATATATTAAATTATCCGATCGATAAGAACATAAAAAGGCATGGGGCAAAGGAAAAGAATAATAATATTCTCTCTCGTTTTACCACCATGCCTGCAAAGTTCAGTAACATGTGACCAATATGTGTATTTATAATCAGATAATACCATTAAAGCCTACAAAATGCAATGCAAATTTATTAGTAAGGAAACGACCTTCCTTTTTCTGAAATTTTGTGTGCAAGTCGAATAGTTGAAACTGCTAACTCTGCATAAGAAACTTCTTTTTTAGGATTGAATGCCCCGTGATCCACCTCTAATAATTCTAATGCGTTAGCTAAAGCAACATACCCTACTAGTTCCTGTTGTACTTTATCCGCGTCTGAAAATGGAAGTTTATAAATAGTAGATTGCTTTGCTGCCTGGTCGAGTCCTAATGCACGTATATACCAAACTGCTAGCTGTTCTTTACTAATTGGTTCATCTATTGCAAAGTTCTTCGTATCAGGTATTATAATACCCATTTCAACTGCCCGCTCTACAGATTGGTATAACGGATGCTTTGGACCGATATTGTCGAATGATTGTTTGTTATTTTCTTGTTCCGGATAATAGTAATCTGCATACATATATGTTAGAGATTTCATTAGAACTTGGAGGGCTTCCCCTTTCGCAATAGCAGCATCACCGTTAAACTTCTTTGGATCCTTTACGTCAAGAATTTTAGCATTTATAAAATAGTTAAGTTCTTCCTCTGCCCAAGGATGTGACACAACAGTTGGATTACTGTTTCCATCTAAAGCCATCCACTCACCAGTTAGAGCGTTTAAAGTATTGTAAGATCTATCGTTATATAAAGGAGAATAGACAAGCTCATAGTGAGTATTATCTGGTTTATAGTTGGCCTTCATATAATTGAGTTTTAAACTTAATGAATTCCCGATAATTTCCTTCGCCTTTTTTTCAGCAATTGCTTTTGTTGGTGATGGCCAATTTGCCACCTCTTGATAATTCACATAAAGATTATTTAACGAGCCATCCTTTGCAACTCCTACACTAATATGATCGCCCGAAACAATTATGCCATTTACCACTCTCGGGAAATTAAACATGTAAGTTCCTTGTATTTCGTCTACATATGCCGCTTCCGTTGGCTTTGCATAGTGATGTAAATAAGATGGAGCCCAATTTTTCATATGTTCAATCGCTTTTTCAAGCGCTTTTTTTTCTGAAATAGGCTTCGCTTCGCTCGGCTTCTTTCCTAGCTGTTCTAGAATTTGATTCTTCATATTATAGTACTGAGTGATTTCGCCTGTTTTTTTATTTATTTCTAGGTTTGCTCCTAAACCACCATTTGGAATGCTATACATATATTGAACACTAATAACTTGCTGCCCATTATAATTTTTTGTTTCACTAATTGAATCGATACTTAATTTAACGTTCTTTATATCGATCTTCAGTAGTTTCTCTACCTTTTTCTTTACCTCTTCTACAGTAGTCCCAGCCACATTCTTTGACGGCAAAGGTTTTGAAGTAAGCATAGTGAGGCTCGTTTTCTTAGGGAAATTCGCAGAGTAACCATTCAAAGTTAAATATTTTCCAGTCGACGCATGAACACCAAGTAAACTTGGTGTCGGCTGATAAATGAGACGTACTAGTCGTTCACCAGTTTGATAGTCCGTTTCGATTTGGTATTGCTTTTCTACATATAGATTTTCTTTCACTTTTTTTAGGATAGCATCCTTCGCTTTTACTTGTTTTACATCATCAAAGGTATATGCTTTGTTAGCTTCTGAATTTTTATAAAAACCAACGATTTCACCGTCCCCTAAAACAGAGACTTCTATGCGTTGATCAGCAATGGGAACTTTGTTTTTCAAACGACTGTAAGAAAATGAATATCGAATTGGCTCCGTTAGTAATTGAGTTGGATAATAGCCATAAGAATCTGTTTCTAATTGGTACTCTCCGCCATCCAAATATTTTTTCATAAAAGCTCCTGCAATTTTCTGTGCATCCGCTTTGGAAACTTTAGCAGGAAAAAGAGCATCCTTTACATTTGCCGGTTGATAATAGAAGTTTTCTATTTGTAAATCCTTCCCTACAAATGAAACATTCCCATATAATTGTTTTCCATTGATTGTTTTTGTGAAGTATAAATCATAACGCATTGTTTCCTCACCAGGATAATAATATCCACCATTCATTTGAAAATCAGCTTTTGCTAAAAAGTCAAATTGCTTCGGAAAAAATTCCCGAAACTTCTTGATTAGGTCATCTTTCGTGAACACATTTTCTGTGGATGCAGCTTGAATTTGCACAGGTGGTTGTTCGTTTAAAGTCGTTGTTGCATTAACGTTCGTTGAAAAGAGTCCAAGTGATAATGCAGAAGCTCCTAGTATTATACCAACATGTTTTAAACCCATAAAATCTCTCCTTCATTTGCAGTCTTTGAATTCTATGATTGCAGATGAAAGAAAATGCCAATTATTTTATAGTAAATCTTACTGAAGTATATAGAAATGAAATCCAATTTTGATTTTCGCTGCGGCCGGACGCTTTCCGTGGGCACGGCTCGAGCCTATAGTCTCTCCCTCGTGCTGTCCCACTGGAGTCGCCGACCTGCGCTACAATCAACATAATCAACCTTTTATATAACTTATAAAAATCGATATTAAGTAATTCGTATTTTAAATTTACTCAGTGATTGTTCTATTGAAAAAGCACAGTACCTTTTGTGTAGGTACCATGCTCCAGTTTAGAAGTTATTATCTTTTTTTCTGTTTAGTAAAGTTATTTTTCTCTAGCTTGATATAGGCTGCAGACACATTCTCAAACTCTTCTTCACTTTCCATCATGACAAAGCTATTGTCATCTGCTACTTTGAAAAAGAAAATACCTATATCTTCTTCTGAGTCTTGCTGTATATCTTCTATAAAACTAACTGCAACATATTCTTTATCCTCAACAAGCAAATAACCTAAAACTTTCATTTCCTGTTCTTGGTCATTTTCATCTAATACCTTGAATGTCCCGCCAACTTCCAGTTTATCATCATTTTGTAACATTCCCTTTTCCTCCTACCTTTAAATTGAAAAAAAGAGGAATCATCCTCTCATTCTCAAATTACCTATTCTGCATCTTCTTCTGCTTCTTCCGCTTCCAGAAATGCTGCTGATACTTTTTCAAATTCTTCATCTGTTTCTATTTCCGCTAAGTCTTCTCCCTCAATAACTTGGAAAAAGAATACGTCCATGTCTTCGTCTGTTTCCTCTTGCGTATCCTCTGCGAATGCAACTGCTGCATACTCTTTATCTTCAATTGTTAAAAGCCCGATTACTTCGATTTCTTGCTCACGATCATCTTCATCTAATACTGTTAGGATTTCTCCCACTTCAATGCTTCCCATTTTTTCTTCCATTCAAAATTCCTCCTTTTATTTAATAGTATTATTCATAGTTCCCTGCTTATTCAAATCATCTCATATTCGTTAGCCTATAGCAAAATCCTACCTATAATATGATTATATTTCTTTTATTACCCTAGCTGGATTTCCACCAACCATTACATTATCTGGGATATCCTTTATAACGATTGCTCCCGAAGCTACCACTACATTGTTCCCTATTTTCACGCCAGGATTAATCACAGCTCGGCCACCTATCCAGACATTGTGCCCGATATGTATAGGCTTACCATACTCTGTACCTGCTATTCTTTCTTGTGCATTTAATGGATGCGTCGCAGTATATAAATGAACACCAGGAGCGATAAAGCAGTTATCCCCAATTCTGATCTCACATACATCTAGAAATACGCAGTCAAAATTAGCATAAAAATTTTCACCTACATGAATGTTGTACCCATAATCACAACGAAAAGTTGGTTCCACATAAAAAGCACCATTTGTGGAGCCAAACAGTTCATGTATCAGATTTGTACGTTTATCGTCTTCTGTTTCGAGTGTTTGATTATACAATCTCGTTAACCGCCTTGCATTCATTCTTCCCTCAAATAATTCAGGATCAGCTGGATTATATAGTTCCCCAATTAACATCTTCTCTTTTTCTGATTTCATACAATTTCCCCCTTATTAGGAATAGCTTAATTATCATATAAACTTGTTTTGGCATCTTTTAATATCCAATCCGCTGCGCTTAATAAATCTGGAAAAACAGCATCCGCTAAAGGATCGCTTTTACCTAAGAAAACTCCCTTAGTACCTGCTCTCTTCCCCGCAATAATATCTGTGTCGGTATCACCTACCATATAGGATTTAGACAAATCAATATTATATTTTTTCCCAAGATCTACGATTAATTTACTGTTTGGCTTACGACAGGCACAGCCGGATTTTGGCTTATGAGGACAGTACACCACTTCATGAATGGTGGCATCTTCCTTTTTTAATGTTGCAATCATATGGTCATGGATTTTTTGCAGTTGGGATTCCTTCATAAATCCCAAACCAACTCCTCCTTGATTAGTAACGACAAAAATATGATCGAAAAATACATTCAACTTCTTTATGGCTTCGGGGACACCTTGTAAAAAGTAAAGTTCCTCAGGCTTGTTCACAAATTTAACTCGTTCAGTTAATACCTCATTAATCACACCATCGCGGTCCAAGAATACAGCAGTCTTCATGTTCAACACACCTTTGTTTAAGATTTATCTACTCTCATTTAGTTGTTCCCCGAACCCGCTTTATTTATTTTCTTCTTCCTCTGATTAACAATCTATTGCTTACTTCTACATATCTCTAATTATCCCTGCAAGTTCTTATTTTATTTCTACAACAAATGTATAAGATACTTCCCCATTTGACCATTCAGCAAGCACTTCGTATACATATTTTCCAGCACTTTCTGGTGCTTCAATTTGATTGTTACTTACTGAAACCTCTTGTTGCCTTCCGTTATCATCCCACAGATAAACAGTTATTGTTGGTTCATCTTCTAAATGTATAAGAATGCTCTCACTCTGACCGATTGGAATTGCATCAAAGTTTTCCGCAATTTGATCAGGTGAAGCTGCATCCGTTTCTACAACTTCTGTCTCCATCCCTTGTTTTCTTTCCCATTTGAAATTCCCCATCGCCAAATCATATTGTTTCCGATTGACTTCAATTGTTCCTTTCATAGTAGGTGGGAATTCATTTTCGTTTTCTTTATTATTCGACTCGGATGAACAAGCTGTCATTACGAGCAATATACCTATCAAAATTACTGCTAAAAGTCTTTTCATAAGATAGCCTCCCTTTATAAAAGTTAGACTACAAATACCAAATAATGTTACATCTTTTTACCCAAAAAATTGAAAACCAACATCCGCTGATTTTCAACTCCATTTTTACTTCATATAATTCTAAACTAATTCATAACATCGTTCCTTTGTCAGCTCTGCTTGTAGACTTACGTATGACAGAGCCTCCATAGTTCCGTCCTTTGTGGATAGGTGTTTTTGCAACACACTAGGTTTCATTTAATGCAGCATTCTATTTTGTTCCGCTATTTTCTTAAGTTCAATCGATCGGGATATTATAAACTCCCTCATATATCTTTCTAAATATAATTTATCTGCTAGTACTCCTAAAACGCCAAAAGGAGACTTATATTCAAATGTATCAATCATTAATGTTCCCTCAGCTACTTCTAAAAAATCATGTGTATGACTAAACGAGTGAAAAGCGCCATTTACCATTATATCTTTGAATTGATTTGGCCTTTCCATCTGTACTATTTTAGCAGTAAGTCTTTGTCGAATACCGAAATGTGTTGCTTCCCAAGTGACTGTATCACCTTCCTCTAGTAAACCTGTCGTCACTCCTCCTACTGCTTTTTCATTTGTTTTAGTTGTTGTTTTTGTATGTACTTCTACGTTTCTGGCGAGATCAAAACAAATTTCTATCGGAGCATTTATGATTTGTTTATACACAATTTTGGGCAACTACTAACCCCCTTGTTTTAAAGTCAGTTATGAACTTATAAGTTTTGTAGACAGCCTCTATATTCAATTTTTCCCTAACGAAAAACCTTCTAGCAATCGCCCTCCAAAAGGCTTCATTACTATCTCGACTAAATGGATTATTTTGTCCTTTTCACCAGTTTTGTAGTAAGTATCAAATGCTTCGACAAATTGAGTGGTGAAGTCTTCATCAAATGCCTTCAACGAGCGGACAACCCATTTAGAAATACCTATCCAACGTTGGTTGGTTCTTAGAACAAATTCACTTAAAAGTTCTGCTAAAGTGTTTGCTATGAATATTTCTTCGGCTCTATTCGAACAACCTACAAAATCATCTAGCATATCCGTAAGAAAATACCGTTTTACTTGTATAGTTTCTTCTGACCATTTTTCTGGTCCTTCCTTTAACAGTTCAGCTGCTTCTTTTTTAATAGCTTCTATTAATCCATCATTCTTTAAAATGATTCCCTCTGACACCATTCTAGGCAGGGAAGGTCTAGCACGTTCTCGATCACTCTCAAAAAAAGCCTTATAGGAACTTCCATTATGTACAAACGCTTCAATTGGCCAGTCGAATTCTAGAAATGACTCCCTATAAGAAGACGGAACTGACTCATCAAAAATCACAATGTCTAAGTCAGAGGTATCCGTTGCTTCTCCTCGAACAACGCTCCCTGCTAACAAAGCACCGTTACAACTCGGAAAATATTTTTTTATAAATTTTTGGGCTGCCTCAATTGGATTATTTTTGTTCATGTATACCATCCCCTTCTTTTAATAATTTCTATATTAATGAAGAAATACCTTTATCATTTTAGGAGAAGAATTTTGAGGCTATAACAAAAGTCCCGATTTTAAAATTAATGGTCAAACCTTTTCTCTTGTTTTTTATACATTTCAAACGAAACTTATAGTTTTGTTTTCATATTTCTTTGGGTACTAATACAATTAGTTAAAATAGGATATTTGGGTAAGTATTAACATCCATCTTAGGGGGATTTTATATGCGAACTAACAATAAAATTTTGGCACTTAGTTTAGGTATTACTGTAATGTTAACGGGATGTAATATGGTACCTAATAATACAAAAAGTACTGAAGCGAAAACTGGAACAGAAGTACACCCGGGCGAAAATCAAGAAATTGCTATGAACACAGAAAACCTAGTTAGTGTTCAAGACTATAACGGAGAAGGCTACGCGTTAAGAGATGGTGAAGAAACCGATAAGATTGCGGAAGCCAACCGAGAGGATATTGAAGTTGCGGTTAAAAAATTCTTTAGTGAAAAATATAAAACTGAAGTAATTGTGCATAATTTAGTTGGTGCTGTGGACGGTGTATCGGTATTTGTAGAATCGTTAGGCGAACCACATTTTCACGCTTTTGCAATAGTTCCTATTGATGTGAAAAGTAAAACAGTGAATACAGATGGTGTATGGTCCCAAGAAGGTCAAGTAGAAAACGCCCTATCAGGTGGCTTGTATGCAATGGCATATGAAAAAGAAATGGCTACCTTAGATAGCTTTGTAAATAACATAGCTAAAGAGTACCCTGTTGTTGGTAAAACCAAAGAGGCAGTAGATAAGACAGATTCTGGTTACTCCACTCCTTTTTATTATTTAAACTTTTTTACAGATGTTTTCGGTCAACTTAACTCTATGTATTTAGAAAACCAAAATTTAAGCAAGGAACAGCTTAGAAGCTTTCTAGATGAAAATAAATTTGAGACTGAAGCTGTAAAAATTACGATAAATCTATTTATGAAAGAATCGAATGTAGATCCAGATAAAGAAATATATTCAAAAATAGTTTCTGAAATCGAAGGCATGGAAGGTTTACCCAGAGGTGCTTATACTCTCCTATTACACGATAATTTAATTAACAGTAAATACGGTAGTGGATCAAAAAACAATAGTATAGAAGAAACTACGATTAATGAAATTATTAAAGAATAGTTTTATTGCTACAGCTTTAATCAATTGAGAATTTGATATTTCACCATACTTTGGTCACTATTATTGTTTAATACAGTTATTTATTCTCGTCCATTATAATTCAAAAGCCCTTAATAATTATCGAAAATTCGTACCCTTTCACCTGTTTTTGAAAAATTCAAACAAAATTCATTAGTTTTGTTTTCATATCTCTATAAGATTTAATACAATTAGTAAAAATAGGATATTTATATTAAAAGGTTTTAACATCCACGTGAGGAGGATCTTCATATGCATAGGAACGAAAAAGTCTTGGCATTTGGTTTAGGCATAACAGTTTTGTTAGGAGGATGTAATATGGGGACGGATAATGTAAAAAATAAAGAAACGGGAACTGAAACAGTAGCACAAGCAGGTGAAGAACAAGAAATTTCTATGAATACAGAAAATCTAGTTAGTGTACAAGATTATAACGGAGAAGGCTATGCATTACGTAATGGCGAAGAAACGGATAAAATCGCTGAGGACAATCGCGAAGAAATAGAAGTTGCCGTAAAAAAATTCTTTAGGGAAAAATATAAAACTGAAGTAATTGTTCATAATTTAGTAGGTGCTGTGGACGGTGTATCGGTATTTGTAGAATCAGTAGGCGAACCACATTTTCACGCTTTTGCAATAGTACCAATTGATGTAGGTAGTAAGACTGTGAAAACGGATGGTGTATGGTCTCAAGAAGGACAAATTGAAGACTCAATTTCAAGTGGCTTATACGCAATGGCCTATGAGAAAGAAATGAAAAACTTAGATGATTTCGTAAATCAAGTAATAAAAGATTACCCAATTGTAGGTAAAAATATAGAAGCAGTAAATAATACTGATTCCAATTACTCTACTCCGTATTATTATATAAGTGTGTTCGATGATGTATTTGACGATCTAAATTCTATGTATTTTGAAAATCAAAAGATCAGCAAAGTAGAACTGCGTAGTATATTGGATGAAAGTAAATTTGAGCCCGAGGGGGTCAACATAACACTAAATTTATTTATGAAAGAAGCCAACACTGAGCCCGACGAAAAAGTTTACGACGAAATTTATGAAAAAATTAAAACTGCGGATGGTCTTCCAAGAGGCTCTTATGCTTTTATGTTAAACGATAACTTGATTAATAAGAAATATGGCACTGGTTCAAAATCGAATACACTAGACAAAAATGTACTAAGTCAGATTTTGAAAGAATAGGAGTTGAATGCATTGGCGACTACTACTAGATTTTCCAATAATACAAACGATAAAGATTTAGTTGAACTTGCTGGATATCATGCTTACCAGCATTATGTAAAATACGAGAAAATACAAGTTAATGATAAAAAGTTTAATGTAATAGATACCCTCTATGATTCTCCTTCAGGTCTAGATGCAGTAACCGTTCAAAATTTTGAAACAAAAGAAATTTCCGTTGTATTCGTCGGAAGTCAGCAATTAGACAAAGACTGGCTCGGTACTAATACAAAGCTAATTGGCACAGTTCCACCACAGCAAATTTTAGATGCCAAAGTATATTTTCAACAAATGAATAATAAATATGGAGAAATTTCTACTGTCACAGGAAATTCACTTGCTGGTGCTTTAACAAATGCAGTTGCGATCGATAATCCTCAAGTAAAAGCAGTGACGCTTAATCCTGCTATTCTTCCTCATGGGATGGTTGATCCTACTAAAGAGTATGCTAATATTACAAATTACTATAGTCAGTATGATTTCCTCACAGGGACGGAGGAATCGCTTGGTTTAGGCGCAAGAATTCCTGGAAACAAGTATGGTATAAATAATGGCGTTCCTCTATTTTCGATGCTTGGTTCTAATCACACGGGCTATGTAGAAGCGGATGAGAATGGTGAATTTAAAATTGAAGTAGGGATAAAAGGTCAACCTGGGCATGGATTTATCTATATTGGTGCAGATGATCATATCGTCACGAGCCTTTGGACTGGTTCCCCTTTATATGCTGGTCAAACAGAAAAAATTGTTTTAAACAAAGAAAATTTACTATTGCTATCAAACGGGATTCAAGATCAGGTAAAAGGTAGAATTACGAATGTACAAAACTATCTAAACAACTCCGTAAGTATTGTCTTAGATGAAAGTATGCAGTTTAGAACTCGCGTAACAGTCTTACAGCAAACCTTTCAAATGATGTTTGATGAAACTGCGGGAGATTCTTTATTCCACGGGATATCCAACACTGGTACGCTTATCAAAGGATGTATCGACCACTTAATTGCTCTATTAGATGCCGCTGAAGCTAAATGCAGAATACTAAACTCTATCTTAAACTCAAAGCCTGCAGAAATAATTGAATTTATCGCTTCCATAAATATTGATGTAGAAAGCCTATTTGCTCCTGCAAGAGACTATTTAAACCAGTTAAAAAATGACGTGGATAACTTAGTGAATGGTGCACAAAACATTATCCAAACATACATACCCGAGCTTTTTAAAGGTGGCAAGGACATGTTTGTAGATGCCGTTGTTGGTGAACTAAATGCGCATTACTCCATCGTTCACAAAAACAAAGAAGCAGTTTATAACCAATTAACCAACTATGAAAAACAAGTTAAAGATATAGCTACTTCCATGTTTAACAAGGACCAAAATCTGGGAAGCTCTATTCATTCTGGGACCTCTCTTGCAGACGGTGTAGATGCTATACAAAAGACGGAGATCATGAATATTGAAGATTCCCCATACTTAACAATAGGAATGAAAATAAAAGAACTACAAGTTAATCTAGCTCATCAACAATTCACCTCGTTAGTAACTACAATATTACAGCCAATCGTTGATAGAATTTTCCAGGTCGCTCTGTTTGTTGAAGCAGCATTATCTTCTATTATTATTAGAGTTAAAGCTGCCTTAAATGTAGGGTTATATGGTAATCCAGTTGGTTTATTAATTAGTCTATTTACAGATTACGAGCAAAAAATAAAAGCAACAGTTAATAGTGCTTTAGTCCCTTTAGAGGAGAGTAAAACAATTGCAGAAACTGTACGTATTGGAGCCGGTAGTATGTCAGGCAATATTCCTGAGATGCTTCAAAACTTTAAGCCTTATATAGATACAGCCATTTTCGAGCCTGGTAAGTTTGATGATGTAAGGCTCTATAATATTTCCACTTTAGCTATTTTAGACGAAATGGAATTGCTATTTAATGATATTATCTTTCAGTTATCGGATGAAAAAGCCAATGCTATCGAAGCAACACTAGAAGTATCCAAGAATGTATTAAGCAATCTACAGCTATTAAAGGAACAGGTTAATCGAGGTACACTTTAAGAAAAAAGGTGAGCTCCAATTGATCTCACCTTCCCTATACTAATTATTTTTTCGTTTGTTAGAGGGATTTTTATTAATATGATTCGTTACTTTATTTTTCGATATCTCCACAAACTCTTCTGAAAATTCCTCGTCAGGATTATTCGTAGGATTTTTGTATAGCTCATAACTATTGTGCGTTCGGACATTGATTGTCTTTTTATTGTTTTTACTCATGACTATTCACCTCCTAGAGTCTAATTTGCTCTAGCTAGAAGGTTTTATGCCTACTGTGTAAGTGTAATTCATAATCACTTACTCTCTTTCTATTCATCCGCTCTCTTTTTAATTTCCTTAGCTATTTTTCTTAAAGCTTTTTTGGACCCTCTTTCCATGTCATGGGTGAATTTCCTTTCCTCATAGCTTACAAACAATGTAGATAGATCATATCCTTCTGGGTATAAATCGGCTGCTTTTCCCTCTAACACTATTCTTTTAACATTCTGCTTTATTACTTCATTTTTGAAGAAAACAGACACATTATTCTGTTGATCCTTTTTCTCATACACGATACCAAAATCATCATATTCAAGTAATTTTACTCTGTCTCCTCTTTCGAAGCTGTACGTTTCTATTTGTGATTCCCTATGAGCAGTTGGTTTTTTAATCTTATTTTCTTTCACACGTTCTAAATCATATGTTTTGTTTTCCATATAATTTTGCGCTTTTTGCAGAACTTTCTCTTGAATATTCATTTTTTTAGAAATCCATAATGCATTGCTTTCCCCTGACTTTCCAATGAGAAGCTTATACATCGGCTCTAATGCATCACTATCAAACTGCATCGCTGCATTCATAAAGTCACTATGAATTTCTGAGTAGCGCTTTATCTCCCCATAGTGGGTTGTTGCGACAGTAATACAACCCATTTGATAAAACTCCTCCAGGATGGCAATAGCTAAAGCTGCTCCTTCATTTGGTTCTGTTCCACTTCCAATTTCATCAAAGAGAAGCAAAGTATTATTCGTCGATGCACCCATAATTTCCGAAATATTTTTCATATGGGATGAAAAAGTACTAAGAGAATTTTCGATGCTTTGATTGTCTCCGATATCGACAAATAGATTATCGAACACCGCTATTTCCGTTCCAACATCGGCAGCTATATGAAATCCGGACATAACAGCAAGCGTTAAAATGCCAATCGTCTTCAGCACTACTGTTTTTCCGCCCGCATTTGGTCCAGTAATGATCAAACTGCGATAATCCTTTCCAATTTCAAAATCTAGAGGTACGATATTGCCAGACAAAAGTGGATGCTTGCAATTTTTTAAATAGATATACCCATAATTGTTTAACTTCGGTTCAATACCATCTATGCTTTTACTAAATTTTGCCTTTGCAAAGATCATGTCATATTGAGCAATCAATTCAATATTAATATGAATTTGTCTAATTTCCTCTTGGATCATACCAGAAATAGTAGCTAAAATTTGATACTCTTCGATTGATTCTTCCGATTTAAGAATGGCAAGCTCTCCGTTAAATTTTGTGATTGTTGCTGGTTCGATAAATACCGTAGAACCTTTAGAGGATGCTTCAATAATAGTGCCCTGTACTTGATTTTTGTAAGAAGCTTTAATCGGGATAGTAAATCGATCATCTTTTTTACTAATAAAAAATTCCTGTATATATTCTTTGTTTGCGCTGCTTTTAAGAAATTTATTCAACCGTTCCTCAATCTTTTCTTCCGTTTTACCGATTTGATTTCGTATACGTTTTAACTCTCTGCTCGCTTCAGAATCCACCATATTTCCTCTAATAGAAGCATTAATCGTTTCTTCAATTGTCGTAAACTCCATCATAGAATAAGCATAAGAATGAAGAATAGGAGCAAAAAATTCTTTCCCTAACATGAATTTCTTAATTATCCTGCATCCTCTTAAAAAATCCGATATTGCTACTAACTCAGAGGGACCCAAAATCATCCCTTTTTCAAGTTTTTCCATTAAATGTCCAATATTAGTGATACCCTTTAACGGAAGATGGTTTTCTGCATCTAACAGTTTTCTTGCTTCGGTCGTCTCGTTTAGTCTATTTCCCACTACTTTACTGTTGGGACTTGGGTAAAGATTATCCAATAATTTCTTTCCTAAGCTGCTAACGCAGTAGGATTTTACTATCTCTTTTAGTTCGTCATATTGTAATTTTTCATAAGTCATCGTATTCATTTACTAACCTCCATTAAGAATAATAAAAAAATGCCCGCAAAGAAGTCTCCTACCACTCCATTTTTAAAAATGGATAGAAAGCTCCTGCGGGCATCTGCCATGTATTTTAGACATGGCATACAATCGTTCACAAAAAGAGGCGAAGAAAAAGAGCGTAGCAGGACAAATCCCACCACGCTCTTCGTCTTAACATTCATCATGTTAAACGAACTATGGAAAAGGAAGCAGTCTTCAGGTAGGTATCCACATTGAAAAACAATATGGAACAAGGCGTACGAAATAAGCTGGTTTAAAACCAGATTTTACACACCTTATTAAACTAATGAAAATTAGCTCATACCTACTTCAGACATACTTCACCACACCTTTTATTAGAATATTTACACTATAGCATCATTCATAATGAGAGTCAATTGTGAATTGTGCCAGGAAACTTCTAGATGCATAGAACTCGCATCCAAATATCTATTCACCCCCTTTTCCATATACTTCTTCTGCCGTATGAAACCCGTCCTTCATAACAGTGCTTTCGAGATTATCTATATTTACTGCAATTGGAGGTAACAACACCGAGGGCACTTCCTTTTTACCGTTATTGACATGCTCATTGGCTGTTACGATTTCTCCTTTTGCTAATGCTACTGCGATTTCTGCTACCTTTTGGGTAAGCATGTGTATAGGCTTATAGACCGTCATTGTTTGTGATCCCGCTACAATTCTTTGAACACCCGCAAGATCTGCATCCTGCCCTGCTACGGGTATTTGACTAGCTAAGCCATGATTCTTAAGTGCTTGAATTGCGCCACCTGCTGTAGCATCATTGGCAGCAATTACAGCATCAATCTGTCCATTTGTCGTACGAATAGCCTCGTCCATATTGGCCTGTGCATTTGCTGGAGTCCAATCTTTCGTCCACTGGTCATACACAACATGTATATCCCCACGCTCAATATATGGCTGCAACACCTTAAATACACCCTCCTTCAATAGATGGGCATTGTTGTCGGTGATGGCGCCTCCTATAAAAACATAATTCCCCTTCGGAACAAGAGCTGTAATTGCTTCTGCCTGCAGTTTACCAACCTGCTCATTATCAAAGGAAATATACATATCGAGCTCCGCATTTTTGACAAGTCGATCATAAGCAACAACTTGAATACCTGCAAGATGTGCTTTATGGACAATGGCTGCTGTAGCCGCAGCATTATGAGGAACAATTACCAACAGATCGATACCACTTTGGATGAGCGTTTCTGCTTGCGAAATCTGTAATGCATCATCTCCATTTGCAGCCACAATTTCTACTTCTGCTCCAAGGTCTTCTACAGCTTTTTTAAATAATTCACGGTCTTTTAACCAGCGCTCCTCCTGCAATGTATCCATCGAAAATCCAATCCGCACTGGCTCCTCCTCTTTGACAACAACTGGACTTTCCTCTGGCTTTACAGTTTCAGGTGTAGATGTGTCCGTACAAGCTAAAAGAACAAGGATTACTCCAAGTAGCCAAACGATTATGAGCTTCCTTTTCATCTGACCCCTCCTCTACACTTTTGCTTGTTTGCTCCATAACGTTTTCCGATAATCCTTCGGAGACACTCCACACATTTTCTTAAATACCTTACTAAAGTAATTAGGTTCATGGTACCCAATCTCAAAGGTAATTTCCTTTAAACTTTTCTCTGGGTCATTCAATAGCTTCTTTGCTTTATCAATGCGACATTCGGTTAAATAATCTATATAGTTTACGCCAAGCTTTTCCTTAAACATTTTACTAATATAAATAGGACTTAAGCTCACACGTTGAGCCAACGTATCCAACGAAATATCTTCATGCGAATGTTCTCGAATATACTGTTGAACTTGGTGTATTTTATCGGCTTCTATTTGATCGTAATGGGCATTATAGACAGAATTCATCTGGTCTAGCAATAACAGCGTCTCTGTTCGTAGCTGTCGATAATCATTTGCTTGGAAGGAGAAAAATAGAGTACTTACTTCCATACCCATTTCATCCATCACACGGTTTGCTACCCAAAGTAACTCAAGTATTCGCTGCTGCGTATAGATTAATGAATTTCCGACATTTTCATACTGCTGAATAATATCCAACAAACGTGTACGGATTGCCACCCAGTCTCCGAGCCGAATATGTTCAAAGAAATCCTTCTGTTGTTGCTTAATAAGCAGATTATCCGTTTCTATAGTAAGCGCTGGAACATCCATATAAAATCGGTATTTAACAGCTAAAGATGTATCCATCGTCGCAATAAGTGCTTCCTGATAAGACTGGCGTATGTCATCTAGTGTTTGACACACCTGACCAATCCCCACAAACCATTTAGATTCCTGCCCCTCTTTATTTAAAGATAAAATGGCTGTAGCTAAAGCTATCGCTTGGGAACGAAAGCTCCTCTTCGAATCTCGAAAAATAATAAGTGGTAGCTGTCTCCCGTTTAAAGCACCAACCCAAGCATCTCCAGTTGCCCTGACCCTCTCTTTAATTGGCAAATAATAATTTAGTGCACTTTCTGGCAAAACTACTACCATTACAAACTTTTCAAGTGTCGAACGAATATCTAGCATTTCGACGAGCATATCAATATGAACCTCATGCACATGGTCAAATAATAGCTGCGTGACTATATCAGTTTCTACTAGAGTATGTGCCTGCTCCCATTTTTCGCTTTGCAGCGTTCTAGATTTAGCTGCTTTTCGCTCCTTCTGGCATTCCTCTAGTACTTTACCAACAGTTAAAGCAATTTCACTAGCTTTACTTGGCTTCAATACATAATCCTTCACACCCAACTTGATGGCCTGCCTTGCATAATCAAACATGTCAAAGGCTGTTACCATAACAAATTTGATTGTAGGATGAGTTGCCTGAATTATTTCAATGGCCTCTAAACCAGTCATCCCGGGCATCATGATATCCATTAAAACTAAATCTGGCTGAAAACTATCTGCTAGGTCGATTGCCATCCGTCCATTTTTTGCTTGAGCAATTAAAACATGAGGAAATGCCTTTTGCAAAATGGCCTCCATTCCTTCACGTTCTATTGGTTCATCATCTACGATCAATAGTCTCATCACTTACCTCCTCCCTAGTTTCTGGGATTTGTATGATTACCTTCGTTCCAATACCCTCTTTACTGTCGATGGATATTAAATGATTTATACCAAAAAATAATTGAAGTCTTTTTACTACATTTTGAAAACCAATGCCAGTGGAGTGCCCTTCATTTGAATCAATCTGTCCGTTTAGTAAAAGCTCTATTTTTTCCTGTGCTATCCCTATTCCACTATCCTCTATCTCTACAACAATCCAACAACCATCTCTATAAATTCTAACTGAAATAGTACCTCCATTTTCTTCTGGTTCAATTGCATGAATAACAGCATTTTCGATAATCGGCTGAAGCGTAAGTCCCGGAATATTAACATGTAAGCAAGATTCATCTATGTTTGCTTTAAAATGTAACCGATCTGCAAATCGCGCTTTTTGTATTTCCATATATTGATACAGCACAAGTACTTCCTCATACAAAGTGACGGAACGATCAATTCGCTTTAAGTTATACCGTAGTAATCCAGCAACACTTACTAACAGATCACTTGTTTCCTCTGCACCATCTAAATAAGCCTTCTTGGATAAAGTATTCAATGTATTAAATAAAAAATGGGGATTAATCTGACTCTGTAAGCTCTTTAACTGGCTATCCTTCAACAATAGCTTACTTTGCTGAAGCTCATGTTCAAGCTGAGCTTTTTGTTGAATCTCCAATATTAAATCATTGATATTGATCCGCATTTCATCAAACGTTTGGGCTAGAAATGCAATCTCATCGTTCGATTCCACTTTAATTTTTTCATTGAAACGTCCCTGTGCTAACACATTGGCAGCCTTCGTTAGCTGATGAACTGGTCTTGTAATACTAAGTGAAAACCAATATGTAGCTAACAGCAATATAGCTGTGACTAAAAGGAGTATCCATATACCAAGCTTTTTTAACTCCACTGACTGTTGAATGATTTCTCGATAAAATCGATTATACGTTTTTAATTCTCGGTCGAGAATGGATAATGTCATTTCAGATATGTACATCGATATGCGATTCGCTTCGTTGAATTCAATTGTAGATCCCTCTAACTCCTGCTCCTCGGAAAACAGAATGGAGCGTTGTGTTGTCTCTACTAAACTATCGATTAAATGTATATAGTTCGTAACTGCAAATGCATTTTCTTCATTGCGGAGCTTTGCTACATCCTGTTGAACTTCTTCTATCGTTTGAATACTTTTCTCAATTTGAACTTTATGAGATTCCGTCGGATCCAGTAAATAATTATTTAAGTCGGTAATCATTTTCTGGCTCGCAATAGTTACTTCATTCATCCGTAAATACCGCTGTAAAATGGTATTCGTTTGTTCTTGGGTTTGCTGATTATAATAGGTCAGCATCATCCAAATAAATCCCATGATGAGTAGCACTACAGAAACGAGCAGCCAAATCTTGCGTTGAATGGTCGTCATTGTGCTTCACCATTCGATGTAAGCATATTCGTTTCGGTTAAATAACCATCCGAATTAAGCGGAACCGTCTTTCCCGAAATCCATTCCATGAGCCACTTCACACTTCCCTGACCCATCTCTTCAGGTTTCTGCTCTAATATACCATCGAGCTTTCCTTGCTCTAAGAGGACAGTTGATTCGACTCCATCATCAAAGGTATAAATATGGTACGGCTCCACCTGTGTTCGTCTGCCTATCTCCTGAATCATAGGTCCAGCATAATTTGCATTGACCGCGATAAACGCAGTGGCTCTAGGAGCTTCGTTCATAAGTTGTTGCGTTGTCGAAATTACCTGCTCGTTCGTACCCTCTGTTCCTCTAATAATTATATTAATCTCTGGATATTTATCGAGAACATTTTGTATTCCTGCTATACGCTCTTTTTGATAATATGCCTGCACTTCATCCCTCAAAATGATCACTTCCCCAGCCACACCCATTTCTTTTATGAGCTGATTGGCGACCATCTTTCCAGCAAAGAACTGATCGGAGCCGACATATGTTTTTCGCAGGCTTTCCTCTACTGGAACGTCGTTAGCGACTGTAATGACTGGTATTCCATAAAAAGCTGCTTTAATTTTTGTCAGTTCTTTAAATTCATCGGTATCTAGGCCTTGAACAATAATTCCATCTACTTTGGAATGAATCGCTATTTCCATCTTCTTTAAAAAATCATCCTCGTTATTTCCGTAGCTTCCCCAAACTTCAAGTTCCACATTTTCTATCTTAGCCTGCTGAATGGCACCTTTTCCGACTTTATTCCAAAAAGGGGTATCTAACTCTTGCGTAATTAGTACGATCCGAACAGAATCCTCCATTTCGGAAAGGGAAGCAGGTAATTCACTTGTAAATCGAAATGCCTTTGTTGCAGAAACGATTGTAAAATAACTCAGAACGATGATGAGCACAACTAGTAGTAGTACCAGTTTTCTCCGCATATACCTTCCCCTTTCCATAGCTTTGTTTCTTCCATCTTAACACCCGTATCGAAATTGACAATGCTATCTTTTGGTGCTTTCTATTGGTTAAATTACGGTTAAAATTATCCGTTTCGCAAGTATTTCACTCACGAGAGCAATTGTAAGCGAGTATTGTTAACTGCTCCGCAAGTAAGTAGACGGCAAGTGAGAGTATATGACAGACTTCCGAGAGTCCAAATAGTTTCCATATATAATACATGGCACCCCTATAAACAGGGTGCCACATATCAAAGCTATAGTATTAAGCGCGTTGCTTACGTGTCATTACATCGAAAATTACTGCTCCAGCCAAAACGCCTCCACGAATCATGTATTGGTAGGAAATACCAACCCCAAGCAGATTCATCCCACTCGATAAGGAAGCCATTACAATCGCACCAATAATTGCACCTGTTACTTTACCAACACCACCAGCTGAGGATACCCCTCCTACATAGGCAGCAGCAATTGCGTCAAGCTCAAATAGTGTACCTGCTGTAGTCGTTGCGGATTGGAGCCTAGAAGTAAATAGAATACCAGATAATGCAGCGAGCATTCCCATCGATCCAAATACGATATATGTAATCTTTTGTACGTTGATGCCACTTAAATGAGCAGCTTCGGGATTACTGCCGACCGCGTAAATGTGGCGACCAAGTACCGTTTTTGTCGATAGGAAATGATAGATAACTACTACTATAATCATAATTATTACTGTCCATGATAAACCGTTGTATCCCGCTAAAATCCATGTGATATATCCAATAATTACAGATATTAATACTAGCTTCGCAGTGAATAATCCATTAGACATAACCTCGAACCCATAAGTCATTTTGTTGCGTCGATTAGAGATTTCATTGTAAATAAATAAAAGAATCCCTACTAAGCCTACTAATAATGTTAATAGATGCAAGCCATTTATTTGCATTATAGAGGGGATAAATCCATTCCCGATCGCATTGAATTGGTCATCCTTAATAATAATTGTTCCTGTCTTCTCTGTAACCTGAAGTAATGCACCACGGAAAATGAGCATTCCTGCAAGAGTTGCTACAAAGGCTGGTATTCCAATTTTAGCAATTAATAAACCATTAACTAACCCTATTAATGCTCCAAAAATTAAAATGACTGGAACAGTAATCCAAACCGATACGCCCATTTGTGTTAAGAATATCGCGGCAATGGCACCAAGAAATCCTGCTAAAAACCCAACAGATAAATCTATATGGCGAATGACAATCACGAGCGTCATCCCTACTGCCAATACAGCGATATAACCTGCAGAATCCAATAAATTACTAATGTTTCGTGAAGACATAAATAAACCGTTCGTCATAATCGTAAACGTTAACATAATCACTATTAGCGCAATATACATTCCATAGTCTCGAATGTTGGCTTTGACGAGTGCTTTTGCTTCTCCAAAAAAGTTCATCATTATCCCCCTTTTATTGCGTCGCAA
Source organism: Psychrobacillus sp. NPDC096623 (assembly GCF_044762655.1). Taxonomy (NCBI): domain Bacteria; kingdom Bacillati; phylum Bacillota; class Bacilli; order Caryophanales; family Bacillaceae; genus Psychrobacillus; species Psychrobacillus sp. NPDC096623. The sequence continues at coordinate 68,886 of NZ_JBIWER010000006.1, forward strand.
GTTCCATTATCGTTTCTTGTGTCGCTTCTTCCATGGTTAGCTCTCCTTTAACCGAGCCCTCTGCCATGACATAAACTCGATCGCTCATCCCTAGCACTTCGCCTAGTTCAGAGGAAATCATAATAATACTCATTCCTTCATTGATTAATTCATTCATAATAGAATAAATCTCAAACTTTGCTCCTACGTCAATTCCTCTTGTTGGTTCATCCAATATCAAGATCTTAGGTCCAGTAAACAACCATTTGCCAAGTGATACTTTTTGCTGGTTTCCACCGCTGAGTTTGCCAACTATTTGTTCAAGTGAGCTTGCTTTTATATAGAGTGATTCTTTATATTCAGTTCCTATTTTCACTTCTTCGTTTAAATTTAGAATTCCTTTTGTGGATATTCCTTTGAGATGTGCTGCAGATACATTGCTCTTAATATCCTGTAATAAGAACAAGCCATCTCCTTTACGATCCTCCGTCACATAAGCAATACCGGCTTTAATGGCTTCACCTGTATGCTTTAATACCTTCTTTTCTCCAAACATCTGCATGCTGCCCTGAAGCTTATAGTTTTTAGGATTTCCAAATATACTAAGTGCAAGCTCTGTACGACCCGATCCCATAAGTCCTGCAATCCCAATAATCTCGCCTTTTTTTACCTCAAGCTGAACGTTTTTCACAACGTTTCGACCAAGCTGTGGATCATAAGCCGTCCAATCAGATAATGCAAGAATTGTTTCACCAATTTTCTTGTTGGGGCGTTTTGGATAAATATCTTCAATGTCACGACCTACCATATTTTTAATAATGACGTTTTCGGTTACTTCACTTGCATCTAACGTACAAATTGTCTGACCATCTCGCAAGACGGTTACTTTATCTGCAATTGAAATAACCTCCTTCAGCTTATGCGAAATCATAATGCAGCTAATACCTTGGTTTTTCAACTCTTTTAGAAGTACCAATAAATTCTCACTATCATCTTCATTGAGTGCTGCTGTAGGTTCGTCTAATATAAGCAAATTAACATCCTTACTTAAAGCTTTGGCAATTTCGACTAGCTGTTGTTTCCCTACACCTAATTCCTTGATTAATGTTTCTGGAGTCACTTTTAAGTTCACTTTTTTCAATAACTCCGTTGCTTGAACAATCGTATTATTCCAATCGACGAAAGGACCTTTTTTCAGTTCATTTCCTGCAAATATATTTTCATACACCGTCAAATCTGGAAAAAGAGCTAGTTCTTGATAAATAATACCGATGCCCACTTTAACACTTTCCGTAATTTCGTTGAACTGTTGAACATTCCCTTCAAATACGATATCTCCATCGTATGTGCCAAATGGATAAACCCCACTTAATACTTTCATCAGAGTCGATTTTCCAGCACCATTTTCCCCAACTAAACAATGAATCTCTCCTTTTTTCACTTTGAAATTCACGTTTGAGAGAGCCTTGACCCCTGGGAATTCTTTAGAAATATTATTCATCTCTAAAATATACTCACTCATATGATTGCCTCCCTCCTACTTAAACAAATAAAAATGGAGAAATAGTGATAGATGAATCTATCACTATCTTCCTTTTAATAAGTACTTTAAAATAATACTGTTGATTTTCGGTTCAGGTGGACGCTTTGCAGCGGGCGAGGCCGAGCCTCCTTAAAAAGTGCGAAAGTTGAAACCCCAAAAGAGTCGTATACAAAGGAACAAAGGCTAAGTGCACCACTTCATGTGGCAACGCCTTTGTGACCAACATCCTGTTGGCATCCGCTGGAGTCGCCACCTTCCACTTCAATCAATAAAGTGAGTAGTAACTATTCTTTGATTAGAATTGTGGCTATATTTTAAACACGATAAATATGCAATAACCTTACTCTAAACCTGTGAATTCGCTTGCTTCGTAATACTTAGAATCGATAAGCTCTGCTTTTACATTCTCTTTGTCCACTACGATAACATCCGTTTGTTTCGCTTTTACTTCAACCGATCCATTATCATAAGAGCCAGTTGTTTCTGGCGTTTTACCATCTAACACTTCTACTGCCATACCCATAGCATCTTTTACTAATGTACGAACATCTTTGAAAACAGTCATCGATTGTTGTTCATCAATAATGTATTGAATCGATGCTTTTTCTGCATCCTGGCCAGTTACGTAGTAATTCGTAATTGCGCTATCCGATGCAAATACATCTGCGATTGAACGAGCAGTTCCATCATTTGGAGCTAGAATGGAAACGTCTCCTTTTAGGTCGTCACTAGCAGCAGTTAAATGAGTTTGAGCTTTGTTTTTTGCATCATTTGCATCCCAGTTTGTTGTGATCTGGCCAATAATTTTACCAAGTTGATCACGTGAAAGATCTGCTGAATCCTTTAACGCCTCTGCCTCACTTGAGTTAGCAATTTTAAAGGTTCCATCCGCTATTTTCGGTTGAAGCACCTGCCATGCACCCTCAAAGAATAGGAACGCGTTGTTATCAGACGCTGCACCTGCATACAAGTAAAGTGGAACATCCGAGCCAGAAGCATTGTCTACTAAATACTGTGCTTGTGCAGCACCAACTGCTAAGCTATCAAAAGTTACATAGTAATCTACTGCATCCGTATCCGTGATTAAACGGTCATATGCGATAACTGTTACTCCTTCTTTTTTCGCTGCTTCCACCGCTGAGGCAGCAGCCGCTCCATCGTGAGGAGTGATGATTAATACTTTTATCCCTTTATTTAATAATGCTTCTACATTTTCTTTTTCCTTTGCTGAAGATCCTTGGCTGAACAGAATTTCCGTAGAATAATCCGAATCCGCTAAAGCATCTTTAAAACGTTGCTCATCTTGAACCCAACGTGGCTCATCCTTTGTAGGTAATACGATACCTACATCTACCGAATTGTCTCCGCTATTGTTACATCCTACAGCAACCAATGCGAAAACCATCAAAATAACTAAAAAAGTTAACCCCTTGAACTTCTTCATTCTGCTATCCCTCTCCCTTTTTAGAAAATTCATTACTCCTTAATTATAAATTCATAACACGTTTGTGAAAGCGCTATCATCTGTATTCTTTTATCATTACCTATACTTTTTTAACTTTTCTATTTGTTTTCAAAAAAAAGAAACCTTAAGCATCAAATGAATGCCACAGGCTTCTTATAAAATCTAGTTAACTATTTTTCCAATCCTCTTCCCATGATTCTTGGCTGTCACTACCGATATTTTTCTCTTTCTCTTGTACAAACTGTTCAAAGGATTTCATCAAGCGTTGAAGCAAAATATTTTCTTCCTCATAGGTGTCTATTTGCTTCACATCCACCGATGACACATTAGGTGGAACTCCAGTAAGTTTGTGAACACTAACATCTAAGGCTCGTGCAATAGGTTGATTGTATCGTTCATCCGGGATATATTCTTTGCGTTCCCAATTCGAAATAGTACTGACAGTAACCTTAAGCTCTAGGGCTAATTCCTCCTGCGACATGTTCTGCGCTTTTCGTGCTGAACGTAATACATCTCCTTTGATTTGCATGTATATTCTCCTTTCTAAACATCAGAAATTCAAAACCTACTAATATTTACCCCAATCCTTAAATAATATGTAAATTTTCAGATAATTACTAGAATGTACCTATATAAGAGAATAGTTATTTAGACGGACGAAATACCCCAATCTAATTTTAAAATTTCTTTAAATGTTTCGAGCTTTTCCCTACCTATTTGCTCAGCAATCTTCTTCTCTAAACCAGCCTTGAGAGTTTCATATTTTTCATAGCATTCGTTGCCCAATGCAGTTAACTGGATGCATTTTTCTTTTTTATTGTTCTTTACTGAGCTAATTTCTACTAATCCTTTTGCTTCTAAGCTTTTTATAAATTTATGTGTTGCCTGGCGTGAAATATTTACTTGTTTATTAATATAGGAAATGGTTGGATTCTTTTTATATATTCTCGCGATAATAAACCATTCTGAATTGGATAAATAGATATCATTGCTACTATTCCATAATTCTTCTGTTATTTTTCGAATCATAATATGCCTTTCACTAATTAAATCGATTAAGTCTAAATTATTTACAACGTATTCGTAACTCAAGCATTTTCCCCCGTTCACTTTTTCTCTGTTACTAAATATACAATCACTATCACTCATCGTCAACTAAGTTGACTAATTCGAAAATTAAGCTTACAATTAATTTAGTTAACTAAGTTGACAATATTCTTTAGAGGAGTATGTAATATGTTTAAAGTTGGAGAAATGATTATTTATTCTACACACGGTATTTGCCAAATAGATGATATTTGTGAAAAAACGTATAACGGAATTACTAAGAAATATTATGTTTTACATCCATTAGATAACTTGAAATTGTCGATTAGTACTCCCATAGATAATAAGGCAGTAAACATGCTTGAGCTTCTAGATCGAAACGAGGCGAAAATACTATTAAATTCCTTCCATTCTCCAGGTATTGAGTGGATTGTAAATAACAAAGAACGCACAAAAATCTACTCTGATATTATAAATAGCGGCAATAGAAAAGAGCTTTCGAAAGTCGTGAATACATTATTACGAAAAAAATTTGAATTAGAACTAGATAATAAGAAATTACTTGACCAAGATTTGAAGCTATTGATATCTGTTCAAAACATTCTGTATAGAGAACTGGCAAACGCTTTGAATACTTCATTTGAATCAATAATGGAAGAAATTTTAAACAGTGTACACTCAACGGTTGAAGCTTCTGCAACTGTTTAAATAGACAACTATCCTCCGATCATGAGGCTTATCATTCCATTAGCAAACAAAAAAGACGACCTCTCTTCAAGTTCTTCCTTGAAGAGAGGTCGTCTGTTATTTTTTATAGGTCTGAAATCATACCACCATCAACAACGAATTGAGATCCTGTTGAATAGCTTGAATCCTCAGAAGCTAAATAAACTACTAGGTTTGAAACTTCTTCTACTTCTGCACGACGGCGAAGTGGAATATCTTGCTCCAGTTGTTTCAGATATTCTTCTACGTCCGGTTGGGCAGCCATTGGAGTTTTAATAATACCTGGGTGAACAGAGTTTACACGGATATTGAATTGTCCAAGCTCTGCTGCAGCACCTTTAGTCATTCCAGTAACAGCATGTTTAGAAGCACTGTATGCGATCGCAGTTGGTGCACTAACTAAACCGTCGACTGAAGAAATGTTGACGATAGAACCAACGCCAGCTTTTTTCATCGAAGGAACAACGGTTTTCATCCCTAAGAATACACCCAGCTCGTCTACTTCAAAAGTTAAACGGAAATCTGCTTCTGTTAATTCTTCTAACGGTTTGAATATACCAACACCTGCATTATTTACTAATACGTTAACAGGAGCCCCAAAAGCTTCTTCCGTTTTAGCGACAACTTCAGCCCAGTTATCTGCTTTTGTTACATCTAATTTTAAAGCAATTGCACCTTCACCAATTTCATCTGCTAATGCTTGAGCTGCTTCTAGGTTAATATCAGAAATGGTAACTTTTGCGCCTTCTTCTACAAATTTACGTGCGTGCATAGCACCCATACCTTGAGCTGCACCAGTAATAATAGCGATTTTATTTTGAAGTTTCATAATCTAATCCTCTCCCTTATATGTTTTATAATTATCTCGAAATTGAGATATCTATAGTTTTAATATACTCCCTTTTTTGGATAAAACAAATTTAATGCTCATAAGTTTTGAACAATTAACTTTTATTCTTCACGAACTCTTAAGATATATACCTATAAGCTTTTAAGAATTACTCGCTATAAAGAGAATGTATTAAATTATTTTGGGAGGTTACTTATGGATTAAAGGTAGTATCTGGTCTTTTACCCTATGTCACAGTCTATCAAGTAGGGAGTAGATTTTTTTGCAATAAGTGATATTCAGTTGATGAGTTATTAATTATCATAACGTACTTAGCCGTAGTTCATAAAAATACTGCACAATTGGATGCTTTAACTTCATCTTCACGCTCATGTTTAAAATTCGTTTCTTTCCAACCCGTCTGTCCACCAAAGCTAGAATATTCAATAGAATATCGTTGCTCTCTAGACTTTCCTCTATAGGAGTGGATAAAAAATTATTAGCTACAGCGATAAAATTTGATTTACTTAATGATGACTGTGCTGACATAATCTCTTTTGCATATTGTGATAATTTTCTACCCCTTGCAATCACTTGAAGACGATCCTCAGGAACTATCCCCTTATTTTCTTTTCTTACCGCTTCAATTTCTTCATCGTTAATAGGAATTTGAATACTTGAGTCATTCTTAATTTCCTGTTCCGACTCATACCATTTGATTAAAGTAGTAGTATCACTCATATTGAGTACATTCTTTTTATCTACTGCAATATAACAAGTTCCAGCTTTACCAGGTAAATAACGGTAGCTTGTAGCACGGTATTCAACACTTCCATCTAATGCGGGACAGAGAAAACTCTCCAAATTTTGCTTCAATTTGCTCCAGGCCATGTAATTCTCCTTTATTCTTATATTATAAATATTTACTGGGACAGCCGTTCCATTATCCATAATACAATAAGCAACACATCTATCATACATACAAGGATTAAGCTGACTTGAACTACTAATGTATTGATAAATAGTGAATGATTAAAACCGTAAATAAGAGGTGACCCATCAGGGTCACCTCTTATCAGTTTGGTGTGGTAAACATCACCACAATTTGAAACGCTAACGTGATATATATTTTTCAACAAACCTCATGCCAAACTTAACATCAAAGCTTCAAATACTTCTGTATAAACTTCCCTTTTAGTTTTGACAATCCGTTCGATTTGGTGATCGTCATATCTACCAAATCAGTAGGGAATGTTGTAAGTTCTTCATAGCCATCCCTAGTTACACGGATGGTATCGGAGTGTCGATATCCCCCTACCCCCTCAATGTAAATCCCTGGCTCAATCGTAATCACCATATTTTCCTCTAATATTTCTTTGCTACCTTCCGCAATATACGGACCTTCGTGATTTCGCAAGCCGACTCCATGCCCGGTACGATGTAATAAACGATTAAGTAGCCCGTGTTGATCAAAATAAGCTCGTGCCTCAGCATCAATATCTGCTGCCCTTACACCCGGTCGCACCATACTCAACGCCCGATTTCGAGCGTTTTGCATATGTTGGAACATTTCTACATCGTCATTGGTAGGTTGTCCAAGAAAAAAAGTCCGTTCACACTCTGCTGAATATCCGTTAATTCGATAATAGGCCATCGCGACGTTCGGTCCATCCCCAAATCGGTCTCCTAACTCAGGAATACTATGTGGCATCGCACTTGTCGGTGCATTCCAAACTGCTGTGAGCAATGAAGTTGTGATTGGGTCAAATTGCTTTGTTTTTATAAGGTTGGTTTGTACTTTTTTTGACAAGGTAAATGGTTCTAACACACTAGCACCGCGATAAATCGTATTAAAAATATCCTCCATTGCTTCATCGCACACTTTTGCACTCATGCAAATTTTTTCAAGTTCATAGACGCTTTTCACTTTCCGTTGTGCTTCGACTAATTGCGCTAAAACTAGTTCCTTTGCTTGCATGAGATGATATACGTCTGCACGTACATTACTCTCGATCCCTACTCGTGAATAACCTTGGATCAACTGGTTTAGTTGATCATACCAATTGCTGCCCTCTGAAGATGGAAACTCCCAATAAGAAACAATATCATAATTGATAATACTTTTATGTACGTGGGATTCTTCAAGCTTTGGTACAAGTAATGTAGGTGTTTGTTCGGGGGCAACGATGATGAAAAAGGGGCGTTCCTCTGGTTTGTAAGTAATGTTTGTGTAATACCAAATGTCTTCTTCGGCAGTAATAATATAAGCATCGTAATTGTTTGTTATTAACCTCTTTTGCAATTGCTTCATCCGGTTGGTTAGTTCTTGCTTGAGCAAAACTATCACCTCAACATTTTTTTAAAACTTTCATAGTATTCCTATTGTATGTAGCAATTTAGTGAAAAATTCTTTTAGCTAAATGAATGCAGTTTCTTAAGTATTGTTTTATTAATTATCTATCATTTAACAATATTTGCAATACTTTTTTAGCTCCATGTGGATGAAGATGTAATAAAAGAGTTATACATCACAAAGAAAAAAAGAACTTCATTAATATACGTTTAAATCTACCGTCTAAATCTATACAAGTAATTCATTTTCTTATTATGTGTATACATTAATGGATTTTGCAGAAAATAAGATAGAATGTACGGCTTCTGCCCTCATGTTTAAAATGCTCTTATAATCAATCTATAAGAATAGATTTCAAAGTCAAAGTATTATATAAAGGGGAAAAGTAGATGAAGATTCGGTTCGGCTATGTAGCAACTGCACTAGGCTTATGGGATGCAAGTCCATCAAAAACTATTACTTTTACACGGTACTCAAAACTTCCTAAAAACGAGAGAATAGAAAAGTTGAAATCTATAACAGCTCAAAATTTACAGCACACAAAAAGAATTTTGTATTACAATATAGCGCATGAGATAAAATTATACCGGTTCTCAAGCTCACTTGTCCCTTTAGCAACCCATCCGGAAGTGTTATGGGATTTCTTAACTCCATTCAAAAACGAATGGGAAGAATTAGGGAATATTATCCGACATTTTAAGCTTAGAGTAAGCTTTCACCCAAATCAATTTACACTTTTCACAAGCCCTAGAGAAGAAGTAACAATAAATGCAGTAAAAGATATGGAATATCATTTTAGAATGCTCCAAGCAATGAATGCTCTCGATTCGGGATTAATTAATATTCATATTGGCGGAGCCTATGGGGATAAAAGTAATTCCATAAACCGTTTCCATCACAATCTGAAAAAATTACCAAAGGAAATTAAGAAGCATATGACGCTAGAAAATGATGATAAAACGTATGATGTTAAGGAAACGCTTATTATTTGTGAAAAGGAAAACATTCCAATGGTCCTCGATTATCATCACTATATGGCAAATACTGGGGAGAGTGATCTCCATCCTTATCTACACCGTATATATAACACTTGGAATAACGTTTATAATGTACCGAAAGTCCACATCTCTTCCCCAAAATCTGAGCAAGCGTATCGTTCACACGCTGACTTTGTTTCTTTAGACTTTGTCCTCCCCTTCTTAAAGATGGCAAAGGAGCTTGATCAAGACTTTGACATAATGATAGAAGCAAAACAAAAGAACCTTGCTATGCATAAACTTATAGAGGAAATAGCTGCAATTCGGGGGGTCAAACGAATTTCCGGTTCAGCTGTGGAATGGTAACAGTGGAGAACAAATAAATAAAAAGCTATTTCAATCAATAGATGGAAGGAAATAAAGGAAAGAAGTTAAAATTTTTGAGGCTCTTCTGTCTCCTTAAAGTAAATGAACAGAAGGGCCAAATTAGAAAACATTCATATATGTGGAGTGATTAGTTTGATATATCATCCATTCGCTAATGTAAGTACAAGCTCTAATTTCGCTACGATAAACAATATGAGGTACTTTAAAAATAGTAATGGCGGCACAAAGAACACTTATGAGAGATCATTAAATGTTTCATTTATATTTCAAAGGCAGTAAAACTACCCTCATCATCAAGATCTTTAATCCTAATAACTTTATCGGCAAACTGTTCAACCGCATCTATGCTGTTTCTTCCTATTACAAGGGATAGCACCTTAAAACTCTTTTCCTTTTTCTTTCTATTAAACTCTTCAAGAAATGACGCCGATAATCTATCTTCTCCATCTGTTACAAACACAATATCCGCTTGTTTAAAACGGCTTTCGTTTATTACATTTACTGCTCCTTCAAGAGGAAGTGAAAAATTCGTACCTCCACCTAAGAAAGTTTGGGCTAAATGGATTATATCTGAAGTTTTTATTTTTCCTTTTTCAAATGTTAAAATTTGCGTCGAGGAAGAGAACAAAATTAAACAAAAATCCCTTCCTTGTTTTCTTGCAATGGACATAAGAGCTAGCGAAAAACCTTTGGATTGGGTCTCTAGTATTTGCATACTTCCCGATTGATCCAGACAAAGTATGATTGGTCCCTTCCCTAATATCTTTCGACCTTTTTGCTCATATTGCATCGTCTGCCCTTCTACAAGGCGCCGAAGAAAGTCGTTCTTTGTTATTAGGTGTGTATATAGGCTTAATTCTATTGGCAGTAATCTCTCTACATCGTTGCCTAACGTAATCCCACTTCTTTCTATTGAATCACTTTTCTTACGCTTTTGCTTATTTCCTGCTATCTGTTTCAATCTTCCAGCCCAATCCGCAATTTCTTTCATCTTATTATTAGCTGCAATTTTTTCAGCTAATAAAATTTGATCACGCAAAGGAATCTTTTTCAGTTCTGCATCCCCACTCCCCGCACTGTAGCCTCCAAGCAATGACTTTAGACTATCTTTTACTTGTTCTGTTTCTTCCATGGCATGAGTTAATAATTCGGAAAAGCTGTCACTGTTATTTTGAAGCATCCATTGCAATTTCTCGTTAAACTTAGTTATCGCTTCTGTAAAAATTTCCTCTGACTCCAGAATTCCATTTTCTGTATTTACTTCCCGTTCTTGCATTTGAGATTTCCTTTTGAACGTGTGAAGTTCTTGCATCTGTTTCTGAAATTTTTCATCTTCCTTTTTTTGGTCAGCTAGCCACTGATTCACCCTATCTCCGAATTTCACAGTAGCAATAGCTGACGAAAAATCATCTAATCTGGTGAAGTTCCGGTATTCACCGAAGTATTTATCCTTCATAATTCTTTCCATGAGTGATTTATTGACCATCAGAATGTTATCTACATCTCTTTCCGTAATTTCAGGTTTCATCTTATATAAGGAAGCCCAAATGTCAGCTAGTAATGGTTCGAACATTGGTAACTCACCTTCAGCTCTGATTTTTTGAAGACCGAGTGACATCTCAAAAACTTCTTTGAAACGTCTTTTATCGAATGAGTCCGTGTTCAATACGGAAAGGTTGTCGATGTAACTTTTAGGATACTTCACAGAGGACACCTCTTTTCACATTTTAAAAAAGATACTCGAAGACCAACTTTGTTCATTTAGGTTATCCAAATGACAAGGTTCTAAAATCCTATCTAAAATCTCCTGTTGCATCGAGGTTACTTTATTTAGTAAAACATCGATATCAGCCTGCCGACTTTGATTGTGAATTTTAAGCTTATTTAACTCAGCCATTAGGGCCTTCATTTTTTGAGTTGCTTCCATTCCAGCCTCTGGTGACTGATCGTGGAGAGTGGAATAGAAAATTTCATTTGCTTCATTTTTTAGGGAATATAGGGTTTGCGTAATGACGTCATGTGCATGGTTCCGAATAATGTAGGATACGATATCTTTTTGGTCTACCTTTTCCCAAAGGACATTTTCAAGAATCATCATATCATCCATCTGGACGACTTGCCTTTGACTAATCACTGCTTTAGCTTGCAGAACGCTCAATGACTGCTTGAACCTCCTATCTGATGGACGAATTCCTTCATCCCTCAAACCCACACGAATCTTCGATAGGGCTTTATATACCTCATCCGGAATGATTACGTTATCGGTCAAAAACTGGAGATGCACTAATTCTTCCAATGTCATGAAAGGCATTTGCATAGTTTGTCCAGCAGCTTTTAACATCGAGACAAAATTCGTTTCATCTGCAATAGGGTTAATCTCATATCGCAAAAGGAAACGGTCAAATAATGCATCAAGCCCTTCTTCTTCGTCTGGGTATTCATTCGAAGCACTTATTACAGACATCAAGGGAACTTGAACTGGTGTCCCGTAATTATAGAATAGTCTTTCGTTAATAAGTGTCAGCATGCTATTCAAAATAGCAGAATTTGCTTTAAAGATTTCATCCAAGAAAACTAAATTTGCTTCTGGCATCTTATTTGTAGTAATCCTTTGGTATACACCCTGCTCCAAACCTTTTAACGATAATGGACCAAATACTTCCTCGGGTGTACTGAACTTTGTCAGCAACCATTGAAAATATGTGCACCCCTCTATAATTGTGGATAATTCACTAGACAATGCCGATTTAGCAGTTCCTGCAGGACCGATCATGAGCATAGATTGTCTTGAAAGTAATGCAACTAGAATTCCCTCAACCTCTTTCTCTCGTTCCAAAAACTTTGAATTGAGCGCCTGTCTGATTTGAACTAACTTATTGTAATCAGTGACTATCATGTTTTATTACTCCTTGTTTTGTAATATATACGGAAAATGTAGTGTCTCCATCCCATTTCTTGCGGAAAATATATTCTAGAAATAGTTTTAATTACAGTTTGATTCAAAATTAGCCATTTACTCTTTCCTTTATGATATTAACCAAAAGATACTTTTTTCAGCTTTCATAACAGTAAAAATTGAGCAAATTTAATGAGATGTACTGATATTTCATTTAGTATACCGTGAAAAAAAACCAACTGGAACAGTTCATGATGCTAGGAACATAGTAAAGCTAGGTACGACTGGACTTATCTTTGCTCCATAACCTCCTTGGATTCTAATTAGGTACTATTAGAACAGTTCTAATCATATTCTTAAAAGGATAAAAGGAAGAGGAGTGTAAAGTTAGTTGGAAAAAGTTAAGGTTAGTTTACGTCCTATTTTAAATAAGGTAAATTTACCTACTGTTTTGAAAACAACTATACTTCCAGGTGACTCGATGGAAAGATTATTTGTTGCAACCCAGGTAGGCGAGATCTTTTACATAAGAGATGGTGCTATAAGAACCTTTTTAGATATTCGCTCACGAATTATTAAACTAGGTGGATCTAGTGGTGGATATGATGAACGTGGATTGTTAGGTCTAGCGTTTCATCCCGATTTTTATTTTAACGGTCTGTTTTACCTTCATTATTCAGTAGCCGAATCACAAGGTCCAGGTGCACTTCCTGAAACTTTTGAGCCTAACCCATGTGATCCTAGAACCTTAAACCTAAAGTGGTTGAACAGAGAAACTCAATATGACCATATTGATACAGTTGAAGAATGGATTTTACAACCCAATGGTCAACCTCAAAAACGACGGACATTACTTAACTTAAGAAGACCATTTTTAAACCACAATGGTGTCAATAGCTTAAACTTCTCACCTGAAACAAGAAAACTTATTTTAACTACAGGAGATGGTGGATCTGGCTATGATCCATTTAACTTAAGTCAAAACGATATGGAGATAGCTGGAAAAATAATTGAAATCGATGTAGTTAACTATACATTTGTATATAATCCACCCGTAGTTACACGATTCGATGAGCTTCCATTGCCAATTCAGGAAACACTTTCGGTAATGGCTAAAGGAGTTAGAAATATACCGGGCATTTCATTTCAAAGATTTTATAATCAGTATGTTAAATATGTGGGAAATGTCGGACAAGATTTGGTAGAGTCGATATTTTCATTCGCTCAATATAAAACAATACCTGTTACTCAGCTTACCCAAAATTCTTTAATGACATCTGAACCTGACCAAGACGGTTTTATTAACTTTGGCTGGCGAGGGTGGGAAGGTGCTTTTCCTACTTCTATTATTAGGGCTTGCTCTGCTGATCCGACTTTGGATGAGAAGACAATCGCTTATTACAATGAAGCAGTACAAAATTCAATGAAGCGTCTTCAGCCTTTAACTAGTTATTTTCATAAAGATCCACGACCCGATAAGTTTGAGGGAACTGCACTTACAGGAGTGCAAGCATATATGGGGAATGGAATTCCCGATTTAACAGGATGCGTTGTGTTTACTGATCTTGACAAGGACGAAGAATCTCCACCTCCTGGAAGAGGTGTTTTAGCTTATACTAGGGTAAGATCAGATGGCAAACCAAATGATTTTAGTGTTATTGAAACCGATTATAATTTTGGATCCGGATCAGCTTATTATGTAAGTTTAGGAACGAATATGGATCAAACCAGACTTTACTTAGGGGTCTATGGCTCAACGAAAGTGACCGACTTTAACCAGGGTACAGTTTTTGAAATTGTTCCATGATTTATAACTATATAATTCTATAGATTAAATGAAACGAACAGAAACAAACAAGGGAGTAATTAGGCTCCCTTGTTTGTTTGTTTTTTTGACATTTAAAAGTCAAACACCTTGATTTCATGACCGGAAAACAGAATAAGATTTTTATTACCGCCTTCGCAATATTCAAGCCGCCACGTACAAAAATCAATTCAAATACTCATATTGGAGAGTTACTAAGTTATAAAGGTCTTCAATTTTTGAAAGAAGAATAAAGCCACCTCAACCCATAGCCAGTTATAAAGGAAAGAAAATATAAAAATACCTCCTACTGTAAGGAATGAAAGGGAATCGGATACGGTTGGACCCAGTACTGGAAAGTGGAAAACATATAGTAGACTCATAATACCTATCGTTAAGAGAATGGCACCAATAAAAATAATGCTAAATCTCTTCTTGAAAAAGGAAAAAGCTGCTCCTATACCAATCCCTAAGAACCCTGTTGTAAATGAAAATATGACTAGTTCACTTGGATACAAAATGAATAGTAACAGGGTTGTAAGAAAATAAGACATCATTCCCATCTGAAGGGAAAACATAGCACCAATCAAAATCGGTAAAGTGGCAAATGGACTTACAAAATATCCGATCCCTGGTAAAAGTCCACCAGCTGCCTGAAATACGGCAGCGATACAGGCAAGTAAAGATCCTAAAGTAAGCCTCTTCGCTTTAGAATTTTTACGAAATTCTACTTGAGCAACTCGAATATCATCGGAAATCATTTTTAAAAAATATATCATTCCACCTCATTCAAAAGCCTTTAGAGAGAACCTCTTATAAAATAGTATTCCTAACATTATTACCATATACTACTCCAGCTGAGCTTCACTAATGTAATTGTTTATTGACTTAAATAGACAGAAGGGAATATAGAACCCAAAAAGAAGGGAAATGAATATTATTCATTCCCCTACCTCTTTTTAATTCAGTTCAAAGCCATTACATATTGGTTTGGATAGTGAGTTCCTATTTTAGAAAGCTCATAAAGCTAGAGAATGAAGCTACCAGGTCTTGATAGTATCCCACCAGTTTATCCTTTAAAGAGATTTTGTCGGATTCCGTTTGTTCTGTTTCAGGAGACAAACTTACTTCTTCATTTTCTGATTGTACTGGTTCTGTTACTGTATCTTCCACTGATTCTACAGTTTCTTGCGCTGATTCCTCAAGGTCTGTTACTGTATCTTCCACTGATTCTACAGTGTCTTGCGCTGGTTCCTCAAGGTCTGTTACTGTATCTTCCACTGATTCTACAGTGTCTTGCGCTGGATCTTCAAGGTCTGTTACTGTATTTTCCACTGATTCTACAGTGTCTTGCACTGGTTCCTCAAGGTCTGTTACTGTATCTTCCACTGATTCTACAGTGTCTTGCGCTGGTTCCTCAAGGTCTGTTACTGTATCTTCCACTGATTCTAAAGTGTCTTGCACTGGTTCCTCAAGGTCTGTTACTGTATCTTCCACTGATTCTACAGTGTCTTGCACTGGTTCCTCAAGGTCTGTTACTGTATCTTCCACTGATTCTACAGTGTCTTGCACTGGTTCCTCAAGGTCTGTTACTGTATCTTCCACTGATTCTACAGTGTCCTGCGCTGGTGTTTCTACATCAGCAGGTAGATCGGATACTACATCAATTGCTTCCACGTTTTCAGATTCTTGACTTGTTTGAGCCAATTTTTGCTCAATAAGGGTTTGATAGTATCCAATCACACTTTGATAGCCATCAACAATAAATTTATAAGTTTCATTTATCCATGAGTCGTCTTCAGCTGTTGGCGCTTCTGCGTCTTCAGTTGCTGCGTCTTCTTCAACTGCTTCTGTATCATCTTCTACTTGACCTTCCTCAGTTGCTGGTGCTTCTTCAGCCGCTCCGTCTTCTTCAACTGCTTCCGCATCATCTTCTACTTGACCTTCTTCAGCTGTTGGTGTTGCTGGTGCTTCTGCTGCTGCGTCTTCTTCAACTGCTTCTGCATCTTCTTCTACTTGACCTTCTTCAGTTGCAGGTGCTTCTGCTTCTTCAGCTGCTTCGTCTTCTTCAACCGCTTCTGTGTCATCTTCTACTTGACCTTCTTCAGCTGTTGGTGCTTTTGGTGCTTCAGCTGCTGCATCTTCCTCAACTGCTTCTGCATCATCTTCTACTTGACTTTCTTCAGTTGCTGGTGCTTCTGGTGCTTCAGCTGCTGCGTCTTCTTCAACTGCTTCTGCATCATCTTCTACTTGACCTTCTTCAGCTGCTGGTGCTTCTGGTGCTTCAGCTGTTGCATCTTCCTCAACTGCTTCTGCATCATCTTCTACTTGACCTTCTTCAGTTGCTGGTGCTTCTGGTGCTTCAGCTGTTGCATCTTCCTCAACTGCTTCTGCATCATCTTCTACTTGACCTTCTTCAGTTGCTGGCGCTTCTGGTGCTTCAGCTGCTGCGTCTTCTTCAACTGCTTCTGCATCATCTTCTACTTGACCTTCTTCAGCTGTTGGTGCTTCTGGCGCTTCTGCTTCTTCAGCTGGTTCTTCACCATTTGTTTCATCTATATTATCATCATTATCTGATTCATCATTATTTTTGTCGGAATTAGATTGAGCTAGTTGGCTAACTAGTTTACCTTTTTCAGGAGAACCTGGTAGACTTTTTGCTAATGCAGATACTTCCTGACCATGATTTTTTACTTGCTCAATAACTTCCGGGTTTGTACCATTTTTGTCAAGCTCTGCTGCAGAAATAGGTGCACCAGCTGCTAAAAACGTTGCTGCCACCATTGAAGTTGACATTACTAGCGGTGCAAATTTTTTCGACAAATTTTTATTTGCTTTCTTAGAGTTCATTTGTTTTTTATTCATTACTTGATCTCTCCTAATTCGTATTTTTTCTACTGATAGGATGGATTTTTCATAAATTCCTGATTTATCGTTTCACCTCTTATTCTCCTGAGTAAGATTTATTACTCAAATATTTTTCGGCAGCACCATCTTCTGCCTGCCTTGAATATAACAAAGCATTGTTACCATTTAGTGTTACTCTGATTAAAAAAGATGAAGCTTTCATTACGTATTATTAGAATTTTGCAATATGTGAAATAATATAATTAGCCCAAAAAACTCGATTCTAAAAAAATGATTACGCTTTCATATTTGTTCTCCCTGTCATTTAATATGTACTCCCATCCATTTTATTAAGAAAAACTATCGATTTTAATTTTACAAATAAGACTATAAAGTAAAAATTACCAAAATAACATAACGGTTGTTTGATAATTCTTTATTTTCAATCATTTGCTAGTATCTCTGTAGATGTAAAAATACATTTAATTGAGCAAATAAAAATGGTTCAACTAAGAATGGCAGGACTACTTGCTCTTGCAAACTTATATCTCTTTTTAACCCATGTATAGTCTTGGCCATTCCGAAGATCAAAGTATCAAGAATGTGTACCTCCAGCGTGACAAAAGAAGCCTCCCAAAAGTTCAATGAACTAATGAGAAGCCTCGATTATAATACTCTATATTAGCATTTCACTTTCACCTTTCATACAAACCCTTATATATATTTTGGAATTAACGGTTTTTAGTTTCCAATTAATAGAGTTCATTGTACTTACTTTTTGTTTTGATATAAAAAGACGTGATTGAGCAGATCAATGTACTACGGTGTCTTTTAAGCCAGATAATTAATGTTTCTCCAGAATTCTCGATGCCTCTCCAATTAATCTTTTTCTTTCTCTTTTTTCTTTTCTTTCTTCTCTTTCTTCTCTTTCTTCTCTTTATCTTTTTCCTTCTCTTTACCTTTCTTCTCTTTATCTTTTTCCTTCTCTTTATCTTTCTTCTCTTTATCTTTCTTCCCTTTTTCCTTTTCTTTCTTTTCCTCTTCCTTTTTCATCTGTTGTTCCGCTTTCTCCCTCTGTTCTTTTAGTTGTTTGCCTAGTAATGATAAGTCAAATTCTTTTTGGGAAAATTCCGTTATAGACTCAGAGAAAATTTCTTTAAAAATCTTTGGGGCAGTAGATCCACTAGTTCCCAACAAATAATGATTTTCATCCGTTTTATCGTATCCCATCCAAACTGCCCCAACAATTTGTGGAGTATATCCAACAAACCAATGATCCTTTGCTCCTCCTACAGTAGCAAAAGGTAGCTCTGTTGTACCCGTTTTACCAGCTACTTCCCATCCCTCTACTTGGGCATTCATTCCTGAGCCTTCTTCAACAACACCTTTGAGCATATAGGTAATATTCTGGGCGACTAAAGGATTCGTGACGCTTGTAGCATTATTATGCCATTTAGCAATGATCTCGCCATCTGCGTCTTCAATTCTTTGGATAGAGTGTGCTTCTACCATTACGCCATCATTAGAGAATGAGGAGAATGCTTGAGCCATTAATAAAGGAGATACCCCTTCATTCATACCACCAAGTGCTAAACCTAAATTATGATCCTTTTTCTTTAGTTTAATACCGAAACGCTCCACTGCATTTACCCCGTACTTCAAGCCCATTCTCTGCAATAACCATACCGCCGGAACGTTATATGAGTTTACCAAAGCATCGTATATCGTAACTTCTCCACGGAATTGTTTGTCATAGTTCATTGGTTGATATCCGTTAATATTAATAGGTGAATCTTGTAACATATCATCCATTTCGTACCCTTGCTCCAAAGCAGGAGTATATACTGCTAATGGTTTCATTGTAGAAGCGGGTTGTCGTTTTAGTTGGGTAGCTCGATTAAATCCTCTAAAGGTATGTTCTCCTCTTCCTCCAACAAGTGCGTTGATTCCGCCGGTTGAAGGATTGATGAAGATTGCTCCACTTTGTACTAACTGATCAGTTTGACCTTCCGGAAACATCTTTTCATCCTTATATACCTGTTCAACCGAATTTTGTATTGTAGGATTTAATTCAGTATAAATATGAAGTCCACCCGCAAGAACCTCATTTTCTGTGAGACCATATTTATTTATAGCTTCCTCAATAATATGGTCTACATAATATGGATATTTACCTTTATAATCATCAAATTTTTCGCCATCTAATACTATAGACTGTTCTTTTGCCTTTTCCGCATCATTTTGACTAATGTAGCCTTCCTTTACCATTAATGATAGAACAAGATTTCTCCGTTCAACTGATTTATTCATATCTTTAAATGGTGACAATTTAGAAGGTGCTTTAATCAACCCAGCAAGCATAGCTGACTCACCTAGCGTTAATTCACTAACATCCTTGCCAAAGTACGTCTGTGAAGCACGTTGTATGCCCCAGGCTCCTTCACCGAAATAGATCTGGTTTAAGTACCGTTCCATAATTTCATCTTTGGGGTATGTTTGTTCAATTTTTTTCGTTAAAATAAGTTCTTTAAATTTTCTCGTATATGTACGTTCTTGTGTTAAAAAGACATTTTTAGCCAACTGCTGTGTGATTGTGCTTCCTCCTGCCACAATTTCTCCACTCACCATATTTTGAGAAAATGCTCGAACAATTGCTATATAGTTAATTCCCTTGTGCTTGTAGAACCTCTGATCTTCTGTTGCAATTACAGCATGAATAAGATTTTCTGGAACATGTTCTATACTAACTCCTTCAATATTCGAAGTTTCAATCTTACTAGCTACCTCTCCATTTTGGTCATAAATAATAGTTGGCTGTGGAGTAGGCTCTTCTAGTTTACTGACATCACTTGACCAAATGAAAATATTTAATAGAAGCAAACTACATAAAAACAATATTGAACCCGCTGCTAAAATCTTCACTTTTATTTTTTTACCTTTAAACTTACTCCTTATCCGCTCATTTAATTTTTGTTGCTGTCTTCTTTCCATTCTTCTCACTTTTTGTTCCACCTTCTAGTCCGACGATTTAGCTTCTGCATAAAGATTATTGTTAGATATGAAATATACATAGTCAATAGGGATTTTGTAATATACTACTTTGTCCTCCCTCAGGTAAACCATTGCATTCATAACCTACCATTTTATGATTTTACGGAAAACAATAGAATTGAAGCTAATCAAACAGTTGAGCCATGCTTATAATGATTAGCACTTTATCTTTACCAAAACAGAACTATCCCTTTGTTAAAAGAAATGAAAAAAGAAGCTTCCCAAAAGTTTTCACAACTAATGAGAAGCCTCTATTATAATCCTTTATTTTAGATATTTACTTTTACCTTAGATACAAAAGTAAAGGTCCCATTGGTTCAACTAACCATCAGTGGGGATGAAGAACCCCCCCACATGATGGTAGTTTTACTTTATCTATCTCTTTCCTTTGTCATAAATTTCACCTAATGCTCTCGGAGCGCGATTTGATTTAGAGAAAAAGACTAATAACAATAACGTTAATACATACGGTAAAATCATGAATAAATCGGTGAAGCTACTTGGCAATGCCAATTCCTGAGCAATAAACGTTCCCCCCGATTTTGCAAAACCAAAGATAAGACAAGCTGCTAAAGTAGGGAGAATCCTCCAGTTACCAAAGATTAATGCAGCAATAGCCAAGAATCCATATCCCATATAAATATTGGAAGAAAAGTTAGCTGAAATGGAATAGGCAAAGCACATACCAGCTAAACCTGATAAAAGACCTGATATTAGAACCGCAGAAAATCGTATTTTCGATACATTTACACCTGCTGCATCAACCGAATGAGGATTTTCCCCACTCGCTCTTAAGCGCATACCGAATCTTGTTTTATATAAAAGATACCAAGCAAAAATGGCAATCACAACGATAATCACTTCGAACGGATACACATTCGTAAAGACCGCACCAATCACTGGTATATTGGCTAAACCTTCAATCGTAAACCGCTCCGATACACCTAATCGAAACTTGTCCGAAGCCGCTCCAAATACAAGTGCATTTATTTGTGTTGTTAAGAAAGTCGTTAGTGCTAACGCCAAAATATTAATCACAACACCGCTGATTACTTGATTTGCCTTAAATTTAATACTTAATACAGCATGAATAACGGAAAAACCCATCCCGCCAATCATCGCAAACAGAAACGACACGTAAAATAGATTTTGAACATCTATTCCAGAAGCGTTTGCGATTAACACAGCTGACAGGGCTCCGATGAATGCACCGAAACCTTGAAAGCCTTCAAGTGCTAAATTGGTGATACCACTTTTTTCACTATATATACCACCTATTGCCATGATAAAAAGAGGCAGAGCAAAGGATAATCCATCAATAATAATCGTATCCATTTATGATTCACTGTCCTTTCGATCCACTTCTTTTTCCTTCAAGCGGCTGACTTTATGCTTCACATACGCACCACATGCACTAAACAATAGGATTAACCCGATGATCACAGAAGCAATTTCTTGCCTGATCCCAGCCTGCGAACTCATATACGTGCTTCCCTGGTCAATAATTGATACTAAGAAAGATGAAAAAATAATCCCGATTGGATGAGAGTTTCCTAATAGTGCCACCGCAATGGAGTCAAAACCGATACTTGATAATACTTTGGGTTGTATGGAAGAGAAATAACCTAAATAATACGTTACACCTGCAAGACCAGCCAAACCTCCTGAAATAATCATGGCTAAGACTGTATTTCTTCCGACATTTATTCCTGTATATTTTGCTGCATTTCGATTGGAACCAACAGCTTTAATTTCAAAACCAACCACTGTTTTGTCCATAAGAAACTTGATTAAAATGGCGATAATGATAGCCAAAATAAAGCCCAATGGAATATCCATTTTCAAGTTTGCTATCTCAACATTTACTAACGTCAACCTTGCTTCTTCTGAAATATATTTGGATTGCCTTGAAACAGGATCAACATAATACATTTGAATAAAGAAGCTTATGACATATTGGGCAATATAATTTAACATAATAGTAGATACTACTTCATGTATGTTGAATCTATATTTTAACCATCCTACTAATCCACCCATTAAGCCTCCAGCAACAATTCCAACCAACAAAACAAGTGGCTTTGCAATGATGGCATCTAACCCACTATAACCTACAATTACCGTCGCTAAAAAACCAGAGAAGAGCATTTGACCGGAAACACCGATATTAAATAGGCCAGCTCTAAGAGCAACAGCCACTGCCAAGCTGGCAAACACAAGTGGCGTCATGGCGTTTAGCAAACTCAAAAAATCAGTCAGTATACTCTTGTAGCCAGCATAAGAAGACTTTGGCAAGATCCCTGCCCCTTGGAACAAGTTGTAAAACGCTTGTAACGGATTTTTGCCCAGTAAAAGTATCACTATTGCCGCAGCAATAAAACTTATTAGTATAGAAGCTACCGGGATTGTAATCGGTTGCCATTTCTCATTCCGTATTGGCCAAAACAGACGATAACTTAAGCTTTTTTTCTTTTTATCCTTACTCATGCTTAGCCCCCATCATATATTCACCCACTTCATTGGTCGTTAATGATTCACTGCTTGCAACTTTTTGAAGTTGGCCATTATATATAACACCTATCGTATCCGCTACATTCATAATCTCTTCTAACTCCAACGAAACCAGTAATATCGCTTTTCCTTGATCACGTTGTTGAATCATCATGTTATGAATATTTTCAATCGCACCAATATCTACTCCTCGTGTTGGTTGAACGAAAATCATAAGCGGGGATTGTAATTCGATCTCACGGGCAATAATTGCTTTTTGCTGGTTACCACCACTCATCGAACGAACTTGCGTCTTAATACCTTGTCCACTTCGAATATCAAATTGATCAATTAGCTTGCTGCCAAATTCCTCAAATACCTCTTTATTTAAGATTCCTTTACTAGAAAAGGGCTCCTTATAGTACTGCTTTAATGCCAAATTGGTTGATAAATCGAAATCCAAAAATAGCCCATAGCTTTGTCGATCTTCAGGTATATAAGAAATTCCAGTTTCTGTTCTGTTTCTAATACTTTCATTTGTAATGTCCTTACCTTCGAGGAATATCTTACCTCCGCTGACCTTTGTCAATCCGGCAATGGCATCCGCTATATCAACTTGACCATTATCTGCAACACCAGCAATCGCAAATATTTCACCACTGCGGATCGTAAAGGAAACGTCCTTAACTACTTCAAATCCATCTTCATTTTTCACAGTTAGATGTTCTACCTTCAATACTTCTTCTTTAAACTGAGCAGGTACTTTTTCAGATTCAAAACTTACCTCTCTACCCACCATTAATTGAGCCATAAGGTTGACCGATGTTGTCTTTACATCCAACACATCCACTAATTTACCTTTGTTCAATACTGCACATCGATCGGCCACTTTCTTAATTTCTTCTAGCTTATGGGTGATTAAAATGATGGTTTTTCCACTGTTTCGCAGACCTTCGATAATACCAAGTAAGAAATCGATTTCTTGTGGAGTTAGGACGGCAGTTGGTTCATCAAAAATAAGGATTTCTGCTTCACGATAAAGCACCTTTAAAATTTCCACACGTTGCTGCATGGAAACCGTAAGATCGGCAATTTTTTTTGTAGGATCCACTTCCAAGCCAAAGTCTTTGGATAGTTCTTCAATTTTACGATTGGCATTTCGAATATCTACGTATGGAAAGAGTCCTGCAAACCTTTTAATTGGCTCAATTCCTAAAGTAATATTCTCTGTAATCGTATAATCTTCGACTAACTTAAAATGCTGATGGACCATTCCGATGTTAAGGTTTGCTGCATGGTTCGGCGAACTGATTTGAACCTTCTCTCCCCGAATATAAATTTCTCCTTCATCGGGTTCGTACATCCCACTCAGCATACTCATCAATGTGGATTTGCCAGCACCATTTTCACCAAGCAAGGCAAAAATTTCTCCTTTTTTAATGCCAATGGATACGTCATCATTCGCTACTATTCCAGGGAAACTTTTGGTTATATGTTTCATTTCTACGATATAATTAGACATCGTTGGTTCTCCTTCCTCACCATAATAGGAAAAATAATAGAAGCTCACCATTCCCTAATTATTCAAATATTAGGGATATGATAAACTTCTACTGTAATAGTGTTTCTAATTAACCTTATAAACCTGGAAACTGTTCAGGAGAATGTTCATTAAAATTAGATGCAGGTACGATTGTGCCAGCTTTAACTAACTCGTAAGCCTCATTCAATTTACTTAGCGTATCCTCTGATAATTGATGATGGCCTTCTTCTTTTATAAAGCCAGTTGAATCTGTATCCGCATAAAGAACTACATTTCCGCCTTTGAATGTTCCATCTTCAACAGAATTCAATGCCTTTTCAATGTTCATAGCCATGAATTTTACAGCAGACGTTAAAACAATATTTTCAGAACCATTTACACCGTCATCATATTGGTCAACATCCACACCAATTACTTTTACGTCGTCTTTAGCTTCCTTCACTGCTGTGAATACACCATTACCAGTACCACCTGCAGCAACAAAGATAAGATCTACACCTTGTTTGATCAATGAATTTCCGATTACTTTACCAGTTGCTTCATCTGCAAAGGATCCTGCATAGTTACCACCAACATCAGCCCCCGTTACATCAGTCCCTGCATAGCCTGATAGTTCAACAAGTTCCACATTTTTTTCAAAAACTTTATTAGCATAGTTTACGCCTGATTCAAAGCCAAATTGATAATTGACATTGGAAGGATAAGCGATACCATTTACAACCGCTACTTTGTTTGTCTTTGTTTCTAGTGCTGCAGCCATTCCTGCAAAGAAACCACTCTCTTGTTCAGCAAAATTCATCGCATAGATGTTTTCGAAATCAGTTTGGCCATCTACAGGAGCTGGCTCAGAGTCATTCAAAATAAAGATTTTATCTGGATTTTCTACAGCAATGCTAGAAATCCCAGCAAATTGGAACCCAGGTGTTACAATAACATCATAATCTGCCACAATATCAGCAACAGCTTGTACAGCCGCAGCAGGATCACCAGTTTCTTCTTTAACAGACTTTACTGTTGCTGTTGGATTATTTTCAATAAAGCTCAAAATACCGTTATAGTTATCTTCATTAAAGTTACCATCATCAACGCCAGAAGGACTTGTTACAATGGCAATTTTTAATCCTTCTTCTCCTGTACCAGACTTAGCTTCAGTTTCT
Organism: Psychrobacillus sp. NPDC096623; assembly: GCF_044762655.1. Classification (NCBI taxonomy): domain Bacteria; kingdom Bacillati; phylum Bacillota; class Bacilli; order Caryophanales; family Bacillaceae; genus Psychrobacillus; species Psychrobacillus sp. NPDC096623. The sequence goes on from NZ_JBIWER010000006.1 coordinate 93,980, forward strand.
TTAGCTGAGTCACTTCCACATGCTGCCATTACAGTAGTCATTAAAGCTATGATTAAGACCATTACTATTTTCTTAGTGCTTTTTTTCATTAAAATTTCCTCCTATGTTCATCATGTTGTATTGTTTGTAAAAAAATAAAAAGCACCGAGTTTGCACCGGTGCTTGACTTCAGGAAGGTAGATAATGGAGAAAATAATAGATTTATCCCATGTTTATGTACGCAACCTCGTAGTCAAGCTATTTACGGTAGCTTGGTAGAAACTTTCGGGCCAGATCCCCAATATTATACGAGAAATAATATTTAATTTTTACAAAACTCATACTAACATCAGAAATTTTAACTGTCAATAAAAAAACAAACATTTGTTTAAATAAAAAACAATTGTTTGTTAATTGAATGATTATTTAAAGTAAAAAAAATATTATGAATAAATCGAGGAATTACCTTCCTTAAATTGACCGGTCGCTTTTTGCAAAGGTTGGTGTAGCACTTGATTAGGGATAAACTTTGTCATTCAAATGATCAAATCACAAAGAATGTCTATCTCCACTTTACAAGCAGAAATAAAAAGAAGCTCCTCAAAAGTTCGCACAACTAATGAGAAGCCTCGATAATAATCCTCTATGTTAGCATTTCGCTTTCGCCTTACATACAAACCCATACATATCAGGAGGTTACTTATATCGACGTACCACCATCAATGACAATATTACTTCCATTCATAAATGCTGCTTCGTCACAGCTTGCAAACAATATACTATGGGCAATTTCCTCTGGTTTTGCGAGACGATTCATGGGCTGTCTTGCGAAATACATCGATTTCAATGCTTCTGGATCTGAAGAAGCTTCAATACGATTATGTACGCCATCCGTATAGGTTGTTCCCGGGCTGACGCAATTAACACGGATATTGGCATCCATTAATTCCAGCGCCATTGATTTCGTAAGAGCTAAGACAGCCCCTTTTGATGCACTATAAATGCTACGGTCTTGATGTCCTTTTATAGAAGCAACAGAACCAACATGAACGATGACTCCGCCACCTTGCTCTCTCATTTGTTTTGCGACATATTGAGATGTAAGGTAAGTCCCTTTAATATTAACGGCCAATGTACGATCGATATCCTCTTCCGTTGTATTCTCAATGGTCCCAGCAGCAACTACAGCAGCATTGTTAACTAAAATATCAATCCGTCCGTATGCCTGTAACGTCTTATTCACCATGTTTTCCACATCGGACTTTTTCGATATATCACCCTGTATAAAGATGGCTTCTCCGCCTTTTTCTTTGATTAACTCGGCTGTTTGTTTACCACGTTCTTTCCCTATTGCATTTACAACCACTTTCGCACCATTTGCTGCATATTGAAGTGCGGTTTCGCGACCTATCCCAGCACCTGCACCAGTAATTAACACCACTTTATTCGTAAAATCCATGTCTAATTCCCCCATTAAAATACGTCTTGTCCTTCACCAATCTTAAATGTTTTTCCTTTTAATGTTGGTTAATCAGTTTCAAAAACATTCAAATAGTCTTAATGCTTCTTTCCAATGAGTCGCAACTTCAACCGGATTAGAATCTTGGAAAACAGCTTCTTTCACAGCTATATCGCCTGCTGAGTGTTCGGTAATTGCTCCATCTTCAAGTAAAGACGATGCTTGTTCCGTATCCACTTATACTCCATAAATTGACATTATATATTGACAGGGTTCTCATGACTACCAATATGGAAGAAAAGGCCTCCCAACAGTTTAGCAAACTGATGAAAGACCTCCTCTAAAATTAGTCATATGCATTTTTTTAATACACAGAAGTGGTAAAGTAATGTAAATTGAACTGGAAACACCTTATTTATAAAGGGTTTCTGGCTTTTTTTACATCATGCCGCCCATTCCGCCCATGTCAGGCATGCCCATGCCGCCGCCTGCTGGTTCTGGAATGTCTGCAACTACTGCTTCTGTAGTTAAGAATAATGCTGCTACAGATGCAGCATTTTGAAGTGCTGAACGAGTTACTTTAGTTGGATCTACGATACCTGCTTCGATCATGTTCACCCATTCGCCTGTTGCAGCGTTGAAACCGATACCGATTTCTTCGCGTTTTAGACGATCTACAACGATAGATCCTTCAAGACCTGCGTTGTTAGCGATTTGACGAACTGGTTCTTCTAATGCACGAAGTACAATTTTCAGACCAGTTGCTACGTCGCCTTCTTTTGTTTCTGCTAATTCTGCAACTTTGTTATATACGTTTACTAGTGCAGTACCACCACCAGCTACGATACCTTCTTCAACTGCTGCGCGGGTAGCATTAAGAGCATCTTCAATACGAAGCTTGCGTTCTTTTAGTTCTGTTTCTGTTGCTGCTCCGACTTTCACTACAGCTACACCACCAGCTAATTTAGCAAGACGTTCTTGTAGTTTTTCTTTGTCGAATTCAGAAGTTGTATCTTCTAATTGAGCACGGATTTGTGTTACACGACCAGCGATGCGATCAGACTCTCCGTTACCCTCTACGATTGTCGTATTGTCTTTAGATACAACAACTTTTGAAGCGCGACCTAATTGTGTAATGTTAGCAGATTTCAAGTCTAAGCCTAAATCCTCTGTAATTACTTCAGCGCCAGTTAGAACTGCGATATCTTCTAGCATTGCTTTACGACGATCCCCAAAACCTGGAGCTTTAACAGCTACAGCATTGAACGTTCCACGTAATTTGTTTAATACAAGAGTAGCTAAAGCTTCCCCTTCTACGTCCTCAGAGATTAGTAAAAGTGGTTTACCTTGTTGTACTACTTGCTCCAGCACAGGAAGAATTTCTTGAATGCTTGTGATTTTTTTATCTGTAATTAAAATATATGGATTGTCTAAAATAGCTTCCATTTTATCTGAATCTGTCACCATATATGGAGATGCATATCCACGATCGAACTGCATACCTTCTACTACATCAAGTTCTGTAGTGAAGCCTTTAGATTCTTCAATTGTAATAACACCGTCGTTACCAACACGTTCCATTGCCTCCGCGATTAAATCACCAACTTCAGAATCTCCTGAAGAAATAGCTGCAACCTGTGCAATTGACTCTTTGCCTTCGATTTGTTTAGAAATTGCTTTTAACTCTGTAACTGCTGCTGCAACTGCTAGGTCAATTCCTTTACGGATTCCTACTGGGTTAGCTCCTGCTGTTACGTTTTTCAATCCTTCACGAATCATCGATTGTGCTAAAACAGTAGCAGTAGTTGTACCATCACCAGCGATATCGTTTGTTTTAGAAGCAACCTCTGCAACTAACTTAGCACCCATATTTTCAAATGCATCTTCCAATTCGATATCTTTTGCGATTGTTACACCATCATTAGTAATAAGTGGTGAACCAAATTTTTTCTCCAGAACTACGTTACGTCCTTTTGGTCCAAGTGTTACTTTAACAGCATCTGCAAGTTTATCTACTCCACGTAGCATTGCGCTACGAGCGTCTTCACTGAATTTAATTTCTTTAGCCATGTGTTAGTTACCTCCTGAATATATTTTTGAAAGTTTTATTAGCCAATAATAGCTAGTACATCGCTTTCGCGTAAGATTAAATAGTCATTATTTTCATATTTCACTTCTGTACCAGAATATTTAGAGAAGATGATACGGTCTCCCTCTTTAACGTCTAGTTCAACGCGAGTGCCGTTTTCAAGTACTCGTCCAGTACCTATAGCAACAACATTTCCTTCTTGCGGTTTTTCTTTAGCAGAGTCTGGAAGTACGATGCCAGATGCTGTTTTTTCCTCAGCTTCGATTAATTCGATTACGATACGATCACCTAATGGTCTTAACAAGTGAAACTACCTCCCTAAAATAGTAAAATTTAATATTATTAGCACTCTTACTCTTTGAGTGCTAACACACTTATAATAATAATTAATCACAGAACATTTTGCAAGTGAGAAGGTATCTTTTTCTTTTATTTCCTATTTCCGATACAATGAAAGAAGAAGCTACAAAGAGAGAGGACTTAAACTGTTCATGAAACAACAAAAAACCGGTATCTACATTTTAATCGTTTACTGCATTATGCAGTTATCTGGAGCTGTGCTGGTGCCAATCTTGCCGTTCCTTTATAATTTTTTTGAAACAAAAGGTGTGGAAGATCCCGCACTTAATATTTCTGGTTGGTGGGTATTTCTTAGCATGGCAATTGCCACGGTAATCACCCTGCTAATCATCCGAAAAGACAATACTTACTTGAAGCCGTTAAAAGGTAACTCAACCCCCACTCTACAAACGATTGGTTGGGGAATTGTCGGATTTTTTCTAGTACTTTTTGGTCAGGGGTTTGCGGCAAGTATTGAGCTTAAATTTGGTGTGGATCCGGGCTCAGAAAATACAACCCAGTTTATAGAAATCGCCCAAGCAGTACCATTTGCTATATTTTCTATTGTCCTATTTGCTCCTATACTAGAGGAACTCATTTTTCGTCGTATCATTTTCGGAACACTACTTCCAAAAACGAATTTCTTTGTAGCTGCTTCTGTCAGTGCGATTGTATTCGCCATTATACACTTTGACTTTACGCACATCCTACTATATGCAGTATCTGGATTTATATTCTCCTTTATTTATTACAAGACGAAGCGAATCATTGCATCTATTATCTCTCATATGCTATTAAATGGATTTGTTGTACTTGTTCAATTTTATGGGGAAGATATTCAGAAATTTTTTGAACAATATTCAAATATGCAGATAATATTTTTTCCTTAATAAAAGCCTTTGACCATCTAGCAATGTGGTCAAAGGCTTTTTACATTATTCAGCATGTTCGTTTCTTATTAAATAGATAAGGGTTTGTAGTTCAACAGAAAGATCGATTGTATGCACGCGGATAGCGTCTTTTGTTTGAATACGAATTGGCGTAAAGTTTAATATCCCTTTAATAGATGAGGACTCTAGCTGATCGGCTACTTGCTGTGCAGATCGACTTGGCAAAGTGAAAATAACTAGTTCAATTCCAAATTCCTCTAGCTTTTCAAGCATCACACTCGAATGATACACCGGTATATCACTTATAGTAGTACCTTCAACAGGAGCCTTAGTATCAAATGCAACGACAATTTTTGTGTTGTGGTTTTTTTGGAAATTATACTTTAGAAAAGCATTTCCCAAACTACCAACACCAATAAGAGCCACATTTGCAGCCTCATCCTGATCGAGTGTTTTACGGAAAAACTCAAGTAGAGTTGGAACGTCATAACCGTACCCCTTTTTCCCAAGCGCACCAAAATGAGAGAAATCTCTTCTAATAGTTGCGGAATCAATTTTCATCGCTTCACTCAGTTCCTGTGAGGAAACTCGTTTATGTCCAGCATTATGAAAGCTTTGTAAAAATCTATAATATAATGGAAGTCTTTTTGTAGTAGCTTGAGGAATTCTCGGTATTTCAGGTTTCATAAAAATCCTCCTAGTTTAGTCAAACAAATCGTTTTTATCTTACTAGACATTTCTATCATTGTAAAGCTATGGCGTTGCAACAACAAGCCCTATCTATTACACTTAGGATAGAATTGAGGTGCGAATAATTGTGATTGTTTTACAAGTCAATCAAATAACAAAATCCTTTAACGGTGAAGATATATTAACTAATGTAAAGCTAGAGGTTCAGGACCGAGACCGGGTAGCCCTTGTTGGTAGAAATGGCGCCGGAAAATCCACTTTACTTAAAATAATAGCAGGTGAAATGTCGTACGATTCAGGCGAAATCATTATGCCCAAAAATATTCGTCTTGGTTATTTAGAACAGCATGCAGGACTCGAATCCAAGCTGACTATCTGGGAGGAAATGAAGACGATTTTTAGTCATCTCATTAACTCTGAAAAAGAGCTCCGTGCCTTGGAATCACAGATGGCAGACCCTGTTATATATGAAGATTCCGAAGCTTATGCACGAGTGGCTGCAACTTATGATGAATTACAGTTAGCCTTTAAGGAAGCTGGTGGTTATCGCTTCGAATCAGATATCCGCTCTATCTTACACGGGATGCAGTTTTTCCCAGATGATTACGACAAGCCTGTCCAAGCATTATCGGGAGGACAAAAAACGAGATTAGCACTTGCAAAAATGCTATTAAGTAAGCCAGACTTACTGATTCTCGATGAGCCTACCAACCATTTGGACATTCAAACGTTAAGCTTTTTGGAAAACTATTTAAAAAATTATAACGGCGCAGTGCTTATCGTCTCGCATGACCGATACTTTTTAGATCAGGTAGTCAACTTTGTGTACGAAGTATCTCGTCATAATGTAGCAAGATACGTGGGCAACTACAGCTCCTACTTAACGCAAAAAGCAAAAAACTACGAGTTAGATAGAAAGAAATATGAAAAACAGCAAGAGGAAAAAGCGAAGCTAGAGGATTTTGTTAGTAAAAATCTTGCTCGTGCCTCTACTACTAAAATGGCTCAATCTAGACGTAAGGTTATCGAAAAAACGGATTGGATGGAGTCCCCAGACGGCGATGAGAAATCCGCCTCATTCGGATTTACGATTGATCGACCTAGTGGCAATGACGTGTTGCGCCTTGAGGAAATCGCAGTCGGTTATCCAAACAAGACCGTCTCATCTAATATATCGTTCTCCGTATACAAGCAGGATCGAATCGCACTTGTTGGACCAAACGGGGTCGGAAAATCTACTTTACTAAAGACCATTATGAAACAGTTGGATGCTGCTGGAGGTAAAATTCAGTACGGAACGAATGTCCAGTTTGGATACTATGACCAGGAACAAGCTGCTTTAACTGGAAACAAAACTGCCCTTCAAGAACTATGGGACGAGTGGCCATTGATGAATGAAAGAGATGTCCGTACTGTATTAGGTCGTTTCTTGTTTACAGGAGACGATGTACAAAAAACGGTATCAACATTATCTGGTGGTGAAAAAGCAAGACTCGCACTTGCAAAGCTAATGCTTTTAAAAGCGAATACTCTTGTACTCGATGAGCCTACTAACCATCTAGACTTAGATAGTAAAGAGGTTCTCGAAAATGCCTTGCTCGATTTTCCAGGAACAATTATATTCGTCTCCCATGACCGATACTTCATTAACCGAATTGCAACCAAGGTAATTGAATTAGCAAGCGATGATGCAACACTATTCCTTGGAGATTACGACTATTATTTAGAGAAAAAGGAAGAAATGGAAGAGCTCGCTTTAGAAAATACCGTCGTTGAAAATACGATAGTGACGAAAGTGAACACATCTACTATTGATAAAGAAGCCAAGAAAAAAGAACGCCAGCTTCGACGCCAGCTAGAGGAATTAGAAAGTAAGATTCCAACGATTGATGCAGAAATTGCAACGATTGAAGAAAAGCTATGTGACCCTGCAATTTTCCAAGATCACGAAGCTGTTCAACAGCTGCAACGTGAATTGGATGAATGGAAAGAAAAGCAAGATGACCTGTCAAATGAATGGTTAGAATTACAGGAACAGCTTGAAGAAATAACACCTTAAAGAAAATAGGTAGTGAAACCAATTCGTTTTTTGGTTTCACTACCTTTTCTTTATCCTTTTTAAAGTCAGAGTCTACTTACTCTTTGCAGAATCTGCAAGGCCTCGACCAATTACATTAGCAGATACCGGTTTCTCTCCTAATTCCCTCGCCCAAATAGATAATTGTCCGATATGGTGTATTTCATGTGCAATTACATGTCGAATAACCTCACCCCAGGAATCCTGTTCAATTCTTCCATCTGGTAATGTATCGTAAAGTATGCGACTTCCCATGCTATCATTCCAGTCGTTCACAAAGGCTTCGACCTCTAATCTAAATTCAGCGTCTAATTGTCGTACTTTCTCCAGAGTACTATAATTTTCAAAACTCTCCTGAAAATCAGGCTTATCCTGTAAAATGCGAATCCAACTCCATTCAACATCAACTATATGAAATAAGGTTTCAAGAATACTTCCTACTCCCCCTGTGCGCTTACATAACAGATCTTCTTCACTTAATCTCTCACACCACTGATACCATTCTTCCCTAACCAACCAATTATACTGAAATAACATTTTCACTAAGTTTCCTCCCTAATAATTGAAAAGTAATCTTCTACCTTATTTTTATTTTCTTTAATCAAATCCTAGCAAATTTGATTGGCGATTCTGATACTTTCTTACTTATTACTTAGAATTCTACAAATTCAGCATTAATCCTTCTTGCGTTTTCATCTTTTATTTACTGTTATGTCGAATCGTATACATATATGTTGGTCAAGTACTTTTTCACCGATATTTTTCTCCACATATTTATTCACATAAAAAAATGAGTTATATCAATCTATCAACAGGTTTATCCACATTGTCCACAATTTATAAAACTAGTTATACACAATGGTGTGTATAAAAATGATACTATATATAGTCTATCGTTAAGTTACACACATGTTATCCACAAATTGTGCATAAGTACGAATGTTCTCTATTGACAACTTCTAAATTACATGATAAAAAATCCTCTTTTCTTGTCGAAGAAAAGAGGATCTCATTTTTAGAAAGTATATACTATTAACTCCATATTTATTTGTCTAGACTTCGGGGCCAAGACCGCCTGAGCAGTCGTTGCGAAATGTTTATTATTTTGCGACGAGCTTTGCTTAGGAGCACGACGATGTCGCGCGCTGAGATTGGCTTCCAAACCATAGGCGCTTCCGCTTTGCTTAGTTCCAACTATCTAATTCTAAACCTGGTCTACCATTCATCGACATATTACTTCTATGTCCTGCTGTAAATTTCGAATTTCCCGCGGCTGCAATCATGGCAGCATTGTCTGTACATAACTTGATTGGCGGCACATTAAAAGGAATATTCTCTTTAATAAAAGCTTCCTCTAGTGAACTACGAAGCCCTTTGTTGGCAGCAACTCCTCCTGCAGCAATGACTTGCTTGACGTTAAATTCACGTGCTGCACGAACAGTTTTTGCTGTTAAAACTTCTACTACACTTTGTTGGAATCCTGCAGCTAGATGGTTAGGATTAATTTTTTCTCCTCGCTGCTCGGCATTATGCTGATAATTGATTACTGCTGATTTTAATCCGCTGAAGCTAAAATCGTAGGACCCTTCTTCCAACCATGCTCTAGGAAATTGCAATGCTTCATCACTTTCGTTAGCAAGTTTATCGATATGTGGTCCACCTGGGTAAGGAAGATTCAACACACGTGCTACTTTATCATACGCTTCACCCGCAGCATCATCTCTAGTCTCTCCGATTAACTCGAATATACCGTCTTCTTTCATCAATACAAGCTCTGTATGTCCGCCAGACACGACTAACGCTAGCAGTGGAAATTCCATCTTCTGCACTAATCCATTTGCATAAATATGTCCTGCGATATGATGTACGCCAACTAGCGGAAGTCCATGTGCAAAAGCGAATGCTTTGGCTGCATTTATCCCTATTAAAAGGGCTCCTACTAATCCTGGACCTTCTGTTACTGCAACTGCATCAATATCCTGCGGTGTCATTCCTGCTTGTTTTAATGCCTCTTCGATGACAATCGTAATTTGCTCCACATGATGTCTCGACGCAATTTCAGGCACTACTCCACCAAATCGTTTATGACTTTCGATTTGAGAGGCAACCACATTGGAGATAATCTCTTGTCCATTTTTCACGATCGATGCCGCTGTTTCATCACAGCTAGTTTCTATTCCTAATATATATTGATCTTTTATCATTTAAATTCCACCCACATCACAAGTGCATCCTCTCCGGTGTCTGAATAATAGTTTTTCCGTATGCCTCCATCTTGGAAGTTAAGTTTATGATATAAGTTCTTTGCTACATCATTTGATACTCTAACTTCTAGTGTCATGAGTACAACACCCTGTTCTGTTACAACACGGATAGCTTCACGCATCAGGCCCTCACCAATTTTGTATCCGCGCATTCGTTCAGCTACTGCCACATTAGTAATATGACTTTCATCCATCACTACCCACATACCACAGTAACCAATTATTTCTTTAGCCTCTGTTTCTGCCACCAGATAATGCGAATATAAATTTGTCGTCATTTCATGCTCAAAGGCTTCCCTCGTCCACGGTGTGTCGAAAGCCTCCTGTTCGATCAATAGTACTTGATCGATATCTGCTATCGTCATTTTTCGGTAAGTTATATTAGTTTCCATTTTTCTTCTGCTCTTTCATCCAGTTTGCCTCTGCTTCGGTAATTCTTAAATACTCTGGTACTACTGTATGCACTTCAGAAGGCTCCATTTTTTTCGCCATTTCTATTAAGACAGCAGCACTTGGTAAATCGAAAGCCGCATTAACTCGTTGAACTTTATCTCCAAGTACTTCTTTTATTTGCTCCCAGTGAATCGAAACGTCCAACCCGACAAATAAAACAGGCTGCTCCAAATTATCCAAAGTTGTCAGTAAATCTACTAAGGACATATGCGCCTCTTTTACTACTTCACCGTTACTATAAATTCCTGCAAATACATTGCCACGTCGTGCATCCATAATAGAACACACAACTCCTTGGAAATATGGTGCATTCTCTGCAAGTGAATGTAAACTCGATACTGAATATATCGGTACATTTAATGTCCAAGCGAGCGTTTTTCCTATCGTTACTCCAATTCGGACTCCTGTATAAGAACCGGGTCCTTTCGCAACAGCAATTGCATCTATTTCATTCGGTTTGATATTTGCTTTTTCCATTAATTCTTCAATCGCTGGCATCGTACCAATCGAGTGGGTAATTTTCATCGATGATTGAAACGAGGCAAGTACCTGCTCATCCTTTACAATAGCTACCGCAAGCGGTGTATGTGATGTATCTATTCCTAACCAAATCATTCAAAAAGCTCCTCACATAATTGTTCATATCGTTTGCCAAAAGGCATAAACGTAAATTTTCGAGCATCCCCTTCTAGACGAAGAATTTGAATCGCCAATCGTTCCGTTGGCAGATCTTCTTCTATTAAATGGGCCCATTCAATAATGCTGACCGCATCCCCGTAGAATAGCTCGTCCCAGCCCAGATCTTCATCACTATCTGCTAGTCGGTAGACATCTAAATGATTTAACGGTAGCCTGCCCTCATATTGCTTTAATATAGTAAACGTTGGACTGTTCACGTTTCGTGTAATTCCCAATCCCTTCGCCACACTTTTGGTGAATGTCGTTTTACCCGCTCCTAAATCACCTTCTAGCGTCAGTACATCACCGCCATATAGTAAAGCTGCTAATTGCTCAGCCAGAGCCTTTGTTTCTTGCTCCGAATTAATCAATCGTTCATATTTCATCGGTCGCTTTCCTTTCCAGTTACATCTCTAATGCTTCTATTATAATGAAATACTGCAAATATTGTAAGTGTGGGGTCTTTAGAGAGCTTATCGCACTAAGAAAAACTAGGCATACAGATGAAAGGCCCTTTAAGTTCAAGACCTGTTTCTATCGTTTTCAAAAGGCTTTGGACAGACATTTTGCTATATTATTACCGAGTGAATTTTTAAGGATGCTGGATGGTTGTGCTCTATCTAATAGTTGAGTACTACTCACTTAATTAATTGATTGAAGTGAAAGGTGGCGACTCTGCAGGAACGTAGTCACGAAGAGATTGAAGCCTGCTCGCGGAAAGCACCCGCCTGAAACGGAAATCAGTAGTTTCATTGTATAGATCTTCCAATTGGAAACTGGAAAATTTGAGTTCGGAGTACAAGAATTAATTCACTCATTAAAAAAACCATTTCGCAGTTTGTGCAAAATGGTCTTTCATTTATTGGACTAATCGTACGATTTTCTCAACAGCTTTCTCTCCAGCCGCAGTCCATTTATTTTGGTTTGCAATATGACCATCCTTATCAACTGGATCTTGGAATTGATTGAAGCCTGTGGATGTGAGAAGCGAATGCTCATCATCGTCTAAGCCAATATTCACAACATGCTTGATGACATAGGGCGTTTGAAACTTAATTTGCGCATCATAATTATCTAGCTCCCCCTGCACTACTTCGAATGGAAGTCGCAAGTAGATTGTTTCACCTTCATTTCGCCATAATACATTATCAAAACTGCCTTTATGGTAATCCCAATTTCCACCTATTGTATAGCCAAGGCTATCAATTCGACTTCTTAAATCTCCAAAACCGATTTCCTTTCCTTCCAGTTCCGTTTGCAGCTGTAGCAAATGAATTCACTCCTTGTTCGTATCTTCCTTCTATCTTTTCCAAGAATCGTTTGAAAAATACTAGCCTCTCATCAATCGGTCCACTAGTTTTTTGAAGAACCCATCCTCAATTTCCATTTCCTCTACTTTTTGCACGATTAAATCCGAAAGCATTTCATAAGCAGGCTCACCAAAATGCAACCCATCATTCTTCTCACCGACCAAAAGCTCCTTATAGTTTGGTAGTGAATATAACATATGAAAGAAATCGATAAAATGACTCCCAGTTTCTTTCGCAACCTCTTGAACAGCGAGTGCATATTGCTCCATACGTTCATTCGTTCTATTCGGTTGAAGAGCCTCATCTACAGGTGCAGGACTGATTAATATCGTTTTTTCTGGACCGATTTGCTTTGCAAATAATGAAATATTACGCTTAAACGTTTCTAAATCTACAAATTTATGGGTTGCCGAATCATTTGCGCCAAATAATACAGTCACCGCATCGGGGCGCTTCGATAATACGTCTCTATTAAAACGGAACATCGCCTGCTCCGTAGTGTTACCAGAGACTCCTGCATTGATAAATTTATAATTAGGCATTTTTGAACCTAATTTATGCGTTAAAATTGGTGTCGAGTAGCCTTCTTTTCTAGCGGTGATACTATCCCCGAAACAAATTACTTCCAACATTTAACAAAACTCCTTTTAATAATATGTAATATAATTGAAACACACTATAAGTTTATATTTACCCAAAAACGGATAAACAAACATAGATATTATGTTTTGGAGGAAGTTTTATGGCTAACAAACGATTAACATGGGTTGACGTGACAAAAGGATTCTTAATGATTTTAGTAGTAATCGGACATTATCCAGGTGAATTGAATTTCCCTTTCATCACTTATATATACTGGTTTCATATGCCAGCTTTTTTCTTATTAAGCGGACTATTTTTCAAAGAATTAAAAGAAGAGCAAGACACAAAGGCCTCTATTAAAAAAAGGTTCTTACAGCTAATGGTACCGTACTTGTTTTTCCTAATAGCTATAACAACTGTTCGTTATGGAATGGAGCTTGCGGGAGGAAACTTGGACTTATCCTGGTACTTACAGGATTTATGGAAATTAGTGATTGCAGGTCGTTTCGCACGTGGTGCGTATGGAGTTTTCTGGTTCGTTACGACATTATTCTTTACATATTTATTATTCATGATGATGACAAAATATTTAAGTAGAATAAAGCAAATCGGATTGCTTATCGTCTTCTATATAGTTGCTCATTTAGAAAGTATTTTCGCTATGCAATATATTAGCGGTGCTCCAGACGAAGCGTCTCAAACAATTCCTATGCTCTGGAATCTTGATGTCGTTCTAATGGCAATCGTCTATTTCGCTCTTGGCTATTATGCTAAATCAGTTTGGATGAACATAACGAGTCCATGGCTGATAGGAGCTCTTATCGTTGCAGTTACTGCAATAATAACAGATAAACTTGGATTTATTGATTATCATCTAAGTATGAAGTTTCTGCGATACGATCATTTACTGCTCGACTTAGTCATTCCGATTGCATTTATAATCGTTATTCTTGGTCTGTTCCAAAGAATTACTGCTATTCTATCGCTAGACTGGTTGGCAAAAATTGAAAAACACTCGATCGCCATCATGTATTTGCATATTTTCACCGATATTATCCTAAACGATTATTTCCAATACGGCATTATTGGCTTTACGACTCTTGGGTTAATTTTACCAATTATAGCATCTATCGCCATTCAAAAGATGATACCATATGGAAAATTCTTTTTAGGAGATATACGTGCGAAGAAACCGATTCAAATCTAATAAAAGCCCTAACCGAGAAACGATTGTGCTCGGCTAGGGCTTTTCCTATTCAAAAAATTTGCAGTCATGAAATCTTATATTAGCTATTTTAGCTATCTTGAATCACAATAACAAATAAAATAGAACATTAGTTCTTATTATGTTATAATAAATTGGCAATTACATAGCAGGGTGGGCGGTTGGTCACTTTTCCTTAAGGAGGTGTTGCCATGACAACATACCAGATGATGAGTTTGTTGATCCAGCTTAGCGCTGTAATGATAGCCACCTTTTCCATAGTAGTGACCATTATCATTTTCTTTGTAAAAAAGAAATAACCGTCCCCTGAGCTAAAGGTTTGACGGTTATTCTGACCTTGGACCAACCGCTCTTTCTGCGGTCTGTAATTGCTGACTGGATATTCGCGTATCCAGTCTTTATAGTCTATGTTTCTATGTTCATTATATACAGATTGACTAGCGCATTCAACCAATATGAGCATTCCAACTTTTGACTTAGTGAAACACAATCGTCTTGTTCCCTTCAACGATAATACGATTTTCTAAATGCCACTTCACTGCCTTTGCTAATACTCGACGCTCAATGGTGCGACCAATTTTCTTTAACTCCCCAACGTTATCTCGATGGTCCACCCGCTCCACATCTTGTTCGATAATAGGACCTTCATCTAAATTATTCGTTACATAATGGGAAGTAGCCCCAATTAGCTTTACTCCTCGCTCGTATGCGCGCTCGTATGGACCGGCTCCGATGAACGCTGGTAGGAATGAATGGTGGATATTGATAATGCGATTTTCAAAATGGTCCACAAACTCGGATGTTAGTATTTGCATGTAGCGAGCAAGAATTAGTAAATCTACATTGTATTCCTCCATTAGCCGAATTTGTTCAGCTTCCACTTGTTTCCGAATATCTTTGTTTGTTGGGATAAAATAATATGGAATACCTAATGCTTCAACAAATGGTCGCGCGTATTCATGATTACTGATGACTACGACAATATCAGTATCCAAATCCCCATTTTGCCACTCCCATAAAAGCTCCATTAAGCAGTGAGGTTCCTTTGAAACAAATATGGCTGAACGTGTACTCTCCTTCGGATAATGAAAGCTAAATTCCATATTATGTACTGCAGCAATTTGTTCAAAATCCTTTTCCATTTGAATAGCTTTTTCATTTAATCCCTCACAGTGATAAGCAATTCGGATAAAAAATGTTCCATTCTCTGGATTACTAGAATATTGGCTAGACTCAATAATATTGGAATGATGTGTATGCAAAAAGGTTGATAGTATAGAAACAATTCCTGGTTTATCAGGACATTTTACTAGAAGACGACCGCGGTTTTCTAAATAAGCATCTTGCTGTTGATTACCTTTTAATTGCGCATTTATAGACATATAAACAGCTCCCACAATATAAATATTAATTTCCTTATTATGCAACATTCGCCACCTCTTCTCAACCCTTTAGTAAATTAAATGAGTAAAGGGTTAAAATACAAAAAAAATCCAGATCAACATATATGCTGATCTGGATTTTTTGTTTAGTTAATCACTCGAATTTTGACTTCTTTGACTCCCCAAGCAATTGCATTGTCATAGGAAGGCATAAAAACATCAATCTTATTTCCTTTAATAGCCCCTCCTGTGTCACCAGCTATCGCTTCACCATAGCCTTCTACCCACACTTTTGTGCCTAATGGAATCACTCGTGGATCTACAGCAATTACTTTTTGATTGGGGTTGGCTCGCAAGTCAATTCCGTATGCGGTCGTTCCCGAGCACCCCGTACAATAAGCTGTATATGCCGTAGCGGTAACAATCATTTCTTTGCCGTAGCTTGTCGGCTCTTTAATAGATGACGATACGGTTATTTTGGGTGCTTCAGATGCTTCCGTAGGTGGAGAGCTTCTAGCTACAGTAGATGCAGCTGCTACCTTATTAACAGTTTCAGGGATTCCCTCCCCACTAACATTAAGTACATCACCTGGGAAGATTAGTTCCCCATGAATATTATTCCACTTCATCAGCGATTCCAATGAAATATTATGCTCTAAAGCAATACGAAAGAGATTATCACCTTTTTCTACAGTGTATGTCGTTGGCTCCTCTAAAAAATCATAAGCTACTTCTAAATCTAAAGCATCATCAAAAAGAATAGAATCTGTCTCGCTGTTTGACTCACTCGTGGCGACTAAAAAAGCGTCTGCTGCATACGTTACCGAACTCATGGAAAGAGTTACGATTAATGTTAATAACAATGTTTTTGCTTTCAATACTAAATCCTCCTTACAAGCAATCTTTCAATCACTTTTAAATTTGACTCAGTATTGCCCAAAAACTTTCAAAACCAAACATTCGAATAAAATAAAAAGAAACCATCCTCCCAAACAAGTAATATCTGTTTGGAAAAATGGTGTTCATATCACATTATTTACCACTGAAAATTACTCTAAAATTTTCAGTGTTATCTCTTGTCTGCCCCATTCAATAGCCCCGTCATAAGTTGGGATGAATACATCAATTCGATTTCCTTTTATAGCACCACCTGTGTCTCCAGCAACGGCTTCACCATAGCCTTCTACCCATACTTTCGTACCGAGAGGAATAACTGCTGGATCCACTGCAATCACTTTTTCTTCGGGATTAGATCTCAAGTCGATTCCATAAGCTGTTATTCCAATACAGCCATAACAATAAGCAGTATAGGCAGTTGCTTCGACGATCATTTCTTTACCTGGTCCCTCCGGAGGTATAGAATCTGGATGCTTAACTAACTCTGTTTCACTATTCAATACTAATCGGTCTTTTGGATAGATTACGTGATCGGTCAATCCATTCCACTCCATGAGCAAATCAACTGAAATATTATTAGCAGCCGCAATGTCGTGTAAGTTGTCCCCTTCTTTAACCGTATGTATAGTTTGTTCAGGAAGAATTGGTGAATCTTCCTTTCCGACAAGCATATCTTTTAGATTTTCATCCGGTAAACTCAATGGATCCACTAACGGTTCCTCTGCACTTGCTGCAGAAAAAGTCATACTTAAAAGTAATAATGTTAATATCGTCATTTTAATTTTCAATGTTCTACCTCCAAAATACATTTTCCATAACCCCTTTTATGTAATGCCCTAAAAATGAATAATACAAACCTTTTTGTATTTAACGTGAGTATGTGCACTGTTTTAAAGTGCTTCTAAACCCATTTTTTATACGAGTATTTATATGGAAAGTATTTGTATCATTTTCATAGGAGTAGAAAAAGGATGTTTTTTCAGAAGAACGTTGAAGTAGAATATTCATGAGAACGACTTATAATTTTTTAGGTGATGATGTGGATTAGAATACTATTTTATTGTTAAGGTATTGTTAATTTCATATATGGTGATAATTAACTAAGTGACGACACCATTATAGTCCTAGTTAGAAGAACTCTCATCCCATTTCATTCTTAACATAAGTTTCAAATAGTGAAACGCAAAGCAAATATTTTGAATTACTTTTAGTAACCTTCTATACTAACTAGGGACCGAGGTGAAGACATGACACAATATGAAGTATCGACATTGAAAAAAGGATTACTCGTTTTGGAACTTGTAAAGAAGAGTCAGGGTATTACACTGAAGAAAATTACAGATGAACTCTCTCTTAATAAATCAACTGCCTTTCGTTTACTCGCAACATTAGAGGAAATGGGCTATATTTATAAATTGCAAAATCAGTTTTATATTAATCATAAAATGTTTTGTGAAAGCTTTGAGCGGCGTTCTACAATGGACTGGACCTCTTTGCAAAGCATTCATCAAATTGCAAAACAGTTACAAATGAGTACCTATGTGGGAAAAATGGATGGAACTGATCTTGTCATGGCTCAAGTGCTGCATGAACCATTTTTAGAATCTGCGGATGAAGAGATTGGCAACCGCTCCAAATTACATCAATCTGCTTTAGGTAAAGTGATTTTAGCAAATTTACAAGAAGAAGAATTAGAGTCGTTACTTGAAAAATTGTCCCTTGAACGTGTAACTAAAAACACATTTGAGGATTCACAGCTGTTTCGATATCATTTAAAAGCTATCCGAGAGGATGGATATGCATTTGATGATGAAGAACGTATTGTTGGTGTTCGCTGCATTGCACTACCTGTTTTTCGAGACGGGAAAGTCATTGCTGCTTTAGCAATAGCTGCACCTGCTGCTCAAGTTACTCGCAACAATACGAAGCGTATCGTGTCATCGTTAACAACCGGCAGTCACACACTTACAATGGAAATTGGAAAAAATTCCATTAAATAAACATTTGGAGGAATCACATCATGAAAGTAGTAGCAATAGTAGGAAGTATCCGTAAAGAATCATACAATTTACAATTAGCAAAACACGTACAAGCACGTTATGCGGACAAGTTTGAACTAGAAATTTTAGACTTAGCACCACTTCCGATGTATAACCAAGATATCGAATTAGATGCACCACAGGAAGTATTAGACTTCAAAGCAAAAGTGAAAGCAGCAGACGCTGTTCTTTGGGTAACACCAGAATATAATTCTACAATCTCAGGTGTATTAGGAAACGCTATTGACTGGATGAGTCGCGTAGACAAAGTCATGAACGGAAAACCTTCTATGATTATGGGAGCTTCTATGGGGGCTTTAGGTACTGCAAAAGCACAAATGCACTTACGAGATATTTTATTTGCTAGTGGTTTAAATTCACCATTATTGCCAATGAATGAAGTATACGTTGGGTCAGCGCATACAAAATTCAATGGTAACGGCGAAATGACAGATCAAGGAACAATTGAATTTTTAGATACAGTAATTGCTAACTTCCAAGAGTGGATGAAAAATTACCTATAATACATGCAAAACGCCTCTTCCTTGTCGAAGAGGTTTTTTTAAAAGGAGATAACTATGAAGAATAGTCTGTTTAAGGAATTTACATTTAATAGTGGAGTAACAGTACGAAATCGAATTATGATGGCACCAATGACAACCTTCTCGTCTGATTCACGGGATTACGTATCTGAAGAAGAATATGCTTATTATAAAGAACGTTCATATGGTGTAGGCGCGATTATTACGGCTTGCACGTATGTGACGAAGAATGGAAAAGGCTTCGAAGGTCAAATGGGCATCGATCATGATGATACAATCCCTGGACTAACAAAGCTAGCGGATACTATCCATGCCGGTGGAGCTAAAGGAATCGTACAGTTATATCACGGTGGCCGTTTAGCTGTTCCACATTTAATCCCTAATGGTGAAACAGTTAGCGCAAGCAATATAGCACCACTAGAGGACAGAGGTTTTTATAGTATCCAACAATCTCCTCGCGAGCTTACATTTGAAGAAGTAGAAGCAATCATTCAAGACTTTGGCGAAGCAACACGCCGCGCAATAGTAGCCGGTTTTGACGGAATAGAATTACACGGTGCAAGTGGCTATTTAATTCAACAATTTGTGTCCCCTCACTCCAATCATCGTTCGGATAAATGGGTAGCTCCTCTAGCATTCCCATTAGCGATAATTACAGAAGTGAAAAAAGTCATCGCTGCACATGCAACAAAGCCATTTTTAATCGGCTACCGTTTCTCACCAGAAGATCCTGAGACCCCAGGAATCACTATGAAGGAAACATTCGATTTGCTAGGAGCATTAATAGAAGCGGATATTGATTATGTACATATCGCTACTACAGATGCTTGGGCAAAACCACGTCGTGGAATGGTCAGTAATAAATCACGCACAGAAGAAATTGCTGCTTTCATTAATGGACGTGTACCTCTTATTGGTGTGGGGTCTATTCACACTGCAGAGGATGCAGCCCTTGTCCTTAAAAAAGGGCAAACAGATTTTGTCGCAATCGGCCGTGCACTAGTCGTAGATCCCCACTGGGTTGAAAAAGTGCAAAATGGTCAGGAAGAACAAATTGTACATCAGCTGCAATTAGACCAGCAGAAACAAGCAGTAATTCCAACACCACTATGGAAATTGATAGTAGAAATAGAAGGTTGGTTTAACGTAGCTCGTTGATTGACTCTATGTGAAGCAAATAAGGAATGGAACACTAATATTAAATACGAGGGTTTCTATACGCTAAATAGGCTGGATAGAAGTTTAAATTTATATGCTTGTAGCGGTCTTCACATACAGATTTGGATGCTTTTTAAATTGATTTTCGTAACAGGGCGACGCCTGAGACTACAGGCTCAGGCCGTGCCCCCGGAAAGCGTCCCTGGAACGGAAATCAATTTTACCGAAAACACCCTTTTTCTTATTGAGAAAAAGGGTGTTTTCGGGGTATATATAAATAAGCGAATATATTTATAATATCTCCCCTTATTTTCTTGCGTAATGCTTCACCTTTTCACGATCTATTTCCATACCAAAACCATGTCCTGTGGGAATTACTACTTCAAAATTTTCATACTTCATTTCATTTACCGTAATATCATCCTTGAACAACAATGGACCGAAAATCTCTGTGCCAAATTTCATCTCCGGAATAGTTGCATATAGCTGTGCACAAATGGCTGTTCCTAAACTAGATTCGATCATCGTACCACCATACAAACCTAATCCTGCAGCTTCTGCAATGCCCGCTACTTTCTTCGTTTGCGTTAATCCACCTGCTTTACATGGCTTTAATGCAATACAATTTCCTGCGCGGTGCTTCGCAATTTGAAAAACATCCTGAACACTATTTGCTGCTTCATCTGCCATAATTGGCACTTTGAACCTACTAGTTAGTCTAGACATTCCTTCGTAATTCCAAGTAGGTAGTGGCTGTTCAACCATCGACACGCCACCATCCTCGAGCGCGGCGATACAATAGTTAGCCGTATCCTCGTCCCAAGCCTGGTTAACATCTACAGTAATTCGTGCTTGGTCACCAACCGCAGCTTTAATCTTCCGAACATGCTCCACATTTTTAAATGGATCGCCCTTCCCTATTTTCAATTTGAAAATATTATGGCGCTTTTGCTTCAAAAAATCCTGTGCTTCTTCAATATCTGTCTCTGTTTTCCCACTTGCGAGCGTCCAAGCAATTGGCAAGGAAGTATGGATTTGTCCGCCAAATAATTCGAATGCTGGAACCCCTTTACTTCTTGCAGCCAAATCGATAATTGCTGCTTCTACTACCGTTTTAGCAAAATTATTCCCTCGAACTAGCTTCGATACTTCATACATAATTCGGTCGAAGTGAACTGGATCCTTCCCTATGATTAAAGGTGTAATATATGTATCAATATTCGCTTTAATCGCTTCGGGTGTCGATTCCCCATAAGAGGCCCCACCAATCGTCGCTACCTCTGACCAACCTTCTCGTCCCTCTTCATCTGTCACACAGCCAACGACAACGGATTGTGAAACAATTGTATGCATTGCCAATTGGTGAGGACGAATTGTCGGTAAATCTAAAATATACACATCAAATGAACGTATTTTCATGTTCAACACTCCTTATTATCTCAATAAAATTAGCTTCTTTTTCACACAAACTTCCTAAATTAAGTTACAAATTATTTTAACGCATCTGGATATTCGAATTGGTTGATGCCAAATACTAACGGAAGTACGAAATACACGAACAACACAATTAAAGCAAAAGCTAGAACTGTAAGTCCTGTGCCTTTTCGCAGCATATCCATCATTGTAATTTTACCAGTAGCAAAAATTATCGCATTTGACGGTGTACCGATAGGCAGCATGAATGCAAATCCAGCACCCATCGCTACTGCAGTCATCAGTGGTAAAGGATGCACGTCAACTGCCAAAGCTAATGCAGCTGTTATTGGAAGAAGAATAGTCACAGTTGCTGTATTAGGTGTCATTTGGGTCATTCCAATACCTAATAACGTTGTAACAGCAAGTATTAGGATATACGAAGTCCCTTCAAGCAATAGCAATTGGCTACCAATCCAACTCGCAAGGTCTGTCCCATTAAAGCCTGCAGCAAGCGCAAGTCCACCACCTACCAAAAGTAGAACGCCCCAAGGCATATTTTTTAGCGATTCACCTCCGAGAAGACGTTCACCCGGTTTATTTGGGGATGGGATAAGATGCAGTAGAACTGTAGCTACCATTGCAATCATCGTGTCACTTAATCCCGGAATGATATCGCTCCAAAGGAATGTTCTCGTCATCCACATAAAGGCTGTAACACAAAAAATCGCTAGTACCACTTTTTCTTCATAAGACCATTTACCTAGTTCTTTTTGTCGGTCAAACACAAACTGACGACCATTTTTTATTTTTTTTACCTTCATCGGATAAGCAATTTTAGTAATATAAAAAATCGAGAACAGCATTAACAATGTTATTAAAGGGAATGCAAATATAAAGAATTGTGCAAAGGAAATTTCTATACCTAATAGTTCTCCTGCAAGGCCCGCTAATACAAGGTTCGTCGGAGTTCCAATTAAGGTCGCACTTCCTCCAATTGTTCCACCAAAACCGATTGCAAAGATAATTGATTTTGTAAATTTTGTTTCTTCATCTATTGAATGCACATTATCTTCTTTCATCAGTGTTACAACTTTAGCAATAATGGCTGTACCAATTGGAAGCATTAGCATAACTGTCGCCATGTTTGATACCCACATCGAAATGAAACCCGTTGCTAGCATAAATCCGAGCACTAGTCCTGATGTACTTGTTCCCACTAAGCTAAGAACAGAAATAGCAATACGCTCATGGAGATTCCAACGTTCCAGTGCCAAGGCAAGCGCAAACCCTCCAATGAATAAGAAAATGAGAGAATTTCCATAACTAGACGCTGCCACACTTTCTGGAAGTGCCCCCATCACTGGTAGTAAAACAAGCGGCATTAGCGATGTAATTCCTAGTGGGATTGACTCTAAGATCCACCATACTGCCATCCATACTGTTATCGCTAGCACAGCTCGCCCTTCTTCACTTAACCCCGGTAGAGGCAATAGATAAAACGTTAATAGAAATAGGAGAGGTCCTAAAAGGAGTCCTACTAACTGTGTTGTACTATAAGAATTCTTTCGTTTATTTTTTACTTGAGTATTAGTTGTCGTTTTTTCAACTGGCATATCACCAACTGCCACCCCAGCATTGCTGTGATTTCGTAGACTAGCCATTGTCACCAAATCTTTTGTTTGTTTATGTGAATTCCACATACTCTGATTTAATTTCTTAAATACCTGTTTCATATTTTCCTCCCAATCCTATGTAACTTTTTAATCTCATTTTTTTATGAAAACTTCATGGATTTTCTTGAATATCCTTACGCTCGCTCTACCAAAAACATTATGTAGCGACTTTTACAAGTCCCCTACAATTTGAGATTCTATAAATATAAAAGCCGTCAAGATAACTCGACAGCTATTAAATGCACGAATTATTTAGTTCGCATGATGAAGTTTAACGTTGCTTCTTTATGGTCACCTTTGTCAATTAATTTTGTTGTAAGTGATGAGCGAACCCCACTTGCAACATCTGTTTCTAACCATTTATCGCCTTCAAAGAAAACTTGCGTGATTAATGTTTCGTGACCCTCGTGCTCAAACTTAATATGAATATGTGCAGGACGGTACGCATGGTAACCCGCTGCAAATGTAAATTCTCCAGTTGGACCATTCGTTGGAATTTGGTATGGAATCGGAACAATTGACTCTACTTCGAAATCTCCATTTTCATCTGTGTAAAATTGACCACGTAGATTGAAGTCAGGTGCAGTAGAATCATAGTTTGAGTACAGTCCATCTGCATCATCTTGCCACCACTCTACTTTTGTCTTTCCAATTGAACCATTAACAGAGCTTACATTACCGAAGAATTTCAGTTTGTCTCCTGGTTCATTTTCACGTTGTGGAATAACAACTTTAGATCCCTCTAGTAAAGGGGAATTCTCTTCATAGTAAGGTCCTAATAACGATGGTTCTGTACCTGGAGAGTTTTTATATTTTGCCTCTAAAACATAGCTTTCTACGAATACATCTAGGAACAAAGGAATTTCTCCGCTTCTGCCTAAGCGATCAGCCCAATGAACAAAATTCGTATACTCTTCATGATTGAATTGTTGCTCATCCAAGAAAGCTTTCATATGTTTCACAAAACCTTCGTACGCTTCTAATACACGTTTGTTCACTACTTTTGTTTCTACTGTCATTTTCATGTCCCCCTCAAATTTAGTAAATAATAACTCCATAACCCAATTTGTAAACGCATACATTTCATACTAAAAAAATATAAACCTATCAAACTTCATGAAAATAATACTTGCTAAAAGAAATTATTTTATGTACGATATACGTACATAAATCCTTTATTCGTACAAATTCATCTTAACAAGGGGGTAATATTTTTGTCAACAGAAAAATTAGACAATTTCAAAGAGTCAGGTGACTATATTCAATCATTAGATCGAGGACTCCAGGTAATTCAAGCCTTCTCCCAAAATAACAAAACTTTAACGATTAGCGATGTTTCTAAAATAACAGGTCTTAGTAGGCCAACTGCTCGCAGAATTTTACTGACACTAGAACATCTTGGCTTTGCGGAAGCAAATAATGGGCTATTCTCCCTTACCGCTCGCACACTTTCACTTGGCTATGCGTATTTATCATCTAATAACAAATGGAGTATCGCACACCCGTTCATGCGAGATTTTGTCCACAAAACTGGAGAATCCTGCTCCATTTCGATATTAGATGGCACTGACATTATTTACGTCGCACGTGTATCCACAAAGCGAATTATGTCCATCAACCTAGATGTTGGATCTAGATTACCAGCGTATGCAACATCGATGGGACATGTATTACTCGCTAATTTATCGAAAGACGAGCTAGAGAAATACCTAAACAATTTAAATCTCGAAAAATTTACAGATAATACGATTCTCGATAAAGACCAATTACGCACGATATTAGAAGACGTTCGCACAAACAACTGGGGTGGTGTAGACCAACAGTTTGAAGAGGGTCTCCGTTCTATCGCAGCTCCAATTCGAGATGCAAATGGTAAAGTAATTGCAGCCATCAACTGCTCGACCCATGCAGGCAGAATTTCAAAAGAAGTACTTATAAAAGAATTTCTCCCTATACTACAAGAAAACGCTACGAGGATTAGCGAAGCAATGAATATTGTTAATAGCTCTAACAACTAAAAAATAGTAACCTGCTAATTTGAAATAAGAAATTTGTTTCCCTTTAGGAAATAATTATTTTGACATTTTTAGAAAGAACGTGTACAACTTACTCTATACTTTGTACAAAAGGAGGATACATATGGAATATCGTTCAATTGAAGTTAATGATGGTACGATGGCTTATGCAGACTATGAAGGAACACAGGGTGTAATCATAGGTATTCATGGCTTAACAGGAAATAGTAAACAATTACATTACTACGCTGAATTACTGAAGGGTGAGTACCGATTTATATCTGTTGATTTAAGAGGTCGCGGAAATAGCTCGGAGGCACCAGAAAATACAGGAATCGAACAGCATACACAGGATATTATCCAATTAATCGATGCACTAAATATACAAAATCCGATATTAATGGGTTACTCTATGGGTGGATTCATCATGGCAAATGTTGCGAATAAACGTGACGATGTGAAAGGTGTCATTTTACTGGATGGTGCTGCAACATGCACGGATCATCAACGACAAATTGTTGAGCCTTCTCTTGGTCGTATTAGTAAACATTATGAAACAGCAGAAGCATACTTGGAAGAAATTAAGAGAATCTATAGCAATCTTGGTGTAGTTTGGGATGAGCACATGGAAAGCGTTGGTCGCTATGAAATCGCTGAAGTAGATGGTCATTGGGAAAACAAGTCGGATGAAACAAAAATCCGTCAAGACTTTCAAAGCTTCTATGATTACAAGCCAGCAGAAGTGTTTGCAAACGTCGAATGCCCCGTGCTACTCGTCCATTCAACTGGCGGAATCGGTACGATGCCAGCGTTATTTTTAGCTGAATCGTATATTGAAACACAGCAATACGCAAAAAATATTCATAAAATCACATCCGACAGCAATCACTACACACTTGTTTTCGAAGAACGTAGCGATGTAAACCCGATAATAAAGGATTTTGTAAAAAAATTATAAAAAAGGGTTGAAATTTGTCGAATTTTATGTGAATATTAATTTACCATAAAAGGAATGCCTATCAGGTGGCTACGGAGAAATAACCTTTCTTTGTTTTCCCCACCTGACTGTTGGCCACGCTACTCATCAAAGACACTGTTGTGTTTATGAGCTAGTGTGGCCTTTTTATTTTACAAAAAGGAGCGAAAAATTATGTCTACTGGATTAGATTACTTTAAGAAAGTTTACGATGTTGTACCAGGTTGGGTTCAAAAAATGCATGAATATAACCCTGCAATGCTAGATCATTACACTGCATTACGTGGAGCAGCAATGGCGGAAGGCGTACTTTCAGTTAAAGAAAAAGATATATTACTAGTTGGCATTAACTCTTCACGCCATTATGCACGAAGCATGGTTTATCATACAAAGGGTGCAATTGATGGTGGTGCTACGCTGGAAGAATTGGCTGAGTATTTACTTGTAGCTTATAACTACGGCGGAGAAAAAGCATTACAAATTGGTCTTCAATCGTTTGAATATGCGCTAGAGCTAACTGGCACAAAAGCGGAAAAAATTTCACACGATGCAAAAGCAGTAGATATTGTACGTTATTATGCACAATTTGCTTCCACAGACGCTAGCAAAAACTACTACGAACAGCTTATTTCTCTTTTTGTGGATGATAATGAAAACGCTTTATCAGAAAAATTATTAGAAACAAACGTAGTCGACGAACAAATGAAATACATTTTAATGACCGGTATTTACACTACTGTGTTAAAAAATGAAGAAACAGATTACTGGGCAAAAAAAGCACGTGGAAAAGGCGTTGATGAGCCTCGCTTAGCTGAACTTGGATACATTTGTCTTTTAACAGCAGGGATCCCCTCTTGGTTTGAAATTAGTGACGCACTTATTGAAAAATAACGGAGTGAAAAAATATGAAAATTTATAATTCAGCGGAAGAAGCACTAGAATGTGTCCAATCCGGTCAAACAATAATGGTTGGCGGATTTGGTCTCGTAGGCGGTCCACTGACATTAATTGATACGTTAGTAGAACTTGAAGTGAAAGACTTAACAATTATTAGTAATAACCTAGGTGAGCAAGGAAAAGGCTTAGGAAAATTATTAGAACAAAAGAAAGTAAAAAAAGCGATAGGCTCTTATTTTACTGGAAATCGAGATGTAGGCGATGCATTCCAGCGTGGCGAGATTGAGATTGAGTTATTGCCTCAAGGTACATTAGCAGAATCTATTCGAGCTGGTGGCGCTGGGATTGCTGGGTATTATACGAAAACTTCTTTTGGCACTAATTTGGCTAAAGGTAAAGAAACCAAAATGTTTAAAGGCGAAGAATATGTTCTTGAGGAAGCATTACAAGCAGACGTAGCCATTATTCGTGCCTATAAAGCAGATACATTAGGCAATCTTGTGTATTACAAAACAGCACGTAACTTCAACCCTCTTATGGCAACAGCTGCTAAAACAGTTATTGTCGAAGTGGAAGAAATAGTGGAAGCGGGCGAACTGAAAAGTGATGAAATCGCTACACCCCACCTGTTCGTTGATCGCGTTATCCTTGCGAAAAAGATTTTGACAAAGGAAGGTGTCATCGAACATGGCTAATCCAATTCAAGAAGCTATTGCTAAACGTGCTGCTCAGGAATTAGAGCAAGGACAAATTGTTAACCTAGGCATTGGAATCCCAACACTTGTGGCAAACTACGTGGAACATAACCATGTTTACTTACACACCGAAAATGGAATGCTTGGTGTCGAGGATGTTACGGAGGAGGATATTGATCCAAATATCGTCAATGCAGGAAAATTTGCAGTTGGCGAAGCTATTGGTGCCTCTTACTTTGATAGCGCCGCATCATTTGCAATGATTCGTGGTGGTCACGTCGACGTTGCAATCCTAGGAGTTCTTCAAGTGGATGAACAGGCACGTATTGCCAACTGGGCTGTACCAGGAAAAAACATTATCGGTGTAGGTGGCGCGATGGATTTACTAGTTGGTGCTCGCAAGGTCATTGTCACGACGACTCATACATCTAAAGATGGAAAAAGTAAAATATTGAAGGAATGTAATTACCCTATTACTTCCACACGTAGTGTAGATACCATTATTACGGATTTAGCAGTTTTTAAATACATCGAAGGTCAATTACATTTAGTTGAATTAATGCCTGGGGTCGATTTAGAAACAGTAGAAGCTAATACAGAATCTACATTTATAAATAGCTTGAAATGAGGAGGAATCACCATGAAGGAAGTAGTAATTGTAGAAGGCGTTCGTACGGCAATTGGAAAGCTCGGCGGCTCTCTTATGACTCAGACTGCTGATTATTTAGGTGCTGCTGTTATAAAAGAACTACTCGCCCGCACACAAATTGACCCAAGTGAAGTGGATGAAGTTATTTTAGGTCAAGCAAAACAAAGTGCTGATCAGTCTAACGTTGCTCGCCTCGCTTCTTTACGTGCGGACATTCCAATTGAAGTGCCTGGTTATACGGTACATCGTCAATGTGGTTCTGGTCTACAATCTATTAATAATGCCGCACAACAGATTGCACTTGGCCTGAGTGATGTAATTATCGCAGGCGGGACAGAATCGATGAGTACAGCACCTTACTATATTCGAAATGCCAGATACGGACTAAATGTAGGAAATAGCCAAATATTAGATCCGAATACGGAAAGCCAACCTGGCTCTCAACCAGAGTCATATGGTCTAAAAACAATGGGTGAAACAGCAGAAAACCTAGCGGAGAAATACTCCATTTCTCGTGAGGCTCAGGATGCATTTGCCTATCAAAGTCAATTACGCACGGAAAATGCTATTAAAAATGGCTACTTTGAAAAACAAATTGTACCTTATGAGATTAAAACACGCAAAACAACAGAAGTATTCAAGGTCGATGAACATCCACGTCTGACACCTGTAGAAAAGCTTGCTACGTTAAAGCCTGTTTTCCGCGAGGGCGGATCTGTAACTGCTGCTAACGCTAGTGGTCGTAATGACGGAGCTGCAGCCCTTTTAGTAATGTCAAAAGAAAAGGCAGAAGAGCTAGGGTTACAGCCAAAGGTTAAAATCATAGCGCAAGCTGCTGCTGGTGTTGACCCTTCTATTATGGGGATTGGACCTGTTCCAGCAACTAAAAAAGCATTAAAACAAGCAGGTCTTTCTATCGAAGACATCGATGTGATTGAACTAAACGAAGCCTTCGCTTCCCAATCACTAGCCGTTATCGAAGAACTAGGATTAGACCAAAGCAAAGTAAATCCTAACGGTGGAGCTATTGCAATGGGACATCCAATTGGGGCAACTGGTGCTATTTTAATGACAAAGCTTATCCATGAATTAGAGCGCACAGGCAAGCGTTATGGATTAGTTACGCTATGTATCGCCGGTGGACTTGGGATAACAACAATTGTTGAAAATTGCCAATCAAAATAAAAGAAAATTCTCCTAAGAGAATTTTCTTTTATTAACTGATAATGTAACCGCTTTTATATGAAGATTACTTTGCTATTTTTTCTAGATATCTTTTCTGCGCAGATTTTAAAGCCACTATAACTGCTCCACTTGAAGGTGCTAAATAATGCTCTTCAATACGTTCGATCAAAATATTAATATCGGCTGTAAAGTCAAAATCTATTAACATGCGCTTAAAGAAATTTTGTGCTAACTCTGTTATGAATGTAAATTCGGCATCAACTATTTTATGTGTTAGTTTATCGATTTCAAGCACAATACCTGCGTGCTTATAGGTTTCGTACATGGCTGTACCTTGTGGTGCTTTTGCATATGCAGTCACTAATAAGGTATTTAATTGTTGCATAAATAGAACCTCCGTTAATTTAAACTAGATACATTTTAGCATAGTTATTCTGAAAAATAGGCATTGTCATACAAATAAGATTTAATTTTTCAAATCACAAAAATATATATGGAAGTAATTGTTGCAAAGGTAACAATTCTAGAGGGGATTAATATGGAGAGATTAACTAATTTTTTCACATCTATTATGAGAAAGTATTTGCCAGATCCATTCGTATTTGCGATTGGATTAACCATTTTAACATTTATCTTAGCACTAATAATTGAGGATATTTCATTCCTCAATTTAACAACTTCTTGGGGTGATGGTTTTTGGAACCTTTTAGCCTTCACTACACAAATGGCTGTCATTTTAGCAATGGGTTATGTACTAGCAACAGCACCAATTACGGATCGCTTCTTGAATAAGATTGCGACTTATGTACATACACCTAAGGCAGCGATTATTGTTGCTACCTTGGTAGGTGGATTTGGTAGTTACTTGAACTGGGGATTCGGACTAGTTATCGGTGGAATAATCGCCAAAAAATTAGCATTAAAAGTTAAAGGTGTTCATTACCCTTTAATTATCGCAGCTGCTTATTCTGGTTTCACGTTTTATGGATTAGGTCTTTCTGCTTCTATTCCAATTTTAATCTCCACACCTGGACACTTTTTAGAGGAAAGTATGGGACTTATCGCTTTATCTGAAACTATTTTTAGTTTACCAATGATTCTAACAACTATTTTCTTATTCATCACATTACCGCTTTTCAATGCAATGCTTCATCCGAAAGACCCGAAAAATGTGAAAGAAATTGATCCTGCTTTACACTCAGATACGAAAAAATTAAAAATAAATGTGTTGGAAGAAGAAAATACACTCGCTAACAAACTAAATAATAGCCGTTTACTTTCTTATCTAATTGGTACTTTAGGTATTATTTACGTAGTAATACATTTTTCTAGTGGGAAGTCATTAGACTTAAATATTCTTAACTTTATGATCTTATTCCTAGGGATTATTTTACTTGGTACTCCTGCAAAATATACCGAGCATTTATCAGATGGTATTAAAACTGTCTCTGGGATTATTCTTCAATTCCCATTCTATGCTGGTATTATGGCAATCATGGCTGCATCGGGCTTAGTAGATACGATTTCAAAAGTATTTGTAGATATCTCTACTCAGCATTCATTACCGTTTTGGGGCTTGATTAGTTCTTTCTTCATTAACTTCTTTGCACCATCTGCAGGCGGTCACTGGGCAGTACAAGGTCCTTTCATGATTGAAGCAGCGAAAGAATTGGGAACTTCACTTGGAGAGACTTCGATGTCCGTTATGCTTGGGAATGCTTGGAATGATTTAGTACAACCATTCTGGATTTTACCAGCATTAGCACTATCTCGTTTAAAACTAAAAGACATCATGGGCTTCCTAGTAATGATTATGTTCTATGTAGGAATTATTTATATCGTTGCTACATTAGCTTGGGCTTACTTAGTATAAAAAATTCAAAGGGTCATTGTTTTCATAACAATGGCTCTTTCAATTAGATGGAGGTTTCATCATGCACACTTTGCTAAACGATTCTTATCTATCTAAAAAAGATAAGTCTTTGCTGTTAGTTGGTCTATTTGCTGCTCGTCGTGAGGAACAGGCAATGCTACACTTTACGGAAATGGCTGTTGAGGCAGGCAATACCGTCAATGAAATTGCGGAACTAATTTCTGCTGCCATTATTTCTCGTGGAATCCCAACTTGGTTATCCGGCATCGAGGCTATTACGAGGGCGATTGAACTAACAGGAAAAACGGAAACTACAAAAGAGCCACAAAATATATCTGCTTT
Organism: Psychrobacillus sp. NPDC096623; assembly: GCF_044762655.1. NCBI lineage: Bacteria > Bacillati > Bacillota > Bacilli > Caryophanales > Bacillaceae > Psychrobacillus > Psychrobacillus sp. NPDC096623. Next base: position 125,754 of record NZ_JBIWER010000006.1, read on the forward strand.
TTTAACTCAAGAAGAGTGTGTAAGCTATTATCAATCAGAATTTGAACAGCTTCCAAAATGGATATCCTATTTAATCGATTTTGCACCAGATGCATTACTAAAGTATAGCAATTTACGCACTACTTCCCTGCGTGACGGAGCTGTTTCTCGTTTCTTAAAGGAATTACTTTTATACGCAATTAACATTTGCGATCATTATCCAAAAGGTATTGATATCCATAAAGCGAATGCGATTCAAATGGGCGCAACAGATGATGTACTACAAGATCTTAGAACTATATGTATTTATGCAGTAGGTGTTCAAGCTGTACTGAAATATTAAGGAGATGAATCATTTGCAGCATGTATGCATAATTGGTGGTGGTTTTATGGGGACTGCCCTAGCTAAGTATTTTTTGGACGCTCATATCAAAGTATCGCTATACGAAGGTTTTATAGCACGTCGTCAGGAATTAATGGCAGATGAAGCTTTTCAAAAAGTAATTTTTTTGGAATCTATTGAGGATTGTAAGGAAGTAGACTTTATAATCGAGGCAATCACGGAAAACTTACAAGTAAAGCAACAGCTATTCGAAAGCATAGAAGAGCACTTCCCTACTTCTACTACCTTTTGCACAAACACATCCAGTTATTTAATCAGTTCTATCGCGGAAAATGTAAAACAAAAGGAACGAGTGATTGGCACACATTTCTTTTCACCAGCACATATCACTCCTTTAGTAGAAGTTATTCCAAGTGCATTTACAGATGAGCATCATATTCAAAAAACGATGTCCTTTCTTCAATCTATAAATAAAAAGCCTGTACTGCTTAAAAAAGAAATTCAAGGATTTGTGGCAAATCGACTTCAAAGTGCGCTATCACGTGAAGCGATGTCTCTTGTTCAAAAGGGCATTGTCTCACCCGAAGAACTTGATTTCATAGCTAAATGGAGCCTAGGTATTCGACTAGCCAATACCGGCCCTCTTGAACAGCGAGATATTAACGGGATCGATACGCATATGGCTATTGTGAATTACGTTTATCCAACGCTTGAAAATGGCATCGAACCATTATCCATTCATGAACAACTTATAGAAAACAAACGATTTGGCATGAAGACAAATGAAGGTTTTTATGATTGGTCCACAATCGACAAAAAACAATACCTAGCCCAGAAAGATGATATCTTACTAAATGTTATAAAGGCTGTTTCAGCTAAGGATGAAGAGGTGGATAAATAAATGCATAACAAAGTACTTGTAAAAAATTCATCGGCTCAAAAGGATATTAAATTTGAGACTTTCGAAATACCTACATTAAAACCTCATCAAAGCTTATTGAAAGTAAATGCTGTGGGAATTTGTGGCAGTGATTTACATATGTATGATGGGCATGGAGGCTATGATTGGGTAACCTATCCCCTTGTGTTAGGGCATGAAGTAACTGGTAAAGTCGTTGCAGTGGCTGAAGGTGAAATCCCTTCACAGCGGATGGTCATTAACCCATATAAAAGCTGTGGCGTATGTGAATTCTGCCTTGCAGGTGATAGTAACCGCTGTGATTTCGATGATTATAAATATATAAAAACACCAACGGAAGCATTACGTTATGGCTTTCGCGAACCGGGTGGAATGGCAGAATACATGATTGTGGACAATAAAAACCTAATCCCAATCCAGGATGAAGTAACGGATGAGGTTGCTGCAATCTCAGAAGCTTTAGCAGTCAGTTATACTGCTATTGTAAAAGTAGAAAATTTTGCACAAAAATCAATTCTAGTAGTTGGTCCAGGACCGATTGGCTTAGGGGCAGCAGCTATCTTAGTCGGATTTGGTAATCCACAAGTGGTGATGTTAGGTACTACTGATGATAAAGATCGTCTTCAGCTTGCCAAAGATATAGGAGTTTCTGCAGTTTATGAAAATGTAGAGGATATTCCACATGAACAATTCAAAGGTTTTGATGCTATTATTGACTGTTCAGGACATCCGACTATTCCAAATACAGCACTTCGCCTTTTAAAACGAGGTGGAGAACTTATTTTAGTTGGTATTAATCCTGCTAATTTTTCTGTTCCAATGGATCAAATCGTTCGTGGTGAAATCAGTATTAAAGGTAGCTACGGTATTACCCAATCAAATTATGAAGCCGTTTTATCACTTGCAGCAGATGCTCGATTCCCTTTCCAAAAACTAATCGCACAAACAGTGCCATTCAATAATTGCCTGGAAGGATTTGAAAGTGCGTTAAACAAAGCCTCAGGGAAAGTCGTTATTAAAATGTAAGGAGGAATTTTTATGAAACTAATTGATTTATCTTTAGAAATTTACGATGGACTTCGCTCTTATACTTCACATCCTCCAATAGCTATTGCAGAGGAATCTACTTTTGAAAACTCTGGACATCGTTATGTGGCTCCCTGTGAAGGTTTTGAATCTCGTATGCTGAAAATGTCCGATCATAGTGGCACGCATATTGATGCACCGTTACATTTTATGCGCGACGGTGAATCTACTGCTGAAATGGATCTATCTAAAGCTTACGGGGAAGCTGTACTATTAGATGTGTCCGATTTTAAAGATCCTTTTCAGGCGGTAACACGTGAAATGTTAAAAGAAGCTGAAAAACGGCAAGGTATTACTGTTCAACCTAATGATATTGTCCTCACTCGCACTCGTAAACTTCCATGGGGAGAAGGCTCATTTTATGAAGAGCATGCCTTTGCACCTTGTGCTGGTGATTGGCTCCTAGAAAAACAAGTAAAATGTGTGGGATTAGATTTGGCCAATATCGACATTCACGACAATATGATGCGTGAAGTACATTTAAAGCTATTAAGTGTACCTATTTATATAGTAGAAAACCTAGTCAATCTTCATCAGCTTCCTTTAAATGAACGCTTCACTTTCATGGCACTACCACTCAATCTAAAAAATGCAACGGCTTCACCTGTACGAGCTGTAGCGTTTATAAAGTAATATGTTCCCTATGTAGCTAACCAACATGACTGTTTCTTACATATTGTTAAAATAAAAAAGCGCAAACACTTGAATTTCAAGAGTCTGCGCTTTTTGAATTCTATTTTCTGTTAATGCCTTTAATCTATTTAAAAAGGTTAATAGTCGTAATTATAATTGGCATACCGAAAACGTCAATTAAGAACGCTCCTACAATCGGAACAATTAAGAACGCTTTACGTGAAGGACCAAATTTAGAAACAACAGCAGACATATTTGCCATTGCGTTTGGCGTCGCCCCAAGTCCATGACCTAGGAAACCCGACACCATAATTGCTGCATCGTAGTTTTTTCCGAGTAAACGGAAAAGCACGAACACCGCGAATAATACGATGAATACTACTTGAACTAATACGATGATAAATAACGGTAAGGCTAGGTTTGCGATTTCCCATAGTTTTATACTCATCAATGCCATTGATAGGAAGATACCTAGGGAAATATCGCCGATTAAATTGATTTCTTTCATGTTAATCAATTCTGGCTTAAAACGGTCTGCTATATTACGAACAATTACTGCTACGAACATGGCACCCACATAACCAGGTAATACAAATCCAGTCAAAGTAGAGAACCATTCGCCTGCGTATGTTCCAGCAGCCATACAGAAAGTGATTAAGAAAACTTGCATCATGAACGATTTCTCTGTAATCGGATGTTGTGACTTTTCAACATATGCTTCTGTTTCCTCAGAAGATGGCTTCAAGTCAAATTTGCGAATTAAATATTGAATTACTGGACCCCCAACTAATCCACCGGCTACTAGTCCACAGGTAGCTGCAGCCATTCCTATTGATACTGCAGAAGGGACACCTAAGCCTTCAATTGTCTCACCAAAAGCGGCAGCTGCACCATGTCCCCCTTCCATGGAAACAGCTCCAGCCATCACCCCGATTAAAGGATGAAGATCCATCACTTTTGCTAAAGAAACACCTATTACATTTTGCATTAAAGCTAAGAATCCACATGCTAGCCAATAGATTACTAACAATTTTCCACCTAACTTAACAAGTTTGAAACTAGCTCCGAGCCCAATAGTTGTAAAGAATGTGATCATGAAAATGGATTGTAGTGATGTGTCTAATGTAATTTCGAATATGCCAAAACCTTTTGAAACCGTTACCAAAATAGCGAATAGTAAACCACCTACAACAGGAGCTGGAATACAAAAACGATTTAAAAAACCTACCCTTTTAACTAAAAAGGACCCTACTAAAAATAATGTTACTGCTAGACATAGTGTTGTAATTTGATTTAACTCCATATACATCCCCCTTTGCTTATTTAAAACTATTCATAATTACTTCATTAATAAAGTAAGCCCCTAACTTTGCTGTTTGATTGTTTATATCAAGTGACGGGTTAACCTCACAGATGCTGAAACTTACTGTATTTTTATGCGAGACCATCTGACGTAAAATATCGCGAACCTTTAAAGCGGATAAACCAAACGGCGATGGTGCACTGACGCCTGGAGCCTCTGAGGCATTTAAGACATCCATACATAAAGTAACCAGCACTACATCATGTGCATCCATGAAATCATTTAAATCTTTGGTGAACTGAGAAGAATCCAATTGTTCATCTAAAAAGTACTGCACATTATAGTGATCAGCTGTATCGAATAACGCCGTCGTGTTGCCATATTGTTGGATGCCACATACGAAATAGTGTGCGTTTGGATCCTCGTCTAAAATTTGCTTAAACATGGTGCCAGAAGAGGTTTGTTTGTCATAAGAACGCATATCAAAGTGCGCATCGATATTAAGTAAACCTATGGAAGCATCTGGACCTGCTGCTTTACGCACCCCTAAATATTGTCCGTATAACGTTTCATGTCCACCACCAAGTATGATAGCCCTTCCATTTGTTAAGATATCAGAAACTTTATCTCCCAGTTCCTGTTGTGCTTGCTCTAACTCATGGCCTTCACATACGACATCCCCAAAGTCGATAAGCGAATCTACATGAACTTGATTGCGCCAAGGCAATGATGATAACTGCTTGCGTAACTCAAGCGGAGCATCCTTTGCACCAACACGCCCATTGTTACGTCGGACACCTTCATCGCAAGAAAAACCTATTAATCCAACTATTCCTTGCTTTGCCGTGGGTTCCGTTTGAACAATTTGGTGATAACGAAAGTAAGTCGTATCCGTCTCATGATCAATGCGACCTTGCCAAATACTCGAATCAGTTTTTATATACAATATGTTCGACTCCTTATAAACTGAAAATTCATATTTCCATTATATTTATTTTCATTTATAATAACAAATACTATTTTTTTATATTATAATAGTTAAAAACTATAAATGAGGTGTAGCATGGATTTACGGAGGATGTATTACTTCAATGCAACGGTAAAATATCGAAGTTTCTCAAGGGCTGCAAAAGCCTTACATATATCACAGCCTTCACTAAGCAATGCGATAAAAACTCTCGAAATAGAAATTAATGCACCACTTATAGAGCGTACAACTAAACAATTTCAATTAACGGAACTAGGACAGCAATTCTATGAACGTTCGAAAAGTTTACTTGCTCAATTTGAAGTAATGGATACTGAGTTGAAAGAGTTAGCAAAAGGCGAACAGTTAGAAATTCGATTAGGTATGATTGAGTCAGCTAATTACTGGTTTTCACAAGTAATTACTGCATACAAAAAACAATACCCACATAACCAGATTACATTAATGGACACACTGTACAATCAAACCGTCCGTCAAGCACTATTAGATTTAAATGTGCACGCTGTTATTACGAATCAACATATTATAGATCTTGAAATAAAAAGTGAATTATTATATACCGAACCGTATTTCGTGTTAATCAAAAGAGATCACCCTTTCGCTACGAAGGAGAAAATATCGCTAGTAGACTTTGCAGAAGAATCCTTAATAATAGGTATGCCAGAATTTCAAACGAGCGCACAAATATTAAAAGCGTTTGAACAGGAAAATGTCACACCGCATATTCAATATAAAATAGAAAGATTTGAAATGATAAAAGTATTAGTAGATGAAGGACTAGGAATTGCCATCCTACCTGAACAATATGTCACACATCATTTATCAGATCGCCTACTAGCACGCCGAGTACACAGTCAGTTTCTCAATCGGAATGTATACTTAAGTACCATGAAAGACCGCACATTTCCAGAGAGCATACTAAAGCTATTTGAACTCATAAAGACAATGCACTGAATGGAAACAGAAAAAAACAAACGCGTCAGGGAATCCCTGTGGACGTTTGTTTTTTTAAAATGAAATCGGAACAAATTATTCACTTATACAAGAAAACCTTTAAATTTTCTTTCTTATCAATGGTAGCAAGCAAAACGTTTTTTATTTCGGTCTGGTACTGCATTTTTAAGTTAGAAACTACCCATTCCTCATCCCTATTAATTTGCTTTAACTCCTTTAATTCAATTTTTCCATCCTTGATGATTAGCTTCGGCAAATCAAATGGCTCAGTTGCCAATTGGTAGTTAGCAGGAGTAAGTGCATTATATTGTGGATCTAAGAATACGGAAATTTTTCCGTCTGCCTCCCAGATGGCCAATGCCACTTTCTTTACATCCTCAACTTTTTCCTCCCGTAGCTCTTCTAATAAAATATCTATAGATATTCTCGCTTTTTTAAGTCCTTTATAAATTATTTCTCCATCCTTTACTAGGTTAATTGGCGGAGCGGTAATTAACCTTCTAAACCAAGGCCATTTAAGAATTAAATATACACCGCCAAGATATAAGGAAACTAGTACAATTGTTGAAATAACAGAACCTTTTAGTCCAAGATTCTCATCAGACAATGGGTGTGCAATAATATTGCCAATAACTAAAGCTATAACAAAATCTAGGAGTCTTAATTGGGAGATGGCACGTTGACCCATAACTTTTGCAACAATCACTAAAAAGATAAATGCAACAACAGCCCGAAGAATCCACTCAATCGTAGTAAGTGTTTCCTGGCTTTGAAAAAAATCCATTGGACACATCCTTTTCTCACAAAAACTACTACTTAGTTTGCACGGATGTCATTTTATTAATCATTGGTCGGTAGTATTATAAAAAAACGACTTAATGGTAGGAAGCAAACATTAATACCTGCAATTGCCGTACAATAGGTGGACAAGGAGATGATTTATTTGCGTTTATGGCATCAAAGTATACTAGTCGTTTTACCGAAATCTCAGCTATTAGCACAATGGCGTGAGTTAAATAGTATTTTTGCAAAGGAAGACCGACATATTTTGATAAACTATATTTACGACTATCCAAAAGATGATTTGTTTGCCTATACTCAGCTGGTCCTGCAGGAAATGCGTGCACGTAGTATTAATATTCGCACGGTAGACAAAATGGAGCGGTATTTCGCAGAGGGACCATTTGAGAATGTGCCACATCCATTCGCTCGTCACCATAACGATGAATATTTCGAAATCTGTTACTTTAATCTAAAGGAAAAATTTATGCGTGGACAGAAGGATTTTGACAAGGAGCGCTATGAAGCTTTAAGGAAGATGTATGAAGCGCTGGAGTGATTTGTTCGCTCCTTGCGCCAGGTACAGTGCTTCGAATCGCAAGCTACTTAGCTGAAATCGCAAGACCGACTTGGTGAATCGCAATATACTTCGAAGGAATCGCAAGGTCAGGATCGCAAATCGCAAGATGAATTGCGTTCTGGGGCGAATCGCAAATGAAGTACTACGAATCGAAAGACCGACATCGAGAATCGCAATATACTTCGCTGGAATCGCAAGTTCAGGTCCACAAATCGCAAGTCGAATCGGGTTTTCGTGCAAATCGCAAATTAAGTCCTTCGAATCGCAAGACCGTCATCGAGAATCGCAAGGTACTTCGCTGGAATCGCAAGGTCAGGACCGCAAATCGCAAGATGAATAATTTGGTGTCCCTGTGCAGCAGCCCCCTATTCCATCCATTGAAAAAACGTAAAGCCCCACTTTCCATGGGACCTTACGTTTTTTATATTCACTCAAGTAAAATATTCTAGCTTCGCATTCGGAAAGTACTTTTCCATATAGCTATATAGGTGAGATTTTATTTCATCTTCTTCGTCCTTTTGATAAATATACTTACCAATTCCGTACTTGCCCCATTTATAGCGTCTTTCTTCTTCATTTAACTCCAGTTTTGACTTTGGGTAATTCTTTTCAATTACTTTTTTCGCAGGCTTTGTAAAGCGATGTTGAATGAATTCAAATGTAATATCGTCTCTTGCATCTTTTGGTAATTCCTCATCGAGTCGTTCAAACATATGGCGATAGCCTTCCTCCCAGCCTTCATGAAGGTAAATGGGAGCAACGATAAAGCCAAGCGGGTAACCAGCTCTTGCTACTTTCCCTGCTGCCTCGATTCTTTTATCTAAAGGTGAAGTGCCGGGTTCGAAATTTTTGATGACATAGTCAGCGTTTACGCTAAATCTGAATCGCGTATTACCATTGTGCTTAGCATCCAGTAAATGATCAACAAAATGGAATTTCGTCACAAAACGTAACCTACCCAGTTCTGTTTGACCAATATGTTCAATTGCTCTTTTTAATGAATGTGTCAAATGGTCAATTCCCACAATATCGGATGTACACGCCGCTTCAAACCGGGTAATCTCCGGTGCACGTTCTTCAATGTAGCGATCAGCCGCTTCGAAAATTTCCTCCACGTTTACGTAAGTTCGAATATACGGTTTGCTGCCCATCGTCGTTTGTAAATAACAATAATGACAATGCCCCATACACCCTGTCGCAAGAGGGATTGCATATTCCGCTGAAGGCTTAGACGTATCGAATTTCAACGTTTTTCGAATACCTACGACTAAGGTAGATTTTGCGATACGATATTTTTGAGCGTCCGTCTCACCCGGCAAATCCCGAATTTGGTTGTGCGAAGTCGTAAAGCGCGTTTCAATCCCCATTTTCTCGAACTTTTCCTTCAGTTCTTTTCCAAGCGGATAATCCAGTGCATTCGGTTCAAAATAAACAAGCTGTGGTACAAAGGGTTTATTCATAATGCGAGCTACCTAATCCATAATTATTATCCATTCGATCACCTTTCCCTTTTTTTATAGCTTGTCTTAAAAGGGAGAAATTATGAAAATGGACTTAACATCAGGTAAGTGTTCAAGACACTTTTCTTGAACAATGAAAGCAAAAAAAAAACAGAAAAGAAATATTACTTAACTGTTTTCCCCCTGGATAATTTAATTAAATATCACTATTATAAATCAGAACATTCATTCTTCTTATGGTATAATAAACACACAATTGCATAGCAGGGTGGGCGGTTGGTCACTTCCTTTCAAGGAGGTGATGCCATGACCACATACGAAGTAATAAGTTTGTTAATACAGCTAAGTGCTGTAATCTTAGCAGCTTTTTCAATCGTTGTGACATTGATTATTTTCTTTGTAAAAAAGAAATAACCGTCCCCCACTGGTAAGGTATGGACGATTATTTCTAGACCGGACCAACCGCTCTTTCTGCGGTTTGCAGTTGTAGGACTGGATATTAGCGTATCCAGTCTTTTTATTGTATGATTCTATTTTCATTATATACAGAAACTTTGTTGTATTCAACATAAACGCAACGTATCTAGGAAAAGCACCGGATAATGGTTGTCTTAACTACCGCTAGAAAATGAAACTCATGACAACTACTGCTAGACTAATAGAAACTGCGATTCTTTAAATTAAAACGAAAGCAGGTGAAGCTATGAATGTTTTTCTATCAATCACGCTCCTCATCTCACTAACCATAACTGTATTCATAACAATTAAAGGATTAAAAGCAAAGACGAGCGAGAACATGATACTATATCAATCCATGCCGATATTCTTTTTATACAACTTTTTATTAATAGTAATACCACTATTTTTCAAGTTGTTTCCGGAGCCAGAAGTAGATAATACCAGTTACATTGTGGCTCTTTTATTTCCTGGGTTTAATTCACATTATGCCGGTCTCTTATTCTTTTTACTTTTTCCGACCTTCTTAATTCTTTTATTTTCTATGACGATTTTAGGTGTTAAAGGAATAGCCCAGTGGAAGGCCAAAAAAGACAAACTACTACTTGCAATTTCTATCGTTTCCACATTAAGCTTCGTAGCTATACCTTTTACGATCATCCTATATCCATTTATCACGATTTACATCGTGTGTATTAAACTGGTTAGAAGGCAGAACCAAAAAACCAGCCCTATTTAGGTGCAAAAAAGCTGATTGAACAAATAGCTCTAAGAGCATTCATTCGATCAGCTTTTATAATTCTATTAGCATTCCTGTCTCTGCTAACTCAATACTTTCATTGCCCTGTTTTTTTGCACTAACTACTAAATCGTTTAAATCACCGAAGTGTGGAAGATGTGTTAATAACACTCTTTTCGCTTTTGATTGATACGCTAATATTCCTGCATGCTCCGACGTCATATGTCCCGAACCTGCTCCGTCCATTCCTTCGTACAAACTACATTCCGTAATGAGCAAATCGCTATCAGCTGCAAATGAAACTAAATCTTCTGTAAAGCTAGAATCCGACGTAAACACAATGCTTTTTCCGGCACATTCAATTTTTATGCTATACGTTACTACTGGATGAATATTCTTCATAAATGTACAGGTGAATGGTCCGATTTCCAACTGACTCTTTTCGTTAAATGAAATAAATCGGGAGTAAGCAACAGCCTCCACCTGCTTTTGCATCCCCTCGTCTGCTGGACCATAAACAGATAATTCTTCGGTTGTTCTACTTAACTGTGTATTCACCAATCTTGAGAATAAATACGCTCCAATATCACTGAAATGATCATAATGATAATGTGTAAGAACGACATGATTTATATCATTTAAATCGATATAATTTTGTAATTCTGATAAGACACCACTCCCACAATCCATTAATAACGAAAAACCCTCATGTGTTAATAAATAGCCCGAACAAGGACCATTCTTTTTAGGAAACCCTCCCCACATACCAATCACTCTACATTCCATACACGTTACACCTTCTATCTTTTGTGTGCATTATTTTGCTCCAGCTTCCAACAAAATTGCTTCAATCTCTTTAAATCCTTTTTCCTTAGCATGCGCTAGCGGCGTGACGCCATCCTTATCCGCAATATTTACATCTGCACCGTGCTCGATTAATAAACGAATCGTTTGCTGCTGTTTTTCCGAACCATCGTTTAAAATAATTGCTTCAAGTAAAGCAGTCCACCCTAAATTGTTTATATGATTGACGTCCGTCTTTGTATTGGTCAAAAGCTCTTCGACTATCTCTACATATCCATGCTCCGAGGCTGGGATAATCGCAACACCGCCGTAACGATTCGTAATGGTTGGGTCAGCTCCAGCTGCAATCAATAGCTTCAAGATGTCCATATATCCTTCTGCCCCAGCATACAAAAACGGATTATTTAGCATATCATCCTGAATATCCACATTAGCCCCAGCATCGACTAAGAGATTAACCATTTCTGCATCATTCGCATATGTAGCAATCATGATTGCTGTTCTACCCTGTTCATCCTGTGCATTTATATCGACACTTTCCTCCAGTAACCCTCTAACTGCATCAAGATCTTTTGCTTCCACTGCCTCAAACAAATGCTTATTCATCGTCTCATCCTCTCCTCCATTCATAGCTATACAGCCTTGGAGGATAATAATGATTCCGACTAATAAAAGAAGTTTTTTCATAGTATCCTCCTGTTCTTCCTATTATCATATTACTCTTCTATAATGCACACAATAATCTAATAAAGGATCACCTAAAATGTGAACAGTAAAAAACTTTTATTATTTATAAATCAATCGATGTTCCTTATTTATTTAAACTCTACTACTCCACGATCCATCTCAAATAAACCATCAACATATAGCTCTGGTGAGCGTTCAGAACCAGATTTTGAATACCTTTCGACATGACTAACATTAATATTATCAGCATCTGTAAAATCAATATGCGCAATCGCTACCCAATAAGCAAAATGGTTTTTCTCATATAATGGGCTAGTGATCCGTTGACCCAGTTGGTTATCCACAACAGCTTGCGCCTTCATACTTTTAAAACTTCCAAAGCCGTTGCTAATTGCACTATAAGCCGCAAACAATACATATTTCAATTTGGAAGGATCGTGAATAACAATCGTTTCTTTCCCCGCCACTCGACTATCACCATCGAGCGTAATAAATGGCTCACGATTCGCATTCCCCATAGAACGATAGTACACTTTTCCAGTATCCCCGTTCTTCAATACATAAAAGCAATACAAATCTAAATCCTTTTTTGGATTCGCCCACTCCAAAGTCGCTACAATTTTATTCGACTTAGCAATTGATATGGATTCTTTTTTCTTAAGATTTATATTCATCTTCTCTAGGTTTGGCTTAGCTTTAATCGGCTCTTCTTTCGGAGGAGGAGCAGGCTCATTTTGTTTACTACCCGCGCTTTCTTCAATCTCTAAACCATAATTTAGACATAATGCCTCCAATCCTCCATTAAATCCGCTACCGATTACACTAAATTTCCACTGTCCTTGATGCCTATACAGCTCACCAACAACTATCGCTGTTTCCTGCTGTAAGTCATCACCAAACGAATAAGTGTATAAAACATTTCCTGTTACAGCGTCTTTTATAAGAAGCTCTAATTTGTCTATTTCTTGAAAACGCAAATTTTGAGCGTCCCCTTCATGAATAGTTAAGGCAATAGCTATTTTTTCAATTGTATCTGGCACTGCATTTAATTGAATAGTAATTGAACCATCTAAGGCTGTTTGTTTTGCATATGTAACTGATTTATCTGGACTTTGTGGTTGCCCATAAAAGATAAAATGTTCGTCTTTTGCACAGCGATTCCCTGCCTGCAATAGGAAGGAAGAAATATCTAACTCCATTTGTTTTTTCGGTGTTGACCATCGTACAAAGCATTCGAGCTGAGTTATATTTTCTAATTTAACCTTCTGTCCACGTTGTATTTGCATGAAAACACCCCTTTGGATTAGTACCTATATTATACAAAACTTGTTATGTTTTTTCTTTACTTTCCGAAATCACAATAAGACAGCTTTCACTCTAGCGTCCCGGTGTCAGACTCAATTGTTCCTCAAATTGTGGCTGACACCGGGATGCGGGTTAACACTCACTTTCAAATAACTTCTGCTTTGATTTGCGTTGTGACTGTTCCTTTTCCTTCACTAAGGAATTCAAATTTTTAGGTAGGCATTCTCCATTCGCAGCTGCTCGACTTCTTCTTAGAGTGATTCCATTGCGTTTGCTGGAGTTGCAAAGGTTTGATTGTCCTATTCGTAAAAAGCAAATAAAGAAAGAGGCAACCTCGACGTCATCGAGATTGCCTCTTTTTATGATTTATTAAACTCAATTAATCTTTCCTTGTTAAGATATGCATCAAGGATTTCCCCAATATCTTTTGTTTGCACCAGATTATCTTCAAATTGTTTATTCACAGAGTTCTTGAAGAAAGCTAATACTCCTTCTGTAACGGCAGGCTCTAAGTTCGCATCCGTAATTATTTTTATACAATCGCTAACTTCCTTCATTCGTCTTTTTTTATGAACCATGTGGGTTTTCATTAAAACGCTGCTGAAAGTAGTAAAGTCATTGTTATCAAGTGTTTTAGAAATGCTTTCCAACACTTCTTTATCAACTCCGTAATTTCTGGCAGTAATCATCGTTTCTAAAGCCAGGGCTTCTAAACCCTTCATGAATATGCTTCTAAGCAGTTTAATGCTTGCTGATGCTCCGTTAGGCAGTTCGACTACCTGGCAGTTGAAGCCAAGCGCTGTTAGCTGCTTTTCTGTTTCAGTAGCATGATTTCCGGATAATAATAATGGCACTTTATTCTTTTCAGTTGCCACGGTCCCCATAATTGCAGCATCCACATACAAACCCTTTTTGGCCTGTATCACTTGTTCGCTCACTTGTTTATCCTGAGGAGTACTTGTTGTAAAATCTATAAAGATTTTTTGATCGTCCAGTTCATTGGAATATTCCTTTGCAACGTGGATGGATGCTGAACTGCTGACTAACGATAGAACAATATCACATGTAAGGGCTAGCTGATCTATTCGCTGGACGGGTTTTGCACCAATCTCAATAATTTTTTCTTCAATAGCTGTTTCTTTCTTTTCCAGTAAAATATCATACACGAATACGTTCACACCAGGATTGTTTTCCAACAGACCATTTGCAAATACTTGCCCTACTTCGCCAAACCCGATGATCCCGATATTTTTTTTAATGGTAGAGCCTACATTTTCCTTCATATTTTCACCGCTTTTCTTAGAAATAATTCTTAATCAATGTTTGTTTTAAATTCAACACTAATTCTTACATTTCCACATCTTCATTCACTAAACGCTTGTTCTTTAAAGAAGAAATAAGGCTTATTATGATAGCTATTATAGAAATAACCAATATGGTTCCAGAAATTGGTCGCGTAAAGAAACTTAATAACGAGCCTTCAAAAATTGTCAATGACTGGATTAAATTCTTTTCTAACAGTTCACCTAATACAAATGCCAGTATGATAGGTGCTAATGGAATTTCCGCCTTTTTAAAAAGGTAGCCCAGAATACCGAAAACAAGCATGGCCCCGACATCAAACAAACTATTATTTAGGCTATATGTCCCTACAATGATGATGATTACAATAATTGGATATAACAGTCGATAAGGAATCATCGTAATCTTGGCCCAAACATTTGCCAGTGGCAAGTTTAGTATTAATAATATGGCATTGCCGACTAGCATACTGGCAATTACTGTCCATACAAATTCAGGTTCTTTTTCAAACAATTGAGGCCCTGGGGTTAATCCGTGCATAATGAACGCCCCCAGCAATACGGCAATTGTAGGTGAGCTTGGTATACCCAGAGTAAATAAAGGGATTAATGCTCCACCACTATAAGAGTTGTTTGCAGTTTCTGGTCCTGCCACCCCTTCTAATGCACCCTTGCCGAATCGAGACGGGTCTTTCGCAATCTTTTTTTCCATTGTATAACTTAAAATAGTGGGAATAACTGAGTTTGTCCCTGGTATTAAACCGATAAAAAACCCGAGTACGCTGCCTCTTCCAATAGAGTTCATGGTTGGTTTCCATTCAGACTTTTTTGGAAATAATCCATGGACTTTCGGCGGTTTCTCTGCTTTTGATCCTAAGGTTTTCTCAGCATTCAATAAAAGTTCAGATAACCCAAATAACCCCATCGCTACAGACACGAAGTCTATTCCACTCATTAAACTCGTATGGCCAAATGCAAAACGAATGACGCCTGTATTGAGATCAGTTCCAACAAATGAAAGAGCCAATCCAAAAAGAGCGGCGATGACTCCGGTAATCATTGACTTGCCCATCAACCCTATCAGCAGGGTCAGTCCCATAAAAACAAGCGCGAAAAATTCGGGAGGGCCAAAGTTCAGTGCCACCCTAGCCAAAGCTGGCCCTATCAGGACTAATCCAATTACTGAAACAATGCCCCCAATAAATGAACCGATTGCTGATACTCCCAGAGCAACGCCGGCACGCCCTTGTTTCGCCAATGGATAGCCATCAAAAGTTGTTATCAGCGATGCTGCCTCACCAGGTGTATTGATCAATACAGACGTTATTGTCCCACCGTACATAGCACCATAATATATTCCCGCTAGCATAATAATTGCCGGAATTGGATCTAAGGAAAATGTCAGCGGCAAAAGCAGGGCTGTACCTGCAGTCGGACCTAACCCGGGCAACACACCGATAAACATCCCGAAGCTTACACCTATTACGCAAAACAGCAGATTAGACCAAGTTAAAGCTTCGCCGAGACCTGATAATAAAAATTGTAGAGATTCCATAATTACCTCCTACCAGCCATAATCGTTTACAGGCAAAGGGATTCCTAATAAATTTCCGAACAATAAAAAGACAACAAGGCTTACAGTAGTTGCCAGCCCCAGACCCCAATACCATTTATATCCACGGCTAAACAACAAAAATAGCGTAATAATACTGCTAATTACAAATCCTGCAAACGGCACCAGAACCATAAAAAGAATTAGCGAGAAAATGGTCACTAGTACATTGATGGCTCCTTCCCCTTTGGGAAATACGTCTCGTATCAAAATGATTTCTTTTTTAAATGCAACAATCAAATAAATGATTGAAAATAGAAGCAATAGTCCGCTGGTCCAGACAGGAAGCAGTCCGGGTCCAGGACCAAACTGACTTTTATATGGAAGCTGCAATGAAAACCAAAAAACAACACCACTGAATATTAGAAAAAACAATGCTATGTACACTCCAAGTTTTTTCAAATAAAATCCCCCTACGAAATTTTCTTTAATTAAATATCCCAAGGATGGAGCCCCATCCTTGGGTTTCAATCAACTTACCATCCTAATAGATCATTGATCTCTTTAATCCCATTTTCTTCTTCTTTCAAGAACTCTAAATATTCTTCCGAGTTCTGATAATCAACTTGTAAACCTGTTTCTTGTACTTTCTTGATCTGTTCTTCATTGGCAATTGCTTTTTCGAAAGCATCACGTAAGACTTTCAACACTTCTTCATCTACACCTTTAGGAGCCGCATATCCTCGTGAAGAAGATGAGAAAACTCCATCGTATCCTTCTTCAGCTAAAGTAGGAACGTCCGGCAATAGTGTCGATCTTTCATTTGACATGACACCAAGCACTTTCAATTCTTTATCATTGTATAAAGTGGTTACATCCCCGACATTTGCAAATAAAACATCTACATGTCCGCCCAATACTGCTATTACACTCTCACCGGCACCGCCATTATGGACTGCATTAAATTTAGTGCCAAGATTTTTATTGAGTTTCAATGATGCAATATGGTCATCTCCAAGGGCACCGGTTGATGTCGTTGTCACTGAATTTTCTTTTGCGTATTCAATGACATCTTCAACACTGTTAAAGCGGTCATCGTCTTTGTTGACAGCGATAACTCCAGGATCCGTGATGTGGTTCGCAATCAGTTCAAAGCTCTCTAAACTTTCATCGCGCCCTGTTGTCGGATCTAGATATCCTGTCATCAAGTTCGGTGTATTAATAAGGGCAATCGTATTCCCATCGGGTTTAGAATTCAGCAGTTGCTCCCAACCGACCCAGCCGCCTGCACCCGGTTTATTTTCAACAACTACAGGTACACCTAATTCCTTTTCAACATATTGCATCAGCAATCTCGCCCCAAGATCCGAGCTACCCCCTGCTGAATAGGAAACAATAACCTTAATAGGGCCGTCTGGAAACTTAGAAGATTCCTTTGCTACTCCTTCAGAATTGGTACAGCCGGCTACGAATAAAAACAGACCTACAATCAAAATAATAAGCATTTTTTTGCCTTGATACTTTTTGAACATACACTCATCCCCTTTTACATGATTTTTGTAGACCTTTTCACTATACATACAAACGCCTGCAATGCCTTTAATTAAATTAACAAAATCCTATTAAACTTAGTTGAATACCGTCTTTTTGGAGATCAGGGCCTCATCAACCCATGTCCGGTCCCAGTTTAAACTTTCTATTTCTTTTTTGGTTTCTTCCTCTAACTGCAATTTTTTGCGTGAATGGATTAGCAGCTGTTCAGCGTCCGCGGGATTAATGACTACAATTCCATCCTGGTCGCCCACCAGGATGTCTCCCGGATTTACAACAGCGCCTCCGCAATTGACAGGGACATTTATTTCTCCAGGCCCATCTTTATAAGGTCCTCTCGGATTTACCCCCGCTGCGTATATTGGAATATCCAAGTGTTTCAAGGCTTCTACATCTCGTACAGCACCGTCTATTATAAAACCTCCTAAGTAGCGTTTTTGCGCATACAATGCCATCAATTCCCCAATAATAGCATTCGTTAAATCCCCTTGGGCATCAACCACCAATATATCGCCTGGTTCAGCTAAATCTAGCGCTTTATGAACCAACAAATTGTCTCCAGGTCGGGTCCGAATGGTAAAAGCTTGGCCAAGCAGCGGCTTATCGTTAAATGGTCTAATAGTGGAATTCATGCAAAACATTCGGTTCATATTATCGGCGATTACAGGGACTGGCAGATTTTCAAATTGAGAAATCAGCTCTTTCGCTGGTCTCTTTACTTTTGTATTTATTCGCATGCCTATATTCGTCATTTTAAAACTCCCTCTTTCTTCAACTCATAGATTTCAATAGGACACTTCCACCAGGTTACTAGGGCGCTTCTCATTTTCTACATTTCTTATATTTTCAAAAGCTATAGCCAGCACTTTTTCCAGTGCATCTCTTGTCCCACCTGCTATATGCGGGGTAGCTAATACGTTGTCGAATTTCAGCAAGGGATTATCGGCGTTGACCGGTTCGTGTGCCCAAGTATCAATTGCAGCCCCGAGCAAACGCTTATTTTCTAAAGCGTCCGCTAAATCTCTTTCATTGATGATCCCTCCCCTGGAGACGTTCACCAGCACAGCGGTAGGTTTCATCAAACTTAATTCTTTTTTGCTTATTAAATTTTCAGTAGAGGGCAACAAAGGAATATGCAAGCTGACAATATCCGCTTTTGACAACAGCTCATCTAATGATCTGAACTGAATTTTTCTCTCGGTTTCTTCAGCAGCTGATAATCTATGTGCATCATAATAGAGAACATTCGCTCCAAACTTTTGAGAAAGTTCAGCCACTTTTTTTCCGATATGCCCTATACCAATCACACCGTGCGTTTTCCCGCTGATTTCATACATGGAGGAACGGTATTCGAACATTTTCCATTCCCCGCTTTTGGTTAGTCGATCGAGGTGATGCAGTTTTCTATACAAACTAAGGATCATCCCGAATGTGGCTTCAACGACACTTGTTGCATTCACCCCCAGAGTATTGGCGACTTTGATGCCGAGCAGGTCTGCCGCTTTCAAATCAATGTTATCTACTCCACTACCCGTTTTCTGAATTAGCTTCACTTTCTTTGCATACTGCAGTAATTTTTCAGTTATCGGATAAGAAGCTGTAACCAAGTAGTTCGCCTGTTCCAATTCCTGCAGCTGTCTAGCTTTATCCAAGTCAGTCCAATAGATTATCTGCATATCGTCACTGCTGTACTTACTTAGGATGCTCCGCACTTCTTCGGTAGCGCTTTCAAAATATATTATCCTCACATTCATCTCTTACACTCCTAAAATTTTAGAATCTTTTAAATATTAGTTAATTTCATATTAAATAGTATCTTCCACTATGTAAAATGAATTATAATACTATTAAATACCAAAAATTTTGCTATTTAGGAGGTTGAGCATGATATTTCAAAATATCGATACGTTTTTAATGGTCGCTCAATGTAAATCCCTTAGTGGGGCAGCTAAAGAACTTCACTGCGCCCAAACCACTGTCAGCCAGCGTATCAAGAATCTGGAGGACGAATTCGGCTATCAACTTTTAGAGCGAGGGAAAGGAAAAAAAGAAATAATCTTAACGCCCATGGGAGAGGAATATTATAAAATGGCTGAAGAGTGGAATCGTATACTGCATGAAGCCAGACTCATACAAGCCCGGGGAGAGAAACTTTCAATAACGACTGGCGCAGTCGACAGCATCAACAATTTCCTGTTGCCAAAGGTGATTCAGAACTTGAATAACAATCAGCTTAATCTGCAGCTAAGCATTCATACATTGCATTCTGTCCACCTGTATTCAGAAGTTGAAAAAAGGCAGCTCGATATTGCTTTTTCACTTCAAAATCGAGCACACCCAAATGTGCAGGTGGAAAAGTATTTCGAAGCTGAGATGGTGGTTCTTATTTCTATAAATAACGACAATTTCAAATCGGAAAAAATACACCCTAAAGACTTGGATTCAAATTACGAATTATTTATGCCTTTTGGGCTTGAATATCAAGCCTGGCATGCCTATTGGTGGGACCCTTTAGCGACGTCGCGGGTAAGAATAGATTGTACCCCTCTCATGATTGGCTTATTGCAGAATCCCAGCCAATGGGCAATCGTACCAAAGCACATAGCTGAAGGGGCTGCAGAAACAGGGAATTATAAATTCTATAATCTGGAGGATCCTGCACCACCTTACACTGTCTATAAACTGACACATAAAAAAGCTACAAGCCTTACGAGAAAGTCGATTGATATATTCGATAAATACTTCAAATTTGCATATGATTAAAATAAATATCTACTGAATTAAACATTTTGCTAAAGTTGTTTCTAATGAGCTTGATCTAGATATTCATAATATTGCCGGTGCCGCCGGAGGATTAGGAGCCACATTTTCAGGTTTCTTACATGCACACCTTCAATCTGAGATCGAACTAGTATTAGAAATCATTGAAAAAGCCATGGATTAAAGCCTGACGTACAACAATTTAAGATCCACAACAAATCAGCTATTGAGGTCGCTTCAAGTAGTTCTACCAACGTGAATATGTAACCCTTATCATTATGGAGAGGATGATTATAAATGAGATATTTCGCTGTTCTTTTGCCGATGTTGAATTCGGAGAAAAGCTTAGAGTACCGTGAACAACATCTTCATTATTTAGATCAAAAGCGCATTGAAGGAAAGATAATTGCCAATGGGCGATTCGCTGATGGTTCAGGGGGATTAGTCATCTATCGAGTTGCCTCATTGGAAGAAGTGGAACAAATCACTAAACAAGACCCTTATGTTCTTCAAGGAGCGAGAGGATTTGAAATTCACGAATGGGATATGGTCAGCGACGCATTAATGTAAAAAGACGTACAAAGGTGATATTGTTGCATAAAATTACGTTAATGGCCGGAAGTATTTAAGGATTTCATTGTCGTATCCCAAGTTTTAATTATTAAATAAAACTCAAAAATCCTTTCGTAAAATTACACCTTTACGAACTGTTTTAGATTTCTCATATTTAATCGTTTCTATAGTTTGTAAAACTATAGAATACTTTATGAACGTTCATGTTTTCTAACACACTTTCACGAACTCTTTGGGGTAGAATAAAAAACTCAATCAAAATTGAGTGGGGCTTTAAGTTTTGGACCATGCTTAAAAAATAAACAAGAAAATCATAACATTCACTTTTGTTTGAATTTACATAAATGTTTCTAACACAGGGTAGCTATCAATTTATTTCGGGTGCCCACATTAAACACGAATGTTTCTGACACATCGACGATAATCCTTAATTAGTTTTGTGAAAAATATGAAAATAACGAAAATTATATACATTTATATCGTAAACGTTAATAATCTATTCACATATTTATAGGGATGCTACTATTCATTATGTAAGCGTTACCAAAACCAAGGAGGGAAATTGTGAATACAAACTTTAAAAAACTAGGATTATTGTTAGCAAGCAGTGTTTTATCACTTAGTCTTGTAGCTTGTGCAAGTCCAGAAACTTCAGCAAAGAAAAGTGAAGGAAATAACTATCCCGAAAAACCATTAACCGTAATTGCTCCTTCAGGTGCAGGTGGTGGTCTTGATACAACTGCCCGAGCTTTATCGAAAGCATTGATGGAGACAGGATTAACGAAAGAATCGTTGACAGTAGAAAACAAACCCGGGGGTGGTCAAGCTGTTGGACTTGCTGATTTTATAAGTCAGGATTCTGCAGATCCTTATCGCTTGTATCTTCCTTCTGTTCCTTTACTGATAAATAACTTAAAAAAAGAAGGAAACAGTCCTTATTCTTATAAAGACTTAACACCTTTAGCGCAACTTACAAAAGATTATGGTGCCATTATTGTACCAGCTGATTCAAAATATACAGATTTGAAGTCTCTATTCGATGATTTAAAGAAAGATCCTGAATCCCTTGTTTTGGCGGGCGGCTCAGCACCTGGCTCTCAGGATCATCTCGTAGCCATGCTTCCTGCTGTAAAAGCGGATGTTGATGTTACTAAGATAAGATATGTCTCCTATGATGGTGGAGGCGAAGCAATGACTGCTCTAATTGGTGGAAATGCCGATATTCTTGCTACTGATATTTCTGGTGCTGGAGAATTTTTAAAAGCAGGGAAAATACGTGTGCTTGGTGTTTCTTCTTCCGAAAGATTGAAAGGAACTTATGCGGAAATACCGACATATAAAGAAGCTGGAATAGATGCTGAATTTACAATTTGGCGTGGTCTTTTCGGACCAAAAGATATGCCGCAATATGCTGTAGACTATTGGAACAAAACATTAACGGAATTAACAAAAACGGAAGAATGGAAGGAAGTTCTTGAAACGAATGGCTGGGAAGATGGCTATAAAAACAAGGAAGAATTCCAAACATTCTTAGAAGAACAAGAAGTTTTAGTACAAGAAATACTTGAATCATTAAATATGCAAAAATAACTTTTCTTTTGCACTTTCTAAGTAAGTTCAACATTTGATATGGGAAGAGGGTGCTCCTCTTCTCATTTTCTAATTGGCAAGCTTAACATCTATTTTAAAAAGGAGTATTCAAAATGAACAATCAAGTAGAGCCGATCAAAAATAAAGTGCAAGAGGTATTTAGTAAAAATGCGGAGAAGTATGTAACTAGTAGTACACATGCAAAAGGCTCCGATTTAAGCCTTATCCCTAGTTGGTTAGACCTTCCAACTAATTCGATTGTACTCGATATCGCGACAGGTGGTGGGCATGTGGTTAAAGCGGTAGCCCCATATGCATCACAAGTTTTTGCCACCGATTTAACATACCAAATGTTAGAGGTAGCTAAGCGCCACTTGAATCAGACAGAGTCAAATATTTCTTATGTAATTGCAGATGCAGAATCTCTACCATTTTTAGAAAACACATTTGATGCAGTCACTTGTAGAATTGCACCTCACCATTTCCCTCATCCCGACAAATTTGTAAAAGAAGTGGCAAGAGTGTTAAAACAGGGTGGAAGATTTTTACTTATTGACAACATTGCGCCTGAAGAAAAGGAATTAGACGAATTCGTTAACATTCTTGAGAAGTTACGCGATGAAAGTCATAACCGTAGTTGCTCTGTAAACGAATGGAAAACATGGTTGGAGGAAGCAGATTTAACTTTGTTAAAGGCTGAAGCACGTAAGAAAACTTTTGATTATCCTGATTGGGTAAGGCGTACAACGATGTCGGAGGAACAAGTCAAAAGAGTAGACTCACATCTGCTCCTCGCTAACGATAGGATCATTAACTATTTTTCAATCGAAATCTCATATGACAGTATTCAATCGATTACAATTGATGAATGGATGGCGTTAGCGATAAAAAAATAGAACTAGGAAAGAAGTACTGAATCTCGGATGGGTAACTCGTCCGAAACTTCCAGTATATTCTTTCCTAGTTTTTCTAATGTTTTATGTACAAGTTTACTTTTTACGATACCTTCTCTCAGGTCGGCCAATTGTTCCAAACATCACTTCTACCTCCAACTCACTATTGGACACTAAATACTCCAAATAACGTCTGACAGTAGAGTGACTCGCCCCAATTTTTTTGGCCAATTCTTCCGCATTCGTGCTAACACTCATTTCCTTTAATTTCTGTTTTACTTGTTTAAGGGTATGCTTATCTATGCCTTTTGGTAAGTCGTTCGTTTTAGTTTCCATTAGAATCGGTTCTTCACTTTTCTTCATTCTAAAAAAAGTATTTACGTCATCTTGTTGTACTGTTTCCAAGCTAGACAATTTCATCCTCGTTTTTTTATAATGCTCAAGTGTTTCCATGAACTTATCAAGCATAATTGGTTTCATCAAGTAACTGAATGCCCCACCCCTTATAGCTTCTTTTACGGTATGCACATCATTTGCTGCTGTAATCATGATCACATCAACATCTCTACACTTTTTTCTAATCTCCCACAATAGATCGGTTCCTTTTATATCTGGAAGAAATACATCTAGTAATATGAGGTCTGGGGTAAATACATTAAGTAGCTCTAATGCCTGTTTACCGGAACCTGTAGTAGCTACGACTTGAAAACCCTGTACTTTTTGAGTAAATTTTTTATAAATCATTGTTGCTGTCTCATCATCTTCAATAATTAGCACCTGAATTATTTTATTTGACATATAACCTCACCCTCTCACTTTTTAGGTATAGAAATGGTAAATCGGGCACCACCTGAATCACTAGTAGTTATATAAATTTGTCCTTGAAGGAGGTTTATTGTATTTTTAACAATTGCCAGTCCAAGACCGTGATTTTCCCCTTCTTTTGTAGTGAAACCCTCTTCGAAAATCTTTTCTAGCCATTCTTCTTGAACGCCTTCCCCGTTATCTTCTATATCAAAAATGATGTCGCTTCCAAAGTCGGTAAATGACACTTTTACATATGCTTTATCCCCTTTGGCCTTGCTTGCTGATTCCATTGCATTATCTATTAAATTACCAAGCACCGTTAATAGTAATTTTGTATTTAAAGAAGGAGGAATTTGTTTCAAGTTACTGTGTTTATCAATTTCAAATTCAACCTTTAACTCTTTTGATCTATTAATTTTTCCAAGAAGACAAGCGGCTATAAAAGGATCTTTTACAGAAGCAGATAGGAAAATCACTATATCCTGCCTCTCTTTAACTTCTTCGGAAATAAGTTTCCTTACTTCCTCATATTCCTCTAGCGTTATTAGTCCATAGATCGTATTTAGCTTGTTTAAATATTCATGATTTTGAGCACGCATATTGTCAGATATACCCTTTATTGTTGACAGTTCATCTATTATTTCTTCAATCTCCGATACAGGCCTAATCGTTAATACAGCCCCGCTTGCCTGTTCCTTCAGCAAAATTGGAGCAGCATCTACCATATATAGCTGATGCCCAAATAGAAAGTTTTGATTGACTGAGCTTTGTTTAGTTTGAAGAATTGTATCAATCATCTTAATTAACCGGATGTTAATAATTTTCCCACCGGTTTCTATTTGATCATCTCTTAGCATTTCTCGTGCCCGCTTATTCATAGACGTTATTTCGTATCGTTTGTTTACCGCAATTGTAGCGTCACGTATAAATTCAATCGTTGCTTCTTTTTCTTTAAATAAAAAGGAAATTTCTTCTGGCTCTAGATTGAAAATTAGTTTTTTTACCCTTCTTGCAATAATGACAGCTCCTATGAAACCAATTAATACAATGAATATCGAAAACCCAAATAATTTGAAACGGTATTCTTCCACTCTTCTATGTGATTCAGAATTTAAAAAACCAACCGAGGAAACCCCTATGATATTTTTGTCCCTATCAAAAATAGGTGTTTTCGCTTTAATAGCCGAGCCCGAAATTCCAGTTCCTTCATATATAATAGAAGCTCCTTCTTCAAAAACTTGACGATTACTTGTCCCCATCTGTTTTCCAATATTTTCAATCAAATGATGGGAGTATCGAATATTTTCTTTATTTCCAATGACCACGTAGCCCGCTCCAGTTGATTTACGAATTTCCTCTGCAATCGGCTGGATAGTCAAGGAAGGATTGGGATCATCGAATGCCTCTATAATTTCTTCTTTTTGAGCAACCATTTTTGCTACAGTCATCGCCTGATTCCCTAGTGATTTTTCCGTTATGTTTTCTATCATGGAAGAAAATATAGCGCTTACAGAAAACACCGTTAGAATAACCACAATTGATATAAGCCCGCTTATTTGGGTTAATAACTTTGGTTGTTTATATTTCCTCCTCACAGATTAGCCCTGCTTTCCTATATACCTTCTATGTACCAGTTACTTCTATTTATCATTGTTCAACTTTCCGAGCACAAACAATAGTTTTAAAAAACGCAGACTCTCATAAGCGGAGTCTGCATTTCTATTGCTCCCTGTGTAACGAGGGCGATAAATCACCGTCCCTCCACAAAGGTTCGACGGCTATCTCTGACCCAAGACCGACCGCACTTTTGCCGTTATCAGTTGTAGGACTGAATATTAGCGTATCCCGCCCTTTTTTATGTTCAAATTATGTCTTCACTAATTAAAATATGATTTTAATACATTATACTTAAATTATTAGCTTTATAACAGTTTTATTTACAGAACTTTCACAATACACTTGATAATTACATTATTTTAGTGTTTGCGTCTCCAGTACTCTTAATTGAGTAGTCTTTTTAGAATTTATGCGATCCCAACTACAACTAGAGAGACACCAGTTAAACTACTTCCCTATCACTCTCCTTTCAAATAATCCCAATTTTCTCTATAATAAAAGAAAAAGGAGTATGTCCAATGCCAGTTTACAACAAATTAGTACGCGACCTAATACCACAAGTCATCGAAAACGCAGGCAGCAAATTCACTACCCGCACACTAGATCCTTCCGAACACTTAACAGAAATTAAGAAAAAACTATATGAAGAAGTACAGGAATTCCAAGAAACGATGAACCACCAAGATGCATTAGAAGAACTAGCAGACATTTTGGAGCTAATCCACGCTGCCCTTCCTATTCATGAAGCAACTTATGAAGATCTAGAGAAAATTCGCATCGCGAAGAAAGAAAAACGTGGTGGATTTGAAGAAGGAATATATTTGATAGAGGTGGAGGATGAATAAGTTACGACTTATTACGTCGAATTTAAATCTGGATTTAACAAAGCTGTCTGCGGATGCAACTAGTATTTACTGGGTAACCGCATTCGCGATGAAATCAGGTGTTAAGTTAGTGCTCCCATCATTAAAGGAAGCACTAGCTAGAAATACATGACCAGGTAGAAATTTGAGAATTAGTAAAAGTTACCAGGTCTCTTACAGCTTAGACACTATCCTGAATTACTCTAGAACCTGGTACTGTAAAATTATTTATAAAACTAAATCTAGTGTATTAATCACACATTACTTAAACCTATCAATCTCTCATATATCCTCTTCCATGATTCATCCAAATTCACCGTCATGACTTTCATAGTGACACGTTCATTCCATTGATAGGTTTCATCTACATCTACTCCATTGTATGGATAAATCAGTACTCCTTGAACATCTATATCCTCACTTTGGTGCATCAGGTAAGTAAACAGTTGGTACATGTTATGGCTATGCAAAGATGCTTTCCCATGGAATTCTTGGAATACATTTTTGTAGAATTTAGCATCCATGACAATCTTTTTTGGTTCTCGTTTGTGTATCAATGAGATATCTGTTCTCATCGATGGCAGCAATGCGGTATTCCCTTCAAGTTTCCACTGCATTTGCTCTACTTTTACCCGATACTCTTTCTGCTCTATACTGTAAAAATGGAACAAGAATTTTTCAAATAATTGGTTCATCGAAGTCTCATTGAGTTGTGCCGAAAATAAGCTCCAATTTCCTTGCTTATGGGATAGTAATGTCAGTTCATGCAGTAATCTTGCAATATGAATCATTCGTTTGTAATGAACGGTATGGCGATGAAAATGACTTTTGGAAAACACCTCTTTTGTAAGGGCTACTTCATCCACATCCACAAGATATTCGATCAACTGAAAACTACGCCGGCGGGTCTCATCTTTGATGTACCGATTTTTGCTTAACATTACTAACGTTGCCTTCATCATTTGATTGAACAAAATATCTGGAGAGTACTCATCTTTTTCACAAACCATGAGTGGTTTTCTTGCCATAAGGTAACCTAGCGATTCATTGATCAGTATCTTGCCACCGAGTCTATTTGTATGTTCTTCTCGTGTTACGTAACTTCTTAGTAGGCCTCTTCTATTCAGAGAATCAACTTCTGCTAAGAAACGTTTGGCTAAAAAATCATATGTTATGAGATCTTCATCAACATCATTCAAACTATCCACAAATTCCGGCATTTCATTCACATAACTTAGTAAGCAAAACAAATTACGTATTGGTACTTTAAACGTTTGTTCCATGTCATATACCCTCTAACAATGTCTTAACTATTTCTGGACGATCAAAGAAATACTCCTCTAATAATGGTTGGACTTCATATTGCAGAATTCCATTAAACCAAACGGTCTCATCCATTCCTTCAGGTATAGATGTAAAAAATGAATGTCCTATAGTATAGCCACTACCTAATTGAAAATCACTTGAAATTTCTTCATTCCATTTTTCAACTGCATTTAAAATTCTTACTACTAACTCTGAGGAAACACCCTCTTTTAGCATAGCTTCCTTCCACTTTTCGTTGAAAGAAGGCTCTAAGGAAACGAAAGCAAATCTGCGACGTAATGCAACATCAAGTTGAGCAAGTGAACGATCGGCTGTATTCATTGTTCCGATTAGGTAGACATTACTTGGAACAGTAAATTGTTTTTTGGAATATCCCATTGTAACAAAATCATCTCGCTTATCTCTTTCAATTAGCATGAACAATTCGCCAAAAATCTTTGATAAGTTTCCACGGTTAATTTCATCGATAATGAAATAATAATCCTTTTCCGGGTTCTTCCATGCTTTCTCACAGAATTCATAAAATATACCATGCTGGAGAGAAAATCCATTGTTATCTGGGCGGAAACCCATTACAAAATCCTCATATGAATAGTTTTGGTGGAACTGCACCATTTCAACACGAGATTCGTCCCTTTCTCCCATCAAAGAATATGCAAGTCTCTTCGAAACAAATGTCTTCCCTACACCAGGAGGTCCCTGTAGAATGATATTTTTCTTATAATGAAGCAAGTTTGTAATTGTGTCATACTTTTTATGCTCAAAGAATACTTCTCTAAGAAAATCTTCTTTTGTATAAACAGGGAATTCTATTTCAACTTTATCTTCCATAATAATTTCCAAAGCAGCTTTTAAATTTGGTTTTAGCTTCCATACGAAAAATTGATTATCATATTCGCCTTCGAATAGTACATTCCAATAGACGTTGTTTCCATTATCTCTTAGATTAGGTTGTATATCCGTAGCCTCTAATACTCTTTTTGCTAATTGAACCACTGGCATATTAAAGGATGAATGATGTCTGTCTAAAGCAACAGAAAGTTGTGTCGCGGAAGCTTCTCCACCAAGCTCAACCATCTTTTTAAGATAAACTAAGTCAGACTCCAAGAAAATTTCATCATTTTGAATAAGCTCAAGCCAAGTATTTGTACTAGTTTCTGTTTCTGGTATATACTCTTCACCATTCTGAGTTACTGTATCAGGTTCACTCTTCACGGCTTCTTCCATCTTCTTTTTAAAACGATTGAAATTGAATTCTTCTATATTAAATATTTTTTCAACTGTTCCAACTCCACGTTTCGGATGCTGATCGCCATGCAATAAACCATAGCGAATCTTTTCCTCATCAATAGAGACAAAAAACTGAGGTGCAATTCGATGGCTTGAATACCTTTCTTCATATACAGCTAACCAACACTCAGACCCTCCGAAGTGTTGATTCCAATTAAAGCCGTTTAGAACTTTTCTTTCAACGAATTTTAGTCCGTTAAACGCTTCGAATCGTTGAATAGCCTCATGTATCTTCCGTTGTTCTTCCTTCACTCTCAACTTTTTATCAATGTAAAATAACTCAAATAGAATAGTGAAGTTAGTCCATGATTTTAATATGTTGGTTTCATATTTTACACTTACTCTTTCTTTTATATCTTCCAGTTCAGGAACGCTTAAAGAGCCCTCTTCCATTAACTTATCTAATACGATGAAACGGATTTGTTTTACTTTTTCTTCATTCCGATATTTTTCACGATAAGTCGATAACATTTCGGGACTGATTTTAGAAATAGAATCCAGCATCTCCTCTGGATGCCCTTTAAAATAGTGGATTTTCTTTGCTAGATCAAACAAATATTCAACAGCACTTTCGACTTTGATTTCATCAAATTGCGTGCTACAGAAAAAGTAATCTTGTATATCAAGCATAGTAAGTTTTGGATATTTATCTTTTAGACTTTCTAGTGTAATTTCACACATGGTAAAATACATATCATAATTTGCCTGAACGGAACTTAACTTTTCTTCTATTCCAAAAGATTTCTTCAAGTCTTTGAACACTTCTTCTTTATAAAGCGGATACTGTTTATAGTTATATGCTGCAAGCAAATATCCAAACAACGGTGCCCCTAAAGAAATTTTCGGATCAAATGCCTTACCAGCTTCTCTAAACTTCTCAATTCTTTCAATGATCCGAAAATCGGCATCATATAGTTGATTTAACAATTCTGCTACTTCAGTCGGTCTCGCATCTGCAAACTTTACTAAATCACCCGTATTACTCCAATGAACAAAACTCCCTGATTGCGGATTCTCTTTCTGTATTTTCTTCACTATATCTACAACGTTAAATTCAGTGATTTCAAGACCAACCAAAAATTCATTCACTCTCGATAAAATTTCTAACTTATATGACTCATCATATGTAGCGGTCTTTTTAAAATCCAAATACCTACGAAATGAAATATCTATGTAATTATCCTTTAGTAACGCTTTTTTTAATAACGATTGCTCCAATTAACACACTCCATTTCTTCTAAGTTATTATTCTATTTTCTACATGACTAGAAAAGATCAAAAAGCTTATGGAAGCATACAAAAACCTCCTTATTTACCCCCATTGCCTTTTTTCTTTATAGGTACCTAGAGAAAGTATCTTATTAGGTTGTCCTTGCTTTATTCCAAGCATTTTTTTCTTTTAGCGAGAAAACTTCTCTTTAATCTTTTCAGTATGTTGCTCTTTCACCGATTTATCTACCTTTTGATACTGTGATAGGAAATTATAAATTTTGTCGATGTAAGTGGCTTCCAGAGTGTTAGGGGAGCTTTGAATTTGTTGCTCCATTAATTTAGATAAATGATTACGTTTGATAACATAGGTATCTTTTGCTTCGCCGATGACTTTCTTCAGCTCACATCTTTCGCTGAATACAATGACAGATGTAAATTGTGCAGTTTCAATGGAAGGCAACAAAGCTTTCAGCGCTTTTATATGACCATTATTTTGCATGATAGGATTGTAAAAGGAAAACTTCTGTCCATTCGGAAAGGTTTGCATCCACTTTTGTGACTTTTCATCCCCGAAAATCCAGCCGCTATAATTTTTCGACTCGATCACGTAGATGCCGGTTTCATGAAGGTAGACCAAATCGATTTCAGTAGTTTGTTCTTTGCCGTTGGGAATGTAGATATTGAACAATGCTTTATGGTACCCCGGTAATTTTGCCAATTTACCGTAGGATGAGAATTCACCGTAATTACCTTTATTGAACATGGTAGAGAATAGGCCATTTCCGGTCTGTTCCTTATAAATAGAAATGACTGACTTCTGCTTGGGTTTGTCCGCGGGCTTACCTGCTGCAGCAGGGCTAAGTAAATATTCTACACGGCGGATTATTTTTTTAAACAAACGCGCACAACCTTTCGTATATTCTTTCTTAAATACGTTGATGACAGCTCAAATTGAAAATACATTACTTCAATAATTTATTCCTTCTATTTGAAAGAACACTAATATCTACCATTCTATTTAACTTAATATTATCACAATATTTAACTTTTTTACTGGACTTTCTTTATACAAATTGTATTTTTGCTTAAAAAATTCTTACCAACAAGATTAGTTCACACTAATAAGTAGTAAAAGAAAAATTGATACGAGGTTGAGGGAAGCCACCGTATACCACTGGTTAATGAATTTACCTAAATAATTTTGTTCCCTGTTTCAAAGTAACTTAATAATCAAAAAGGGGTCGCTATTTTAGTGACAACTTAGAGAATATAATAATGCTTTACATTATCTTTTAAGATAATATTAGTAAAAAGCTAGTTAAAGGAGTAATGGGAATGTGTTTAGTTAATTTTCATTTTCAGGATCATCCGTTTTATAAACTGATCGTGGTGGCCAATCGGGATGAGTTCTATGAGAGACCTACTGAGGCTGCTGGTTTTTGGGAGGATTATCCGAATATTTTGGGTGGTCGTGATTTGATGCATATGGGGACTTGGCTTGGCATGACGAGAGATGGTCGCTTTGCGGCATTGACGAATTATCGGGACCCCAATGAAGCACATGGACCATTTTCTCGTGGAGATATTGTGCGTGACTTTTTAGCTAATGATGATGCTCCAGTAGATTTTATTCAAAAACTTTCAAACCATAAAGAAAATTACGGTGGTTATAATGTCATTGTTGGTGATGGAAATCAATTGCTCCACTACAATAATGTTTTAGATCAAATGAATGAGATTACTCCTGGCACGCATAGTTTGAGCAATCACACATTGAATACTCCTTGGCCTAAGGTTGCAAAGGGCAAGAAGAGATTAAGTGAGTTTGTTCAATCCTGTCCTAGTGAAGTAGCCATAGATTCTCTGTTTGATATCATCTCGGATCAAACCATGGCGGAGGATGGAGAACTACCTGAAACCGGAGTCGGTTTAGAGATGGAGAGATTGTTGTCTCCTTTGTTTATTAAGAGCCCTAACTATGGCACACGTTCATCCACCGTTTTACTAATTGATAAAGAAAATCATGCTACATTTGTGGAGCGAACTTTTCAGAATGGAGACTTCCAAGTAGAAAATCGTTTTGCTTTCAAGATTGGTGAAATATAGGACTATCTATTCCTTCATGACTACTCACGCGAATAACACTTTTCTATGTATATTGACAATTCACTTTTCTGTTGGTAAGCTAATAAACAAATCCAAATTCGTTGAAGAGAATAAGTACGAATGGTCACTTAATCTTTAGAGAGTCGACGCTTGCTGAAAGTCGATGTTTAAGTCCTTTTCTGAAATCATCTCTGAGAAGCAAAATTGAACTTCTTGTAAATTTTGCCGGTTTATCCTCCGTTACCTTGGGATCACGTATGTTAGTACGTTGGCTGAGTGCTGGAATTTTTGTGAAAGACAAATTTCCGGAATTAGGGTGGTATCGCGAGTAATCTCGTCCCTTTCTATAGGGGCGAGTTTTTTTTGTGCCTTTTTTTCACTGAATATGGATCAATCTATTAAAGGAGTGAACGAAATGAATAAATCTAGAACGCTATTTGTAGGATTAATGTTATTTTCGATGTTTTTTGGGGCTGGTAATCTAATTTTCCCTCCATTTTTAGGTGTTAATGCTGGCACAAACTTTCCACTCGCAATTGCTGGATTTATCGTAACTGCGGTGGGTCTTCCACTACTTGTGTTAACTGCACTCTCTTTTGTTAAAGGCGGGGCTCGTACGCTAGCTGGTCGTATCCACCCTATTTTCGGATTAGTTTTTACGGTTATTGTGTATTTATCGATTGGACCGTTTCTGGGTATTCCCCGGAATGCTACACTTGCTTACGAAATGGGGTTAAAACCGTTTATCGCTGATTCTTCTGTTGCTTTATTTGGTTTTACAGCTGTGTTTTTTCTTCTTGTATTTTTAGTTAGTTTAAACCAAAGCAAAATGGTGGACCTTATGGGGAAAATTATTACGCCTCTTTTATTGCTAAGTATGATCGTATTAGTCGTGACAGGATTTAAGCAATTAAAAAATGGTTCGTTAGCTCCTTCGACACTAGAATATGAACAGAGTCCATTTTTGAAAGGATTTTTGGAAGGTTACAACACAATGGATGCCCTTGCCGCTCTTGCATTTGGAATTGTCATTTTGACTACGTTGAAGCAGCAAGGTGTTTCAGACGGTAAAATGATGCGAAGAGAAATGCTTAAAGCAGGGTTATTAGCTGGGGTCTTACTCGCAGTTGTGTACTGTTCTCTTGGATACATTGGAGTAGAAATGGCTGGAGTGGGTTCATTTGAAAACGGTAGTGTGCTCCTTACGGCAGCTTCTTCCTTGCTGTTTGGTCAATGGGGAAATTTGTTGCTAGGAATTATTTTTGTACTAGCTTGCTTCACTACTTGCGTAGGTTTAGTTTCGGCTTGTGGGAATTATTTTCATTCGTTATTGCCGAAAGCAAGCTATAAGAAAATTGCTTTGTTTTTTACATTCATTAGTTTCGGGTTGGCCAATTTTGGACTAAACACCATTTTATCTGTAAGTGTCCCATTTTTAGTAGCTACCTATTCCCTTACAATAGTGTTAATCGTATTATCTTTTTTTCACCCGCTATTTGGGGGTTCGTCCTATGTCTACGTCGGAGCAATTACGTTAACTGGAATAGTCGCTGTATATGATGGGCTAAAAGCATTTGGATTCAAATTTGGAATCTTTGATACCTGTATGGGCTATCTTCCATTCGCAGAGCTTGGTCTCGGATGGATTGTTCCTTCACTTGTAGGAACTGCAATTGGATATGGATTATATGTAATGAAAAGAAATCCCATGATCATCCAGAAACAAACTTTAGAGAAATAGCAGATTCTCCCTGTGTCACACACAGGGAGCAATTTTTAAGTGACCTTATTCTAGCTATCTAATTTACTCCAGTCAGCTAAAGATAATTTACTTACCACTTCATAACCGTTTCCCGTCCCTTTAGGCTTTATAATAGCTGTCTCCATATCAGCTAATTGACCTAAACCGACCCCCTCTGGGAAACTGTGAGCAACAATTACATTATTTTTTCCCTCTTCTGGAATTGTCTCTAAAACAGAACTAAGATTATTTAATATTCTTTGGCTATCACTAATAGGTAAGTTGCCACTCAACCTATATACCTCAAACCAAAAAGGATTAACATGAACGTTGCCGCTTCCAAATGCTAACTGCGCTGTTTCTATTGCTCTACAAAAAGGACTTACGGAAACTGGGGATTTAATCGGTATTTGTAAGTATTGAAGAATTTCTCCATAGTAAATAGCCTGCCTACGTCCCATTTCAGAAAGGTTTCTTTGCGTTAAACAGTCTTGAAAGTTTAAATTAGGTAAATCGTTTCCGACAGTCGCTTCGCCATGCTTTGTATAGAATATAAAACCTCCTTTTCTAAGGGAATTAAGTAATGGTCTATTCAAAGCATCTTCTCCTTTTATTTATTCATCCTAGGTTAAAATGTATGTTTTTTAACATAGGGTTATTAGGTTATTATCCAATAAAAAAACAAACAGGAATAATTAAACCTTTTCCTGTTTGCTTAGATTCTTGCACTCGAAATTAGAAAGAGCTTGTGAAAGTGACACCTTCACTTACACAAGCTCCTTTCTCTTACTATTTTCATGTTCTCTCCCCGTGTTAGGCACATGGAGTCAGTATATTTCTAGACTTATCTTCCACCGCGTTCATCTACATGATGATCGTTTTGACCATCTTTCACTTGAAGTTCTTCTTTCTGTTTTTCACTTAACTCATTCGGCTTTCCTTGCTCAACAGTTAGATCTTTTGAATTGGAGGTTTCCTTTTCATGATTGGACTCTTTTTTCATCAGATTCACCTTCCTTATATTCTTTCTATTATCTCTTTTCCCTAAAAGAGTTATTTCTAACATTTTTCTATACAAACTTAATGCAAACAATAAAAAACAGCCCTTTGCGTAAGCATATGGCTGTATAGTTAATCTCTATTTATTTTGTATTAAGAAACATATTAATTCGTGGATTCCTCAGAGGGAAGTTTTTTCATACAAAAACCGATCTACCAGCTCGTTAAATTGCTTACTATGCTCCCAGAACATCAAGTGTCCGCCGAGTACTTCTATAGAGGATTTCGGAGAAACGTTTTGCGTAAATTCAACTGCAGTAGCTGACCAATGTTCTGCAACAATCGTCAATGTTGGTACTGTTTCACTAGCTGTTCTCGCTTCTTCGCGATAATCAGAGAACATGCCCGAGGCAAATAAATTGGCGGCAATATAATAGGGCGTTTTTAAGGATTGCTCTACTAGCCAATTTAACTCGTCCTCGCTTACATCACGTTGCACCATGACGCTTGTTGTATATGCCTTCATAAATTCCCGTTGACCTGCTGGATTACGTAAGTATGTGTTATAGATGGCCCCAATATCATTAAGGGGACCCTCCACCCAATCTTCTAAATCGTTTGTCGACAATGCCTTTGGTGACATGTCAATAAAAATAAGTGATTTTACATTATCATAGCCGTTCTGTTTAAGATACTCCCAAACTGTTAAGCACCCGAATGACCAGCCTGCCAGTGTCACATTCTTTAATTGTAATGCATGTAGTACCTTGGCCAAATCCGTTCCGTGTGTTACATAATCATTTCCTTGTAACGTAATCGATGAGCGACCATGACTTCTTGGATCGATTACAATGACTCGATTTGTTTTGGCGAAATGTTCGACTTGATGGGTAAACACTTCGGTTGTAAATGTAAAGCCAGGGATGAAAACAATAGGATCTCCACTTCCTACATCTTGAACATATAATTCTACACCAGGATCTACTTCCACATACTTTCTTTCCGACACTGTCATATACTAGCCCCCTTATATTAAGAGCAGCAATAATAAAATTCTTGTCCACTCTTCGTTATCTACAGCCTATTCGAACAATGTGATAAAAATTCCATTTCCACATTCACTACCTACGCTCCTGTGTCACACAAAAAAGAGCTTGCAAAAGTGACTTTATCACTCTCACAAGCTCTTTTCTCTTATTATTTCGCTGTCACTCCACCATCTACCGGTAACTCAATACCTGTAATATGGTTTGCTTCGTCTGATGCTAGGAACAATACTGCAGTTGCTACTTCTTCTGCTTTTCCAAGGTTCGGAAGGGCAATTTGAGATAAGAAATAGTTCTTGAAATCTGGATGTTCCATATGTGGCGCACTCATTGGTGTGACGATATATCCTGGGTGTACGGAGTTAACACGGATATTTTTCTTACCGTAGTCAACAGCTGCTGCTTTCGTTATTGAACGAACAGCACCTTTAGAGGCTGTATAAGCTCCCGCTCCAGCCATCCCAGTTAATGCAGAGATGGAAGAAATGTTCACGATTGAACCACCTTCGTTTTTCTCCATCAAAGGAATCGCAAGTTGTATACCAAGCATCGTACCGTTGATGTTGATGGCATATGTACGTGCCCAGTCTTCTTCTGTCTGTTCCATGAAATCCTTCGCTAATGAGATTCCTGCATTGTTTACTAAGATGTCTAATTTGCCAAATGATTCAATTGTTTTGTTATAAACGTTTTCCCAATCTTCTTTAGATGCAACATTGTGCTTGATAGCAATCGCTTCTCCACCAGCTTCTTTAATCTGCGCGACTACTGCTTCTACTGCTTCAAAGTTAATGTCTGTTGCAACAACTTTCGCACCCTCTTTTGCAAAAATAAGTGCTTCTGCTTCTCCCATTCCGCTACCTGCTCCTGTAATTACCGCTACTTTGCCTGTTAATCTCATTTTATTCACCTCATGATTATATTTTGATAGTCTAACTATCACTTATTTTACTCCTGAAAATAGACAGATGCAAACTTAAACGATGTATAATAAAAAATATAAAGGAGGTTATCCAATGCCACTAAGTGTTCGAGAACAAAACAAATCTACACGTTATCAACATATCGTCTCTGCAGCAGAGCGCTTATTTCTTGAACTTGGATTAGATAGCGTCCAAATGCAAGATGTAGCTAAGGAAGCTGAAGTCGGTGTTGCCACAGTTTTTAGGTACTTTCCTAAAAAAGACAAACTTATTGTAGCTGTTGCTATTCAAAACCTTGAAAGAATACTTCCTGCATTCCAAAAGATTGCAAACTCACCTAAGACGGCATATGAACGGTTGGAGGATGTGTTAAATTACTTACTCGAAGATCCAGATGAGAGTAACTCTTCCAAGTTTAGGGAAGCCTTTGAAAGCTATGCTTCCTTTACAAAAGAGTCTTTACCAGATATTGAAGACTATATCGAAATTCAAAGCCAAATTAGCAATAGCCTTAACCCGATTTTGGAAGATGCGAAAACAGATGGATCCATTCGTACAGACCTATCCATTAAAGAAACACTTATAACTATCATTAATACTTTTGGTAATTTCGTAAATAATGTCGTCTTGAAAGCACCGATTTCCTTTTTGGAAGAAGATATAGAACCACATATTCAGCAACGTGTATTGAAAGATATTCTCTTATCCTATGTACGACCTGTTTAATGCTACTTTCTCTTTCAAATTAATCAAAGGAGGCTTATGATGAATCAAAGAAAAATCGTATTGTTCATTGCAACAAGCATAGATGGTTATATTGCAACAGAGAATGACTCTTTGGAGTGGCTATTTAAGGTCGAAGGTGAAGGCGATAATGGGTATTCCGACTTCTACGAAACAGTAGATACCGTAATTATGGGCAGGCGCACGTACGACTGGCTCCTAGAACAAGAATTGGAAAGCTTCCCTTATGAGGGCAAGGAATGCTACGTCTTCTCCAGAACCATCAGTGAGGGCAATGAGAACGTCAAATTCTTCAGCGGAGATGTAGTAGACTTTACGAATCAGTTGAAAAACAAAGAAGGTAAAAATATTTGGGTAATGGGTGGTGGAGATCTAATACATTCGTTTATCAATGAAAGATTAGTGGATGAGCTTATTATTACCGTATCACCTGTGTTAATCGGAAAAGGAATTCCTTTGTTCAAAGAAATCGATTTTGAATTAGAGCTTACATTAAAAAGCATTAATCGTTTCAATCAATTCGCTGAGCTGCATTATGAAGTGAAAAGATAAAGGAAAGGACAAGACAGGGAAGCTATTTCACCTGTCTTGTCCTCTGTTTATTTAACGGGAATCTAATTGGTCCTCATTTTGTCCCCATGCAGTACGTATTCCAAAGTACACCAACGAAATTCCAACAATTACATTTAATACCTTCAGAACAAATGGGTCCAAAAAAATAGAAAGAAAGCTACCAAGTATTGAAACAAACGTAAGAAAAATGAGGGTTGCTAACACTGCACCAAGTCCAAAAGAATATATATCCTTTTGCTTTATATTTTCTTCCACGAGCTTTGTTGCAAAAACACCCACCCAAAAAAGAATCGTTAATGGATTGGAGAGAGTTAAAACAAGCGTTTTCCAAAATACAGTTTCTATACTTTGTGAAGAGAGAATGTATAAGCTTGGGATGATTGATATCCCAAAAACTCCTGCTATGCTACTTAAACCAAACACAACAAGGATTGCTGCTCCAAAGTAACGAATGATTTCTTTCAATTTCCGATACTTATTCAGCATCTTCCCTATTCCAAAAATTGCTGCAAGTATATATAAGCCATCAATAATGGCTACCCCCAGCACACCCGTTTCTGCAGCTAAAAAACCAGATGTCGCTGCAGTCTGAAATATAAAAATGCAGATTGGTCCTACAGCAATCTGCAGAAACATTCCAAATCGAAGTCCTTTCCAAATCATCTGCTATTCTCCTACCTGTTTGATATTTCTTTTAAAGTAGATAAAACAATCAATGTATTGGATTTCTGAACCCCTTGAATGGATTTTAACTTTTCACTTAAAAAAATCTCTAACTTGCCCGTATCTTCTATCAATACCTTTAACATATAATCATATTCTCCTGCCAGATGATGGCATTCAATCACTTCAGAAAACTGAATAATCGATTCTCTAAATTGTTGGATATTAGCAGCATGATCGATATTTACAAATATAATTGCTAACAATTTATATCCCATTTTTTCACGGTTTATCTTAACTGTATACTGTTCAATGACGTTTGCTTCTTCTAGTTTTTTGATCCGTTCTGATACAGCAGGTATAGACAGATTTACTTTTTTGCTAATTTCCGAAGCTGTAGCTCTTCCATTGCACTTTAAAGCCTCTAGAATTTTCGCATCAATAATATCCATATTCCACTCTTCCTTTGATATCATATTTTAAGCTATTATAATTAATTTCTTTAAATTAATAAATAACTTTTTTGTACTTCAAGAAATAATAAAGTAATTATTGGATTTACATTATTTTTTAAGTAACAATTATATAATTATAATCAATGCCTTAATTATTTTAGGCCATTTCTATCCTATCGTGTATGAAATAAGCAAAAAAACAACCTTGGCATTGATATCCAAGGTTGTTTTTGAATTACTTATCTCCCGTAAAAGAAATGCCTTTCATAAAATACTTATTAAAGAAGGCATAGATAATGAGTACTGGCAAGGTAAAAACCATTGATGCAGCCATAATATAGTTCCAGTAGCTTATATATTGACCCTTAAAGCTATTTAGACCTAAGGGCAAAGTGTATAATTCAGGACTTGATAAAATAATGAGTGGCTTCATAAAGTCATTCCAAGAACCCATGAATACAAAAATGGCTTGTGCCGCAAGTGCTGGAGTTGCCATCGGAAGAACGATTCTAAAAAAGGTTCCAAACTTCCCTAAACCATCTATTTCTGCTGCTTCTTCTAATTCCTTTGGAAAATTAATAAAGAATTGTCTCATCATAAAAATAAAAGTAGCATTCACCATTGCAGGAATAATCATACCCTGATAAGAGTTCAACCATCCTATTTCCTTTAAGATTAAGTAGTTTGGGATCAGTGTCACCTGACCAGGTATCATTATTACTGCAAGGATAATAATAAATAAGGCTTTTTTTCCAGGGAAACTAAGTCTAGCAAGAGCATACCCCGCCATTGAGTTAAAAAGTATATTTAATCCAGTAACTGATACTGCAATAAATACACTATTAAATAACCAACGGGGAAAAAGCTCTTGCTCGATAAAAATTGTTTTATAATTTTCAAGTGTAAAGTTTTTTGGTATCAGATTGATCGTACCGCTTACAATTTCCTCTAATGTCTTAAACGAAGAGGATAGAGCCCATAAAAATGGAATAATCGTTACGATTGCATAGATGATTAGGATTGTATAAAGAATCCCTTTCCCGAATCCGATTTTTTTCCTCATGTTTACTCCGCCTCCTCTTAATAAAGAGATTCTTCTTTAGAGAATTTCCGTTGAATTAATGTTGCGACCAGGATGACAATCGCAAGGGCAAACGCTAAAGCAGCTGCATAGCCCATTGTTCCTAAATTTTTAAACGCATATTGATAAATGAGTAATACGACTGTTAAGGTCGAATTGTTTGGTCCACCAGATCCTCCAGAGAAAATATAAGACTGATCAAATAATTGAAATGTACCGATGATTCCCATGATCACAACAAAGGAAGTCACTGGTCTTAGATTAGGAACCGTAATATAAAAGAACTTTTGAATCGCACTTGCTCCGTCTAAATCTGCTGCTTCATAGAGAGAATCCGGAATCCCTTGTAAGGCAGCAAGGTAAATCACCATAAAGAATGGCGCAGTTGACCATATATTCATGATCATAATGGCATTTAATGCAACTGCAGGGTCACCTATCCAGTTATAGGTAGGTAAGCCTATCACATCTAATACTTTATTAATTAATCCATTTTGATTGTACATCCACATAAATATCAGGGTTAATACAGCCGAAGAAGTCAAAGTTGGTAAAAAGTAAACAATACGGAAAAACTTTTCCCCCTTCATCCCTGCATTTAAAGACGCAGCTAAAACCATAGCTAAAAAGGTCTGTGTTGGAACAACAATAACCACATATTTAAATGTGTTCCATAAAGCGATTTGCGCCCGGCTGTCATCTAATATTTTCGTAAAATTATCCATTCCAACAAAATCAAAGGATGCTGTACCTAGTAATTGAACCTTATGAAAAGACAAGAAGATCGCATAAAAAATTGGTCCAACGAGAAATAATAAGAGAACAAACAAGGTCGGTGACATAAATAAATACCCTTGCCCCGCTTCACGTAATTTTTTTCGATTTATCAATTCCTCAACTCCTTTAACATCGATTTCCTTTTTTCTTACTTAGGTCGCTAAATGGAGGGTTCTACAATTTCATTGAGTCCCCAAAACTTTCTATCTCAACTCTTTCTAACGACCTTTTTAAAAAATCGACACAAAGAATTGAATAGTTTTAAGAGAAGAGGAGGGAAAATTCCCATCCTCTCTATTTTATGCTTTTTATTGATTGTCAATTTCTTTATTAGCTGTTTCTTGTGCCTCAGCTAATGCTTCATTTAGCGGTCTTTCGCCCAGGTAAGCACTGACAAATTGATTGTTGAAGTTAGTTAAAATGATCGGAAGGTTGACACCTTTTGTCCAAACAGTTGCATATGGAGCTCCTGCAACAAGAGAACCACGTAATTCATCTTGATCATAGCCCAGTTTTTCTGCTACAGACTTACGAGATGGTAACTCAAAGCCTTTAGAAGTCCAAGTCTCCATTCCTTCTTTTCCAGTTAAATAGGTAATTAACTCAGCTGCTGCTGCTTTCTTCTCTGATGCTGCATTCATTACATAGGCTACAGTAAACGCCATTGTTCCTTTTTCTCCATCTATTGTTGGAACTTCAGCTGTTCCAAATTCAATATCAGGGAAAGTGTTTTCAATATAAGGTATTGCCCAGTTTCCTTCGATAACCATGGCAGCTTTACCTTGACCAAACATTTCACCTGTCCACCCTGCTCCTACCTGATTTGATTGCGCAGCTGTTTTATCCACTAAAGCTTGATCAACGTATGGTTGTAATGCTTCAACTACTTTTGCATCCGCATAGTTTGCCTTATCATCGACTACTACCTCGCCACCCTTAGATTCAGCAATAAACATTGTACGAGCTAGCTCTGGGTTTTGACCAAATCCATAAACATCTTGCCCTTTTGTAAGAGCTTTGGAAACTTCTCTTAACTCATCCCAAGTCGTTGGAACTTGGACGCCCGCTTCTTCAAACATTTTCTTATTATAGAATAGTGCTAAAGTAGAATAGCCTTTAGGGTATCCGTAAGTCACACCATCTTTTTGGAAAGCTTCTAGTAAAGGTTTTTCAAAGTCTTCTACATCAAAATCATCTGGTGTGTGATCCTCAAGAGGTTCGAGTACACCTGTTTCGATTAGACCTGGGGCTTCAAATGCATCCAAATAAAATACATCAGGACCTTCACCGCCAATAAGACGTGTTTTAATCACATCCATATATTGGTCTGCAATGACTTCATGTTTTACCTTAATGTTTGGATGACTCGTTTCAAAATCAACCAATACTTGCTTTAACAATTCTGCTTCTTCAGGAGAAGACCCCCACCCAGCAAGGGTAATCTCTACTTGTTCAGCTCCATCCTTTGCAGGTTTACTTGCAGTTCCTTCTTCTTTATCGCTACAACCTGTTAAAGCACCTGCTATTAGCATTGTAGATAAACCTAAAGTTGCTATCCATTTTTTTCTGGACATCTTTCAATTTCCCCTCTCTATTTTCAAAAATTATCTAACAAACGAAGTCACCTTCGTGAAAGATCAAGCGATAACAATTTCATAACCAGTTGTATTTTCAATTATTTCTAATCCTTCAAGGGTGACGCTTAAAGATAATTGCCCGTCTCCAATTGAAAGATTGCTAACTTCAAGTTTGTTCATTTTACTTAATAGTTTTGGTGATAGGACAATCTGCTTTTTTAAACTATTAGGAAATAGTCCAAGAATGGATTGAATGAAGAGAAGTGGTGTACCAGCTGCCCATGCTTGTGGAGAACAGGCTACAGGATATTTGACCGCTTTTCCAATTGCTTTTTCATACCCACAGAATAGTTCCGGTAGACGGTCATATTCAAAATGAGCAGAAGCATCAATTAACCCTTCCATCACCATATTCGCCTCTTTACTCTTCTTAAGCTTACTCATACCTAAAATAATTAAGCTATTGTCATGTGGCCAAATGCTTCCATCATGGTAACTCATTGGATTATAGCCTGCTTCTTCAGACCCCATCGTACGAATTCCATATCCAGAAAACATTTTGGATGAAACTAGCATATCTATAACTGAATGAACTCTCTCTGCAGGTAGCATTTCAGAGAAAAGCAGATGGCCAGGGTTTGATGTAATCGTGCCTACTTGCTTTTTATTCCCATCCAAAGCGATGGCATAGTAGTTTACATCATCCATCCAAAATTCTTCCTCAAATTTTTC
Source organism: Psychrobacillus sp. NPDC096623 (assembly GCF_044762655.1). Taxonomy (NCBI): domain Bacteria; kingdom Bacillati; phylum Bacillota; class Bacilli; order Caryophanales; family Bacillaceae; genus Psychrobacillus; species Psychrobacillus sp. NPDC096623. The sequence continues at coordinate 169,522 of NZ_JBIWER010000006.1, forward strand.
TTTTAACTTATTCGCTTGTTCCCTTAAAGCAGTTGATTTTTCTTGTTCTCCAATATGTTCAAAAATTTCTGCTAATCCCATTTTTGCTTGGTATACATATCCTTGTACTTCACTCAAAGCTATTGGTGTTTTCGCATATTCACCATCTCGATGTACGATAGAGTCACCAGAGTCTTTCCACCCCTGATTCGCCATTCCCTTACTAGATTCTTGATGGTATTCCACAAACAAATCCCCATCACGGTCTCCATATTGGTCAATCCAGCTTAAGGCATCTTCAATACTTTTGTTCATGGTAGTAACAATTTGTAAGTCACCAGTCCATCGAACATATTCTGTTAGTAATATTAGGAACAGTGGAGTGGCATCAATGGTACCGTAGTATGGTGTAAATGGAATTTGGTTCGTGTTAGCAAGTTCACCATATCGAATTTCATGCATGATTTTGCCTGGTTGCTCATCTCGCCATGGATCCTCTTTAGTCCCTTGTCTACTAGCCATTGTAAGTAGGGTTCCTTTTGCCACTTCCGAATTAAAAGGAAGCATTTGTAATGCCGCTATCAAACTATCACGTCCAAACGGAACTCCAAACCAAGGTAAACCTGCAACAGGAAACTTGCCATATCCTAAATCCGTTAATAATACACGAAGATCAGCAATCCCTCGGTCAATTAATCGTTGTAAAGGCTCATAATCTGTCTTAGCTTTAGTAGTTGTGTTCTCCCAACTCTTATAGGAATGTTTAAGTTTAGCCAACGCTTCATGTAGCATCAATGGCTCATTCATTTGTTCCGTTCCTATTTTCGGTTGGATCATAAAGACAACCGTTTCTTCTTGAAGATGAGATAACTTAAAGTCAAAGAAAACGCTTCCAAGTTCATCCACTATTTTTTCTTTTTTATCCCATGTAATAACTGTCGCACGTTTAAGTGAGTCAGAACCTTCATAGTGAAACTTTAAAGTTTTGGAAGAAACCGTTTGACCTGTTCGTTTACCAATCTCTCCATTTTGGAATCCTCTGACGATAAACATATCAGAAAAATCCACATCGAAATGAAGACTTAGATTAAATTGAACTGCCTTTGGGAAATAATTTTTAACGTTAATAGATTCATATAAAACATCATCATATATGAATCTCGTTCTTTCTATTTGTACTGATTCTCGCCAAAGAATTAACTCTCCGTCTTTTTCCATATGTGGGTTGGTAAGTAAAATTTTCGCCATATAATTTTCAGCTGCATCGGAAGCTAGTAAAATTGGATCCTCCCCGTTAATCTTCAAGTGTAAATTACTTAAAAACCTTGTATCCTTCGTATATAGCCCTAGACCATACGGATGGTTTTTTACAATATTTCCATTTGTATCAGTAAGTAAAAACAAATCATTTTCTTTGATAACTCTGTAATCCATAAGTACCTCCTAGTTGTTACTTCTCCCATATAATTATTAGGTGGGGATTTAATTTCCATTTTTCCGAAACGTTTCGGATTTAAAATAAAAGGAAAAGTGTATGATATAGAATCATGCTCGTTTATCTTTTCCTCGAAGTATCACGAACCTTAAGCTCAGTAGGTAAGGTAATAATATGAGCTTTGTCTTCGTTTTCCAATATATTAATAAGTAATTTAGCTGCTTCATAACCTAACGCTACCTTATTTTGAGCAATCGTAGATAGCGCTGGAGTAATGTGTTCTGCTAGCAATATGTCATCATAGCCAACGATTGAAAGGTCTTCAGGTACTCTTCGGTTTAGTCTTTTAGCAGCTTTCATAACTCCCATCGCCATTAAATCACTAGCGCAAAAAAACGCTGAAATCTCAGGATAAAGATTTAATAACTTAATAGCCTGCTCTTCAGCTTTCTCTTCATCAAAGTCACCATTAACAACCCAGTTAAGATTAACCTTGCTTCCGTGTTCTTCTAAGGCTTGAAAATACCCTTCTAGTCTTTGTTTGCTAACAAATGCATATTCGTGACCATTCATCATAGCAATATTTTGATGATTAAGTTCCAGAAGATGTTGGACCCCTTTTTTAGCTCCAAGAATATTATCTGTAGTAACATAACCAACGGTACTAGATTCAATGGGAATATCGATAAGAACACAAGGGATTTCACTATCAACAACTTCTCTTAAATAAGAATCATCGGTTCTTATCCCAGATATAATGACTCCGTCCACTTTACGCTCTCGACAAAGCTGAGAGTAGGTCTTTTCCCGCTGTTTTGTTGAAGTCGTACTGAAAATAATAAGATCATAATCTGTCTCACCAATATACTGGTTTAAGCCGATTAATACTTCAAAAGTAAAGTTATCCTTAATACTCCCTTTGTTTATCCCAGATATTAACAAACCAATTGTTTTTGATTTATTCATAACAAGACTTCTAGCAAGAGTATTCGGACTGTAATTTAATTCTTTTGCAATTTCTTGTATTTTTTTACGTGTTTTTTCACTCACATCAGAGTATCCATTTAATGCTCTAGATACAGTTGTTACCGACACTCCAGCGGCTTTTGCAATATCTTTTATCGTGGTCATTGACAAATCCTCCAAAACGTTTCGGATACTTGTTGATTGAATTTTACAATAATTCGAAAGCGTTTTCAACATAAATATTTTTATGGGCATATTTCCAACAAATGCATATTTGACATTATATACAGTATGTTATTCGATAGTATGCAGGGTGCATTCCTTTTCCTCTTTTATTTTTTTGTTTCGGTATATTCCGAGGATCATATTTTCTTGCCCTTCAAAAGATCTTCAACGGATGGAAGCACTTTTTCTAGAGGCTCTTCAGACTCTTGAGTCGAATGCCACAAATTTTCTAACCTATCCCAAAAGAAAAAGTATCAGCTTTTATCAAAACCTGATACTTTTTTTGTCTTATCTTTTCTGTGATATTCGGATATTTGAGTCACACGAACTCCTCTAGTATTCAGTTCATGGTAAATCCCTCTACTATCTGTAAATGAAATATAGGCATCCCGCTCTTTTTGAATTAGATCTTCCGCTTTCTCTTGAGAATCTGCAAAGACGAACCTTCTAATATAATGCTCTTCATCAAAAAAGTAAGTTACTTTGAATTCTTTCATGCCTTGCCCCTCCTGTCCTATCCTTTCCATCAGTATAACTTGGTTTCAGTCAGTCTAAACTTCTGGAAAAGCTGTATGTACCTTATGTCAGAAACAACTATGAACAATGTGAGATTACACTCTCATCAAACAACTGGTTACATGAGGGGATAAGGTAAGACAAAATAATTAATCTCCCAAAGTTCTATATATAAATCTATCCAATCATAAGCCGATATATATAAATAGATAGATAGGGGGATCCATTTTGAAAGCACGTAAATTAAGTTCGAAAATTATTTTATTCTTAGGAATAGCAATCTTAGCACTACTTATTTTATTTCTTACTTTTTTATACTTCACAACAAAATCTACAGTGGAACAAACCATTCGGGCTCAAGGTATCCAAACTGCACAACTTATTGCAGAAGATATCGACAAGGACATGTACAAAGAATTTGTTACGAATAAAAACGAATCGCCTGACTATTGGGCAATCAGAAATAATTTAAACGATTATCGTGATAAAACCGGGGCTATGTATGTTTATACGCTTGAAGCGTCTGATTCAAAATTAGAAATTTTAATTGATGGAATGCCCGAGAGCGATGAAATGGCGGTACCAATTGGAACAGAAACTACTGGTACAACTTTTGCAGATATCGAAAACGTATTAGAAGGAAATACAGATAGTACTTCTTTTATTGATGATCCTGATTATGGTCAATATTTATCTGCATTTGCGCCGATTACAAATGAAGATGGTGAATTTTTAGGTATCCTAGGCGTTGATATTGCTGCTACTAATGTAGGAGCAATTCAAAACGGAGTAATTAAATCCATTTTACCTGTTATATTTGCTATTCTTTTAGTAATAATGACTGGAATACTAGTTGTTGTTTATATTTATATTAAAAAAAGATTAGCTCCTATTTCTACTTTAACCAATTCAGTGCAATTACTCGCTGACGGGAAAATTAATGCTGCGGCAGACGAAGTTCGCCAGATTCGATCGTCTGGTAATGATGAAATTCACTTACTGACACATCACTATTTATTGGCTATGGACCAATTGGATGGTATTTTAAAACAAACAAAAGAGTCTACTCTTTCCGTGTTATCTGAAGCAAAAAAGCTAGATGAAATTATCGAGACTGTTAAATCGGCAAACAACGAAATTACAACGAATATTTACTCCATTGCTAAAGGTAGCGAGCATCAAAAGCATTCAAATGACGAAGCTGTTCAAGCAATGGAAGAAATGACAATCGGTATTCAACGTATCGCGGACTCGTCCACAACGGTTGCTGAATCTTCTAACGAAATGATGGATTTAGTTCAACAGAGCAATGACCAGTCTAAATCAGTCATTACTCAAATTGAAGAAGTAGAGAGTTCCGTTATTTCTACCGAAAAATTAATCAACAAATTGGCTAGTGGGTACTCCGCAATTGAAGAAACGATCCGTATGATTTCAGACATCACCGATCAAACGAATTTGTTAGCATTAAATGCATCCATTGAAGCAGCTAGAGCTGGGGAGTTCGGAAAAGGTTTCGCAGTTGTAGCGAATGAAGTGAAAAAATTGGCTGAACAATCACGAGCTTCAGCAGAAACAGTCTCCGCTCATATTTTAAGTTTTAAAAATGTAACTGTTGAAGCTTTATCAGAGATGGAAAAATCCGTAACTTTGGTAAAAGCGGGCACCGAGTCTGTTGAGGGAATCGGTTACTCCTTATCTAAAGTTTTAACATCTGTAAACCATGTAAATAATGAAATTCAAGATGTCTCAGCAGTTACAGAAGAGCTTTCTGCCAGTTCAGAAGAGTTATTAGCTTCAACTGAAGTCATTAAATCTTTAGTAGATCAAGCAGTAATTTCCACGAAGGAAGTTGCAGTTTCTACTGACCAACAAGTTGAATCCGTTCAAACACTTGAGCAAACGATGGAAAATTTACGTAATACATCATTAGAACTTGAAAAATCCATTCAACAATTCAGCTAATAGGACTAATAAAATAAAGAAGGAGAGGACAGTGAAATTTTTTCACTTATCTTCTCCTTTTTTTGTTATACCGTATGCCAGAAACAAACTAGAACAGAAAGGCTTTATATCGCAATAACCCTATTCGTTTCTGCTGCTTCTATAATACCCAAAATAACTTTTAGCGAAGAGAGTGCATCTTCCCCTGTAACAAGTGGTTGTTGATCCAGTCGGATGCTTTCGATAAAGGCATCGATTACACCACTACTTGTTTGGTTGTTATTTGTTTGGATATTCTCAAGCTTGTATTGTACCTTCTCGCCATCTTTTGTAATCACTTCTAATTGATGTTGGTCACTATGGTAGATCTTCAAAATACCTTTTTCGCAATAGATAATGGTGCTATTATCTTCTTCTCCATAATAAGTCCAAGAGAATGCCGCAGTGCCAATTCGCCCTTTTTTCGTTTTTAAACTACATACGATGTTATCGCACACTTCTATCGGTTCGTTGTTTTCATTGACTTTGTCTAATGCCCCTTGGAAGGCACTTACCTGTTCCATTTCATCATCTAATAAGTAATGCAACAAGTCGACTTTGTGGATTCCTAAATCTCCAGCTACGCCAAGGCCAGAACGTTCCTTTTGAAAGAACCATGTGGAGTTTGATTTGTTTATTCCCCATTGCTCTGGTCCCGAGTGTCCAAATGTCGTTTGAAAAGTCAGCACTTTACCAAGTTCTTCGCTTCTAATAATTTCTTTTGCCTTTTGATGTGCACGAGTGAACCGCTGATTATGGTCGACCATAAGCTTTTTACCAGATTGCCTTTGAGCATCGAGTATTTCTTTTGCATGTTCAATGGTAAGCGATATAGGCTTCTCACACAGAACATGCTTCCCATGTAATAACGCTTTTGTAGTAAATATATGATGAGATTCATTCGACGAACAATCACTTATCGCTTGGATTGTAGGATCTGTAAATAAGTTATCCACATCTTTCACTACTGTCCCGCCAAACAGTACTGCCAATGTCTCTGCTCGTTCAGGATTTCGATCATAAAATACGATTTCGTCTACGAACGGATTTGCTTTGTATTCTGGTGCATGGCGAAGCTTAGTAATTGATCCACATCCAATAATCCCTACTTTTATCCCCATATGATCCCTCCTACTCTCTTTTTTGGAATACTACTGCGATAATAATGATTAATCCCTTTACAAAGCCTTGTAGGTAGGGGGATACATTCATTAAATTCATCATGTTATTCAGAATACCTAAAATGAGCACTCCGAAAAGTGTACCAATAATCTTACCACGACCACCTGTCATTCTCGTACCACCAATAATAACTGCAGCAATCGCATCTAATTCGTATTGAACACCTGAGCTGGAGGATGAAATAGAATTTAATCGGGATGTTTCAATAATAGCCGCCACACTTACCAATAAACCAGCCAAGCTATAGACAGCAATTTTAATACGGTCCACTCGAATTGCGGAAAGCATGGCCGCTTTTTCATTACTGCCGAGTGCATACACATATCTTCCAAATCGTGTCTTATGCATTAAAATATAAACCAATGCCGTCATTGCAAAGAAAATAATGACAGGAAAATCAAATATCCATAAATCATTATTTGCAATAGCTGTAAACCCCTGTACTTTTCCTGAGACGCTTCCACCTTCTGCAATATATAATGCTATGGAGCGCGCTGCTGCCATCATTCCTAATGTCGCGATAAAGGAGGCAATCCTTCCTTTTGCAACCATCAATCCGTTTAAAAACCCTGCAAAGGAACCAACTACTAATGCAGTGAAAATCCCAACTAGTATACTACCGGACGCATTTAATGCTAAAACTGTCATGACACCGACTAGCGCAAGCACTGACCCGACCGACAAGTCGATGCCTCCAGATAGCATAACTACGGTCATTCCTAATGCAACTATCCCGATAATCGAAACTTGCATGAGTATATTGAGCTGGTTATTCATATCTAAAAATCTTGGATTCATAATCGACGATGCGATAAAAATAATAATGAAAGCTATAATGACGCTATACTCTGACCATAGCCATGTTAGGCGACTTCTTGCATTGGAAACTCTCGGACTATATTCTTTTGCATTTATATTAGCCAATTGCTGCGACCTCCCTTTTCGAGCCAGTTGCATATTGCATAATTTCTTCTTCTGTCGCTTCTTCTCCGTTAAAACGTGCTGTTATTTCCCCTTGGTACATCACATTGATTGTATGACAAATTCTCATTACCTCCGGAGCCTCGGAGGACAATATGATTACTGCTTTTCCTTGTTCCGCTAATGCCACAATTTGTTGGTATATCTCTTGCTTCGCTCCAACATCAATACCCTGTGTCGGGTTATCAAATATTAGTATATCTGCCCCTACTTCAAGCCATTTAGCGATAATTACTTTTTGCTGATTACCACCACTTAGCTTATCGATTGTAATACGAGGGTTGTGTACTTTGATGTTTAGGAGCTCCTTATAATATTGAAATTTTTCTCGCTCAGCACTATCTTGAATAAATCCAGATTTCTCAAAGTTACCTATGGAAGATAAACTCATGTTATGAATCACACTTAAATCTTTTATGATGGCATTCTCTTTTCGATCCTTTGGAACGAGACCCATTCCTGCTTCTACCGCTTTTCGTGGATGGTCTATTTTTACCGACTGATTATTGATCTTTATCTCACCATTGTATTTTTTTCGATATCCAAATAAGCTTTCAAAAAGCTCGGTTCTCCCGTCACCTGCTAGACCCGTAAAGCCTACTATTTCCCCTTTATTCACCTTAAAGTGAATGTCTTTAAACAATCCCGGGCTACTTAAATTATTCACTTCTAGCAATACTGGTCCAAAAGCATGTTCATGTACAAAACGGTTTTGGGAGATTGATTTGCCAACCATTAGCTTTGTGATTGTTTCAATGTCTTCTAGTTCCATATCTCCAGTCTTAATCATTTCTCCGTCACGTAATACGGTATACCTATCACATACTTCCTTAATTTCCTTTAGCTTATGGGATATATAAATGATGGAAATGCCTGATTTCTTTAGGTTCTTCATTAACTCAAATAATCGATTGACTTCATGTTCTGCTAAGGAGGTTGTAGGTTCATCCATAATTATCAAGGTAGACTTATGAAGTAATGCTTTGGATATCTCTATTAGTTGCTTATAAGAGGTTGCTAAATTTCTTACGTATTCCTTCGGATCGATATCGACCCCAAGTCTCGCTAAAATTTCCTTTGTTTGCTGACACATCTCTTCCACTTTTAAAAATCCGACTTTGTTTCGAAGCTCTGAACCCAAAAACATATTTTCATAGACCTTAAGATCATTTACCATGTTTAGTTCTTGATGGATAAAGCTAATCCCTTGCTCCTGTGATATTCTTGGGTTGGTCATCTTGAACTCTTGACCGTTTATGTAAATAGAGCCATTATCAGGCTGATGAACTCCGCCTAAAATATTCATCAACGTGGATTTTCCGGCACCATTTTCACCTAACAATGCATGAATTTCCCCTTTTTCAATTTTAAGGGACACTTGCTTTAAGACAGGTACACCATTAAATGACTTATTCATATTCTCCATTTTTATAAAAGGATTTTTAGTCATAGTATTTATCCCTCCTTATATAGGAAAAGAGGAAATACAATAACTGTTTTCACAACCATTGTATTTCCTAACATTCATCTAGAATTTAGATTCCGAATCGTAGAACTCATCCACGTTTTCTTTTGTTACTTGGGTAGCTTCTTTTACAACCATCGATTCTTCTGGGTCATTGCCTTTTGCAATATCTGCTGCAATTTTCACAGCATCCTCCACCATCGTTGGTGAGTAAAGGAATGTAGCTGTTATAATACCGTCTGCTTTGATATCTTCAAATACTGCTTTACCGCCACCAGCTCCTGTTACAAATTGGATGTCTGTACGGTTAGCTTCTTTTATAGCTTGTAAGACACCAAGTGCCATTCCATCATCCTGTGTAAATACTGCATCTATGTGTGGATGTGCTTGTAAAATGTTTTCCATTACTTCTAGCGATTTCTCAGTAGAAAAGTCACCACTCTGTGAAGCAATTATCTCCATTCCTTGTGCACTTTCCATCGCTTCTTTAAATCCTGATCCGCGTTGCTCTGTAACTGAACTTGGTGGTCCCGAAATTTCCACGACTTTTCCTTTTCCATTTAACTTTTCTACAAAATACTTACCAGCGTTTACCCCGATACCTTCATTGTCACCTTTTACAACAACTGTAGCTGCATCATTTTCAAGCTCCCGGTCAACAATTACTAAAGGAATTCCTGCATCTTTCACCTTTTGTCCGACAGGTGAAAGTGCTGCAGACTCAATTGGAAGCATGACGATAACATCCACGCCCTGAGCGATTAAATCATCCACATCGTTTGCTTGTTTATTTGGATCAGCAGCATTAGTCAGTACGTATTCAATGCCGTCACTTTCTTTAAGCGCTTTTGCTTGCTTTTCCGCACTATCAATCAGTGCTCCCATCCACCCATGTGTTGCAGAAGGTAATGAAATACCGATTTTTAACGTATCCTCTTCTTTTCCGTCTGCAGTATTTGTATCACTACAAGCTGCCATAATAAAGACTGTGACTAGAGATAAACATAAGATTAGAAATTTCTTCAACACTATTCCCCCTTGAATTTTAGTGAACTGCTCCCCTTTTGTAATCGATTACATTTGTAGCTAAAGGCAGCGCTCTATTATTAATCTTGTTTAATACCAGAGCGCTGCCCTCAGTTGTTCATCGTCATGTAGACTCCCTAATGACTAGTTCATGGTTTAAAATGACATTATCCACGTCCTCTCCTCTAATTTTATCGATTAACATTTCCGCCGCCACCGTACCCATTTTATACATAGGCTGAGCAATCGTTGTGAGCGTTGGATTTGTCATATTAGAAAAATCGATTTTATCAAACCCTATTACTGCTATATCATTCGGAACATGTAGCCCAGACGCATTTATTTCTTTCAGTGCTCCGATTGCCAAAAGGTCTGATACCGCAAATATTGCTGTTGGTCGATCCTGTATTGCTAATATCTTTTTCATAGCCTGTTGTCCATGTTCAAATCCTAGATGCTTCGTGTAAATAATATAGTCATCGTCAAAAGATATACCATGTTCTTCTAATGCACGTCGGTAACCCATTTCCCTTTGTCTTGCATATAAAAATTGCTCATCTGAGTTCATTAGACCAATTTTTTTATGACCAATTTGAATCAAATGCTTGACCGCTCGATAAGATGCTTCCTCATTGTCTATCGATACATATGGGATTCCACTATCCACGTTATATTCACTGCATTGAATGATGGAATACTTTTCCGCTAGCTCTTTTAATGTTTCAATGTTAACTGCTGGATCCATGGAAATAATTCCATCCGCCATCTTTTTCCTTACAAGATCAAAGTAAATATTCTCTTTTTCTGGATTGGAATCTGTTTCACATAACAGAATATTGTAATTCTGACTTAGAGCAACATGTTCAATGCCCTTAATAATTTCTAAATAAAAAGGATTTGAAATGCTCGGAATTAATATTAAAAATATTCTACTCTCTGAATTTCTTAAATTCCTTCCCAACATACTAGGCTCATAATTTAAATTTTTTATCGTCTCTTCTACTTTGATACGAGTTTTTGATGATACTGTATTTTGTCCGTTAAGTACTCTGGATACTGTTGCTACAGATACCCCAGCTTCTTTAGCCACCTGTTGGATGTTTGTCATCTTCGAAGTCTCACTTTCTATGATTCCATTATTTTATTAATGAAATCGTTTACATTTACATAGTATTATATTCAGAATTATGAGTCAATATTTATTTTTTTATATAAAAAAACTATTGATTTACTTGAATTATTTATATATGGTAATTATGTAACGGTTTACATTTCAGTATATTCTGATAAGTATAGGAGGTAGTTTTATTGAAATTAGGTGTTTTTACGGTACTCTTCTCCGATAAAGGTTTTGAAGATATGTTAAGCTATGTTTCCTCTAAAGGTATAGAAGCAATTGAATTAGGTACTGGTGGATATCCAGGCGATGCTCACTGTAAAGTGGATGAATTGTTAAATGATGACACGAAATTGGAAAGTTTTAAGCAAAAGATCAGTGATTATGGATTAACCATCAGCGCTCTAAGTTGTCATGCAAATCCGCTCCATCCACAGAAGAAAATTGCTGAGCCTGCCGATGAATTATTTATTAAAACGATGCATCTTGCATCGAAACTAGGTGTGACCGTAGTAAATACATTTTCGGGTTGCCCCGGAGATCATGAAAATGCCCTTTATCCTAACTGGCCAGTAGCCCCTTGGCCACATGATTTCCAAGAAATCTTAAAATGGCAGTGGGAAGAAAAACTGATACCATACTGGAAAGAAAAAAATGATTTAGCACAATCACTTAACGTTAAGATCGGATTAGAACTACATGGAGGATTCTCTGTACATACTCCCGCTACCCTATTGCGACTAAGAGAAGCCTGCGGACCAATGATTGGCGCTAACCTTGACCCTAGCCATATGTGGTGGCAAGGTATTGACCCAATTGAAGCCATTAAAATACTTGGACGAGAGAATGCGATCCATCATTTCCATGCAAAAGATACAATTATCGATCAGCAAAATATGAATCGAAACGGACTTACAGATATGACCGACTACGCCAATATGCGTGATCGCGCATGGTATTTTAGATCTGTTGGTTTTGGACACGATCAAAAAACATGGGCAGACATCATTAGTACTTTACGATTATATGGGTATGATTATGTAGTAAGTATCGAGCACGAGGATGGATTAATGTCAATCGAAGAGGGATTCACGAAAGCCGTTGAAAACTTAAAATCCGTTATTGTGAAAGATAGTATTGGTCAGATGTGGTGGACGTAATCTATAAAAAAGTAAAGTTACCCCCATGACCAGTCAAAGCCGTTCTCCTGTTTGATCAGAGAACGGCTTTTAGTCGTTTAAAGAGATTTATTCAGAACCTACCTCCCTCACCAAAGAGTTTAAATTTCTTACTACATTTTAGTGTTGAAATGCCGATAACCATAGTAAGAATACTCAAAATGTTAGGAGAGGTTCCAGATGGAAGTCAATAGAAGTACTCACGTTAATAATCGAGACCTATATTCTAATCAATCAACTAGAGTAACTAAAAAACAAGATACGATCGATACACGTGCTTTACCAAGTAAGGATAAGGTGGAAATATCTAGCGAAGCTTTAGCCGTTGCTTCGAATACAAAATCTCCTTTAAAAATGTCTGAAGCAGAACGTAGCACATTAATTGAACAATTAAAAACAGAGCAAGAACAAAATAAACAAAAGCTAATTGATTTCGTACGGGAATCATTTGCTTCTCAGGGAAATAGTTTATCCAGCATTAATGATGTATGGAAGTTCATTGCAAGCGGAGAGTATACTGTAGATGCGGAAACAAAAGCTGCAGCAACAGAAGCCATATCAGAAGATGGCGAGTTTGGAGTGAAAAAAACCTCTGAACGGATCTTCGATTTCGCATTAGCATTAACTGGTGGAGATGAGAAGCTGATGAAGAAAATGCAAGAAGCGGTTACAGAAGGATTCAGTCAAGCAACAGCTGCATGGGGCAAGGAATTACCAAGCATCACAGAAGATACATTTGATGCAATCACCAAAAAATTCGATGATTATTATAATAGCTTACAAGCTGATGTGTGAAGATTTGCCAGAGCGAAAATGAACCTCCAAGAGGCTAGGACGGAAGTGGTCTCCATAAATGCAAGAACTGGCTTCACGTCTATCTTACGTTTACGGTAAGTGCGTGATTGCAAATCGCAAATCGAGATATGTAAATCGCAAGGTCGACTTTGAAAATCGCAAGATTATTCCAGGAAATCGCAAGTGCAGTATCCCAAATCGCAAGTCGAATCGTGGTTTAGTACGAATCGCAAATGGAGATCTCTATATCGCAATGGTGACTTTGAAAAACGCAAGATACTTCCGGGGAATCGCAAGTACAGTATCGCAAGTCAAATCGTGTTTTAGTATGAATCGCAAGATAGACTTTGAAATATTTGTTGTCGGGAGTGAAGGCGGCTACGAAGTAGACATAAAATAAGCAGTTCCAATTTTACTCATCGTAGAATTGGAACTGCTTTTCATTTTGAGGTGGTATTGTATACGAATGACTGCTATACAACAAAAATATTTCTTACACAAAGACAAAAAAACAATTTCTTATTTGAAATCGTTTTTCGAAGCTTTATCTGCTTTAATGCCTTTTGCCAAATAAATTATTAACGTCACTGTTCCTGAAACGGCAACGAGCATGCTGATCAAGAAGCCTGTAATCCATAGACCAAAGTCCATTGTTAAGTCTGCAAACATAAAAATAGCGAGCATCACCGCACCTATAAACATTAGCACTGCACCAGTTATTTTCAATGGTGAACCTCCTCTTGCTGCAACACGAAGAATTTACCCTTCTTCTCATCTTACCGAACTTACGCTAAGACTCGCAAGTAATTAACAACTAGTTGACAACTGCAACTTCACAAAAAAAAGTAAAGGAGAGTGATTCGGTCACTTTCCTCCACTTTTATATCAAATCTACAATAGGGTAAACCTTATACCTTTACTATTTTTTTATAAAACTCCTCTGGAATCGCTCCAAAATTTCGTTTGTGATAAAGTAATGGATTTTTATCTTCATTGGTGATGTGAATAACTTTTCCGATGAAAATAATATGATCGCCTGCATCAATTTTGTTATATACCTCACACTCAAGCTGTGAAAGCGCACCTGGGAAAACTGGTAGCTGATGTGCGGATTCCTCCCATTCACATTGACCGAATCGATCCGCTACTTTCGAGGCAAAAAGACTGCATAAGTTTTCTTGATCATCCGCTAAAATATTTATAGCAAATTTGCTAGTTTGTATAAACGGGTCGTATAAGCTTGATTTTTTATCGAGGGACCATAAAATGAGCAAAGGATCAATCGAAACAGATGCAAATGAATTTGCCGTTAACCCTACTGGCTTATTGTTTCCATCCAAAGTCGTAATAACTGTTACACCTGTTGGATAATTTCCTAATGCTTTTTTAAATTCTACCTGTGAAATAGTCTCCACTTCCCATTCCTTTAGATTTTACTACTCGAATGTTACATATCATATCTAAAACACTTTACAACAAAGTTTAGTTTGTTAAAATCCTTGGATGTGTCCCGCTTGAATCCTAGCCATTCATATAAACGAATCGCATCTGCCATTAGGTCTGTCGAATGTAAGTAAATATGGTCTGCTCCTTTTTCACGAGCATAGCTAATACTTTCTTTTAACAATGCTTGGGCAACGCCTTTTCCTCTCGCAGAAGGGCTTACACCAAGCATCCGAATAATCGGAGAAAAAATGGCTAAATCGGGTATATGATATGCAGCTTCGGAGTTCGTAAACAGCTGTAAGCTCCCTAATATTTCTGCTCCATCTCTAGCTACTAAAATCCGATCTACGAATGGATTATGCACGGAATCCCTCAGGCTTTCTGCATAATCTAGCCAGCCTTCCTTACTTTCATATGACTCCTGATACTGTGAGTAGCTTTCTACAAGCAACTCACTAACCTGCTCAAATTCTTCTACTCGTATGTCATCGATTGTAATTACACTTCCCATAGATCCTAACCTCCTTTTTGCTTTAAGCAACTCCGCCCTTACTATATTCCCTCACTCTTTTTTCGATAAGATGAGAAGTTCCTTCAATAATGATTGAAAGACCCCAATAGATGATTCCAGCCGCTATAAAGGCTTCTAAAAACTTCAAGTTTGAGGATGCCACGATATTAGCTGTTCCAGTTAGTTCTTTTTGTGAAACAAGAAAAGCAATAGACGTTAAGTGTAAAAACCCAACCGAAATATTCGTTAAATTCGGGATCGATGCAGCTAAAGCCTGTGGTAAAAGTATCCTTGTCATCGCTTGGTACGTGCTCATCCCGATCGAGTGAGCAGCTTCCATTTGCCCTTTTGCCACACTCGATATACCGGAGCGAATTATTTCCGCTAAATACGCTCCCGCTGTCAGGGATAAGGCAAACAGCACAAAAACGATAATAGGGATCGAACTCGTTTGAAACGATATATTTAGCGAAGCAAAAATTCTATCTAGTAGCAATGGAATACCAAAGTAAATGAGCATTATATGCATAATAGCTGGTGTTCCTCTAAAAAAGGAGACATAGCCGTTTGCAATGGAATATAACCCTTTCACTCTATACTCTCTTATTAACGTAACTGCTAATCCGATAAAGAAACCAAAAATGATGGGAACTATGGCTAACATCAATGTTAATGGGATTGCTTTTGCTATCTCTTTAAAAGCCACCCATATAAATGCAATATCAATTCCCATAGCTGTTAACTCCTTTTCGATCAAGCAACTGTTGTTTCAGTTCCTTGATAACGATTAGTATATTTCTCAAAAAGTCTAAAACCTTTTTCTAGGATGAGGACTACAACGTAATAGATTACCGACAAAGCAATATATACTTCTAAAGCATGAGCAGTGGATGCAATTAACGTCTCTCCTCTGCCCATCATGTCCATAATTCCAATCGTAAAAGCTAACGAAGTATCCTTTAATGACCCTATAACTGTGTTTGCGATATTTGGGAATGCCACTCGAATAGCCTGTGGGAATACAATTCGCGTGAAGTTATGAAACGGAGTCATCCCAATCGAATAAGCTGCCTCTGTTTGACCAAATTCCACTGCGTTAATAGCTCCCCGGAATATTTCTGCGAATATCGCTCCATTACTGATTGAATACGTAATAATAACAAAGAAAAATGCATCCATTCTTGTAATATCGATATGGATTAATGCTAGTAAAGCAGGTAGTCCGTAGTACACAAGGAACAGTTGAATAATAATCGGTGTGCCTCTTATAAAGGAAATATATACGGTAACTATTTGCTTTAAAATTGGAATATTAAACAGCTTCGGTATAGCTGCTCCTATACCGATTAGGACGCCTAACAGAATAGATACAGCTAAAATCTCTAGCGTCACACCAAGATATTTTAATAAGGTCGGGATAAATTCAAAAATTAATGAAGGGTCAAATACTTTTCCCATAGCTTATACCCCTCCTTCTTTAAAATTCTACTGAGTAGTCAGCTCCAAGCCATTCTTCACTCAATGCACTCACTACACCTTCTTCTTTCAGTTCGATCAATGCTTCATCGATACGGTCAGAAAGAGTTGCATTGTCCTTTTGAAGCAAGAAAAATACTTCTGAATTTAAAAGCGATTCACCAACAATTTTTTGCTGTGCATCTGCATATTTATTGTTGAAATCTACCGCAAAGGGAGTGGAAATGGTTGCATCTGCTCGGCCAGTACGAAGCAGATTATTAATATCTGTTGTACTATAAAGAATTTCTGCACCTAATTTATGCTCTTTGTTATAGGTTTCCATAAATAGCGCAGGGTTACTAGTTGCCGATACTGCCACCTTTTTACTAGCCAAATCATCAATTGATTTAATATTATTGTTATTTTCATTCACTACAATGTGTAATGGGAAAATATTATAGGGTTCTTCGTTAAACAAGAACTTCTCTTTGCGTTCTTCATTTACTGCCATTTGATGTGCAATAAAATCGATTTTATTTGTCTCTAAACTTAGTAAAAGGTTAGTAAAGTCCATCGTTTTAAATTCAAATTCATATTCCTCTAGCTTTTCATCAATTGCGCGTACTAATTCCACATCGTAGCCAGTTAAATTTCCGTTTTCATCTATGAAACAGATACTAGGAAATTGTGTACCTGTTCCCACAATTATTTTTTGTATAGCAGTATTGTCAGTTGATTTAGATCGCACTGCGTTAGAGGAACACGCTCCTAATAAGGCAACCGCTATGACTAATGAAACTAGTAATATTTTTTTCAACCTGTACCCTCCTTTTTTATTAAGTCTATTTCTATTTCTACAACAGGTACATGATCGAACTCCATATTGTTAAATTCGAAAATTAAATAAGGGTCAAAAACCTTCTTCATAGCTTATTACCGTCCTACTTTAGAACCCTACTGTGTAGTCTGCTCCAAGCCATTCTTCACTTAGTTCACTTACTACTCCTTCTTCTTTCAGTTCTTTCAATGCTTCATCGATTCGATCAGAAAGAGCTGTATTATCCTTTTGTAGTAAGAAAAATACATTCGAGTTTAACAGTGACTCCCCAACAACCTTTTGCTGTGCATCTGCATATTTGTTATTGAAATCTGCTGCAAATGGTGTGGAAATGGTTGCATCTACTCGACCAGTACGAAGCTGGTTATTAATATCCGTTGTGCTATACACAATTTCCGCGCCTAAATTATGCTCTTTGTTATACTTTTCTATAAAAATCGCTGCGTTGCTTGTTGCAGTGGTTGCTATTTTTTTCCCTGCTAAATCACCAATTGATTGAATATCAGTATTATTTTCGTTCACGACAATTTGTAACGGGAAAACATTATACGGCTCTTTGTTAAACAAAAACTTCTCCTGACGTTCTTCATTTACTTCCATTTGATGAGCAACCACATCGATTTTATTGGTTTCTAAGCTCAGTAGGAGGTTCGTAAAGTCCATCGTTTTAAATTCAAATTCATAATCCTCTAGCTTTTCATCGATAGCACGCACTAATTCCACATCGTAGCCGGTTAGTTTGCCATTTTCATCTATGAAGCAAACATTTGGGAATTGTGTTCCTGTTCCTACAATTATCTTTTGCACTCCTGATTTAGACTCTGCTATGTTAGAAGAGCAAGCTCCTAAAAATGCTACCACCAACACCAACGTAACTAATACTATTTTTTTCAAGTTATATCCTCCTTTTTTATTAAACCTATAGATTTAGTTGGTATTTAGAATAAAAAATTTTACGCATGCACACTAGCTAAGGCTGCGATTAAGTGTTCGATTCCTACCTCTGTCACACCTTCGTATACATTGTTTTGACCGATTTCTACCACTGGGACATGACGCACTCCGTATTTAGTATGTAAAATATCTCGATAATCATCATGATTCGTTACATCTACTGTTTTATATTCCATATTTTGTTCAGCTAAATATTCCTTCACTTCGTTGCAATAACTACATCCTTGCTTTGACCAGACAACTACTGATATATCTTGTGCCATTTTTATACCTCCAGAGTTATGAATGAATTGCTAATTGGTTTATATACTTTGGGCTTAATAATTTAAACGAGCGTAAACGTTCTTCGGGATTAGGTATTGGAGTATGCAGGATAAACTCATCTGCTCCATATAATTTATGTAACTCATCTAAGCTAGCCTTTACTTGTTCAGGAGTTCCATAAATAATATCTGCATCAAATTCTTTTACTTCATATCCTTCACCGGATTCTATGCCGAATTTTTCTGCCTGTTCCACAGTTTGAAGTGTTAATGTCCGTCCACTTGCTAAAATAACTTTTACAATTTTTTGTTTTCCTGCAAGCACCTTTGCTTCTTCTTCGGTTGGTGCTGCAATGACTGCTACCGAAACGATAAATGCACCTTGCGGATAGTTGTCGCGATATGTTTTGGCTGCGTCCCTTAAAACCTCCTGATCACTATTAAAGAATTTTGCAAACGCAAAGGAAATTTTTAAGTCTGCCGCTAGCTTTGCACTATTGACACTCGCTCCTAGCAAATACGTTTCTGGTTTTGTAGGTGGAGTCGGAGTAGCTTTAATACCTGCGAATTCATGGATTTCTGGGACTGCGTTATGGATTAGGTGCTGGAGAAATGTTAAACGCTCCTCAAAATCCTCACCTGTGTTTACCGTACCGTATTGTAATGCTTTTGTTGAAAGTGGTAACCCCCCAGGAGCCTTTCCAATGCCTAAATCTACCCTTCCAGGCTCTAATGTAGACAGAACATGAAAATTTTCCGCTACTTTATAAGGACTATAATGCTGGAGCATGACGCCACCAGAGCCGATTCGAATGCTGGATGTTTTTGCCAGCAGATAGGAGACCAACACTTCAGGAGAGGAACCAGCTACTAAATCTGAATTATGATGCTCCGAAACCCAAAATCGTTCATATCCCCACTCTTCTGCTTTTTTTACTAAGTCCACAGTCTTTTGTAATGTATCAAAGTTAGATACCCCTTCAATTACTGGGCTTTGATCTAAAATGCCAAGTTTATAACTCATATACTTCCCTCCTAGTTAGCTCTCTTTAGATGGAATACTCTAATTCCGGTGTCATTCTTTTCAAAAATTGTTTCGTACGTTCCTCCTTAGGAGCTGTGAATATATCTCGTGGATGTCCTTCCTCCACTACGACTCCGCCATCCATAAAGATTACTCTTTTAGATACCTCCCGAGCAAAATTCATCTCATGCGTCACGATAATCATCGTTATCCCTTCGTGCGAGATTTTACGAATCACATCTAATACTTCTCCGACAAGCTCGGGATCAAGAGCAGATGTTGGTTCATCGAAAAGTATAACCTGCGGGTTTAACGCTAGCGCACGAGCAATCCCTACCCGTTGCTGCTGTCCTCCTGATAACTGCAGAGGGTAGCTATCCGTTTTTTGCTCTAAGCCAACCTTTTTTAGCATTTCTAATGCAATTTCACGAGCTTCTTTGACACTTTTCTTTTGTACGACGACTAAGCCCTCCATCACATTTTGTATAACTGTTTTATGCTGAAAAAGATTATAGCCTTGAAAAACCATTGCTGATTTTTTTCTTATATTGTAAATATCCTTCTTATGCACTTTTTGGGAGTCTATTGTGACATTATCTATTGTTATAGTGCCTTCATCTGGACGCTCTAAATAGTTTAAGCAGCGTAGCAAGGTAGTCTTTCCTGATCCACTTGGTCCTAAAATAGAAATAATATCTCCTTTATTGACCTGTATATCAATCCCTTTGAGTACTTCATTTTTTCCAAACTTCTTGTGAAGGTTTGAGATCTCAATCATCTTATCCCTCTTTTCTAATTTCGGAATTTTACTAAACTAGTTCTTTCACATAACGACTTTCTAAAAACGGAAGTCCTAAATTCCCTCTTAATGTATCTGCTTTATATTCTTCACGATATAGACCACGTTGCTGTAAGATTGGTACAACCTTTTCCACAAAGACATCTAGTGTATTAGGCACTTGTGTCGTAATGATAAATCCATCTGCGCCACGTTGCTCAAACCACGTTTGTATGACATCTGCAATTTTTTCAGGTGTGCCGATAAAAGCTGAAGGAGGAGTCGCTTCTCTTAGAGCAACCTGACGAAGCGTTAAATTTTGCTCCTTTGCTTGCTGTTTAATACGGTCTGTATGGCTCTGAAAGCTGTTTTTCCCTAACTCACCTAAGTCTGGAAATGCTTCATCCAGTGGGTATTGGGAGAAATCATGATGTTCAAAATAACGTCCTAAGTAGGCTAAAGCTTTATCGATCGATACTAAATTAGCAATTTCTTCATAGTTTCTCTCAGCCTCTTCCTCTGTATCGCCGATAATTGGAGAAATACCAGGGAAAATATTTAGTTGATCGGGATTACGTCCAAATTCAGCCGCCTGTTTTTTCACATCTGCATAAAATTTCTTTGCCGATTCGAGTGAAGATGGCGCTGAAAAAATAGCATCTGCTCCTTTTGCGGCAAAACTTTTACCTGCTCCAGAGGATCCCGCTTGGAAAACGACGGGCTGACCTTGTTTAGACCGTCCAATATTTAGAGGTCCCTGTACAGAAAAGTATTCACCCTTATGATTTAGTTGATGTAGCTTTGATGGATCAAAGAAAATATCATTTTCTTTATCACCTACAAACGCATCATCGTCCCATGAATCCCAAAGCCCTTTTGTTACTTCTAAATATTCCTCTGCAATTTTGTATCTTGTAGCATGATCTGGATGCTGTTCGATTGTTTTATTGTAATTTAAGGCTGAGCTCTCTAAAGGGCTTGTTACTAAGTTCCATCCTGCACGCCCTCCACTAATATGGTCGAGTGATGCAAATTGACGAGCGATCGTAAATGGATCACTGTAAGAAGTAGATACTGTACCGACAAGTCCAATACGAGAAGTTACAGCTGCAAGAGCAGATAAAATTGTCAACGGTTCAAAACGATTTAAAAAATGAGGAATCGATTTTTCATTTATATATAATCCATCTGCGATAAAAACTAGGTCAAACTTACCCTCTTCTGCTTTTTGTGCTTGTTGCTTATAAAAGTCCAATGATACGCTAGCATTTGTTTGCACCTCTGGATGTCTCCAACCAGAAATATTACCTCCAACCCCATGAATCATTGCACCAAACTTAATCTGTCTTTTGTACGTCAAGTGAATACCTCCCATTTCAATCAGATTATAATACCTAGTTAACTAATATGAATAATCAGACATTTGTAATGTGTATTATCCTATCATCTTCTGCTCAACTAAAGCAATACTTTTTCTGATAGAAAAATTTATTCATTTGATAAAGAAACTCTATCATTCGTTTGAAATGCTGTTAAAGCAGCTTGTACATCCTCCCAAATGGGTGAAGTTACAATGCCTTCATTCGTGTACGCAAGTAGGACATGCTGTTTTATTTGTATTAAATGCGAGACATCCACCTCAAGTAGCTCTCCATTTTCTAACTCTTTTTTTATACATAAGTATGGTAAAAAACCGATTGCACATTGGCTCTTAATAATAGATTTAGCAACCTCCAAATGATCTACTTGAAACTCAATCTTAGGCTCTACTTTTTCCACCTCAAATAATTTATGTACGCGATTCCAGTCAAACGCTCCGCATTCGAAAAACACGAGTGGCTCTTCTGCCAGCCTACTAACTGTTATATCCTGCTGCTGTAAAAGTGGGTGACCGGGGTATACAACAAGCTTTACGGAATTGTCTAGCGCTTCACATGTTTGCAGATCATCATGTGCTAAGTTACGTATAAAACCTATATCAACCTGCTTATGCAGTAGTTTTTCGAGCAGCATATCATTCGTTCCCGACATAAACTTAAAACGTACATCGGGATTTCTTTTCTTCCATTCAGGCAAAACAAATGGGATAAAATACTGCGATGTTATCACATTAGCACCTATGACAATTTCCTCCTGTTCATTTCGCTCCTTCATTTGTTTCTTTCCTTCTTTATATGTCTGTATAATTTGCTCTGCAAATGGGATGAATGCTCTACCTTGCTCGGTGAGTATTAGTCCTCTGCCTTCTCTCGTAAATAATTCGGTACTCAGTTCTCTCTCTAACGTTTTAATCCTGGCAGTAACAGTTGGTTGGGATAAAAAAAGTGCATTGGCCGCTTTATGAATACTTTTTAAATGGACAACATACATAAAAGCTTCTAGATGATCAATATTCATTTCCTTACCTCATTTCACTCATTAAATGTTTTCTTAAAATTTAAATATCTTACTCTTTATACTAATTCAACTAATCCAACTGGTAAAGTATGAA
This sequence comes from Psychrobacillus sp. NPDC096623, assembly GCF_044762655.1. Classification (NCBI taxonomy): domain Bacteria; kingdom Bacillati; phylum Bacillota; class Bacilli; order Caryophanales; family Bacillaceae; genus Psychrobacillus; species Psychrobacillus sp. NPDC096623. The sequence goes on from NZ_JBIWER010000006.1 coordinate 192,133, forward strand.
TTGTAAATACAAAACATTAAAAGATTCATTAATTAAACTAACTAGTATTTTTTGCCTCACAATTTTAGGAATATTAACTATCGTATCTTTTTGGAAGTCCTTTTGCTTTACTAGGTAAGTAGTGTTATCATTAATTAAAGAAATATTTATATAATTGATTTTATTCTAAAAAACCAGGCGATTTTCTCCCATCTTTTTCTATTCACACTCTACGGGAATCCATTCTCTGCTGATAACAATTCAGCACCTATTGCTATTTACTTCTCTCGTCAATGGTAGTTACCATTTTGATAAAATCTCACTTTGAAACATATGCTGTATGTCTTGGCAATGACATAGAGACGTCTTACTTTCCCTCAATTGGAATTGTAGGTTGTCCTTTTTTTATGTTCTCAAAACTGTAAATATTTTCTTTTTAAACAACTATTAACCAAGGAGGCATATATGATTAAATTCGAACATGTAAGCAAAGTATACAGTGACGGCTTTAAAGCAGTGGATTCTGTTAATTTTGAAGTTCCAGAAGGTGAATTTTTAGTTCTTATTGGACCGAGTGGTTCTGGAAAATCAACCACCATGAAGATGATTAATCGCATGATTCCCCATACAAACGGGACTATATCTATCGATGGAAATGATATTACGAAGTTAAACCCTTCAGAGCTACGTCGTAATATCGGGTATGTTATTCAACAAATCGGACTCTTCCCCCATTACACTATAGAAAAAAATATCGCTATAGTTCCCGAACTAAAAGGCTGGGACAAAGAAAAAATTAAAGCTCGAGTAAAAGAGTTACTTTTACTGGTTGATCTTGATCCTGAAATTTACGGAGGTCGTTATCCTAAAGAACTCTCAGGTGGACAGCAACAGCGTGTAGGAGTGGCAAGAGCTCTGGCATCCAACCCTCGTGTCCTGCTAATGGATGAACCCTTCGGCGCCTTAGATCCAATAACTCGTGATCAACTACAAGACCAAATAATTTCTTTGCAAAGAAAGCTAAAGAAAACAATTGTTTTTGTAACACATGATATGGATGAAGCATTAAAGCTTGGTGATCGCATTGCAATTATGAAAGACGGAAATTTACTACAAATAGATACCCCGGAGAAGTTATTACTAGAACCCGCTTCCACTTTTGTAGAGGAGTTTATCGGTAAGGACAGAATTATACAAAACCCGGAACTTATGCCTGTTGTTAGTGTAATGACAACAAAAGTAGTTACCGCTTTGCTGAAGCTGTCACCTGAAAAAGCATTATTAATGATGCGTCAACAAAAAATTACTTCGTTAATAATTGAAGATGAAAATGATGATACATTTATTGGACTAATTTCTGCTTATGAATTAATAAAAAAAGTTAACTCGATTCAGTCAATTGAGGAAATCTTGAAAGTCCCTGAGCACACCCTGACAGATACAGCCACAGCTAAAGATGCAATTATGATGATGCCAAATGTAAAATACGGGGTTATACCTGTTTTAAACGAAGCAAAAAAAGTAGTTGGAATAGTGACTCGTGGTACGTTACTCACTGCTTTGTCCAGTCAGTGGACAGAATTGGAGGGTATAAATGAATAATTTAAATATATGGGAACAATTTACGCAGCAAGCGGAAATGCGCTGGTCAGAAGTAATAGAGGCAACTTCCGTTCATATTCAATTAGTTTTCTTTTCTATGGTAATTGCTATTGTACTTGGAATTGGTTTAGGAATTTTAATAACCCGAGTTCCACAGCTATCGACAGTAGTACTCGGTGGGGCCGGTATTATGCAAACCATTCCGAGTTTAGCACTATTAGGTTTTATGATTCCTATTTTCGGTATTGGTGTAAACACAGCAATTGCCGCTCTATTTTTATATTCCCTACTTCCAATAATAAGAAATACATATACAGGTATTAAAGATGTAAACAAAGCTACAGTAGAAGCTGCGAAAGGGATGGGGATGACTAGTCTTCAAGTACTATTGAAAGTTGAACTTCCTCTTGCGATTCCAATGATTATGGCCGGGGTTCGTACTGCAGCTGTTATTAATGTCGGAACTGCTACTCTTGCAGCGTTTATCGGTGCTGGGGGACTTGGAGATTTCATTTTCCTGGGAATTACTCGTGGCATTGATGGGTTAATCTTACTTGGTGCTATACCAGCAGCGCTATTAGCGATAATTTTAGAGATATTCTTTACTTATCTAGAACGTTGGACGACACCGGAAGGGTTAAAATAAGGTGAATTCATATGACGAAAAAAACGTTTACAAAATGCTTAACACTACTTCTGTTAGTTACTACACTTTCAGGCTGTATATTCATAGAAAAGGATGCCTTAATCGTAGGGTCTCGAAATAATACGGAAAGTATTATTTTATCAAATATTATGGGACAACAAATTGAGGAAAAAACAGGTATTGATGTAATCTATAAAGAAAATCTTGGTGGATCTAACGTTGTTTGGACTGCTATGCTGAATGATAAAATTGACGTTATTGCAGATTATACAGGCACGATCGTTATTAACTATTATCAAGAAACTGCCGGTACTGCAGATGAAACGCTAGCGAAAACAAAAGAGTTAGTTTCAGCGGATGGTATTACCGCTTTAGAATCGTTTGGATTCAACAATACGTATACATTAGCGCTTGATGAAGATGAAGCTGAGTCGTTGGGAGTAAAAACATTTAGTGACTTCGCTAAAGTTTCGGATGATTTTATCCTAGGGGCAGTATTTGAATTTATCGATCGTCCCGATGGATTGCCAGGGTTTCAAGAAGAATATGATCTCCAATTTAAGGATGTAAAAGGAATGGACCATGGAATTATGTATCGCTCCATTAATTCTAAAGAGGTAGATGTGATTAACTCTTATACAACCGATGGTCAATTACAAATGTATAATTTACGTGTGTTAGAAGATGATAAAAGCTATTTCCCACCTTATCACGCTCTTCCCCTTGTTCGTACAGAAATACTAGAACAATACCCAGAAGTTGGAGAAGTGCTTTTAGAATTAGCTGGTAAAATTGATGAAACAGCAATGCAGGAAATGAATGCAAAAGTGGATAATGAAGGACAGATGGTTGAACTTGTTGCTAAAGAATTCCTTCAGGAAGCTGGATTCATTAGTAAAGAATAATTATATGGAAAAACCGATTTCCTATTGGAAATCGGTTTTTATTTTAACGTTTCTACAAAGTGCTTCAACACCCTTGCTGTCAGACCCCAAATCGTATATTTCTCATAGTCGTAAAACCATTCTTCTATCTCTCGTGGTCTCCATTGGTATTTGTCTCCGTTGAAAATTTTATCGTACGGAAAGTCCATAGGTGGCATTGGTTGGACAGAGACTGTGTGCATATAAGGCTCGTGGTTTAAAAGCCAGCTAACCGGGATAGTGAATATCGCTTCAACCTCTTCTTTGTTAAAGGATTCGATTTGGTGATGATCGAGCGTCGCAACAAACGGATAGACAACAAAGGATGGAGAAGCAATATATGCACTCATCTGTCCTAGAACTCGGATGCATTTTGGATCGATGCCCAGCTCTTCATGGGTTTCTCGTATTGCAGCCTCCATTGGAGATGCATCTGTAGGATCGATTCTACCACCAGGGAAACTGATGTCTCCTGGTTGCTTTCTCATCGTTAATGAACGCACCTCAAATAGCACATGCCATTCGTCATCCACTTGCACAAGCGGTATTAAAACAGCAAAACGTAGTGCTGTATCTTCTCCTATAAAAAGCGGTTGCTTATCATGTAGCTCCTTCTTCAGCTTATCCAAAAACACGGAATCCCCCCCCCCAACACTAAGTATTATACTGTTATCGTATCATTAAAATTGCTGTCCATAAAATAAATGGCATCTTTCGCCAAACAAAGATATAATTTTCCCTATTTCAGCCAAATGAAATAGTAAAAACACTCAGCTAGAAAATCTAATCTGAGTGCTTATATGGTTTCCATGCAGTTCTGAGTTTTACTAGGAGTTTGTGCGATAATTAACGCACTTTTTCCTTTTTAAGCTGCTTACTTCTCAACTGACCACAAGCTGCATCAATGTCTGTTCCATGTTCTTGACGAATTTTACAATTGACGCCTCTCTTTTTCAGCGTATCGTAGAACGATAGTACGGATTCCTGTTCACTTCTTTGGTACTGGCTATGTTCATCGACAGGATTATACGGTATTAAGTTGACGTAAAGCTGATCTTTTATGTCATGAAGTAAATCGGCAAGCTCCTCCGCTACCTCTTTAGTATCATTTACATCTTTCAGTAGAATGTATTCAATCGTAATTCTTCGGTTGTTTTTTGCTAAATAATATTTAAGGGATTCCATGAGCTTTTCTATTGGCATGGCACGATTTATCTTCATAATTCTAGTGCGTAGCTCATTGTTCGGCGCATGTAAGGATATCGCTAAATTTACTGGGATCTTCGTATCGGTGAATTCATAAATTTTATTGACAATGCCACTCGTTGAAACGGTTATTTTTCTAGCAGCTATTGCCAGCCCCTTATGATCGATTACCACGTTTAGGAAGTCTAACAGATTTGCAAAATTATCAAATGGCTCTCCAATTCCCATTACCACAATATGACTCACAACATCATTTTGCTCAAGTTGATCTAGATGCAATTGGATATTCATAATCTGTTCCACGATTTCTCCACTTGATAAATCTCGACTCTTCGCGAGTAAACCACTCGCACAGAAACTACAGCCAATATTACATCCTACCTGTGTTGTTACACAAACAGAAATACCGTATTTATGTCTCATCATAACAGTTTCGATCAAATTTCCATCCTGTAATTTAAACAAGAACTTCATCGTCCCATCGGAAGCTTCCTGTTTTACGTGCTCAGTTAACGTTTGGATTGTATAGTGTTCCTGCAATAGTTGAATACACTCTTCATGCACATCGGTCATGTCCGCAAAATTTGTGACACGTTTTCTATATAGCCAATCCCAAACTTGCAATGCTCTAGACTTTTTGTGACCATTCGTTTCAAGCCACTCTATTAGTTGTTGTAATGTTAATCCATATATAGAATTTTTGTTCATAACTATCCTCTTCTCTTCATACTAACTTAAAGATTACCCCTGTTTATGTGTGTAGGCATTTAGATTTTATTATAACATTTCATGGAACAACTCTCTATAAACCCATTCTTTTAACGCTTACTAAGTTATGGTAGCAACGTCATAACAGCAAAGAAATGCAGGATAGATGCTGCGAGCACAAACACGTGCCACACTGCGTGATGATACGTAAACCCTCGCCATACATAGAAAACAGCTCCCACTGTATACAAGACGCCCCCAATAGCTAACAGGATAATTCCTTGGGAGGATACATTCTCCAGAAGCGGTTTCCATCCAAATACCATTAACCAACCCATGACAACATATAACAATGTGGAAGTATGTAAAAATCGTTTCACAAAAAATGCTTTAAAAACGGTACCTCCAATAGCTAGACCCCACACAACACCGAACAAGGTCCATCCTAATGCTCCTTTAATAGCAATGAACAAGAAAGGTGTATACGTTCCAGCGATAAAAAAGTAGATTGCTGAGTGATCCATAATCTCAAAGAAATCTTTTACGCGTCCTGCAGGAAATGCGTGGACCAGTGTGGATGACAAATATAAAAGGACCATCGACGCCCCAAACAAAGTAAAACTTACGACATGCCAAGCTGTTCCATGCATTACCGAGGATACAATTAATATCACAAGAGCGGCTATGCTAAAAAGAGCTCCTATCCCATGAATAGTTGCATTAGCTATCTCTTCACGTTTTGAAAATATATGTGTATTGCTCATGTTTTTGCTCATCCCATTCCGATATTCTCTACGTATAATATTATCACTTTCGTTGAATAAAAGCTGTTTCATGTATACACAAGTGTAATCATGCCCAAAATCTAGCGAATCGTCCAACATTCACTGGAAACTTGTTTCGATTCAAGGTGTGTGGTTATAATTTGGGTTCACTATATTAGTTTAGTTGGAATAATTGGAGGGTTAGTTGGAATTTTCAACATGCAAGTTGGAATAGTAAATTTCTTCCACAGTATTTGTAGATAGGCATTATTCTACACAAAAAAAAGACATCCTCATAAAGGATGTCTTTTTCGCTAACTATTGGATTAATTCCGAGGAATTAAAGTTTTACAATGTTAACTGCTTGTGGTCCACGTTGACCATCTTCCACGTCAAATTCAACTTTTTGACCTTCGTCAAGAGATTTGAATCCGTCGCCTTGGATTGCTGAGAAATGAGCGAATACGTCGTTTCCGCCTTCAACCTCGATAAATCCAAAACCTTTTTCTGCGTTAAACCATTTTACTGTACCTTGTGTCATGTAAAAAACCTCCATTTTGGTGAATAAAAAAATCCACATATTACAAAAAGCTACCGAATACTCACGATTACCTTTTGTAATATGTGAATTCATTGTTTCTATCTAAGCAATTTAATTATTACCCTTACTATATACCATATCCTAACAAAAAGCTAGTAAAGTGATTATTATATTTTTTTAAACATATGGAGCGTTTCTAAAACATGTTCAAGAAACATCGCAATATCCCTTATTTGATCTTCATTTATCTTCTGTTTGAACTTCACTTCTATTGCATTAGTATAGCTAGATAGCTCTGTTCCGAAAACAAAACTAAGTGTTTGAGTTAACTCTATTTCGTCTTCCCAAACATCTTTTATCGCTTGTTCAATTTCCTCACATTGTAAATCAGGATTTTGTATATTTTTGAAGAATTTCAATGCTAGTGTGCAACCTATATTTTTATTAGCTATTTCTAGTATTTCTCCTGCCAGGTCTTCTAAAGATGCATCTAAAATAATTTCGGCGGTTATATCCGAATGATCGACTAGCGCAAATTCAATCTTAAAGGTTCTAGCAATAACAGAAAGGTCCATTTGATCGACTCGATTTTTGATGTCTATCTTTCCTTCTATGTTATCTAAGTCATATATATGATTTTCAAATGCAACTTTTAAATTTTCAAATATTGTTGGATCATACATCGGGTTTCCTCCTGAGACAGAATTTACTTTATACTAGCCGCTGTCGCATTAAATTATACTATTACGAAGGGATTCATTTGTCTAAAAGACAATTTTATTGTCAAATTATTTCCCAAGAAATAATGACAGATAGCGTCAATTTCCATCATATAATATATGGATGTCCGTTTACTGTTATAAAGGCGGCTAGTACATGTATATTACTCATAATCTGTCTAGCTTAAGTGCCTAACAATAGTATAGGCTTACGTAAGGCTTGCATTTTCATGTCACTCATATTTAATGTTCAATAATCTGAACAATTTCTATTTCTACATTATGTAGATTATCTTGATCTAGTTTTAATTGATTCTGTAATTGATCAGAGATGTTAGCTAAATCCCGTAGTGTATGGTTCAAGCGGTCTATCGAATTATTAATTTTGGAGTGGGTGGACCATGCAGAAAAGATATCATCGAATACATAATCTGCAAATGTAACAAAGCTATCTCTTCCCACAGATAAGTTGTCGGCCTTTATTTGCTGGATATCTAACAGTTCTGTATGAAATCTTTGTAGAGAACGCTGCGCAGTATGAATAGCATCTTCCGATTCGTCGAGCTTACTATGTTTTAAAGAAGTGGCGATTAGTCCGCCACCTAAAAAAGTATCCCATGTAGAGTAATCCTTTGCACCTTCAAGTGACTTTAGTGCTCTTTTTAAAGCGATTTTTGCTTCATTACCAGCAGTGATAGCTTCTTTTATTTCACGGATACTCGTTCCTAGAAACGCCTTTTGCTCGTATAACTTTTCGAGTCGAGGTGCCTGTTCCTGATTATTTCCGAAAATCCATTGCTCTTTTTCTTTTATCAGCTTCTCCCATTCTATATCAATAGATTCCCAACTCGCTTGATATAGTTCTCGTTCATTGAAGTCTATATCCTGTGCTAAATCTGTTACTGTTTTTTCAATTTCTCTATACTTCGCTTCTACAGCCGCTAACTCTGCTAGCTCCTTCTCTCGAATTTCATCCTGCTTCCCTGTCCAAGTTCGAACCATTTTCAAGATTGAAAACCCGTCTAGGTCATCTACATCCTTTTGCTCTTCTTTTAGTCGCGTCCAATACTCTTGTTTCTTTTGTAATGCTGTTTCTAATTGCTCCTCCAATTTTTGCTGTTTTCTTTTTACCTTATCCCTTTTGTTAATTTCCATCTTTAAAATCGATTGATGTTGTTGTAACTTTTCCCACATATTAATCCCCTCCTTCCTTTTGTACGGATTAGTAGGATTTATGTTTCAATTGCAGAAAATAAAGGCTGGGACAAAACCCAAAAACAAAATTGATTGTAGTGAAAATGACGCTTTCCTGGGGCACGGCCTGTTCCTGTAATCTCAGGCGTTGTGCTATTCCCCAGGAGTCTCCCTTCCACTCCAATCAATTACGACTTAATTAGTAAAATTTTTACTTCTCCAGCCTCATCTAAATTTATTTCTTTCCCAGTGCCTCTATACAAATCTCTATCGCTCGCTTTAAATCTGCATGAGACCAGCTAGGGATTTTCCCATGTTGTATAGCTAACTCATGGGAGGCAGGTATATGGATGAATCCGGAAGGCATGTCTAGATTATTCAATTTGGCATAATGTAATACTTCGTACATGACGTTATTGCATAGATATGTACCCGCGGTATTCGAAATAGTAGCAGGAAGACCTTCTTTAATAAGTTCATCTACCATCGAGCGGATAGGTAGTGTAGAAAAGTAGCTAGGTTCACCATTTTGCTCGATTGTTTCATCCAACGGTGTATGCCCTTGATTGTCCGCAGCACCATCTTTAACATTGATCGCAATTCGTTCTGGAGTTATTTTATATCGTCCCCCAGCTAATCCTAAGGAAATTACGGCATTTGGCTTAGTCTCCTCTAGATAATGAATCAGCTCGGATCCTGACTTAGCAAAGTCAACCGAGAGAACACGACTCGTCACATCATATCCCCCTATTGTGGTTCCATCTAATTCTTCTACAATTTTCATAGTTGGATTCACTGTGAATGATAAAAATGGTTCAAATCCAGTTAATAGTAGTTTTTTCATCCTAATCCTTCCTTTCCCTCTGATGAAGACTTATATCCAGTGCATTGGTCGTGTAAGTGTCATTGCAATTTAGTTTGGTTATCCCCTTTAGCTGAGTTAATCTGAACTTGTGTAAGGAATATTGCTTCGGTCATGTTTGCTCCTCTTAAATCGACATCTCGAAAGTCGGCTCCAATTAAATCGGCATACCTCATATCAGCATTTCGAAGATCTGCAGCTATTAGATATGCACCTCTTAAATCTACTGATGCAGCAAATTGGAGCCCTAAGCAACATAATGCAAAGCAGTTTTCGCAGTCAGCATGTAGATTATGCTTAGTATTTATAGTGGACACTTGCTACACTCCCTTTGTATTAAAAATAGAGATATTAATAGTTTACCAAAAAAAACACATTTTGAATTTTCCGATAAAAAAAGAACATAAAAAAAGAGACACTCTCGAAAGAGTATCTCTTTTTAACAGTATGATCTTTACTTAAAATTCCTAAGAATTAAAGTTTTACGATGTTTACTGCTTGTGGTCCACGTTGACCATCTTCTACGTCAAATTCAACTTTTTGACCTTCGTCAAGAGATTTGAATCCTTCGCCTTGGATTGCTGAGAAATGAGCGAATACGTCGTTTCCGCCTTCAACCTCGATAAATCCAAAACCTTTTTCTGCGTTAAACCATTTTACTGTACCTTGTGTCATGTAAAAAACCTCCATTATGGTGAATAAAAAAATTCACATATTACAAAAAGTTACCGAAGACTCACGATTACTTTTTGTAATATGTGAATTCATTGTTTCTATCTAAGCAATTTAATTATTATCCTAACTATATAACACATTTGGGGATTTGTCCAATGAAATGATTAAATGAAGAAATAGTTTCCTTCCTATTCCATTAACTTGTTGTAATACATATTATTATTTCGATATGAATGGTATGATGAGTAGAATTTCGAATTTAAAACTGTTACATTAAATCTCTCTTATTTCATAAAACATGGGATAAACGAATAGTAAGGAGTTCTTTTAAATGAACGAAAACATATCGCAAATTGATTATCGTGAGATAATGGAATACTCACTTGATCCGTTAATTATTCATACCAATCTTCGCATAATTGATGTAAATCATACCGCAGAAGATTTTTTTAGAGCAACTAAAGATAAAATAATTGGGGCAAGTCCTTTAGATATTTTCCAGGAATCCTCCAAAGCAGCTATTGAAAAAAGAATAGAATCTGCTTATGTACAGCCTGCTAGGGTTATAGAAGAAACTATTTACCGAATGGATGGGACTACCGTAGAAGTTGAACTATATTGTCATCCAGTCCAAATAGGAGAGACAAAAGCAATACAAACGTATGTTAGAGATATCACCATGCGAAAAGAAACAGAATTGAAACAACGTGAAATTAGGAAAGAAATCAATGAACTGTCAGCTACATTGGTCCCTGTCTTAAATGGAATCGCTATATTGCCCTTAGTTGGTTCCATCGATGAGGATCGAGCAAAACAACTACTAGATGAGGTTCCATTTAGGGTACAAAAACAAGACATTAATTGCTTAATCATGGATTTTACTGGCATCTATACATTCAACAGCGTTGTGACAGATTATCTATTTAAGATTAATGCCGTCCTGTCCTTGCTTGGTGTACGTTCGATTATTACAGGGTTAAGACCAGAATTGGCTCTAACAGCTATACAGTTAGATAATAAGCTAGATTCCATCCCTACCTTGTCTACAGTTAAGCAAGCTCTAAATTCATTAGGCATCAATCAAGACCCAACTATCCCCGTGAATAAAAAATAATAACTAATAAAAATGCAGACTTCCTGATTAGGAAGTCTGCATTTTTTATTAATCTTCCTCATTGATAATAATTTTACGTCCTTTAAGCTTCAACAATAGTGGGACTATCAACCAAGCTGCTGCAGCAACGATAAATATTAATGAAAATGGCTTTGTTACAAATATACTAAAGTCTCCGTTTGAAATCGTTAACGCCCGACGCATATTATTTTCAATCATTGGTCCTAATACAAGAGCGAGCACTAAAGGTGCCACTGGGAAGTCATTTTTTGAGAGTAAATAACCTAACACCCCACAACCTAGCAATAAATAAAGGTCAAACGTAGTATACTGTACCGCATATACTCCAAAAAAAGAAATGGCAATTATCATTGGCAATAGGTACTTTTTAGGTGTTTGAATAATTTTTGCAAAGACCCGAACTAACGGCATATTTAACACAAGTAGCATCAAATTCCCAATGAACATACTAGCTATAAGCCCCCAAGCAACTTCAGGGTGTTCATCAAATAGTAATGGGCCTGGTTGGATATTATACATAATAAGTGCACCCATCAATATCGCAGTCGTTCCGGATCCTGGTATCCCTAGAGTAAGTAGCGGAATCATGGCACCACCAGAAGCGGCATTATTCGCGGATTCTGGACCTGCTACTCCTGCAATATTACCTTTTCCAAAACTCTCTGGGTTCTTACTGAACTTTTTCTCTGTTGTATAAGAGAAAAACGATGCTAATGTTGCTCCTGCTCCTGGTAAAACTCCTATAAAGAAACCGAGTAAAGATCCACGTACGATTGGGATTGAGCTATCTTTCATATCCTGCTTCGTAGGTAATATTCGGTTGATCTTTGCTATGCTTCCTGTTTCTTCGTCTTTTTCTAAAACTGTTTTAACAACTTCCCCAAGCGCAAATAATCCAACCGCGATTGTTAAAAACTCCAAGCCGGAAAATAAAATTGGCTGATCATATGTAAATCGAGCAATTCCTGAAACTGCATCTATTCCGATTGTCCCGAGCATTAGTCCGAATACCGTCATTATTATTGCCTTTGTCATCGATTTTCCTGCTAGACCACTAACAGCAGCTAGCCCTAATAACATTAGAGAAAAGTACTCTGCTGGTCCAAACTTTATCGCAACATTGGACAGTGGCTCTGCTAGAAGTACTAACCCGATAAGGGAAATAATACCCGCCACAAATGAACCGATAGCTGAAATTGCAAGTGCTGCTCCCGCTCTTCCTTGCTGTGCCATCTGATATCCGTCTAAAGTAGTCACGACCGAAGATGATTCTCCTGGTGTGTTCAGTAAAATAGAAGTAGTAGATCCACCGTACATGGCTCCGTAATATACCCCTGCTAGTAATATAATTGAGCTAGCGGCAGCTGCTCCCGTTGGCATTCCCGAAGTCATCGTTGCTGTCACAGGAATCAGGAGAGCAACACCACTCATTGGCCCAATCCCCGGTAAGACACCAACTGCCGTACCAATAATAACTCCAATTAATGCGAACAGAAGATTGTGCCACTGAAACGCAATCGCAAAGCCATCTGCTAAAAAATGTAATGTATCCATTGCTAAACCCCTTCCCTAAAACAGTGGAAACCCTGGCAATGATCCACCCAGAAGCTCCGAAAACATATAATAAACACCGACAGAAAAGACAGTAGAAATAATGATGGAATATATTATTTTACCGCGTTCTAGTGTTTGGAACGCAATTAATAAGAATAGGAACGTAGAAACGATATAACCTATTTTCTCTAACAAAAATGCATATAAAATAGCACTCCCAAAAATAATAAAAAACTTCTTATACTGTAATTTTTCCTTTACCGTATCTTCTGTTTTAATCTTAAAAGTTTCATATAATAAACGAATACTTAGTGCAGTCAAAATAATTCCAAGACCCATTGGGAAAATCTTCGGGCCAACTGATGAACCATATGCACTATCTGAAATTTTTTGGCTTTCCACGAAAAAAAGTATACCGATTAGTAAAAACGCAATTCCAGCAACTGTATCAAATTTCTTATTCAAGATTATTCCTCCTAACAGAAAAGGCGACCGTGATAGCCGCCTACAAAGTATTATTTCTGCATTCCAAGCGCTGTTAATAATTCGACTATTACTTTATCCTGCTCTTCTAAATAAGTAGTAAATTCTTCTCCATTACGGTATTCGCTTGCCCAACCGTTTTTCTCAAGCTCTGCTTTCCATTCGTCCGTTTCAACCATTTTAGCGATTTTATCATTCCAATATTCTTTCGCATCATCGGACATTTCTTTCGGTCCGAAAATACCTCGCCATATTGTAAACTCTGCATCGATGCCTGATTCTTTAAACGTAGGAACGTCAGAAAGCTCTCCTTCTAAACGATCAGATGAACTAACTGCTAATACACGTACATCTCCTGATTTTACATATGTTGCAATGGTAGAAGCATCTGTTGCAATCACATCTGCATTATTACCTAAAAGTGCAGCAATTGCTTCACCGCCGCCATCATAGGAAACGTATTTCACAGATTTTGGATCTATTCCAGCTTCATGTGCTGGTAAAACTCCTACTAAGTGATCCATTGAACCTGGAGCTGATCCACCTGCTAATGTAATGGAAGTTGGATCCTTCTTTATAGCATTAAGTACATCTTCTAACGTTTTGAATTCTGAATCATTTTTAACTACAATTGCACCGTAGTCACGAGTAAGCTGTGCAAGCGGTGTTGTATCCTTATAGCCATAAGGACTGTTTCCTTCAGCCTTATTGTTGTTTATTAGAATAGGTGGAGATTTCACCATTAGTACATAGTCGTTCTTTACTTCTTTCGTAGCAAATTCAGCCATATATACCGCTCCACCGCCACCTGCTTTGTTTTCCACGGAAATAGCTTTGTCTACTAGCTTTGTATCATTCATAACTTTGGCAACTGCGCGAGCCGTTAAATCCCATCCTCCACCAGCACCAGACGGAGCAACAATTGTAATATTATTTTTTGGATAATCTGATCCTCCAGACGATGACGAAGCATCTTTACTATCCCCATCATCAGATGAACAAGCAGCTAACCCTAATGCCAAAGTTGCCGCAAAAGCAACCGACGTGATTTTCTTCCACATCTTCATATTATCCCCCTTATACCAAATGTTTTGATAGCGTTTTCATACGCCTGTATATAACTTATCAAAACATTCTCCATATTCAATGCTTTTGGTAATAAGTTAGATAATAATTATAAAGTGCATTTTGTTCATAAAGTTCACAACGATTTGATGAAATATCTCCTTTCAGGTCTGCCGACGCTACCGTATATTAATTCTGCATATACAAGCTTTTCAGATACTAGATATTCTAAGTAGCGTCTCGCAGTTGAACGACTTATCCCCACTGCTCCTCCAAGAGATTCAGCAGTGATTCCATTCTCTAGTTTTTTTATATAGTCTACTACCTTCTCTTTCGTTATTGGATCTATTCCTTTAGGAGGTGTTATGTCTGAAAATACCGGGGAAGTCAATGTTTTATTCCATAGAGACTTTATCAAATTTTCTTCGACACTTCCCTCAGCTGCTAATATTTCTCTTTTGGATTTATATCCAAGGAGACTTTCCTTAAATTTTTCAAAAGTTAACGGTTTTAAAATATAGTCTGCAACCCCACTTCGAAATGCTTTTTTTACAATTTCCGACTCTGCAGCTGCTGTTATAAAGATAATATCCGTCTCCGGACTATGGGATTGAATGATTGCTAACAGGTCTGTTCCAAGCCCATCTGGTAAATAAACATCTAGAAGTATTAAATCTGGTTTGTAGGATAGAATCCAGTCCTTGGCCTCTTCCGCTGTATTTGCTGTGCCAATTACTTGAAAACCTTCCAGCTTCTCAATAAACCTTCGATGTATATCCGAAATTCTTTTATCATCCTCTATGACCAATATTTCAATTTGCTTTGTCATACAAATACCCCCCTTTTGGTATCGAAACGATAAATAATGCCCCACCCAAATCACCTGTTTCTAATGCAATAACTCCTCCTAAATCATTTACATTTTCCTGAACCTTCATCAATCCATATCCTCGATCATCCTCGTTTTTAGTCGAAACTTTCTCCAATAACACTTTCTCGTATAAATTATCTGCAATTCCCGAACCTGAGTCTTCCACTTCTATTAGGATTTCTTCGTCTGTTTCCACTATTAAGATGCGAACTATTCGCTGCTCCTCTGGCAAATCTTCGATGGCTTCAAACGCATTCGTTACTAAGTTTCCTATTATCGAAACCAATAAATTTTTTTGAAGGTGTTTTGGTAATTGTTCTAAATTGCTATCTTCATCTAAAATAAATCGTATCTTCAATTCTTTTGCACGATTGAAAAAACCAATTACAATCCCTCCGAGAAAAGGATCCTGCAAGCGTTTCGTCATAAATTGTATAAGTGATTGATGCTCCGCAGTTTCTATATGAATCATATCTAATGCCTCATCGTATGACTGCAATTGGATAAGCCCGGAAATCGTATATAAAGAGTTATTATATTCATGTGTTTGAGCACGCAGCGCCTCTGTATATTGTTTGACTTGTGATAGTTCTTCAGTCAAGCGGTCAAAATCTGATTGTAAGCGAAAACTAGACACTGCTCCGACAATTTTATCTCCTACTCGTATTGGAATACGATTGACGATCGCTTTTTTACCTCGTATCTCCATAGTGCGATCTAACTGACCTTCTCCCGATTCCATTACCTGTGGCAGGCTTGTATTTGGAATAACTTCCCTAATACTCCGACCAATTAACTCTGTACGGGTAGGTAGCGATAATATCTCATATGCTGCATTGTTTACCATTCTAATAATCCCGTTAGCATCTACCGTAATAATTGCTTCCCGGACGGACTCTATCAATGCATTTCGCTCCGTAAAAAGATTCGCTATCTCTGTTGGCTCCAAGTCAAACAATTCTTTTTTAATATTGCGTGCCAATATACTCGATCCAATAATACCAAGCGAAATAGCAATTAATACGATATAAACAATGTTATTTATGTATTGAGCAAAGATAGTAGCTATATTGTCCTTTAAATAACCGACAGAAATTATGCCAATAATTTCTCCATCCTCATCAAAAATAGGTGCTTTTCCTCGTAAGGCTTTCCCTAAAGTACCAGTTGCTTCGGATATATATGATTCACCATGAATAAGTGCTTGTTCGTTATCATCACCTACCATTTTTTGACCTATTCTTTTTTCTATAGGATGTGCATAGCGAATCCCGTGTTCATTTCCGATTACCACGTATTCTGCACCTGTGCTCTTCTGAATGTCAGAGGCAATCGGCTGAAGCACTTCTGATGGATTTTCCGTTCGAAATCCCGCCACAATATCGGGGCGCTCTGCAGTCGTTTTCGCAATACTAAGTGCCCGTTCACCAACCTGCTGCTCCACCGCATGTGAAATGATAATGTAAAAGGAAATCCCGATTACAATTGCTACAAGCGATACAAATATAGCGCCAAATAAAAAAATACGTGATTGTAACGACCTCTTTTTCATCCTTACCACTCTCTTCTCTATCCCCATAAAATAGTTGAAATATAAATTACAATAGTTACCGTTATACAGCTCATAATAGTGGAAAATAATACAATTTGCGCCGCCAAATTTGCCTCCACATCGTACTCTAGCGCTAGTGTAGAGCTATTGCGGGATGTTGGAAACGCACTTGCGATTAACAATGACTGAGCTACTACTCCATCAAACCCCATTAGCAGGATTAATCCAAGGGCTAATGTAGGTCCAACTATTAATCGACCAACTGTGCTAGTGAAAATAACCTTGCTAAATATTGTTTTTAACTCTAGCTGTGCCAGCTGAGCCCCTAATGTAATAAGTGCTATTGATATAAAAGCATTCGCTAAGTATTCAATCGGAATTCTAAATGTAATAGGTAGACCAATATTCCAAAAGTTCATTATTGCACCAATGATTAGGGCATGAACTATCGGCAGTCGTAATAAGCTGCGTAGTATGTCTACCCCAGATTTAGTGGAGGAGATTAAATTATACAAACCATATGTATAGGTAATAATATTTTGGAAAATAACGATGATAATTTGAATCGATGTGCCAAGTGGGTTTGCCACAAACAGCATTTGACTCACCGGAATCCCGTAATTGCCAGAGTTTATCAAAACAATACTATTATTGAAGATTGCCGCTTGGCTTCTATTAAGCTTTAATAATTTACTAAATAACCAACTAATTAGCATAAGGCAAATACTAAAAATAATTAAATAAACGACAATACTAGCTAGGACTTCTGCATTTACTTGCGTCTCATAAATATTAATAAATACAGCTGCCGGCATTAAACAGTATGTGAGTAAATTAGATAACGCTTTTAAATTGAAGCGGAACTTGAGTTGTAGAGCTGCTCCAATCGCAAGCATTATTAAAATCGGGCCAACAACTTGAAAAAACACCATACTTAAATAAACCAACTGACTCACTCCTATCCAAAGTACTTCGAAACATATTATCGCACTCTTTAAAATTTTCCGCCATATTCTTTTTCTACCACCTGCAACTGACCAGTCCTTTTCAGCAAGTTGCTCTCCTATTTATACATCTCACCATAAAATAGCAGACCGTAACAATAGTTGTGACATACACTTGGTGTACAAAGAAGTTACGGGAGGAATCGCCATGAATATAGTGGAAGTGCATAATTTGGAAAAGGCATTTGGCACAAATCAAGTATTAAGAGGGATAAATTTTCAAGCACAAGTTGGAGAAATAATCGGAGTGATTGGAAAGAACGGAGCCGGTAAATCTACATTTTTGGAAATATTAATGACTATTAAAGAATATGATTCAGGTCATGTAGTTTTATTTCAAAAGGATATTCAAAAGAATAATTTAGAGGAAATTCGAAAGCAAATCTCCGTTGTTTTACAGCCAACTCAATTTTATAAAACGCTAAAAGTAGAGGAGCTTTTGAAATTATTCAAGTCCTATTATCAATCCGATGTAGATATTCACCGGATTGTTAAGGATTTCCAATTAGAGCCACATCGCAAGAAATATTTTGACAAGCTATCAGGGGGATGGAAGCAAATTGTGAGTTTGGCGATTGCTTTTTTATCTGATCCAAAGCTGCTGATTTTGGACGAACCAACTACTGGCTTAGATCCACATATGCGGAATATGCTTTGGAACTATATAACTGACTACAACACTCGTACTGGTGGAACAGTCATTTTGACAACTCATAATATGGAGGAAATCGAAATGTATTGTGACAAAGTAATGCTTATTAACAATGGGATCAATGAAGTTTTTGATACGACCGCTGGAATTCTTGCTACTGGATTCCCGTCTGTCCATGAGTTTTATCTTCAGAAAGTAACAATATAGGAGGAAATCATATGCTAGTGACTCAATTGAAATATGACTTACTAATGTTTTCAAGAGAATTATTTTATTTAGTATTCACAATCGTTGTTCCACCAGTTACGTATTTATTCATGGGGCAATTATTTGGAGACCAAACTTATGCTGGTAATTTAAATTACGCTGAAACTTATACTCCATCCTTCATTTTGGTTATAACGTTTACGGTTGTGTTTTTTGCTTTTGGTTTTGATCAAGTAATGCAGCGCACAACAGGGATGGAAAAACGAATCAGCATTTCCCCTGTTTCTAAAAATATGTTACTTCTTTCTAGTATTATTCGCGCCATTATTATGACTAGCTTTGGGTTCGTGCTAATTTCAATAATTGGTTTTCTTATGTATGATTTACAACTTAGAGTTTGGAGTGTCATATTGTCATACGGATTTTTCATCCTTTTAAATGCGATTATGCTCATTCTGGCTTCCGCTATTTATTCTTTCTTTCAACGTATGAACAGTGCATTAGTGTTCTCTATATTTATTTTTCAGGTTGTTATTTTCACAGGTGGCTTAGCTATGCCTATACGACTAATGCCAAAATTTATACAAGTAATTGCAGACTTTAACCCTCTGTTCCATATGAACAATCTCTTCATCGCTGTTTGGAACGGACAATTTTCGTTGGACTCACAGTCACTTCTTTCCGTTGGTTACTTAGTATTACTTGCAATCTTAGCGTTAATTTGTCTCCACTTTCAAAATAAACGAAAAATAGGATAGCTCCTCCATATTGAAACGATTACACTTAAAGTAAAGAGGGGTGTAGTTAGTTGAAGGTTCTATTAGATATTGATCGTAATTATAAAGAAACAAAGATAATTATAGAGACACCCGAGTTAGATAATTCCGTGCAGGAGGTATTAGATTTTATAAAGGGCAGAGAAACAGAATTTTTGGTCGGAAGAGTGGATGAGATGCAACATATACTAAAGCCTCAAGACATCCACTTTTTTCATACCGAAAATGATTCAGTTCTAGCAGTCAATGCAAACGGTTCCTATAAATTGAAGGAAAAACTATACGAGTTGGAAGATATTCTTCCCTCCAATAAATTTATACGACTTTCTAAATCAGTCATTGCCAATTTACATGAATTAAGTAGGTTTGAGGCATCCTTTAACGGAACATTATGTGTGTATTTTAAATCGGGTGTAAAAGAATATGTATCTCGTACTTATGTTAGTTCCATTAAAGAGGCGTTGAAAATGAACAGGAGGAAAAATGGATGAGAACCTTCCTATCTAGAAGTATGATTGGTATTTTCTTCGGAGCATTTATCGCAGTATTACTGACCAATTCAGTTGTCTTATTTAGTGAGAAAGACACGCTTGATGGAGCACTATTCCTGAAAAACTCGTTAGGTTCTATCTTTTGTGGATGGTTCTTCACTGTAAGTCCTTTATACTTTGAGAATAAGAAGCTTCAATTATGGCAGCAAACAATTCTCCATTTCGTGACGGTTGTTGTACTTTACTTTTTACTTGCCTTTGGGATAGGCTGGGTGCCTTTTGACTTTCTTAGTTTTTTAATAGCAATGGGATTATTCTTAGCAGTCTATTTGGTTTTCTGGATTTGCTTCTATATATATTTTAAACAGCAAGTAAAGAAATTGAATGAGGAACTAGAACTGTTATAAAATGAAACTTTTCTTATACATACACCGTAACTAATTGGATGGAAGGAAGTGTATGTAACATGGATTACTTTTTGGTATTTTTGGGAGCCGCAATTCCTTGGATCGAATTGGCTCTAGTCATTCCACTAGGGATTGTTTCGGGTATGAATCCTGTGGCAGTAATCATCGTTGGCTTTGTAGGAAATATGCTGACGGTGCTTGCCCTTATTATCGGGTACGACAAATTTAAAATATGGCTTGCTAAACGTAATGAAGGCAAAGAAAAAAAAGTCTCGAAAAGAAGTGAACGTGCAAAAGTGCTATGGGATAAATACGGTCTACCTGGAATGTTATTACTTGGACCTATACTAATCGGTACACATATTGCTGCATTTATAGGGATGACGCTTGGTGCATCTAAAGTAAAAACTACCATTTGGTCAGCATTCAGTATTGCAGCTTGGGCTATTATATTTGGAGTTGCGACTTCACTCGGCTTTAACTTCTTTGTCCGTGAGTAGCTATATAGCGAAAAAACAGCCCAATTTTGTATTGGGCTGTTTGTGCTCGTTATTTACTGATTTCATGAAAGAATACATATTGGTTTTTCCCTTTATTTTTTGCCTCATACATCGCTTGATCGGCATTCTTTAACACTTGTTCTATAGTAGTGCCATCCCTTGGATATCGACTAATCCCGATACTGGCAGTGACAAGTGTATTAAATGTATTAAACTCATATTCTCTTCCAATTGCTGCTAATATTCTTTGGACAATGACTTCTAACTTCTGCAGATTCATTTGATCGAATAATACTAAAAATTCATCTCCACCATATCTACAGATCATTCCATTATTTTCTTCTGAAATATGTTGTACTCTTCGAGAAATTTCCTTCAACAATAAATCACCTATTTCGTGACCAAATGTATCATTTATTTGTTTAAACCCATCGAGGTCAAAAAATAATACGATGACCTCATCGTCAGTAGCTTTCATTCTTCTAGCAACTTCTTGATAAAAAGCCAACCGGTTAGGTAACCCCGTTAAATGATCATACAATGCTAGATGAATCACTTCATTATGCTTATCTTCTAGTGAAGAGAGCACCTTATTAATAGAATTTTCGAGTTTAGAGATTTCGTCGAACTGATTCTTTGTAGGAATAATTCTGGAGCTCACATTCCCTTCCACTTGTATAATATCCAGTTGCTGAGAAAGGTGACTAATTCGACTAAGAATAAAGCGATTGAGTAGAAAAATAGTAAGAAAAACAAAAATTATTCCTGTTAAAAACAGACTAATCCCTATGTTATTTACTATATTCTTTCTCTGAATATAAAAGTTTCGGTCCATTTTAAAGCTTATCTCAATCATAGACTGCTTTGTGTAGTCTTTTAGAAAAAAAGATCCTTTCATTTGCTGTTCATTTATAGCTTCCACTCTAATTTGTTTGCGCTCTTTTGCTGTGCTTTGTACTTCGTGAATATCCAATTCAAAAGATAACTCTTCTCCAATTCGATGGATTGTACTTTCATCTATATACCTTCCTATAATTAAAGTCCCTACAGACGGTCCCTCTCCGTTACTTTGATAAATAGATTCGAATGATGCTAACGAGAATCCATTTTTGCTTTTTACTAATAACTCTTTGCTCATTCTTCCCCCATTCTCAATAGCGGGTAAAAATTCCTTATAAAAGCCATCCTGGAGTGTTTTTACTTTATTATTTTCCATGTCATAGCCTATCTCCATTTTGGGGTTGTTTTGACTGTCTAAATAAATCATAAAGTGGATGTTCAGGTTTTCTAAGGTCTCTTGCCCCAAATTTCGTTCAATGTACATTGCATTTTGGTCAATCATAAAATTGTATGTATCGTCCCAAATGGACCAGTCTCTGTTCAATTTCCCTAAGCTATTTAAGGTGGATTGGATATTATTTTTTAACCTATTTGTTTCGCCAACAGCATTTTCTATATCTAAATCTATAGATTCTTTTAGGAGTACAGGTCTTAAAAATGATAGAAACAGCGTAATTAAAAGAATCATAGAAATACTAACTACCAAGATGGCTTTTAGTTTTAATTTCATGTTGATATCCCCCACATTTTCTATCTAGGAAGTCGCATAAATACTCCTTACAAAAACATACCCCAAATAACCTAATTAAAACATTATTACAAAGGACTTATATACCATATTTTTTTATCGTTATAATTCTTTTGATTCAACCGCTTAGAAATCCAAAAAAATAGCCGTAGTTTTAACACTACGACTCTATTGTTATTATTCTTCTAATGGTACATAGCCTACTTTTTCCACAAGTGATTGCCCCTGTTCCGATAATATCCACTCGATCAATGGCTCCACATTCGGATTGTCCGTTCCAGCTGTTACGATGTAGAACTCAGATGAAATTGGATAAGTATTTGCTCGAATATTTTCCTTCGTTGGTGCTACCCCATCTATTTGTAATAACTTGATCTGATCATTGCCTACCATTTCTGTAGAATAATAACGGAATGTAAAGCCAATTGCATTTTTATAATTTCTATATTGAGATACCTCATTTATAATTCCACCCATCCCTGTAACGATATCCTCTGAAGGTGGCTTCATTAGTGGCATTCCCTTCATAAGTGACTGAAGCGCAGATTGTGAACCACTGTCTTCTGGTCGTTGGAAAGCACGTATTGTATCATTATTGCCTCCAAGCTGCTCCCAGTTTGTCACTTTTCCCATATATATATCTGTTATTTGATCTACTGTAAGGTTATCAACAGGATTTTTTTTATTGACAAAAAAGACAAATGCTTCTCGACCAATAGGTGTCATTTTGAGCTCTAATCCTTTTTGTTCTGCAATTTTCTTTTGAGCTTCCGACGGTGCTGCGACGAAAATCATATCAACCGTACCATTAAAGAGATTCTCATAAGCATTGGGTGTATTACTCATCATTACTTCACTAGCGTAAGGTGGATACGGTTTTTCTGGATATGTTGCTTCGACAAAAGCCGCATATAAAGGATACAGGGCAGTTGCACCGTCCAATTTTGGTAAATCACCGGCAACTTGAAGCGTAGGCTTCTCTTTTAATGTGGCGACATCGCCAAATTCAGAAAAGGGCTCATACTTACTAATATCGACTTCTGCATCTACAGTCGGTATTAAGCTGGTATACACATCTTTTAAAGGAGCAATCGCACTGATTAGTATTGCTGCACCTGCAATACTGCCAAAAATAGTTTTTCGCTGCTTCGTTTGAAAAAAACGAGATCTATTAAATACAAACAGTATATATAACACGACTCCAGCAGTTATGAGCAGCGCAATATAATCGACTTTCCCCATTATTAATACAAAAAACAAACCGATGAATACAAAGAACACTATTCCGATTAAAGCAAAAATAGAAAGTATTACTGCCCCAATTTTTGACTCTACTTTCATCCCTATCCCCCCTTTTGTTATTCCGTTTTGAACAGCTCATTAAGCCGTATAATTGCTTCCTCTTCATCAAACGAACTAAACCAACGATAATTTTTGTCATCTAAAATACGATAATGCTGGCTAATAACATTTTGTTGTAGTCGGAAATCTCCCTTTGACTTTATATCCTTCCACCATACACGACCACCCATCGATTTATCCTTTGGTCGATCAACACCATCATGTACTAATGTTTCAATCACTTCCAGTGGCTCATCACCTAACACAGACTGCAATATTTCACTATCACGAAACAATGCACATACTGCAATTACAATTGTCCATCCTGCTAGTATTCTCTCTTTCTCTATTTGGACGAGCGTTTTCTTCGATATTCCCAATATCTCAGCCATTTTATCCTGTGAATAACCCTTTTCTAGACGAATCATTCGAATCCTCAATGAAATAAGCTGAATTACATATTCTTTATCCATATACTGCTCCTTTAATAATGAATTTTCATTCTATTTAGTGTAATTTTACACTAAATGTGCAATTAATACAATGGTTGTGTGTTTTTTCTTTTTTATATAGGGAATGTAGTGAATTAGAATATTAAAAAAAGTATTGATATTTAGCATTTTTTGTCGTTTAATTATCTAGTTGTAAAAAAAATTGTAAAGGACTGTGATACATGAACAAGATTATGGGAGGATTAGCAGCTACATTGTTAATCACTTTAACTTTAGGAGCTTGTACTCCAAAAGAAGAGGCTGTAAAGGAGAAGAAATTGATCGATGTAAATGAGGAATACCTATCCGCTGTGGATGTCGATTATGCATTTGATTTTACAAAGAGCCTAGAGGAATTTAAGACAAATGAAAAACTTGGTTATCGAACTGCTGGATCAGAGGCAGAATTGAAAACTGGGGAAAAAATTGCGGAAGAAATGAAAAAAATTGGACTTACTGAAGTGACAAAGGACGAATTTACTTTAGACACATGGGAATTTGAAAAAGCTGATCTAACTTTCCTAGATGAAAACGGCAAAGAGCATATGGCTGTTTTAGGAGCTTATCAAGTTAATTTCAATACGAATGGTGTCAAGGATTTTGAAATTGTCTATGGTGGTAAAGGGACTGCTGATGATTTAGCAAATCTTGATATCGAAGGTAAGCTAGTTTTAATTGACATAAATCAACGGGAGGAATGGTGGATTAGTTACCCTGCCTACCAAGCCCATTTAAAAGGAGCTGCGGGAGTAATTGCAGTTCAAGAAGCCGGATATGCCGAAGCAGATGAAGATGCACTAAATGCGCAGGATATTTGTGGACCTGATGATGCTCCTGCATTTTCTATGTCCCAAACAGATGCCAAGCTATTGAAAAAAGCTTTAGAAGCTAGTGAAAATGATACAATGACTGTAAAATTCGACGCTAAATCTACGGTGAAAATGGACGGAAAGTCGTATAACTATTACGGAAAAATTATCGGTAAAGATCCAGAATCGTATATTATTCTATCTGCTCACTACGATTCTTACTTTACAGGATTCCAGGATGACCATGCAGCTATCGGATTAATGATGGGTGTTGCTAAAGGTTTAGTAGACAGTGGCTATCAACCAGAAAAAACGATTATCTTCAATGCCCTTGCTGCAGAGGAATGGGGAGTTTCTAATACTCGCTATGACTGGTCCACTGGTGCATACAACCAAATATTCAATATTCACCCGGAATGGGTTGGAAAAGCATTTGCTAATATGAATTTTGAGCTTCCAGCCTATGAGCATACAACGCAAGATGAAATTCGTTCTGCTTACGAATTGAATAATTATTTAACGGAATTCGCAGAAACTGTACCAAGCGTAGATGGCGTGTATAAAGACGGCATTTCGGTTATTTCTCCGCTTCGTACATGGTCCGATGATTTTTCATTTAGTATTGCTGGTGTACCTGCCCTTCGTAATGATTTTCAAGACAGTGATTTCATGCGCTCTCATTATCATTCACAATTTGATAATGAAGACACATATAATGAGGATGCTTTTAAATTTCACTTAAATCTATACGGATTACTTTCCATGCATTACGATCAAACAGCAGTCGTTCCATTAGACTTCACCACGCGTTTGACAGCAATGAAAGATAAAGTCGATACGGATGCATTTGGACAAGCAGGAGTTTCTTCCGAACAATTAGATACAGAAATCGATAAATCCATTGCCCTTGCTGAAGAAGTAAATGCAAAGGTTGCAAAAGTAAATGACGATTATTTAGCTGCTCTATCTGAAGAAGATACAGAAACTGCTCAAAAATTGTATGATGAAAGCCGTGAATTGAATAGTGGTCTACTCTCTGCATTCAAATACGCTGAAGATCATTTCGTTCGTTTAACATGGGAGGATGTACTAATATTCCCACACGAACATGCTCAAAATAATATTACGAACCTTTCCCTAGCTATCGATGCTTTAGAAAAAGGTGACATCACAACTGCGGTTGATGAACACCTTTGGGCAATTGACAACAACTGGTACGCGTATGATTTTGATAAAGATGTATTCAATTATTTCACAGACTATGTTATTAAAGCACCTAAGGAAAAACTTATGTGGGGTGAAGGCAGAATTGTCGGTCATGAGAACTTATTTGATCCTATCAACTCATTGATTGAAAAAAGTGAGCAAGAAGATGCTGATATATCTGCTGAACTAGCTACATTGAAGGAAACACTTGAAAGACAAAAGATATTACTTCAAACAACTACAGACGAAGAAACAATCGCTGTACAAGAACTTGGTAAACAACTAGAAGCTTTAAAATAATATTGAAAAAGGCTATCTGAGCGTCATGAACTCAGATAGCCTTTCTTTTTCTAAATATTAAAGTAAAGAACGAATGACTCCTCCATCCAAGTATGCTTGAATATCTTCTATGGCTTCAAGATAATAGGTTGTGTAGTTTCTTTCTGATACATATCCTAAATGTGGAGTAGCTAATACGTTCGGCAATATCCGAAATGGATGATCCATTGGTAGCGGCTCCATATCGAAGACATCTAAACCTGCTCCTGCAATCCAGTTTTCCTGGAGCGCTTTTATAAGCGCTTGCTGGTCCACTATGGCTGATCGGGATGTATTAACCAAATAAGCGGTGCTTTTCATAAGTTGTAATTCCTTCTCGCTTATAAGTCCTCTAGTTCTGTCGCTTAATACTAGATGAATAGAGATGTAATCACTTGTCTCTAACAACTCTTCTTTTGAACTCGCTAACTGAACACCCAGCTTATCTGTCTGCTCCTTTGTTAGGTTTTTACTCCAGGCGATGACATCCATTCCAAAGGCTTTCGCAATAGTTGCCATTCGTCCACCTATTTTACCCAACCCAAGAAGACCTAAACGTTTCCCATATAAATCTGTCCCAACTGTGCTCTGCCATAATCCATTACTACGAAGGCTATCGTTTTCTTTCATAATTTGACGTGCTAGGTTTAGTATTAAAGCCCAAGTTAACTCTGTTGGCGGCTCTGAAGAACTTGCAGTCCCACAAACAGCAACTCCATGAGCAGATGCAGCCACAAGGTCAATCGATGCATTTCTCATTCCTGAAGTAATCAGTAGTTTAAGCTTAGGTAACTTTTCAAAAAGTGTGGCTCCAAAAGGTGTACGCTCCCGCATCACAATTACTATTTCTGCATCACGAATGGACTCTACAAGTTCATTTTCATCGTTAAAGTGCTGAGAAAACGATACAACCTCGACCTTCTCTGTAATAGACGACCAGTCTGCCATTTTTATAGCAACCTGCTGGTAATCATCTAAAATAGCACAGCGTATCCTCATACTTCACTCCTCCTTTATTTCAAGTAGTCCACTACAATTTGTACTAACAGTAATATAGTAACCACTCGCAGCAGCGGTTTAATATGCTTCGCTTTTAGTTTCCGTGCAAGGCGAAGTCCAAGCTGTGCTCCAATTATTGCGCCAAGCATTAACGCAAGGGTAACTGGCCACATAATCTTACCAGTAGAAATATATGTTATCGATGCACCGAAGCAGCTAGAAAACACTCCAATTCGAGCAAGTCCCACAGCTCGTATATACGCAATCTTTTCACTAGCATACAAGTATAGTGCTAGCGTGCTGCTCCCTGGACCGAACATGCCGTCATACATTCCGATTCCTAGTAATGCTGGTGCCGTTTTTTTATTCAGTTGAAAGATTTCCTTTCCTTCAAAGTTTCCTTTTCCCATAAAGGAGGTTACAAAGGCAAAGCTTAGTAGAATAATAGCGATAATCGTCAGGACTTCTCCAGTTAGAAAGGAAGCAACGAGTCCACCTATTATCCCCCCTCCTAAACAAAAGATTAATACCGAAAGTGCCTCTTTCCCGCTAACCTCTTTTTTCACGAAAATCACGAGAAAGCTTGAGAACGAGCTGACTGTATTCGATACTTTATTTGCCCCAATGGCAGAATGCACTGGCAATCCCATTAAAAGCATCATCGGCAGACTTATAAGACCTCCCCCACCTACTAATGTGCCAACTACATTTCCCACAACTCCAATAATGAAAAAGATTAAAAACTCCATTTTATAATGCCTTCTTTCAAAACCGCTTTTGTTCTTTTAGCATACTCTGACTTCTATCATAAGTAAATTCGATAGTTATTATCGTATTACATAGGAAAAACTTATCATCTTTGGGAGGATTATTGATTCTCTTAAGGGAAGAAGTAATACAAGGAGGGATTTCCATGAAAAAAGGGTTTCTAGTTATTTTACTAGTTTTATTCGGCTGTACGGAGGAGATAGAAAAGTTGCCCAACAAAGGTTCAATTGTAGAAAAGATCGCAACAAACTTAAATATTCCTTGGTCCATTAATTTACACGACAATGCTTTTTATATATCTGAACGTGTTGGTACAATTGCACGTATACATGATGGCACAATTGTACATGAGCCAATACAACTTTCGGATAAGCTTGCAGCGATCTCAGAAGCAGGATTACTCGGCTTTGTACTGAAACCTGACTTTGAAAAAACGAGTGAAGCATTCGCTTACTATACGTATGATATTAACGGTGAAGCCTTTAACAGAGTCGTGACTATTAAGCGAGAAGATGGTCAATGGCATGAAATCGCTATTCATTTGGACGGCATAGCGACCGGTAATATTCATCATGGTGGTCGTATAGAAATTGGACCAGATGGATTGTTGTATGTAACTGTCGGCGACGCAGGAAATCCTAATAATGCACAGGACCCAACTTCACTGAATGGAAAAATTCTTCGAATGAACGAAGAAGGCTCCTTTGAAATATTCTCCATGGGGCACCGCAATCCTCAGGGACTTACCTGGGACGAGGAAGGAATTCTATACGAAGCGGAGCATGGTCAATCGGCAAATGATGAAATCAATTTAGTGGAACAAGGTAAAAACTATGGTTATCCAATTATAGAAGGGGAAGAAGCTGAAGAAGGGCTTGAATCTCCTATTATCACATCTGGTGGTAACGAAACCTGGGCACCATCAGGCATTACCTTTCATAAAGATAAATTGTATGTCGCTACACTTCGTGGAGAGTCTGTGAAAGTGATTAATGTGGATACTGGCGAGATTGAGCAATCGATTACAGGATTTGGCCGAGTGCGCGATGTGTTCTCTGATGGGGAATCGCTTTATTTCATTACAAACAATACAGATGGCCGCGGTACTCCTAGTGGCGATGATGACGTATTGTATAAATTGGATTAGTGGTGGTGATCGATCGATTATTTTGGGTGGTTGATCGATTTTTGGCCGTCATCGATCGATTTTCCGGTGCGATCGATCGATTTTCCGGTGCGATCGATCGATTCTATAGTATGATCGATCGATTATCACCTGTCATCGATCGATTCTTAACAAATCTTCTTTGACATTGCAATTTGTATACCAGATCTTCCATTAAACCGAATACCTTCATCGATAAAACCCGATTTTCCATAAACAACTTGTGCACCCTTGTTTGCTTCATTCACCCCAAGCACTATTCTATTTACATGTGGAAAATGCTTCGCTACAAACGAAGGTAGTAGTAACATAGACTTTTGCGCAATTCCCCTCCCCTGATAATCCGGATGAATGGAATATCCTCTAAGTAAAATACTCTCCTCAATATCTGTATAATGGAATTTATCATCTCCCGTATCTAACACGAAGAAGCCAGCACCCTGATCATCTTCCGTTATAATAATGGGAGTATACGTTGCATTTATTTGAGCTCGTTCTAGTAATTCTAATGGATGTCCTGTGAATGAAAGCTGCTCCTCAGATAGCGGATAATTTTCTAACGATTTACGATAACTATCATTATACATAGTAAGCTTGATCATAAATTTCACCCCTTTTAACTAGATTATCACAATAGGCGGAGGTATTTCCAAATGAAAATAGCAATTATAGGTGGAGGTATTGGTGGGCTCTGTGCTGCGGTAACCCTACAAAAACTAGGGTTTACTGTTCAAGTATTTGAAGCTAATCCAACGTTTCAACCAGTAGGTGCCGGTATTGGGATAGGATCCAATGCTTTGCAGGCACTAATGGAAATTGGTGTTGGTGAAGATATATTTGCAAAAGGACATGTACTTCATACACAGGAATTTCAAGACTCGTATGGAGAAACTTTAAATACGATTGATTTTACCGTGCTTAAACAGCTTTATGGTCAAGAAAATATTACCATTCACCGTGCTGATTTGCATAGAACTTTCCTAGAAGCACTTAAACCGAATACACTTCATTTCAATAAAAAATGTATATCTATCGAGCAAAAAGACCATCAAGTAACAGTCCGTTTTGAAGACGGTACGACAGAGACCGCCGAATTACTCATTGCTGCTGACGGTATTCACTCACCTATAAGGCAACAACTTGTTCCTGGCTCAGTCCCAAGATATGCAGGTTATACATGCTGGAGAGGCATAACCGAAAATGACGGAAGAGCTAATGAATATACATCAACCGAATTATGGTCAACAAAAGGAAGATTCGGGATGGCTCCCATGAAGAATGGTAGCGTTTATTGGTTTGCTTGCATCAATACAGCACCACGCAACCCACAATTTCAGCAGCTTACTTCACAGGAAATCGGTGACTTATATAGACATTTTCCAGAAGTTGTACAAAGTATAATTACCACTACACCTCTTGAAAATATCCTTCACCATGATATTTCTGATATAAAGCCACTACGACGGTTTGTTTTTGATAGAGTTGTTCTACTGGGGGATGCTGCTCATGCTACTACACCAAATATGGGACAAGGTGCGGGACAAGCAATTGAAGATGCCATAGTTCTCGGAAATGGCTTCAAACAATTGGAACATGTGGATAAGGTGTTAGCATTTTATGAAGCTAAGCGAGTTGCTCGCACCGCAAAAGTAATCCGGCTTTCTCGTCAAATAGGGGTAACTGCTCAAATTCAATCTCTCCCACTCGCTGCCACTCGGGATTTCTTATTTCCTTTTATCCCTTCAAAAATTTTAATGGGCCGATTAAAATTCTTATTTGATGTGAAATTAAAATAAAGTGCCTTGCATGTAGCAGGCACTTTATATTTACTAATACATTTGCATTCCTAGTGGGTCCACAATTTCTATATGTTTTGGGACTTTTAAGTGAATATATGTTTTCCCTCTTACCATTCTAATCTCTCCATCATGTAATATCTGGTTTAAAGAATACATTTTGTTTGAAAACTGATCAAATGTCAGCTCTTGCACTGAAGGCTCGTGAATAACCAACTGTGTGCCAGTCCATTCCACTTTATGGAGTGGTATCTTTTCATCTAGATTTAATCCGTACACATTTATATTTGATCGATAGATTTTTCCTTCTATTATTTGATCAGTAGCATCAGTCCATTCCACTACCACTCCCGTTGAGTAAGTTTCATTTCCTTTATATTCAAGGGATAATGTATTCCCACTCACCTCATGGGACCATTCTTCCTTAAAAAACTTCTTGTTCAATTTGTTTTCTTCTAGTTTTAGTAACGATTTTTGAAAAGAATTATTTTCTGTTTGTAGCTGTATTAATTCTTCTCTCGATAATTTTTCCACCATAGGCTCTTTCGGTATTATTTCATATATAACACCGCAAGCGATTAGTAGACTAAAGTAGATAATTATTATGATTTTGTTGAAGCGAAATTTACCTTTAAAGTTTACTTTCTTCACTAGATAAAGAACAATGCTTACTCCAATAATAACTGGTATTAATCCAACAAGTACAATCATCCATGTATTACTACTCATGTTCTTACCCCCAAACGGTTGGAAATCGCAGTAGATGTAGCAAAGAGCAATACCGTTATGATGATAGCCTTCATAATAAGTATTAATAACGAACCGTTCTCCACAAAAATAGATGCTGATATTCTAACCCAAATCCCTGTCATCAATAATACAACCACAATTACTACTGCACCAAAGAACAGTAGCTTATGCTTTTGAAACAAAGTGCCTGCTATATATCCGATGGAGCTGAACATCCATAGCATAGTAATGATAGCGACAATAGTTAGCAAAAAACTTAATGGGT
The DNA here is from genome assembly GCF_044762655.1 of Psychrobacillus sp. NPDC096623. NCBI lineage: Bacteria > Bacillati > Bacillota > Bacilli > Caryophanales > Bacillaceae > Psychrobacillus > Psychrobacillus sp. NPDC096623. The sequence goes on from NZ_JBIWER010000006.1 coordinate 224,145, forward strand.
CATTTAAAATACTAGAACTATCCACAAATCCATGGCTACTTTTGACACGTAAGATAAGACGCATTACATAACCCGTAAAAAAAGTGGTTACACCCGCATAGCAACTAAAGATTAATAGAACAATACCGTTAGCAATACTGCTGCTAAGACGAGTTGCCACAAACGAGAAATCATCATATCGATACGCTTTAGTAGTTATAAGGTTTCCTACCGATATAGCTAACAATGAAACTAACATAAATCCCATATCAATAGTGGATGTATTTAAGCTTATAGTAGTATTATTAATAGAAGTCCCACTACTTCCTGCAACACCAACGAGCAGTATCCCTAGTACCTGCAAAATAATGAGTGAGTAAATCAATCCGTTATAGGCATTTATCTTAAACTTTACTTGTGCCTTCACAACACTAAATAAGCTACTATTATTTAAAAACATCATCGATTCCCCCTCTCTTTTCACTCGTCACATACATGCATACCTCACTAGCAGTTAATCTCTGAATACTGGCACAATCTAAACGAGCTCTCTCCAACTTTGAGTTATTCTTAATCACTACATACTGTCTTTGATCATCAATTCTCTTCGAATGAATAATTTCTTCTCCAGCTGTCCATCTTTCCACATCAGCAATCTGCCCCTGAACAGCTACTGCATATTCCTTTACCTCATCTAGAGTTTGATGTAACACAACTCTTCCTTTATGAATTAATAAAATATCCTCAAGCAAATGCTCTATTTCTTCTAAGTGATGACTAGAGATTAAAATGGAGCGGGGATGAGCTAGATAATCTTTTAATAAAGCTCTATAAAAATCGGTCCGAACCGCTTCGTCCATTCCATTCGTCGGCTCATCAAACATCGTTAACTCACAGCGTGTTGACAATCCAAAAATCATATTGAACGTGGCTTTTGCACCCTTGGATAACTTTGAATGCTGTTGCTTTGGATTCAACTTAAAATATTGAAATAAACGACTAGCAAATTGTGCATCCCATCTTTTATAAAAAGCGGGTGCACTTAGCAATATTTCTTCTAAGTTTAGGGAGTCTGGAAAAGTCATTTGATCATCCACCAAAATACTGTTCTCAGAAACCATTAAGTTATTATAAGGATTTTTCCCAAAGACACTGACCTCACCGAACTTATGCTTTGTTAAGCCTGCCAATATTTTGAGCAAAGTGGTCTTCCCGGCTCCATTGCGTCCAATAAGCCCTGTAATCTTTTGATCTGTCAGTTGAAACGTTATATCCTCTAAAGCATTAGTTCGTCGAAAACCTTTACTTACCTTTTGACAATCTATCACTTTCATTAGATCTCCCCCTCACAATTATGAATGAGTTGAATTAGCTCTTCTTTTGTTACCGATAACCTTTTGGCTTCTAAAACGATGTCTTTTACCATTTTTGTCAATGTCTCATTTCTCCGTTTTTCCAGAATCATCGTTTTAGCTTCTGGTGCTACGAACATCCCAAGTCCCCTCTTCTTATATAAAATTTTATCCTCAACTAGTATCGTTAGTCCTTTAGCAGCTGTAGCCGGATTAATATTAAAAAGATCAGCCAACTGATACTGTGAATATACTTTTTCGTCATCCTTAAATCGCTCTGCTATAATTTCATTCTCCAGCCACTCCGCAATTTGCACGTATATCGGCTTAGTACTCTCGGTATTTATAATCACTGAGGTTAATCTCCTCTCATTAATAAATCAGTGCATTAGTGTTGTAATGTAGTATATAATATTATTGATTAGTTGTCTAGTTTATTTATCCTAAAGAGTTAAAGGATTTTTCTATTTGATAGCGAATACATATATAAAAGAAATGAGGGAATGACTTTGAAATTAGGGCAAGTGGCAGTAAATGTCGAAAACGTAGAACGAGCAGTTGCATTTTATAAGGACGTTATTCAATTACCACTTTTATTTGAAATGGATAGTCTTGCGTTTTTTCAGTGTGGTGAAACGAGGCTTATATTAAGCAGACCAGAAAGCGAAGAGTTTAATCATCCAAGTTCCGTACTTTATTTCCAAGTAGATAATTTAACTAGTGAAGTTTCACGAATGAAGAACGCCGGATCAACTTTTATAGATGAACCTCATATGGTCGCTAAGGTCGGGGATACAGAGACATGGATGGCATTTTTTAAAGATAGTGAAGGAAATACTCTCGCATTGATGAATGAGAGGTAATTATACAGAATAGAATAAGAACCGATAACTACTTTAAAGTAAAGGGAGAATTTTGTGAGTGATTTAGTAAATGACCATCTGCATGAAACGAGAAATAACCTGGTAAATGAAATTACTTCATTAAGTCATTCTCAATTTAATAACAGGCTTAGTATGAATATGTGGAGTATTGCACAAGTTTGTCATCACTTGGTTTTAGTAGAACAGGCGACAATAAAAGCTATTGAATGGGGATTAAAAAAAGTTGATAATACTCAAACAGAACGTAAGAATGTTCATCTTATATTAGATCGAACGAAAAAGTTTAAAGCTCCCGAAATCGTTGAACCAGATATAGGACCATTTGAAGTTCAGTCAATCATTGAGTTGTTAAACGGTTCAAGAAATAAGCTTCTGATTTTCCTAGATACAGTAGAGGGAAAATCGTTATTGGCGAAAAAATCCTTTAAGCACACTGCCTTAGGGGAATTACCGCTTGACCAATGGATCGAACAGATATACTTGCATGAACAGCGACACATAGAACAAATAAAAGAGATAAAACTACTTTTAAATGCTAGACACTAAACTTACTATTGTTATTCACATTAGTGAGTTTAGCAAATTGATAAGGAGAATCCAAGTTGAGTTCCTTCAACAAAACTTTTTTTAACATTTTGTTTATAATCCTATCTCTAATTTCAATTTCAGCTTGCGGTGTGGCTGACGATGGTAAGATTACAGCTAAAGATGTTTTAAAACAAAACGCAGACGCTGACATTTTGATGTATAAAGACCGTATTTATAGCAATATGACCGAAGTAGAGTGGTTTGAACAAATGAAAGAGAAGTATATTAAACATAATTTGATAGGTGAAATTGAAAAACAATCAACCAATAGCATTGGTTTTAAAGATATGACAGCAACAAAATTACCTGTCGGGACTAAAGTACATGCTTCCAGAGAAATTGATAATGATCAGGAGTTGGGAGTCTTGATAGTAGAATTTGAAGGAGAATATTTGTACTATATGCAGCTCCTTGAAGGCTAGTTTGTGAAGAGTTGTACTTAAACTAGCAAATTTTTAAGTTGCTTGTTTATTCAACTAACTTAATATTAGTCTTCGGATCTCCAAGTTTTAAAAAATACAAAAAAGTCGCTACCGATAAACTCGGTAACGACTTTTCTTTGTGCCCAGCGACGTCCTACTCTCACAGGGGGAGACCCCCAACTACCATCGGCGCTGAAGAGCTTAACTTCCGTGTTCGGTATGGGAA
>NZ_JBIWER010000007.1:0-217619 GCF_044762655.1 Psychrobacillus sp. NPDC096623
GTATTAGGCATGCCGCCAGCGTTCGTCCTGAGCCAGGATCAAACTCTCCATAATAGAGAACTTAAAAAGCTCATTTTGTTTTGCTGGCATCATCAATAAATGATGTCCAAATTGTTTTGCTATCAAACTAACGAAGTTAGCAGATAACTGTATGTCTTAACGTTTTGCATGTTCAGTTTTCAATGTTCATGTTGTTTAAGTTGTCGTCTTGTTTCAGCGACCTTTGTATCTTAACATCTTTTAAACATTAATGTCAACACTAAATCATAAAATTAATTAAAACGATTTGAAAAGGTGTGTGTTTCTGTGAAAACAAAGGCTTTGATGGTTGGTTTATTGTTAGTTTTAGTATTGGTTTTATTTAATGTACCAAAAAACTTTTCTTCGCTGCTCCCTGTTTTTCAGCTTACTGAAAAGCCTACTGTTATTTCGAAAGGATCGTACGGGAATACGGTAACGATAGATTTGACTTTTGGAAAGAGTGATATAGAAAAGCTTGTGAATGATCTGCAGGCTCCTTATCCACATTTTTTTATAAGTATTGAATGGATTGAGCGTTCTGAGGAGATTATAGAGCTCATGAAAGAAAAAAATGTACCTATTAGCCTTTTAGGTAAAAGTGGAATAACTTATATTGAAAATCCGACATTGTTTGAAAATGAAGTGGAACGATTTGAAAAAGCAATCGGTGAAAGACCACTTTGGTTTAGAACAATCGATTATGAGTTTCCTATTGAACTTCAAAAACAGGCTTGGGAACAGGAAGTAAATTTACTCAGCTCTAATAAATATTGGTCCGACAAAGCTCCTAAACTTGAAAAGGGAGATATCCTTACTATTCCCCTGCATCAGGAAGAACGGGTAGATATGCAACAACTAATTAAAGTCGTTCAGACTAAAGAAATTATCACCATTGAACAAAATATTTTTGGTTTAAAAGTAAAAACAAAAACCTATCCAGAATAAAAAAGTTGCTCTGACTCGTAGTCAGAGCAACTTTTTATTAGTTCTTTGCCGATGCTGCGTCTCTTCTCTTCTTTCTGCGTTCTTCTAATTTTAAGCGATCTACTTCTGACTGCGCGTTATATTTCGGTAGAGCCAGTAATTGGAATGCATTAACTGCAAGGATAGGGAATAATAACAGCGTTACCCAACTATCTACATTGTCTGCACGTACCATTAATACTGGAAGCCACTCTAGAGTTGAAACAACAACCATGAAAAACAAAGCAGATATTAGCGTGTGCTTTTTCGTTATATTTGCTTTAATAATTGCTACCACTAGTGAGGTAATAATTAGTACTGCGAGCAAGATAACATATAACCATATTTGTCCTGTAGTTTCTGCATTTGGTTTAAAACGGAAAAAGATTAAATCAAAAATAACAAATGCAATAATTAATAGCTGCACCCAGTTCCATAAAGTGAGCGTTCTAAAAATATTAACTCCCATTTGGTGAATTGTTAAATAAGCGAAAAAACCCATTTGTGCAATGACACTGATAGTAAACCCCATTATGACCATAAAGGCAAATGCAGCAAAAAACTCACTCCATTGTCCTGCTTCAAAGTATTTTGAAAAAGCATCATCCCAACGTATAAATAAACCAAAAACGCCTGTTATTAAACCACCGATTAACATGGCATTTAGAAAGAATTTAAACCAATTACGAATAGTCACTACAAGATATCCTCCATCTTTTCAATTTCCTCTATAAATTGTAACAAGCCTTTTAAGAAAAATCTATTTCTTCCTACCTACTATACATATTTCCTAACCAAATGTGAACAATATTCGAAAGGACGGTGACAGATATGAAATACTTTGCACTCTTATTAATGAGTATTGGACTTCTCGCTAGTTGTAGTTCTCCTGCTGTTCAGCCTTCTTATGAGGAGAATAAGAAGATGTTCATCGATGCACTGCAAACAGAGGATGGGAAAAAAGCAATCCGAACATTGCTTACAGACCCTCAATTCAAGGATCTTTTAGTTTTAGACAGTGAACAAGTGAAAACTTCTGTTGAACAGACAATGCTTTCAAAAGAAGCAGAGGACTTTTGGAAAAAAGTCTACTCAGATCCAAAATTTTCAGAGACAATAGCTAAAAGTATGGTTAAGCAGCAAGAAGAATTAATGAAAGCCTTAATGAAGGATCCCACATATTTAAAGGATTTAGAAACTTTTTTTGGCTCAGCTGAGATGAAAAAAGAACTGTCTAAAGTATTGGAATCAAGTGATATGAGAAAAGAAATGCAAAAGGTTGTAGAAGAAACGATTCAAAGTCCTTTACTTCAAACTAAGTGGCAGAAATTAGTTGAAGAAGCTGGAGGTAAAACAGAAAAAAGTGGTGGTGGAGGAGGAGCTAGTTCTTCGGAGGAAGAGAAAAAGAAACAAGAAGCAAAATAAGGCCGCTCCCCTGTGGAAACGGCCTCTTTCTTATGCTTTCTCGATAATTTTTTGTGCAATGTCCAAGTAGATTTTCCCCGTATTATGTGTTTCTCCATAAACAGAAGGAGCAAAATCAATATCATTCCAGTCCGGCTGCCCTAATGGTAATTGTCCGAGTAATTCTGTACGTAGTTCATCGGCAAGCTTTGGACCGCCACCTTTACCAAACACAAATTCTTTTTCACCAGTGGATTTTGATTCGTACCACGACATATTTTCGATTACTCCAAGAATTTCATGATCTGTTTGAAGTGCCATAGCGCCAGCTCTAGCCGCAACGAAAGCTGCTGTTGGATGTGGTGTTGTTACGACGATTTCTTTTGATGCAGGTAGCATTTGGTGAATGTCTAACGCCACATCTCCAGTACCTGGTGGTAAATCTAGTAATAAATAGTCTAGTTCTCCCCACTCAACATCCTTGAAGAATTGGTCTAATACTTTTCCAAGCATAGGTCCACGCCATACTACCGGAGTATTGTTCTCTACAAAGAAGCCCATAGAGATTACTTTAACACCTTTTCGTTCTACTGGGATGATACGGTCTTCTATGATTTGCGGAATGTCTTTTACACCCATCATATCGGGTACACTAAAACCATAAATATCCGCATCTACCAGCCCTACTTTTTTACCTAAACGAGCAAGTGCTACTGCTAAGTTAACGGATACTGTTGATTTTCCAACTCCACCTTTACCCGATGCGATTGAAATAATTTTCACTTTACTGTTTGGTGATAGTAGGTTCTCGTTATCACTATCTTTTGTTTTCCCTCGGAACTGCTCTAGTACTTCTTTTGGTAGTTCTTCAAATCGAATACCTACAGTTGCTGCTCCAGCTTCTTTCAATACTTCCACGACTTTTCCTTGTAGTTGCATTTGTTCTGCTGAATTTATTTTAGCTATAGCTAATTTTACACTCACGTGATTTTTTTCTTCTTTAATAGACACTTCCGAAATCCCGTTTGTTTCTTCTAGTGTTCTATGTAAAAATGGGTCGTTTAATGCTCCTAGCAAGGCACGAACTTGTTGCTCATTAATCATCTGTAGACACTCCCCTTAAGTTTCACTATTCGCCCTATAGTATACCATAACCTGAGTGTCTACAAACGTTAGTTAGTCTTAGTAAATATTATCTTCCACAAATTTAACTACACCTTCTGAAATTGCTTCCACCATTTGCTTTTGATATTTTTCGGATTTAAGTAATTCACGTTCTTCATTATTACTTATAAAGCCCGTTTCCACTAGCACTGCAGGAACAATTGCTTTCTTCAATATATACACCTGTTTAATAGCCAGTGCCTCTCGCTCTGTGTTTCCAATATTCTCTCGAATGGATCCTTGAATAGACTTAGCTAATAGTTCGCCACCCGCATGTCCCTCTGCATGATAGAAAACCTGAGCACCTCTCCATCTTTCTTCTGGAACAGCATTCACATGAACGCTAATAACTAAATCCGCCTCTGAGTTATTCATAATTTCTTCACGTAATAAAAGATCAGCACGTTTTCTCGCTCTAGTAGTAGGGAAATCTTCATCCGGTCTATGCTCAGCGAGTGAATCCCCTTCTTTTCTACGCGTCATGATCACTGTTGCACCTTGCGACGTTAACTTTTTCTCTAGCATTAGGGACATAGCAAGAGTAATATCTCTTTCTACGGTATCTCCACTAGTAGCTCCACCATCAATTCCCCCGTGCCCTGGGTCAATAACAACTTTCACCCCGCTCATTGGTTCGGGTAAGAAGAAACCAATATCACTCGCTTTTGTTCCATACACAACTGCAAGAAGGGATATCAAAAACAAAACCAAGATAACAAGCCATTTTTTCAGGTTTATCGCTCCTTTTTCACTCATTATACGTATGAGGGACAAAGAGTATGATTAGAATTGTCCACGTATTTTTGAACTATAATAGAACGATGGGATTGCCAGTAAAGTCACAAATGAAATAATAAAAAAGACCATTGCACCACTGCTCATCATATCTAGTAAAAATCCACCTAGGCCCGGACCAGCTATTCTACCGACAGACTTCACACCAGATAGAGCAAAATAAGTACCCTTCTCACGATCCTCACACATTCCATCCAAATGGATATCCACCATGGTAAATACCAATACTTCACCTGCTGTAAAAATAACCATCGCGACCATCAACCATAATATGTAGCCACTTTGCCCGAAGAAAAATAATCCGATAGACAATAACCCACTTCCAATCATTAAAGAAGTAGTCGTGCTCATCCATTCACCTAGCTTATAAACGAAGTATTGAATGACAAGTACGGTAATAGCATTTGTAGTTATGAGCCAAGCAAAATATTGGATCGCCAGTTCATGGTCAAACGACTTTCCTAAGTATTGGCTGAATGTAGAGTCAAACTGGCTGTAGCCAAAACTAATAAATATTAATGCCAAGACAAAAATAGTAAAACCAGCATCCTTTTTAAAGACATAAAACGATTGAAAAATGGATGGCTTCGTTTTATTGATAAACTCCTGTTTTAATGGGTACTTTTTAAATATAATGACAAAAGTACCTATATTAAGTAAGAAAATCAGCCCTACAATAAAAAATAGATTCTCCATTCCATACTGCTGAAAGTAGACAGAAGTAAGTGGAGCTATAGCGGCAGATATATTAATTAAAAAATAGCGAATATTAAATATTAGGCGTCGATTCTGGGGCTCAGTATACAAACTTAATAACACTCGGTAAGTAGGTTCCACTACTGCCTGACTCGCCCCAAGTAGAGCAGCAAATGCGATAAACCCTGCATAATGCTCGATGAAAGGAAAATAGAAATAGCAAACTAAGTATCCAACGAGACCAATAATAATGACTTTGTTCTTCGGATATTTATCAATATAAGGTCCCACTATAAAACTCATTACTAAATTGGATAAGGCCAACATTGATATTATAGTTCCAATTTGCATGCCCGAATAATGGAATTCCTCGAGTAAAAAAAGCGTTAAATAGGGCAATACTAAAAATGTTCCAAAACGTGCAATAAAGATACTAATAAGAATCGTGCTCGTTACAGCATTAAATTTACTTCTCATACTATTCCTCTTTTTCTCTTTAAATCATCTATATTAACTACCTTGGTATTGTTTTCTAAATATACACTTCTCCAATTCGCTAAACAATTCTTTTTTTAATGTATGTCAAAGAACAAAAGCGCAAGTGCTTATCCTTTGGGAGTCAGTATAAGTTCGACATTGTGGTGTTCCTGCGCAAGCTCGAGTCTCGATGGAAATTCACTTGTGGAAAGTTATTCACGTACCAAAGATTTATAATTTCTTAAAGCATAAAAAAAGCACTCCCCGAATAATCTCGAGAAGTGCTTTGAACTGATAATATAATATTAACGTTTTGAGAACTGAGGTGCACGACGAGCGCCTTTAAGTCCTGGTTTTTTACGTTCTTTCATACGTGGGTCACGTGTTAAGAATCCTGCTGATTTTAATGCTGGACGGAAATCAGGATCTACTGTAAGTAGCGCACGTGCAATACCGTGACGGATTGCTCCTGCTTGTCCTGTGAATCCACCACCATTAACGTTTACGTGTACATCGTAGCTACCTAAAGTTTGAGTAGTTACTAATGGTTGTTTAATGATTTCACGTAAAGTTTCGTATGGTACGTAATCTGCTACGTCACGTTTGTTGATAACGATTTTTCCTTCGCCCGGTACTAAACGTACACGTGCTACTGAACTTTTACGGCGACCAGTGCCGATATATTGAACTTGTGCCAAGTGAATGTCCTCCTCTTAATTTTTATCCGCGAAGCTCGTATGCTTCTGGTTTCTGTGCTGCATGTGGGTGTTCTGCTCCAGTGTATACATGAAGCTTGCTGAACATTTGACGTCCTAAAGAGTTTTTAGGAAGCATTCCTTTAATAGCTAACTCAAGCATTTTCGTTGGGTACTTAGTACGCATTTCTAAAGCTGTGCGTTGTTTAAGTCCACCAGAGAATTGAGTGTGACGGTAGTAAATTTTATCATTTAGCTTGTTCCCAGTTAAATGAATTTTTTCTGCATTAAGAATGATCACATGATCACCTGTGTCAACGTTTGGTGTGAATGTTGGTTTGTTTTTACCACGTAAAATAGCTGCAACTTCTGAAGCTAGACGACCAAGAGTTTGGCCTTCAGCGTCTACTACTAACCATTTACGTTCTACTTCGTGACCTTTAGCCATGAATGTTGTACGCATGTATTTTGTCCTCCTAATTCAATCATAATCGATCTAAAATTTTCTATATCCTCATACCAATAAGTTTCGGGGCTTATATTGTGGGGTTAAGAAATACCATACATCATCATACCTCGAAAGGAACAATTAGTCAAGCATTTTTCAAAAAACACCTGGTGAGGTTGTTTCATACATCGTAAACCACTTTTTCGAGGTATAAACCGTGTGCTGGCGCGGTTTTCCCCGCTTCCTTCCGAGCACAGGCTAAGAGGATATCTGGAATACTCTCCACAGTTTTTTTTCGAATACCAACTTCCCATAATGTACCCGCAATAATACGAACCATATTATATAAAAAGCCACTTCCACTAATAATCATATGAAGCTGTTGCGTTTCTTTCTTCACTTCAAAGTTAATAGAATAAATAGTTCTCACAAAATCATTAATATTTGTATTAGCTGCACAAAAACTCGAAAAGTCATGTGTCCCGAGTAAATGCTGAGCTGCTTTTTGCATAGATGCAATATCTGGTTTATATCGTTCTGCATGTACAGAAAAATCACGTTCAAATGGACTATGTATTTCACTAAGTGACCAAATATAACGATATGTTTTTCCAACTGCATGGTATCTGGCATGAAAGTCATCAGATACCTGCTCTACCGATAAAATACGAATATCTCTAGGTAGTTGAACATTTAAGGCGGTAATCCAACGATCTAATGGAAATGTTAGCGGACTATCAAAATGAATAACCTGCCCTGTTGCATGAACCCCCGCATCTGTTCTTCCACTTGCAACTATTTTCACAACGTCGCCTTTATGAATTGTTTCTAAGACACGTTCAATTTCTAATTGAACAGTTCGTTTTCCCGGTTGTACCTGATAACCGGAAAATTGACTGCCATCATAACTAATAATTGCTCGAAGTCTCACGCCAATCAACTCCTAATCATTGTCTAAAGTAAACGAGTATTGCGGCTAATACTACAAGACATAGGATAATGAGCGTGTCTCTCGTAGCCCACTCTAGCTTTCGATATCTAGTACGACCCTCTCCGCCTTTATAGCCTCTTACTTCCATTGCAGTTGCTAAATCCTCTGCACGTTTAAAAGCGCTAACAAACAAAGGTATTAGAAGTGGGACAATCGCATTCATTCTCTCCTTCATACTACCTGTTGTCATATCAGAGCCTCTCGCCATCTGTGCTTTCATAATCTTATCTGTCTCATCCATCAAAGTCGGGATAAATCTCAATGAAATAGACATCATAAGCGCCAACTCATGCACTGGAAGTCTCCATTTTTTTAATGGATTTAACAAGATTTCTAAAGCATCTGTAATCGAAATAGGAGTCGTAGTTAACGTAAGAATTGATGTCAAAACAACGAGTACAGTAAAGCGAATAGATATGAAAATACCTTGCTTCAATCCTTCCTCGTAAATCGTGATGAACTTCCAGTCAAATATAATTGGACCCTCTCGCGTAAAGAACAGATGCAATAAAAAAGTAAATATGATTAAGAAAACAACCGGTTTTAATCCATTAATCAAAAAGTATAGCCTAATTTTGGATAAACGGATGATTAATAAAGTAAAAAGTAGTAATATTCCATACGTAATCCAGTTATTCGCAATGAAAACAACCATGATAAACAAGAATACAAATATCAGCTTTGCGCGAGCATCCAAACGATGTATAAAAGAATCACCGGGAATATAACGCCCAAATATCATTTTTTCAAGCATTAGATTTCACGCTCCTTTTTCATCAGGCGTGCTAGTTCTTCCGCTAAAGTCTCTTCTGTTAAACATAGTCTAGGGAGCTTTTCGCCTATCATCTCTTCTATTTTCTTTTGAAACTTAATAGATTGAGGTAACTCTAATCGATAATCCATTAAACGGTCTTCATCGGAGAATATATCCTGCGGAATACCTTGCAGTACACATTTCCCATTATGCATAATAGCAATTCGATCAGCATATCTTGCTGCATCTTCCATGCTATGCGTGACAAGTACGGTCGTTAAGCCTTTTTCTTCATGAAGCCGCTTAAACAGCTCCATTATTTCTTTGCGACCTCTTGGATCAAGCCCAGCAGTTGGTTCATCCAATACCAGTACCTCGGGATTCATCGCTAGCACACCGGCTATGGCAACTCTTCGCATTTGTCCTCCAGATAAATCGAAGGGTGACTTTTCCATAACCTCTTCTGGTAAACCAAGTAACTTTACTAATTCTATGGCACGTCGCCTTGCTTCTTCTTCGGGCACACCAAAATTCATAGGTCCAAACATAATATCCTTCAGCACTGTTTCATCGAATAATTGATGCTCAGGAAATTGAAAAACGATCCCTACTTTTTGTCTAATCTCTCGTAATTTTTTATTCTTTTTGTCTGCGGCAACTTCCGTGCTACCTATTCGTATGACACCCTCGGTAGGCTTGAGCAACGCATTTAAATGCTGAAGCACCGTAGACTTCCCAGAACCCGTATGACCAATAATTGCTTGATAAGAACCGGAGGGAATAAGTAAATCTACATCATATAAAGCTCTTTTTTCAAAGGGGGTATCTTTTGCATATGCGTAGCTTACTTGTTGAAGTGAGATGTCCATAAATCATTCACCAACTCTTCTTCTGACATGTGATCTGCTACAATTTGCACACCCTGTGCTCGTAGTAATCTAGACATATTCATCGCAAAAGGAAGGTCTAATCCTAAATCGATTAACTCTTGTCCTCGCTCAAATATTTCTTTTGGTGTTCCTTCTGCATACTTCTCTCCACGGTTCATAACAATCACGCGATCTGCTAGAAGTGCTTCTTCTAAATCATGAGTAATAGAGATAACTGTTAAGTCTGTTTCAACTCTCAGCTGGCGCACTGTTTGTAGCACTTCATCCCTACCCTGTGGATCTAACATGGAAGTTGCTTCATCTAACAATAAAATTCTTGGCTGAAGTGCTATAGCCCCTGCTATGGCAACCCTTTGTTTCTGTCCACCAGATAAATGATGGGGCTCACTATTCATAAAGTCGCTCATTTTCACTTTTACCAAAGAGGCCTGTACTCGTTCTACCATTTCCTCAAAAGGGATTCCGTTATTTTCTAATGCAAATGCTACATCATCCTGTACGGTTGCACCGACAAATTGGTTATCTGGATTTTGAAAAACCATCCCCATTTTAGAGCGAGTGTCCCATAAATTATGTTCACTGAGTGGTTCTCCAAAAATTCGTACCGTTCCCGTCTGAGGAAATAGAAGACCATTCATTAATCGTGCTAATGTCGATTTACCAGAACCGTTATGGCCGACAATCGCCACCCATTCACCTTCATTAATAGTGTAGGACACATTTTGTATCGCTGGTCGTATACTTGAATCTTCCTCAGTATATGTAAATGTAACTTCCTGTAAAGAAATAATTTCGCGTTTCATCCTTTACCTCCTCTGCTCAACTCAGCTGTGCTAATATTCTACATCATTTTACGACAAAGTAAAACTTCCTGTTGCTCCCAACCACTCGGATTTTGCGGCAAAATTAAAAAAGCGCGCACCTCATTTTGAGAAATGCGCTCTTCTATAACTTATTTCCAGATTGGTTGCTCAAGACCAATCAGAAAAATGAGGTGCGTAGAGCTAGACGAGTCGCCACTTCTCGGGATTTGAAATCCTGAGAAGTCCGCTCATCGTAACACTCTGCTTTTATAATGTCGTATAAATCTGTTTGAAAAAAAGAGGGCGGTAGTATCCCACCAAATACCCTCTTCAATTTGGCAGGCGTATAAACGCCTGTTAAATTGTTAAAGCAAATTTATTTTCAGACGTGAAACGTCTGAAAAATAAATTAAACTAATTCGATTACTACTACCGGTGCTCCGTCTCCGCGACGAGGTCCAGCTTTCATAATACGAGTGTAACCGCCTTGACGATCAGCATAGCGTGGTGCTACATCATCAAACAATTTTTGTAAAGCATAGATTGTAGATTCGTTTCCTTCTTCATCAGTAGAAGCAACTACCTCACGACGAATGTAAGCCGCAGCTTGACGACGAGCGTGTAAATCTCCGCGTTTACCTAAAGTGATCATTTTTTCAACAACAGAACGTAATTCTTTTGCACGTGCTTCAGTAGTTTGAATACGTTCATTAATAATTAGGTCCGTTGTTAAGTCACGTAACATCGCTTTACGTTGAGAACTTGTACGTCCAAGTTTTCTGTAACCCATGGATGTTTCCCTCCTTTGGTGAATAATTCAAGTCTTGCTATATCAAAACCCGTTTAGTCTTCTTTACGTAATCCTAAACCAAGCTCATCTAACTTCGCTCTTACTTCTTCTAAAGATTTACGTCCAAGGTTTCTTACTTTCATCATATCGTCTTCTGATTTGCTTGCAAGCTCAAGTACTGTATTAATACCAGCGCGTTTTAAGCAATTATAAGAACGAACAGAAAGATCAAGTTCTTCAATAGTCATCTCTAAAACTTTTTCTTTTTGATCTTCTTCTTTTTCGACCATGATTTCAGCAGTTTGTGCCTCATCCGTCATCCCTACAAAAATATTCAAGTGCTCTGTTAAGATTTTTGCTCCAAGAGAAATCGCCTCTTTAGGACCTGTGCTGCCATCTGTCCACACATCAAGTGTTAGTTTATCGAAGTTAGACAATTGTCCAACACGAGTATTTTCCACTTGGAAATTCACGCGTGAAACTGGAGTATAAATAGAGTCGATCGGGATTACGCCGATAGGAAGATCCTCACGTTTGTTTTGAACAGCAGGAGTGTAGCCACGGCCTCGACCTGCGTACATACGCATACGGAAATGACCATTTTTGCCGATTGTAGCAATATAGAGTTCCGGGTTTAAAATTTCTACGTCACTGTCATGTGTAATGTCAGCAGCAGTAATCGTTCCCTCACCTTTAACATCAATCTCAATGACCTTTTCCTCGTCAGAGTAGATTTTCAAAGCTAGTTTTTTCACATTCATAATAATAGATGCCACATCTTCCACTACGCCTTCAATAGTTGAAAACTCGTGTAAAACGCCATCAATTTGAATAGAAGTAACTGCAGCTCCTGGTAAAGATGACAGAAGGATGCGTCGTAAAGAATTACCCAAAGTATTTCCATAGCCACGTTCTAGCGGTTCTACAACAAATTTACCAAACTTGGTATTTTCGCTGATTTCTACACTTTCAATCTTTGGTTTTTCGATTTCGATCATTCCAATTTACCCTCCCTCAAAACATCGAATGTATAGGTTCTTTCCATCATGAATTCGATCGTTAACTGATTGCTGTTAATACATCCTCAGTCTGTACAATAAATGATGTTCTCAAACAAGTTGAGTATCACCTATTAAACGCGACGACGTTTTGGTGGACGGCAACCATTATGTGGTACTGGTGTTACGTCTTTAATTGCTGTAACTTCTAGACCTGCAGCTTGAAGTGCGCGGATTGCCGCTTCACGACCAGCACCTGGTCCTTTAACAGTTACTTCTAAAGTTTTAATACCATGTTCCATTGAAGTTTTTGCAGCTGTTTCTGCAGCCATTTGTGCAGCAAATGGAGTAGATTTACGAGAACCTCTAAATCCAAGAGCTCCAGCACTTGACCAAGAAAGTGCATTTCCTTGCATGTCTGTGATAGTCACAATTGTGTTGTTAAATGTTGAGCGAATGTGAGCAATACCGGATTCGATATTCTTTTTCACACGACGCTTACGTGTTTGTTGTTTACGTGCCATGTTAAGAAGAAACCTCCTTTACCGATTATTTTTTCTTGTTAGCTACTGTCTTACGTGGACCTTTACGAGTACGTGCATTGTTCTTCGTATTTTGTCCGCGTACTGGTAAGCCTCTACGGTGACGGATACCACGGAATGAACCGATTTCCATCAAACGTTTAATGTTTAGTGATACTTCACGACGAAGGTCACCTTCTACTTTATATACACCGATTTGTTCACGGATTTTGTTTAATTCGTCTTCCGTAAGATCACGTACACGTGTTTCTTCTGAAATACCAGCTTCTGCTAATACTTTTTGAGAAGTCGTTTTACCAATTCCGAAAATGTATGTTAATGCAATAACAACGCGTTTATCGCGTGGAATGTCAACACCAGCAATACGTGCCATATGTGTCGTGCACCTCCTTCTTATTATCCTTGTCTTTGTTTGTGTTTAGGATTTTCACAGATTACCATTACTTTACCGCGTCGGCGAATTACCTTACATTTTTCGCAGATCGGTTTCACAGATGGTCTCACTTTCATCTAACCTAACCTCCTTAGTAGTCCGGAGTGCAAAAGATTATTATTTAAAACGGTACGTAATACGACCGCGAGTTAAATCGTAAGGAGAAAGTTCAATTGTGACTTTATCTCCAGGTAAAATACGAATGAAATGCATACGAATTTTACCCGATACATGCGCAAGTATCGTATGACCGTTTTCTAATTCTACCTTAAACATCGCGTTTGGCAAAGTCTCAACAACTGTTCCTTCGACTTCAATTACATCATCTTTCGCCATCAACCCTGTCTCCCTTCTATATACAAATCAGGTTCTCATCAATAATCAAACGTAATTTGCTGTTAGTATAGCCTCGAGTAGAACGAAACTATTCGTTCAAGCATATGTTTGGAAATCATGAGAGATGTTCGAAAGACACTCGTAAGGTTTCGCTTATAGCAATCCACGGAGTAGACCGTCTCCCTCATGTCAACATGTTCGTACGAATGTGTTGGTAGAGTTCCATAGTACCCGTTCGTTACACAGATGCTTCCACGAAACCCATTATACCTCGTAAGTAGTATAAATGCACGTGGACAAGGGAGTCCCCGCTTTTGATGCATTCTTATTCCTCCGAACGTATACCGGGCGCAATATGCTTTTGCAGCTCTCGAAAAAAACATTTTCGTTCTTTGCACACTACCCGGGTATTCAGTCGTCTGCGACGGGCACCGGGCAATTATATGCGGTTGCCCTGTAACAGAGCATCAAGATCAGCGAATACTAGTTTAATATCCTGCTGTCCATTTATATTAGTTAAAACACCTTTGTCTTCATAAAAATCAAGCAAAGGCTGTGTTTGCTTCATATTTACTTCCAGACGGTTAGTTACCGTTTCCGGATTATCGTCAGCACGTTGATAAAGCTCGCCACCATCTTTGTCACATACTCCATCTTTAGCAGGTGGATTAAAGACTAAATGATAAGCAGTACCACATTCTTTACAAATGCGTCGTCCTGTTAGACGTTTGATCAATTCTTCTTGTTCTACTTGAATATTAAGCACATGCTCAATAGATTTATCAAGTTCCGAAAGTAAAGCATCAAGTGCTTCTGCTTGTGGAACTGTACGAGGGAAACCATCAAGTAGGAATCCTTTTTCACAGTCTGGTTTGCTTAATCTTTCGCGGACAATACCAATCGTAACTTCATCAGGTACCAAAGCACCTTGATCCATAAACGATTTTGCTTTCAAACCTAGTTCCGTACCATCTTTAATTGCTGCACGAAACATATCGCCTGTAGAAATATGAGGGATTGCGTACTTCTCAACAATTTTATCTGCCTGAGTACCTTTACCAGCACCAGGTAAACCCATTAAAACGATATTCATACGAAAATGCCCCCCAGGACTATATAGTTGATTTTTAGGAACTCAAAGTCCCTAAAAACCTACCTTATTTCATAAAGCCTTTATAATGACGTTTAACTAATTGGGATTCCAACTGTTTCATCGTTTCGAGTGCAACCCCAACCACGATTAACAAACTTGTTCCGCCAATTTGTGCTGACTGCGGAAGATCCGCATATTTCACAAACAGCATCGGCATGATTGCAATAACAGCTAAGAATATAGCTCCAACAAAAGTTAAACGATACAAAACGCTAGTTAAATAATTTTGTGTATTGATCCCTGGACGAATCCCTGGAATATACGCACCTTGCTTTTTCAAATTGTCCGCTACGTTCTCGGGGTTCACTTGAATGAACGCATAGAAGTAAGCAAACGCAATGATTAAAGCAATATAAATTGTCATACCAATAGGTTGTGTATAATCTAATGCTCTCGTAATACTATCGGTAACATTGTTTTGACCGAAGAATAATACGATTGATTGAGGCGCCATAAGAAACGCTGATGCAAAGATTACCGGAATTGCTCCCGCAGCATTAACTTTTAAAGGCAAATGAGTTTGTTGGCCACCCGTTTGGGCAGTACCAGAAACACGCTTCGCATATTGAATTGGAATTTTACGCAACGCTTGTTGAACGTAAATTACTCCAACTGTTACTGCGATAATCGCCAATAAAAGTAAAAGTACTATTACAATATTGATAAACAGTGCATCGCCTGCACCTTCAATTTGTTGTGCATACACTTGGTTAACTGCATTTGGAATGGCAGCAACAATACCAGCGAAGATAATAATAGAAATACCATTACCAACACCTTTAGCAGTAATTTGTTCTCCTAACCACATTAAAAATGCAGTACCGGCTGTCAAAACAACTGCAATAACTAAGTATGTCAATATACCGTCTTCCTTTATCAAAGAACCACTATACATGCGGTTAAAACCGTATGACATAGCAATTGCCTGGATAAAAGCTAACACAATTGTGAAGTAACGAGTGAATTGTGCAAGTTTCCGTCTTCCGACTTCTCCTTGTTTAGCCCACTCCGTAAACTTCGGAACAACATCCATTTGTAGTAATTGTACAATGATGGATGCAGTGATGTAAGGCATGATACCCATCGCTAAAATAGAGAAGTTAGCAAGGGCCCCACCACCAAATGTATTTAGAAAACCGATCAAACCTAATTGATCTGTTTGTTTTAATACATCGGCATCGACAAATGGCACAGGAACAAATGTCCCAATACGGAAGACGATTAACATCAATAAAGTAAAAATGATTTTATTTCGAATATCTCTCACACGCATAAAGTTGGAGATTGTCTGAAACATTAAACCACCTCTGTTGATCCGCCAGCGTTCTCAATTGCTTCTTTAGCTGATGCAGAGAATTTATGAGCTCTTACAGTTAACTTCTTGTCAAGTGATCCGTTACCAAGAATCTTAATACCTGATTTTTCACTGCTCACAACACCTGTTTCGATTAATAATGCAGGTGTAACTTCTGTGCCTTCTTCGAAACGATTTAATGTGTCAAGGTTCACAATTGCGAATTCTTTACGATTAATATTCGTAAATCCACGTTTTGGTAAACGACGGAATAACGGGTTTTGACCGCCCTCAAATCCTGGACGAACGCCTCCGCCTGAACGAGCGTTTTGACCTTTATGACCTTTACCTGATGTTTTACCAGTTCCAGAACCGATACCACGTCCGATACGCTTGCGCGATGAACGAGATCCTTCTGATGGTTTTAACTCATGAAGTTTCATATGGTGGCACCTCCTTATTCTATAAATAAACCTTAAATTTCTTTTGTTGTTACTAAGTGAGCTACTTTGCCAACCATCCCGCGGATAGCTGCATTGTCTTGATGCTCAACTGTTTGATGCATTTTACGTAATCCAAGAGCTTCTACTGTTTTGCGTTGAGCTGGTTTAGTACCGATCAAGCTTCTAGTAAGGGTAATTTCTAATTTAGTTGCCATTGTAATTTCCCCCCTTATCCTAACAGTTCTTCTACTGATTTACCACGTAATTTAGCAACGTCCTCAGCACGTTTTAATTGAGTTAAACCTTGTACTGTAGCACGTACCATGTTGATAGGTGTGTTAGATCCAAGTGATTTAGAAAGAATATCTGTAATTCCAGCTAATTCAAGTACCGCACGAACCGGTCCACCAGCAATAACTCCTGTACCAGGTGCAGCAGGTTTAACTAGAATAGAACCAGCACCAAATTGTCCAACTACAAGGTGAGGAGTAGTTCCTTTAACTCTTGGTACTTCTATTAAGTTTTTCTTCGCGTCTTCAACTGCCTTACGGATAGCATCTGGAACTTCTTGTGCTTTACCAGTACCAAATCCTACATGACCGTTTTTATCACCAACAACTACTAATGCTGTAAAACGGAAACGACGTCCACCTTTTACAACTTTAGCAACACGGTTGATTGTTACTACGCGTTCTTCAAGTTCAAGTTTGTTTGGGTCAATACCACGCATGAAATATGTCCCTCCTTCTTCTTAAAATTCTAAGCCGTTTTCACGTGCAGCTTCAGCTAACGCTTTAACACGTCCATGATATAAGTAACCGCCACGGTCAAATACAACAGATTTGATGTTTTTTTCTGTAGCGCGTTTTGCGATTGTTTCACCGATCAATTTAGCAGCTTCTACATTTCCAGCTGTTCCATTGAAATCTTTATCCATAGTGGATGCACTTGCGATTGTAACACCTTGAGTATCATCAATCAGTTGTGCGTATAAATGTTTGTTTGAACGGAATACATTTAAACGTGGACGTTCAGTAGTACCCGTGATTTTTGTACGAACACGTGCATGACGTTTCTTACGAACTTGATTTTTGTCTTGTTTCGTAATCACAGTGGTCACTCCTTTCTAATGCGAGATGCATTATTTACCTGTTTTACCTTCTTTGCGGCGTACAACTTCGCCTTCATAACGAATACCTTTACCTTTATAAGGCTCTGGTGGACGAACTTGGCGAATGTTAGATGCTAATGCACCAACGCGTTCTTTATCAATACCGCGAACGATAACTTTTGTATTAGAAGGAACTTCAACTACTACTCCATCTTCAGGTGTGAACTCAACTGGATGTGAGTACCCTACATTAAGTACAAGTTTAGAACCTTGTAATTGTGCACGGTAACCTACCCCAACTAATTCTAGTCCACGTTCGAATCCAGCAGATACTCCCGTGATCATGTTAGCTAGCAAAGCGCGAGTTGTTCCATGAATCGTACGGTGTTCTTTTGAATCTGAAGGACGCACTAAAGTTATTACAGTACCTTCTTGCTCAATTTTAATATCTTGGTTAAAAGTTTTTGTTAATTCACCTTTTGGTCCTTTTACAACTACTGTATTTTCAGCGTTAACTGTTACAGTAACTTCTGCAGGAACCTCTATTGGTTTTTTACCTACTCGAGACATTTTGTTGCACCTCCATTCGTTTGTTGATTATTACCAAACGTAAGCTACGATTTCTCCGCCAACTTGTTTAGCGCGAGCTTCTTTATCTGTTAATAAACCATTTGAAGTAGAAACTAAAGCAATTCCTAAACCGTTCAATACTTTAGGTACTTCGTTTGTTTTAGCGTAAACGCGTAGACCAGGTTTTGAAATACGTTTCAAACCAGTGATAACACGCTCGTCGTTTTGACCATATTTTAAGAAGATACGGATGATACCTTGTTTGCTATCTTCTACATATTCAACATCACGGATGAAACCTTCGCGTTTTAAAATCTCCGCGATTTCCTTTTTCAGGTTTGAAGCAGGAACTTCTAATTTCTCGTGACGAACCATGTTAGCATTACGAATGCGTGTAAGCATATCTGCAATTGGATCTGACATTGTCATTACATTTACCTCCTTCCCAGTTATAGGGGATTACCAGCTTGCTTTTTTAACGCCAGGAATTTGTCCCTTGTATGCAAGTTCACGGAAACAAATACGGCAAAGCTTAAATTTACGATATACAGAGTGCGGACGTCCACAACGCTCACAGCGTGTGTATGCTTGCACTTGGAACTTTGGCGTACGTTGTTGTTTAACGACCATTGATTTTTTAGCCACGTTTTCGCCTCCCTTATTTTACTTTTGGAATGGCATACCGAATTGTGTTAATAACTCACGAGCTTCTTCATCAGAGTTCGCAGTTGTTACAATTACGATGTCCATACCGCGTACTTTCGAAACTTTATCATAATCGATTTCAGGGAAGATTAACTGTTCTTTAACTCCAAGAGTGTAGTTACCGCGACCGTCGAATGCTTTTTTAGAAACACCACGGAAGTCACGTACACGCGGAAGAGAAATAGCAATTAATTTGTCCAAGAAGTCATACATACGCTCTCCACGTAGAGTGACTTTCGCACCGATTGGCATACCCTCACGAAGACGGAAACCAGCGATCGATTTTTTAGCTTTCGTAACTACAGGTTTTTGACCTGAGATGATTTGTAATTCTTCTACAGCAGCATCAAGAGCTTTTGTATTAGATACAGCATCACCAACACCCATATTGATAACAATTTTATCAACTTTAGGTACTTGCATTACTGAGTTATATTCAAACTTGCTCATTAGAGCAGGAGAAACTTCCTTAAGATACTTTTCTTTTAGGCGGTTCATGTGTGTACCTCCCTTCTCTTTACTTATTTAATAATTTCACCGGATTTTTTCGCAACACGAACTTTTTTGCCATCTTCCACTTTGTAACCTACGCGAGTCGGCTCGCCAGTTTTCGGGTCGATTAACATAACATTCGATACGTGGATTGCAGCCTCTTGGCTTACAATTCCTCCTTGCGGATTAGCTTGGTTTGGCTTCATATGTTTTTTGATGATGTTTACACCTTCAACTAACACACGGTCTTTCTTAGGGAAAGAAGTAAGAACAACACCTGTTTTACCTTTGTCTTTACCTGAGATTACCATTACTTTGTCGCCTTTTTTAACATGCATTCTATCGCACCTCCTTGATTGGCACTTTCATGTAAATTAAAGAACTTCTGGAGCTAAAGATACGATTTTCATGAAATTGCTGTCGCGTAATTCACGAGCAACAGGTCCGAAAATACGAGTTCCACGCGGTCCTTTATCATCTTTGATAATAACGCAAGCATTTTCATCAAATTTGATATAAGTTCCGTCTTTACGGCGTACGCCGCTCTTAGTGCGAACGATTACAGCTTTAACGACGTCACCCTTCTTGACAACGCCACCTGGTGTTGCTTTCTTAACTGTACATACGACAATATCGCCGATATTAGCAGTTTTACGTCCAGTACCACCAAGTACTTTAATAGTTAAAACTTCACGTGCACCTGAGTTGTCAGCAACTTTCATACGAGTTTCTTGTTGGATCACTTAGGTAACCTCCCTTCGGAATTTATTAGTTCCGAACTTATTATTAGATAATAACCGCTTTTTCTACAACTTCCAATAGGCGGAAGCGTTTAGTAGCTGATAGCGGACGAGTTTCCATGATACGGACGATATCTCCGATTTGGGCTTCGTTTTGCTCATCATGAGCTTTAAATTTCTTAGAATACTTAACACGTTTGCCATATAACTTGTGTTTTTTATGAGTTTCAACTAAAACAGAAATTGTTTTATCCATTTTATCTGATACAACACGGCCAGTGTATACTTTGCGTTGATTACGCTCAGTCATGCCAGAAAACCTCCTTTATCAGTTGTTTGCACTGATTTCTCTTTCACGTACCACAGTTTTCATACGCGCGATAGCTTTACGAACTTCGCGGATACGAGCTGTGTTTTCTAATTGACCAGTCGCCAATTGGAAGCGAAGGTTGAAAAGCTCTTCTTTCAGTGATTTTACCTTTTGTTCGATTTCTGCAGTAGTAAGTTCACGGATGTCATTAGCTTTCATTAGATTCACCACCAATTTCTTGACGTTTGATTATTTTACATTTAATCGGAAGCTTATGTGATGCTAAACGTAATGCTTCACGTGCAACCTCTTCAGAAACGCCAGCTATTTCAAACATAATTTTTCCAGGTTTTACAACTGCTACCCATCCTTCAGGAGCACCTTTACCTGAACCCATACGTACCTCAAGAGGCTTTTTCGTATATGGTTTATGAGGGAATATTTTGATCCAGACTTTACCGCCACGTTTCATGTAACGTGTCATTGCAATACGAGCTGATTCAATTTGACGACTTGTGATCCAGCTTGCTTCAGTAGCTTGTAAGCCGAATTCACCGAATGCTATTTCTTTGCCGCCTTTTGCTTCACCACGCATTTTACCACGGTGTTCACGACGATATTTAACGCGTTTAGGCATTAACATATTATTTGCCTCCTTCCTCAGAGTTCTTCTTAACTGGAAGGACTTCACCACGATAGATCCATACTTTAACGCCTAGCTTACCATAAGTTGTGTCAGCTTCAGCATGTGCGTAATCGATGTCAGCACGTAATGTATGAAGTGGTACAGTTCCTTCACTGTAATGTTCAGCACGAGCGATATCAGCGCCACCTAAACGTCCAGATACTTGAGTTTTAATACCTTTAGCTCCAGAACGCATTGTGCGTTGAATTGCTTGTTTTTGAGCACGACGGAAAGATACGCGGCCTTCTAATTGGCGTGCAATACTTTCTGCTACTAATTTAGCATCTAAGTCAGCTCTTTTAATTTCTACGATATTTATGTGTACACGTTTACCAGTTAAATCGTTTAAGTGCTTGCGAAGTGCTTCCACTTCCGTACCACCTTTACCGATTACCATACCTGGTTTAGCAGTGTGAATTGTAACGTTAACACGTTTAGCAGCGCGTTCGATTTCTACAGTAGAAACAGAAGCTTCTTTTAAACGAGTTTCGATGTACTTACGGATTTTCAAGTCTTCGTGTAGTAGAGTTGCATAGTCTTTACCAGCGTACCATTTTGACTCCCAGTCACGAATGATGCCTACTCGTAATCCTATAGGATGTACTTTTTGACCCACGAATTATCCCTCCTTCTTCTCTGATACCACGATTGTGATGTGGCTAGTACGTTTGTTGATAGCACTTGCACGTCCCATAGCACGTGGACGGAAACGTTTTAATGTTGGACCTTCGTCAACGAAGACTTCAGAAACAACAAGATTATTAACATCTAAATCATAATTGTGCTCAGCGTTTGCAACAGCAGATTTTAATACTTTCTCAACAACAGGAGATGCTGCTTTTGGAGTAAGTTGTAAAATCGCAACTGCTTCACCGATTTGCTTACCTCTGATTAAATCAACGACTAATCTTACCTTACGAGGGGCAATGCGCACTGTTTTAGCAATAGCTTTTGCTTGTGACATTTGAATGACCTCCTCTCAAATTAGCGTCTTGTTTTCTTATCATCTGCACCATGGCTTTTATAAGCGCGTGTTGGTGCGAACTCGCCTAGTTTATGACCTACCATATCCTCAGTCACGTATACAGGAACATGTTTACGTCCGTCATATACCGCGATAGTTAAACCGATAAAAGTAGGGAAAATTGTTGAACGGCGAGACCAAGTCTTAATTACTTGTTTTTTCTCAGAGTCCTTTTGTGCATCGACCTTTTTCAATAAATGATCGTCTGCGAAAGGTCCTTTTTTCAAGCTACGACCCATGCTGAAACCTCCCTCTGTGATAACACCACGGCTCTATCTATGAACCGTAGTAAAACCACTTTATTTTTTACGACGACGAATGATAAGTTTGTCGGATTTGTTTTTCTTGTTACGAGTTTTGTATCCAAGAGTTGGTTTACCCCATGGAGACATAGGTGACTTACGACCGATTGGAGTTTTACCTTCACCACCACCGTGTGGGTGATCGTTCGGGTTCATTACTGATCCACGTACAGTTGGGCGTTTACCTAACCAACGAGAGCGACCGGCTTTACCAATGTTCACAAGTTCATGTTGTTCGTTTCCTACTTCACCGATAGTAGCACGGCAAACACCTAGGATTAAACGAACCTCACCAGATTGTAAACGTACGATTACGTACTTACCTTCTTTACCAAGTAATTGAGCAGATGTACCAGCAGAACGAACTAACTGACCACCTTTACCAGGTTTCATTTCAATGTTATGGATAGTAGTACCCATTGGGATGTTTTGTAATGGAAGAGCGTTTCCTGCTTTAATATCAGCTTCTGGTCCTGACACGATTGTCATTCCCACTTCTAAGCCTTTAGGAGCTAGGATGTAACGTTTTTCCCCATCCGCATAATTAATTAATGCGATATTCGCAGATCGGTTTGGATCATATTCAATAGTAGCAACGCGTCCTGGTATACCATCTTTATTTCGTTTGAAATCAATGATACGGTATTGACGTTTGTGTCCACCACCATGATGACGAACAGTAATTTTACCTTGATTGTTACGGCCGCCTTTACGTTTCACAGGAGCAAGTAGAGATTTCTCTGGCTTGTCAGTTGTGATTTCAGCGTAATCTAATGATGTCATGTTACGACGTCCGTTTGTCGTTGGTTTATACTTTCTAATCGCCATGTTATTCCCTCCTTCTTGAGTATTAATTCCTTTTTACAGGATTAGATTTCGAATAACTCGATTTCTTTACTGTCTAGAGTTAACGTAACAATCGCTTTACGACGTTTGTTCGTATACCCACCAAATTTACCTACACGTTTGTATTTACCTTTGTAGTTCATGATGTTTACTTTTTCAACATCTACTCCAAAGATTTCTTCAATCGCATATTTAACTTGAGTTTTGTTAGCGCGAGTGTCCACTTCGAAAGTGTACTTTTTATCTGCCATTACTTCAGAAGAACGCTCGGTAATGACCGGACGTTTAATGATATCACGTGCTTCCATTATCCAAGCACCTCCTCTACTTTTTCTACTGCAGCTTTAGTCATTACAAGCTTGTTATGACCGATTAAGTCTAAAACGTTAATGCCTGTTGCAGACACAACTGTGATTCCAGGGATGTTACGAGCAGCTAACGCTACTGTTTCATCTAAATCAGCAGTTACGAATAACGCTTTTTTATCGATTGAAAGGTTAGATAACACTTTCACGAATTCTTTTGTTTTTGGTGCGTCAAATGCTAAACCTTCAAGTACTACGATGCTTTCTTCACGAACTTTTGTTGAAAGAGCTGAAAGAAGAGCTAAACGACGTACTTTTTTAGGTAATTTAAAGCTGTAACTACGTGGAGTTGGTCCGAAAACAACACCACCACCACGCCATTGTGGAGAGCGGATAGAACCTTGACGAGCACGTCCAGTTCCTTTTTGTTTCCATGGTTTACGTCCACCACCAGCAACTTCAGAACGGTTTTTCACTTTGTGATTACCTTGACGAAGTGAAGCGCGTTGAGAAATGATAGCTTCAAATAAAACAGATTCATTTGGTTCAATTCCGAAAACTTTATCGTTTAACTCGATTTCACCAACTGAAGATCCTGCTTGATTGAATAATGATACTTTTGCCATTCCTGTTTCCTCCTTTCTTCAGAGAATTATTTCGATTTAATAGCAGCTTTAACAACTACTAATGATTTACGAGAACCAGGAACATTACCTTTTACTAATAATAGGTTACGTTCAGCATCCACTCTTACGATTTCTAAGTTTTGGATAGTTACTGTATGTCCACCCATTTGACCAGGTAATTTCTTTTGTTTGAATACACGGTTCGGAGCAACTGGCCCCATTGAACCTGGACGACGGTGGTAACGAGATCCGTGGGCCATTGGTCCACGAGATTGTCCGTGGCGTTTAATAACACCTTGGAAACCTTTACCTTTAGTAGTACCTGTTACATCAATTACATCGCCTTCTGCAAAACTTTCTACCTTGACTTCTTGACCAACTTCGTAATTAGCTGTATCCAAGCCGCGGAATTCGCGGATGAAGCGCTTAGGAGCAGTGCTTGCTTTAGCTACGTGCCCTTTCGCAGGTTTGTTAGAAAGCTTTTCGCGCTTGTCTTCAAAACCTAACTGAATAGCTTCGTAACCGTCTGTTTCAGCTGTTTTCTTTTGAAGTACTACGTTTGGAGTAGCTTCAATAACAGTTACAGGGATTAAGTCACCGTTCTCAGCAAATACTTGCGTCATACCGATTTTTCTACCTAAGATTCCTTTGGTCATCCGTCACACCTCCTACAATAATTTTGTGTTTTTTATTTTTTACCATTAAAGTTTGATTTCAATATCAACGCCAGATGGTAAATCAAGCTTCATTAACGCATCAACAGTTTGTGGTGTTGGGTTAACGATATCGATAAGACGTTTATGCGTACGCATTTCGAATTGCTCACGAGAATCTTTATACTTATGAACAGCACGAAGAATCGTATAAACAGATCTCTCAGTCGGAAGTGGAATCGGACCCGATACACTTGCACCTGAACGTTTAGCAGTTTCCACAATTTTCTCAGCAGATTGATCCAGAATTCTGTGATCATACGCTTTTAAACGGATACGAATTTTTTGTTTTGCCATTACTTTCCCTCCTTTTCGCCTATTTTCTAGACATTCTCCACGAAAATTTTCCGTACACTCGCCATGGCAAAGCGGCCGGGTGTGTCGGTAACCTCTCGCTTCATCGCAGTCAAAGACCAACTACAATATTATAAACAATAAAAAAAGATTTCGCAAGTCTTTTTACGAAATTCTTTTTAATATTATAACCGCATTACTTTTTCTATAATACTTTTGTTTTTCTAAGCCGTTCACTAGTATATAAAATTCCATTGAAAATAGCAACTGATAAGGGTGATTATGTTTTTGACATGCGAATCCTTATATAAAATAATTTCAACAAAAAAAGAATATCTCTTACATAGAGATATCCTTTTTTCTATTATAGAACAAACACTACTGCTATCCATCCGAAAATAACGAGTGGAATATTATAAGCCATAAAAGTTGGAACGCATGTATCCCAGATATGGTTATGTTGTCCGTCTACATTTAATCCCGCTGTTGGTCCGAGTGTTGAGTCGGAAGCTGGTGAGCCTGCGTCACCTAAAGCACCTGCCGTACCTATTAATGCAATTGTCGCTAATGGACTTAATCCTAACTCCATAGCAAGCGGAACAAAGATTGCTGCTATTATTGGAATAGTAGCAAACGACGATCCTATTCCCATAGTCACGATTAACCCGATAATCAACATAATCAGTACTGCCACACTCACATTACCCGCTAAAAGCTCAGAGGATGCTTCCACTAGGCTTTTCACATGACCTGTAGCATTGATGACCGCTGCAAAGCCATTCGCTGTAATCATTACAAAACCAACGAATGCCATCATGCGCATACCTTCTGTTAGGAGTACGTCAGCCTCTTTCCTTTTTAAAGCACCACTAATATAAAGTACCACGATACCAGCAAGCGCTCCTGCAATCATAGAATCTGTTTGAACTTGAACAACCAATGCAGCTATTAAAGAAACGATAGTAAAGATTATACTACTCTTCTTCACTTCCACATTTAAATCACTTACTTCTACTACTTCCTGTTTATAGTTTCTTGGCTTCCTAAATAAAACAAAGGCCATTATCAGTCCAAATACCATTCCAAGAGCTGGAACCGCCATTGCCTTTGGAATATCACTTAATGCTATCTCTAAACCAGATAGCCCCATCTGCGTAGCAACGATGTCCTGATAAATTGCACCAAAACCGTACGGGAGGAACATATACGGAGTAATTAATCCAAACGCTAAAATACAAGCTATTAATCTTCTATCCACTTGCAACATGTTTAATACTTTTAAGATTGGAGGTACTAATAATGGAATAAAGGCGATATGAATTGGTATTAAATTTTGAGAGAACACGGCCATCATAAGTAACAATAAAAAGACTAAGGCTTTCACTAGTCCTATTTTATTTGAATCCCTTTTACTCTTTACTATCTTTAAAATTGCCAGCACTAACAGCTCAGGAATACCGGTTTTAGAGATAGCAATGGCAAAGCCTCCTAACAATGCATAACTTAACGCTATGGTCGCTCCAGCACCTAACCCACCTGTAAATGCGTCAATCGTTTCTGCGAATGACAGACCAGCTGTAAGCCCTCCTACTAGAGCTCCTATAATTAACGAGAATACTACGTTGATACGAAGTAAACTCAACACTAACATGACTATTACCGCAATTATTACTGCATTCATAACAACACTCACTTTCACACACTAGATTACTAACATGTTAAAGTTTATAATCATTTGTTGAATCTGTCAACAAAAATACCCCTTTGTATTATACAAAGAGGCAGTGACGCTGATTATAAGGAATTATTTACTACTTTACGATAGTACCCGATAGATAAAAATGCAAAAGTGGAATATAAAACTACATACACTCCCATCGTTATTAATAATGGCGCTAATAGTTCGGTACCAAAGAACATCCACCCTGACTTAACTGCAAAATAACTATGTGCTAATCCTATGATTAACGGTACACCAAAGTTAAATAATTGCTTCATATAAATTCCTTTCATTAATTCATTTGTCGTAAACCCTATCTTGCGTAAATTTGTATAAGAAGAGCGCTCTTCGTCGGCTTCACTCATTTGTTTAAAGTACAAAATGCTGCCCGTAGTGATTAAAAATGCTAATCCTAAAAATCCTGTAACAAAGATTACCAATCCCATCATCTCCAACGTGTCTTGCCGATAAGTTTCTTGACTTTCTAGTTTCACAATCCTTCTTTCCCCATTATTTATCATTAGCTCTAGCATTCCATCATTAGTTGTTTCATCGTATATTGATTGAACTTCTGATAATCGTGAGCGATCCTCTAAGTCAATCCCTACTTGTTTGTTCCAAACTGTTTGTTGTTGTATCAGCTTATCTTCAGAAAGTTTTTCAAATAATTCATCGTTTACAACGATTGTCATTCCACCGCCTGAAAGAAAATAGGCAAGAAGAGAATCCCCCATTATTTCTTTTATCGTGACCTCAAGTTTTTCATTAGAAGTTGTCATTTGAACAGGATTATTTGCTTCCAGTTTTATTAGCTCAGCCATTACATTACTATATCCCACTACATAACCTTCATCCTCTTCCAACTCAAGTCCTGGCATCACTTGTTGCGCATCACTAAGCTTAGCAACTGGCATAAGACCCTTCGTCATTACAGTTATACCATCAGGAATTTTACTCGCAAATAACTCCCCAGTATCAACTTCCAAATCCAGCAATTCAATAGCTGTATGTGTATGTCGAATATTTTTATCTTCTAATGCAGCAATAAATGCATCTCCACTATTGTTGGGTATTACATAGTCAAACGGTATATTTTGTTTAGCTACTGACCCTGCAGAATAATAAGAGATATATGACAAACAGAGAATACCCAATGCTGTTGCTGATATAATTGTAATTGTCGTCAGGGACATTGCATTAGATTTCATCCGATGCATTATAGGCGACAGGGACAATACGTCTACAATCGACAAATGACCTCTTTTTTGTTTACGTATTAAATTCAGTACGAATGATACTGAAAAGCGAAATACAAAATACGTACCAATAATTGTACTTGTTAAAATAATTAACATTCTAGTAAACAGAGCACGGACACTAGCATTTTCTACATCGAATAACTTCGTAGAAGAATAATAACCATAACTGATCAATAAAAGTCCGAATAATCCTAAAACCATCTGTGGAGCACTAAATCTCTTAATTTTCGTATCTGCAATAGCCGTTGCAGTAAATAACGTCAGCAAGGTCACCCGACGAATATGAATCATCGTCTGTATCAGTACTACAAAAAGAAGAGCTACAAACACTATTATCGTCATTTGCAAAGCATTCACTGAAAAAATTAAATCTACACTTGCCTCTTCCTCTAAAATACGAAGTAAAATCATCGCAAACAATCTAGATGTCAAAAACCCTATTCCTACACCAACTCCAATTGCACTGATCCATAAAATAGTATTTTCTAAAGCTAATAATCTAGTCACTAATCCTTTAGACATACCAATTAGCTGGTATAATCCAATCTCCTTGCTTCTTCTCTTCATAAATAAATGATTAGCGTACAATACAAAAAATACTACAACAAACAACAGAATAAAAGAGGCAGATTTCAAACCTGCTGAAGCTTTCACTCCCTTAGATATTTCGAGAACACTTGGATTATACTGTAGTGTTACAAAGGAAAAATACAGTGATACACTAAAGATTAATGCAAAGAAATACAAGTAGTAATGTCTAATATTTTTCTTCATACTTCGGAACACTAGTTGACTAAGCGTCATAACCATCACCGCCAAGCACAACTTGTGTATTTATTATCTCTTGGAAGAACTGTTTACGGTTTTTCTCCCCTTTATATAACTCGGTATATAACTGACCATCTTTTAAGAATAAGACTCTGGAGCAGAAACTAGCTGCTACAGCATCATGGGTTACCATCATAATAGTTACTTTTTTGTCTTTATTAATTTTTTCTAAATTACTTAATAGGGCGGTAGCCGATTTAGAGTCAAGTGCCCCTGTTGGTTCATCCGCAAAAACAATCGTAGGATTACTTATTAATGCTCTTGCAGCAGAAGTTCTTTGCTTTTGTCCACCGGATATTTCATTTGGATACTTATTAACTAGTTCCTGAATGTCTAGCGTTCGTGTTATTTCCTGAAAACGTTGTTCCGCTTTCTGTTTAGAGACTTTACTAATAGAAAGTGGCAGTAAAATATTTTCTTTTACCGTCAATGTATCTAACAAATTGTAATCCTGAAAGATAAAGCCCAATTGTTCTCTTCGAAAATTAGCTAATGCTTTTTCCTTCATCGTACGTAGGTTTTGCCCACTTATCTCGATAACCCCTTCTGTCACTTTATCAATAGAGGCAAGTACATTCAATAGAGTCGTTTTTCCAGATCCAGACGGACCCATTATCCCTACGAATTCTCCTTCTCCTACTTCTAAGTCAATCCCTTTCAATACTTCCTGTGCCGTTGCCTTCTTGCCATATATTTTCTTTATTTTGCGACCGCTCAAAATAGTCATGTATGTTCCCCCTACTACTTAGTAATCTTATTGTACGATTATTCTTTTCGATAATCGTTTGATTAACGTTACAAACAAATAAAGTAGATGACAATTTTGTCACCTACCTAAAATCTTTACTATTTCATTTTTTAAAGGAAATTGAAGAGAAAATGTCGAGCCCTCTCCACTAGTAGAGGAAACAAATACATGAATACCTAACTGCTCAGCAACATTTTTAGCCAAATAAAGTCCCATTCCAGTAGATGCAGTAGTTTGTCGGCCAATTGTTCCCGTAAAAGCTTTTTCAAAAATTCTAGGTAAATCTGCTTGAGAAATTCCTATCCCTGTGTCTCCAATCTTTAAAATAACATGTCCTATATCATCCATATTAGCTTGAATATGAATTTCACTGTCTACATGGCTATACTTTACGGCATTGGATATTATTTGCCTCACAATAAAGGCTAACCATTTTTGATCGGACATCACTTTTACCTCTAGATTTTCTAAGTCAAAACCAATATTTTTCTGCATACACCATGCTTGAAACTCTTTTATTTCTATGTGTAATATCTTTTTAATGTCTACTTCTTCAATCATATAATCTTTTTCTATAGTAGAAAGTCTTGTGTTATGTAATTGCTGATCTAATAATAGGTGGATACGAAGCCATTCTACTTCTAACTTTTTTTGCGCACCCCTATCATCTAACGAGTCTATCATCAGCTTCATGCTAGTAAGTGGAGTTTTTACCTCATGAATCCATGCAAGTGTGTGGTCATTTTCTTCTAAATGCTCTACTTTCAACTCATTAAGCTCTTCTTTTGCTACTAAAACAAGTTCAGCTACCGTGTTGGATAACGTCTTCTCAAAGCTAGAATATCCATCTGGAAAGGATTCTAATATAAAATCTAAATCTTTCTCGTTATCTAAACTACTAACTAAGGCTTTAATATACTTTGTTTCTTGAAAATATCGCCATATAAAAAATAAGATAAATGCAGTCATATTGATAAAGTTAATGTATTGTAGAGAAATTTCCATAAAGGCTACATCCAAAGTTAGTATGAGATTCAACCAAATCTGAAGGATGATGAAGTAAAGAATCCATGATTTTCTTTCTTTGATGTACAAAATGAACAAGATTATAAACCCTCCTTAGTAATAGCCATATACCCTAAACCTTTTTTTGTTATGATCACTTCTGCAAGTCCAATTACCTCTAGTTTTGAGCGAAGTCGATTAACGTTTACAGACAATGTATTATCATTAACAAAACGCTCATCATCCCAAAGTTTTCGCATTAAACTATCTCTAGTAACTATTTTATCTACAGATTGCAAAAGTATCCGCAATATAAACAGCTCATTTTTCGTTAAAGCGACCGTTTGTTCTTTATATGTAATTTCACTTTTTGCAAAATCGATAATAGCCTCATTCCAACTACATATATCCATAGACTCCTCTTGATAATCATTTGTTCTTCTGAGAAGCGCTTGGACTTTGGCAACTAATACATCAAGGTGAAATGGTTTTTGTACAAAATCATCCGCACCCATCTGCATGGCCATAATCATATCCATGGGGTGATCACGCGATGATAAGAAAATTATGGGAACCTTAGATATACGACGTATTTCTCTACACCAATGAAATCCATCAAATGCTGGAAGTTGAATATCAATGAGAACAAACTGTGGTTTTTCTTCAATAAACGTAGACATTACTTTTTGAAAATCTTCTGGTCTACTAACGTCAATTGACCATTGGGCAAATCTTTCTTTAATCATTTCATAGATGGCGTCATCATCTTCTATTACCAATACTTTCATCATCATCGACTAATTCACTCCTTTCAGATAGTCTACACTATTTCTTCATACAAAAAAAACCATCTCGTCGTCACGAGATGGTTTTTATAATAGAGAATTATAGATTACTTAGTGATAGTAGCAACTACACCAGCGCCTACAGTACGTCCACCCTCACGGATAGAGAATTTAGTACCTTCTTCAAGAGCGATTGGTGAGATTAGAGATACAGTCATTTCGATGTTATCTCCAGGCATAACCATTTCTACACCTTCAGGTAAGTTACAAACACCAGTTACGTCAGTTGTACGGAAGTAGAACTGAGGACGGTAGTTTGAGAAGAATGGAGTATGACGTCCACCCTCTTCTTTTGAAAGAACATAAACTTCAGCTTTGAAGTCTGTGTGTGGTGTAATTGAACCTGGTTTAGCTAATACTTGACCACGTTGGATCTCTTCACGAGAAACCCCACGAAGAAGAGCACCAATGTTATCTCCAGCTTCAGCATAATCAAGAAGTTTACGGAACATTTCAACACCAGTTACAGTAGTTGATTTTGCTTCTTCAGAAATACCGATAATGTCTACAACGTCACCGATTTTAACTTGGCCACGCTCAACACGTCCAGTAGCAACTGTACCACGACCAGTGATTGAGAATACATCCTCAACTGGCATCATGAATGGTTTGTCAGTTTGACGTTCTGGAGTTGGGATATAGCTATCTACAGCGTCCATTAATTCAACGATTTTTTCTTCCCATTCTGGTTCACCTTCAAGAGCTTTAAGAGCAGAACCTTTAATTACAGGAATGTCGTCGCCTGGGAAGTCGTATTCAGAAAGAAGGTCACGAATTTCCATTTCAACTAATTCAAGAAGTTCTTCGTCATCAACCATATCACATTTGTTCATGAATACAACTAGGTATGGAACACCTACTTGACGTGAAAGAAGGATATGCTCACGAGTTTGTGGCATTGGGCCATCAGCAGCAGAAACTACTAGGATCCCGCCGTCCATTTGTGCTGCACCTGTGATCATGTTTTTAACATAGTCAGCATGTCCTGGGCAGTCTACGTGTGCGTAGTGACGAGCAGCAGTCTCATACTCAACGTGTGAAGTATTGATTGTGATACCGCGTTCTTTTTCTTCAGGAGCGTTATCGATATCAGCGTATGATCTAGCTGTACCACCCATTTTTTTAGAAAGAACTGTTGCGATAGCAGCAGTTAGAGTTGTTTTACCATGGTCAACGTGTCCGATTGTACCAATGTTAGCATGTGTTTTGGAGCGGTCAAATTTTTCTTTAGCCATTAGAGAAGTCCTCCTCAGTAATTGTATGATTTTTTATTATAAAAGTAAGGGACTAAAAGCCCCTTGCCTTTCATAGACTACAAATTAGTTATACTTTAATTTTGGTGAAAATTCAATTATTCACCTTTATTTTTTTTGATAATCTCTTCAGAGATTGATTTTGGAACATCTTCATAGTGATCGAATGTCATTGAGAAGACTCCGCGTCCTTGCGTATTAGAACGTAAAGACGTTGCATATCCGAACATTTCAGCAAGCGGAACCATTGAACGTACAACTTGTGCGTTACCGCGAGCGTCCATACCTTCAACGCGTCCACGACGTGAAGTGATATCACCCATGATGTCTCCTAAATACTCTTCAGGAATAACAACTTCAACTTTCATGATTGGCTCAAGAATTACTGGGTTTACTTTAGATACAGCATTTTTCAATGCCATAGAAGCAGCAACTTTGAAGGCCATTTCATTGGAGTCAACATCATGATATGATCCGTCGTATAATTTCGCTTTAATATCGATTAACGGATATCCAGCAAGTACACCATTGTTAAGTGAGTCACGAAGACCCGCCTCAACAGCTGGAATGTATTCACGTGGAACTACCCCACCGACAACAGCGTTTTCAAATTCAAAGCCTTTTCCTTCTTCGTTTGGAGAGAATTCAATCCAAACGTGTCCGAATTGACCACGTCCACCTGATTGACGTACGAATTTACCTTCAACTTTTGCTGAAGAGCGGAAAGTTTCACGGTAAGATACTTGAGGAGCACCTACGTTAGCTTCTACTTTAAATTCGCGACGCATACGGTCAACTAAGATATCAAGGTGAAGTTCACCCATACCAGCGATAATAACTTGACCAGTTTCTTGGTCTGTATGTACGCGGAATGTAGGATCTTCTTCTGCTAATTTTACAAGAGCAGCACCCATTTTATCTTGGTCAGCTTTAGATTTTGGTTCAACTGATAAAGAAATAACTGGTTCTGGGAATACCATAGACTCTAGAATTACTAAAGCTTTTTCATCACACAGAGTGTCACCAGTTGTTGTATCTTTTAAGCCTACAGCTGCAGCTATATCACCAGCAAATACTTCTGAAATCTCTGCACGAGAGTTTGCATGCATTTGTAGAATACGTCCTACGCGTTCACGCTTACCTTTAGTAGAGTTTTGAACATAAGATCCAGCTTGTAATGTACCAGAATATACACGGAAGAATGTTAATTTACCAACGTAAGGGTCAGTCATAACTTTAAATGCTAATGCTGAGAATGGTTCTGAATCGTCAGAATGACGTTCGATTTCTTCATCAGAATCAGGATCGATTCCTTTCATAGCTGGAATATCAAGTGGTGATGGAAGGTATGCAACAACAGCATCAAGAACTTTTTGAACACCTTTGTTTTTAAATGCAGTACCACACACTACTGGATAGAATTCTACGTTTAGGGTACCTTTACGGATACCTTTCACTAATTCTTCGTTCGTGATTTCTTCACCATTTAAATATCTATCCATTAAATCTTCATCAAGTTCAGCTACCGCTTCAACTAATTTTTCACGGTATTCTTGAGCTTGAGCTTTGTATTCTTCAGGAATTTCCACTTCTTGAATGTCTGTTCCTAAGTCATTACCGTAGACAGTAGCTTTCATCGTTACTAAATCAATGATTCCAGAGAACTCATCTTCAGCACCGATTGGTAATTGAATTGGATGAGCGTTAGCTTGTAAACGATCGTGAAGAGTTCCTACAGAATATAAGAAATCTGCGCCCGTTTTATCCATTTTGTTAACAAAAACAATACGTGGTACGCCATAAGTTGTAGCTTGACGCCATACTGTTTCAGTTTGTGGTTCAACACCAGATTGAGCATCTAGAACTGTAACCGCACCATCAAGTACACGAAGTGAACGTTCAACTTCAACAGTGAAGTCTACGTGTCCAGGTGTATCGATGATATTTACACGGTGATTATCCCAAGCAGCAGTTGTTGCAGCTGAAGTGATAGTGATTCCACGTTCTTGTTCTTGCTCCATCCAGTCCATCTGTGATGCACCTTCATGAGTTTCCCCGATTTTGTGGATTTTACCAGTGTAATAAAGAATACGCTCCGTAGTAGTCGTTTTACCAGCATCGATGTGAGCCATGATCCCGATATTACGTGTTTTTTCTAAGGAGAACTCTCTAGCCATATTGTATTTCTCCTTCCATATTCGGATTAGAGTATGATTTTGATTTCATGTTAATGTTAAAAAAGATTTTACCAACGATAGTGAGCGAATGCTTTGTTAGCTTCTGCCATTTTGTGCATATCTTCACGTTTTTTAACTGAAGCACCAGTATTGTTTGATGCATCAAGAATTTCGTTAGCTAAACGTTCTTCCATCGTTTTTTCTCCACGAAGACGTGAATAGTTTACTAAGTAACGAAGACCTAGTGTTGAACGGCGGTCAGGACGTACTTCAACCGGTACTTGGTAGTTTGCACCACCAACACGACGAGCACGCACTTCTAGAACTGGCATTACATTGTTTAGGGCAGCTTCAAATACTTCTAATGCATCTTTACCAGAACGTTCTTTTACAAGTTCAAACGCTCCGTATAGAATTTTTTGAGAAGTACCTCTTTTACCGTCAACCATCATTTTATTGATTAAACGAGTTACTAGTTTTGAATTATAAATTGGATCTGGTAACACGTCACGTTTGGAAACAGGACCTTTACGAGGCATGTGTTTTCCTCCTTTCGACGAATGTCAAATTATTAATTAAATTATTTCTTTTCTTTAGGGCGTTTTGCACCATAAAGTGAACGACTTTGCATACGACCTGTAACACCAGCTGTATCAAGAGCACCACGTACGATATGGTAACGTACTCCTGGTAAATCTTTTACTTTTCCTCCGCGGATAAGTACAACACTATGTTCTTGTAGGTTGTGTCCTTCTCCTGGAATATAAGCAGTAACCTCTAACGTATTAGTTAAACGTACACGCGCATATTTACGAAGTGCTGAGTTTGGTTTTTTCGGCGTCATAGTACCAACACGAGTACAAACCCCACGTTTTTGTGGAGAGTTAAGGTTAGTACCAGCCTTTTTGAAGCTGTTATAACCTTTTCCTAGTGCAGGAGACTTAGATTTCGTACTTTTGGATTGACGAGGCTTACGTACCAATTGGTTAATTGTAGGCATCGATTATTCCTCCCTTCATTTGTTCTTGTTAATACCACACATCCAGGTGGTTCATTTTTTGGGTAAAAACAAAGTTTTTGTGCTTTACACAAAAACTGTTACACAGTAATAGCTACAACTGACGCCGCTAAGCGCAGTCCACAAGCCTTACCAAGATCTACTTTAGACTCAACGTAGTTAATCGAAACATTGTTTTCTTGAGCTGTTTGTCGTGCTAGTTCAATGATTCTTTCTTCTACATCTAGTGCAATATAAACTTCTTTGACAAGCCCTTTTTTCATTGCTTTTACTGCTTGCTTTGTACCTATGATTGCTTCTTTCGCTTGTTTCACTTTTTCATAAGACATTTGCATATCCTCCAAAGGTACAAGTCAAATAACTATCAACCTTAAATATATTATCATTCATTGAAAAGGGTGTCAACAATAATCATGAAAATATTAGAGAGAAATGTTATTACTTCTCTCTAATATTCAGTTGTATTATTCTGCGTTAACTAATTCTTTTTCACTATCTGCTTCGTTGTCTGTTATTTTAATCTGGCGATAACGTT
Source organism: Psychrobacillus sp. NPDC096623 (assembly GCF_044762655.1). Taxonomy (NCBI): domain Bacteria; kingdom Bacillati; phylum Bacillota; class Bacilli; order Caryophanales; family Bacillaceae; genus Psychrobacillus; species Psychrobacillus sp. NPDC096623. Next base: position 36,202 of record NZ_JBIWER010000007.1, read on the forward strand.
GCATACCAGTACCAGCCGGAACTAGTTTACCAATAATTACGTTTTCTTTCAGACCTAATAACTCATCACGTTTACCTTTGATCGCTGCGTCTGTTAACACGCGAGTTGTTTCTTGGAATGATGCAGCAGATAAGAATGATTCTGTTTCAAGTGAAGCTTTTGTAATACCAAGGATAACTGGACGACATGTTGCAGGAATTTTACCTTGTAAAACTGCTTCCTTGTTCGCTTCAGCAAATTGGTGGATATCTAGTAGTGAGCCTGGAAGTAGGTCAGTTTCTCCCGCTTCAATCACACGCACTTTACGAAGCATTTGGCGTACCATTACCTCGATATGTTTATCCCCGATTTCTACCCCTTGCATACGGTAAACTTTTTGTACTTCTTTTAATAAGTACTCTTGAACAGTTGAAACATCTTTAACTCTCAACAATTCCTTCGGATCCACAGAACCCTCAGTTAATACTTGACCACGGTGCATTGTATCGTTAAGTTGAACTTTTAAACGTGCATTGTATGGCGCCAAATATTTACGAGTTTCTACATTACCTTGAATTGTAATTTCTTTTTGGCCTTCTCTAATTTCATCAATTTCAGTAACAGTCCCTGAAATTTCTGAAATAACAGCTTGCCCTTTCGGATTACGAGCTTCGAAAATTTCTTGGATACGCGGAAGACCTTGTGTAATATCATCTCCAGCAACCCCACCTGTATGGAATGTACGCATTGTTAACTGTGTACCTGGTTCTCCAATAGATTGAGCGGCAATGATACCAACTGCTTCTCCAACTTCTACTTTGTCTCCAGTAGCTAAGTTCAAGCCGTAACATTTTTTACAAACACCGTGTTTTGTATTACAAGTAAATGCAGAACGAATTGTTAACTCCGTAATACCTGCTTCTTCAATAACACGAGCAGCATCTTGTGTAATTAACCCGTCTCTTTCTAAAATCACTTCATTTGTAGTTGGATGGAAGATTGTTTTCTTCGTATGACGACCAACAATACGTTCGCCAAACTCTTCAATAACTTCCGTTCCTTCCATTAGTGAACCAATTAGTAATCCACGGTCTGTTCCACAATCATCTTCGCGAACGATTACATCTTGCGCAACGTCTACTAGACGGCGAGTTAAGTAACCTGAATCGGCAGTTTTAAGAGCTGTATCGGCAAGACCTTTACGAGCACCATGTGTAGAGATAAAGTATTCAAGTACTGTTAACCCTTCACGGAACGATGACTTGATCGGAAGTTCGATGATTCGACCAGCCGGATTGGCCATAAGTCCACGCATACCTGCAAGTTGAGTAAAGTTAGATGCATTACCACGGGCACCTGAGTCACTCATCATGAAGATTGGGTTCATGTTATCTAGTGATTTCATCAGTTTGTCTTGAATAACTTCTTTCGCTTTACTCCAGTGTCCAATAACACTAGCGTAACGCTCTTCTTCCGTGATTAGACCACGACGGAATTGTTTAATAACTTTATCCACTTTACCTTGTGCTTCTTCAAGAATTTCGCCTTTGTCTGGCAATACGACAATATCGGAGATACCAATTGTAATACCAGCTTTAGTAGAGTATTTAAATCCGAGTGCTTTCATACGGTCAAGCATTTTCGACGTTTCTGTAATATGGAAACGTTTAAATACTTCCGCAATGATATTTCCAAGGATTTTCTTCTTGAATGGCTGTACAAGATCCATAGTTTCGAAATGCTTTTTCACATCTGTAGTCATTGGAACGAAATATTTCTCCGGAGTTTCAGTTTGTAAATTGAAATCTGTCGGTTCATTGATGTATGGGAACGTTTCTGGAAGTATTTCATTGAAAATTACTTTACCAACAGTCGTTAACAATAGCATCTTGTTTTGCTCTTCGGTAAATGTTTGGTTGTTTACCGATGCAGCAGGTATTGCAATACGTGTATGCAAATGTACGTGACCAGTATTATAAGCAATTAGCACTTCTTCTGGACCATAGAAAGTTGAACCTTCACCCATTGCACCTTTACGCTCAAGTGTTAAGTAATAGTTACCTAAAACCATATCTTGAGATGGTGTAACTACTGGTTTTCCATCTTTCGGGTTCAAAATGTTTTGTGCTGCAAGCATTAGTAAACGAGCTTCAGCCTGTGCTTCTGCTGATAAAGGTACGTGAACAGCCATTTGGTCACCATCAAAGTCAGCGTTATATGCTGTACATACTAGAGGGTGAAGACGAATTGCGCGACCTTCTACTAATGTTGGTTCGAATGCTTGAATACCAAGACGGTGAAGAGTCGGTGCACGGTTAAGTAAAACTGGATGCTCTCTAATTACATCTTCTAATACATCCCATACTTCAGCATGCATACGTTCAATTTTACGTTTTGCACTCTTAATGTTGTGAGCTAAACCACGTTCAACAAGTTCTTTCATCACAAATGGCTTGAATAGTTCAATAGCCATTTCTTTTGGAAGTCCACATTGATACATCTTCAAGTTTGGTCCTACTACGATAACCGAACGACCAGAGTAGTCTACACGTTTACCAAGTAGATTTTGACGGAAACGACCTTGTTTCCCTTTTAACATATGTGAAAGTGATTTCAACGGACGGTTACCTGGTCCTGTTACCGGACGACCACGACGACCATTGTCGATCAATGCATCAACAGCTTCTTGTAACATACGTTTTTCGTTTTGAACGATGATACTTGGAGCACCAAGATCCAATAGACGTTTTAAACGGTTATTACGGTTAATAACACGACGGTATAAATCATTCAAATCGGATGTAGCAAAGCGTCCACCATCCAATTGAACCATTGGGCGTAATTCTGGAGGAATTACTGGTAGAACGTCTAAAATCATCCAGTCAGGTTTATTACCTGAGTTACGGAAAGATTCCACTACTTCTAAACGTTTAATCGCACGTGTACGACGTTGACCTTGAGCTGTTTTCAACTCTTCTTTTAAATGTTCTGTTTCACTTTCTAAATCAATTTCTTGAAGTAGACGTTTAATAGCCTCTGCACCCATAGCAGCTTGGAATTTAGTTCCAAACTTGTCGCGATATGCACGGTACTCTTTTTCAGAAAGCAATTGTTTCTTTTCAAGAGGTGTGTCTGCTGGTTCTATTACTACGTAAGAAGCAAAGTAAATTACTTCTTCTAGTGATCTTGGAGACATATCCAAAATTAGACCCATACGACTTGGGATACCTTTGAAATACCAAATATGTGATACAGGAGCAGCTAGTTCGATGTGACCCATACGTTCACGACGTACTTTAGAACGTGTTACTTCTACCCCACAACGATCACATACAACACCTTTATAACGAACGCGTTTATATTTTCCGCAATGACATTCCCAGTCTTTTGTAGGACCGAAAATACGTTCACAGAATAAACCATCTTTTTCAGGTTTTAATGTACGATAGTTAATTGTTTCAGGTTTTTTTACTTCCCCATAAGACCATGAACGGATTTTATCAGGTGAAGCTAAACCAATTTTCATATACTCAAAATTATTAACGTCTATCAAGGAGCCTACCTCCCTTTAGTCTTGTGTCTTTTAAAAGACTTTCCAAGTAGCTCTGCATTATGCAATTTTATACGGAAACACGGACAGGCATCACCTGTCCGATTTTTATTGTGTAATCATCTAAGCACAATTACGCTTTTTTTTACTTATTCAACTGTTCCAACTGGTTCTTCCTCTGATGCGATTGGTAAAATACCAAGTGCGTCAGCTGCTGGAATATCATCATCTTCATCAAGATCGCGAAGCTCAATTTCTTCTTCGTCGATTGTAAGCATCTTAACATCCATACCTAAACTTTGTAGTTCTTTGATCAATACTTTGAATGATTCAGGAACTCCTGGTTCTGGTACACTTTCACCTTTAACGATTGCTTCATATGTTTTCACACGTCCAACAACGTCATCGGATTTTACTGTTAAAATTTCTTGTAACGTATAAGCAGCACCATAAGCTTCTAGTGCCCATACTTCCATCTCCCCGAAACGTTGTCCACCAAATTGCGCTTTCCCTCCTAGAGGCTGTTGCGTAACTAGTGAATAAGGTCCAGTTGAACGAGCATGTAACTTATCATCTACCATGTGCGCAAGTTTAATCATATACATAACCCCTACAGATACACGGTTATCAAATGGTTCACCTGAACGTCCATCATAAAGGATAGTTTTACCGTCACGATTAAGTCCTGCTTCTTCCATTGTGTTCCAAACGTCTTCTTCGTTGGCGCCATCAAATACTGGCGACGCCATATGAATACCAAGAATTCTTGAAGCCATACCTAAGTGAAGCTCTAATACTTGCCCAATGTTCATACGAGAAGGTACCCCAAGTGGATTTAACATGATATCTACTGGTGTGCCGTCTGGAAGGAATGGCATATCTTCCTCAGGAAGAATACGCGAGATAACCCCTTTGTTACCATGTCGTCCTGCCATTTTATCCCCAACGGAGATTTTACGTTTTTGAACGATATAAGCACGAACTAATTGGTTAACACCTGGAGATAACTCATCGCCATCTTCACGATTAAATACTTTTACGTCTAATACAATTCCGCCTGCACCATGTGGTACACGTAGAGAAGTATCACGAACTTCACGAGCTTTTTCACCGAAAATTGCGTGTAGTAATCTTTCTTCAGCTGTTAGTTCTGTAACACCTTTTGGGGTTACTTTCCCAACAAGAATATCTCCATCACGAACTTCTGCCCCAATACGGATAATTCCACGGTCGTCCAAGTTGCGCAATGCATCTTCACCGACATTAGGGATATCTCTCGTAATTTCCTCTGGCCCAAGTTTTGTATCACGTGATTCTGACTCATATTCTTCAATATGCACGGAAGTATATACATCATCTTTCACTAGACGTTCACTCATAATAACGGCATCCTCATAGTTGTATCCATCCCATGTCATGAAAGCTACAAGAACATTACGTCCTAACGCAAGCTCTCCTTGTTCCATAGAAGGACCATCTGCAAGAATATCAAGAGGTTTAACACGATCTCCAATTTTTACAATTGGACGTTGGTTTATAGATGTACCATGGTTTGAACGTTCAAATTTATGAACTTTATAAGCTGTTAAATCACCTTTAACTTCTTTACCGTCCACTTCTTCAATACGTCTAACACGAATTTCTTTTGCTTCAACATGCTCAACAATACCGTGGTATTTTGCAATAACCGCAGCACCTGAGTCACGAGCATTCACGTGTTCCATACCAGTTCCCACGAATGGAGCTTCTGGGTTTAATAATGGAACAGCTTGACGTTGCATGTTCGCTCCCATTAGGGCACGGTTGGAGTCATCGTTTTCTAAGAACGGAATACATGCTGTTGCTGCAGAAACAACTTGTTTCGGCGAAACGTCCATGTAATCAATTTGTTCTCTTCTAAACACAGTGTTATCTCCACGGAAACGACCTACTACTTCTTCCTTCAGGAATTCTCCTTCATCAGATAATGGAGAGTTAGCTTGTGCTACTACATAGTTATCCTCTTCATCAGCAGTTAAATAGTCGATACGTGAAGTAACTAATCCCGTTTCCGGGTCAACACGACGATATGGCGTTTCAATAAATCCAAATTTGTTTACTTTTGCGAAACTAGAAAGCGAGTTAATAAGTCCAATGTTTGGTCCCTCAGGAGTTTCAATAGGACACATACGACCATAGTGAGAGTAATGAACGTCACGTACTTCAAATCCTGCACGCTCACGTGTTAAACCACCGGGTCCAAGAGCTGATAAACGACGTTTGTGCGTCAATTCAGCAAGTGGGTTCGTCTGATCCATGAACTGAGATAATTGCGAGCTACCAAAGAACTCTTTAATAGATGCAATAACTGGACGAATGTTAATCAATTGTTGTGGAACAATAGATTGTGTATCGTTAATAGACATACGCTCACGTACCACACGCTCCATACGTGAAAGACCGATACGGAACTGATTTTGAAGCAACTCACCTACAGAACGTAAACGACGGTTACCTAGATGATCGATATCATCCGTATTCCCAACGTTGAACAATAGGTTAAAGAAGTAACCAATAGATGCAACGATATCAGCAGGCGTAATGTTTTTTACTTCTGTTTCTACATACGCGTTACTTATAACATTAACTTCTTTTTGTTCTTCATCGTTTGGAGCATAAATTTTAATCGATTGGATTGTAATATCGTCTTCTAAAACACCACCTACTTGTGATAATGTTTTGAAGCCAATGCCGTTTTCAAGATGAGGAATTAGACGATCTAGTACACGACGATCTATCAACGTGCCAGCTTCTACTAAAATCTCTCCTGTTTCCGGATCCACTAGCGTTTCTGCTATTGTTTGGTTAAACAAACGATTTTTAATATGCAATTTTTTGTTCATTTTGTAACGACCAACATTCGCTAAGTCATAGCGTTTTGGGTCAAAGAAACGAGAGTATAGCAAGCTCTTTGCACTTTCCACTGTTGGTGGTTCACCAGGACGTAGACGCTCATAGATTTCCAGTAACGCTTTTTCAGACGTTTCTGTATTATCTTTTTCTAGCGTGTTACGTAAATATTCATTGTCACCGATTAAATCGATGATTTCTTGATCTGATCCAAAGCCTAATGCGCGAAGTAAAACAGTAACTGGTAATTTACGTGTGCGATCGATACGAACGTAAACTACGTCTTTTGCATCGATTTCATATTCTAACCATGCACCACGGTTTGGAATCACAGTTGACCCAAAACCTTTTTTACCGTTTTTGTCTGTTTTATCATGGAAGTAAACACTTGGTGAGCGGACTAACTGAGATACGATTACGCGCTCAGCTCCGTTAATAACGAAAGTTCCAGTTTCAGTCATTAATGGGAAATCACCCATGAAGACATCTTGTTCCTTCACTTCGTCCGTTTCTTTGTTGTGGAGACGTACTTTTACGCGTAGTGGTGCTGCGTATGTTGCGTCACGTTCTTTCGATTCGTCGACTGAATACTTCGGTTCGTTTAAACTATAGTCGACAAATTCAAGTGATAGATTGCCTGTAAAGTCCTCGATTGGTGAAATATCCTTGAACATTTCACGTAAACCTTCTTCAAGGAACCATTCATAAGATGCCGTCTGAATTTCGATTAGATTCGGTAGTTCCAGCACCTCACTAATACGCGCAAAACTTCTGCGTTGGCGGTGTTGTCCGTATTGAACTAGTTGACCTGTCAACTCATTCACCCCTCAATAAAGCGATATTAGGTCTTTTCGATATGAACATTTTGGTGTATGATATCGAAAGACAAAAAGAAAACGAGTTCTTAATAAGAGCTCATTTTCGATTAACCAAACTTTTTCTCGGCAAGTATACCCATTTCTACTTCTATTTATTCAAAAGGGCATACGTCCTCAAAATAATAATTTTGCATTTTCTTATAATATCATAGCGATTTTGTCAAGTCAATCTTTGTAGCTTTGATAATCCAATAACCTCTAGACTTTTCTACAACATCAACCTGACCAAAAACCTCTTCTAAATAACTAAAAGTTGATGGTGCCCCTTGTTTCTTTTGAATCACAACCCACAATTCTCCCTTTGAAACTAACTTTTCATAAGCCTCATCATAGAAACGAAAGATAGTTTCTTTTCCAGCGCGAATCGGTGGATTAGTTATAATAGCCGCAAAGTTTGCAGTGTCAACCGCTGACAATCCATCACTTTCATAGATTCGTACATTTTGTATCCCGTTAGCAGCAGCATTTTTTTCTGCAAGTTGGATTGCACGTGTGTTAACATCTACCAAATGAACTGTTCTTCCCTCATTTGCTTTTGCAATAGAAAGACCTATTGGCCCATATCCACAACCAATATCTAAAATTGGGCCTTCTAGATCCGGCGCTTCAAAAGCATCGATTAATACACGGGAGCCAAAATCTACTTCGCTTTTACTAAAAACACCAGCATCTGTTTCAAATCGAAAGTTATACCCTAGTAATGTAAAATTCCATTGCCGTGGTTTACTTTCTGTTTGAGGTTTCCTAGAGTAATAATGATCAGACACCAAATCACCCTCCATAATACATACGAAGAAAAGCCCGTCGTTTACTGACGAGCTTTTTTCTTCGAACTGTACAAAAATTACTTAACTTCTACGCCTGCGCCAACTTCTTCAAGTTGTGCTTTGAAAGCTTCTGCTTCGTCTTTAGAAATGCCTTCTTTAAGAGGTTTTGGAGCATTGTCAACTAATTCTTTAGCTTCTTTTAATCCAAGACCAGTGATTTCACGAACCACTTTGATTACTTTGATTTTTTGGTCTCCAGCAGATGTAAGGATTACGTCAAATTCAGTTTTTTCTTCAGCAGCAGCAGCTCCGCCACCAGCAGCCATTGCCATTGGAGCAGCAGCAGTAACACCGAATTCTTCTTCAATTGCTTTTACTAAGTCGTTTAATTCAAGAACTGTCATTGATTTGATAGCTTCTAAGATTTGTTCGTTATTCATTTTATTTTCCTCCTATTATGGATAATTTTAGGCTATAAGCCGTTTGGTAGTATTTAAGCCGCGTAATAAATTATGCGCCTTGTTCTTCTTTTTGTTCTGCAACAGCTTTTGTTGCAAGCGCAAAGTTGCGCATTGGAGCTTGAAGTACTGAAAGAAGCATAGAAAGTAGTCCTTCGCGTGATGGAAGTTCTGCTAATGCTTTCACATCTTCAGCAGATGCTACAGTTCCTTCGATTACACCAACTTTAATTTCAAGTTGTTCATTCTTTTTAGCGAAATCATTAATGATTTTAGCTGGCGCAATTACATCTTCGTTAGAAAATGCTACTGCGTTTGGACCAACAAGGCTTTCGTTAATACCTTCAAGGCCAGCAACTTCAGTCGCACGACGTGTAAGTGAGTTTTTGTAAACTTTGAATTCCACACCAGCTTCACGAAGTTGTTTACGTAATTCTGTTACTTGTGCAACATTCAAACCGCGATAGTCAACAACTACTACGGAAGCAGCAGCTTTAAACTTTTCAGCAATTTCTTGAACTTGCACTTTTTTTGTTTCGATTGCTTTGTTCATCTTGGCACCTCCTATAAGAATTGGCCATTTATACCGACAAAAGAAAAGCCTCTGTTCTACGAATAGACACAGAGGCAGAAAGTCATCATCTTAAAAGAATCTGAATTTACTTGTCCTCGGTAGGAAATTAAGCGATGAATCGCTCCTACTGTCTTCGGTACAAATGTATATTTAACAACAAAAGCCATCTTAACAGATAAACTTTTAACTGTCAACTATTATTTAATTGATTGTGCGTCAACTTTTACAGCTGGTCCCATAGTAGTCGTGATATTCACAGACTTCATGTAAACACCTTTAGATGCTGCAGGCTTAGCTTTTTGAACTACATCAAATACAGCTAAGAAGTTTTCTACTAATTTGTCGTCCTCGAAAGAAACTTTACCAATAGGAGCGTGAATGATCCCTGCTTTGTCAGCACGGTATTCTACTTTACCAGCTTTAATCTCTTCGATTGCTTTTGTTACATCAAATGTAACTGTACCAGTTTTAGGGTTTGGCATTAAACCTTTTGGTCCAAGTACACGACCGATTTTACCAACTTCACCCATCATGTCAGGTGTTGCAACGATTACGTCGAAGTCAAACCATCCTTGTTGGATTTTGTTAATATATTCAGTATCGCCTACATAGTCTGCACCAGCAGCTTCTGCTTCTTTTAACTTTTCACCTTTAGCAAATACTAATACACGTTGTGTTTTACCAGTTCCGTTCGGAAGTACTACTGCTCCACGGATTTGTTGGTCATTTTTACGAGTATCGATCCCTAAACGAAAAGCAACTTCTACAGTTGCATCGAAGTTAACTGTGCTTGTTTTTTTAGCAAGCTCAACAGCTTCTTTAGCTGAGTATAATTTTGAAGCTTCTACCAATTTAGCTGCTTCTTGTAACTTTTTACCTTTGTTAGCCATTATAAATGTCCTCCTTGATAGTGGTTTTAGCGGAATAAACCTCCCACGTGTAAAGGTTGCAGTTATCCTATATGAACAACTACAACCTTCCAAAAAACAATGCGTCATATCAAAATGCACATTAAGTATTAGTCTTCGATCGTAATACCCATGCTGCGTGCAGTACCTTCAACCATCAACATAGCTGCTTCAACAGATGCTGCGTTTAAATCTGGCATTTTTTGTTCTGCGATTTCGCGAACTTTTTCACGTTTCACTGTCGCCACTTTTACGCGGTTCGGTTCACCTGATCCAGATTGAATACCTGCTGCTACTTTAAGTAACACTGCTGCCGGCGGAGTTTTTGTAATGAAAGTAAATGAACGATCTTCAAATACAGAAATTTCAACCGGAATGATTAGACCTGCTTGATCTGCAGTACGTGCGTTGAACTCCTTACAGAATCCCATGATGTTAACACCTGCTTGACCCAATGCTGGACCAACCGGCGGTGCTGGATTTGCTTTACCAGCAGGAATTTGTAATTTAACAACTTTAATCACTTTTTTAGCCACGAGACACACCTCCTTAAGTCCGTGATGTGGTAATTGGGTTGCCCCTCCCACTCAAATATCTGTCTCTCAGCTCTGCGCTGATAACATTAGAAAAATTAATACAGACCTATTTTAAGTCTGACCTTTGAAATGATATCACTATTTTCCACCTTTAGCAAGTGGAAACGGAAATTATATTTTAATAACTTGATCGAAATCTAATTCCATATTCGTTTCGCGACCAAACATATCTACAGAAACAGTTACTTTACCTTTATCTATATCAATCAATTCTACTTTACCTTGGAAGTGTGCAAAAGGTCCTTCTAATACTTCAACCAATTCTCCGACAGTAAAGTCCACCTCTACCACGCGATCACCATCGCCCATTTGTTTTAGCATAGATTGTACTTCTTCTGGAGCTAAAGGTGTTGGTTTTGTCCCTCCACCAGAAGAACCAAGGAACCCAGTTACACCTGGTGTATTTCTAACTACATACCAAGCGTCGTCTGTCATAATAAGCTCCACAAAAACATATCCAGGAAACGTTTTTCTAACTACGACACGTTTTTTGCCGTCTTTAAAATCCGTCTCTTCTTGTTCAGGAATGTATACACGGAATATTTTATCCGACATACCCATTGTTTCTACTCGTTTTTCTAAGTTTGCTTTTACTTTGTTTTCATACCCAGAGTACGTATGAACAACATACCAATTTTTTTCCATAGTGTCAGGACTAATCGTCCGTTCCCTCCTTTTCTCAAGACAAATGAAAAAACCCGTTCGTTTAATAAGACGGGCTATTTTCAAATATTTACATGCTACTTATTATAATGCCAAATACCAACGGAACAATTCAGAGATACCTAAATCTACCACAGCAAAAAATAGAGCCATTATTACTACAGTAGCAAGTACAATTACTGTGTACTTAGTAAGCTCTTTACGTCTAGGCCAGCTTACTTTTCTCATTTCACTCATTACATTTTTGAAAAACCCACTAACATTAGCCATCTTAGCTAAACCCCCACACAAAAAATCTATCTTATTTTTATAATCATAACGTTTGTTTATGAAGTGTATGCATATTGCAGTGTGCACAATACTTTTTACGTTCTATTCGAATTGCTACATTTTCTTTAGATGTAGGAACCGTATAATTACGATTGCCACATTGGACACAGCTTAAGACAGTCTTCTTTACCATAATATCACCTTTTTTAAGCACATAAGTCTTTTTCAAGATTATCATCTTATACAAATGATGTCAACAAAATCCCAGTTATGCGTAGTTACTACCAATCTCCATATAACGTTCTAGTTTACGCTTCACTCGTTGCAAAGCGTTGTCGATAGATTTAACATGACGGTTCAATTCTTCGGAAATTTCTTGGTAAGTTTGACCATCTAAGTATAAGGCGAGTACTTGTTGTTCAAGCTCACTTAGTATTTCAGCCATCTTCCCTTCCATATAATCGTAATCCTCTCGATTGATGATTAATTCTTCCGGATCATCTATTACCGAACCAGCAATCATATCCATCAATGTTCGATCAGATTCCTCATCGTATATGGGCTTGTCCAATGAAACATAGGAATTTAGCGGAATATGTTTTTGACGAGTAGCTGTTTTAATAGCGGTTATTATTTGTCGAGTGATACATAATTCGGCAAAAGCTCGAAAAGAAGCAAGTTTTTCTTCCTTAAAATCTCGAATCGCCTTATATAATCCGATCATTCCTTCTTGGAGAATATCTTCTTTATCAGCCCCTATTAAAAAGTAGGATCTTCCCTTCATACGGACGAAAGAACGGTATTTTGTTATTAAAAAATCTAGTGCTTCAGTGTTTCCTTGATGAACCAATTCCACAAGCTCTTCATCTAGTAAACTATCCAAATGCAGATTCTGTTCTGTCTTTTCCAATGAAGTCACCTCAGCTAACATGAATAGTTATTCCCAGTATACAGGAAGGAAATTTATAGCGTCAATGAATCATTTCATTCCTCTTCGCCATTTTTCGAAAATTTCTGCAATTTCTTCTGTTAATGGAATGTTAGAAACCGGCTTATCCACTTGAATACTCTTTACTTTTTTGGATATTTTGGAGGAGATCGACAACATTTCAATTTCTAATTCTCTTGCTGATTTTCTCAGGGCCCCTTGACCAAATATAATTCGTTGCTCAGTCAGATCGGATGTCGCTACGTAAATTTGAACTCTTCTACCACTCAATTCTTTCGTTAACTTTTCAATACGTTCGTCTGCTATTTCATTTTTTCTCGTATAAATAACTTCTACGTCATATTGTTTCTTCTTGTTTTCGATACCAGGCACTAAGTGCGCATCAAATACTACAATCACTCGAACGCCTGTATATGCTTTGTATTCTGCCATTAGCTCGATCAAGCGGTCTCTAGCGTCTAATAATTTTATTTCTTTTAACTTTCTTAACTCGCTCCATGCGCCGATGATATTATATCCATCGACAAGTAGAATTTGCATCTTCTTATCCTTTTAGCGGATTTCTAACGCGCCATATTTCATATAACAAGACAGAGGCTGCTACCGATGCATTAAGACTTGTTACATGACCGACCATAGGCAAATAGTAAAGAAAATCACATTTATCTCTTAACAGTCGACTCATTCCTTTTCCTTCGCTACCAATAATAAGGGCAAGAGGAAGTGTCGCATCCATATTTCGATAATCAGTAGACTTTGCAGCATCTGTTCCAGCAATCCATACACCGCGCTCTTTTAGCTCATCCACTGTTTGGGCCAAGTTACCTGCACGATAGACAGGAATATGTTCAATCGCTCCTGTAGATGCTTTTGCAACTACCGCTGTAAGTCCGACCGCTCTTCTTTTCGGAATAATAATTCCATGAGCTCCTACCGCATCTGCTGTTCGCATGATAGAACCAAGATTATGAGGATCTTCAATTTCATCTAAAATAATGAAAAGAGGATCCTCTTGTTTACTAGCTGCCAGCTCAAATAGATCGTCTAATTCCGCATAACGATATGCAGCAACCGATGCGACTATCCCTTGATGGTTTGCATCTGTTAAGTTATCCAATTTCTTTTTAGGCACGAACTGCACGATTATTCCAGCATCTTTGGCTAGTTGGATAATTTCCGATACGCCACTTTTTTGAATGCCTTCCGCTAGCCAAACCTTGTTCATATCTCTACCAGCACGAAGAGCTTCAACTACCGGGTTTTTCCCAGCAATAAGTTCTCCAGTTTGCTCCATTTGATCATTTTTTTCCACCATTTATTTTTTCGCCCCTTTCTGTTCATCTATAAAGTTAATCGAAAAATGCAGCACTTCTTGCAAACGCTCTGTTTGTTCACTTAAGTATAGACTCCCAATGACTGCTTCAAACGCTGTACTATGGTGATAAGTAATAACATCAGTATTTTTTGGAACTGATCCTGATTTTGCATTACGCCCTCTTCGAAGTACTGCTTGTTCATCCTCTGTTAGAAACTCTTTATCTAGCATTTCTTTTACAATCATCGCTTGTGCTTTTGCGGATACATAAGTAGTAGCTTCTTTGTGTAAAATATTTGGTCGAACCCGCCCAGAGCGGATGAGGTGTTCTCGCACAACTTGTTCGAAAACAGCATCACCCATATAGGCAAGCGCTAAAGAATTTAATTGTTTGACATCCGATAGCTTTAAATTTCCCACAAGTTTATCCTCTTTTCCATCGGATACCCTGTGCAGTATCTTCTAAAATAATATTTAGCTCTTTTAATTGGTCTCTAATTTCATCTGCACGAGCGAAGTTACGATCCTTTCTTGCCTGATTGCGTTCCTCGATCAATGCGTCGATTTCTTCATCCAATACTTCTTTTTCCTTGGCAAATGAAAGTCCAAGGACAGCCGTTAATAAATCCATAACGGATATAAATTGTTTTAATACGCCTTCAGTGGTTTGTTTTTCTTGTAAATACGTATTCGCGAGTTTCGACAATTCAAAAATAGCTGCTATTCCATTTGCTGTATTGAAGTCATCATCCATCGCTATCTCAAATTGCACTTTCACATCGGCGATTTTTTGGAACCAAATATCCTCATGATCCCCTAAATTTGCAGTGGTACTTAAGCGATGAACTAAATTGTCGTACGCTGTGCGAATACGATCCAAACCAGCCTCCGCTTGCTCGACCAATTCTTTTGAATAGTTAATAGGATTTCGATAATGAACACTTAGCATAAATAGACGTAAAACTTGCGGGTCAATTTGCTGGCGAATATCATTCACTAATACAAAATTACCGAGTGATTTCGACATTTTTTCGTTGTCTATATTTATATACCCATTATGCATCCAATATCTCGCGAATGTTTTACCAGTTCTAGCTTCTGACTGTGCAATCTCATTTTCATGGTGAGGGAAAGTTAAATCCTGACCTCCAGCATGAATATCAATTGTATCCCCTAAAATTTCACGTGCCATTACAGAGCACTCAATATGCCATCCCGGACGCCCCTGCCCCCAAGGGCTCTCCCAGAAGATTTCTCCAGGTTTTGCAGCTTTCCAAAGGGCGAAGTCTAATGCATCTTCTTTTTTTACGCCAGTCTCAATTCTAGCTCCGACCTTTAAATCGTCTACAGACTGATGAGAAAGCTTACCGTATCCATCAAATTTTCTCGTGCGGTAATAAACATCTCCTTGTGATTCGTAAGCGTAGCCTTTTTCCTCTAACACTTTAATGAATTCAATAATTTGATCCATGTGATCTGTTACACGAGGATGTGAATCTGCTCGATTGCAGCCAAGTGCCTCCACGTCCGCAAAGTAAGCGTTGATAAAACGTTCCGTAAGCTCTGAGACATCTTCTCCGAGTTCATTTGCCGCTTTAATAATTTTATCATCCACGTCTGTGAAGTTAGAAACGTACGTCACGTCATATCCGCGATATTGCAGATACTTTCTTACCGTATCGTAGACAATTACAGGTCTAGCATTACCTATATGGATATAATTGTAAACAGTTGGACCACACACATACATTTTGACCTTGCCTTCTTCGAGTGGGATAAACGGTTCTTTTTCGCGCTTTAATGTATTGAAAATTTGGATTGTCATGACCAGTTTCTCTCCTTTTCTTTCGTTAGACAGTCAACTTCTTTATGAAGCTCCTCTATTTTGGCTTCCATTTGTTTACATCGGTCAGCAAACGGATCCGGTAGGTCTTGATGATCGAGATTTCGCTTCACTTTTACACCATCTTGAATGACGACGACACCCGGAATACCAACAACAGTTGAATTAGTAGGTACATCCTTTAATACAACCGAGCCAGCCCCAACTTTACTATTTTCCCCAATTGTTATCGATCCTAATACTTTTGCTCCTGTCGCAACTAGAACATTATTATGAAGTGTTGGATGTCTCTTTCCTTTTTCTTTCCCGGTACCACCTAGTGTGACACCTTGATAAATCGTGCAATCATCTCCGATTTCACAAGTTTCTCCAATTACTACACCCGAGCCATGGTCGATAAAAAAACGTCTCCCAATTGTTGCTCCTGGGTGAATTTCTACACCTGTAAAAAATCTACTAATTTGCGAAATGACACGTGCTAAGAAAAAGAATTTCTTTTTAAATAATGCATGCGCAATGCGATGACTCCAAATGGCATGTAAACCTGCATATGTTAATACAACCTCTAGCTTGCTATTAGCTGCTGGATCTTGTTCGAATACTACTGCTATATCTTCCTTCATCCGTTCAAACACAGGATCTCCACCCCTTTCATTTTTCTCCATAAAAAAAGTCTCTGTCTATAAAAATATAGACAGAGACGCAAGTTGCGTGGTTCCACTCTGATTGGAAAACACAATTACTTTTCCCACTCGACATCTTTAACGCAGATGATACGTTCAGCCTACTTAACTTCGGCATGACGCTCGAAGGTGCATTTCAGTAACTCATAGGCTCAGACCACTTTCAGCCGGTGATGGTCCTCTCTAAAGAGTATGCTTTACTTACTTCTCCTCGTCTTCGCTTTACTATTTGTTTCGCTTTCGAATTTGTAACACCATTTTCACACCTTGTTAGCGGAAAGTCAATCTTATTGTTTTGCAAACTTGGCAACGCGAGCAATAACCTTGTCTTTTCCAATTAAACTTATGGCATCAGCTAATTCTGGACCGTGCATTTGACCAGTCGTTACTACACGAATTGGCATGAAAAGGTTTTTCCCTTTATGACCAGTTTCTTTTTGCACCGCTTTAATTGCAGCTTTAATCTCTGTTGCTTCAAACGCATCTAAGTTTTCAAGCTGTGTTTTGAAGGCAGCCATAACTTCAGGAACCTGCTCCCCAGCTAACACTTCTGTTGCTTCTTCAGTATATGCAATTTCGTGGTCAAAGAATAATGAAGATAATTCAACTATTTCAGCACCAAAACTCATTTGCTCATGGTAAAGAGCAATAAGCTTTGTTGCCCACGTAAGTTCTTCTTCCGATAATTCAGCTGGAAGTAGATCTGCTTTTTGAAGATGTGGCAGTGCAAGCTCTACTACTTTTTCAAGTGGCAGTTGTTTAATATATTGGTTATTCATCCATGTAAGCTTTTGTTTGTCAAACATCGATGGTGATTTTGAAAGACGTGACACATCGAAGTTTTTGATGAATTCCTCTTTAGTGAAAATTTCATCTTCTCCTTCAGGCGACCAGCCTAATAATGCAAAGAAGTTAAACATTGCTTCCGGTAAATACCCAAGATCTTTGTACTGAGTAACAAATTGAATAATCGACTCATCGCGTTTTGAAAGCTTTTTACGATTTTCATTGATGATTAATGTCATGTGACCATACTTAGGATATGCCCATCCGAATGCATCGAAAACCATTAGTTGCTTTGGTGTGTTCGATAAATGCTCTTCCCCACGGAAAACATGAGAGATTTCCATAAAGTGATCATCTAATACTACCGCATAGTTATATGTTGGAATCCCATTAGCTTTCACTAATACCCAGTCACCAACGTCCTTAGATTCAAAAGTAACCGATCCACGAACTAAATCTTCAAATGTATAAGTTATATTTTCTGGTACACGCATACGAATCGTGTAGGCTTGGCCCGCATCTTCTTTGGCTTGTACCTCTTCTTTTGATAAATGACGGCATTTACCATTGTACATAGGAGCTGCAATACCTTTTTCTTTTTGTACTTCACGCTCTGCTTCTAATTCCTCAGAAGTACAGAAACATTTGTAGGCATGTCCTTTTTCTAACATTTCCTCTGCGTGCTTTGTATATATATCTAGACGCTCCATTTGACGATATGGCGCATAAGGTCCACCAATATCTACAGATTCATCATAGTCTATTCCTAACCACTTTAAGTTTTCAAGCTGCGATAACTCGCCGCCTTCTACATTACGTTCTATATCTGTATCTTCAATACGAACAATAAATTTACCATTATGATGACGTGCAAATAGGTAGTTAAATAATGCTGTACGTGCTCCTCCAATATGCAAAAATCCTGTTGGACTTGGTGCGTAGCGTACGCGAACTTCTTGTGTCATAAGTGTATCCTCCTAGTTTTCGTTCAATTCAAATCCGCCTTGGCGTATTTGTGTCCAGACTTTGAATTGAGCTAGCTCAATTAACTCCCTACAAAGTCTGTGACATCCGCCGGAGGCTGCACTTAATTCCGCAAGGGTTCTAACTCTTGCTGAATTAAGTGTAAACTTCATTCATTCTACCATTGCTTATATGTTTTTTAAAGTTAGTCCTTCTTAAGAAGCAATATTGTAGCCATCGATGCTATTCCTTCTTCGCGCCCTGTAAATCCAAGTTTTTCAGTTGTAGTAGCCTTCACATTTACCTGAGAAACATCCGCTTGAAGTAACTCCGCCAAACGCGTACGAATCGTTTCAATATATGGTGCCATTTTTGGCTTCTGTGCAATAATGGTGCAATCGATATTCCCTAACTTATATCCACGAGCATCTACTAGCTTCCAAATATGCTCTAGTAGCTTCGCCGAATCTGCATCTTTAAATTCTGGGTCTGTGTCTGGGAAGTGTCTGCCAATATCGCCTTCTCCAATCGCGCCTAAAGCCGCATCTGTAACAGTATGTAGTAATACATCTGCATCTGAGTGACCAATTAACCCTTTTTCATATGGAATTTCAATCCCACCTATTATTAACGGACGGTTATCCGCAAATTCATGTACATCAAAACCTTGTCCAATTCGCATCATTTATTGTTCCTCCTGCTCCCGCTTATTTAAAATAGCCTCTCCGTATAGAAGATCTTCACTCGTTGTCATTTTTACATTATCATAGGTGCTTTCCACAATATGAACGCGCTCTCCTAATCTTTCTACGAGCATTGCTTCATCTGTCCCAAGAAAATTTTCTGCTTCTGCTAGTCTTTCTGCTTTTTCTAATAATGCATACTGAAATGCTTGAGGCGTTTGAATAATCCATAAGCTTTCTCGATCGACTGTTTCTTGAATTATACCATCTTCTACTTTTTTCATTGTATCTTTTGCCCGAACTGCCGCAACCGCTGCCCCAGAAGCAACTGCTGCTTTTACTAATTGTTGAATTACTTCCTGATGAATAAATGGTCTTGCTGCATCATGAACGAGAATTACTTCTTTAGATGTAACTGCTTTTAAAGCAGCATATACACTATGCTGACGCTCATTACCACCCTCTACAATTGCAGAAACCTTTGTAATGCGATAATCCTTAAGTAGCTGTTCAATGAATAGTTGTTCCGTTTTTTTCACAGCCAATACTATTTGTTCACAATTAGGATCTTTGTCAAAAACTCTTAAAGTATGTACCAAAATAGGAATATTTCGTAGCTTCAAAAATAACTTATTTTTATCGGCACCCATTCGCTTCCCACTACCTGCAGCTGGTATTAAAACAGTATACAACATGTTAATGATCCTCCATCACACAGAAAAAGGGCGTATTCCTTTAGCAAAGGAAACAACCCTTCTTCGTTATTTCGAGTCTTGTGGTTTTGCAAATATCATTCGACCGGCCGATGTTTGAAGCACACTTGTCACTTCTACATTTATAGCCTGTCCGATATATGCTTTACCACCTTCCACAACAATCATCGTTCCATCATCTAGATATGCAACACCTTGATTGTGCTCTTTACCATCTTTAATGACAACAACATGCATTATTTCCCCGGGAATAACGACCGGCTTTACCGCATTAGCTAAGTCATTAATATTCAAAACCCGTACTTGGTGCAGGTCACAAACCTTGTTTAAATTGAAATCATTCGTTACAACGATTCCATTCATCTTTTTAGCGAGACGAACTAATTTTAAATCTACCTCTTGGATATCCTCGAAGTCTTCCTCTACGATTAACACGGCAGAAGCTCGTTCCGTTTGTAGTTTTTTCAGAACATCTAACCCCCGACGACCTCTTGTTCGTTTAAGCGTATCCGAGGAATCCGCAATATGTTGTAACTCAGTCAAAACGAATTGTGGAACGACAAAAACTCCTTCAATAAATCCCGTTGTCGAAATATCAGCAATACGACCATCAATAATAACACTTGTGTCTAACAATTTATAAGTTCCTAGACTCAATTCTTGGGTATCATCATCCACTGCTTTCTTTTTGCTACTATTTTGTTTAGAAGGAGTAAAAACCTGAAGAAGCTCATCACGCTTTTTAAACCCGACTTGAAACCCTAAGTATCCCAAAACAATTGACAATAGTACGGGCACAACCGATCCAATACCTGGTATAGCAATATTATTAAGAGCAGAACCTAGGAAAAACGCAACGATTAGGCCTATTACCAGACCAAGTGTTCCGAATAACAAATCTCCAATTGGCGCCTTTAATAACCGTTCTTCCATCCACTTGATAAAGTTAATTAAGTAATCGGTCATAAATAACGCAGCCACGTATAACAAAATTGCTCCAACTAAAACAGATATATACGGATTGTGAATCCAAGGGTTGTTAGATAAATTAAAAAGATCGTATAAGTGCGGTAAGAATAGTAAACCCAATGTTCCACCAATTAAAACAAACGCAATTTGAATAATCCATTTTAACAAGTATGCCACCTCCATTTATTTCATTATACTTCCAACTTTCACAATAAGTCTAATCATAAAAGTGTAAGACGCCGCCCTGCAACGAAAAGCTCTGGAAGAATGACGATAAAGGCGTCTTTTGCCTTTATCCGGCATTCTGAAACGACACGAGGGGCTGGGGGAGCTAGACAATAAGAGAACACAGACGCCGCCCTGTAGCAAGTGCAGGGATAAGCGTCTATAGCTAGCTAGTCAGCATTTACTCGTGTACTAATTATGAAAATGCTATTTTCATCGCTTCGTTAACTGTCTCAATCCCTATAACTTGTATGCCTTTTGGATAATCCCAACCTCCTAGATTTGAGGCTGGAACAATCGCTCTGTTAAAGCCAAGCTTGGCCGCCTCTTGCACACGCTGTTCAATCCTAGACACTCTTCTTACTTCTCCAGTTAAACCGATTTCCCCGATAAAACAATCTGTCGGTGTAACCCCTGTATCTCGGAAACTAGAGACGATACTTACTAGGACGGCTAAGTCGATTGCAGGTTCGTCTAATTTTACTCCTCCAGCAACTTTTATATAAGCATCTTGCGTTTGAAGTAATAATCCCATTCTCTTTTCCAGGACCGCCATTAGTAGAGAAACACGATTTTGATCAATACCGGTAGCCATACGTTTCGGATAATTAAAGCTAGACTGAGTCACTAGCGCTTGAATTTCTACTAAAATAGGTCTGGTACCTTCCATAGAGGCAACAATTGCGGAACCCGCTGCCCCGTGAGATCGCTCCTGCAAAAATAATTCAGAAGGATTAAGCACTTCTTTTAAACCAGATTGAACCATTTCAAAAATGGCAATTTCATTTGTAGAGCCAAAACGGTTCTTCTGAGATCTTAAAATACGATACGTATGGTGTCGTTCTCCTTCAAAGTACAAAACGGTATCTACCATATGTTCCAATATACGCGGACCTGCAATTTGACCTTCTTTTGTTACATGTCCCACTAAAAAGATTGCTACATTTTTGGTCTTGGCTATTCGCATAAGCTCTGCTGTACATTCTCGAACTTGCGATACACTACCAGGTGCACTAGTTACTTCAGGATGATGAACTGTTTGAATTGAATCCACAATGACAAATTTAGGCTCTACACTCTCAATAGTTTCATTGATTAACTCCAAGTTGGTTTCAGAATAGATATAAAGCTCAGCGGATGTCACCCCTAAACGTTCTGCACGAAGCTTTGTTTGACGGATGGATTCCTCACCCGAAATATACAGCACTCGCTCTCCTTTATTGGCGAGTAAAGCAGAAACCTGTAAAAGAAGTGTGGACTTCCCAATACCTGGATCTCCACCTATTAAAACGAGCGACCCCGGTACAATCCCTCCACCTAGCACACGATTCAATTCAGCAAAGTCTGTTGTCACCCGTGGTTCTTCTTGCGTGATCACTGAAATAATGGGAGTAGCCTTTTGCGCTGTGCCATCCGAGTGCTGAAAGGAACGTTTTGGACCTTTGGAAACTATTTCGGTTTCCTCTACCATCGTATTCCAATCACCACATCCGGGACATCTCCCCATCCATTTTGCAGATTCATAACCACATGAGTTACACATAAATTTCGTTTTCTTTTTAGCCATAATACCTCCTAATATGTATAAAAGGGCATTCCGGAACTTTTTCGGAATGCCCGCAATATTAACCCTCTGTGACTAAAGCTTTCGTGCGAACCACAAACTCGTTATCTTCTACATCAAATATTACATGCTGTCCATTCAATACTTCCCCTTTTAAAAGCTCTTCGGACAGTCGATCTTCAACATGTTTTTGAATCGCACGGCGTAGAGGACGCGCACCATATTCTGGTTCATAGCCTTCTGTTGTAATTTTATCTTGTGCCGCTTCTGTAATTTCTAACTCAATACCTTGTTCTTTCAAGCGTTTTGCTAATTGTTCTGTCATTAGTGAAACAATTTGTTTTAAATGCTCTTTTTCGAGAGAATGGAACACAATCATTTCATCTAGACGGTTTAAGAATTCTGGGCGGAATGCTTTTTTCAATTCTTCTAGCATTTTGCCTTTCATATCCTTATAGTCTGTCTTACCGCCTTCCGTTAAGTTAAATCCAACGTATTTGTTGAATTTTAGTGCCTCTGCACCGACATTGGATGTCATGATGACTACCGTATTACGGAAATCTACTGTGCGACCCTTAGAGTCAGTCAATCGTCCATCCTCTAACACTTGAAGAAGAATATTAAAGACATCTGGGTGCGCTTTTTCAATCTCATCTAATAGGATAACAGAGTATGGTTTACGACGTACTTTTTCTGTCAATTGTCCACCATCGTCAAACCCAACATATCCTGGGGGAGAACCAACTAGACGGGAAGTGGAATGCTTCTCCATATATTCAGACATATCTACTCGAATCATCGCATCCTCGTCTCCGAACATCACTTCAGCTAAAGCACGAGCAAGCTCTGTTTTCCCTACGCCAGTAGGACCTAAAAAGATAAATGAGCCAATAGGACGTTTTGGATCTTTCAAACCGGCACGTGCACGACGAATAGCTCTTGAAATCGCGTCCACTGCTTCACTTTGACCAATAACTCTTTCATGTAATTTATCTTCTAGTTTTAATAACTTTTCAGATTCTGTTTGTGCTAGTTTAGAAACTGGTACTCCAGTCCACATAGAAACAACTGCAGCAATATCCTCTATTGTTACTTCAGACTCTTCTTTTCCTTGCTTCTCTTTCCAGTTGTTTTTCATTTTTTCTAGTTCATCTTTAAGCTTTTGTTCTTTATCACGGAATGATGCAGCTTTTTCAAATTCCTGACTTTGTACTGCTGCATTTTTCTCAGAACGGATTGCTTCTAGTTTAGTTTCTAACTCTTTTAAGTTAGGAGGTGTTGTATACGAACGTAAACGCACTTTAGATCCTGCTTCATCTATTAAATCGATGGCTTTGTCGGGTAAGAAACGATCAGAAATATAACGATCGGACATTTTCACCGCGGCTTCTACCGCCGCATCCGTAATTTTCACACGATGATGCGCTTCATAACGATCACGTAAACCGTAAATAATTTGGATAGCTTCCTCTACAGAAGGCTCATCTACTTGAATTGGTTGGAAACGACGCTCAAGTGCAGCATCTTTTTCAATATATTTTCTATACTCATCTAACGTTGTTGCACCAATACATTGAATTTCTCCACGAGCAAGAGCTGGTTTTAAGATATTCGAAGCATCAATAGCACCCTCCGCTCCACCTGCACCAATTAACGTATGAAGTTCATCAATGAATAAGATAACATTGCCCGCTTGGCGAATTTCATCCATCACTTTTTTCAAACGATCTTCAAATTCCCCACGATATTTTGTACCAGCAACAACCGTACCCATATCAAGTGTCATTACTCGTTTATCGCGTAGGATTTCAGGCACTTCGTTTTGTACAATTTGCTGTGCTAGCCCTTCAGCAATAGCTGTTTTACCAACACCTGGTTCTCCAATTAGAACTGGGTTGTTTTTTGTACGACGAGCTAAGATTTCAATTACTCTTGTAATTTCTTTACTACGACCAATTACAGGGTCCAGTGTGCCTTCTCTTGCAATTTGTGTTAGGTCACGAGCTAAACCATCTAGTGTTGGTGTACTTGCTGGAGCAGCTCCATTATTTCCATTACCATGCGCTTGCTCTGTGCTTCCTAGTAATTGAAGCACTTGTTGACGAGCTTTATTTAAGCTTACTCCTGCATTGTTTAGAACACGAGCCGCTACACCTTCTCCTTCACGGATAAGCGCTAGCAATAGATGCTCAGTTCCAATATACGAATGCCCTAATTTTCGAGACTCATCTACTGAAAGTTCAATCACTTTTTTCGCACGAGGTGTGTAGTTAACGATGGGTCCAACTTCCTCTTTACCTGCTCCTACTAACTCCTCGATTCCCGCTTCGATTACTTTCAGGTCTACTTCAATTGCTTCTAATGCTTTAGCAGCAATTCCACTACCTTCACGGATAAGACCAAGTAATATATGTTCCGTCCCTATAGATTCATGCTTTAAGCGAATAGCCTCTTCTTGTGCTAGTTGTAATACTTTTTGAGATCTTTGTGTAAAACGATTAAACATCATTCAGATTCCTCTCCTTTTGTTTTCTGTTTTTCTTCTTTTTGCAATCGTTCCCTTAACAGCTTCGCGCGAAACATATCCCGCTCGGAGGTATTCAATGAAGTTCCTGCATATTTTTGTAGGAATCCTGGTTGCATAAACACCATACATTCATTCAAGATAGATACATCCACATCTTCTATGAGTCCCATATCAATCCCCAATCGCACATCTGATAGGCATCTTGCTGCTTCATCGGTTGCCATAATACGAGCAAATGATAAAGTTCCTAAAGATCGATATAGTCGGTCTTCTAGTGTATTGGCCGAATGCTTTATAAGTGCATCTCGTGCTTCTCTTTCTTTTTGAATAATTTGTTCGGTAATACTCTGAAGATCAGCAAGTATGTCTTCTTCTGACTTACCAAGTGTGGTTTGGTTGGACACTTGATATACATTACCGAGCGCTTCACTGCCTTCTCCGTAAATTCCTCTAACAACCATTCCTAGTCTTGAAATAATCGTTACAATCCTATTCATTTGCTTTGTCATCGTTAATGCCGGCAAGTGCATCATGACAGATGCACGTAAACCAGTACCTGTATTGGTGGGACAGCTTGTTAAATAACCAAACTGCTCGTCGAACGCATACGGTAATTCCTTATCTAATACACGATCTAACTCATCTGCCTGCGCGTAGGCTTCTTCAATTTGTAGCCCTGGAAAAAGGCATTGTATCCGAATGTGATCCTCTTCGTTGACCATCACACTAACAGATTCATCATCCGACAACAAAACCGAGCCTGTCATCGGGGAGTTCGCAAGCTTTGGACTGATTAAATGTTTTTCTACTAATACTTGACGACTTAGTTCTGATACATCCTTTATATGAATGGAAGAAAATTGCATCTGCAATTCGTCACTTGCATCTAGCAAGGTGGCAGAAACAGATTGGTCAATTTTATGCGCCTCATCTTCTGTAAATGCTAAAGGAAAACGATAGCCATTAAGATTTCGAGCTAAACGTATTCTTGTACTCATCACAATATCTGAATGGTTTCCTTCTCCAGCCATCCAACTAGAAATGGAGTTATCTAAAAAATGATCAATTGACATCAGTTTGGTCACCTCCTGTAGAAAGTTGACTTTCCAAGTCCCTAGCTTCATCTCTCAGCTTTGCGGCCACCTCAAAGCTTTCACTTTCAATCGCTTCTTTCATTTGTGAGCGAATTATTTCTATACGTTTTTTTATAGCAATTTTTTCCCCTAGCGCACCTGGAGCCTTTCCAATATGCGTCGTATTGCCATTATGAAGTCTTTTAAATACATTTGGTAACTGTGGACGGAAACTGTTGTAGCAATTGGCACAACCAAATTTTCCTTCATCTAAAAACCGTTGAATTGACCAACCACATTCATCGCAAACAATCATGTTTTTTTGTTGTTTTTGTTGCATTGGTTGTTGTTCTGTTTGACTAAACCAGTTCGATAATAGTTGATGTAGAGATAATGGATCTTGTTTGTACTCTACATAAAACGGGTGGAGGCTATTTGCACAGACCTCACAATAATGTCTTTCAAAGTGTTCACCATTATGCACTTGCGTAACCGTTACTTTCGCTGGTCTTTGCTTACAATTTTCACAAATCACCTTTCAACACACCCCGTTCATTTTTCACTTTTTTCATACTTTAATGTTAATAACATGGCACATAAAATACGTGACCGTAGTTCATCTCTTGCTGGTAGTGGGATAGCTAGAGTCGTTCGATTTAAAGCTGCTAAAATGAGTTTTGCTTCACGCTTAGAAATAACATCCTCATCGATTAACCGAAAAACGATATCTTCCGTTACAGATTCTGAAGCCCCATTTTCTAGTGTTTGTATAATATGCTCTATTAAATCAGCTTTTGTATGAGCTCGAACGCGGAGGATTCGAATATATCCCCCTCCACCTCGTTTACTTTCTACTAAGTATCCGCGGTCTTGGGTAAATCTTGTATTGATTACATAATTTATTTGAGATGGAACACACTGAAATTTTTCTGCAATTTCACTTCGCTTAATTTCAATTTGTTCCTTACTTCCTTCTTCTATAATTGCCTTCAAATACCCTTCAATTATGTCAGATATATTTTTCATCTTCTCACCTCTTCTCACAAACTGACTTTGACTAACTTTGACTATATTATAACGAGATTTTTTCGCATGTGCAATTGATACGATTTGCCCTTAAAAAGAAGAAAAAACTACAAACAGTCGTTTGTAGTTTAGGATATATCAAAATGAATATTCATATTCAATAAATCTTTTTTTCCTCATATGTCAGTTGTATGATATAGAAATCCGGTTCTACTTCAATTTCCGCTAATTTTTTAAAATTATATCTCTCATATAACGTGATTGCAGGTACATTTTTTGCACCAGTTGATACAACTACCTTTTTATCATTAGCCTTGACTGTTAATAGATAGTTTACTAATTCCGATGCAATCCCTTTCCGAAAATGATTAGGGTCTACTACAAGTCTACATATATCAATCAGTTCATTTGTATCTTCATAAGAAATAAAACCTACCAATTTCGAGCCATCCAATTTTCCAATAAATAGTTCGTTGGAATTTTTTATATCTTCTACAGTGTCCAAAAGCTGTGGAATCCCATCAAATCCGATTAAATCAGCTTCTACTTTATACGCTGGTAATTGAATTGACAAAATACATTCAGCGACCTTTTCTTCCTTGTGATTGATTAACTGAATCATCCGTTACCTCACATCTAAAATTAGATTTTCTTTTTATAATTATTTCGTTGAGACTTCGTAATTTGCTTCCATTTATTCGTTTCTGCTTTTTTAGCTACTGCATCGTTTTTTCGATCGATATGCGCAAGTTCTCTCATTAGTTTTACATAGCTTTTATAGCGTTCTTGTTTAAGCACACCGGTGTAAATAGCCTTCTGAATCGCACAGCCTGGCTCTTTTACATGCTGACAATCACGAAAACGACATGTTAACGCGAGCTCTTCGACATCCTGGAAGCTAGCGCTAACCCCATCGCTCGTATCCCAAAGCTGAAATTCTCTCATACCAGGCGTATCGATCAGTAAACCACCTTCTGGTAATAACGTCAATTCCCTATGCGTTGTCGTATGACGTCCTTTACTATCATCTTCTCTAATATCATTCACAGTCATTACTTCAACACCTGACAATGCGTTTATTAAAGAGGATTTCCCTACACCAGAGGATCCGAGTAATGCACCTGTTTTATGAGCAGCCAACAGATTTCCTAGTTGTTCAATACCCTCTCCTGTAACACTACTCACTGCAAATATGTCAACACCAAATGCAATAGCTTCTACTTCTTTTATATAATACCCTATGTCATCGCAGGCATCTTTTTTCGTTAACACTACAACGGGTGTTGCTCCTGAATCCCATGCCGCCAATAAGTATCTCTCTAATCTACGGACATTGAAATCATGATTGAGCGACATCACTAGAAATACAAAATCAACGTTAACCGCAATTAATTGTATTTCGGTCGTCAATCCTGCCATTTTCCTCGAAAACTGTGAGCTACGAGGAAGTACTTCATGAATAATTCCTTTTTCTTCGCCTGGCATTTGTTCAAGGACAACCCAGTCTCCAACTGCCGGAAATGCTTCTCTTCCATGCTCGAACTTAAATTTACCAGAAAGTGAGCAGAGTAGCTCCCCTTCATTGGTGATCACTCTATATAAATTTTTATGCTCTAGCAGCACGCGACCAGCAATTCCACTGCCTGTCATTTTTTCTTTCCAATTACTATTCCAACCATATTGTTCGATTAAATTCAATTTAACTTCCTCCTAATTTTCATATAAAAAAACCATGACTGCACGAATCAGCAGCCATGGTTCCCCGATCATTAGTAAAGAAGCGTATATCTGTTTAGAGAAATACGGAGTGGGACATCATGAACTTACTGATTCGCGGATACGTATATACATTTGCCATAATTCCTCACTCCTTCCTTTAAGTTATTTTCAGAATACTACAAGTATTAATACTTCGTCAATCTAAATTATGCAAAATAATATTTGTAATATGGACACTGTATTAATTATATAGATGACAGGCCACGAAATGACCAGGCTCTTGTTCCTTCCAAGCAGGTCTTTTTTCCGCACATATGGACATCGCATGTGCACATCTTGTGCGGAACACACAACCCGAAGGTGGATTTATCGGGCTCGGAAGTTCTCCATGCAATAGAATACGTTCCCGTGCTTCCTCTATATCAGGGTCTGGAATAGGAATCGCAGATAACAAAGCCTGTGTATACGGATGAAGCGGATTTTCATATAATTGACGACTCGTGGTCAGTTCCACCATATGCCCCAAGTACATGACCCCTATTCGATCCGAGATATACTTGACCATCGATAAATCATGCGCGATAAACAAATAAGTAAGATTTTTTTCTTTTTGCAGCCGCTGGAGCAGCTTTACTACTTGCGCTTGAACAGATACATCCAATGCAGAAATGGGCTCATCTGCAATGATAAACTCAGGATCTAACGCCAAAGCCCGTGCAATGCCGATTCGTTGACGTTGACCTCCCGAAAATTCATGAGGATATCGATTTGCATGGTCTTTGTTAAGCCCAACATCTTCTAGTAATTCATACACTCTAGATTTTAACTCTTCTTTTTTATATAGTTTATGTATTTCCATCGGTTCGGCAATAATTTCAAATACAGTGGAACGTGGATTTAAGGATGCATACGGATCCTGAAAGATCATTTGCACCTTTTTCAAATACCCTGTTCTTTCTTTGTCACTCATCTCATGCACATTTTTATCTTCAAACAGTACTTTTCCCTCTGTTCTATTGTACAATCCCAAAATAGTTCGGCCCGCTGTCGATTTACCACAACCCGATTCTCCTACTAGACCAAATGTTTCTCCTTTGACGATATCAAAGCTTATCCCATCAACAGCCTTTAAGGTCTCCCCGTGTCCAATGTCAAAATGGCGTTTCAGATCTTGAACAGATAACAGAACTTTTCCCGTCATGTAAATCCCCCCCTCAAACGGCATATCTTCTAACTGCACAAATTTCCTTTTCTAACTTAGATCCCGCTAACACTAAAATTTCTACTGTTTTCCCAGTTGAATGCGAGTGCAAAAGCTGTCCATTCCCATAATAAAACCCAACATGCCTAACTGGTCCAGTCCCTTCATCATTTGCAAAAAACAGTAAGTCCCCAACTTTCCAAAGAGAAGAGTCAAGTATAGATATTTCTTCTCCCATTTTAGCTTGGTCACTTGCATCTCGAGGTATTATAAACCCACAAGCCTTCAGCATATTATACGTAAAACCTGAACAATCATAGCCATATGGAGACATGCCACCCCAAAGGTAAGGCAAGTCTAAATAATTTTCCCCTAAAACTACTGCCTCTTCTACGGTCCTTTTTGGAATCTGCTCCACAGAAGGTGCAAATTGAGCATGTGCTTTGGATAGTAAAGCTTTGCCGTGTGGTGTATGGACGGTATAAAATACTTCATCCTCTGACACTATTGGTAGAATAGTATTAAATGGTAAAACTAGTAGCGGCTTATTTTGTAAATCCCATAGTTGAGCTTTTCCAGACGAAACTCTTGCGATACCTTTAGAATCTGCTTGTTCAGCAGGCTGTATTTGTGCTAGTGGAATCCACCCTGGATAACCCCTACTATCTTTTTTAGATGGCTGCCAAAGAGCAACAACTTTTGCCCATTCCCCTTCTATCTCTTCCACAAGCACTGGCTCTCCGTAAAGAAGCTGTGTTTGCACACGATTTTCATTACATAAAGCTAGTCTTTCTTTGTATGGCAATGCCTCAAGCCATTCCCCTAATAACACAGGATTTGAGATTCCTGGACTATCTATATCTCTAGCAGAATTAGGTTCAGTCCAAATAGTTCCTACCTTTACAGCGCAAACCCATTCTTTCGTTTCATCAAATGGCATCTTTTTGCCTCCTAATCCAAATTCACATGTGCAATCCCTAAACCTGGTTCGTTGGAAAATGTCATATTACTTTTTTTATAGATTACTCCACCGACTATTAAATCATTTGCTAGCATTAATGGTGCATCAAAGTCGAAATAGCGAATATTTGCCTTACTTGCGGCAAAATGTGCAGCTGCTGTGATACCTAATTTTGTTTCAATCATACTCCCAACCATACATTTCACGCCGTTTGCCTCTGCAAACGTATTAATCTTTTGCGCGTTATAAATACCTCCGGACTTCATCAGCTTTATATTAATCAAATCAGCAGCTCGTGTTTCTAGAACTTGTTTTGCATCCTGCACAGAAAAAACACTTTCATCTGCCATAATTGGAGTATATGTACGATCAGTAACATACTTTAATCCTTCTAGATCCCAAGCAGACACTGGCTGCTCTACAAATTCGATGGATAGACCTGCATCCTCCATTAAACCAATTGCTTTTACCGCCTCTTTTGCATTCCACCCCTGGTTAGCATCGAGTCTGAGCTTTGGTGTCATTCCCACACGTTCTCGAATAGCACGAATACGTTCGATATCATCCTTTATAGCACCAATCCCTACCTTGACCTTTAAAACATTAAATCCATCCTTTATGTACCGTTCGGCATCATCCGCCATCTCGGTAGGGTCATTCACGCTAACTGTGAAATCGGTTTCTAGTGTATCCCGGTAACCTCCGAGAAATTGATATAAAGGAACACCAGCATACTTAGCAAGTATGTCATGAATAGCCATGTCTACAGCTGCTTTAGCACTCGTATTTCTTACTAAGACCGTGTTTAGTTTCTGAAACACCTGCTCACTTTGTAAAATATTCATACCGATTAACTGAGGAGCAATTATTTCGTTAATAGCGTAGCGGATACTATCCATCGACTCTCCAGTAATTACATGGGTTGGTGGCGCTTCTCCATAACCAACTATTCCATCACTTGTCGTAATAGTCACATACACCGAGTAAGCCGTTGTCACCGTTCGTAAAGCAGTTTTAAATGGTTTAGTCAGCGGAATCGCCACATCAACAGTTTCAATCGATTTTATATACAAGCTTCGCTCCCCCTATTCCACTCCAGGTAATATGGTT
This sequence comes from Psychrobacillus sp. NPDC096623, assembly GCF_044762655.1. Lineage (NCBI taxonomy): Bacteria > Bacillati > Bacillota > Bacilli > Caryophanales > Bacillaceae > Psychrobacillus > Psychrobacillus sp. NPDC096623. Next base: position 68,044 of record NZ_JBIWER010000007.1, read on the forward strand.
AAAGACATGTTATTCGCATCTAGTTCTGCTTCTATCCCAAGTGGTACTGCAAAATGAGGCTCGCAATGCCCGATTTTAAATCCTTTCACCGCAGGTTTTCCTAGTTTACCAATATAGTGATCAAACACTTCATCTAAAGACAAAGTAATCTTTCTTTTTTTAGGCTCGGCATCACTAAAATCTCCAATCACAAAGCCAGCAGCTGCATCTAAAATACCGGCCTGACGAAGTTGGTTTAACATACCATCGACTTTGTAAGGCTCTTCTCCCACATCTTCTATAAAAAGAAGTTTTCCTTTTGTATTTACTTCATATTTTGTACCTACACCATTAGCCAGTAATGATAAATTGCCTCCTGTTAGTTCTCCTCTAACAATACCAGGAGAAACTTGTGTCAATGGAGAGATTGCTTCGGTATAAAACAACTCCATCGGATTAAACAACTGTTGAAACATTTTTTTAGATAGCTCGGAGAAAGTATCTTTACCCACATCCGATGCTAACATTGGTCCATGGAAGGTAACGATATCCGAGTATAAGTTCATCCCTGTATGCAGAAAGGTTATATCCGAGTAGCCCCAAAATACTTTTGGATTTTCATGCATTAATTGAAAATCGATTTGATCTGTATAACGCGCAGAACCATAACCACCACCTGCACAAATAATTCCTGCGATATTGGGATTAGCGAACATCTCGTGTAAATCTTTTAAACGTTCCTCATCAGTACCAGCTAAATAACCATGTACATTTTCTACACTTTTTCCAAGCTGATAAGATAAGCCCAACTCCTCTAAAAAGGAAAACGAACGCTTTAAGTTATCTAAATTGGGTGGACTGGAGGGAGCAATAATTCCAATAGTATCTCCTTTTTGCAATCGTTTCGGGCGAATTTTCATCTGTTATTTCTCCTTTATACTCTATGTAAGAAAAGGGCGGCACCAAAGGAGGCACCGCGACCTTTCTATAATCACTTAATTAGGCTCTTACGCTTTTATTCGATCTTAGCCCATTTTAAGTCCATGTAGCCAACTGGATGTCTTACGATTCCTGACACTGTTGGTTTTTCAAGTGTTACTTGGTTGTAATAGTGAACTGGGAAAATTGGCATTTCATCCATTAATAATGCGTCTGCTTGGATAAGCATTTGCCAACGTTTCACTTCGTCCGTTTCCTTTTTAATATCGGCAATTAGCTTATCAAATTCTGCATTAGACCATGTTGTACGGTTCATGGAAGAACCTGTGATGAAGCTTTCTAATGCATTCACTGGATCTGCATAGTCAAATAAGAAGGAAGAACGAGACAATTGATATTTAAACTCTTTTTGCTCGGTCGCAAACACACTTGCTTCCACATTTTGTAGTGTTACGTCTACTCCTAATACTTCTTTGAATTTGCTTTGCAGTGCTTCTGCTATTTTCTTATGCGTATCACTTGTTGAATAAGTTAATGTTACTTCAGGTAACTCCGTATAACCCTCTTCTGCCATACCTTCCGCCAAAAGTGTTTTTGCTTTTTCTGCATCGAACTCTACAAGTTTGCCTGCAGTTTCTCTAAATTCTTTTCCATCTGGCCCTACAAATCCGTATGGCACGAAGCCTTCTGCTGGTTTTTCACCATTCTTCGTTACAAATTCTACTATTTCTTGTTGATCAACCGCTATTCCAAAGGCTTGGCGTATTTTTTTATTCGTGAAAGGCTCTTGTGAAACATTGAAACGGTAGAAATATAATCCTGCTTGGTCTTCATTTTTTAGTTCGGGAGAGTCCATTAACTGATCAGCCAACTCCGATGGTACTCCCGATACATCTAGCTCCCCTGTTTCGTACATTTGGTATTCTGTATTAGAATCGTCTACCATAGCCCATTCTACTTTATCCAGCTCTACAGTGTCTGCATCCCAATAATTTTCATTTTTCTCAAATGTAAAGCTTACATCATGTTCCCATGCAGCTAACTTAAATGGACCATTCCCTACAAATGTATCTGCTTCTGTATACCAAGTTGCATTCTCTGTTGCTACTTTCTCATTGACTGGGAAGAAACTTGGATTTGTAATGATATTCAAGAATGCTTCTGTGGGAGTATTCAATTTCACTTCGAATACTTTTTCCTCCAATGCCTTAATAGCAACATCCTCAGCTGCGCCTTCTCCACTGTTATAGGCTTCTGCTCCATCAATGAAGTACGCTAAAAATGCGGCAGGAGAAGCTGTTTCTGGATTTAACATATGCAACCATCCATAAACAAAATCACTTGCTAATACTGGTTCCCCATTAGACCATTTCGCATCGTCGCGAATGGTAAACGTATACGTTAGACCGTCTTCTGATACATCAATTTTTTCAGCTGTTGCAGGTTCTGCCACATGATCCTTTGAAAGTCTCACTAGTCCTTCCATTAGGTTGTTCAAGGCATTCCAAGAAACCGCATCGAAGCCAACAGATGGATCAAATGATGTTGGTTCATTTCCATTGTTTAGTTTTAGTACTTTTTCTGTTTCCGGTTCTGCTGCTGTTTCCTTTTCTTCCCCTTCGTTACCTGTATTAGTTACTGGTTTTTCACCAGCATCCTTCGTGGCTGTACAAGCACTTAACACAAGGACAAATAACGCTACTACAAATAATGATAACCATTTCTTCATCTTAGTTCCCCCTTTGTAATATATATGTGAATGCACTTACGCGCGCTCATCCTATTCAAGATTGTTCTTGTAATACCTTTGCACGTTCATCTTGTAGCCAACAGTCAACCGCATGTGATTCAGATATTGTAGTCGTGAAAGGATATACATGATCACATACTTCCATCGCATACGGACATCTCGCTGTGAAAGGACATCCTTTCGGAGGAGAAAATAAATCGGGTGGTGTTCCATCAATTGGTTGTAACTCTTCCTCTACTAAATCTAGACGAGGAACTGAATTTAACAGCCCTTTTGTATAGGGATGCTCTGGTGTGTAAAAAATGGCACGCTTATCTCCGATTTCTACAATTTTCCCTGCATACATAACGGCTATTCGATCGGCGATTTTAGCAACGACTCCCAAATCATGCGTGATCAATATTATCGATATATCTGTTTTCTCCTGAATCTCCTCAAAGAGCTCTAAAATTTGCGCTTGAATCGTTACATCGAGTGCCGTTGTCGGTTCATCTGCGATCAATAGTTCAGGTTCACAAATTAGCGCAATAGCAATCACAATCCGTTGTCGCATTCCTCCAGAAAATTGGTGCGGAAATTGCTTTAAACGCTCTGTAGGGTTTGGTATTCCTACAAGCGCTAACATCTCTATCGCTTTTTGCTTCGCTTCCTGTTTGCTTACTTTTTTATGTGTTCTTAGTCCTTCCGTTAATTGCTCCCCAATCGTGAGCGTAGGGTTTAGAGCGGTCATCGGATCTTGGAAAATCATTGATATGTCGACACCTTGGATTTTCCGCAGTTGCGGTTTCGTCATACCCGTCAATTCTTTCCCTTTAAAAACAACACTACCATTCTTAATAATGCCGGCAGGCTGTGGTATTAAACCCATAATGGCATTAGAAGTAACGCTTTTTCCACAGCCTGATTCACCTACTATCGCAAGAGTTTCTCCTTGATATAAATCGAAACTTACACCTCTAACAGCTTCAACCTCTCCACCATACGTCCGAAAAGAAACTTGAAGATTATCTACCTGGAGCACTTTTACAGGTGAACTGACCTTCTTTGTTTTCTTGCCATTCATCCAATCTACCTCCTAAGCTTCGGATCTAGCGCATCCTGCAGTCCATCCCCTAGCACATTAAACGCAAACATCGTTAAAGATATAAACAACGCAGGGAAGAATAAGCGCCACCAATGACCGGATAAAATAACAGGAAGCGCATCATTTGCCATTACACCCCAGCTTGCAAATGGAGCTGCTATCCCTAATCCTAAAAAGCTTAGAAATGCTTCAGCAAAAATAGCACTTGGAACTGTTAGCGTCATTTGTACTATAATAGGACCCATCGTATTGGGTAATAAATTCTTTCGAATAATTCTAGAGCTTTTGGCACCAAACGACTTGGAGGCTGTTACGAATTCATAGTTTTTAATCTGTAATACCTGTCCCCGAACAATTCGAGCCATCCCTACCCATCCAGTCACTGTAAGTGCTACGATGATGGTCGTTAAACTTGCTCCCATAATTACCATTAACAAAATCACTACTAACAAGTGGGGTAATCCGTAAAGTACTTCTACTATACGCATCATGATGGAATCTGTGCGCCCCCCTTTGTAACCACTTATACCGCCGTAAATAATCCCAATAAAGAAATCAATGAGCGCTGCCATTACTCCAACAAATATGGAAATACGGGCACCATACCAGGTTCTTGTAAATACGTCTCTTCCTGCCTCATCTGTACCAAACCAATGAGCAGCGGATGGTGGCTGGTTTTGACTAGGGTAATCGGTAGCCGTAACAGAATAAGGAGAAAAAATTGGTCCAAATATAGCGAAGAGCATCAATAAAATAAGAAAGATCAATCCGCCCATCGCCAATTTATTTTTTCGTAAACGACGCCAAGCGTCTTTCCAATAAGACAAAGAAGGTCTTACAACAGATTCTGCCTTTCCCTGTTCTTTCGGAAGAGTTCTAAACCATTCATCTTTTACATGCTGCGGGGATATTACTTCTTGTGAATTTGTCATTATGCATCCCCCTCTTTACGGTGTAATTTTATACGTGGATCCAGTAGTCCGTAGACGATATCTACAATGAAAAGCATGAACACTAGAAATGAACTATAAAACACAGTTGTCCCCATAATTACTGGATAATCTCGATTGTTAATACTCTCTACGAAATATTTCCCCATGCCTGGAATAGCGAAAATACGCTCGATCACAAATGTTCCTGTTAGAATTCCAGCAAGCATTGTCCCTAGAATTGTCACTACTGGCATAAGCGCATTTCTTAATGCGTGGCGAACAATTATTCTTACAGGGGATAATCCTTTTGCTCGAGCCATTTTAATATAATCCTGGGTTAGAACTTCTAACATACTAGATCTAGTTAAACGAGCAATTATAGCGGTAGGTCCCGTCGCAAGAGCTATTATCGGCAATATCATATGTAACGGACTAGACCAGGTTGCCGCCGGAAGCAAGTCCCAGGTCACAGCAAGTTGTTGAATAAGTAATGTCGCCAACACAAAGTTTGGAACAGATATACCAATAACCGCAAATGTCATCGCAAAATAATCGACTAGACCATTATGCCTAAGTGCAGCAATCGTTCCTAAAATAATTCCTGAGAGCAAAGCTACTAAAATAGTAAGCATCCCAAGTTCAAACGAAATCGGGAATCCCCTTGCCAACAGTTCATTTACAGATTCATTCGGCTTCTTAATGGATGGTCCAAAATCGAATGTCACGATAGATTTTAAATAACTTAAGTACTGAATATGAAGGGGTTGGTCTAATTTATAAAACTTTTCTAAGTTTGCCTGAATAGTAGGATTAGTAGTTCGTTCACCTTCAAATGGAGAGCCTGGTATTAAGTGCATCAACACGAAAGTTAAAGTAGCGATGATTAGAATTGTTGCAATCATCATGATAAAACGCTTTACAATATATTTCCCCACTCAAAAGCCCCCTCAACAGAATTTAGCTTGTAACGCTAATTCCACCATAACAAGCATCGCTCGATACGCCTCTAATATATCTTTCGCTTTAAATTCAACCATTGTAGTTCCTTCGATAATTTCACAACCTGGCATTAAAGCTGCCCACTCCGCTTGACCATAGTTCACAAACTCAATTCGTAATACCGGCTTATCAGGTGGTGTTAGTGGCTTAATTTGATCTCTTTTTTCGATTGCCTCGACTACTTTCTCTTTAAGCAAAGCCTGTGATTTTAAAGGATGTAACGTTTTTACAGCTGAACGAGAAATAGATTCTTTCACCACTGCAGTAACCACGCCCGGAAGCAGAGCTTCTGCTTCTCTACAAGCACCGTCATCTCCTGCCACCATAATTACGGGCACGCCATAATGTCCAGCTACAAAAGCATTTAACCCGAGTTCTCCTATCTCCACATCGTTTATGTACATATTACGAACCCCAAAAATCATCGAGTGACTCATCACACCCGGTTGTCCAGCGCGGGAATGATACCCAGCAAATACTGCTCCTAAATAGGTTTCATCTAATGCATGCACCATAGAATAGGGTTTAAAATCCCCTGTGATTAAAGAAGCATCTGGATGCAATTCTTCTACTAGTAGATTATTCATCTTAGAATGGCTGTCGTTAACCAATACTTCCTTTACTCCTTTTGATAAAGCACCTTCTACAATAGCATTAGCTTCTTGCGTCATTATACGTCTCGCCCGTTCATAATTATGCTTGTTGGACTCTACAAACGTATAATCTGGTAACCCGGTAATACCTTCCATATCGACCGATAAAAATAGTTTCATCTTACTCCCCCATGTTCATCTATCATTATATTTTGAATATCGAAATAAATTAAATTTTATCAAAATATACTGAAAATTACAATATGTATAATTACTTAGATAACTTGATATTTCCAAATTAAATTATAGTAAAAAAAAGCAAATGCCCTTTTTATGTAAAAGGCATTTGCTCATGTTTTCTATATTACGAAAATCTACAATATCGATGAATTATCTGTTCTGACCTGGAAAGAACTGTTGCTGTCCGTATTGTTGTTGCCCGAATTGTTGTCCATATGGTTGACCAAATGATTGTTGTGGATACATTCCTTGCTGCATAGGAAATGCCTGCTGACTTCCGGGTGCCATTACGTTTTGGTTTGTCACCGTGTAAAAGTGCTGAGGGACGTTTACGATATGTTCTCTATTCACGTTTACAATTGGATGGATAACAGGCTGCATTCTTGGTAGGAATGAATCACGCACTCGGTATTGCGGGGGACAAACAATTGGTTGAGCAGCTGGTTGATGCCACTGCGTTTTTTGACAGGAATGACAGGAACTAGGTTGATGATGATGTGGATTCATGGTTAATTCACCTCCTTCTTGCACTACTATTAATAAATGCAAAAGGACTGTATACAAACTAGACAAACATCACCATTGGATAAAAATAAAAACAGAAAAATAATCCCTTAAAGTAAATAAAAATTCTTTAAAAAAGAAAAATCCGGTAATAAAACATTCGTTTCTTTAAGCTCAAAAGCTGTTACGAATGTTTTCAAAAGGCTTTGGAAGAAGCTTTGCTATATTTTTACCGATTGATCTTTGAGAGGTTGGTCGTGACATCCCGACCAACCTCTCTTTTCTCGATGGTTTTTCTGTCCCCTCGCCCTCCTCCAAAAGGAAGAAATCTAGCTTAATTCAATAAATAAGTAGGGTTTTTACCATGAGATTTTTCAATTACATTTCTTACTGCTTTCTCGCGAATTTCTCTAAAAGCATCAACAGAATACCATGCAGCATGCGGGGTCATAACAACTTGTTTTAGATTACGAAGGGGGTGCACCACTGGAAGAGGTTCCTCTTCCGTGACATCTAAAAATGCTCCAGCTATTTCTTCGTTTTCCAATGCCGCTACAAGGGCCTTTTCATCTATTATCGGCCCCCTAGCAGTATTTATGATAAATGCTGATTTCTTCATCATTTTTAGTTCGCGTTCTCCGATTAAATGATGTGTAGCTTTTATGAGAGGTACGTGAATAGAAACAAAATCACTGCTTATCATTATATCGTCAATCGTTGCCTTAACTACTCCATCTTCCTCCATTTTCTCTGCAGAAACAAAAGGGTCATATGCCTGCACTTGGTATCCAATAGCTTTTAATTTTTGTCCCAAACGACGAGGAATTTTCCCATACCCAAGCAATCCTACAACAGCTTCACTTGCCCGCAAAGGTATCTGTGCTTTTTTAAAATCCCATCCACCGGCATTTGTGTCTTCATAATAGACAAATAAATTTCGAGCAGCAGCCATAATGGAAGCAAGTGCATGATCCGAGACTTCATCTACGCAATAGTCATTTACATTTGCCACTTGAATTCCTAGCTCTGTTGCAGCTTCAACATCGACCATATTGATACCTATCCCAAATCGTGAAATCAGTTTTAGATTCGGTGCAGCTTCCATGATTTCTCTATCAATATTTGCATACAGTATTATAATGGCATCTGACTGTTGCGCAGCTTTTATAATCTCTGCTTTTTCCCGAGACTGTAGCACCGTAAATTGAATATCCGCTTCACTCAGCATACTTTCTTCAATAAACAAGTCTTCCCACTCATGATCTATTAAAGTTACTCTAAACATACTAAACTTCCCCTTTTATACTAGGACTAAAGAAATCCAAGAAATATACGTAATAATTAATAATGTAATAACTAAAGCCAAAAAACCTGGCATTATAGCTTTTGATAATGGCTCAATTTTAATATTCGATATACTGGAAGCTACGAATAGATTTAAACCAAGAGGCGGAGTGATAAACCCTAGACTTAGATTGACAATCATAATAATTCCAAAGTGAATTGGGTCAACACCCATTTGAGCACTTAGAGGAAGTAAGATTGGAGTCAATATAATAACTGCCGCAATAGTTTCCATGAATGTCCCAACGACTAATAGTAATAAATTCACCAATAATAAGAAAATAATTGGATTATCGGTAATTTGCATAATACTTGCAGCCACTGTGTTGGGTATTTGTTCGAGTGCTAATATACGTCCAAAAACTGCTGCTGCAGCTACAATTACCATGATCGATCCTGTAGAGATTGCTGAATCATAGAATATAGCAACTGTTTGCTTCCAGTTCAGCTCACGGTATACTAAGAAACTTAATATTAATCCGTAAACAACCGCTACGACCGCTGCTTCAGTTGGTGTAAATATCCCACCATAAATACCTCCAAGAATTACCACCGGCATTAATATAGCGCCTTTTCCTTTATTAATAGCTTGAAATCTTTCTTTCCATGTTGCTTTTGGATCGGGTTTATAGTTTTCCTTACGAGCATGTAAATAGGCCCATAGCATCAGCGCAAAGCCCATTAAGATTCCAGGAATAATACCAGCTTTGAATAAGTTCCCAATAGAAGTTCCTGATGAAACCCCATAAATAACTAGGGGAATACTTGGTGGAATAACAATCCCAATAGTTCCTGCTGAAGCAATAAGAGCAGTAGCAAATATTTTGTTATACCCTCTTTTCACCATTTCAGGAATCATAATAGTCCCAATTGCCGCAACAGTAGCAGGCCCTGATCCAGATATTGCGGAGAAGAACATCGCAGTTAAGACCGCTGCAATAGCAAAGCCCCCTCGATAATGTCCTACAAATGAATTAGCTATATTCAATAAGCGCTCGGAAACTCCACCGCGTCCCATCAATACACCCGCTAGAATGAAAAATGGAATCGCCATTAACGGGAAGGAGTCATTTGCTGTTATCATTACTTGGGTCAATAAACTAAAAGGTAATGTTATATCTGTTAAAAGTATTGTTCCTAAACTCGCTAATAGCAATGAAAATCCTACCGGAACAGATAAGAGTAGAAACAGTATTAAAAGACCAAATAATACTAATGCTGAACTCATATAATAATATCCTCCTCTTTATTAGTGGAAGCTTTACCAGTATAAAGTAGGACAGAAGCTTGTATTATTCTAATGATAGAAAATAGAAATCCAATAGGTAGAGCAGAATATACAATCCACATTGGAATTTGTAAAGTTGCTGATTTTTGATTAAAAGTCTTCATGTTTTGAATTAAATCCAGACCTTGGACTAACAAAAATATCGACAAAACCAACAAAAGTAAGTAAACAAACTGTTGAATTACCTTTTGAAAACCTAAAGGAAGACGATCTAAAACAATATCTATACTTATATGCTTTTTTTCAATAAATGAAATTCCAATGGATAAGAAAATTAACCATATGAATAAATAACGAGAAGCTTCTTCTGTCCAACCTATCGCATCACCCATAACATAACGAGAAAATACTTGTAAGAAGATTAAAATCACCATCAAGAACATCGATAATGTTACGAGAGTTTTTTCAAAGTTATTTAAAACTTTTACAAATGACTTCATTAGAAAACACTCCCTATGTACTAATGTAGGACAGTCTATTGACTGTCCTATCATCGCTTTTGTTATTCGACCGCACTCATTAATTTTGTATATAAATCTTCTCCAACCAACTTTTCAATTTCAGGATAGACAACTTCCATCGCTTTTTTAAATTTAGCTTTTTCTTCTGGAGAAAGTTCTACGTATTCCATACCGCCTTCTTGAAGTAATTCAAGTGATTTTGCTTCATCTTCTGCTGATAATTGACGATTGAAAGTACGTGTTTCATCAACAGCATCTTGCACAACTTGTTGCAAATCAGCTGGTAAATCATCAAAGAATTTTTGGCTAATGACTACTGGCCAAGGTGAATATAGATGACCAGACAATGTTAAGTATTTTTGGACTTCCTGAAATTTTTGAGCGTACATTAAAGCAAGTGGTGATTCTGCAGCATCCACTGTACCTTGCTGTAATGCAGAATAAAGCTCTGTAAATGCTATCGGAGTAGCATTAGCACCTGTTGCATTCCACATTTGAATTTGTTGTTGGCTTTCTAGTGTACGAATTTTTAGTCCTTTCATTTCCTCAATAGAAGAAACTTCATGTTTATTATTCATTAAGTGACGGAAACCATTTTCCCAATAACCTAATCCTTTAATTCCTACGTCTGATAGACTGTCTAACACTTCTGTTCCTACTTCACCATCTAATACTTCATGCGCCATCGCTGCATCTTTAAATAAAAATGGAAGATCCCATAAATACATACCTGAAGCAAATGATGTTAAAACAGCACTAGATGGAGCAGCCATAGTTAAGTTACCTAATTGAATAGCTTCTACCATCTCACGCTCTCCACCAAGTTGACCATTTGGATAAATTTCTACTTTAATTTTTCCATCTGAGTTTTTTTCTACTAATTCTTTAAATTTTTCAAAGGATCCTTGTGCAAAATGATCTTCCGATGCTGCATGGCCAGCTTTAATTACATATGTGCTACCTTCACCATTCGAATTTGCTTCTGCCTCTGAGTTTCCTGATTCATCTCCACACGCCGCGAGTAGTAAAAGAAGTGCAAATATTAGACTAAATAAACCCCATTTTTTCATATCTCGATACCCCTTTTAATTTGTTTTTCCTTTGCTAAATCTTGAGCTACCCCAATAATCCAATCCTCTTGTCCACCAACTGCATTCATTTCCGCAATTTTGACTAAAATATCTCGTGCATCTACCCCATACTCTTTACCTGCGCGTTCAGCAAATAATAAGAAGCTAGAGTAAACTCCGGTATAACCAAGCATTAGGCTCAAGCGATCGATTTGTACAGGACGAACCATCATTGGTTTCATCACATTTTCTGCTGCATCCATCACTTTGTATAAATCAACATTATGTGAAATCCCCATTCTATTCATTACTGCTACTAACTGCTCTAGTGCAGCATTTCCTGCACCAGCACCCATGCCTGCCAGACTTGCGTCAATTCTATCTACACCTTCTTGAATAGCGACTATTGAGTTAGCAACTCCTAGCGAAAGGTTATTATGTGCATGGAATCCAATTTTTGTTGAGAGGTGTTGTTTAAATAATGATACTCGGCTCCTAACATCATCCATCGTTAAAGCACCTGCTGAATCAACAACATAAATTGTTTGCGCTCCATATGATTCCATTTTTTTAGCTTCTTCGAGTAAGTTTTCTGGTGATGTTCGATGGGACATCATCAAGAATCCTACTGTATCCAACCCTAGTCTTACTCCCGCTTTAATATGTTGTTCTGAGACATCTGCCTCCGTACAATGAGTTGCCACACGTACAACTTGAGCACCCAACTGGTGAGCATTTTCTAAGTGTTCAATCGTACCAACACCTGGTAATAATAGAACACCTACTTTAGCATTCTTAGCATTTTCAACTGCTGTACGTATGATGTCATCTTCTGTTTCTTTAGAGAAGCCATACTGAATGGAGCTACCTCCCAAACCATCACCATGTGTTGCTTCAATAATATCTACGCCTGAATCATCTAGTAATCTAGTTAACTCTGCAATTTGCACTTTGGAGTATTGATGACTAATAGCGTGCATGCCATCTCTAAGAGTCACATCATTTATAACTAGTTGCTTACCCATTTATACTCACCTCTTTATTCATAGCTTCTGCTATTATTTCAGCAGTTCGAACTGCGGCAGATGTAATTATATCCAAATTTCCAGAGTATTTAGGTAAGAAGTCACCCATACCTTCTACTTCAACTTGGACAGTGACTAAATCTCCTTTGAAAACTGGTTCGGATTTATAGCGATATCCCGGAACGTATTCCTGTAACACTTTCACCATCTGATCTATTGACTCTCTTATTTTTATATAGAGTTCTTCTGAATGTTCATCAATTTTTACGAAAATAGTATTTCTCATAAGAACGGGTGGTTCCGCAGGATTCAATATAATTAACGTTTTAGATTCTTTGGCTCCGCCTACTTCTTTTAAGGCTTTGGCCGTCGTTACCGTAAACTCATCTATATTTTGTCTAGTTCCTGGCCCTGCACTCTTACTAGAGATAGCTGCAACAACTTCTGCATATGATACATTCACAACATTCGAGATGGCTTTAACAATCGGTACTGTTGCCTGTCCGCCGCAAGTAACCATATTCACGTTATCTAAATTAGTAACATCAGAGGTTTCTAGATTTACAGATGGAATAATAAATGGTCCAACAGCCGCAGGAGTTAAGTCAATCGCTTTTTTACCAAGTTCTTTCAGTATTTTTGCATTCGTAAGATGAGCTTTAGCAGAAGTTGCTTCAAACACGATATCTGCTTCTTCATGAATTTCTTTAAATCCTTCAATCCCGTTGTATACAGGAATCAAGCCATATTCTTTAGCTAAAGCTAATCCTTTGGACTCTTGATCGATTCCTACCATTACGGTTGGTTCTAATAAATCGCTACGAAGCAATTTATACATTAAATCTGTTCCGATATTTCCAGAACCGATAATTGCGCATTTCACTTTTCTTTGTGTCATTTTCATTCTCCTTCTCCCTGTAATTCAAATACTGCCTTGCTATAATAATCTGAAGCCCCTTCTAAATGAGTTCTTAAAAGTGATTGAGCTAGTTCAATATTATTTGCATGTAGTGCATCTGCAATGACCTTATGCTCTAAAACAATTTCATTTTGCCTTTCTGCTGTAAATTCAGATGTAACTTCTATAAGTGTTTTAATAATTTCATTCAATGAATTCCAAAGACGTATAAGAGTACGATTATCCGTCATTTTTAATAGCTGATGGTGGAATTTTAAATCAGCTTCTACATTTTGTATGCCCCCAGTCAAAGATTCTTCCATCTCCTGAATATATTGATAGAGTAACTTCCCTTCACTTTCCAACAGTTCACCATCTTGAATTGTTAATGCATAAGTTTCTAGTAGAATTCTACTCTCATATAAATTTCTTATATCTCTTTCTCCGAATTTTTGTACTATAGTTCGCCCATTTGAGGGTGTTATTACTAGTCCTTCTGTTTCCAACTTAGAAATAGCTTCACGAATCGGACCTCTACTAATTGAAAGTTCTTGAGATAACTCAGATTCTTTTAAGTGATCTCCTTCTTTTAACTCCTGGAGCATTATTTTCTTTCGTAAATAAATTAGTACTTGCTCACTAATATGTCGTTTTTCAAACTTCAACAAAGAACCACCTTCAATTTTCTGAAAATTCTATTTTGTTAACAGTTAACCGTAAACAGTTAACTAAATATAATGTAAACGTTTCCAACACTGCTTGTCAATATGTTTTTCAGAATATTTACTTTTGGCATACTAGTAAATCAATTAGAATCAATTCTCATAATTAAAGAAACCCCAACTGGGATGATTTCGCCAATAAACGAAGTCGACTGTTTATACGAGTTGGGAATGGCAGCTATATAAAATTTCTTATTTTTAGTCGGTTTAACCATTAGGAAGTTTCAATATCATCTAAAATGGAAATACTTAAATGAACTATGTATAAGTGTATTGGTTGATTCGATAATATTTTATTAGTATAGTTAACGGTTTAACTTTAAATATATGGGGGGAAACATGAGAAAATTATCTAAGGTATTTTATATTACAATGGGTTTGATAGTTCTAGCTGTCGGATACGGGGCTTTGGCACCGAAAAGTTTTGAAGCTATTACTACAAATATTAAAACTTTTGTTGCTTCGTCATTTGGTTGGTACTACATGATACTTATGACATTTATGTTAGTATTAAGCATCTTTTTTATCTTTAGTCGGTACGGAAAAATCCGCCTTGGAAAAGATACAGATCGTCCACAGTTTTCAACGATTACTTGGATTGCTATGCTATTTTCTGCTGGTATGGGAATCGGGCTTGTCTTTTATGGGGCGGCTGAACCTTTATCACATTATGCGATCGCTCCTGCAACAGCGGAACCTAATACTAGTGCAGCTTTTAAGGAATCACTCCGTCAAACCTTCTTCCACTGGGGGTTCCATGTTTGGGCTATGTATGGGGTTGTGGCCCTGTCCCTTGCATTCTTCCAGTTCCGTAAGGGAGAAGCAGGCTTAATCTCTTCTACATTGAAGCCTATTTTCGGCAAAAAGATGGTAGGTCCATGGGGCACTCTTGTGGATGTACTCGCTGTTTTTGCTACAGCATTCGGAGTTGCAACTTCTCTCGGCTTTGGGGCTGTTCAAATTAACGCAGGCTTAAATTACCTATTCGGTTTTAAAATTGGTATTATGACTCAAATAATAATTATAGTGATAGTCACTGTCCTTTTCGTGGCATCCGCTTGGTCTGGATTAAGTAAAGGGATAAAATATTTATCGAACACAAATTTGATATTAGCTCTTGCTTTACTTGGGTTTGTTATTATTTTTGGACCTACCTTACTTATTTTTGATATGTTAACTGACTCTTTTGGAGGCTATTTAGGAAATATTGTACAGATGAGTTTCCGTACATCTCCGTTAAATTCCAGCAACCGCGAATGGCTTGATAACTGGACTATTTTCTATTGGGCATGGTGGATTTCTTGGGCACCGTTTGTAAGCATGTTCATAGCTCGGGTCTCTAAAGGTCGCACGATTCGGGAGTTTGTTTCTGGCGTTCTTGTAGCACCTACTTTACTAGGGGCATTCTGGTTTTCGGCCTTCGGTACTACAGCAATTGATTTTCAAAAAAGAGGCGTTGCCGACTTAGCCCAAGCCTCTACTGAATTAACTATTTTTGAAATGTTCAACGTGATGCCTTTCCCTGCGGTTGTTTCCGTTTTTGCTGTCCTATTGATTGCATCCTTTTTCATTACTTCAGCAGATTCTGCCACTTTCGTTCTTGGCATGCAGTCGACAAATGGTTCACTGACACCACCGAACAAGGTGAAGCTCGCTTGGGGAATAACATTATCTGTTATCGCTATTATTTTGTTGTCGGTTAATGGGTTAGATGCCTTACAAAATACAATTATTATTGCCGCCTTACCATTTTCGTTTGTTATGCTGCTTATGATTTTTTCGCTTATTAAGGCATTAAAAGCAGAAGCAAAAATAATGAAAATAAAAAAATAATGAAAATGCCAAGGATTTGTTAAACCCTTGGCATTTTCATATGGTGTATGTTTTATACAATTAGATACTTTCTTTCTCATTGTCAAATGAGAGGCGAGAAAGAAAGTTTTATTTTTACTCGTATACCGTCTTCTACAAATGAGTATGGAAGGTAGACGACATGTTACACAGTTTAAACACAACACTAAGTTTCTTGAGAAATAAATCAAATAAAACCCCTTCTTAGAAACAAGAAGAGGTTTACACATCATTAGTGATTATGCTCTTCTTATCTTCAAGCTTAACGCTTCTGGAATTAGCACAGTACAAAAATTGCCTGTTGCTGAGGTATCGTAGGGCCAGTCCCTCCACCTCTCTTGATAAGAAAGTTGTTTATTTGATTAATACCTAGTATACATATAGAAATGGTAGAAGTCAACTGGATTTATCAATTTATTTAGAATATATTATTTTTATACAGTGTCTCCTTTGTTTTAGATCATCAAAATAAGGAGACTATGAGATAATAGAATAGTGGTTGTCGTGAAAGCGAGGGATTCCTATGATTCGTACGATTGGTATAACGACCGATCATGAAATAGTAAGCGACTTTCCTTTAGAGGATATAAAGCAAAAAAATTTTGAATGGTATTGGATTGATATCGGGGAGCCAACGAAGCAAGAGGAGCTAATACTTAGTTCGTTTTTTCATTTTCATCCACTCGCAATCGAGGACTGTTTACAAAGATTGCAGCGTCCTAAGGTAGACTATTATGACGGATACAACTTCTTTGTTTTGCATACGTTTAATGAGGAGACCTTAGAGGCGGAAGAGTTAGATATATTCGTTGGTCAGGACTATGTAGTGTCCTTTCATTTCCACCCTATGCATGAGATGGAACAGGCACGAGAGCGTATTAGACAAAATCCACAGGGTTGGGGTAGAGGTGCTATCCATGCAACTTATAATATTATCGATAAAGTGGTGGATGCCTATTTTCCGATTGTCTACAAAATTGAAGATTATTTAAATGCTGTAGAAGATAAGCTCACTTATGATATGCGTCATTTTTCTATAGATTTAGTGTTCGATCTTCGAGGAGATTTGTTGCGTTTAAGGCGTACCGTTATTCCAATGAGAGATTTACTTTATCGAATTTTAAATTCAGAACGGATGAACTTACAGCAGACTGAGCACACCTACTTTGCCGATATTTACGATCATTTAATCCGACTGACTGAAATGATTGAATCGAACCGGGAGCTTACGGCTGATATACGAGATAGTCATATGTCTATAAACTCCAGTAGGATGAACCGTATTATGATGATTTTAACGATTGTATCGACCGTGTTCATCCCTTTAACGTTCATTGTTGGAGTATACGGGATGAACTTCAAGAATATGCCAGAGCTTGAGTGGAAGTATAGTTATTTTATCGTACTCGGTGCTATGGTTCTCATTGCTTTTTCGATGCTTGGATGGTTCAAATACAAAGGTTGGTTTAATCTGTTTAAAAATTAACAATAAACGAGCAAATTCTATATGAATCTGCTCGTTTTTTATTGATGGGCTGTCCAATAGTAAAACAATGCGGTAAAAGTAAGTTTTTCTGTATGCGTTAGATGGTGTGCAAGAGATACATGGACATTCATATATTGCACTTCAAAGGCTGGGTGCGCAGCATAGGGAAAAATACCAAACCGATACGTTGCTAATCTATGACCATCCAAGTTATTGACGTCAATGTCCCCATACATACTTTTAGCTTCCATTTGAAGCAGTTTTTCGTTATTGGCATCAAATATAATAGCCCTATTTTTTAAAGACATTGGAGGCATAACAACAGTAGTTAAATGAAGATGATTATGATCATACACCTTTATTTGCATAAATTTAAGCTTATTCTCAATGCTAAATGTAGAAACTAATTTCTCTTCCATCGTTTTTAATTGATAGGTCATAGGAAAGAACATTCCCAATCTGAAAATATTCAATACGGATAATTTTCGTCGTAAAGGCTGTTCTGTAGTGGGATTGATTTTATATAAACGTTCACCTGAGCCGGATACTAAATAAGTTTGAGGGATTAATGAGACATCTCGTTGGAAATTCAGTTCCTGAATCGGAAACTCAGCTGAGTAATAGTTACTATCTACTTTTTTCTCTTCGGGTAATTTTTCCGCAGCATGTTGAAAGAAAAAAGAAGAGCTGTAAATGCACTGCTTTAAGCAATGTATTTACAGTTTTTCATTGTTTCTCTAAAGCTTTTCCAAATAACTTACCGATAAAATACCACAGAATATATATACCTACTACGATACATACAAAGAACAGGGCACTTTCCATTTTTTCCGGTAAATTTATAGGTTCTAAGAATATTTGAATTGTTACTAATAGATAAATGATAGCTGCAATACCTGCCAGTAACACGATGCCGATAATGGATAGCTGCGAATAGGTTAGTTGTTTAATATGGTGACGGTGCTTCGTTATTTCTAAAAGAATGACGAGCACTATTGCTGTGAAAGTGATGGTAACTTCTTGAAGATAAATCGAATTGATCAAATAAAGGACGAGCAGCGTAATCATCAGATATTTGTATAGTTCATCAATTTGTTTTAGCACTTAGCCACTTCCTACCCTTTTAGTATTTCATTTCTAAGCGTTGCTTCCGATGAGCACGTCTAGCTGGTCCTGTTTCATAAAGGCGTTTTTCTTGCTCCGTTTCAGGATGTATCCCAGGTACAGGTACTGGTTTTCCATTTTCATCTACCGCAACCATCGTGACATATGATTCGGTCGTAAGTTTTTCTTCCCCAGTAAGTAGGTTTGTTGATGTTACTCGAACATAAACCTCCATGGAAGAACGACCTGCATTAGAAACGACTGCCTCTAGCTCCAGTACGTCACCCACCTTTGCAGAAGATAGAAAGTCTACTGAGTCTATTGAAGCTGTAACAACAGCACCTTGTGCATGTTTCATGGAGGAAATAGCTGCAATCTCATCAATAAATGCAAGCACTCTTCCACCAAAGATTGTTTCATGATGATTAGTATCCGGTGGCAATATTAAATGTGTTTGGATCGTTCTGGATTGACTCATTGGATTAGTGTTCATTATTCTTACCCCTCTTATATAAATAATCTATGTTTAGTATAGCACGTTCATTAATACGAGCCAGAATTTGATGTTGTTGCTACACTAGTTGCTGCAATAGTAGAAATCATAATCGCTTGTTGTGCTTGTAATATAAGCTCTAGCGAAGTTGCCATGGAAATCGCTGCAGTTGCATAAGCTTCTTTAGAAGATCTTAAGGACAATCCAAAAGCAATAGGGAGGGCTGAGTCTTTGTACCACGAAAATAACTTCATACTTGCAATGGATTCATAGGATGTTACAATCTCGTTTAATTGTTCTTCATCTAAGTTTAAAGCCGCCATAAATCCTATAATGGGATATTGTGCTTGAGATGTTTTTATTTTGACGCTTTTTAATCCATTGCGAATAATTACTGCTCTACTCACCATATTTTCTTCATATGCTGGATTAGAATACGTAAGAACCTGAGACATCCATTGTAGTTCATTCCCGGAATAGAATTTATGTTGCTTTAGTTCTTTATAATAGCGATTCATCGTTTCAGCTCGAACAGCTGTATCACCTTCCAATTTGCCAAGAAACATTGCATATGGATAATCGTCAGTAGAGGTTAAAAAGCGATGATGTGCCTTCATATCATCCATCAATTTTTGTGCCATTTTCATTTCATATGGCCATTGATTTTTTTGATCGGACATCATAAGGGCAGCCAAATACGTATAGCTATTCATTTTAAAACCAAACTGTTTTAAAGCATCAGCTTTTTCCATTAACAGATTTACTGCTTGTTCTGGTTCTGCTCCGGAAACGTCTAAAGTTGCAACAAATAATGGATTTAAGTGGGAGCGTAATGCAGAGAAGATGCCTGCTCTTTTTTTCAAATGGCTAGCTACTTCTTGATATCTAGTTTCATCAAATTCCTGCTCTAAAGTTACATAATAACCTGCAAGTGACAAAGTTATTCGTTTATCCACACTCCAACCTAATGTTTTTTTCAGTGCATTAAATGTTTGTTCTAAATTTTGTTCAACGCTCAAGTAAATCACTCCTTTGCTAATTTACGCTATTACTCTAATTTAGTTTCAACTTTTGTTATAATTAAATTAACAAAAAAAGTAGGTGTCTATAATGCGGATAAATAAATTTTTAAGTGAAGCTGGGATCATCTCGAGACGCGGTGCAGACAAATGGATCACGGATGGAAGAGTAATGATAAACGGAAAAACTGCAGAACTCGGCAGTAAAGTAGAAGCTGGGGACGATGTTCGCGTGGATGGCGAGCAAATTGTTGTTGAACAACCACTCGTTTATTTAGTATTAAATAAGCCTGTTGGTATTACTAGTACCACAGAATCTCATATTAAAGGAAATATCGTTGATTTTGTTAATCATCCACAGCGTATCTTCCATATTGGGCGTTTAGATAAAGACTCTGATGGTTTAATACTTTTGACGAATGACGGCGATATTGTAAATGAAATACTTCGTGCAGAAAACAGTCATGAGAAAGAGTATATTGTAACAGTGAATGAGAAAATTACCGATTCGTTTATTGAGAAAATGGGTGCTGGTGTTAACATCCTTGGTACTAAAACACTGCCTTGTAAAGTGAAAAAAATAGGACCAAAAACATTCAACATTATTTTAACACAAGGATTAAATCGTCAGATACGAAGAATGTGTTCAGCATTAGGATTTACAGTGAAAAGACTACAACGAATCCGAATCATGAACGTATCTATTGAAGGTCTTTCTATTGGGGAATGGAGAGAACTTACACCTACTGAAAAAGCAGAGTTATTTAAGACGCTTAACTATTCACCAAAACGGTAATAGTACATCAGGAGGTGAAAATATGTTAGCTCTCAAAAATACCGAGAACTTAACTGGAGCACTTATAAGCGGAGATTATTGGGATTTAGACGAGCTTTGCACGGCACTTCATCGGTTAACTGGAAACGAATCACGCTATCTTGATTGGCAGGGTGCTCGTATGCGTTTATTGCGTATTATTCATGACTTAAGAATGGCATACCAAGGAACCAAGAATGTTGAAAGCGTTGGCAATGGCTTGAAGAAAGATACGATGAAAAATCACGATTTTATTGCTTCACAGCATAATATTTACTATTCTACAGAAATCTTATGGCCAGATCTTATCTTTGCATTAGTTGCCATCAATGATTTTATACACCTTCACAAAAAATATGAACATGCTACAGATTTAGATATTCATATAGTGAATGTCCGTAAATTTCAATCACTTATTGCAGAAGGTATGAAAGAGAATATGTCAGAAGAAACGTATACCTCTGTCATACATTATGTGCTAACATCCAAGGCATATGTAGAAGAGTATGCTGTTCAATACATCGACTTGCTTAATCTGTCTTATATCGAAATGTCTAGGGACCAACGTATTAAAACTTTTGACTCAATCGCACACAAAATTGTCATCCAATCGAAAGACTATAATAATTTTAAAAGTAAAATTCTAACAGAGTTAAACAAAACTAAAAGTACTATCCATGATTTCCAAATGAATATAGAATACCCAGAGGATATCGAGTGGTAAATTACGGGCAAAAGACATGCCAGACCCTTTAAGATCAAAACCTGTTTCTATCGTTTTCGAAGTGCTTTGGACAGACATTTTACTATATGAATACCGAGTGAATTTTTAGGGATGCTGTTTGGTGACGTCGGTCCGGCACCAAACAGCATCCCTTTTTTTGGTAATCTTATGGCATTTGCCTCTCAATTATTTATTCTAAATTATCTTGATCCCAGTTTTCACAGAACATAAATTGCATTGAAAAAAGCAGCTCCACTAGACATGGAACTGCTTTTTCATCTTTTATGAGTTTCCAGCTACCCGTTTTTCAAGTGGTTGGAATAATTTCTTTTTATCGACATTTGGTCGAATCGTTTCTAGCTGCTCTAGCGCTAGCTTTGCACCATAGTCCATTCCTTGGCAACCGGCTAACAATAGTAAATCACCTTCTGCAACATCATTAAGACTACATTTAATAGCTTCAGGCAATTCCTCGTACAGTTGTACATCAATACCTGAACTTTCCATAACTTCCTGGAACACTGCAAGCTCACTTTCGGAAACTACATCTTTTTGCGTGACATGAGAGCGACTTAAAGTAGCAATAACTTCATGTATACCAAGTTTTGGAGCCCACTTAGCAATGGTCTCTGCATTTTCTCTGTTAACCGTCACGCCACGATCTCCACGAATAGCATAAACAAGCTTGATACGGTTAAAGTCCATCTTTTGTAAGGTACCGAGGGTAATATCTATATTCCCACTGTTAGCAAAGTGGTCATCAATAATTTTAAAGTCATCTTCAAAGATAATTTCAAAACGACGTTCTACCCCTACAAACTCCGCCAAACTCTTTTGAATTGTAACTACCGGCACTTCACATAATAATCCAATCACTATGCTGACCATTGAATTGTATACCGAGTGAAAACCTGGTGTAGAAAGTTCCACTGTAAAACTTTGCTGAGGGATAACAAGATCCTGCGTTACTAAATCTTGTTGAATTTCCACTGTGAATTTAGCTCGACCAGTCGAAAGGTCTAAATTCGTACAAATAACATCTGCAGATTGCTCTTCAACACCTATGGTGATAACCTTTGCTTTTGTTTTATCTACAAGTGAGGCTGAATAAGAATCATCTAAGTTTAAAATAGCAACCTTGTCCGCTCCAGCATTGCGAATAAGGCTAGATTTATGATAAAAATAATTTTCAAAAGAAGAATGCAAGTCAATATGCTCACGACTAATATTATTTAACGTGACAATATCAAAGTCCACACAGCCTACGCGATTTAACTCTAAAGCCGAGGAGGATACTTCCATCGTTGCATGGCTTACATGTTCATCGACCATTTGCGCGTAAAAACGTTGTAAATCTAGAGATTCTGGTGTTGTTAGTTCTGAAGGCTCTGCATAATCTCCTATTTTCACTACGACCGTTCCCATAAGCCCCGTTTTCAAGCCATGGTTTTCTAATATAGCATTTGTCATAAATGAGGTAGAAGTCTTACCATTCGTCGCGGTGATTCCAATCGTTTTCAACTTCCGAGTTGGATGATTATAGAAAGCATCTGCAAGTGTTGCAAGCGCAATTCTTCCATTTTCTACTTTATATTGCGGTACCTCAATTCCATCGATAAAGTCTTCTACTACTAAAGCAACTGCACCATTTTCAACTGCTTGTCCTGCAAATTGATGCCCATCTACTTTAAATCCTTTTATACATACAAATATCTGCCCTTTTTCCACTTTACGTGAATTATAAGCAAGTCCCGTTATTTCTAGCGGTCCTGCATTTTTAGTTTCTAAAACAGATATATGCTTCGTTAAATTTGTAATGTCCATCAAACAAGCCACCTTTTGTTGTAAATCTTCTCCATCAGTTTACCTTAATTATGATAAGAATTAAACAATAACAAAAACCAAGAAGCAGATGTCTTCTCGGTTTTCACTTTATATAATGTCATTATAATGTTCTTTACAAAAAGCAAGAACGATTGCTTCCTCTTCCTCTTCTAAACCAAAATCCAGCACTTTACCATTGCTTCGGTTTATAAAATGGTACTGTACAATGCGCGCTTCTGATTCTTCAATAACCAGAATCACTCGTAAATCTAACGAATTCGTTTCATCAAAAAGTTCATCGTCTTCAGGAACTTCTATTCCAAGTAAAAATTCATAGCGATCGCCTGTTATTATTCCTGTTGGATCGTTTAACTTATCAACCTCGTAGGATGTTATTTTCAAAATGTCCACCTCCGTACCTACAGTTTATCATTTTTTATAGAAAATAATCCATTTACATTATTATTGGTATAATATGGTTATCATCCTTAAAATTAAGAAATGAAAGAATGCTTTTCAAATGCATAAAAGCATATTACATAGTGAAACCCGACAAACGCTGATTTTCTCTCTAGGTAGGCGCTTTCCGCGAGCACGGCTCTAGCCTGTAGACTGTCGCTCGTACTGTTACCACACTGGAGGCGTCGCCCGCCGCTCCAATCCATAGGATCAACTTTTTTTAGAAATTAAATAAGCAATAATGAAATTGACTCATTTAGAAAGAATTTTCCAATTCTAGCATCATTGCATATGCTCCTTTAGATTTGTTAGAGCATATAGATAGGATAACTGTATTATGTGGATAATAGGCTGAGTGAAAACTCACTCCAGGATCGTATCCCATTACATGATATTTATAGATTTCGTTTTCTTTTTTCTCAATCCAAACCCCATACCCGTAATAACTTTCATCTTCCTCATGAACATATGGAGTCATTAGTATTGTTTTATCATTCAATAATTTGTCTTGTATAAGTGCTTCCCAAAATAACACCATATCATCAGCAGTGACAAATGCTCCACCATCTGACCCTCCTTGTATAGGAAGAGAATACATATTTGTTTTCCATGTGCCGTCTTCTTTGTCTATATAACCAATCGCTGTATTAGAAGGTAATGCATCTAATGCAAAATAACCGGAGTTTTTCATCCCTGCTTTGTCCATAATATTCTGTTGAACATAGTCTATGAATGCCATGCCAGTCACTTTTTCTACAATCAAACCAAGCACTATATATCCTGCATTATTATAATAAAACTTCTCACCGGCAATATATTTCTGCTGCTCCTTTTGAAATAATGGTAAAAAATCATGCAGTCGGCGGATATGGTACATCGGAATCTTTATCCATAACTCTTCAAAGTCATCCATTATTTCCTCATCAAAATAATCTGGAATTCCCGAAGTATGCGTTAAAAGATGATGGATCGTTACACCTTCGTGAAAATGTGGAAAAGAAATGTCTAAGACATCTCTTAAAAGGCTATCAAAACTTAGTTTCTTCGCTTCTACAAGCTGCGCAATTGCAACTGCAGTAAATAATTTACAACCCGAAGCAATACCAAAGCGTGTTTGCTTCTCATTGAGTACCGCGTCAGCACGATTAGCATATCCAAAACTAGCTTGAAGTTTTACTGAATCACTCTGTTTTACAAAAATAGACCCTGAAAAGTGATTTTCTGTTTGAATCTTTTCTATTTGATTCGTTAAGTTATTCAGAACTAACACCCCTATTTTGTATATTGATTAATCCAATCAGTCATTGTACTTTCTAATAGTGGATTTTGAACTTTCTCTTTAAATACCTTTGGATCTATTAAACTAGCATAATCATCTTCAAACCATTGCTCTACATTCTCTCTTGTTATCACATAGGATTGGTGTGAGAAACGCATATTAATTACTTCTAAATTTTTTATCAAAACAAAGGCCGCTGTCGCATTATAAATGACAGTTTTTTCATCACCACTCGTATTGTAATTTACAACGAATGTACGTGTATCGGAATCCAACTCGACTAAATCTCTATAATTAGAAAAAGGTAGATTATTAAATAGATTCGTGATGTTAGAGTTATTTCCCATATAGTCATTTTCGTATGCTAATACTTTTTGAAAGTCATGTGTCTCTACAGTCAGTTGTTTCACATCTTCTTGAGCTACTTGTTTTTGATTGTTACTTAGTACATAAACTACTCCAAGTAATAATACTAAAGATATTCCAACTACTAGTCCGATTGTTTTCTGCAATTATTTCCCCCCTGACATTTTAACCAGCTTAACCAACTCATTGATCATTAAAGGCAGCAAGCTAAGTCCCACAACTGCGTTAATTATTACTACTAGTCCGATAATAACCGCATCCGCAATCTCCCCGACAAAAGCTGAAATGACAGCTGCAATTATTAGTACATAAATGAGGACATTATTAACCTGGGCAAATATTTTCTCTACCCAGGTTTTCTTGCGATTATTACCCAACCGGTTTGGACCGTATTGTTGCAATCTTTTTGTGCTTCTGCCTCGGTAATCCCTTTTTCACTTTTAACATGAAGCTCCTGGAACACTTCTTCTGTAGACTTTTTATACCAACTCATCTGTTTCACCCAGGTTTTTGATTTTTTAAGATAATCTTAATAACTTTTATTCCACCCAAGTGGAATAATTTGGTCTGTACCCTTACAATAATAATAATAATAATAGAACGATTGAAGGAGACAGACGAAATGAGTCATCTAAACAAAGAATTATTTGATTTTATTATGCTGAATAAATCGGCAATAACAGATGCCTGGTTAGCTCAACAGTCAAAAGATAACCCAACCTACTCTTTACCACAAAACAATACATATTTAAGGGAAGAAAATGGAGCTCTAATTGAAGCCATCTCATCTGTTTATATTAAGGATAAATTTGAATATATAGAATATATCAACACCCGTTCAGCTGAAGTGGCAGAGAAACGAGCAAAAGAAAAATTTCCTTTATATGAAAGCATCCGCAGTTTCCGCAATGTCCGGATCGCCTATTGGACATTTGTTCAAAAATTCATCAAGCAGTCTACAACTCCTATAGCTGGAAATCTCGTAGCTGAATGGTCAAATCTGATGAATACTGCATTTGACTACATTATCGAGAACTTTGCGAAATACCATCACCAATATACTGAAAATCTGCTTGCTACCCAAAAAGCTCTTATTACGGAGTTAAGTAGTTCAGTTATTCCTATTAAAGAAGGGATAGGAGTTTTACCTTTAGTCGGAAATATTGATACAGAACGTGCAACAATTATTTTAGAATCCGCATTGGAGCAGAGTTCAGCTAAAAAGCTGAATACTATTTTTATAGATTTATCTGCAGTACCAGTGCTAGACACGATGGTTGCTCAAAAATTATATCAACTGCATTCTGCTTTAAAACTCATTGGTGTAAATGCCATTTTCTCAGGAATTCGTCCTGAACTTGCTCAAACGGCCGTTGCTCTTGGTATAAATTTTGCAGATATGCAATCCTATTCCACATTAATGAACGCACTAAAAGCTAATTCTTAAGTTACTCACAGTGCATCCACAGCATTAATACATTCAGAAATGTTTTCAAGGAGTTATTCACATGTGGATAACTCCTTGAAAGTAAAAACGACAATTACTCCCTGTGGATATAATTTGTTGCTTTTCTTTTATTGAATCGTTATCTTTCCTTCTCTGTTCACTAGAATTACTTTTCCATCTTCTAGCACTATTTCTAGTGGAGAGGTCTCACTCAATTTTTTCGAAAAATACCAACGTCGCTTAGGAGGAACTAATAAAATAAACGTATCTTTTTTTCCTAGAAAGTTTAACTCATCAGGTTCAATTTGGACATGGCCGGAAATAGGAATACCATTCTCTTGTAACTTCTCTCCTGTTTCTTCTACAAATGGGGTTGTAATACTTACTTCACTTAGATTTAAAAATGACTCGATGCTGAAGTCACTCCATTTATCTACATTTCTCCTCGCAATTAGTTCAATCACATTACCCGCTGGATCTTCAAAGTAAAATGCATCTGCATCAAATCGAGCATAATAGATTTCATCTACAGAAGCTTCTCTATTAAGTAATACTCTTTCTTTTGCCCAATGCTTAGCAAGTGTAAATTGATTGCCTGGTATATTAATGGCAAAGTGATAGGAAGTCTGTAATTCGGAAAGTCGAAAAATAAGCGTCGAAGTTCCAATAGATATTTGAAAATATTCATCTGTTGATTCCTCAATGGGAATTTCTAAGACATTTCCATAGAAGCCTCGCAACTGTTTTAATTTATTCGTATATAGAGTTACTCGGTTAAACATATTCTCTCCTCCATTACTTAACGTCTATCAGTTCAAAGTGCTCACAAACAAGTAGCATTTCTTCTGAAAACTCCCTCCCCACTCCCTTTAACTCGTTTGTGAAAAATTCGATATGTACCTTGCGCCAATGATCATAGGAGCGATCTCCCTCACCTTCTGCATAAGCAAATTCGGCAGACACTTCGTTCATAGGCATTATTTTCACATCCGAGGTACGAATCATACAAACCGGATCATCTTTACTATTAAGTACAATACTATAATCATCCACCTTTGGAAGTGGCTCTTTCTCTAGTTCATATAATAGATGTAACGAACATGTAGCAGATTTTACTCCCTCTGCAACTAACTGAGCCAGTTCGTCAGGATTTCCACCAAACTGCCATGAGGTAACTGATAGTGGTTTTTCTTTTCCTTCCCAGTAAGTATCCCAATACTTTTGTGCTAATTCATTCATCGGTAAAACCTCATTCATTTTATTTTTTCGTTAAATTCAGTATATTAAACAATTTCTTTAATTACTATTGCAATTTGGTGGATATGCTCCTACAATACATATACTAACATATTCAAATATTTGAATATGTATATAAATGGAGTGATAGTAATGTGGAGTGATTTACAGCAATTCAAAGCAGACTTTTTTAAAGCATTAGCACACCCACTACGTATTCGAATACTTGAAGTACTCACAGAGGGAGAGAAAAGTGTTAATGATATCCAACAGATCCTTAGCAGTGAAGGGTCTACAGTTTCTCAACAATTAAGTGTACTTAGAGCTAAAAATATTGTAGTTGGTCGTAAGGATGGAAAAAAAGTTTTATATTCTCTTAGAGATCCAGCTATTGTCGAGTTATTAAAAGCAGCCCGTGATCTTTTCAATAATCATCTTATCGATACAATTTCGATGTACGAGGAATTAGAAGAACAAAAATAAGGAAGAAGAAGGGATTTTAGTGAAAATTCCATTTCTATGGAATAAATTAAATTATTCTATGCAGCATTTTCAAAAGGACTTACTTTCTGGGTTAATCGTTGGAGTCATTGCTATTCCTTTAGCAATGGCTTTTGCAATTGCTTCGGGAGTTAAACCCGAATATGGTATTTATACGACCATTATCGCGGGAATCATTATATCGATTTTTGGAGGATCTAAGTTTCAAATAGGCGGTCCTACAGGAGCTTTTGTGCCTATTTTACTGGGAATTGTGATTACCTATGGCTATGAGGATTTACTATTAGCAGGCTTGCTTGCAGGAATCATGCTAGTAATAATGGGTATATTCAAAATTGGAACGTTCATAAAGTTTATCCCGCGACCGGTTACAATTGGTTTTACTTCTGGGATAGCTGTTATCATTTTTACTGGTCAAATTGCCAATTTACTCGGTCTAGCAAATATTGAAAAACACGAGAGGTTTATAGATAATATGTCGGAGATTGGCATTCACTTAGATACATTCAATATATATAGCTTAATTGTCGGCATTATTTGTTTGTTCTTTATAATTGCGACACCTAAAGTATTGCCAAAAGTTCCAGGACCGATTATCGGTCTAGTTACTTCCACTATCGCTGCAAGCTTGCTTTTTAACGGAGAAGTAGCAACTATAGGCTCTGCGTATGGCGGAATTACTAGTTCCCTTCCCATACTACAATTTCCAGAAATAACTTGGGAACGTGTAGAACGGCTCATCGCTCCCGCATTTGCCATTGCCGTTTTAGGGGGAATTGAATCTTTACTATCCGCTGTTGTTGCAGATTCAATGACAGGCACTAAACATAATAGTAATAAGGAATTGGTTGGGCAGGGGCTTGCTAACATCATAACACCTATGTTTGGAGGGATACCGGCTACAGGAGCAATTGCTCGTACTGCAACAAATATTCGATCCGGTGCGACTTCTAGAATGTCAGGAGTTATTCACGGTCTTTTTGTCTTGCTTACGCTTCTTCTGTTTGCGCCGTCTGCTTCTCAAATTCCACTTGCAAGTATGGCACCAGTACTGATGATGGTTGCGGTTAATATGAGTGAACGAAAACCTTTTTATAAAATTTTGAAGCGCAAAAACGGCGAATCTCTTGTTTTATTGTTAACCTTTGTGTTTACTGTATTTACAAGTATCACTATAGCTGTTGTAGTTGGTCTAGCACTATCCATTATTTTATTCTTACAAAGAATGGTTAATACAGAAATTGTGTCGAAGGTTTTACCTGACCATTCTAGTCCAGGACATACTGTCCACCAAGGCGGAGTTTACTCGGGACAAAATTGCCCACAAATTGATATGTTTACGATTAATGGTCCACTATTTTTTGGGACTGCCGAGTTGTTTGAAACTCGCATCATGGAAACCATCCATTCCGAAGCGTCTGTACTAATACTTAGAATGGGAGATGTTCCTTTCATCGATACAACCGCGGAGGAAAATTTACATCATGTGATGAAACACTTCCAAAGCAAGAATGGAATTATTTTAGTATCTGAGGCTTCGCCTATTTTACTAAATTCTCTCCAAAAGACTGATATTTATAATTGCATCGGTGAGCATCACTTTTTTCCAAGAACCCGTGAAGCAATCGACTTCGCACTGCAGCTAATTAATCATGATTCCTGTATCGATTGTAACCATCTTTCCTTTAAAGAATGCTCGAAACTATCAAATCCTAAAGGAGACCAATCCTATGACGAACAAACTCTATTATGAACAGCCGACCATCCAAACCTTTCAAGCAAAAGTAATAGAACAGCAACCAGATTATGTTGTACTTTCTGAGACTGCCTTCTACCCTTCTGGAGGTGGTCAGCCGCATGATCTTGGACTAATAAACGATATAGAAGTGACAAATGTAGAGGTAATCGATGGACAAATAAGACACTTCCTTGCTAATCCTCTTCCTGAAAATACGACGGAAGTAGATGGTCAGATCGACTGGGATAGAAGATTCGATCATATGCAGCAGCATGCAGGTCAGCATATTCTATCCGCAGCCTTTGAACAATTATTTGGGTTCCAAACGATTAGCTTTCATCTAGGAAAAGATACAGTAACGATCGACTTAAATATTTCCGACGTTTCTGAAACACAATTAGCTGAAGTCGAGCAACTTGCAAACGAAATAATTTTGGACAATCGGCCAATTGAAACAAAATGGGTAAAGGAGCAGGAACTATCGGATTATGACCTCCGTAAAGCTACATCTTTAAAAGAGAATATTAGACTCGTCATAATTCCCGACTTCGACTACAATGCATGCGGCGGAACTCATCCTGCATCTACTGGACAGGTAAGAGCCATTAAAATTCTTCAAACAGAAAAACAAAAGAAGAATGTGCGAGTGGAGTTCATTTGTGGGGAAAGAATCATTACACATTTAGATAGAAAGCACCAAGTACTAAGAAGTTTAATCAGCACATTAAGTACTCCTGAAAACAAAATAATAGAGGCAACGAAAAGTATTTTAGTGCAAAATTCTGCATTAGAAAAACAAATAGCATTTTTAACAAATTCGCTTTTAGCATACGAAGCAAAAGAGTTAAAAGAAAACGCTGTAGGAACTACGATTACTTGCACACTTGAAAACAGATCCATGCAGGAGCTGCAAAAACTTGCTAAATTAGTAATTCACGAAAACCCAAAATCCATCTGTATTTTAGTCTCCATTAATGATGATAGGCTACAAGTCGTCGCTGCAAAAGCTAATAATGTTGAACAAAGTATGAAAGAACTAATAGCTCATGTCCTGCCGCATATCAATGGAAAAGGCGGCGGCAATGACCAAATGGCTCAAGGTAGTGGAGATAAAATTTTATCTAGTGAGCAATTAATCGAAAAGGCAATATCCTATATCTCATAAGCACCGTTCCACAAATAACCTCCTGACATATACTAAGTTGATTACTTTATGAAAGGAGGATTTGATAATGAACAATCAATTTCCTTTTCCACAAAATCCAGAGGGGCCTCAAGGATTTCCCTCTATTGAAGGTCAACAATTTGGAGGACAACAGTTTCCGGGAGGTATGATGCCCCCATTTGGTCAACAACAGTTTCCTGGTAATATGTTCCCTCCATTTGGAAATTCACAATTCCCAGGGTTTCCTCCATTCGGTCAACAGGGTCCATCATCCCCTCCAAGTTTTCCGTCCGGTGGACAACAACAAGGAGGAGCTCCAACTACTCCCCCACCATCCTTCGTTCCACAAAGACAGAATGTCGGAGTATTTGCTGTAGATCCTGGCTCTATTCGTGGATGCCTATTCCGCTTTACGTATGTATGGTTGAATAATGGTAATGCTTTTTGGCTTTACCCGACTCATGTCGGAAGAAGGTCCGTTTCTGGTTTTAGATGGAACGGATTCCGTTGGACTTATTACGGAACTGATTTAGAGCGAATTTCTTCTTTTCAATGTTTTTAATAAATTGAATCTACCGAGCAACTTGCTCGGTTTTTTTGTTGTTGTCTGCCTGTGGCAAAACTATATTCTTTACAAAAGCTATGTTGAAAAGTAATATATATAATTAACTAGGTAAA
The DNA here is from genome assembly GCF_044762655.1 of Psychrobacillus sp. NPDC096623. NCBI lineage: Bacteria > Bacillati > Bacillota > Bacilli > Caryophanales > Bacillaceae > Psychrobacillus > Psychrobacillus sp. NPDC096623. Next base: position 100,056 of record NZ_JBIWER010000007.1, read on the forward strand.
TAATAAAATTGCTACTTTAAAGAGGTGTTTCATTTATGAATCCAACTATTCATGAGCTATTCCAAAAATCCCGTTTTTTATCTCAGGAAGCTAATAATACATTAAAGAAACATAATTTATTCGCTTCACAGTGGTCCGTTCTCTACTGTATACAGCGACATAAAGAAATGACATTGACACAAATTTGGAAATACCTAAATGTGGAGGCTCCCACTATTACAAGAACTGTAAATAGATTAGCTGAACTTGGCTGGATTGAAATATGTTCTGGAAAAGATAGACGAGAGAAAATTGTGAAGCTTTCCGAACAGGCTTTACAACAGTTTCCAGTTATCAAAGCTGCGATGATGGAATTTGAAGATCGAATGGTCGTTGGCTTAACCGATGAAGAGGAAACTCAACTGCTTGAACTTTTACAAAAAATTAGATAAACAGGAGGATTATTAGTTTGAAAAACAAGGAGCCTATATGGACAAAAGCTTTTATAAGTTTGTTCACTACAAACTTTTCTATTTTTATTATTTTTTACGGCCTCGTATCCGCACTTCCCCTTTACGCCACAGATATATTGTCGCGTTCAGATGAAGATGCGGGTTTATTAATGACTATCTTTTTAGTTTCTGCAATTGTGACGCGACCTTTTTCCGGTAAAATTCTAGATTTATTTGGAAAACGAAAGGTATTATGGCTTACTTTGTTTTTGTACTTAGTATGTACAGGACTATATTATTTTATCGAACCTTTTGAAGCGTTATTAGTACTGCGATTTGTACAAGGTATATTCTTTAGCATTGCAACCACTGCAAGTGGCTCCATGGCAGCGGATAATATTCCACTGTCTAGACGTGGTGCAGGACTTGGTTATTTTACAATGTCTACAAATTTAGCTGTAGTTGTCGGTCCATTAGTCGCATTAACGTTATTGCAAAGCTTCTCTTACGATGTCATGTTTATTTCCTTAACTGTTTTACTTATCGTAGGTGCAGCTTCCGCGCTGATGATACCTTCAGATAGAAAAGCTGAAACAACTGTATCAAGATCGAAATTAACATGGAACGATTTATTTGAGAAAAAAGCATTGCCTGTTGCATTAATCGCTAGTTTAGTTGCTTTTTCTTATGCGAGTGTACTGTCATACTTATCCATTTACTCCCAAGAAAAGGGTGTACTTCACTTAACGAGTAGCTTTTTCGCCGTGTTTGCTATCGTGATGCTCGCTACACGTCCATTTACTGGTCGTATTTTCGATGAAAAAGGTCCTAAATATATCGTAATTCCCGGTCTTGCCTCTTTTATGATTGGTCTTTTGTTGTTAGCGTTTATGAATTCACCGTTCCTTTTCCTTCTATCCGGTGCGTTTATCGGACTGGGATATGGGGCAGTCGTTCCTAGTTTCCAGACTCTTGCAATCCAATCAACCAAACATGAACGTAGTGGCTATGCTACTGCTACATTCTTTACATTATTCGATACGGGGTTAGCAATAGGTTCTTATATCCTTGGTATTGTTGCTACTCAGCTCGGCTATCAAAACTTATATTTATTCTCTATTATTTTCCTTGTCATTGCGCTTGTTTTGTTTATATTACGAGTAAAAAAAAACAACGTCTCCTATAGTTGAGGTGTTGTTTTTAAAATTTCCCGTGAACAATAGGTTCAAGTTACTTTTTAGAATAAATATTAAAACTGATTTCGTTACAGGTGGGGTACAAAGACTTGGATTGTAGTCCAATGATAGATGTAGAAGGCAGACTTAAATTTAATGAGATATTGTATGGAACTTTCCTTATATAAAGAGGGTCTTATTGGTTGTAGCTCAGGTAGGACTCAGTAGGAAAGCACGAGGGAGAGACTACAGGCTCGAGCCGTGCCCACGGAAAACGTCCGACCTTCGTTACAATCAACTGCATAACTAGATTTTTATACTTAAAGGATTAGGTGTTTTTTTGCCTGTTATTCCATAACTAATACTTTTTCATTTATCACGTATATATATGTCCTTAATTTGGTAATACTTGAAATATTAAAGTAGATTAAGGAGGACAATTAAATGAAAAAGCAAATTATTATTCCATTATTAATAGCTGCCACGGCACTCGGGGGCTGTAACTTCCCTTCTGCAGATGCCAACTTAAAGGATTCAGTGCAGGTTTCATTATTAAACACAGAAGGTAAAGAAGTAGGACAGGCAACTTTGTCAGAGCATTCAAAAGGAGTGCATATATTTTTAAAGGCGGAGGGTCTAACACCTGGAGTTAAAGCGATACACTTTCACGAAAAGGCAAGCTGTGAAAAACCTACCTTTGAATCGGCCGGTGCTCATTTTAACCCAACTCACAAAGAGCATGGCTTTGAAAATCCAAAAGGCTATCATTTAGGTGATTTACCAAACATTGAGGTTGGAGAAGATGGTAAAGTAGAGTTAGAAACAGTGTCTCCAGCTGTAGTTTTAGCTGGCGGAAAAAGTAACTCCTTATTAGATGCTGATGGAAGTGCAATTATCATTCATGAAAAAGCGGATGACTATAAAACGGATCCTTCAGGAAATTCTGGAGCAAGAATTGTTTGTGGGGCAATTAGCAAGTAGGTTGGAGGGATGATATGAGAAAAATAGGCTGGTTACTTCTTTTAGTTTTAGCACTTTTCTTTACTAGACCGTTATGGGAAGAGTATACCGTGGAGTACGTGGATCTTTCTTTTTTAGAGCCAGTGGATGAATGGATTGATTCACTGGAAATAGAACAATATTTGGATGAAGCAAAAGCGTACTGGATGCAGATAAAAGATGAACCAGCCTCTCATATTGCATCTGATCAAGAAATACCACCAGGGACAGGCATTGAGTTAGAACAAATTAAAATAGGTATGAAAAAGAGTGAGATTGAGCATATTCATGGCAATGCTAAACGAGTTAGTCTAAATGAATATAATTTGGTGTGGCATACATACCATGAAAACTATCAAAATTTCATGATGATATCCTATGATAGTAATAATCGAGTAAACGCCATGTTCACTAATCAGCCCTCTGAATCTTCCTTTCTAGGTTTACAAATGGATAGCACGAGAGAAGAAGTTCTTGCTAAGTTTGATGAGCCGATTACGAAACTGAAAAAGGGTAATATTATCTATCTCCTCCCTGATGGTGGTGAATATGATTTGTTTTTAATCGATAATAACTATGTAACCTTTTTCTATGATTTGCATGAAAATAATACAATCACGGCTATTCAAGTAGTTGAAAAATCGGTTGAGAAAAATCATGAATCGACTTTTGGACAACCATCCGAAGAACTAAAAAAGGGATTTGAATTTCAACTCTTCGATCTAACAAATGCCGCCCGAGTTGCGCATGGTCTTTCTGTTCTCTCCTATGATGAGAGTGTCAGCAACACCGCAAGAAAGCATAGTGAGGATATGGCTATTCACAACTATTTTAGTCATGAAAACCTAGAAGGTAAATCTCCTTTTAATCGTTTGGAGGAAGACGGCTTGCGCTTTTCCTATGCTGGAGAAAATTTAGCATATGGGCAGACAAGTAGCATCTTTGCACATGAGGGACTGATGAATTCGTTGGGTCATCGAAAAAATATTTTAAGTGTTCACTATGAAAATCTTGGTGTCGGTACAGCTTTCGATGATAAATCAACTCCCTACTACACAGAAAATTTCTTCACAAAATAAGAGGCATGTCCAAGAATCAGTGCTTACTGATTTCTGTGGCAGCCTCTTTTTTAGTTATCATTTAAAATGTTTTAAAGCCTCTCTCTTACTTAAAGGAGCGAGAGTGTGACTACCAACATATGCTTGTACTACTTGAGGACGTGTTTTAGCGTATTCTCTCAGCACCCAGCCAATTGACTTTTGAAGAAAGAATTCTTTTGAGCCTGCATGACGTTCAATAGTCGCAAATAATAGTTCTTCATTTGTTTTTTCCTTATATTTTAATTGATGTAAAATAGAGGCTCTATTCCTCCACATATTAGAGGACCTTGCCCATTCGACCATCGCGGCCTCCCCTTCTAGTCTGTTAGCTAAAACAATATCTCCTACTATCTTAGGAGCAATAGAATCCACACTATCCCACCAGGACTTTGTTTCTATCAGGCGGCGGCAAAAGGATAAATCCTCTACCGTTAACTGCTTTTTATATTTGCCCAACAACTCTATTGCTATGTAATGATATTCTCTTTCCTCTAACTGGAATAAAGCCCAGACTTCTTTTTGCATATCTTCATATGCTGGAAGTTCCATTTCAGTCATCATCTTTTTAAAAAGTAATCGACGTTCAGGAGTTTTAATCCCTAGAAAAGGAAAATGATTTTTCATATATTTAACCATTGGAATTGCATTTTCTTCGTTTCGATGAGGCTCCATATAGCTTTTAACTTGCTCTACTGTCCATTCTGATTTCATTTGAGATGAAATCCTTTACTCGCTAAAAAGTCAGCCATATGAGTTCTTCTCGGTTTCTCCAGATAATCAGCCATTGTTTTGGTCCAATTTGCCGTTTTTTGATTGGATCCACGATTTGTATAGTAGGCTTCCATTGTTTGATCGTACTCGGGTAATAATACTTCATACTTGGCGCTATTATAGCTATTTTCATGTAGTATAGCAGCTACCGGTAAACGAGGTTTCACTTCATTTTGCTGATCTGGGATACCAAGAGTAATTGCAAATAGAGGGAATACTCCTGTTGGCAAATCAAACAAATCGCTAATTGCAGCCGGTTCGTTACGAACTCCACCTATATAACAAATACCAAAACCTTTAGCTTCTGCTGCAATGACTAAATTTTGTGCAAAAAGAGCTACATCCACTGCTCCTACCAACACGTTTTCAGTTGAATCTATGTCAATCTCCGTGTCCTGAATTTTACCTGCCACCTGTAAACGATGAAAATCAGCACATAATAATAATGCAGCTCCAGCTGTTTCAAATTGCTTTGGATTTTTAGATAATCTCCCTAATTCTTCTTTTTTCTGTTCATCGTTTACCCATATAACACTATATGCTTGAACAAAATGAGAGCTAGCAGCGTGTTGTGCAGTTTCCACAAGCCCGGAAACTTCCTCTTTTGTTAATGTATAATCTTTATATTTTCTGACAGACGAATGCTTTCTTAGTAAATCTTGAACCAATTTAAGAACCCTCTTTCATATAATATTACAACTAGTATACCCGAAAAAAACGAAGTAAAGAGCTTTGAACTCTTTACTTCGCTTCATTTATGCTTGTAATTGGTTGTTTTCTTCTGATGTAAATGCTCGAGATCTCGTTAAAAACCGTTTTCCCTCCACACCCTCTAAAGAAAACATTCCACCACGACCAGCCACTACATCTATGATGAGCTGCGTATGCTTCCAATAGTCAAACTGACTTTTGTGCATATAAAATGGAACATCGCCTATTCTCCCAAGAAGTACATCTTGGTCTCCAATGATTAAATCGCCATCTGGATAACACATAGGAGAAGAACCATCACAGCAGCCTCCCGACTGATGAAACATTAGGGTTCCGTGTTTACTTTTTAATAATTCAATGAGTTCTAGTGCAGCGTCTGTGGCAATTACGCGTTCAACCATCTACACTCACCCTTTCAATTTTTCAGAATCAGAAGAAGCCTTGTTTGTTTTCACTGTAGCTGACAAGAAGGTTTTTCGTTTGTTGGTAGTGATTAAGCATCATTAGATGATTTTCACGACCAATACCAGACATTTTGTATCCACCAAAGGCAGCGTGTGCTGGATATTGGTGATAACAATTTGTCCATACACGACCAGCTTGAATTTTACGTCCGAAACGATATGCAGTATTCATGTCACGAGTCCAAATACCGGACCCTAAACCGTATAAAGTATCATTGGCAATTTCCAATGCTTCTTCTTTTGTTTTAAATGTCGTTACCGAAACGACTGGTCCAAAAATTTCTTCTTGGAAAATACGCATTTGGTTATTTCCTTTGAAGACAGTTGGTTTAATGTAGTAACCTTCCGCTAAGTCTCCGTCTAATTTGTTTTGTTCTCCACCGATTAAACACTCTGCTCCTTCTTGCTTTCCGATATCTAAGTAAGAAAGAATTTTTTCCATTTGTTCAGTTGAAGCCTGTGCTCCCATCATGACAGATGGGTCTAGTGGATTCCCTATATTAATCGCTTCTACACGCGCTAGTACACGCTCAATGAATTTATCGTAGATAGATTCCTGAATTAGAACACGGGAAGGACAAGTACATACCTCTCCTTGGTTCAAGGCGAACATAACGAAACCTTCTACTGCTTTATCTAAAAATGCATCATCTTCGTCCATAATATCTTCAAAGAAAATATTAGGTGATTTTCCTCCAAGCTCTAATGTTACAGGTATTAGATTTTGAGAAGCATATTGCATGATTAAACGACCAGTTGTTGTTTCACCAGTAAATGCGATTTTACTAATTCGAGGACTAGATGCTAAAGGTTTTCCAGCCTCTAACCCAAAACCATTGACAATATTCACAACCCCTGGAGGCAATAAATCCCCAATTAGTTCAATCAGTACCATGATTGATGCGGGTGTTTGTTCTGCAGGTTTCAAGACCACACAGTTCCCTGCGGCAAGTGCTGGTGCTAGCTTCCAAACTGCCATTAAAATAGGGAAATTCCAAGGAATGATTTGTCCCACAACGCCTAGTGGTTCATGGAAATGATAAGCAACTGTATCGTTGTCAATTTGACTTAAGCCGCCTTCTTGTGCACGAATGGCACCTGCAAAATAGCGGAAATGGTCAATCGCTAAAGGAATATCGGCATTTAATGTTTCTCGCACAGCTTTTCCGTTATCCCATGTTTCTGCTACTGCTAATAGTTCTAAGTTTCCTTCTATTCTATTTGCAATCTTATTTAATATATTTGCTCGTTCTGCAACAGAAGTGGAGCCCCAAGCATCTTTTGCTGCATGAGCTGCATCTAATGCTAACTCAATATCCTCTGAAGTCGAACGTGCAACTTGTGTAAATACTTTACCTGTAACAGGTGTAACGTTTTCAAAATATTGTCCTTTAACCGGGGGTGTCCACTCGCCATTAATATAGTTTTCATACTTGTCCTTAAATGAAACCTTCGAGCCTTCTGTATTCGGAAATGCATAAACCATCTTTATTTCCTCCCCTTCATATCTTTATAGCACATTCCATATTGTATGCTAGATTCGAATTATGTATGCGCTTTCAAAACTATTAAAATAAAAAATAGTCTTAACTCTATATTGACAGACTATACACAATATTTCAATAACAACGCTTGGATAATGAAGAATAATAAAAAATGACCTGAATACATATTTTATGTACTCAAGCCTTTTTCATATAAGTTATTTACTTGTCTCTCTTCTTATAACGGGCGCCACTTCTGTCGCGAAAAGTTCCAACCCTTTAACAACAGTGCTAAACGGTTGACCCCCGATATCTAATTGAGCAACGAATCGTTGGTGACCATATAGTTCGTATTGTTTTAGTATTTTTTCAATGACTTGTTGCGGACTTCCTACAAACAGGGAAGTTTCAGGACTTGCCATATGTTCAAAATCAGAGCGAGACATTCTAGTACCCATTCCTCTTTGTCTATTTACATAAGACCAGTAATTCGAGTAATATGGATAAAATTCATCCTTTGCCCGCTGACTATCGTTTGCAATGTAAGTATGACCAGTAACTCCAACAGACAACTTCTCAGGAGAATGCCCTGCATCTGCTCCAGCTTGACGATACAGATCCACTAGGGGTTTAAATCTTATCGGATCTCCCCCCAAAATTGCAAGAGCCATACCAGTTCCCAGTCTTCCTGCTCTAACTGCACTCTCTGGAGTACCTCCCACACCTATCCAAATAGGTATCTCCTCTTGAACTGGTCTAGGTGCTATCATTGCACTGGAAAGAGCCGATCGAAATTGACCTTGCCATGTGACAATCTCTTCCCGATTTAGTTGTTGAAGTAAATTAACTTTTTCTTCAAACAAAGCATCATAGTCATTCAACTCATATCCAAAAAGAGGAAAGGATTCAACGAAAGCTCCTCTACCAGCAATAATCTCTGCTCTTCCATCTGAGATTTGGTCCAATGTAGCAAAGTCTTCAAATAATCTAACCGGATCTAATGTGCTCAATACAGAAGTAGCACTAGTTAATTTAATACGTTTAGTTGCCTGAGCAATTGCAGAAAGGACTACTGCCGGTGAGGAAATAGTATAATCTAATCGATGATGTTCACCGACTCCGAAAATATCTAAACCTGCCTCGTCTGCTATCTTCGCCAGTTCTATTACCTCTTTTAAACGTTGAGAAGCACTTATTGTTTCTCCTGTATGTGGATTTGGACCAAGGTCTCCAAAAGTATAAACACCTATTTCCATCTTATTCTGCCTCTGCTACTACCGTGAAGCGTTCGTTTACATGCACGGGATTTTCCAATTCATCTACAATCGCAATAGCATAGTCTGCATAACTCACATAGCTTTCACCTTTTGCATTCACAATAAAATTATCTTTTCCTGTTTGATAAGAACCAGTTCGTTTACCTTCTGGGTTAAAGAATGCGGCAGGACTTACAAATGTCCATTCGAATCCTTCACTTTGTTGTAAATCTTCTAGATTTCTGCCTTGATTAGATGCTGTTGGCAAATATTCTTTTGGAAAATCTGGTGTATCCATTACTTTGATTGTTTTTGCTTCATCTACAAATAAGCTTCCCGCTCCACCAACAACTACTAGCTTCGTGTTAGCTGCTTTTTTAGCTGCTTCTATTAAGGACTTTCCTGCTTCCACATGAAGATGTTCTTGACCCGGAGGTGCACTTATAGCATTTACCACTACATCAAATGCTTGTAAATCTGATCCAGTCAAATCGAAAACATCCTTCTCTAGTACTGCTCCATTTGCATTTTCTAACTTAGTGGCGTTTCTTACGATAGCCGTTACTTCGTGACCTCTGTCAGCAGCCTCTTTATAAATTAAACTACCTGCTTTTCCTGTTGCTCCAATTATACCGATTTTCATCTTCATTCCTCCAATAGATTCATATTGTCGTAACTGTAGTAGTTACAACTATTTCAAAAAAAAGGATTTAACTTCATCCTATTTTTTTAGTTAATACTTTGACCAGTTCTTCCATAGTTATTTCTTTTAATATCGTTTCCATTGCATCCTGAGCTTTTACTAATATTAACTCTAGTACATCTTGTATATTAGCTCCAACCGGACAATTAGGATTAGGGTTTTCATGGATTTGAAAGAGTTCTCCATCCTCCACAACCTCGAGGGCATTATATACGTCTAATAAGGTAATATCCTCTAGATTTTTTTGAAGAGTTGCTCCTCCAAGACCACGACGGATATCTATTAGACCAGCTTTTTTCAATTTCCCCATAACTCTACGGATAACAACTGGATTGGTATTTACGCTCTCTGCAATCCATTCGGATGTAGAAACAATATTTTGGTTTAATGAAATTAGTGATAGTACATGTATGGCTACAGTAAATCGACTACTTATTTTCATATTATCCTACCTCCGATGTAACTATTATAATTACAACCATTTCACTCTGTCAACGAAACAATCTTTTTGAAAAATGAATGTAATTCCTTCTTCCTATAAGATGAATTTTTCTATAAACTAAATGTATGATTACTTTGAAGAAAGAGGCGATTAACCTTGAGTGACTTAGCGAGTGAATTAAAACCTGTCAAAACTCCCCACCGAAGCACCCCCAAGAAAGTCGTGTTTGTCCGTTTACTCATGATTGCCATAGGAGCTATATTAATGGCTATTGGATTAGAACTATTTTTAGTTCCTAATCAAATATTAGATGGCGGTGTTGTAGGCGTATCCATCATCATATCCCACTTAACAGGAGTGCGTTTAGGGATCTTTATATTTATCCTGAACATCCCATTCTTTTTCCTCGGCTATAAGCAAATAGGAAAAACCTTTGCATTATCCACATTATTCGGCATTACTATCCTGTCCATTTGTACTTCTTATCTACACAATATAGATGCTATTACTCCTGATCTCTTACTTGCGACTGTATTTGGCGGTATCGTTCTAGGTACTGGTGTGGGCATAGTTATTCGGTATGGCGGATCGCTAGACGGTTCAGAAATACTTGCCATTTTGTTTAACAAGGCTACTCCGTTTTCTGTAGGAGAAATCATTATGCTTATTAATCTGGTCATCTTCGCAGTTGCTGGCTTTGTATTCACTTGGGAACAAGCCATGTATTCATTTTTAGCATATTTTATCGCCTTTAAAACGATTGATATTGTGATTCAAGGATTAGATGAGTCAAAATCGGTCTATATCATTAGTGAAAATATAGAAGATATCGGTGACGCAATTATGGACCGGTTGGGACGTGGCGTGACTTATTTACACGGTGAAGGCGCATATACAGGAGATAATAAAAAGGTCATTTTCACGGTGATCACTCGACTAGAAGAAGCAAAACTAAAATCGATTGTTGAAGAAATAGACGACCACGCCTTTTTAGCAGTAGGCAATATTGCAGAGGTGCGTGGAGGTCGCTTTAAAAAGAAAGATATCCACTAAGAAAAACCGAGCAAAAAACGCCCGGTACTTTAAGAATAAAAACCTAGGTATTCCGTTGATTGTATGATTGTAGCGAAGGTAGAACGCTTTCCGTGGGCACGGCAGAGCATATAGTCTCTCCCGTGTGCTCGCAAGCGCCTATGTAACCTCAACAACGTTCTTTTGTGACGAGCTTTGCGCAGGAGCACATGTTTACTGCGACGAGCTTTGCGCAGGAGCAACAGCTGGAAGGATTTCTTTCTTGCGAAAAAACCGACTCCAAATATATGGAATCGGTTCTTTTATTATACTAATGCCGTTTCTTTATCGAACATTGTTCCATTTTTTGCTAGGTTCGCATGGAATGAAAATGCTTTTTCTAGGACATGTGGAGTTTGTCCACCTCTCGTTAATGCTTCTTCATAGTAATCACGTAATTGCTTTTTGTACATTGGATGTACACAGTTTTCAATGATTAGCTCTGCACGCTCTCTAGGTGCTAAACCACGCAAATCTGCATAGCCCTGTTCGGTTACCACTACATCTACATCGTGCTCAGTGTGATCCACGTGAGCTACGAAAGGTACGATACTAGAGATGTTCCCGCCTTTGGCAATAGATTTTGTTACAAAAATAGCTATTCTACTATTGCGAGCAAAATCTCCTGAACCGCCAATTCCGTTCATCATTTTAGTACCTGATACATGGGTCGAGTTAACGTTTCCATAAATATCAAATTCTAATGCTGTATTAATAGAGATAAGACCTAAACGGCGAATAATTTCAGGATGATTTGTAATTTCTTGTGGTCTTAGCACTAATTTATCTCGGTACTTTTCCAAGTTACCATATACTTTATCCATCATTTCTTGTGAGAGTGTTATAGAGCATGCAGAAGCAAAATTTACTTTGCCGGCATCTATTAGTTCAAATACAGAGTCTTGAAGAACTTCGGAGTATACTTGTAAATCTTCAAATTCTGAGTTAATCATGCCACCTAGCACTGCATTGGCAACTGACCCTATACCCGCTTGAATTGGTGCTAGCTTATTAGTTAATCTACCAGCGCTTACTTCTTGACGAAGAAAAGAGATCAAGTGCTGTGCCATTTCTTCTGTTTCCTCATCTGGTGGAACAATTGGTGATGGTGAATCTGTGTAATTAGTAAATACGATTCCTTTTACTTTGGATGCATCAAAAGGAATTCCAATTTGGCCAATTCGATCTTCTGCACTCATTAAAGGAATCGGTTGTCTACTTCCTTGAGCAGCTGGTTCATATATATCATGAAGTCCTTCTAACATTTCAGATTGCTCTACGTTAATTTCTATAATTATATTTTTTGCTTGCGAGACGAAGGTTGTGGAATTACCGACAGATGTTGTAGGAATAATCATTCCATCTGCAGTAATTGAAACCGCTTCCACTACTGCGAAATCAATAGTTGGTAATACCCCGGAACGGATTAACTCTGATGTATGGGACAAATGCTGATCAACAAACAAATGATCTCCGGCATTAATATGTTTGCGCATCGTTGCATCCGCTTGGAATGGTAAACGTTTGTGCACAATTCCTGCTTCAGATAGTAACTTATCTATATCAGAACCTACGGAAGCGCCTGTAAATATATTTACTTTAAAAGATTCAGTTGCTGCTCTTTCAACCAATGCTAATGGAACCGCTTTCGCGTCACCCGAACGTGTAAACCCACTTAATCCAAGTGTCATACCGTGTTGAATCCATGAAGCAGCTTCTTCTGCTCCAACTACTAAACTATGTAAACTAGTATCCTTAATACGATCTAAATTATTTAACATATTAGTATCCCCCTCAAAGTGCATTTAAATTATTTTACCCCCTTTTGTCACAATTTTGTTGAAACTTGTCGAAGACACCTTATATTTGACTGAAACAGAAATTTTTCGTGATAGAACAGAAAATAATTATTTAACTACTATTTATATCTTTATTTTTAATAAAAAACGCTTGAATTTCGGAGTAAATTCCCCTTATTCAAGCGTTTTGTATTAGAATCCTAATAATTTACGAAAATAACTAGCATAGGACTGACTGACAGATATTCTCTCTCCATTCACCATGGCTAATAAAAAAGTTGAATGTGTGTCGGGGAAAATCTCTTTAATATGATGCACATTGACGATAAAAGAACGATGACATCGTATGAACATTTCCCGAGGTAGTCTATACTCAAAATCTTGAAGAGAGCTAGTGTGAGTTCCAGCAAAAGACTTAGTAACAATATGGGTTTTGCGATCTTTTGCCTCCAGATAAATCACGTCAGAAAAAGGAATTGGAATCCAACCGTCCTGTGTCTTTATCGTTATGACAGATTTGCCGTCTGTAAATGCTGGATAGATTGCTAGCACACAGCCTTCTATTTCACCATGATGCATAAAAGGCACCGCCATCCCATGATATGGGACGCCAAAAACCTCTCGATTGATAAATTCAGATACCTTTTGTCTACTTTGCAGTGCTTTATAAGCTAAAGTCTCCTCTTTCAGTAGATCTCCAGGAGTAATTTTTAAGTCAATTCGCTTACTTGGTCGATAATATATATACTTTTCCGTATCGGAGACAGCGATAGACACTTCATCAGAAAATAGTTCTCCAACAACATCTAATAATGCCACTATGGATAAATCCTTCATCCTTCCATCTCCTTTTCCCGTTACCCTACTCACAAACTAGTATTTCGCGTGTAAATTGCTGTTTTTTCGTTATGCACCGGTCTTTAATATGGAGACCTACCGTTTCTAGTCGGTCATCCATGGATTCTATCGTAACAATCACTACTTTTTTCGCTATTCTACGAGCATGCTTCAGAATAGTAAATTGTTCATCCCAGGATGCATGTGTATACAGATTATAAGGTAAGTCTATTATCGCTACATCATACATCTCATCGATATCTTCAATGGCACTCTTTCGAACATCTCCAGTTAAGCCAAAGTAGGCAATATTTTCTCTGGATCCCTGACATACTAGAGGGTTTATATCCCTACCCACAATATCTATGCCCATGGATAATGCTTCTACAAGTACAGTGCCGATTCCGCAGCAAGGATCTATAGCTCGAACACCTTTTGGGTGCGGAACAGCAATATTAGCTACTGCTCTGGCTACTCTTGTACTAAGGGCTGTAGAATACTCCCGTGGTTTCTTTATATGCTTAAACCAAATAGGTTCGCTTTTAGTATATAATCCGAAATACCAACGCCCTCCAAAAGGAACTACTGCAAATAACTGATCCGGATGATGTAAATCGAAATCCCCTTGCATGTCACTTCCAATAGCCCTTTCTATTTGAAGTCTTTCTGCATTTTCGATTTTATCGGTCCCTTGTCGGTCATTTATTTTTAAGAATATTACTTTGTTTGTTTCTTCCTCGGAACCAAAATTCGGGGCTTGAGCGATAATTTCCTCAACTGTGTCTCCTTCTGCTAATACCTCTAATCGCCCTTTCATAAAAGGGCTTCTACTAGGATCAATTTTGATAGAACTCTTTAATATTTTCGTTTCGGAGTCTATACCAAAAAAAGACCGCATCTCTAGATGACAGAGAGAGCGTTCGTCCTGATTATATGCGTATGTATAAATAAATGCCGGTTGTCGGCTGTTGTTTATCAATGTATTCCCTCCAATAGTACCCCTATTATAACATGTGTCTCTATTCAAATCATTTTTGCAAACAGTGAATAGTAATTCATTATTCAATAGAATATAATACAAATAAGTTTCGGAATTTTTGAAAAATGGGGGATATGGATGGAATGGGACGTAATTGTAGTAGGCGCAGGACTAGCAGGACTCGTTGCTACCGCAGAGCTAGCGGACGCAGGAAAGAAAGTTTTACTGCTCGATCAAGAGCCTGAAGCATCATTTGGAGGTCAAGCTTGGTGGTCATTTGGAGGATTATTTTTAGTGGATTCCCCAGAACAACGAAGATTAGGAATTCACGATTCCTATGAGCTTGCCTGGCAGGACTGGCTAGGAACAGCAGGTTTCGATCGGGAAGATGATGAAGATTATTGGGCGAAAAAATGGGCGGAGGCTTATGTTCGCTTTGCTGCCGAGGAAAAACGAGATTGGCTTCACGCACAAGGGGTTCGATTTTTCCCTGTAGTAGGCTGGGCAGAACGAGGAGGCTATCTTGCCGATGGTCATGGAAACTCTGTACCTAGATTTCATATCGTATGGGGTACCGGACCAGGTATTGTGAAGCCTTTTGAGACTCGTGTTCGAGCGGCCATGTCAAAGGGGAATGTTGAATATAAACCACGTCACCAAGTAGATGAACTCCTTATGGACAATGGACGAGTTATTGGTGTGAGTGGTTCATTATTGACCCTTAGTTCTGCTGGACGTGGTGAACCAAGCCCAAGAGATGTGATTGGTAACTTTCAATATGTTGCTAAAGCCGTGATGGTTACGAGTGGTGGAATAGGTGCTAATCATGATTTAGTACGAGAAAACTGGCCTTCAAGACTTGGTGAACCACCAAAGCGGATGATTTCTGGAGTTCCAGAGCACGTTGATGGCCGTATGCTTGCCATTACAGAGAAAGCTGGAGGCCGTTTAGTAAACAAGGATCGTATGTGGCACTATACAGAAGGTATTAAAAACTGGAATCCTATCTGGCCACTTCATGGAATACGTATACTCCCAGGTCCATCCTCTATCTGGCTAGATGCTACAGGACAGCGCTTTTCTGCCCCTAATTTCCCAGGCTTTGATACATTAGGAACACTTGAGGCTATCCAAAAAACTGGATATGACTACTCTTGGTTTATACTTACCGAGAAAATAATTGAAAAAGAGTTCGCACTATCAGGATCTGAGCAAAATCCTGATTTAACACAAAAAAGTATTAGACAAGTACTGAAGCGAATTTTACCAGGACCCACTGCTCCAGTAAAAGTGTTCATGGAAAAAGGGGAAGACTTTGTCGTATCAGACAATTTAGCAGACCTTGTAAATGGAATGAATAAAATTACTGGTGACAATCTATTAAACTTAGAGCATATTGAAAGTCAACTAGTCGCTAGGGATCGTGAAATGGATAATAAATTTACAAAAGATCTTCAAGTCACTGCACTTAGAGGAGCTAGAAACTATATAGGTGATAAATTAATACGAGCAGCATCTCCTCATAAATTATTAAATCCTAAAAACGGTCCTTTAATTGCTGTTCGATTAAATATTGTGACTAGGAAAACACTTGGAGGACTGCAAACTGATCTAGACGGTCGTGTACTAAATGAGAACGGGCTTCCCATACCTGGTCTGTATGCAGCCGGTGAAGTAACCGGCTTTGGTGGAGGCGGAGTTCATGGATATCGCTCTTTAGAGGGGACCTTTCTAGGAGGCTGTATATTTACAGGAAGAGAAGCTGGAAGAGCCTTGGTTCGCAATTTAAAGAATATATAACAGAAAATGCGGATGTCATCTTTAAAAAATAGACCTCCATTATAAGAAACTAGAGGTCTATTTAGTGCAAAATATGCTTTTGGGAAGTTACTCATTTTATACTGTTTCTAATGTTTTAATTATACGAAACAACAGTTCATTCACAGGTGTTTTTATATTTAACTTTTGTCCAAGGTCTATCACTTTTCGCGAGAACATCGGCACTTCAGTAAGCCTTCCTGCTTCTATATCCTGGAGCATGGATGGCTTTCCTTCCTCACTCAAACTACTAATAATAGTATCAAAAAATACTTCTATATCCTCTGCTTTTAGTGGGATACTTTGAGCCTCGGCTAATCGTACAACCTCTATCATCGCCTCCGTTGCGATTTCTCTGGCAGAAGAAACCTTTTGGAAAACACCATATGTAGCCTTGGTAACGGCGGATGTTTGGTTTATACCAACATTGATCATGAATTTATACCATAGTACATGCTCCATATCTAATGGAATATCATTTCGAATATTCGCCCGATCAAAGCATTCTTTTATGTCTAAAAGCTGTTGAGAAATAACTTCATTGTTTTTCTTTCCAAACGATATTTTACCCGGGTTCGAACAGTAAACACCGTTGCTCTCTCTAGTTGCATCAATTCCATTGCTAATCGCATAAATAACTTTCTCTTCGCCATAAATATTAGCTATCTCTTCTTCACTCGTTATCCCGTTCAATAACGACATGATCATTGTATTTTCCCCGACTTGATTGTGTATGTCTTGTATTGCCTGTGAAAGGTCATTATATTTTACGGAAACAATGATTAGATCTGCCGGGACGGTTACTTCTTCAGGGGTAATGAAAACAAATGGAACTCTTTCTCCATTTACATACACACCTTCCGCCTCGTAACGAGATTTTCTTTCCGTATCTACTAATACTCGTAAGTTCACATTATTTACTTGTCTCAAGAGATTTCCATAAACACTCCCTATCGCACCTAAACCTATTAATGTTATATTCATAATCATTCTCCTTACTGTAAGTATTTATATATTTCCTCCCCAATTTGAGAAAGAATTCTTTTTGAAACTAAATCATCTTCATCCTTTGATAAAACCGTTGCCATTAACTTCCGATCACCTACATAAAAAATTCCAACATCATGACGAGTTCCCGGTATCCACCCAGTCTTATTAGCTAACTCCCATGGCGTCATTCCATGATCAAAATCAGTATATGGAGACGGTAATTTTTCTGGCAAACAATCGCGTACCTGTTGTTTTTTCATCACGACTATCATTTGTTCACTAGCCGTTCTACTAACTAAATCTCCTATAGACAGCTTATGTAGAAGCATAGCTATGTCCACTGCTGCTATACGATTAGCACCTTTAGGATTAGGCTTACTCAACATCAGTTTGTTATAAAAGGTACTATACTCCATACCAGCTTCTTTCATCGTCTGTTGAATATTCTCTACCCCTACAAGATCTATTAATAGATTTGTAGCTGTATTATCACTTTGAATAATCATTAACATAATGATGTCTTGAAGTGGAAGGGATGAGCCCGGAGTAAAATGCTGAAGTACACCCGAGCCTCCTACATAATCTTTTTCATCGAGGACGATTAAATCGGTTAGGACCAAGTCTCCCCGTTCCACTGCACTATAAACCGAGGCCATAATAGGTACCTTAATAACACTTGCCGCATAAAAAAGCTCCTGTTCATTGTACTCCCACCTCTCCCCTGAGTTTAAATCCTGTAAAACGATTCCCCAAGTTCCTTTTGAAGTTGCTATTAATTGTTGAACTCTGCTTACAAGCTCTTTCACCAATTCATCCTCCTATAATAATTTATTTAGTTTATTATAGATTACAGTAATTTATTAGAATATTAAAATAAAAGTGAACCGATTTTATATTGCATCGGTTCACTTTTACTTTTTATAAATCTTGATAATCTCTTTGATATTTACCGCCGTCTTTTACTTCCGAATGATATAAAGCCTTTAAAGCAAAGCTTTTCTCTAAATCATGTTCTTTCATAACCTCTTTTAAACGCTTGTTTAACTCCGGGCTATATTTCACTAGCTCTTCCATTTTAGATTTCGAATATTGCATATTTTATCCCTCTTTCTACGTTGTTTTAGTCTTCCTAGTATAGCACTGAAACAAGACGTTTCGCCGTAATTTGCTATAATTAAGTTCAGAGGTGAGAAGATGCACAAAACCATTGGAATTCTTGCACATGTGGATGCTGGAAAAACTACTTTTTCGGAGCAGCTACTTTATCATACAAATACAATTAGACAACGAGGACGAGTCGACCACCAAGACTCGTTTCTTGATAGTCATACGATAGAAAAAAATAGAGGAATCACCATCTTTGCCGATCAAGGAATTTTTTCCTACAATAATTCTACTTATTATATTATCGATACTCCTGGGCATGTCGACTTTTCACCAGAAATGGAACGGGCTATTCAAGTGATGGACTATGCCATCATTATTATCAGTGCAGTGGATGGTATAGAAGGGCATACAGAAACTGTTTGGCAATTACTACGAAAACACCAAGTACCAACCTTTTTCTTTATCAATAAAACGGATTATGAAGGTACTAATCCAGCAAGCGTTCTTGCTGAAATACGTGCCACCTTATCGGAAGATACATGCGATATCACGAATACTTTCGACGAAGAGCTAATAGAATTTATTGCCGAGCGAGATGAATCCCTTTTAGAAATATATATGGACAGCGGATTTGATAAGGACATATGGACACAAGCACTTCAGCGTATGATAAAAGAAAATAAAATTTTTGCTTGTGCTAGTGGATCCGCATTGAAGGATTTAGGAATAGTAGAATTTCTAAACAAACTGGATTTATTAACCACAACCTCCTATAAAACAGACGGTGCATTTGCAGCACAGGTATATAAAATTCGGCACGATGAAAGTGGAAATCGGGTTACCTTTTTGAAATTAGTCAACGGAAAGTTAAAAGTCCGTGATAGTGTAACCTACCACGGTCAAACCGAAAAAATAACGCAAATCCG
Organism: Psychrobacillus sp. NPDC096623; assembly: GCF_044762655.1. Taxonomy (NCBI): domain Bacteria; kingdom Bacillati; phylum Bacillota; class Bacilli; order Caryophanales; family Bacillaceae; genus Psychrobacillus; species Psychrobacillus sp. NPDC096623. The sequence continues at coordinate 119,119 of NZ_JBIWER010000007.1, forward strand.
CTTATATAGCGGCAATAAGTTTAAAACCGCAGACCAGGCTTTAGCAGGTGAACTTGTTGCTGTGACGGGATTAACGAGTGCCTCCATTGGTGATGGAATCGGTGCTCTCTCCCAGAAAATAGAGTTCGCTATGATACCTACATTAAAATCTAAGGTTCTCTTCGGTGCATCTATCCATGTAAAGGAAGTATTGCGTTGCTTTAAATTATTAGATGCAGAAGATCCCTCTTTACGTGTATTTTGGGATGAACATTTCCAAGAAATACATGTTCATGTAATGGGGGTTATCCAGCTAGAAGTAATCGAGCAAATTGTATTGGAGCGTTTTGGTTTTCACGTAACCTTTGGAGAGCCTAAAATTCTTTATAGAGAAACTATTGATAACTCCGTTCGTGGATATGGACATTTTGAACCTTTAAGACATTACGCAGAAGTGCATTTATTAATCGAACCTGCAACAAGAAATAGTGGAATTACATTCTCAAATGTATGTCATGCGAATGATTTGTCCATTGGTAACCAAAACCTAGTTCGAAATCACCTTTTCGAAAGAGACCATCACGGTTTACTAACAGGTTCCTATTTAACTGATGTGAAAATCACTTTACTCACAGGTCGCGGACATAATGAACATACACACGGTGGCGACTTTCGAGAAGCAACCTATCGCGCACTTCGTCAAGGATTAGAAAAAGCAGAAAATATTCTGTTGGAGCCCTTTTATGATTTTACGATTAAAGTACATATGGACTTAATAGGTCGAGTCTTATCCGATATTCAGCAAGCTGCCGGAACATTCGAAGCTCCAGAAAATGTCGGAGATAACGTTCTCGTAAAAGGAAAAGTGCCCGTGGCAACATTTATGAATTACAGCACTATTTTTGCATCGTTCACGCATGGCAAAGGATCACTAAGCTTAGTCTTTGGTGGGTACGATCACTGTCATAATGCAGAGGAAATAATTGAGACAATTGGTTATGATAAAGAAGCAGACCCTGAGTATACGTCTACCTCTATTTTTTGCGCTAAAGGAAAAGGATATCCAGTCTATTGGGATGAGGCAGAAGCCTCTATGCATTGCCTATAACTTAAGGAGGAATAGTTTATGATTGCTACAATTCAAAAAGAAAACGGTAACTATATCGCACGATACGAAAGACAATTCCAGCACTCTGTAGAAGTAGTATGGGCCATGTTAACAGATAATACAAAGCTTAAACAATGGTTTGATGAGCTAGAGATTGTAGATTTACGAAAAGGTGGACTTATTAAGTTCGACATGCAGGATGGAACATTTATTGATATGGAAATTCTAGATTACGAACCGTTAAAAACTTTAGCATTTGAATGGGACGCGGATATTGCTAGATTTGAATTGTCCCCTTCTTCAGATGGTTGCCAGTTAGTATTTCTAGAAACTATTTCTAAAATTACAGACCATACTCCAAGAGACTTAGCAGGCTGGCATGTTTGTTTAGATGTTATAGAAGCATTGTTAGAAGGGAATTCGATTAAACGTGAAGTTGAATGGAAAGAGTGGTTCGAGAAATATAAAGAGCTTCTAAAAAATTTGTAGGAAAACAAAAGCATTCCCCTGTTATTGGCGGGAGTGCTTTTCTTATTTTAATCGAAAAACTAAAAACCGTTCATTATTATTTTCTTCATATAATTCCGGAAGGCGAATTTCCTTCCATAATTCAAACACTGTTTGGATTTCAAGAAAGTGACTGTATTCGGAGGTCGGATAATAGAGAATAACATCCACTGAACGAGGATGATCTTCAACGGATCGAAGGATATTATCGATTACCTTTTGAAAAATTTGTAATGAAAACGGATTAAAAAAATAAAATCGATTGTCCTCTTTTTCTATGTCGTATCCCTCTGCAAATATATGTTCAAACTGAATCGTAGCCCTTGAACTTTTGGCACGCTCCATATACCTAGTTAAGTTCTCCATAGCCTCTTGATAGAGCTGAGCATTCATTTCTACTCCTATCGCTGATGCATGCAAGTGATGAAAAACATAAAAAGGAAATCTACCCTTCCCACAACCAAAATCTACAAAACGATCAGATGACTTCCATTCGTATTCGTCAAAAAGTATTTCCAAAGCAGAATATGGGGTCGCTTCATATCGATTATAGTGAGATGATTGATGATGCCACTCTCTTACACCTGTTGTCTTAATACGTAACAACCTATCATGATCTTGTTCCTGCATAGGATACCCCCTAACTTACTTTACTCCAAACACATGCTGTTGAACCCACGCATCCGTTTTACCCATTTCACTTTCCACATTTGTTAAAAAGTTAACCGTATACGGCTCACCTTTCACAACTGCTGTAGACAAAAAACTAGGATTCTCTAGAGTCACTACTTGTTTACCATTAACGTTTTTCTTCAAAACCTCTATTTTAGCAATTCCGCCAATATTAGTATACTCGTCTTTTTGGCCCGATAAAAAATTACCTAACGAATAAAAAACATGTGTCGGATGGCCATTTTCGGACAAAATTAGTTCATATGGTTGGATAACATGAGGATGATGACCAAATACAATATCTGCTCCAGCCTCTGCCATTGAACGAGCAAGTTGTTTCTGGTTATCATTTGCCTCCAGGTTATACTCCGTACCCCAGTGGATGCTGACCACAACAAAATCTACTTTTGTTTTTAACTCCTTGATTTCCTTTACAATTCGATCCTCGTTTATCCGATTTACTAAATAATCCTTACCTACCGGTGTTTCATGACTATTTGTTCCATATGTATAACCTAGGAGTCCAAGCGATACATTCTCTACTTGGAATATTCGATCTAACTGTAGATCTTCCACAGATTTATACGCACCAATATACGGCATCTCTACCTTCTCCATCTGCTGAATTGCTTCTAAAAGACCCTTTTCTCCTTGATCGAGTGTATGATTATTCGCTATCGAAAGGACGTCTACTCCTATTTCTTTTAAATTCCTAATAATATGTGGAGGACTCGAAAAGTTAGGATATCCAGATACCTTAAAAACTTCACCTGCAGGAATGGACTCCTGGTTTGCTATTAACAAATCGATGGATTGCAATTCTTCTTGTACAGGAGAAAAAGAAGGGAGATAACTGGTATAGTTATAGAGTGGTAAATGTAATAATACGTCTCCAATCATCCCTATCTCTATTTTCTCTTCCTTATAACCCATATAAAATGTCGAAATTTGTTTCCCGTGGAACTCTTTATTAAATGTAATAGGTTCTTCTATTTGTAGATTAAAATAAAACAAAATAGAAATCGTAACGATTAAAAAAGCAGCTAAAGTTTTGATAAATAGCACCTCCACTCCAATCATTTACATCGATAACGTAAGTTATACAAACTTTTCTCTTATTAAATATGATATGAAAACTTTCACCAAAACATATTAAATATAGACAGGAAAAAATATTAATATATTAGGAACTTAATTTTATAGTCTAAATAGAGTTTTTCTATATAAAAATTCAATTCAACCTTACAAAATAAAGTTTTCATAAATTTCTTTCATTAAACTGTTATTATATGAAAATATTAAATTTCTTTCATAAAAATACAAGCAAAAAAAGAAAAACATATGCTACATATGTTTTTCTTTTCTACTTTTTTTATTCAATAAAAAAACATATAAAAAAGCACCTGCTCCTAATAATCGTAATCCAGAACTAATGTACATGGAGAAATCCATGCCGATAAGATCTAGCAACCAGATCCCAATCTGAGGTGCAACAAACGCCACAAAGGCAAGCAGCACATTATACGATGTTATACAGTATGTACGGTATTTTTCAGGTGATTGCTCCAACAACAAATTAAATAACAGCAGAACTGTGCCTGATAAGAAAAACCCTGAAGTTGTTTGCATGAGGGTTAAATAGTATAGGTTTGTAGAAAGTACTGTTAAAAACGGAGTGGTGGACATTCCAATTGCCGCCCATATAAACACTTGCATATTAGAATACTTATCGGCCCATTTCTTCCAAAGTGGAAACGTGAGAAACTGCATTAGCATACTTCCAACAGAGAACATACTAATCCAGAAGATGGTTGCCCCTGCTATTCGGACATTATAAATATTAAACAAGCCCCAGGCCATTTGCCAACCAAAATTAAACAAAAGAGCAGCTACTAAAAACCAAACATAGCTTGGATATTTGAAAATGATCCAGTCCATCGATTTCTTTTTTATTTGCTCATCTGATGTTTCTACAACGTCCTCTTCCTGTTTTAATAGAAAAAATACTTCTACTAATCCGAAGCAAAACGCTAGTGCAAACAGAATTTGATAAGCAATAATACTTTCGGTCGCATCTCTCATTAATATCCCGATAAGTAATGTCGATATAAGTCCAACTAACGTTAGTAGGCGATTACGATCACTAAAAAATTGTCCTCTTCTCGATTCATCAATCATTCCACTTATCAAGGTTTGCCAACCTACATTGGCGATCGTGTTCGGGACACTGATAAAAGCAATAATCCCTAGGAAAGCCCATGACTGAAACGAATTAGAAGGTAAATATACAACGACGACAATGAGCAAGAACATTAATCGCGCTAGTAAAACAGACATCGCCACTAGTTTCTTTTGGGTGCTTGCACGATTAAGCAGGATCGCTGCTGGGATAGTCATTAACAGGGCTACCAACGGAGGCAAAGAGCTTATTAAGCCTACTTGATAATTGGTTGCTCCTAATATGGTTATCGCAAAGATAGGAAAAAAGTTATTGGAAAAGTTAAGCGCTATAGTAGATGCCATTCCATGGTAAATACTAATCTTTTCATTGTACGGTCTCAAGTCTTGTCAGCCCAATCAAATTTAATAGAGGATATGCTAGAATTATATACTTGCTTTGTCAGAAAACAAGTACCTTGGGACACAAAATTTACGAAGGTTTTAAAAAATCTTAAATTTATCTACTTTTGGAATTCATGAAATTTAATACTTGTTATATTCGTGACATTAAGCACTCTTTTATTTACAAATGCAGAGGAAAGAGTATAATGATTAGTTGATATAGATGAACAAATACGGAGTATTATCTACTGTAGAATATATAAAAAAGCTTCACTTTTTTGAGAAAATGAGGTGCTAAAAAATGGATCAAGAACAACAACTGACGCTTGTTGAGCATTTAACGGAACTAAGAAAAAGACTTATAGTTGTTGTGACAACTTTCATACTCTCCCTAGCCCTAGGATTTTGGTTAGCTCCCAAAACACTCACTTTCTTAAAACAGCAACCTACTGCCATGAACGTTGAATGGAACGTTTTCGGCTATACAGATGGTTTAATGATTTATGTTAAATGTGCGTTAATACTAGCCATATTAATAACTTTACCCATTGCTCTTCATCAAATCTGGTTATTCGTAAGACCGGGTCTTAACGAGAGCGAAGCAAAAGGTACAGGCTATTATATTCCCGTTTCATTTTTCTTATTTCTATTAGGAATCAGTTTCAGTTATTACATCTTATTTCCATTAATGCTGAATTTTATGTCTAATATTAACGATTCTATCGGTGCTTTAGAGACATATGGGATGAAACAGTATTTTACTTTTATGTTTAACCTCGTTATTCCAGTAGGAATCGTGTTTGAACTTCCTGTAATTATACTTTTTCTAACGAAATTGGGTATAATAAATCCAGAACGTTTAAGAAAAATGAGAAAAATAGCTTACTTTGTACTAATAGTAGTGGGTGTTTCCATAACTCCACCCGACTTTATCTCTGATTTCATAATAATTGTTCCTTTGTTATTGCTGTTTGAAATTAGTATTCTTGTTTCCAGCTGGTCTTATAAGAAACAATTGGCGAAACGAGCACTTGAGGATCAAATTTTAGAACAGTAGTTTATACGCACACTAGCCACTGAAAATTTATCTACTAAATTAGAGGAGGAACTTCCATGCCTAACATTGGAGTACCAGGATTAATCATCATTTTAATAATTGCTTTAATCATCTTTGGCCCATCTAAGTTACCTCAATTAGGAAGAGCAGCAGGACAAACTTTAAGAGAATTCAAAAATTCAACAAAAGATATTGTTGATGATGTAACTGAAGAGTTTAAATTTGAGGACAAAGAAACAGATACCAAAAAGAAAGCATAATAAAAGAGGTTGGGACAAAACTCTCCTCAAAAATAAAAAGCCCCGAAAATTTTACGCCTAGTAAAGTTTTCGGGGTTTTCTATGGAGATTTACCTGCAGTTGTTTTCCGTTACGGCGGGCGTTTTCGGGGGCACGGCTACAATCTCCTCGTCGCTTCGAAAACATATGCACCTGCGGTTACTCGTCGCAAAGACATTGGCCCAACAAAGTTCGACCAGTGTCTTTCCTGCGGGGCTTTCAGCTCGCGCTCTTCCCCCAGGAGTCGCCAATTTCTCTTTATTCTTTATTTGAAGCTAGTTATGTCCTAGCCTCTTTTTTACTGATTATATATTTTACGAAAGGAGATTAGCTGCTGGTTTTCCAAAATAATACCCTTGAAATAACTTATATCCAGTTTTTTTCAACCATTCAAAGTCTTCTTGCTCCTCTATTCCTTCTGCTAAAGGAGTAGATCCTACTTCTACTGCCTTTTCTAAAAACTTTTGTGCAATAGCTTGTTTCGTCACATCATTTGAAACACCTTGAACATACTTCATATCAAGCTTCATATAGTTCGGTTTTATATCTGTTAACATCTCCATTGTGCTATAACCTTCACCTACATCATCGAGTGCATATTCAAACCCTTTTTCTTTATAAAATGTAAGGATTCTTTTTAAGTGCTCAATATCTTCTACTTTTTCCGTCTCTACCACTTCAAACACCAATTGGACAGGATTTATACCTAGTTTCTCCGCTAAGGCAGTAGTAGATTTCAAACAAAACTCAGGTGAATAAATAGAAGTAGGTATGAAATTGATAAATGCTTTCTTTTCTTTAATGACTGCTGCATGTTTTACCGCAGTCATTCGACATGCTCTATCCAAGGCGTAAAGCCTTCCCCTTGCCTTAGCAGCAGAAAAGATTTCATTTGGGTATATCATGGAACCGTCTTCTTTTGGAAATCTAGCTAAAAGTTCATAAGCAAATACTTGTTCCTCTACGTTTACAATGGGTTGATAATGACAAATCATTAATTGTTTTTTGATGACTTCATCAATCCACTGAACATTTAATACTTCCTCTATTTTTGTAATAGGCTCCCATGTTTGTTTAGATATTCTGAATAGGATTTGCGAAGTATCCATATGATCTTCGCAGAAGTCTATAAAATCTCTAACATCAGACTCATTAACAATAAATTTATTCTCTTTTGTATCTACTAATATGTTCCGACGTTTTAAATGCTTTAAGACACTGTCTAGCAGAGAGAGATTGAAATCTCCATCTACTTTGAACTCGAATTTCAAATCATTTACTTGGCAATTATTACACTCCAAATTCTTTCTCCCCTTTTTAGAGCTATAAAGTGAAATATCCCCTGTTCAGCAATTTGCTTCACAAGGGATAAGCTACCTATAGATTTTGGAAAAATACTCTTATGACATCTGCTCCACCAATAAAGGTTCCAAGCGATCCAAATAAGTTAGTTAATACAACTACAAGTAAAACTCTAGTTACTTTGTTTCTCCAAAACCCTTTAATCGTAAAAACATCTTCTGATAAACTTTCAAAATCGGCTATCGTGGGACGCTTGGTATACGCTTGAGCAAGTCCAGAAAACCAACCAGATGCCAAAATGGGATGTAGCGCCGTAACTGGTGCCGTGATAAATGCTGCTAAAATAGCCAGTGGATGTCCTAATGCTACTGCCGCTCCAACTGCAGCCATAGATCCAGTCCAAAGAACCCAGCTCAGTGCTTGATCGAAACCTGCAGAGGGATTCGCAATGAATGTAATCACGATTAATGCCACAATCAGAATTGGAATAGCCCAACCTATTATTTTTGGAATAATTGACTTTGGTGGTAAAGCTGATAGTTTAACTAAATCCTGCTCCTCATGAATTTCCTTGGTAATACCAGGTACATGCGCAGCGCCTAAAACGGCTACAATTTTTTTCCCAGGTGCTTCTTTGATCTTTTGAGCTAAATATTGATCGCGCTCATCTATTAATGGTGTTTTTAGCTTTGGAAAGGATTCTGTAAACTCGGCTAGAACGGCATTTAAAGTATCCTTGGACTTCATATTCTCCATTTCTTCTTCCGTAATAGTATCCTTACTGAAGATACTAAATAAAACGGAAGTAAGTAATTGTGATTTACCTATCCATCCAAGATTATGCCATATACGTGAAAAAGTAGTTTGGATATTACGGTCAGCTAATACAATCTCAGCGCCGTTCTCGTTAGCACTTGCAATACCTTGTATCATTTCTTGACCTGGTTTAATATCAAACTGTTTAGCCATCCGATTTTGGAAAGATGAAATGGCCAAGTTCATTAATAGTAGAGTAGCTTTCTTATCCTTAATGACTTTAAAGATATCCGTCTGCTTCCACTTATTATTATCTATAATGGATTGGTATCTTTGCTCATCCAATTCAATACAAACAGAATCGGGTTGTTCTCTATCAATTACTTCCTTGACCTGTTCTGCACTCTGTCTAGATACATGTGCCGTTCCGATGAGAATAATTTCTTTGTCATTTACATGTAAACGTGTAATATTTTCTTCAGACATAAACTACTTCCTTCATCTAATGTATTACCTCTTAGCATAACTACTAAAAGATTCTCTATACTTCATAATGAAGTAGATTAGCCCAAATTTCAACGTTGTTGCCATATTATTTTTCATATTTTTCGAAAAAACTATAATTATTTGCGAAGTTCTTTTCCTTAACTTCTAGAAAAACGTTTTTTCGCATAAATGTAAGTTACTGCTAGCGCCGAAACTAATACTGTTCCTTTAATAATATCAAAAGCATAATAAGGTAAGTTTAATATGGTTAGTCCGTTAAGTAAGATTCCAATTACTGCGGCTCCAAAAAAAGTTCCCAGTGCATTAGGTTTCCCAATTCCAAGTACGGAATAGCCAACAAAGACTGCAGCAACCGCCTCCATTAAAAGTGGAGTGCCGGCATCAATTTGACCTGAACCGACCCTTGCAGTGAATAATACTCCTGCCAATGACGCAAAAATACCGGAAATGATGTACGCGATGAATTTCACTTTACGAGTGTTCACACCTGACAATGTTGCAGCTTCCTCGTTTCCACCAGTCATATATAATATACGTCCCCAGCGTGTATGATTCAGAACAATATAAGCTACTATCACGAGTATTAACATTATCCAAACAGGTACAGGTAAACCAAACAATCTACCTTGGCCGATCCAGAGAAATGCTTCTGAAAATTGTCCCGGGGCAGTTCCACCAGAGGTAAGTGGCATATTATTGTAAATGGAGTATCCCTCTGTATAGGTCCGATGAAAGCCAGCGACAATATACATTGTACTTAATGTTGCTAGTAAATCAGGAATACCTAAAATTACAATTAGAAAACTATTAACTAATCCAACTAATACCCCTACAAGAATAGGTACAATTAATACAAGCCATAAAGGCATCTCATACCAAACCATTAATGATGCGGTCACGACTGTTGATAGCGACATAGTGGAACCAACACTTAGGTCAAAACCTCCTACTACAAGTGTGAAAGTTACTCCTAATGCCAAAAGGGTTACGATTGAAATTGAACGCAGAATGTCCGTAAAATTTGCATATGTAAAAAAAGCATCGCTTATTGAACTAAAATAAATAATAATACATATAAGCAAGGCAATAGCACCAAACTTAAATAGAAAATTAACTCCTGTTTCTTGCAACTTATTCTTCCTTACCTCCGCTTGCATATAGCAAAATCCTTTCCTGGGTCGCTTCTTCCCGTGACAGTTCCTTCACGATTTGACCATCATACATAACTAAAATGCGATCAGAAATTCCTAGAACTTCATGAATTTCACTTGAAAAGTAAAGACAGCTCTTTCTTTTTTGGGCAAATTCACGCACTAACCTATAAATATCTGTTTTTGCCCCAATATCTACACCCTTTGTTGGCTCGTCGAATAAATAAATAGCCGAATCTAGGGAAGTCCATTTGCCTATAGCAACTTTTTGCTGATTTCCTCCACTCAAATAAACAAGCGGTGTCTCTGTATTGCTTGTCTTAATTTGTAATCGCTCCACGATCTCTTTCGCAAAGGACTTTTCTTTCCGTTTATTCATAAATAAAAAACGAGAAAAATTTTGTAAATTAGGAAATGATGCGTTCGTTTGTAATGCTTCATGAACAAATAGACCTTCTTTTCTTCTTTCTTCGGGAATAAGAGCCATGCCTGCTTTGATCGCATCTTTTGGATGCTTTATTTTTAAGGTGTTTCCTAAGACTTCAATAGTTCCTTCTGTATGTGGTGAATATCCAAATAACGTTTTAGCTAACTCTGTTTTTCCGGCCCCTACAAGCCCGACAATACCAACAATTTCTCCTTCGAACACGTCAAAAGAAATATCCCTCAGCTTTACTCCGTCTGATATTTTCTTCACACGAAGTAGTGTATTTCCTAATGTATGTTTGCGAACAGGGAAATCTTTACTATAAGAAGTTCCAAGCATAGCTTCAATAATCTCTTCCTGTTTAGTTTGAGAAGTGCTATATGTCCCGACAAACTTACCTTCTGCCATAACCGTTATCCGATCACAGATTTCAAATACCTCTGGTAGTCGATGAGATATGAATATACATCCTACTCCACTTTCTTTTAACCTTTTAATAACTGAAAATAACTTAGTAGATTCGTGAATTGATAGGGGTGCCGTTGGTTCATCGAAGATAATAATCTTGGCAGAACTAATAATCGCACGCGCTATTAACACTAACTGTTTTTCTGCTAAAGTAAGCATAAACGCTGGTTTTTCTACTGGAATGTCCTCCGCCTGTAATTGCTTCAAGGCATCACGTGCTTCGCTATTTAGTTTCTTTTTGGAGATAAACATACTAGTTCCAGCAACAATCGAATCTAGTAATATATTTTCCGCAACCGAAAGTTCTGAAACGATTGCAGTATCGACCTCTTGATATACACAATAAATACCATGGTCCTTCGCTACTTTTGGAGTGCGTATACGTAGTTTTTCTCCTTCTAACAAAATCTCTCCCATGTCTTGCTCATATACACCTGAAAGTATTTTCATAAGCGTACTTTTTCCAGCACCATTTACACCAAGTAAAGCATGCACTTCTCCTTTATGAAGATGAAATTCAGCTTTTTGCAAGGCATGAACTTTTCCAAATGTTTTATCTATAGCTTTCATGGAAAGAAAAGGATTTGGCATGGATTTCTCCTTTCTAAGAAAAAGCTGTCCCATTAAACAGGACAGCTTAAATCTTATAAGTTATCTGTTGTCTTCTAATGCTTTTAATTCATCTGTGTAACCTTGTTCGCTTGCTCCCCAGCCGTCAATATAGTCACTCAGTTCACTGGTAGTTATTGTTTTCTCCGGTAATTTAGATGCCTCTACAAAAACTGGTTCTAATACGACTTTTTCCTCTACATTACCTCCGTTAATTTTTTGGTATAAATAACGTACTTGAATACGACCAATATCCTTAGGATCTACTGCTGCCGATGCAACCCATGGACTATTGTCTTTTTGAATCATCTGTAAATCTTCATCACTCATATCAATGCTATATACTTTAATATCTGTACGTCCTGCTTGTTCTATTGCGCGTACTGCACCTTTTGCAAACTCATCCCAAGCAGCCCAAACAGCTGTAATTTCACCTTCATTTGGATATTTTTTTAATACTGCTTCCATTTGTGATTGAGTATCTAAAGCTGTATTTTGTGTTGCTGCACCGAATGTTGCGATTTCTTTAATCCCTGTATTCTCACCAAGAAAGTTTTCATAAGCTACTTGGCGTCTTTCCATTGGTGCAAAACCTGCAACCCATATTTTTACGATATTCGCTTCACCATTTGAATCTTCCGCTAGTTTCTCTAGCGTCATTTGCGCCATTTTTTCATCGCCTTGCTCTAAAGAAGTTACTCCTTCAACTTCTACTCCCGCATCAAATGCGACAACTGGAATTCCTTTTGAGACTGCATTCTCCACTCCTTGGTTTAATGCTTCCTTTGTACCGTGATCTATTAAAATACCGTCAACTCCTTGATTCACCGCTGCATCCAAATTGGAAGCCATTTTAGCCAAATCACCATCAGAGGTGAATACTGTTACGTTTCCACCAAATTTCTCTACTTGTTCTTTCACACCTTCAATATATTGAGCTGAAAATGTGCCTAAATTTTGTTGCATTACTAATGCAATTTTCTTTCCTGCTAGTGCATTTTCCGAAGTCTCTGCATCTTTACTTGAGTTAGATGACGCTGCTTCCCCATCACCTTTTGGCTGACAAGCAGCTAATAAAACCCCTATTATTAAGATCGTGAATAGTAACCAATACTTATTTGTTCTCATAATCCTTCTCCTTTTTCAACTTAATTGACTAGTTTCGTAGATATATTTTCAATGTAGTCGGGATAAATAATTCCTTTTTCTGTAATAATGGCAGTGATATATTTAGATGGTGTCACATCAAAAGCTGGATTAAACACCTTCGTGTCCATTGGTGCAATAGCCTTGCCATTAATATGTGTAATTTCCTCTGCTTTCCTCTCCTCAATTGGAATTTCCGCACCATCGTTTATAGACAAATCGAATGTAGAGGATGGTGCAGCCACATAAAATGGAATTGAATTTACGGAAGCTAGAATAGCCAAGTTCAGAGTTCCTATCTTATTTGCGGTATCACCATTTTTTGCTATCCGGTCCGCTCCGACTATAATTGCCTCGATTCCTTTTGCCCCGATTGTGTGTGCAGCCATACTATCGGTAATTAGTGTCACATCGACACCTGATTGCTGCAGCTCCCACACCGTCAACCTGCCACCTTGAAAGACAGGTCTAGTTTCACATGCGAATACCTCAAACTTTTTGCCGTGTTCCTTCCCTAGATGGAACGGAGATAAAGCAGTACCATACTTTGCAGTGGCAATCGAACCTGCATTGCAAATAGTCATTACCTTCGTTTTATCTTCCAGTAAAGTAAGGGCAAATTCACCAATATTCCGACAGGACTCTTCGTCTTCCTTATGTATTTTCCTTGCTTCTTCCACTAGTAGCTGCTTTGCACTCGTAACATTATCAACTTGATTTACTACTTTCAACAATCGCTCAAGGGCCCAAACTAAGTTGACAGCAGTTGGTCGAGATTCGCCCAAGTAAGTTGCATCTTTTTTTAATGTTTCTAGAAAATCTTTCATCGAATTTGTTTTATAATTTTGTGCCTCCAGAGCTAATCCATATGCCGCCGTAATTCCAATAGCAGGAGCACCCCGGACTTTCAGAGTAATAATTGCATCATAAACGTCTTTAAGTGTTTCTATTTTTAAATAGACAATTTCATGTGGAAGCTTCTGCTGATCTAAGAGTACTAACTGCTTATCTTCCCATTTAATCGATAATGGTATAGTCATTGTTGAATTTCTCCTAATAACTCAATTACCGCATCGATTGAGTCTATTTGATTACGTCTAACTATTAGTAATTCTCCGGCATTAAGCGTTTGTTTTTTTAGTAAAATTCGTTGCTCTTGGTTTACAATGCTATCTAAGTCTTTGACATGTGCCAATCCAATTGTTCTACGAATAAGTTCACACCCTGCAAAACCTAATGAATCATGAAATATTTTTTCCAATACAAATGCATCATAGCCTTCTATATCCTTAAAGGAATCGAATTCACTCTGTTTCAAAAAATCTGAAAATTTGGTCGAGAAAATAAGCCATGTGTTTTGTATATGATCGTTAATAACCTCACGTTGTTCGCCTTCTCTTGTAATGGATTGAACGATTAAATTTCCCAAAAACAAGCCTATATCAAATCCAATAGGACCATAAAAAGCAAACTCTGGATCGATTACTTTTGTTTCTTCTTCACTTGCAAATATACTTCCCGTATGAAGATCTCCATGCAGTAAAGCCTCTGCCTCTGTCAAAAAGCTTCGTTTTAGTTTTGCCACTTCGAGCTTTAATAAATGGTTATTCCAGATAGCCTCGACCTCTGCTTGTAATGCAGGTTCAAAATCATTTGTTTCATGATCAAAAAAAGGATCCGTAAAGATTAAGTCTTCTGTGATCTTACACAATTCTGGATTAGAAAACTCTACAACAAGCGCCTTTTTTTCAAAGGGGTGAAGTGCAAAATCAGAAGTATTAAAAAGTGTTAATGCTAGATATTCTCCAATATCGGTTGATAATTTAGGATATGATTCACCTTTTATCAAACCCTCCCGTACTATTTGAAGATGTGACAAATCTTCCATTACCGTTATAGCTAAATCTTCATCTGCTGCATAGACTTTGGGAACAAGACCAACTGCATATTCTCCATGTTTTTGTAAGGCAGTTGCTTCAATCTTTGCCCTTTTCAGCGTAAGTGGCCAACTTTCTCCAACGACCTTTGCATAGGGTAGTGCCTGTTTAATAATAATTCCTCGTTTACTCACTTGATCCGTTATATGGAATACATAGTTTAAGTTTCCATCGCCAATCTCTTTGCAAACTAATGGAGCTTCGTTTGAGAACAAGGATAATTCCTTTGCCAGTGAAATTGCCGTTTCTTCCGTTAATGATTCGTATTGTTTTGTAGTTACTACCGCCATTACTTTCTCCCTTTCATTTACAAAAATAAAAAACCTCTTTCAAAAGAAAGAGGTTTAGAATAAGAGATTCTGAACCTCTTATCTCTCAGAAAGTAAACTTTCTGATGGAATTAGCACCGTGCCTTACGGAATTTTACATTCCGGCGCATAAAGCGCCCCGTCTCACAACGGTATTACGGTCGGTTGCTGGGCTTCATAGGGCCATTATCCCTCCGCCTGCTCTTGATAAGAGTACGTTACAACTATTTACGATTGATTAGAATCCTAGCATATTAGAAAAAGTTATGTCAACTGTTTTTTTGAATAAAAATAAATTTAAATTTTCTTATTGACAGAATTTTTATACCATGGAATAATCAATATTATTTATTAAATACTTTAACCGAATATTTTTTCTTATTTAGAGCAGGTGGAGGGACAAGCCCTATGATACCCGGCAACCGATTCAATTTTGAACACGGTGCTAATTCTTGCAGCTAACAAGCTGAGAAATAAGAAGTTGTTAGACTATTAACCTCTTCTTATTTGAAGAGGTTTTTTTAATGTCATCTGTCCAGCGCTAGTCAGGGCTTGCATAGGCGCTTGTGCATTTATAAGTCAGGAGTGAAATAAATGAGCGGAGTTACTGCACACTATCAACTATATGGAAAAGCTGGATCGTTTGAAAGAAAGGCGAAAGATATTGCACTTGGTTTGACTATTGGTTCTTGGACCACTTTAGCCTTGTTAGAACAGGAGCAGCTAAAAAAACATAAAGGAACTGTACTATCCGTTACGGAATTTAAGGATATACTTCACCCAATTAATCCTGAAAAGGTGAAAGGTGAAATTAAAATATTCTACCCTGCAGCAAACTTTTCGGCTGATATACCTGCAATTTTAACTACAGTCTTCGGCAAACTATCCTTAGATGGTGAAATAAAACTATTAGATTTAGAATTCGATTCAAGTCTATTGTCCAGTTTCCCAGGACCTCGCTTCGGCATTCAAGGCATTCGAGAAAGATTAGGTGTTTTTGAACGTCCGCTTGTCATGAGTATATTCAAAGGGGTCATTGGGAGAGATATCGAATTTTTAGCCGAACAGCTTAGACAACAAGCGCTTGGTGGAGTTGATCTTGTAAAAGACGATGAGATACTATTTGAAAATCCTCTAACTACTTTTGAAAAGCGTATATCTGCTGGTCGAGAAGTGCTAAATCAGGTGTATGAAGAAACCGGACACCGTACGCTATATGCAGTAAATTTATCTGGACGTACTTTCAAATTAAAGGACAAGGCTAAAAAAGCGCGAGAACTTGGAGCAGATGCACTTTTATTTAATGTTCATGCTTACGGATTAGATGTTCTTCAGGAGCTAGCAGAAGACGATGAAATTCAATTGCCACTCATGGCTCATCCCGCTTATAGTGGAGCATTTACTTCTTCCGCATTTTATGGAGTTTCAACGCCATTAGTTCTTGGAAAACTCACTCGATATGCGGGGGCAGACTTCTCGTTATTCCCTTCTCCTTATGGTAGTGTTGCACTTGAAAAGTCTATAGCTCTTTCTCTAGGCGAAGAACTAACAAAAAACAGTAACGTTAAACAAAGCTTTCCAGTACCATCTGCCGGCATTCATCCTGGTCTCGTACCACTATTAATGAATGACTATGGAATAGATAGCATTATTAATGCAGGGGGCGGTGTACATGGACATCCCGCCGGTGCAATCGGAGGGGGGCTAGCTTTTAGGCAGGCCGTAGCGGCTGTATTGGAAGATATTCCATTAGAGCAGGCAGCGAAACAACATAGTGAACTAAAAACGGCACTTGAATTATGGGGTGATAAGTAATATGAGTAAACTTGTAATTTTTTGTGACTTTGATGGAACTATTACCAATCAAGATAACATTATGGCTATCATGAAAAAATTTGCACCACCAGAATGGATACCGATTAAAGATGATATTTTAGGTCAACGAATTTCCATTAGGGATGGCGTAGCAAAAATGTTCTCTCTCCTACCTATTGAGTCAAAAGATGAAATTATTTCTTTTGTGCGCCAGCAGGCAATCATCCGTGATGGGTTTAGTGAATTTGTATCCTTTACAAAAAAGCATGACATACCACTTTACATCGTAAGTGGCGGGATAGACTTTTTCGTTCATAATCTACTAGAACCATTTGGACCATTTGCAGGTGTTTACTGCAACGAATCGGATTTTTCGAAAGAAACTATTCACATTGAGTTTCCATATAGCTGTGATGAACAATGTACGAGCCAAGGCTGTGGTTGCTGTAAACCATCTATTATTCGTACCCTTCTTCACCAAGATGCAGTGAGTGTTGTAATTGGCGATTCTATCACTGATTTAGAAGCCGCAAAATTGGGAGATATCATTATCGCAAGAGATTTCTTAATCGAAAAATGCGAAGAATTAAATATTCCCTATGAGCCTTTTGAAAACTTCCACGATGTAATAGAGATTATTGAGCCGAAGTTAGGTGTGGAAATATGACATTACAATATAAATGGGAAGAACTTGCCGACATAAAAGATGAATTAGCCACCAGAGATTGGTTTATGGGAACTAGCGGAAACCTTGCTATTAAAGTACAGTACGATCCAATAGAGTTCTTAGTAACTGCAAGTGGAAAAGACAAAAAAAAGAGAACATCAGAGGACTTTTTACTTGTTGATGTTGATGGAAAAGCAGTGGAAAGCACTCATTTAACTCCTTCAGCCGAAACATTACTACACTGTGCAATATATAAGAAAACAAATGCAGGTTGTAGTCTACACGTCCATACAGTGCATAATAACGTTATTTCGGAATTATATGGAGATCAAGGCTTAGTAAGTTTTCAAGGTATTGAACTCATTAAAGCTTTCGGAATGTGGGAGGAGGATGCTATCCTTTCCATCCCAATTATCCCTAACCACGCGCATATTCCAAAACTTGCAGAGGAGTTTGCATCGTATATTTCAGCAGATAAGGGAGCTATCCTTATTCGTAACCATGGTATAACTGTTTGGGGAAAAGATGGATTTGAAGCTAAAAAACTGCTAGAGGCTTGTGAGTTTTTATTTCAATATCAATTAGCATTGCATCAAATAAACTTAAAATAGAAAGGAAGATTCTTAAATGGCTATTATTAAAATCCAAGAAACAAATGAAACAATTGAAGCACAAAACGAGGTTGCAACATTTTTAGAAAGTCAGGAAGTAATATATGAACATTGGGATAATAATAAGTTACCGGAAAATCTTCGGGAAAAATTTGACTTAAGCGACGAGGAAAAACAAGAGATTCTCCAAGCTTTCCAAGTGGAAATTGACGATATTTCTACTCGTCGTGGCTATCAAGCATCTGATATTATCTCTCTTACTGATTCTAATCCCAACTTAGACGAGCTGTTAAAAAATTTCGAACGTAAGCACATTCATACAGACGATGAAGTTCGTTATATTGTAAGTGGTCATGGTGTTTTCATCATACAAGGGAAGGATGAACGCTACTTTGAAGTACATCTTTCTCCTGGCGATTTGATATCGGTGCCAGAGAATATCACACATTACTTCACATTATCAGAAGATCGTAAAGTTGTGGCTATTCGTATTTTTGTAACAACAGAGGGTTGGGTACCAGTTTATCAAGAGGAAGCAGTAGAACAATAAATTTAAGTACGTTGTAGCCTCCGCTTAGTTTTACTAAAAAAGTGGATGAACTCATTTTATGAGTTCATCCACTTTTTCCATGTCTATTCGGTAAATTCCTTTTATATCGCGTAATGTACAACCGTTTGCCTCAAAAATCTTCCTCATTGGGGCATTACCAGTATCTGTACTTCCTACGTAAATTTTAGCACCAAGTGGTTTCAACAGCTCCATTGTAATAGCATGAAATAGCTTACCGTATCCTTTACAACGTTGCTCTGGCACAACCCCAAAATAAAACATTCTTCCTTCATCAGTTGTACCCTCTTCAATATGAGGAATACTAATACCAGAGTTCATCCCATTTTGAGAAAAGATAAAGCACTGGTCTCGCCAATTTTCACCTAGTTCACGTTCAAGCGATTCCATTATCTGACTTATAGAAAACAAATTATTTTTGTTAGCTGAACCAGTCCTGCATGCATCGTACAATAAAGCAAATTCTGAATCCGACACTGGACTGTCTGAAAGAGCTACTACTTGAACACTATTAGATGTTTTAACAGGTCCTTCCAATATCTTTGTATACTCCACAATAGAAGACACCTTCTTGAACCGACGCTTTAAAAGCCAGTCCTCGTTCTCCTCATCCATCATAAGTGAGAGATATACTACATTTTGTTCCTTCCACTCTGTTAATAATTTATCAAATGCAACTAAATAATCTATATTTGGAATATGAGATACTTTAAGTTGATCCACAAGCCAGTATTCTTGGTCTTTTTTAATCAGATTGAACAGGTTCAACTATCGATTCCCCCATTATTAAATTAGCTTAATGTTCGTTTTAAGAAAGTTTTCGTTCTTTCTTCTCTTGGGTTATTAAAGATTTGCTCTGGAGTGCCTTCCTCAGCAATTACACCTTTATCCATAAAAACAACTCGATCCGCTACTTCTTTTGCGAACTCCATTTCATGTGTAACTACTAACATTGTAAGTCCAGTGCCCGCTAACTCTTTCATAACTTTTAACACCTCTCCAACCATTTCTGGATCAAGTGCCGATGTTGGTTCATCAAATAACATAACATCTGGCTCCATAGATAGGGCTCTAGCTATCGCAACACGTTGCTTTTGACCACCTGATAATTGCTTTGGTTGAGCATTCACATAATGATCCATCCCTACTACTTTTAAATATTTTAACGCAATCTTTTCAGCATCCTCTTTCGAGCGTTTTAATACTTTTACTTGACCGACGATACAGTTATTCAAAACATTATGGTTATTAAATAAGTTAAACTGTTGGAAAACCATTCCTAACTTTGTACGATAGGCATGAATATCATATTTTTCATCTAAAATATTCTCTCCGTGATAAATGATTTGTCCACCACTAGGTTTTTCTAACAAATTTATACACCGAAGTAAAGTCGACTTTCCTGAACCAGAGGAACCGATGATACAAACAACTTCTCCTTTGTTCACTGAAAAATCTATATCTTTTAGAACCTCATGATTTCCGAAGGATTTACTTAAATGTTGAACTTCGATGACATTATCCATAGATTTCTCCTCCTTCGTTTAATCGATTTTAGCATTTTTAGGCAGCATAAGCTGTGGCGGTGGCTGTCCAATCATACTGTAGTTTTCCGGACCATCTAATTTTCTTTCTATATATCGTAATATTAATGTCACCGTAAATGTCATGATGAAGTACAAAATACACGCTATAAAGAAGGGTTCAAAATATTTGAAGCTGATGCCTGCAACTGTTTTGGTTTGAAAATACAGCTCCGTAACACCAATAACATTTAATACGGAAGTATCTTTAATATTAATAATAAATTGATTGCCTGTTGCTGGTAAAATATTGCGAATTACCTGTGGCAAAACAACGTTCCACATTGTTTGAACATGATTCATACCTATTGCTTGCGCAGACTCAAATTGTCCCTTATCAATAGAAATAACTCCACCTCGGACGATTTCTGCCATATAGGCACCGGTGTTGATCGAAACGATGAATATGGCCGCCAATGTACGGTCCATATCTACACCAAATGCTAATGCAGAGCCATAAAAGATCACCATAGCCTGTACAATCATTGGAGTCCCTCTGAAAAACTCAATATATACAGAGAGTATCAAATTTACTATTTTTAACAAAACCCTTTTTAGTTTTCTTTCTGGCGTGGGAATTGTACGAATAACCCCTGCAAGCAACCCAATAACTGCTCCCAAAATTGTACCTATAATAGAGATTAACAGGGTCATCCCCGCTCCACGAAGGAACATCGGCCAGTTATTTGTAATCATCGAAATAATATACTCCATACTCATACATTTCCCTCCTTTCTTAGAAAATCGGCAGACGCAGCTCAGCAGCGAAGAGCGCTGGAAAACTTGAAGTAAAAGGCACTTTTTACCTTTTCAACAAGTCTGAAGCGATTGACTGCTGGCGTCTTAAGCTAGACAGTTTAGAAAAGCGCAAGCGCCTATGCTTTGGAAGTCAGTCTGTGGTCCTCCGACAAGCGCTGGAAGAATTTCACGTAAAGGCGTCCTTTGCCTTTGCTGAAATTCTGAAGCGACTCAGGCGGGCTAGGCGCTGGAGCTAGACAGATAATTAGTAAAAATTAATATAAAAACCGACTGCAAAAAGATGCAGCCGGTATCACTTCATCCTTATTCCGCTGCAGGTTGGTTATTAATAGCAGCATCCATAATCTCTTGACGCTCTTCCTCCGAAATTTCCGCTAAAATTTTGTTAATTTCCTCAGTTAAATTACTACCTTTTTTCAATCCTACAGCTACTGCTGTATCCTCTTCTGCTGCTTTAAATCCATCTTTAAACTCTACCATTGCGAAGTTTTTGTTTGCAGAAGAAGCACTAATTCCTTCTGGACGCTCTGATACGTAGCCATCAATTACTCCAGATTCTAAAGCTACACGCATCGCGGAGAAATTATCAGATGCCGGTTGCTTTTGTACATCTTTAATTTGATCAATTACACCATAATGCGAAGTATTAAGCTGGCCTGTGATTTTCGCACCACTGAAATCTTGAATAGAAGTAGCTCCTTCAAAAGGACCACCTTTTTTCACAACCATTACAAAGTTCGATGTATAGTAGTTTTCCGAAAAATCGATTGTTTGTTTACGTTCTTCTGTAGGTGACATACCTGCTATAATTGCATCAATTTTACCAGATTGCAACGAAGGAACAAGTCCATCCCATTCCGTTTTGACAATTACTAGTTCCTTCCCTAATCCTTCTGCAAGGCGTTTAGCAATTTCTACATCATATCCACCAGCATACTCTGCATTTCCGTCAATCTTTACTCCGCCATTAGAGTCATCGAGTTGAGTCCAGTTAAAAGGGGCATAACCAGCTTCTAAACCTACTGTAAATGTATCAACAGCTTCCTTAGAATCAGACGAAGATCCTGAGGTTTTTGCATCACTCGCTCCACATGCTGCTAAAAACAATACTAAGCTTGCGAATATCGTTAAAAATATTAATCTCTTTTTCATTCGAATTTCTCCCTTTTTTATTATTGTATGTTCCTCCAACAAAAAAAAGACAACTTGTACAAAAAAAGACCTGAGATGAACTCAGGTCGCAATATGTATAGTTGCCCTAAATCCTCTACTTTTCCCAAATGAGATAGCACACCATTATAAACCGGGATGTTTATAGTGGACAGTCCTGCAATTATTCATTGCAGACCCAGCAAGCAATACCGAGCAATATTACAAACTTCGGCGACATTTCCTTCTCCCTAGCATCATAGCTTCTCAAACTCCACAAAGGACTATTAAATATCGCGCCTCTACCTCACTATACTAAGTGAGGTCGTATTCAATTATGATTCATAGTTTACAATACACATATATTCCTGTCAACTGCTTCCGAATTAATATTTAGCTAGGTATATGTTATAATGATTAGTGGCAATATAAAAAACAAGGAAATTTAATTATTATTGCGTCTTTTCGCATTAATAATTATTTTTTATTAGGAGATGATATTATGGGATCTGTCCAAATTACAGATCACAAAGTAACTGAAGAGATAGACAAAGATTATTCATTAGAGAAGGTGCCCCGTAGCCAAAGAAATATGGGTTGGTTAAGTATAACCAATATTACATTAGGAATAGCCACGGCCATTTTTTACTTTCAAATGGGTAGTGTAATGGCCCTACAATTTGGTGCACTAAATGCTATTATCTCCTCCGTTTACGCAATAATAGTTGCCGGTATACTAGGAACCTTTATTGCCTACTTATCTGCAAAATCTGGTATGAATGTCAATCTATTATCCAGAGGAGGAGGCTTTGGTTATATTGGTGCTTCCTTAACGTCCTTCCTTTACGCGACAAACTTTATTATGTATTGTGCATTTGAAGGTCTCATTTTAGTTTCCGCGGTTCACACCTTCTTCCCTAACCTTCACGAATGGGCATTAATTATTTTCTTCGGGTTTATCGTTATACCTTTAAATTGGTTTGGAATCAAACAGCTAGATAGAATACAAAAGTGGTCATTACCTATATTTGTTGTTTTCTTAATAACAGCGATTGTTCTATCGTTTTATGAGCCTTCTGTATTTGATGGACCATTTTGGACTTATCTACCTGAAGGAGTTCAAGTTGGAGGACAAGCTTTGCTTCTCTGTATAGGAGTTCAACATGGAATAATGGGCCTAACAGCGCTTATAGCATCAGATTATGCACGTTTTCTAAAACCGAAAGATATTAAAATTGGATCTGTTGCAATCGGTTTTGTTCCTCAAATCATCTGTTTCGGGGTTATGGGCGGTCTAGGCATTTGGTTTGGTGTTCGCTTAGGAGAACCAAATCCTGGAGTTTATATAGTCATGCTTCTCGGCATTGGCGGAGCATTATTCACTATGTTAACCCAATTACGTATAAATATTACCAATATATATAGTAGTTCCTTATCTTTATCTAACTTCTTTGAAAACATATTTAAATTTACTCCTGGTCGCCGTTTTTGGGTTGTCGTAAGTGGAATTAGTGCAATAATTCTCATGCTTGGAGGAATTGTTGATCACTTAGATACCGCTATGACGTTTCAAGGTGTATTTTTACTTGCATGGGCAGCAGTATTAGTTACCGATGCATTGGTAGTTAAAAAAGCATTGAAAATTGGTAAGGGTTATTATGAGGATCGCCAAGAGTATTTATACAAATGGAATCCCGTTGGAGTTGTATCTCTAATTGTATCTAGTATCCTAGGCACATTTGCAGCACTAGGTTATATGGGATCATTTTTACAAAGTACCGCTGCTTTCTTTGCAGCTATTCTAGCGGCAATTCTTACAGTTGTTATTGCAGTATCAACAAAAGGTAAGTATTATAGTAAAGGTTCTGCGGATGATATTCCAAAAGAAGACTATATTGCCTAAAATTAAATTACTTTTTCTAATTTAGTAAACCCCAAAATAATAAATCAAAAATTATACTCATTATTGACAATAAAAAAGTAATCCATTTTTGAGTTAATACTCGGGATGGATTACTTTTCACTTCTGTCATTTTCTTTAAAGAAAATTGTAGGTTAGTGAAAATTAGCTTAATCTAGTTTTCAATTTATATGATCAACAGGACATCAATTCAATCCATGTTACACTTCACTTTCTTTTTTCTATACTATTGTTAACAACATTTGCTATATTGTGAATGGTATTTTCAAGAGAGTCTATTTTATTTTCAAATCGATGCAATAAATAAATAGTGACTACAATGGGAAATCCAAAGTTTCCAATTAATTGTACGATGTTTTCCTCCCCGATCATGTGTATCCCCCTTTCCTTTTTATTTACCATCCCTCAAGCTATTGACATACCTGTTGAGTAAAACCAACTACTTTAAAAAACTCACTTGTCCAAAAAATAAGAGAAATTGTACCAAATGTTCATCTTTGAATTCTTTGTATTAAAATATTTAATATTTATTATATTATACTAAATTTTTCTTATTTTTAGAATAATTATAAATTGGGAAACACACTCTAATTTCTTCGATTATTGATTTATAACTCATTCAACTTTCCTAAATCCATGAAATTTTAATATTTCTTAATAAAAATTGGATAATTACTACGCTTATATTCTACAATCTTCTATTAATTTCTTTGTTTTTCTACAATTTGTTAGTCGTATTGAGTCGAACGATTGAAAAAGGATATTTTGTTTTTTTCTAGAATTAGTACATTACTAATTCATAAGGGGTGAAGAAAATGAGTAGTATAGGTCATATAATAAAATCAGAAAGAATCAACCAAAGTATGAAACAAACGACATTGGCCAAGGGAATCTGCTCTACATCCTACTTAAGCAAAATAGAAAATAATTTGACTGTTCCAAGTGAAGAAGTAATAACGTTTTTACTAAAAAAACTAAATATAGAAATAGATCACGTATCAACTGAAAAGGAAAATAAAGTGTTAGCATCATTATCCGAATTGTACAAAATGGGAGTTTTAAAGAGGGACAAAAAATTTATAAGAGAATCCTTGAAAAAAATCACAAATCAAAAACTACACTTTTTACAACTAAATAATTATTACAGTTATCACCTTTATCTATTTCGTCTCCTGTTAATACTAGATGACAAGGAGGATAATTTACAATCCGTCTATAATGTTATTCTAAAAATAGGAGATGATATGGACGAAAAACAAAGG
This sequence comes from Psychrobacillus sp. NPDC096623, assembly GCF_044762655.1. Taxonomy (NCBI): domain Bacteria; kingdom Bacillati; phylum Bacillota; class Bacilli; order Caryophanales; family Bacillaceae; genus Psychrobacillus; species Psychrobacillus sp. NPDC096623. The sequence continues at coordinate 144,228 of NZ_JBIWER010000007.1, forward strand.
TTTATTAAGAATCTGAATTTGGGCATTTATAGTTATTTGGAGGGAGACTCTCAAGTTGCATTAAGTCGATTAGAAATGTCGTTAAATCTGGTAAATAGCGGAATAAATGAAGAATGGGAAATAGCAGATTTTTATAATGTACTAAGCTTAACTTACTCTAAATGTAATGAATTTTTTAATGCAATAAATTACGCATCAAAATCATTACTTTATTATAAAGATAATCTTTTATTTGAAAGAGCAATTGATAATTATATCGTTATAGGAATTGCATATAAGGAATTGAGAAAATTTCGAGAAGCAGAAAAGAACTATAATTTAGCTAGGAAGCTGGCCATAGATTATAAACTGATTAACTATGAGGAGGTGATTTATCAAAACCTAGGTTCATTATTTGCAATTCAAGGGAATCATGAAAAAGCAATTATGTTTTATAAGCTTAGTTTAACAATTAAAGAAGAGGATTGTAATGCAGAAAGGTATTTACTAACAATTCTATCTATTATAAAAGAGTATTCCAAACAGTCAGACCATCAACAGGTCCTCAAATGGTGTCAGAAAGGCTTAGACAAAATACTAGAAGGAAAAAGTTCTGCAAAAGAATATATTTCTTATTTTTATCACCTAGAAATATATAAGCATTACCACAATTTAACCGATGAACTTGAAATGGTATTAAGGGAAGCAATAGGTTATTTTGAAAACGAACACGATGAACGACACGTTCAAAAGTATTCTATATTATTGGCAGATTACCTTTTTATACATCACAAATTTAAAGCAGCAAGTTTATATTATCAAAAAGCAAATCAGATTCTATTTAAACAAAAATTTATTTATAAATGGGAGGATTTATAAAATGAAAAAGAAGATTGTATTGCTAACTTTATCAAGTATTGTCATCCTTACTTTGAGCTTTACAACAAACATAAAACAAATGAGTGAAAACGAATATCCAAGAATTACATCAAATCCAATAATTTAAATAAGGTCGAGTAATTAGGGCTGCCATTTAAAATCAGTTTTAACGTGACGGCTTGTCTGAGACTACTGAAAAACCGGCATCCTAAGTGGATAGCCGGTTTATTGTTTGTTCTTCTTATTATTGTTGCTGTAGTAAACAGCTTACCTCTTACAACAGAATGACATTATACTGCTTCTTCTAAAGAAAGGTAATACTCTTCCTCTTTGTGAATGACCTTCCCACTTAGCCATAACAACCGTAGCTAATGCATTTCTTACAACATTAACAACTGTACGAGCCATGTTTAAAGTGAGGTTTTTTTAATATTCTTATAGCTCTCTAGCACTTCTAAATATAATACCTGTATAAACTTCTTAATATTGACCTTTATCTTGGAAGAATTTAATCGATTCTCTCCTACCTCAATCATCAATTTTCGAACTTCTTGATATTCAAAATATCGCGGTGCATAATGCTCAAATTCTCTACTTGTATAGTCAATTGAACCAATTGTAGCAATATGTTGGATTGCAGCTAATATAGTTCTTCGAAGTCTTTGCTCAATTGCTTTCATTTCTTTTTTTATATCTTCTGCATTATGTCTCTTCGCTAGAGATTCGTATATATCTATTAAAGGTGGAAAAGTGTTCGGTTCATTGTTTTCGTAGACGAGCATTTCTATTATCTCTTTTAGATCATTGCTGCCGACCTCACTAATTATCCCCATGTCATTTAGCTTCGTTCTAACTAATTCACTTGGCTTTTTTAGAGCTGGCTTTGCAGTAGCAAAGCTTGCCAAAGATTCTTTTATCGTTAAAAGTGAATCCCTTAATCGGTATTGTTCTGCTGTTTTCTGTAATATAGTTTGAACCTCTACCTTATTAATTGGTTTATGTATAAAAAACTCAATACCTTTTTTATAGGCTTCTCCTACCATTTCTTTATTTACAATTTGAGAAATCATTATAAACTGGCCTTCGAATCCTTGACTTTTTAATTTTTCAATTGTTTCGATTCCATCTAAATCTGGCATTAGCAAGTCAATCAGGACTATATCTGGTAATGTACTGAGTATAGGAGCTATACTTTTCCCTCCGTTTTCTGCTTCACCAATAACTAACCCTAACTGACCGTCCACTATAATTTTTTTTAGCATCATTCGACTTGCTGAATCATCATCTACAATATAATAACGCACTATTTCTCCTCACCTTCTTATGTTTTTCGTTGGAATATTTATTTTGAAAACAGCGCCTTTATCGGATGATTCAATTTGTACTTTGCCTTCCAATGTAGTAATAATTTCTTTTGCATGTGAGAGCCCAATACCTGTTGCAGCTACTCCTGAATCATTAAACTTAGTTGTATAGCCTGGTTCAAAGACAATTGACTGATCATCTATAGATATACCTTTTCCAGTATCTTTGATAATAAACCATGTTTTGTCTGACTCTTCATAAACAGCTATATCAATTTCACCAGTAGATGCAATAGCTTCTACTGCATTTGCACATATATTATTCAATAGTGCCAGCAACGGAATTTGTTGCTCTGTCTCAAAATCGATTGAAAAAATACAGTGAATAACAATTTCTTTCTTTAGTAATTCGCTGTATTTTTCGTTAGCTTGAATAACAAGCTGTACAACCTCTGAAAGAAAATAGTACTTCTCTCTTTTAGCTTTTGTGATTTTCTGCAGTCCTGCTAAAATACGTTGTGAATCCTTTTTAACCTCATGAATTTCTTGGGCAATCTTCAAAGCTTGGGTACTTAAAGCAAGATGCTCCTGACTTTTTAATTTACGGTATAAATCATGGCTAGAGGCAGTAATTTGCTCAATATGATTCATCGATTTTTGTAGATAAAGTGTTTCCGCGTATAAATTCGAGCCAACCTCTAACATTTCTTGCACACGTTTATTTTGTTCCATTATGACAATAGAACTATATAAACCCACTACAAAATAACTTCTAAAAATGGCTACTAATGCTAATAACATCCATTCCTGCAATTCAAAATGTAAATTGCTTAATAACAAATAACGAACAATATTCTCCACACTATTCGCTGTAAACTCCAGTGCTGTGGCAATCGCTCCCAGATGTAGAGGGGTCTTTTTGAATCGTTCTAAACGTATAACACTTAAACCAGCTCCAAATAGCAAATAAAATAGAAAAGCGGGTAAATGATTCCCTAGTATTAACCAAAAAGCATCTCCTGTAAATATCATATCTTCCGCAATTCGTACAACTACAACAACAACTCCTGTTAAAAAACCAGTTAAGATATAAGATGTCGGCGGATATATCAACAGAAGAAAGAAAAAAGCAGCACTTCCTAATCCAAAACGGAAATCCTCCCCATTAAAAGGAATTACTTTAAATTCGCTAGCAATTACAGTGATTAATATCGTTAAAATCAGTACACTCCATTTATTAGTGACTAATTGATGTCGTTTAAAAACCATAAAACTCTCCTATATGGATGTATTTAATAGTATGAGTATAACATTTATCAGCTCAACCATAGACGAAGACCATATTGATCACATTGTATTTTCTATACATTTAAAACACACTGCTATATAGTGAATTTAGGTGATGATATGAATATAAAAATGTATGTAAACAATGAAAAGATAATCGCAGGAATGACGATGAAGGATCCAAAGGAATCAGAACAGGGAAATATGGCCCTTCATGTGTGTACAAATCCTGTGCGCATCTTAGAAAACCGTAAAAAACTAGCAACAACTCTATCGAGAGAAATCGATTATTTCGTGTGTGCCAATCAAACCCATAGCGATCATTTCCATCGAGTAACACTTGAAGATAAGGGACGTGGTGCCAAAACGAAGGATACCGCTATACCTGATACAGATGCCTTGTATACTTTTGAACCAAATATTATTCTATCTAGCTTTACCGCAGATTGTGTTCCAGTTATCCTTTACAATAATGTGAATGGTCTTATTGGTGTCGTTCACTCTGGCTGGCAAGGGACGATAAAAGAAATTACCCCGAAGCTGTTCAACCATCTAATAGAGGTGGAAAATTGTAATCCGGGTGACTTCCACGTTCAAATAGGAGCTGCACTAAGCCAAGAGAAATTCGAGGTCGACGAGGATGTATATGTAAAATTTAAAAACTTAGGCTATGCCAATGACTTTATATATTATAAGGAATCTACTAACAAATATCATATTGATAACCAATTAACTGTGAAAAAACAATGTGAGCTTGCAGGAATTCCTTCAGACCAAATTACCATTGATCGAACCTGTACATTTATAAGCCCAGATGGTTTCTCTTATCGAGAGGATAAACAAGCAGGACGGCATTTAAGCTTTATTGTGAGAAAAGAATAATCATCTAAAAGCACATCGAAGTCGGTGTGCTTTTACTTATGCTCGTTACTACTGGACTCACTAATTCAGGATTATTCTCATATACTTTTATGATCGTACTTTTCAATGAAAGGAGGGAACGACATGGATGTATACGTTAGACCCGGGGATTCTCTTTGGTATTATAGTCAATTATTCAAAATTCCTTTTAAACTTATTATTGATTCTAACCAGAATATTAATCCTCAGCTACTATCGGTAGGTGTACGTATTCAAATACCAGGTTATATAACAACTCCGTATCAAATTAAATCGGGAGACTCCTTATGGTCTATTGCCACTAGCAGAAACCTTCCACTAGATGCACTCTTTCTTATTAATCCTGCACTTAATCCAATGCGACTACAAATCGGACAGACAATTAACGTTCCCGTAAGAGTAACTTGGAGAATTGTGGATGGAAAACAAAATTATGATTACAGTACGATGATGAATGACATTAGGCAATTACAAACTGTTTATCCATTCTTATTGGTATCTTCGATTGGTAATTCAGTTGAAAATCGACCTATACCCGAAATTTTAATAGGTAGTGGAGAAGAAAGAGTTCATTATAATGCTTCCTTTCATGCAAATGAATGGATTACGACACCTGTCCTATTAACCTTTTTAAATGATTACGCATTGTCCTTAACTAACCAAACTGGGATTCGAGGACTTGATACATTCCCGTTGTATTTACAAACCTCATTGTCCCTAGTTCCAATGGTTAACCCAGATGGAGTGGATCTCGTAATAAATGGACTTCCGGATGAAAGCCCTTGGAAAAGTAAAGTGATTGCATGGAATAATGGCAGCTCTGATTTTTCCGGATGGAAAGCAAATATTCGAGGGGTCGATTTGAATGATCAATTTCCTGCAAATTGGGAATTAGAACGAGCACGTAATCCCAAAGAACCAGGTCCGAGAGACTATGGAGGAGAAAGCCCATTATCGGAGCCAGAAGCAATTGCAATGGCAGATTTGACAAGGAGTCGTGATTTTGCCAGAGTGCTAGCATTTCACACACAAGGAGAAGTTATCTATTGGGGATTTGAAAACCTTGAACCACCAGAGTCCGAAGCAATGGCTTTAGAGTTCAGTAGAGTCAGTGGATACGAGCCTGTACAAACCATCGATAGCTACGCGGGCTATAAAGACTGGTTTATCCAGGACTGGCGCAGACCAGGATTTACTGTTGAACTCGGCACAGGAACAAATCCGCTGCCACTTTCCCAATTTGATGAAATTTATGAAGAGGTACTAGGAATATTTTTAGCAGGACTGTATTTATAAAATTTCAAGAAAAACGCAAGTACTTATGTTTTGGAAGTCAGTCGTCGCGACATCATGTCGCGAACTTAGACTGACCGAACAGCATCATGTGGCCCAAAAATCGGGTATTCTGTCTTTTCGAATCTGTTAGTTTACCTCAATTATGTAATCTGCTTGCCAAACACTAAAGATATTAACCAGATAAAGAAGACTATTCCCACAAAAATGAGTTCTATAAAATGGATTCTTAATACCTTTTCATAACTCTGTTTTGCCTGTCGAACTCCTAAAAAGTCCACGTGATGGATGATATAGACGAACCCACACAAAAAAATAAGTCCAGATAAGCAATACATTCCACCTTCTAAAGTCATTACATTCATACCACCACTTATTTCAGTAAATGTATAGCCAAGCCCTTTCGTTATTATGTAAGATAAAACTATTACTATAAATAGAAGCAAGGACAAGCTAAAGCAATGCCTTCTATAATCTATTAAGCTCATAAGTTTTCGAACTTTTGCGGTTTTTGGTTTTAATTTTTCTTCCTCATCCATATCCATATCTAAATCGTCATGATACATCGAATAGAGAAAAGCTACTACAACCATTCCACATAATAGCAGCGGTAATAATAAACGAACAGCTAGGGCAAAATTAAAAATAGAAATAATCACCAAAACAAGCAAGGTAAATACTAAAAACCTTCCACTCAACTTTTCACCATTGTCCCATATTTTACGAATATACACCCGATTATCTCTCTGTTTAACCTGATCGTTCTGTATGACTAGATTTTGAGGACTTTTAAATTGGAACAACAAGTAAGAAACGACCAAAAAACATACACCTACTACTAAATAAACAATTGCTTCTCTAGGATAAGAGTCAATTGTTTCATAAGACTCTATTATCCAAAGTCCATCCAACACTATACAAAATAGATCTATAACTAAAATATATGGAGCAGCTTTACTAATAATATTGTTCACTTCCTTTTATAGGTTTTTATGCTCCAAAAATATTAAAAATGAACAAATAACATGTGAGGCATCTATTTTCAATTTAATAGGCTTTTAACAGTTTTACTTAAATAATCTCTAAATTTTAGTAAATTGTTTTTGTCAAAGGGAGCATTAGAGTTAGAGGCGTACGCTTCCGCAACCTGGTGAATGAGTGAATGAAACTTTGGTGGAAGATGCGATGCCCCCCACTTCCCTGCCTCTTGCTTGGAGGAAATATTCTCATCTTTTAAATACCAATAAACTCTAATCAAATTAAGAATACAATAAATCGGTTCATGTTCAATATTGTTTAAACAGTCTTCATAATCCCTTAAAATGGAGGTAAGAAAATCTGACTGAGGTATCGAAGGGAAAACATGTCTTATTGGCTTTCCTGCTATGCATACTCCACGATGATTTAACATCATAATGTGTGCAGCCAAATCTCCATCCTTTTTTTCATCACCATTCAAATAGAGTGCTGTTCCTTTTTTTATCTCATCCTCATATCGTTTTCGCCAATACTCACTGTAATGAAAATCATAGGGTGTAGGAAAGCTCCAGTTATCCAGTTGGGAAGCATTTAAAAAGCTAACCTCTATCGGATAAGGACGATTTGAATTCTCCAAATAAAGAACAGCTAACCTTCTCATGGCTTTAACCGTTAGCGGATTTTCCGTTATAATTATTAAATCAATATCACTACTGTCTGGATTAAATCCTCCCATCGCTAGTGAACCATGTAAATAACAACCAATCAACCGGTCTTCTATAATTATCTGTGTCTTAGTTAGTAAATTGAATACAAATACTCTTATTTCCTGGGGACAAGATTCCCACCTGTAGTTCACATTACTCCCCCTTATTTCAACTTTTCCTTAGTCGTTAACTTTTTGAAATTTTTTTAAGATTGATTCTATAAAATCTCCTTTTCCCTGCGTATAAGTTTCTCTGTCATTTGTACTTCTAGCCAATTCTCTTTTTAATCTTTCATATGCACGTACAGCTTCAATATTTCCCCGTAAATAATCTCTAAAAATTAGATATCGCTTCAATTCTTCACTACTTTGAAGACATACATATAAATGATGTTCCATCCATATTGTACCTTCATTGTCTTTTGGGACATTTTGATTGGTCCTGGCAAAGGCTTCTCTGTTCTTAATTCCCAAATCTCCTTCATGAAAATAACCTAATTCATCGAGTCCCTTTATCACAGGAGGAAGGAGGTATTTATTTTTGATGACAATATCGATATCGATTATTGGTTTAGCGCTTAATCCTTTTACCGAAGTGCTACCTACATGTTCAACAGAGAGAATTAAATCTCCTAATTTCCTTTGATAAATAGAGGATAAACAACGAAATGTTTTTTCCCACTCAGAATTGTATTTCTCAATTTTTATTTTCTTTTCCATAACCTATGTTCCTCTCAGCAGAAGATCAAAAGTTTTAATTTTATCATTTTTAAGTAAATCTGTTCTCTTTAGGAATTCTACTTTAATCTTTCACTTAGAAAAATATGTTCGTACTTCTTCTAATCCTTCCTAAGTCTGCAAAATCTATATCTTCATGCTAAAGAGCCCGGACAAACCATTTTAGTTTCTCCGATTACTATTTAAATTAGAAGCTTCTACTAATATTTCTTGATATAATTCATGCCAGTCTTGATAATAATCCGCTACTTTATCACTAGAAATTAAGATTCTTTGATGAGATTCATATTCTGCATTAAAAGGATGCAATATATCAATATCCATTCTATAAAATACCTGGTACCCAATTTTAGGATATTTACCTTTTTCATCCCATAATTCGTTTTGTGTATGATCCACAATTATTGATCCAATTAATTGGCAATCACCAGTGACATATCCCTCTTCCATAGCTTCCCTTTTAAAACATTCTTCAGAAGTCTCATTTCCTTCCATATGACCTCCTGGAAAATCCCATCCTCTGTGGTTTAAATCTACTAAAAGTATCTGCTCTTTATAAAAACAAAAACCATGCACACTGGTAACAAAATGGTCTTGGGAAGGATGCATACCGGATTTCCAAGTTAATTTGACTGTTGCTTCTCCCCACTTTACATAAGTTGTTGTCATATGTTTTTCCCCTAATTCTTATAAGACTCGATTGTTTTACCTCTTATTCTAATTCGATATTCAATTTAAAAGTCCTCTTTCATTGAAAATTAATGAAACAGCCCACTTTTAATCTTAGACTGTTTAGAAATACATATCATTTACCGATTTCTTTAAAAACTGACCACTATAATTTTCGTTAAATTGATACTTTTAAAAACACCAATTCCTTGCTAATGTAATTATTAACTCTTAAAAGTAATTTGAAAAGGAAGGTATTAACAATGCAAAAAACAACAAGTTATTCCCAAGTACGTACTTTCGATTTAATCATTACATCTATGTTAATTGCACTTGTCTTCGTTGCTACAGTTTTGTTAAACATTAAATTACCAATCACAGCAAATGGTGGTTTAGTTCATCTTGGAACGGCTGTACTCTTTATCTCTTCTATTTTATTTGGTCCTAAAAAAGGTGCTATTGCTGGGGCAGTTGGAATGGGATTATTCGACTTAGTAGGTCCTTGGATTTTATGGACACCAATTACGGTTTTAGCACGAGGCTTGCAAGGATATATCGTTGGTAAAATTGCTTGGTCCAAGGGGCGCAATGGCAGTAGTTTAGCACTCAATTTAATTGCAACGATTGTTTCAATTCCTTTTATGCTAGGTGTCTATTATCTTGGAGAAGCAATCATATTTAAAAGTTGGATTGTACCAGCAGCCTCTATACCTGGAAACATTGTACAAAATATTGTTGGCCTCTGTGTAGCCATTCCAGTTTGTGTAGTAATGAAAAAAATTCCGTACTTTAAATAGGTACTGCAAAAGAAGGATGCTAAGTATTTTAAGCATTCTTCTTTTTTGATATAACCGTTTATTAATTTCCTTGTAAAAAGGGACTAAAGAGATTATTCCCTTTAGTCCCTCCATCCCAATGTTTAGATCAATGCTGCCAATATGTTACCTAATTGATTGGACACTATTTTAGCATTAATAGAACTAATACTATTTTATGTCTTCATCTTTAGATTTGAACGTTTTACAGCACGTATCTGCAGAATGACTTGCTTCTTCAGAAATGGAGCGGTAATCGAATTCAGAAGCAAACTCAGTACTCTTGTGGTTTGCATGGTAATCCATATCTATTTCAATTTTTTCAGCACCACAAAAATTCCCTTCTGCATGGAAAATACAATTTGATACAGCACATTTCACTTCTACATTTGGCATAACTGTCCTCCTCATTGAGATCTCTTAAGAAATACACAAAATGTACTCCTCATAGAGTATCTTGTCCAATTCAACGATATTAATTTACATAAGATGTTTTCTTATTGTATTTTGCTATTATGGTCCTAGAAATAAAAAAAGAATCTTTAATCTATCTATGGACAGATTAAAGATTCTACTTTTTATTTTTTATAAAGTGAATTTAAAGAATTAACTATAGACATGCTCTTGTTTGTTTAGACCAAGTATTTCTGCAGTTGAAGCATGAACTTCTTGCAGAAGCTCCGGGTTTTCCATTAACGATACGCCAAAGGAAGGAATCATTTCTTTAATTTTTGGTTCCCACTCCTCTATTTGTTGCGGGAAGCATCTATTAAGTATCTCAATCATGGCATGTACAGCGGTAGATGCACCTGGAGATGCACCTAGCAATGCGGCGATTGAACCATCAGCTGCCGTAACAATCTCTGTTCCAAATTGTAGTGTACCTTTACCACCAGCTTCTGTATCTTTGATAACTTGTACACGCTGACCTGCAACTACTGTATCCCAATCCTCTAATTTAGCATTCGGAATAAACTCACGTAATTCTTCAATACGTTTTTCTTTTGATAGCATAACTTGCTGTATCAAGTATTTTGTTAAGGACATTTCTTTTGCACCTGCTGCCAGCATAGTTGTTAGGTTATCTGGTTTAACGGAAGTTACTAAATCCAACATCGATCCGGTTTTTAAAAACTTTGGTGAGAAACCAGCAAACGGTCCAAATAATAACGATTTTTTATTGTCGATAAATCTCGTATCTAAATGTGGCACGGACATCGGTGGAGCACCAACCTTAGCTTTTCCGTATACTTTTGCATGGTGTTGCTCGACAATTTCTGGCTTGTTACATACTAAAAATAATCCACTTACCGGGAATCCTCCAATATGTTTTCCTTCTGGAATACCAGACTTTTGAAGCAAATGAAGACTTCCGCCTCCACCTCCGATGAAGATGAATTTTGCTGTATGGTATTCGATTTTACCTTCAGCATCATTCTTCACTTTCACTTCCCACTTGCCGTCATTAGTTCTTTTAAGATTTTCCACACTATGATTGTAATTTATATCAACATTTTGATTTTTTAGGTGTTCAAGCATCATACGTGTTAATGCTCCAAAGTTAACGTCTGTTCCAGTGTCAATTTTAGTAGCTGCAATAACATCATTTGCTGGACGATCTTGCATGATAAGCGGAATCCATTCCTTTAGTTTTTCTGGATCATCCGAAAATTCCATTCCTTCGAATAGAGGATTATTAGACATTACTTCAAAGCGTTTCTTTAAAAAAGCTACATTGTCTTCTCCCTGCACCATACTCATATGAGGTAATGACATGATAAAGTCACTTGGATTTTTTAATAGCTTACTTTTTACAAGATAAGACCAAAATTGCATAGAAAGCTGGAACTGTTCATTAATGTTGATCGCTTTTTTAATTTCTATAGTTCCATCTGGATTAGCTGAAGTGTAATTTAACTCACATAGTGCTGCATGCCCTGTTCCGGCATTATTCCATTCGTTAGAGCTTTCTTCTCCTGCTTTATCGAGTTTCTCAAATACTTTAATTTTCCACTCTGGTTTTAGTTCCTTCAATAATGTTCCCAAAGTAGCACTCATAATTCCGGCACCTATTAAGATAACTTCTGTTTCTGTTTCTATCTTGTTCATATTAACCTTCCTTACTCCGTATATTTGTATAAAGGATGTATACTACTTAGGCATAACAATATGTCAAGTTGAATTACAGGAATACATCTTTTTTATTTCTATCTTAACCATAGCATAAATCATCAAAACTTTATTGATAATCTATCTTCTATTATCTGTTAATTATAAGCTATTTGTAAGCGATTTAAAAGGGAATTTAACCGCGTAGTATTATTGCTGATTATATTTCTTCAAACAAAAGAGCCATTCGTATTGTAAAACAATTGGAATAGCCCTTCTATCTATTAGAACGCTGGTATTGCAGTTTCTTCATAATTTTTTTCTAAAAACTCACGTACCTCAGGACTCGTCATAGCTTCTGCTAGTTTTTGAATTGCCTCTGACTCGGCATTATCTTTACGAGCTATAAGCGTAATGGCGAAGTCATTTTCTGATCCTTCTGTGAGAAGTGCATCACTTTTTGGTGTCAACCCTAGTGGTGCTGCATAAGCTGGAGTCATGATTACCGCATCTGCATCATCATACATTCTCGCTAGCATTAGTAAGTCTACTTCTGCAAACTTATAGTTTTTTGGATTTTCTACAATATCAGCAATCGTATAATAATTATCTGTTTTTTCTTTTAAAGTGATTTCTCCATGTTGAGCTAACAATGTTAACGAACGATCGATATTGGAAATGTCGTTCGCAATAGCGATAACACTTTCCTCCGGTAATTCATCCATCGAATTGTATTCCTTTGAATATGTACCATAATTCGCAAAATAGATAGGAACAATCGGAACTAAATTTGCATCGTTGCTTCTATTGAACTGCTCCATATAAGGAACATGTTGGAAGAAGTTTGCATCTACTTCACCAGCTGCTAGAGCAGTGTTTGGCTGAACATTATCTCCTAAAACAACCATTTCCAGATTTATAGATTGCTCTGCTAGCTTTGGTTTAACAATATCTAGAATTTCCGTCATTGGGGGTATTAATGATGCTACCTTCAATGTAATCACTTCTTGAGCATTGTCCTGCGCTTTTTCGTTACCAGTCGTCTCTTTCTCTTGACTACACCCAGCTAAAATGAATAAAAAAATAGTTAATAATAAAAGTAATTTCTTCATGTTTTCCTCCTGTTGTCTATCTCTTATCAATCATTCTTGCTACAGTCGTACCAACAAATTGAATGAGCTGTACTAAAATAATCATAATAACAATCATATAAATCATTAAATCTGTTTTAAATTGTTGGTATCCATATCGTATAGCAAAATCACCTATACCACCACCTCCAACAACTCCCATAATCGTCGAATAGGAAATAAAACTAATAATCGATGTCGTTAATCCAAGAACTAGACCAGATCTAGTCTCTACATAAAGAAATTTAAAGATAATTTCCCTAACAGAAGCACCCATGGAAATGGCCGCTTCCAACACACCCTTTGGTACGTCTAGTAATGATTGCTCCACTAGTCGTGAATAATGCGCAATGGCAATTATCGATAAAGGGACAATTGCAGCCGATGTGCCAATAGCTGTCCCTATGATTAACCTTGTAAAGGGTATTAAAAAAACAACTAATAATAAGAACGGAAAAGAACGGATAATATTCACAATTAAATTTAAAATAGAAAAGACGAATCGATTCTCAAGCACCTGACCCTTACGACAAAGGAAAAGTAACGTTCCAACGGGGAGACCTAATAATACCGCAGCAACGATAGAGGCACCAACCATTATAAAGGTTTCACCAATCGACATCCAAATTTCAGCTTCATATTGGACTAATATATCAGGCATCGCTCATCTCACCATTCTTTTTTAATTGCTCTACAAAGTAGCTGGGGCTATTATCTATCATGTGAATTCTGTTTGGTTCCATTGATACGGTGTCATAGATTTCTCCAATCGCCATTACAGTTACTCTATTACATATGCTTTTAATCACTTCCATCTCATGACTGACAATGACAATTGTAACACCAAGGCTCTTACTAATATTTTCTAATACTGATAATATTTCAGCGGTTGTATTAGGATCTAGAGAGGATGTGGGTTCATCACATAACAAAACTTGCGGATTATTCGCTAAAGCCCTTGCAATTGCAACTCGCTGCTTTTGTCCGCCACTTAACTGCGCTGGATATTGTTCTATTAATTTCTCCAAACCAACAAATTGAAGACACTCTAGCACGCGACTCTTTTGTTCTTTCTTTGGAATGTTAGCCAGCTCTAAGGAAACGGCAACATTTTCATAAACAGTTTTATTTGCCACTAGATTAAAATGCTGAAAAATCATCCCTATTTTTTTTCGAGCCTGTCGAAGTTCTTTGCTCCGCAAATTGGTTAACCTTTGACCGTTCACTTCTACTTCTCCGGCATCTGGCATTTCCAACAAATTCATTAGCCTCAATAAAGTGGATTTCCCTGCTCCACTTGCCCCGATAATTCCGTGGATCTCGCCTTTATCTATCGTTAATGACACAGATTTAATGGCTTGGAATGTTGAAAAACTTTTACTGACATTATGTAATTTAATCACAAAAAAACCCCTTTCAAATAGTTAAAGGGTGATCACAATGTTTTTAATTATAGCCTAATATAGTTCTACTGTCATTTTGTAGATATTTCCGGTTAATCCAAGTCAAACGAAAAAATCACAAGAGTTACTTAAAAAATCGTGTGTACCCCTGTGATTTTATCTCCCCATTTCATCTGGCTCTACTTTTGCTGGTACTCCATCGAATATAAATCATTTAAAGTCACCTTTCCAAAACTAAAATCAATCAATCCTTGAGAGATTAGATACTGAGTGATGTGACCTAATACAGCTGTTTTATGCTCACTTACATCAATAAGCGTTTTACCATTTGGCAACATCTTTACTTCTAGTTCTGTAAATTGTTTCTTAAAGGCTTCCAGGTGCTTCTGTGAAAAGTTAGATACGCGAATCGTCGTTACTTTTTTCTCGTTAAAATCAGATGCCAATTCATCCACTAGCTTAAGTTCACCATTTTTCATAAAGAATATTCGATCCGCATATTGCTCTAGATTTTCCAATAAGTGAGAGGCAATGATAATTGTTTTACCTTCCGCTTTCTTTTGTAAAAGAATTTGAGATATTAGCTCCACATGTGTTGGATCCAAGCCATTCATTACTTCATCCATCAGCATTACTTGCGTATTAGAAACGATTTGCATCGCAAAGCATAACCGCTGCCGCATCCCTAAAGAATATGTTCCTGTCTTTTTCTTCACATAGGATTCCATACCAAGTTTTACTATTGTATCGTCTATAAGTTTCGGATCACTATTCCACATTGCCTGATAGATTTTCAGATGGTTCTTACCAGATACATGATTATATAAATCACTTTGGTCAGGCATCATTGATACATCTTTATGTATCTTCACTTCGTTTGCTTTACTGGAATATTGTAGTTCCTTATTTAAAATTACCTTACCTTGGTTTGGTGATAAATAGTTCATTATTACATTCATCAGCGTCGACTTACCTGTTCCATTTGGAGCTACAAAACCGATAATCTCCCCTGGTTGGAATGTAATCGATATATCCTTTAATACTTGTTTATCTCCAAATTGTACACCAATATGTTTCAATTCCAACATATCTTTCACCCTTCCTTATGTTATTAACTTAAATCTTTTAGACTGACTCACAATTAATGTCAATATCATCACGATGAGCGTGCAACTTCCTATAATTATTAATCCATTTTGATAGGTTAAATGCCATGATTCATAAATAAAGTTTTTATAACCCGAAATAATTTGCCCTACTTGTACAAAAGAGGTTGGATAGCGTTCTATATCTGTATAGGCTCCCATCCCTCGATCAGAATAAAGCCACTCAGCCACTATCACGATAAAGCTAACAAATAAATTAATGAATTCAGCCTTCACAATTAGACTTAGGAACAAAATGATAGCTATAAAGAATAGAATCCAAACACTAATGAACAAAGTATTTTTCAAAATGAATGTGCCCATCGTCATATTTGTAAAGGTTTCTTCTATGTAAGAATAAATAGGCACCGGGAGTGAAAAATCACCAAAGCCATTTTCTAACCCAATAATTATAAAACCTGCACATAGAGGAATGAATGCCATAATACTTCCTAAAAAAGCAACTAGCCCTTTCATATAAAGTTTTTTCCAATCAGCAATTGGAAATCCTTTTAATAAACTTGGGTAACGACGATCTTTCAATACAATATCTACAGAAAATAAGATACAGCTTATAAACAATACAACCGGTAAATAACTATTTAACAAACGTTGCAACGTTTGGAGAGCAGTTCTTTCTTCAAACAGCTCAATTGAAAGCTTTGAATTTCCCTCTACATATCCAGTAAATCTACTACTTGTATAACCATAACCATAATGTCCATCGGCATGACCAAAATTATTGTCATAGCTGTAATAGAGGGGGTTGTAGAATAATTCTTTACTATTAACGATATATTCATCCGAATACCTATACCATTTTGCTGTCGCTTTCGCATATTTTATATAATCCTTCTCACCAATTGCTTCTATTCTTGCTTTATCATAATTATTCCATTGAAGGAATATCGAAAGCGCATAGACCACTTCAGTATGTTTATTTTTCCTACCTCCTACGCTTCTGTTAAAATCATCTCTCGTTTCATAACGTGCTTCCATTTCTGCTACATCTACTTTTTCAATAGGCTCATAAGCAGGTGCTACTTTTAACGCAAAGTATAAAGCCAAAAAAAGTAAAATTACATACAGAGCTATGTTTTTCTTATTCGTAAAAAATTGTCTTAATTCCCATTTAAAATAACTCCACATTTCATCCACCCCCTATAATTTCTGAAGCTTTCCTGTCGATAAAAACCATTTAATAATAGCCATTAGCAATGCAATGCTAATACACAAATAGACCAACCCAGCATTACAATTTAGTGCGACGGGAGTAACTAAATTCAGAGAATATCCATTTAAGACACTTGGAAATTTAACATAGTTAAATGGATTAAACGGTATAAGCTTGATTAGTCCTGGGGAAAAATAGGAATTACGACAAGAGAAACCTGTACAAGTATAGTGTTAAATAAATGTTTTTTAATAGTACATTTAAAATTACAGATAATAGTATTGCAAAAACAGCTAAACAATTTATATAAACAATTGAAACTGCTATGTATTTGTAAATTGGATAAATCGTTACTTCCCCTTTAATAACGGCTACTGGATATGATGCCTGCCCTAGTCCTTCAAAATAGATTAGCGGCAAACTACATTAATAAGCTCTGTAATGAAAATAAAAACAATCCCCATCGAAGTAATACATTTCGCTAATACATACTTAGTAAAAGCGCTTACCCTTATTCGGTGATAAATACATTCATCTGCTTCGATTTTCCTGTTCCATTTGGAGCCACAAAACCGATAATCTCTCCTGGTTGGAATGTAATCGAAATTTCCTTTAATACTTGGTTATCTACAAATTGGACACCGATATGTTTCAATTCCAACATACTCATCACCATTTCCTTATGCTATCAACTTAAATCTTTTAGACTGACTCACAATTAATATCAATATCATAATGATAAGCGTGCAACCTCCTACAATTATTAATCCATTTTGATAGGTTAAGTGCTGCGATTCATAAATAAAGTTTTTATAACCCGAAATAATTTGCCCTACTTGTACAAAAGAGGTTGGATAGCGCTCTATATCTGAATAAGCTCCCATCCCTCGATCAGAATAAAGCCACTCAGCGGCTATCACACTAAGGCTAACAAATAAATTAATAAATTCAGCCTTCACAATTAGACTTAGGAACAAAATGATAACTATAAAGAATAGAATCCAAACACTAATGAACAAAGCATTCTTCAAAATAAACGTACCCATCGAAATATTCGTAAAGGTTTTTTCTATGTAAGAATAAATAGGCACCGGGAGTGAAAGATTACCAAAGCCGTTTTGTAATCCGATAAGAACAAAACCTACACAAAGAGGAATGAAAGACATAACACTTCCTATAAAAGCAATTATTCCTTTAACACATAGCTTTTTCCAATCAGCAATTGGAAATCCTTTTAATACACTAGGATTACGACGATCTTTCAATACAATATCTACAGATAAAAAGATACAACTTATAAAAAATACAATTGGTAAATAGTCATTTAATAAACGTTGCAACGTTTGTAGAGCTGTTTTTTCTTCAAATAACTCCATTGAAAGCTCCGGATTCTCTCCTACATATCCGGAAAATCTACTACCTGTATAGCCATAACCATAATGTCCATCCGCATGACCAAAGTCATTGCCATAAGTGTAATAGAGTGGGTTATAGAAGAATTCACCACTATTTGCGATTATTGCATCAGAATACAAGTACCATTCTGCTGTTGCTTCCACATATTTTAAATAATCCTTATTGCCAATTGCCTCGACTCTTGCTTTATCCAATTCATTCCATTGAGGGAATATAGCAAGTGCATAGCCCACTGCAGGGTGTACATATGCTCGACTTCCTGCAGTTTTGATAAAATCTTCTCTCGTTTTATAACGTGCTTCCATTTCTGCTACATCTGCTTTTTCAATAGGTTCGTAGAGTGGTGCAACTTTTAACGCGAAATACAATGCCAAAAAAAGTAGAATCACATATATTGCTATGTTTTTCTTATTCGTAAAAAATTGTCTAAACTCCCATTTAAAATAAGCCCACATGTGCTCGACCCCCTAAATTTTCTGAAGCTTACCTGTCGATAAAAACCATTTAATAATGGCCATCAGCAATACAATGCTAATACACAAATAGAGCAACCCTGCATTGCTATTTAGCGCGACGGGAGTAGCTAAATTCAGGGAGTCTCCATTTAAGACACTTGGAAAGTTAACATAGTTAAATGGGTTAAAAGGTAGAAGCTTAATTATCACTGGGAACAATATAGGAATTACGACAAGGATAATCTGTACAAATATAGTTAAATAGACATTTTTTAAAAGTACATTTAAAATTACGGATAATAAAATGGCGAAAACCGCCAAACAAATCATATAAACGATCGAAACTGCTATGTATTTGTAAATTGGATAAATCGTTACTTCTCCGTTAAATACGGCTACAGGATAAGAAGCCTGTCCCCATCCTTTAAAATAGATTAACGGTAAACAACATACAATGAGCTCGATAATGAAAATAAAAACAATTCCCATCGATGTCATACATTTCGATAATACATACTTAGTAAAAGTAATAGGATAGCCTTTAATAAGAGAAGTATGTCGGAAGTCATCTATCATAATGTTTGATGAGTAGATACAGATTAGAACAAACCAAACTGATCCTACTACACTAAACAAAAATGCTAAAAATGGGTAGAAGCTAAGCGAGCCGAAAGATATTACTAAATCATTTTCTTTTAAATATTGATAATAGGAGGAATCCATTTCATTCTCTATTTTGGATGGCAGATTTCCGGCTATCAGCTCATAACCATCCATTTCAAATGCTTGTTTTCGTAATTCTGATAGTTCTATTGCTGTTTCTATATATAATTTTGGACGCTCCATTTTCAGCGCCATCCCCTGTTTTGGATAAGTGTAATACTGTTTGACGATATTTTTATATATATCGCTTCCAACTCCAGATTCACTGGCATCGACAATTTGAAATTTATTTAAAGCTACCTTTACTGCTAGTGATTCACCTGATTTTTCTTTAATTGGATTGCCTAACTCTGTTGCATTTCCATAAACAACCACTCCAATAATACAAAGAGCTACAATTAGACAGGCAAAAATGTTTTTCTTATCCGTTTTTTCTAAAATAAATAGTGTTTTTAACATCCTGCTCAAATTATTCCACTCCCTACCAAACATAGTGAATTATTCCTCATATACCATTTTAACATTAATTCACTATTAAATTACGAATATTTTGTTTATTTTAGTTTGTAAATTAAATCTACCGTTATATAACAGAAAAGATGTGTACACACGATATGTACACATCCTCTCATTTTATTTAAAGTCCTTTAAATGGACTCTAATTTCCTGTAAACTCGGCAATCCTGTCATGGCACCTTTTTTAGTAGTTGCTAGACCTCCAGAAATACTCCCAAACTGAATGACTTCTTTCATTTCCTTATCAGTAAAATCTTTTAGCGCTTTAGCCGACTCATTGATCAAATAGAGAATTCCAGACACAAAAGCATCTCCTGCTCCTGTTGTATCGACTACTTTGCTCTTTATAGCGGGAACCTTAACAGTGTGGTTATTAAATCGATAAATACTTCCTTTCTCACCTAAAGTAACTATTATTAATGGTAAGTTAGGGAGTTGTGCTATTCCTTCTTCCAAATCATTCGAGCCTGTCAAAAATTCGAGTTCTTCCTCAGAAATTTTCAAAATATCTGCACTTGGAATAGTAGATATAATAGCTTCCTTTGCCATCTCACTTGAACTCCATAAATCCAAACGGAGATTAGGATCATAGGAAATAAGCATTCCTTTTTCTTTGGCCAACTCAATCGCCTTCAGGGTTGCCGACCTGGAAGGCTCACTAATCATTGAAATAGAGCCAATATGAAGAATCTTATTCGTTTCAAATAGTTTATAATCTAGTTCCTTTTCTTCCAAAAATCTGTCAGCACTAGGATTAATATAAAAACTAAAATTACGATCCCCGGAAGGATCCAATGTTACAAATGTGACCCCTGTCTTTGCTTCCTCTGTAAATAACATGGACGTCGTCTGAACGCTATATCGATTCAACGTATCAACAAGAAAATGCCCTAGCACATCATTTCCAATCTTTCCATGAAAGACCGATTTACCCCCTAGCTTTGCAACACCGACAGCAACATTTGCTGGTGCACCACCCGGAGCTTTTTGGTAGGTTAAATTTTCACTATCAAGTGGGATAAAATCAATTAGCGCCTCTCCCAAACATACAACTCCGTACAATCATTCCACCTCTTTCTGCTAAACTTTACTCCAAATCCCAATAGTGCAATCTAAAGTCTGTATCACATTGAATTGTTAATGTTTTATCTCTTGGTTCTGGAAAATAGCGAGCTGTAAAGACCTCTTCACCATTATTGACGAAAATTTCAATGGATGAGTGATCTAAAAGAATTTGAAGCTCCCTAACTGACTTTATTTTGCATGTCCTAGATTCTATTGCGTTTGTCTTTATATTTCGCCTTTGCAATCTAATTTCCTGCTTGCTTGGGTCAAAGCAAAGCGATGCTTCATTTCGAAATGAAATATTAAAATAGCTGTTTTCATTTTGTAGCTCTAAAAGCAATTCACTTGTGCTAATTTCTAACCCATTTAAAAGTGCATTTTCTTCATTTGTAATTATTATCTGATTTTTACGGAGTTTTTTTAGTTCTTCGACAGGATTTTGATATATCTTGCCTTCTAGAAGACTTAAGTTGCGCGGGATGGTTAAAGCATGCACCCAGTGATTCGAAATAGACGGCTGATGCTCCTCCATTTCATCAGTAATTCCCATCCAAGCAAATAAGATTGTTCTTCCAGAAGAAGTCTCGAAGGTTTGAGGGGCATAGAAGTCAAAGCCCCGATCGAGTTCTGTAAAAGGTCCATGCGAAAAATTACCTTTTTCATAATCAAGTTTTCCTACAAAATAACCCGATTGAAACACATTTTGATATAAATGCCCACAAGACTTTACTCCTTGTGGTGAAACGAGTAATACGTCTTTTCCGTTTAAATTAATCAAATCAGGACACTCCCACATATAGCCGAATTCTTTTAGGCCATGCATTCCTGATCCAGCAATTTGCCCCACCTCTTGCCAGTCATAGAGATTATCTGAAGTAAACAAAACAACTGTCCCTTTTTCATCGTAGGTTTGAGCACCGAGAACCATGTACCATCGATTCTCCTTTTTCCAAACCTTTGGATCACGAAAATGTGGCGTATAGCCTTTTGGAAGAGTAAGAATCGGTCCTTTTTTTTCAAAGTTGATACCGTCTGATGAAACAGCAAGGCATTGATATGTTTCTCGTGAATCATCTTCCAACTTTACATTACCCGTATAAAATAAGTACAGCTTGCCTTCCACTTCAATTGCGCTCCCTGAATAGCAGCCATTCTTTTCATAGCTTTCACTAGGAAGTAAAGCAACTGGTTCTTCACTCCATGTCACCATATCTGTAGATGTATAGTGACCCCAAAATTTAGAACCATGGGAGGTATCAAAAGGGTTCCATTGATAAAATACATGGTAGACTCCTTCATACTGGATCAACCCATTCGGATCATTCATAAGTCCAACAGGTGGCATAAGATGAAATTTCAAACGATATGGGTCTTGCATAACCTTATTTTTAAAATTATTAACTACTCGTTGAACCTCTTGCGTAAGGAGAGTTTCTTTTTCAGTCATAACAAAACCTCCTAGAAATTGATTTCTTAAATACTGCCATTACTCAGTATTTTCAGCAACTGATAGTGCTGATTCTACTTTTGCAACATCCTAAAGAGAAAAGGCAAGTGATACTTGCCTTTTCCCACTATTTATTGTTCAATTTCCTTCTTCATCTTATCTGAATAGCCGAACATCCAAGTCAAGGCGAATGCAACAGCAATAGCCACTACATTAACAAGAATATATTGCAGTACCTGTCCGTTTAAATAAAGTAGAATACCTGGAATTACTGTTACTGCCATTCCTGTTGCTTTGAGGCCAAGAAGAGATGCCAAAAATCCTCCGACTCCTCCCCCAATCAATCCCATGATAAAAGGCTTTCCATAGCGCAGGTTTACTCCGAAGATTGCTGGCTCAGTAATACCTAAGAATGCAGAGAATGATGATGGTAAAGCAAGTGCTTTTAACTTCGTAGATTTTGTTTTTAAACCTACAGCTAAAGCCGCTCCACCCTGTGCAGCCACAGAACAAGTCACAATAGCGTTGTACGGATTATTTTTAAATTCGGAAAGCAATTGAATCTCTAGCATATTAAATACATGATGTACTCCTGTGATTACAATCAGCTGATTCAAACCACCAATTAATAGACCACTAATACCAAGAGGCCATGAAAGAACACTTGTTGCAACCGTTAATATACCTTGTTCAACACTATGGAAAATAGGTCCTATAACGAGCAATGATAAAATGATCATCACCAAAAGAGTTAAAAACGGTGTCACAATCAAATCCAATACTTCTGGTACACGTTTTCTGATAATCCTTTCCAGCTTGGCACCGAGAATACCCGCAATAAATGCTGGTATGACAGAACCTTGATACCCTACAACAGGTATAAAACCTAAAATAGTAATTGCTTCTGCACTTCCTCCAGCTACGTCATACGCATTAGGTAAGGAAGGAGATACAAGCATAAGCCCAAGTATCAAACCAATAATCGGAGTTCCGCCGAATACTCTAAAAGTGGACCACGCAACCAAAGCTGGTAAGAAAATAAACGCTGTATCCGTTAATACTTGCGTAAATAGTATAAAGTTCTCCGAAATATCCTCGGGGTTTAACCCAAATAGAGCAAGAATTTGTTCCTGCATAATTAGACCACGAAGCCCCATGAATAATCCTGTAGCTACCAGGACAGGTATGATGGGAACAAATACATCCCCAAACGTTCGAATTGCCCTTTGAAATTTAGAGCCACTCTTAACCGCTTCCACTTTCTGTTCAGAAGCAGACTTAGTTTCGAGCCCAAGCTTGGATACTTCCTCATAAATCCGATTCACCGTACCAGTTCCAAATATTATTTGATATTGTCCAGAATTAAAGAAAGCTCCCTTAACCTTGTTAATGTCTTCTACTTTTTCTTGATTAATTTTCTCTTTGTCATTTACCATGATTCGAAGCCTCGTAGCACAATGAGCCACCGATTGGATATTGTCTTTCCCTCCAATAGCTTCAATAACCTCTTTTGCTATTTTACGATTTTCCTCCATCTCTCTTTCCTCCTCATGAAATCGCTTACATTAAACAGAAAAAATAATTTCAAAAAGCACTCTTTCATTATCCAAAAATACCTTTTCCGCTTCTATGGAATCGATTCCACATTAGATAAAAATAAAGTGTAATCGCAGATGACTGTATGGAATCGATTACACTGGTATTATATACTAAAATGATTTAAAAGTCTATGATCTATTAATCTAATGACATCCTTGCAGCTGCTCCCATCTATCTGGGTTAATAATAACTTTGCTGCTTCTCGCCCTGCATCTTCAATGGAAAAATCGATAGTGGTTAAAGATGGAGTAATATATTTAGAAAGCTCTGACCCTCCCATTCCGGCTACAGCTATGTCCTTTGGAACAGAAAGTCCTATCCCCTCTAAATATCTTATCGCACCAATTGCTAGTCGATCTGTTACGGCTAGTACTGCAGAAGGTTTTTGCTTTGTATCTTCCATAATAGATTTCATGGATTCGTACCCTGATTCCACATCAAATTTTCCTTTTTGAATCCACTTTTCTTCAACTGTCAGACCATATTCTTCCAACCCATTCAAATAACCCTGCTTCCGAAGATATCCTACTGAATGATCTTGCTCATCCACCCCGATAAAGGCGATTTTTTTATGACCTTTCTCAACAAATAAGTTCACCATATCCCTTGAAGCCCTGTAATCATCAAAAAGGACATTGGCTAATCCAGCTATATGTTGACCGACCGTTACAAATGGGACCTCTCCTTGGTAAATTTCTTCGATTAATACTTCGTTGATATTGGTTGCTGACAAGATAATTCCATCCACATTACGGCTTTTTAACAGCTTTAAATACTCTATTTCTTTATTCGGATCCAGGTTGGTAATCGTAAGAAGTATCTGATAACCTTCCTTTGACAGAATTTCATCAAGTCCTTTTACGAGGCGGCTTGAAGTTTCGGTACTGATTTTAGGTAGTATGACGCCAATTACTTTCGTACTTTTGGTCCGCAGTGACTTGGCATACTGATTCGGTACATATCCCGTATCTGCAATTACTTTCAACACTCTTTTTTTAGCATCCTCACTGACATAACCCGAATTGTTGATCACCCTCGAAACAGTTGTACGTGAAACTTTTGCTCTTTCTGCTATTTCCTTAATTGTTACCATGATTTAGTCCTCCTGGACAATAAAAGATCTTTATTTTAATTAACCTATTCATTCTTTAAAACAATACCAACTTTTCAAGTATCAATCAAACTATTATTTCTTACACAGGAACACTACCCAGAACTAAGTCCATTCTTCATACTTACTCCATTGGTAAAGCATTTAAGGTAGAACCAAGTTTATGCTTATATATGTTATAATAGTTCGGTTGTGTCTTGACATCAAGGAGGTCATACGATGAAATTAAATAAAGGTGTTATATATATATTACTAGGTGCATCCTTTTTTGGCTTTACTCCGATATTTGCTAAACTTGGATTTAGCTTTGGCTACTCACTTGGGCAAATCAATATCGTACAAATGGTCATTTCCTTCTTTTTATTATGGTCCCTAACTCTAATTAAACGCTCGAGTTTCAAAGGGCTTAACAAGAAGAACGTTCTTAAAATAATGATTACCGGTTGCTTTATCGGTTTAACTAGTATTTTTTATTATGGTTCGATGCAATATTTACCTGCTTCGTTGGCCATTATATTAATGTTTCAATTCGTTTGGATAGGCATCATTTTAGAATGGATTTTTAGCAAAATTAAACCTGCGCCAGTAACTATATTGTCCATCATTCTAATCTTAATAGGGGTCTTTTTTGCTTCGAATTTCGTGAATGGGGACATACAAGGTCTGCCGTATAAAGGCTTGATCTACGGAATTTTATCTGCATTCACCTATGCAGGATTTATTTTTTGCAGTGGAAAGGTCGCTGTAAATGTGGATCCATTAACGCGGAGTTCTTTGATGGTAACAGGCTCAACGATTTTAGTATTTGTCCTCTTCATGCGTGACATCCCAACAGTACTTCCACTGGAGAAAAACCTGTTGGTAACCGCCATTGGGGTTTCGTTATTTGGAGCGGTCCTACCACCATTATTTTTCGCAGCTGGCGCGCCTTTGGTTTCGGGGGGAGTCGCGAATATATTAACATCCATTGAATTGCCTATTGCAATCCTTTCGGCAAGTATTATATTGTCCGAAGTGGTAACACCGTTGCAGTGGTTAGGCATCGCTATAATACTAATCGCTATTACTTTTAACGAACTCGGTCCTAACCTATTCGCAATTAGGAAGCATTATTAGCACACAAGATGAATTAGCATGAGCATGTAGACTATTTATTTGTCTACATGCTCAGAGTATCTTTTGCTAGTCTAAGACGGTAATTAATCTCGATATTCGAGCTTGATTACCGTCTTTTTGTTTTAATCAATATATTCTCTCATAAAACTTAGGTATATGGGAGAATCCCAGAGGAAAATCATTAAAACGTGGATGCGGAGGAAGCAGCTGCCTGGTCAGCCTTCACACAATCAATTGCGACCACTAGCGCAATTACAATAGCCTCCATTTCCTCATTCATAATTTGAACCTTGTAGCTATCTCCCCAAGTGAACCATTCCTTGTTTACTCTACCTATAACTACACCGTGTTGTAAGATCTGAAAATCCATATCCCACCAGTTACCATATACCTCCATGTCTGCCGCATCGATTGTATAACGTGCTTTAAAGAAAGAAAACTCCTTCTTAATCGTTAACAATTCTCGACCATTTACCTCCACAAAAAACTTTGGTAAAAAGCTGAACACCTTCTTGGTAATTATGGCGACTTGTTCTCTAGAAGTATTCATAATGGAAAAAGTCTTTGGAATTTGCATGAAACTGCCTTCTACATAATAGACATCCTTCTCCTGCTGATCTTTTACCGTAAATTTACCACTTAGACTTAATACCTTCTGCTTTATATAAAGTTCCTTCATACTACGTCTCCTTTAATTGGAAAATCGATTGAAGATAAAACCAGAACCTTAATGATTCTATATTAGCAAAAAATATGATTAATTCCCTCAAACTGAAAAAAACTTACAGTACTTTTGTTAATAAATATTAATAAATAGACCACCCAAATCACAAATAAATCAACGTTCTAGGTATCCTATCTAATCGTGATGTGGCTAATTGAGGATTCTTATTTTGTTGTCTATTAACATTCTTGTATGAGTCAGATCGAATTTATATATATTTAAAGTACAATGATTAGCAAATGCGTGTAATTAACTAAATTTCAATAAAGCCAGATAGATCTTTTAAAATCAACGGTCTAGCTGTCACTTCCTATGGGCAGTATAGGAATAATCTCTCTTGTAAACCTTTTAAGACTTCTTTTGGCACTTCCCTTACTTTTATATCTTCGCCTAGAAAAGAAATCCAATTTGTTATATCCGTCAACTCTTCGGCGTTATTAATATTGACGAAGGTTTCTAGAACGGCTGTGGTTTGGAAGGGATCTGTATAGGAAATGGAAACTTTTAAAGGATGGTATTTTTTGAACTGTGCGATTGCCTTTGGACCAAGCTCAATAACAAGGTTACTCTCTTTATCGCGTCTACTAAGCTTTTCTAAAATTCTCCTTTTATTTATCCTATTTTTCGTATGGTCAGGCTTAACGTCGATGAGATTCGAGACAGGGAAAATCATCCTTTCTTCCTCCATTACGTTAAAGCCTTCTATCAGCCATTTTCCCTTTTCATGATGAAGGTGCAGGAGATAAATGGGATAAAATTTTGTCATTTTATCTTCCTTGACAGTAATTAATAAATATCGATCTAAAAGAAGAATTTGAATAAGCTTTTCTATCACAGGATCAGGTAAATCCGATAAATCAAGTAACTCTGGATTATGCGGGTTCGTCCCTTCAAAAAGCAAGATTTGATTTAAAAGTATAAGGTCTTCTTGCTGATTTTCTGAAATAAGGCCAAGTAATTTTTCAGCTAAAGACTGTCGACTCTTTAAATATGGAAGTTGTTGATTTCTTGTGGCCATAAAGGCTATAAAAAGTGCTTTAATCTCATTATCAGTAAAGCGAACAGTTGGAAGTACAGAGTTGTTTAAGACATTATAACCGCCATCCCTGCCAACTTCGGCGACAAGCGGCATCCCCATGGCCTCGATTTCTCTGATATCTCTAAACGCGGTCGAACGAGAGATATTAAATTCTTGCATGATTTCAGAAATTGTAAAGTGGGCACGGTTATTAATATACCGCATGATTGTATTAATACGTTCAACTTTATTCATCGGAGCCTCCTAAATAGGGTCATATTTTGACATGGTTTAGGGTTATTATAAACTCATCAAGTATAAAAATAAATTACTTGATCGATTGAAATTAAAAAGAAAGAAGGGTTTTGTATATGGCAAATTACACAATTGAAGAAAAAGACAGCTTTCTTGTTTTAGGTTTTGGAACTGAGCTAAAGAGCAATTACACAGACTATGTCGGTATAAATAAAGAAAAGGAAGACTTCTGGCATGATGTCAAACAAGATGGAAGACTTGATGCGTTAAAAGCTTTAGCTACGAACGACTATACTTTTGTGGTGAATGAAGCAGTAAATAACAAGATGATGCATTATGCTGGCGTGATGACAGAGAAAACATTACCAGAAGCAACTAGAGTGATTCAATTCCCTAAAGGGGAATATGTAGTTGTTAAAGGAGAAGCGCAAACTGATGAGGAGTTGAGTAATACGCTTACTGGCATGGCTTTTGGACAAGTATTGCCAGAAGCGAAGGAATATGCCTATGTAGGTGGCCCAAATACAGCAGTTATAATGGGGCAGCGAAACGGCTTAGTATACGGCGAAATGTGGATTCCGGTTGTTAAGAAATAACTAGAGGGATGGAATTGTACAAAAGCAAAATAACCATTCATGCAACAACCATTCATCCTGCATTTGTATAACAAAACAGCACCTTTCTATTAATTAGAAGGTGCTGTCTTTTTTCACAAAAACCTCATTCATTTGTGATACGGTTCTCCGTGACACATCTAAATGAGGTTCTTCAATTTATATTTGGCTCATTTGCGGCTCACTTTTCTTATACACAAAGTTAGTTTTTTTTAGTGATTAACTGTAATTCAATTGAGGCTCATAAGATAAAACTTTAGAGCATTTCTTTGTAAAGAGGAATGTTTTTATTATTGTCTTAATAAATTATTAACAATAAAAATATTATAGAAATAAATAAAAATTTATTGTTTATCAATAAATATCATGTTAATATCTAAAAAACAATACTTATGAGAGGTGCTTTTCATGAAACCTGAAACACTATTTTTAAAGTTAGCAGTTGTTCTTATGGGCTTTCCACGATGGCGAATCTTTCTATATTGAAAAATGGAAAGGCAAAAGCGATTCGATTATCAACTCTAGAGGCTATTTGTAAATCATTAGAATGTCAGCCTGGAGATATTTTAGAATACAAAAGTGACGAAGACAGTCAGAGGTAAGAGAGTTTCATTAATAAACATTGTTGAGGAAAGTAGGACTTACTATGACAATTATTAAGGGAGGTATAATCATGGACAGCAAAAATTTAATTACTGAAAATATTGCTAATCCACATGAGCTGGAGAGAATGTTTAGAAATGATCCCAAAGCCTTTAAAAAGTCATTCTCAGACGCATGGGAACAAAATCCTGATTCTCAGGTTCTTGGCATTTGGTATGAAAGATTGCATTTCAAGGAGACGGCAAATTCAGAAAAATCTTCCTTGCTTCAAAAAGGTTTCTTATTCATGGGCATTTTAGCCATTCTGGCCGGGATAAGTACCAGAATCATTTTCCATTTTGTCGAACAGGAAGCAATTGCTCCAATTAACCTAGCTTTTGGTATAATTCCCTTTATTGCTGCCTATTTTGTTTACAATAATACTCCGAAAAAAAGTATTATTTATTCCCTTGGAGCGTTGTGCCTAATTTCCGGGTTTTATCTTAATATGCTGCCATTAAATTATAAAGACAGTATTATCCTTGCTTATTTACACCTTCCCATATTTTTGTGGATATTGGTAGGGCTTGCATTTACAGGAAATGAATATTCAAAAGGCAGTGCAAGATTAGCCTATATTAAATTTAATTTGGAATATTGTATTCTTTACGCCAGCATGGCAGTTAGCGGAATGCTACTAGCAGCGTTAACCATGCAGTTATTTAGCTTTATTGGCTTGGATATAGAAGACTTCTATTTTAGTAATGTCGTTTTATTTGGTGCTGCCGCTCTCGCTATTGTGGCTGCATACCTGGTATCAATGAATCTTAAACTTGCTAAGAATATTACACCGTATATAGCCAAAATTTTTAGTCCCCTTGTCCTGGTCACATTGTTGGTCTATCTTATAACGGTTATATGGGTCGGAAAAGATCCATTCTTGGACCGCAATTTCCTGATAGCCTTCAACGGAATACTCCTTGGTGTATTGGCCGTTACCATATTTTCCATTATCGAGAGCGACTCAGACGAGAAAAAGAACATTTCAGATTATATAAATTTTGCCTTAATTGTTCTTGCTCTTATCATTGACAGTGTGGCTTTGTCAGCTATCGTATTCAGACTTTCTTCTTATGGGATTACGCCTAATAGACTTGCTGTTTTAGGTGCAAACATACTTATCTGGGGAAACCTTATTTGGATTATGATCTCCTATATGCGCTTTCTACAAAACAAGACTGGACCTTCACCCATCCAAGATGCGGTCACTAAGTATTTGCCAGTTTACGGACTTTGGGCAGCTTTCGTTACATTTACTTTTCCTTTCTTTTTTAATTAGGAAGGCTATATTAATGTCACGGATGTTGGTTGCTCTTCCTTATAAGCACCAAAAATGAAAAAGTTATACTCATAACTTTTTCATTTTTGGTCTTTTATTTTTCTAAAACCACATTTACTTATGGTAGGGTTCACCCTTCATAATCCGAAAAGCTCGGTAAATCTGCTCCACCAGCACTAGCTTCATCAACTGATGCGGTAACGTCATTTTGCTAAAGGATAGTTTTTCATCAGAACGCTTCATCACGTCTTCGTGCAAACCAAGAGATCCACCGATAACAAAGGCAATTTTACTTCTACCATAGGTCATCAAAGATTCTATATCACTTGCCAGTTGCTCCGATGTCTTCATCTTTCCTTCTATTGCTAGAGCAATAACATATGTATCGGTGCCTATTTTCGCCAGAATTCGGTCGCCTTCTTTTTTCTTAACGATTTCCATGTCGGCTTCACTTAAATTTTCAGGAGCTTTTTCATCAGATACTTCGACTAAATCTATTTTCGCATAAGCACCTAATCGCTTTGTATATTCCTCTATCCCCATTTTCAAGTATTTTTCTTTTAATTTCCCTACTGATATAATTTGTATATTCACAGGTTATCCACCTTTACATTTCATTTACAAACAAGTTACGCACATGGTTTATCCACATATCCACAATAGTTATCTACATGTTGTGTTTTAATTTTCATTAGCCACAATATATATCGCATTACTTTCACAGTAGGAACAAATTGTGGATAACTTATCTTCGTTATTTAATTCCTCTAACATTGGAAAAGTTTTTTGTTCTGCTACAAACATGTCTAAAGCGTGATTTATATGGTTTTCACAGCTGAATATTCTCATTTTTTCCTCTCCTTTCGTTGTCGGAATACTTTAAATAGTTATGCACATATCCTCTATTGTTATCCACAACCTATTTTACCAAACGAAAAACGAGTAGGAAAGACAAGCTTTTCTTTTCCTACTCGTTGTGTAAATCTCTTCTTTACATTATTTAGTTATCCACATGTTTATAGTTCAGCCGATTCCTTTAAAAGTAGTGTTAACTCGACTAGTTTCCCTTGTCTGTATACTTTAACTTTTAGTTCGTCACCCGTTTCCTTTTCATTGTACAAGTGTTTACGCAACTCAATAGTGTTTTCTACTTTTTCTCCATCCATTTCAACAATGACATCGTATGATTTCATCCCTGCCGCTGCAGCTGGAGTTCCTTCTACAACCTCATCAACTACTACACCAGTTGTAACTTCCGCTGGTAATTTTAATGTTTCTTTTTGGTGAAATGCAGGTACATTCGTCAAATCTATAAGCGTGATCCCCATAGATGGGCGAATTACTTTTCCATTTTGCTCTAAGTCTTCAATAATAGGAATAGCCGTGTTGACTGGAATGGCTAGACCGATTCCTTCTACTGTAGATTGCGAAATCTTCATCGAGTTGATACCTATTAGTTGACCTGCTAAGTTGATCAATGCGCCACCACTATTACCAGGATTAATCGCTGCATCTGTTTGTAAAACTTCTGATTGCCAATCCTCTAATCCATCTCCGTTTAAATCGACTGGAACCGCACGGTCTTTACCTGATACTACTCCAGTTGTAACAGAGCCATAAAAATCAAGTCCTAAAGGATTACCTATAGCAATCACCGTTTCTCCTTGTTTTAATGCATCAGAGTCACCAAATTCGATTACAGCATCTATACCTTTATCGTCAATCGCAAGAACTGCTAAATCTGTCCATATATCTTCCCCTACAATGCTTGCTTCTACTTTAGATCCATCTGCTAATGTTACTTCCACTGATTTTGCATTTTCAATAACATGATAGTTGGTAATAACATAAGCCTTCCCATTCTCTTTTTTGTATATAACGCCTGATCCGGTGCCAGCATCCTGTGTTGCTTCTGACTGGCTCCAGAAGTTTGTGACTGATTGAATATTGGTTATCCCAACAACGGCGCTGGAGGCTTTTTCTACAGCTCCTGTTACATCTGTAGTAACGTCTACTGAAAGCTGTTGGGTTTGTTTAGTTGTTTCACCCGATTTCGTTGCGGTATCAGATGGTAGATTGGTCACTACGGAAGGTATTAAAAACCATACAAGCAGTGCACCAACAAGCACACCTGCCAGCCCGCTAAAGAAATAGCCTGCTAATCCTCGTTTTTTTCCATTTCTTTTCTTCGGTTCTATCGGAGGTTGTTCGTTTGGTAGTTGTGGTCCATAAGGGTTATTTATATCCATCTTTCTCTTCCTCTCTGTATCTAATATGGCTCTTTTAACAATGTACCCATTCCACATTAAAATAAGATGAAAATTACTTGAAAAATAAATAAAAGTTCCCAATACTACATGCATAGTATTGGGAACTTCTATTTTTACACAAAAACTAGCTCTGTTGGTTTATTGGCATCCGTATCATGTAGATGCACATACTCTCCTGCAATAACACCACAGGATTGAAGTGTTTGTGCAACACTCATACGAGCTAGATCCTTCATATTATTATCTTTACTCAAATGGGATAAATAAATATTTGTATTTTTTACATCAATTACTTCACTCATCGCAACTGCAGCGTCCTCATTAGAGACATGTCCTACATCACTTAATATTCTTCGTTTAACGGACCAAGGATAACGTCCCATCTGTAGCATACTAACATCGTGATTGCTTTCAAAAACAAAGGAATCTGCTCCTTTAATAAGTCCTTTCATCCGGTCACTCACATATCCCGTATCTGTGATTAGAACGAGCTTCCGATCGTTTTCGTGAAAAATGTAAAACATCGGATCCGCTGCATCGTGGGATACTGCAAAGGATTGGATATCAATGGAGCCAAAACTTTTTACTGTTTCCATATCAAATTGAAATCGCTGATCTAATGGAACGTTTCCGATAAGATGATCCATTGCTGTCCAGGTTTTTTCATTTGCAAAAATAGGAACCCCATACTTTCTAGCTAATACACCTAACCCTTTAATATGGTCGCTATGCTCATGCGTGATGAAAATTCCTGATAGCTTTTTAATATCTCGGTCAATCTCTTGAAATAATTGATCCATCTTTTTACCACTTAAGCCGACATCTACTAAAAATGAATGTTCATCATTTTCCACATAAATAGCATTACCACTACTACCACTTGCTAATACACTGAACTTCATCATTAAAACTCCTTATTCTACTGCTGTTTGTTCCTTCTCTTTTTGAATATCAACAACTCTACCCTCTACTGCATTTACAAAGTATTCTTCGATTGTTCCATCTAAAAGTTCTACAAGTATATGCCATGTTGGTGCAAAAACCTGCGTCTCTGTTAGTTGAGCTAATGTAGAATATCCCAGTTTAATTTCTTTAATCATAGAATCTGGTTTTAATAGCGAATTATCATACAGTTTATTGATCACCTGCATATGAGACAACAGCTTTTGCGACATATTAAAATTCTCTAAATCGTCAAGTATTGTCTGTTCATACCCAATAAGTTCGTTTTCTTCATTCCAGCGAACTAGTAGTTTCGCATTCGAATTATAATAAACGAGTCGTTTGTTTACTTGTTGAAATAATATAGCAGTTTTATTTTCTTCATCTATTTTCCACAGACCATAAGCAGCACCATTTATCACTTGCTCATGTACTATTTTTTCTAACGTATTTTCATCTGTTACCTTTATAGGTTCATCGAACGTGCTGATAATTTTATCTTTAGCTGGTATTTCTATTGTCTGGTTAGATAATTCTTCTATTTCCTCTTGGCTAAAATTATGGACGGTACCCGATACATATGAAGCTTCTTTAATCTCATCGTTTGTAGCTAAAACTTTGATATTGTCTAGAATAAGTTTTTCTTCAATAGGTGTATCATTAGGTTTGTCTATTTGTTGAGATGCATTATACCGATTCAAGTATAGGGACAATAAAAATACATTTAAAATAGAAAAAACTATTATGAATATAGTCTTTGTTTTACTCCAATCCAAATTTCGCACCTCCTAATAATTCTGGAGATATGCGAATCCAACTCCCACTCTCCTGGTAATACCAAGAAGGCTCAAGATTAAATAAGGATTGATCGTCATCTCGAGATAAATAAAATCCAATCATCACATCATCAATGGAATTCATATTAATATCTGTAGCGGTAGAAAGAAAATCATAAATGGACTGCCCAGAAGCTAATTGTACTTGGCGTGTTTTCAGAGGAAAAGGAACATCAAGCGTATAAAAAGGACGATAGTATCGATACACTCGGTCAATTCCCCAGTATTGCGAGATTTCTGTTAATGTATCCTTACTAAACACCGGTAGACCAGCAAAATACAATTGATAATTAATTTGGCGATTTGCGGTGTTCATCCGTGAATAACGATAATCATCTGTCCAGCCACTATGCTCATTGATAAAATTCAAGCTGTTTTGAATGAGCTCTAGGGGATTCCCTGGATTTTCATTTTCCGAAGCAGGATGCACATAGTTTAAACTTTTATAAGGAAAATTCACATTCATTAATGCATTATCATCCGTATATTGTTGTTCACTCATACTAACAGAATTGCTTCTCACTAAGCTAGGATTATTGAAAAGGGCATCCTTGAACTTATTTGGATTAATTTCTTTAATAGAGTAAGAATAACTAATGATATTTTCCGGTGATGATGAAACGTATAATGATAATTTGTTGTTTCTAACAATTTCATTATACACTTGCATTGCCTCAGCTTGCTCTATAGTACGCTCGACAAACCCTAATTTATCCGTTTTTTCTGCAGTTGCCTTATAGACTTTCTGCTGTGATGTACTGATAAAATACAAAGTCATATTATCTGAGCTGTCCTCATTCCAATCTATTACTAATCGATTAAAATAAGCCTTAGGAAAATTATGATCAGCAAAGGTTAAAATATTGCCCAATATTTCTATAGGGACATCTGCTGTAAAAAAGAAACTTGCACGGTTAGGGGTTTTGACAAACTCATTTATTTGCTCCATATTAACTTTATTGCTAGCTAACTCAACCGTTTGAATTTCCCACGTTTTCATTTTATTAAGTACAAAATCAATTGGTTGACTCGCAAATGATCCTTTTAGGACATTTTCTTGGCTTATGATCATACGATACGGTTTAATAATGTCTTCTAATTTCTTTTTTTCGGCAATGGATATATCTACAATAGCTGCCTCATTTGTTTGAATGACAGGAGAGAATGTCCAAATAGAAAAAGTTAAAGTAAAGCTGAGGATTATAAGTAAGAATAAAACAACGGATTTTACTTGCTCAATGTATTTCAATCCCACTCACCTTCCTCATCCGTTAAAATATCCAGTGTAAAGAAAATGGTCGTCCCGTGTCCTTCTTCACTTTCTGCCCATATTCTACCTCCATGAGCTTCAATCATTTCCCGGGCAATTGCTAAGCCGAGACCCGTTCCTCCCATAGATCTTGCTCTTGCTC
This sequence comes from Psychrobacillus sp. NPDC096623, assembly GCF_044762655.1. Classification (NCBI taxonomy): domain Bacteria; kingdom Bacillati; phylum Bacillota; class Bacilli; order Caryophanales; family Bacillaceae; genus Psychrobacillus; species Psychrobacillus sp. NPDC096623. Next base: position 180,117 of record NZ_JBIWER010000007.1, read on the forward strand.
GATCTACCCTATAAAAACGATCAAAGACTCGATCAACATTTTCAGAAGGAATTCCCATGCCATCATCAGAAATCATTACTTTTAATATGGAGTCAGTAACTACTACGCCAAATCGTATATTCCCACCGTCTGGGGAATACTTAATTGCATTTGAAATAATATTATCGATTACCTGTGTTAATTTATCCGTATCGATATCTACATAATATGACTTATTAGAAAGCAAGCGTACAAACGAAACGTGATCTGATTTGGAAAGCTCAAATCTATCGATAATGCGGTTAAAGAATTGATTGAAATTGACAATTTCTCGATTCAAATCATAATCTCTACTATCCATTTTAGATAATTGGAGTAGGTCATTTACTAGTCGAATCATTCTATGTGTTTCTGTTTGAGTTACCTGTAAAAAAGATGGAGCAATTTCTTCATCCTTCCAGGCACCGTCAGCCAATGCCTCCAAATAACTACTCATGGTAGTAAGCGGTGTTCGTAATTCATGAGAAACGTTCGCTACAAACTCTCTTCTTTCCATATCCACTTTTTCTTGTTCTGTATTGTCATGTAATACTGCGATTAAACCGTTAACAAAACCAGTTTCTTTTTGTATCACTGAAAAATTTGCACGTAAAATAAATGGTCGTTCAATGGAGCTTAAATCTAAATTAATCGGTTCTTTTAAATGGATTAAGTCCTCAAACGAATGTTCAGGATCTATTCCAAGAACAGATATAATTGGACGATTTAACACCATTTCTCTAGGTATACGCAATAATCTAAGTGCTGGATCATTTATCAGGATAACTCTACCTTTACGATCTGTAGCTATTACGCCATCTGTCATATTGGTTAAAACAGAGGCTAGTTTTCTACGCTCTGCTTCCGTTGTCGATTGAGCTTCCTGCAATCTATTCGTCAGATGATTAAAGGTAACCGCTAGCTGCCCTATTTCATCATTGCCATATACTCGAACTTTTCTAGAAAAATTACCTTTAGCCATAGCTTGTGCTTGTTTTCTCATATCTGCGATAGGACGGGTAATTGTCTGTGCGATTAGAATCCCTAGTATGACAGTAATAACTAACGCAACTGCTGTACCTCCTGCAAGAATTTGATTAATTTCATTCATCTGAACAAAGATATTTTCAATATTAGATTCTATATATAATGTTCCAATTACTTCTCCCTTATAAATAATAGGAGTAGCTAATATCCATATTCTGTGTGTTTCTTCATCCAGCGATATACTATCAAAATCATCTTCTGCAGTAATCGATTTTCGAACCAAATCATTCATCGAACGTTGGCCTACAATCGACTGATTATTATTATCAGAAGTTGCCAAAATTCGATACCGTGCATCGATTACACGCACTTCTTTAATATCATACGAATTAAGGCTAGACAAAATAGAACGTAAACTTTGTTCTTTTGTTTGGTCTTCTTCGCCTCGTATTTTTATTAATTCTTCTCGCGCGCTATATTCCAATATGCTAACACGTTCACGAATCGACGTTTGAAAATTATCCTTTAACGTTTCCTCTAACCCACGGACAAAATACAATCCAATAATTTGCATAGCAATAATGATAAGTAATACGTAAATCAGCACAATCTTTACATGTATCGATTTAAAGTATCCAACCTTTTGCATTCTTTTTACTCCTGTTCAGGACTTCGTAAATAGTAGCCTACGCCTCTTCTAGTTACTATCCAAGTTGGATGACTTGGATTGTCTTCAATTTTTTCTCGTAAACGACGAATTGTCACATCCACTGTACGCACGTCTCCAAAGTAATCATAACCCCATACGGTTTGTAGTAAATGTTCACGAGTCATGACTTGTCCTATATGTTTTGCCAAGTAATGCAACAGCTCGAATTCTCGATGCGTAAGCTCAATTGTTTCGTCTCTCTTTAATACTAGATACGCATCTGGCTGTATAGTTAATGGACCAATAACAATATCATTTGTCAATACTTCTGCATCTTCTTGAATTGTTTGGTGTCTACGCATATTTGCTTTAACTCGCGCGATTAATTCTCTCGTACTGAATGGTTTAGTTACATAATCATCTGCTCCAAGCTCAAGACCTAGTACTTTGTCTATCTCAGAATCTTTTGCTGTTAGCATGATTATAGGAAAGTCATATTTTTTTCGAATTTCTCTACAAACTTCCATTCCATCTTTGTTAGGCAACATAATATCTAATAACATTAAATCCGGTTGATCCTCCTCTACCTTTTTTAATGCTTCATCTCCATTATATGCACAAACTACTTGGTACCCTTCTTTTTTAAGGTTAAATTGAAGTATATCTGCAATCGGCTTTTCATCATCTACAACTAATATTTTTTTACTCATATTTACTCCCCCTGTTTCTAGTATTCTATATTTAACTCAATTGAATTATTTTTAACAATAATATTATCTACTTTAACATTGTTTCAGGCTTCCTGCATCTCTAAAGTAGTAGCGATGCTATAATTCGACTCCTTATGTCGAAATATTTCCTAGGAAATTTTATAAAAAATAAATACTATTCGTGTGACCTAAAATAGAATAAAAATCCGGGTAAAAAGATGCAAAATACTTTAAAAATAAAACCTATATATTCCGTTTATTTGCGCTTCGGTCGCACGCTTTCCAACTGGTATTCTTGCTAATCCCTTGAAACCAGTGTTCACGAGATTATTATTTACTAAAGAATAAAAAAGAGACAGTCCAAATTTTGCGACTGCCTCTTTGTATATTATTTGTTTAATACAGTTAATGGATTAATCGTAACTCCATTTTTTTCGACTTCAAAATGTAAATGAGTTCCTGTAGAACGACCAGTACTTCCCATAACACCAATTTTAGTACCTGTGGGGACTACTTGCCCTACCTTAGCAGAAATAGAAGATAGATGTGCATACGTTGTTTTGTATCCATTTTGGTGGTCAATGATGACACGTTGTCCGTACGTTCCATCCCAACCGGCTGCAACTACCTTTCCATTATCTGCTGCTTTTATCGTAAAGCCGCTTGGTCGTGCAATATCAATACCTTCATGCTGACGTCCCCATCGGTATCCCATCTTACTAGAAATATATCCTCCTTCAGCTGGCCAAGCAAATACACCAGAGCCGCGTGAAGGAATTACTTTCGTACCTTTTAAAACAATATGGTCTTTAGGTTCTACAAGAATCTTCTCTTCAATAGCAGCTATACCAACTTGTACTCCATTCTCTTTACGAATTAAGTAAGTTGCCATTTTTTTACCATCGGAACCTTCTTGTAATACCTTCGTATCGCCTTTATACATATCCTCTGTTTCTTTTACTTTTTTCGTATGTACCATGGCTTCCACAGCTTTTTTCTCATACTGTACTTCTATATTAATAAGTGGTTTTAGGACTGTTATATTTAACTCTTGACCTATTTGTAATACGGTAGAATCAGTTACACCAGGATTCAGTGCCATTAGTTCTGCAGATGTTAGATTATGATCGTTAGCAATAGTCCCCAAAACATCACCTGCTGCTACTGTATATAACTCTTTTTCTAATGTGCCTTCTAAAAGCAGCTTCACAGCATCATCTGGCGAAACAATCTTACTAGGTGCTGTTTGAACAGTAACTCCTGATACCTTTTCTTTTAATATTAAATTAGCAATACGAGTTTCGTTTTCTTTTAGTTCGGGTAAAGATTTACTAGTATTATTTCTAGCTTCCAGTATGTTCAATTCATCTTGTGAAACAAAATTTAATTTTAGTTTTCTTAGAGCTTCATGGTAAGCATCTATGTCTTTGACGTAGACTGCCATCTCGTCATTGACCGATAATGCAAATGCTTTTGCCTCTACTTCGATTAAGCCTTCCAGCTTTTGAAGAGTAGTTTCATCATTTGTATTTGTAGTAAAAACTTGTTCTGATACTACCGACAAGTTAGAACCAGCTGTTAACGTCACATTTTTATACTGGGAGCTAGATTCTTCTACTTTTTTGTCGAGCATAGGCTGTATTTTGGTTTGATCCGAAATGGTGCCAACATATTGACCATCCGTATATATATGATATATTTCTTTTAAAGTATTACTTTCACTTTCATTTGCAAAAGCCATATTAAACGAAATACTCGAGATAAGTAAACCTGATATAGCTGCTTTTTTCACTATATTTGACTTTCCGTTTGAAAGAACACCCAGTTTCGACACCTTCTGTTCCTCATTCTTACTTTTCAAAAACATGATAAAGCCCCTTCCAGACAGTATGTAAACTCTGCTATCATTTTACGCTTCTCTAATTTAACATATTTGAAATGAAGATGTGTATCTTTGGAGTAGGTTGTAAAGAAACTGTAGTATTAGTACCATATATTTCATCATTTTTACATTTTTTATCATTTATTAGTTCCTTATAACTAGACAGATGCCCTGCTACTATAGTTTTCTCCAAAATTTTCATTTATTATACATAAATCAATAGAATTCTTTGTTATATTTGTAATAATAGAAGATTAACATAATAAAACCTTTTCATATTTCTCTATGAATAGACAAAAAAAACCATCAAAAGCTTGCGCTCTTGATGGTTTTTTGCTTTTTATTTCCAAACACTTGTAATAATATTCGTTTGGGTACGATCTGGTCCTACTGAGAAAATGGAGATTTGTACACCTGTAAGCTGAGAAATGCGCTCTAAGTAATGTCGCGCTGTTTCAGGTAGCTCATCAAGTGATTTACATTTAGTAATGTCTTCACTCCAGCCTGGCATTTCTTCATACACGGGCTCACATTCACTTAATATACGTAGGTTTGCTGGGTACTCTGTAATTAACTCACCTTTGTATTTATAAGCAGTACATAATTTAACTGTATCTAAACCAGTTAAGACATCAATTGAGTTAACCGTTAAATCGGTTAAACCACTAACACGACGAGCATGTCTAATTACTACTGTATCAAACCAACCAATACGACGTGGTCTACCTGTAGTTGTTCCGTATTCTTTCCCAACTTCACGGATTTGGTTTCCTATTTCATCAAATAGCTCAGTTGGGAAAGGACCATCACCTACACGTGATGTATATGCTTTACAAACTCCTACTACATGATTAATCTTTGTTGGACCTACTCCTGCTCCAATTGTTACTCCACCAGCAACTGGATTCGAAGAGGTTACAAATGGATAAGTACCTTGGTCGATATCCAGCATAACTCCTTGAGCACCTTCAAATAAGACACGACGACCGTCATCTAATGCATCGTTTAATACTTTAGATGTATCTGTAACATACTTGGCAATCTCTTGTCCATAGGCATAGAATTCTTCTAAAATTTCTTCTGAAGTAAATCCTTCTGTTTCGTAAAACTTCTCAAACATTCTATTCTTTTCTTTTAAGTTAAGTTCTAATTTCTCTTTAAACACTTCGTAATCCAGAAGATCAGCGATACGGATTCCTACACGTGCGGCCTTGTCCATATAAGCTGGTCCAATTCCTTTACCTGTCGTTCCGATTTTATTTGCTCCTCTACGAGCTTCTTCTACTTCGTCCTGTTTTAGATGATAAGGTAGAATAACATGCGCACGATTAGAAATACGTAAGTTTTCAGTTGTAACGCCACGATCATGCAATCCTTTTAGCTCTTTTACAAGTGCTCTTGGATCCACTACCATTCCGTTTCCTATAACAGAGATTTTATCTTTATAGAATATCCCTGAAGGAATCAAATGAAGCTTGTAAGTTTCTCCCCCAAAAATAATGGTATGACCTGCATTATTACCGCCTTGGTAACGTGCAATTACTTCTGAGTTTTCGGATAGAAAGTCTGTGATTTTCCCTTTACCTTCGTCTCCCCATTGTGTTCCAACTACTACTACTGATGGCATTTTCCAGCACCTCCGTCAGACATTTTATATGTCCTGATTCAAACAGTGTTATTGTACCAATCTAAAAGCACTTAGTCAACTGATTTAAAGCAAAAACACGAACAAATAAATGATTGAATTCATTTATCGTTCGTGTTTGTTTATATTAAGCTATTTAATTATCCATTGTTTACAAGCATACCTCTAAAACTCGGAGTTGCTTGCACTTTTCTATCTGTCTAGTTTCAGCGCATAGTCGCTTCAGGCTCTCAAGTGAAGGCAAAGAACGCCTTTACGTGAAATCCTTCCAGCGCTTGTCAGGGCTACATAGGCGCTTGCACTTTTCTTATTACGCTGGTGGTGCTTGGTGTTGACTCCAGTCGATGTTAACGAATTTGTTAAACTCTTTTACGAATGCCAGTGTAACTGTTCCCGTAGGACCATTACGTTGTTTTGCTATAATAATTTCAATCATATTCTGATTTTCGGTTTCTTTGTCATAATAATCTTCACGATACAGGAACGAGACAATATCTGCATCCTGCTCAATAGAACCAGATTCCCTTAAGTCAGACATCATTGGTCGCTTATCTTGACGCTGCTCCACTCCACGAGATAACTGAGACAAGGCTATTACAGGAACTTGCAATTCACGTGCTAAACCTTTTAAGGAACGAGAAATTTCCGAGACCTCCTGTTGACGGTTAGCTTGGCTTCCTCCACTACCTTGGATCAGCTGTAAATAATCAATTAAAATCATTCCTAGACCATGCTCTTGTTTCAGTCGACGACATTTAGCACGGATTTCATTTACTCGAATACCAGGAGTATCATCAATATAAATACCTGCATTTGAAAGGCTTCCCATTGCCATTGTGAGCTTGCGCCAATCTTCAGTTGTTAGTGCCCCTGTACGAAGAACCTGAGCGTCTATATTACCTTCCGCACAAAGCATACGCATAACTAGCTGTTCTGCACCCATCTCTAAACTAAAGATTGCTACATTTTCATCTGTTTTTGTCGCTACGTTTTGCGCCACATTCAGAGCAAATGCCGTTTTACCTACAGATGGACGAGCAGCTACAATGATCAAGTCATTTCGTTGGAAGCCGGCTGTAATTCGGTCTAAATCACGGAATCCTGTCGGTATACCGGTAACATCGCCTTTTCTCGTATGAAGTTTTTCTATATTATCGTATGTTTCCACTAGTACGTCTTTAATATGCTCGAAATCACCCGCATTTTTTCGGCTTGCGACTTCCATCATTTTGCGCTCAGCTTCTGCTAATAATGCTTCTACTTCATCTTCTCTTGTAAAACCATCTTCTACTATTGTGGTGGCTACACGTATTAAGCGACGCAAAATAGATTTTTCTTCTACAATTTTAGCGTAGTATGCTATATTGGCTGCTGTTGGAACTGCATTAGCAATTTCACTTATATACGAAAGTCCACCAACATCCTCTAATTCTTTCTTTGCAGAAAGCTCTTCCGTCACGGTTACAACATCGATTGCCTTCCCTTTATCGCTCAAATGAAGCATTGTTTGGAAAATCTTTTGATGTGCTACCCGATAAAAGTCTTCCGCTAGCAAGATTTCTCCAGCGGTAATTAATGCCTGTGGTTCTAAAAATATAGCTCCAATGACAGATTGTTCAGCTTCCTGGTTATGTGGCGGTACACGGTCCAACATCGGATCGCTCATTTACCTCTCTCCTTACGCTTCTTCAGCAACAAGAACTTTTAATGTCGCCACAACTTCATGATGAAGTTTTACAGGGACATTTGTATATCCTAATGCTCTAATTGCATCATCTAATTCCATTTTTCGTTTATCTAATTTAATACCATGTGTTTTTTCTAATTGAGAGGCAATTTGTTTCGTTGTAATTGAACCAAATAGTCGACCGTCATTTCCAGACTTTGCTTTTAACTCAACAGTTATCTGCTCTAATTTTTCTTTTAAATCTTTTGCTTCTGCTAATTCTTGAGCCGCTTCTTTTTCGGATTTTTTCTTTTGTCCTTCTAAAGCACTTAATGCAGCTGCGTTTACTTCAACCGCTAATTTGTTTTTAAGTAAAAAGTTATGTGCATAACCATCTGCAACATTTTTGACCTCGCCTTTTTTCCCTTTACCTTTTACGTCTTTTAAAAATACTACTTTCATTCTTCAGTTCCTCCTTCGATTGTATCTATAATTGCATTTTTTAGAAGTCTTATTGCTTCATCTATAGAGCTATCTTCCATTTGGCAGGCAGCATTTGTTAAATGTCCACCACCATTTAGTTTTTCCATAATTACTTGAACATTGATGTCTCCTAAAGATCGTGCGCTGATGCCGATGGTAGATTCACTTTTACGTCCTATTACGAAGGAAGCTGCGACATTATTCATCGTCAATAAAATATCTGCAGTTTGAGCAAGTAATACCTGACTGTAGGAGACGTTTTCCATACCATGGGCAATAGCAATACCTTCTTTAAAAAATTCAACGTTTTGGACGATTTTAGAACGTTCTATATAGGTACCAATGTCTTCCTTTAGCATCCGTTGAACAAGAATTGTATCTGCTCCGTGTGTCCGTAAATAGGATGCAGCTTCGAATGTTCTTGCACCTGTACGTAAAGTAAAGCTTTTCGTATCGACTATAATTCCTGCTAGCATAGAAGTTGCTTCTAACATAGATAGTTTTTCATTTTTAGGCTGATATTCAATTAGTTCGGTTACCAGCTCTGAAGTAGAAGATGCGTATGGTTCCATGTAAACAAGCAGCGTATTGGAAATGAATTCCTCCCCGCGACGATGATGATCAATCACAACTATTTTCTCTGCCTTTTGAAGAAGCTTTTCATCAATAACCAAGCTCGGCTTATGTGTATCAACTACAACTAATAATGTTTTATCCGTCATTTTGCTAATCGCTTCTTCAGGACTTATAAAACGATTATATAGTTCTGGTTCTTCCTTTATCTCATCCATTAATCGAGTCACGCTATTGTCTAGCTCATTACTATCCAATACAACGTAGCCCTCTACTTTGTTCATACCAGCCATTTTCCTTACACCTACAGCCGATCCTATTGCATCCATATCTGGCATCTTATGCCCCATAACAAATACTTGGTCACTATCCTGTATAAGATCTCTTAAAGCGTGAGAGATAACTCTGGCTCTTACACGTGTCCGTTTTTCTACTGGATTTGTTTTTCCACCAAAAAACTTTACTTTTCCACTTGGTTGCTTGATGGCTACTTGATCTCCACCACGTCCTAAAACTAAATCTAAGCTGGACTGAGCTAGTTCTCCAAGTTCAACAAGGGAAGTAGAACCTGCACCAACTCCAACGCTTAAAGTAAGCGAAAATCCAAATTTAGAGGTAGTTTCTCTTATATCATCCAATATGGAGAATTTACTTTTTTCTATTTCTACCAGGATTGATTCATTAAAAACGGCTAAAAAACGATCTGAAGAAATTCGTTTTACATATATACCGTATTTTGCTCCCCAATCATTCACACAGGAGGTAACAATGCTATTAAGCCTTCCTCTTGTTTGGTCGTCCATACCCTGTGAAATTTCATCATAATTATCTATAAATAGCACACCAATAACCGTTCTATCGCCATAATAGAGCGATTCCATCTCTACTTGTTCTGTTATGTCAAAGAAGTATAAAAGCTTTTCTTCGGCTTTATATAGCACTTTATAATTTTTTTCATCTAAAGAGATGACCATTTCGTTAGATTCTTCTTGTTTCTTCAGCTGTTGAAGATCCTTTGATATAGAAAGAAGCTCCTCACCAATAATCGTATCGAATGGAAGCTGCTGCGTCATGTATGGATTTGCCCACTCAATGATGTACTGATCATTTATGAGTAGGATCCCGATTGGCATTTCTAATAATGCTTCTTCCCCTACCTTTTTCATACGGTAGGAAAGAGTTTCGATATGTTTTTCTGTCTCTTCATATACACGCTGTTCAATAATCCACGCATAAATAAATACACCAATTACCATTAGAGAAAATAATAGTCCAATCAATAAATTGGTAGACAGTAACAAATAAGTTGCAACCCCACTAAGTAATAAGAACAATATGAGTGGATATCGAATTGGCCGTTTTCTAAAAAAAGATGCCACTAGATCAGCTCCTTATTTTTTGTATCTGTCTTTTATAAATCCCCTTATATTAAATCCTAAATCTAATACCCCTACTATAATAGTAAACGTAAATAATGGAACTGCAAAAATTGTTGCAAGTATCATAGACCATTTTGGCAATCCCTTTACGTAAAAGTAGTAGTGAATGAGTGATACACCTTGTAAAAACAACAGAGCTCGCAAAATTATTGTGGCATTTACGAATAACAAATAACCAAACGTCCCTACCTCATAGGAAACAAACAATGAGTATATAGATACGATTAAATAATACCATAACACTGCTTTAGGTAGTCTAAAATCCATAAATTTTGGAAACTTCGGTACATCTATTTTCAGTTTTTTCAATAGAGGCAAATTAATGATCAAATATAACCAAGCGCTTATAAAAACAGCACCAATAAAATAGCTAGGCATAATAGATTCAATAAGTATAATGCTTTGTCTAACTAACTCATCATAACCCTCAGGCAACTGTCCAACCGAAGACATAATATTTCCCAGTTGTTCGTAGTATACTTCAATGGTCGCAATAAATTGCTTCAAAACATTCATATTAAAAAATAAAACGGATAATATGTATTGTACAGCTGTCATTAAAAGTAAAAATAGCCCAGTTGCCATAAGCATATACAGCTTGGACTTTTTAGCCCGTATGGAATCTCCAATGATCAAGCCTAATGGACCAACTAACAATCCAAAGATAAGCCCATAAACCCCGCCAATTATAAAAGAAATTAGTAATGCTATAACCATAACCAATAAAGCATACTTTCTTTCAAACTTTGTACTATACCAAGCAATAGGCAAAGGCACAATAAATAAAGTGAAAAACCCTAGTACTGGAACGTAGACAGATATTGCCAACAAAAAAGCAAATAATACAACCGTCACAGCTCCATATGTTAAATAACTTGTTTGATTTCTTTGCATTTAGGAACCTTCCTTTAATGTAATCATCTATCCATTGTAACAGATTTTTTACAACAACTAAAATCCCACACTGCTGAAGTTTATTAAGAATGAACATAAATCATACAACTGTACGTATCTAAAAAAGAAAAAAAGACCGGTTTCCCGGTCTTTCTAATTTATACTTATCTCTCTTCAGTAGAGAATGGAAGTAAAGCCATGATACGAGATACTTTAATAGCTCGTGTTAACTTACGTTGGTACTTCGCACTAGTTCCTGTCACACGACGTGGAAGAATTTTTCCACGTTCTGACACGAATTTTTTCAACAAATCTACATCTTTATAATCGATGTGTGTGATATTGTTTGATGTGAAGTAACAAACTTTACGGCGTCTTTTGCCTCCGCGACGTGGTGCCATATTAGGTTGCCTCCTTTTCGATTAAAGTAAACATGCTTAGATGATACTTTTTAGAACGGTAGGTCGTCATCCGATACTTCGATTGGTCCGCTACTATTAGAAAAAGGATCCTCATCTACACGTGTATAGTTTTGCTGATTCATAGGTTGGCTTTGCTGATATGAAGGTGTTGAAAATTGCTGCTGGTTATTGCTACCAAATGATTGTCCACTTTGGTTACGATCTCCAGACCCAGAGCTATTACGTGGTTCTAAGAACTGAACACTGTCTGCGACAACGTCTGTCGTATAAACACGTTTTCCATCTTGTCCTTCATAACTACCCGTTTGAATGCGCCCTTCCACACCAGCTAAACTTCCTTTTTTCAAGTAGTTTGCTGTGTTTTCAGCTTGCTTTCTCCAAACGACACAGTTGATAAAATCAGCTTCTCTTTCACCTTGTTGGTTGGAGAATGTACGATTTACAGCAAGTGTAAATCTTGCCATTGCAACACCACTTGGTGTATAGCGAAGTTCCGGATCTTTTGTTAGTCTTCCAACTAAAACGACACGGTTAATCATCTGTAAACAACCTCCCTTGATCAGCTTTTTTAGTCAATTTTATTTTTTTGCTTTAACTTTAATATCGTCGATACGAACAGCAATGTGACGGATAATGTCTTCATTGATGTTAGCTAAACGTGTGTATTCATCGATTGCTTTTGAATCAGCGTTTACTTTAACGATTTGGTAGAAACCTTCACGTAAGTCATTGATTTCGTAAGCTAAGCGGCGTTTACCCCACTCTTTTGCTTCGATGATTTCTGCACCATTTGAAGTTAAGATTTCTTGGAAACGCTCAACTAAAGCTTTCTTAGCATCCTCTTCAATTGCAGGTTGAATAATGTACATTAGTTCGTACTTTCTCATCTATTTACACCTCCCTATGGTCTTTGGCCGACTATGAAAAGCCGACAAGGAGCAAGTAATTCTATTACTCACATCAATGAATTGTAACATAGTTTATCAAACGTATCAAGGAAAATTGTCATTACTTTACTCCGTCGTGTATATTTATTTTAAATGGGAGGATTCTATGGAAAATAAGGAAGAAATTTTAGTTGTAATTAATATTAATTTGAAAAAGGTTGCTTGGGAAAGTATTGGATTAACTATCGGTTTATCTCTTATAGGATTACTTCTTTTCCCTTGGTTAACGAATATTACAGAAATCACTTTCTCGTTATGGAGCTTTCTCTGGTTTTTAATCGGTTATGTTGTGTTAATCGTTTTACACGAATGCTTTCACCTTGTTGGATTTTGGTTTTTCGGTAAGGCTCCTTGGAGTAGTATGGATTACGGGGTTAATCTTAAAATGGGAGTAGCCTATGCTACAACTACTATTCCGTTACAAAACAGTGCCATGAAAAAGGCATTATTACTTCCTTTTTGGTTAACTGGTGTATTACCGATGATCATTGGCTTTTGGATAGGTTCTCTTTTGCTCGTTCTTTTAGGTGCTTGGCTAATCGCTGGTGCAGCTGGAGACTTTGCCATGTACAAAGAACTCCGAAAATATCCAAACGACTTAATGATCAAAGATGATCCAGTGAAGCCAAGGTTATATGTATTAAGAAAAATCTAGAGTTGCCGTAGATTGTAGCTCCGGCCGGACGCTTTCCGTGGGCACGGCTCGAGCCTGTAGTCTCTCCCTCGTGCAGTCCCACTGGAGTCGCCGACCTGCGCTACAATCAACTAGGTCTACTTTATATAATCGGATAATATGGAATAAAACCACCTAAATATACGTGTTTTATATTAAAATAAGTAATGATGAAATGGACTTAGATAAAAGAAAACCCACTTTCTTATTTCACAATAAAATAGTATTCCTAACCGGGCGTACGGTTTTATCCCTGTATTATCTTTGACTACTCTTATCATCTAAGCGAGAGGCTATGCTAAATCTTATAGTGGAGTACTACTCACTTATTTGATTGTAGTGAAATGTGGCGACTCCAGCGGGATAAGCGAGAAAGTCGAGACCCCACAGGGAGCGTAGCGTACGAGGAGGCTCGGCCTCGCCCGCGGAAAGCGTCCACATGTAACGGAAATCAGAAGTATTATTCTTCCTTTAAAAGTTTCTGTAAAACCACTGTTCGTGCTGTATTTTTATATAATTTCTTATCATTCAAAAAAGGATTAGTGATTTCTCACTAATCCTTTTTCCTCTTATTATACGTTGAAGCGGAACAACATTACGTCCCCGTCTTGTACGATATATTCTTTTCCTTCTAAGCGAACCTTACCTGCTTCTTTTGCAGCAGCCATTGATCCAGTTTCTACTAAATCATCATAGGCCACTGTTTCCGCACGGATAAAACCTTTTTCAAAGTCCGAGTGAATGACACCCGCACATTGAGGTGCTTTCATCCCTTTTTTGAATGTCCAAGCACGTACTTCTTGTACGCCAGCTGTAAAGTATGTAGCTAGACCTATTAATGAATACGAAGCTTTAATCAACTGGTCTAAGCCAGATTCTTTAATTCCTAGTTCTTCCAGAAACATTGCCTTTTCTTCATCTTCTAGAGCTGCCATCTCTTCTTCAATTTTTGCACATATTAATATTACTTGCGCTCCTTCTTCAGCTGCAAATGCACGTACTTTTTGTACGTATTCATTTTCTTCTTCTGCCATAATATCATCTTCTGAAACGTTCGCAACATAAAGCATTGGTTTCGTAGTTAGCAAATGAAATCCTTTTACTACACGTTGCTCTTCTTCTGTAAACTCAACCGAACGACCAGATTTCCCTGCTTCAAAGGCCTCTTTTAAGCGAGTAAGAACTGGTTCTTCCGCCAGGGCTTCCTTATCTCTTTGTTTTACCATTTTTATGACGCGAGCAAGCCGTTTATCTACGCTTTCTAAATCTGCTAATATTAACTCTAGATTAATCACTTCAATATCTGAGATTGGATCTACTTTTCCAGATACATGTGTAATATTCTCATCTTCGAAGCATCGTACAACCTGACAGATTGCATCTACTTCACGGATATGGGCAAGGAATTTATTTCCTAGTCCTTCTCCTTTACTTGCACCTTCCACAATTCCTGCTATATCCGTAAACTCGAATGCAGTAGGAACGGTTTTCTTTGGTACTACCAATTCTGTTAATTTGTCTAATCGTGTATCTGGTACTTCCACTACTCCTACGTTTGGATCAATAGTAGCAAAAGGATAGTTTGCTGCCAGCGCTCCGGCTTTTGTTATTGCATTAAACAATGTGGACTTCCCTACGTTTGGTAATCCTACGATTCCTGCAGTTAACGCCATATATGTCACAACCTTTCATTATTTTAAACGATAAAATTTTTCCCGCATTAACGGGCAGTAATAATTCCACCCAAAGCTGGGCTCGATCAATAAAGCAAAAGTGAGAGATATCCGCCCGTATTTGCCCTAATGGTTCAAATAAAAATCAATGTTGAAAAACCCAACTGATTGAAGTTTCACTTTATATACAACTTGTTCATTATATTGATTTTAGCTTTAAAAGTCTATCATTACTCAGCATCAGCTTGCACAAGAAGCCTTTTCATCTTCTTTTCAAATTCTTTTCTTGGAATCATTACACTATGCTGGCATCCTTCACATTTAATACGGATATCTGCCCCCATACGAATGACCTTCCAAGCATTTGTGCCACATGGATGTTGTTTTTTCATTTCGACAATGTCATTTAGTTGAAATTGTTTCTTCTCCATTCTATCACCTACTTATTTTTCTTTAGTAAAAATTAATGACTCATGAAATTTTAATTCCTTTTTGTTCAAGGAACTCTATTAAATCTCTTCTAATTTTTCTAGCAACACTATTTTGCTTCGTTGGTATAGTCTCGGCGGTGAATCGTACAACTATTTCAGTTGAATCAAAACTTTGGACACCGAGATAACTAGGTGTTTTAACAAGATCTTCGTATTTCTTAGGTAATTCTTCAAGAAATTCCTCCATGTTTTTTTCCATAGATGGAATATCATTTTCAGGTGCAACACTAATATCTATTAATGCCAACGAGTTATAAATGGAATAGTTTATTACAACTAGAATGCTTCCATTTGGAATTATGTGAAGTTCCCCTGTATAACTTTTCACTTTTGTTGTACGTAAACCTATCTCCTGCACGATTCCGTTAGCTGTTCCTATCTGTACTTGATCTCCCACCGCAAATTGATCTTCAAATATTATAAAAAATCCAGTAATAACATCTTTCACTAAACTTTGAGCACCAAAACCAACTGCTAGACCAACAATCCCTGCACCTGCCAGCAATCCAGCCACTCTTATACCAAAAGTAGTCAAAATAGCTATAATAGCACTAAAATATACAACATAAGTTAAAACATTTTGAAGAAGCTTTAGTAATGTGTTTTGCCTACGTTCTGAATATCCTAAAGGACTCCTCTGTCTGACTAAGAAAACCTTTTGTATAATATGTTTACCAATTCTTATCGTAAGAGCAGTTACCAATAAAATTATGATTACTTTAATAACTATGAGCCCAAGTTGAACCCAAGTCTCTTCTGTAAATAAATAATCCTTCCAACTTTGAATCATTGCTTCCATATAACTTCTTTCCACCTCACTTGAATAAATAATTTCCTAGATGCATATACTGGCTTTAAAAAGAAAGTGAGTAATTATATGAACTCTTATGCTACTACTATTACCGAACCTTCTACTATTTATTATAAGGAAACAGGTGTAATTTGGCGATTAAGTAACTACTTTATAGAACAAATACCATTTGACCATCCAAATCTAGTATTTTGTTGTATCGGTACCGATCGCTCTACTGGAGATGCGCTCGGACCGATGACAGGTTCTTTCTTAACCCAGCTTAAGTCATTTCCATTTGAAATTATAGGTACATTAGATAATCCTTTGCATGCACTTAATATTGAAGAAATTACAGATACTATTCGCAGTTCTCCTACAGCTCCCTATATCATAGCTATAGATGCTTGCTTAGGAAATGCAAACAATATTGGACAAATTATTGTCCATCCTGGTCCATTGTATCCTGGTAAAGCAGTAAAAAAAGAATTACCACCTATCGGAGAAGTCTCTATAAAAGCAATTGTTAATATTGGCGGTTTCATGGAATATAATGTGTTGCAAAGCACTCGCCTGCATCTCACATACGAAATGGGAAGAGTCATCTCTCGTTCACTACTGTTGGCGTGGCATCGATATAATTTAAAAGTTAAAAATAATAGCAACAGCAATACCGACGATAACTAAACTTGGCAATAGATTCGCTACCCTTATTTTTGTTACCCCCAAAAGGTTAAGTCCAATTGCAATAATCATAATACCACCAGTAGCTGTCATCTCTTGTAAAAACAATTCAAGGGCAGCTTCTGGTATTATTTTTGTAATTTGAGTAGCAAACAAAGCTATCGCTCCTTGATAAATTGCTACGGGGATTGCCGAGAAAAGCACTCCTATCCCCAGAGTTGCAGATAATACGATAGAGGTAAAGCCATCTATTATCCCTTTACTTATTAATAACTCATGGTCATTTTGTAATCCACTGTTGAGAGCTCCTAATACTCCCATAGCTCCTATGACGAATATTAAGGTACCTGCAACAAACCCCTGTGCTATACCCCCTCCTTGCTTTTTAGATCCCATCTTAGTTTCTAAATACTGAGCAAATCGATTTAACCATTTATCTAAATCAATCCACTCACCTAAAACTCCCCCAAAAACAATACTAATAATAACTAATACAAAATTTTCACTTTCTAAACCCATTTGGATACCTAACAAAGCAACTGCTATGCCTATTGCATTCATAACTGTTTGCTTCATATTTTCCGGAATTCCTTTTAACAATCTTCCTATTAATGCGCCTATTACTATTAAGACACCATTGACCAATGTCCCTAACAAAACCATTTCTATGCCTCATTCCAATTATAAAAATATAACCTATTCCTAGGCATGGCCTAAGGAATAGGTTCTTAATCTTCTAACAATTGTAATATTCGTTCTAAATCATCATCGGAATAAAACTCTATTTCGATTTTACCTTTGTCCTTATTTTTAATAATGGAAACGGGAGTTCCAAATATTTCTCTAAGCTCTGATTCTTTTTCTTTAGTGAAAATGTCTTTTTGGACTTTCTTTGTTTCACGTGGAACATTTTCATTTAAACGTTGAACTAAAGCCTCTAGTTGTCTAACGTTTAAGTTTTCCTTAATAGTCTTTTGCATAATTAACGGTATAGACTTTTTCTTCTTTAACCCAAGAAGAGCTTTTCCATGGCCCATCGTTAAAGTACCATCTGAGATTGCATCTCTAACAACTGGAGGTAAAGATAGTAAACGAATATGGTTTGCTATATGTGGTCTGCTTTTTCCTAATCTAAAAGCAAGTTGCTCTTGCGTTAAGTTTAAATTCTCTATTAAGTTTTGATATGCCTCAGCTTCTTCAATTGCTGTCAAATCTTCTCTTTGCAGGTTTTCAAGAATTGCAATTTCCATCATCTGTTGGTCATTAAGTTCTCTTATTACTGCAGGAATTACTTCTAAATTGGCTAACTGAGATGCTCTAAATCTTCTTTCTCCTACAACAATTTCAAACTTTGAACCCTTTTTTCTCAAAATAATAGGCTGCAGTACGCCGTGTTCCTTAATAGATTCAGAAAGTTCTTTCATAGCTTCTTCATCAAATATTTTACGCGGTTGAAAAGGGTTTGGCTTAATATCGGTTATGAGAATTTGTTCAACCTGTTCTAATTGGTCTAAATCTAAATCTTCTCCTGGGAAAAGTGCATTAATACCCTTTCCTAATCCTTTAGCCATTACGAATCACTTCCTTCGCTAGTTCTAAATATACTTCTGCTCCTCTAGACTTCGGATCGTAAATAATAATAGGTTCCCCGTGACTTGGTGCCTCACTCAGTCGAACATTTCTAGGTATAATTGTTTTATATACTTTATCCTGGAAATACTTTTTTACTTCTTCAATTACTTGAATACCTAAATTTGTGCGAGCATCGAACATTGTAAGTAACACACCATCGATAGCTAGGTTTTTATTTAAATGCTTTTGAACTAAACGTATTGTACTTAATAATTGACTTAAACCTTCTAAAGCATAAAACTCACATTGTACCGGAATAATAATTGCATCAGAAGCAGTTAATGAATTAATAGTCAATAATCCTAAAGATGGTGGACAATCTATAACAATATAATCATAAAGATCTTGCACTTCCTGTAATGCTCTTTTTAAGCGAACTTCTCTGGAAATGGTAGATACTAGTTCTATCTCTGCACCAGCCAAAGAAATAGTAGCCGGAACTATATGTAAATTCTCTACTTTTGTTTCTAGAATAGTTTCTTTAACATGAACATCATCAATGAGCACATCGTAAATACATTGCTGTACCTCACCTTTATTGACTCCAACTCCACTCGAAGCATTTCCTTGTGGATCTATATCAACTAGTAATACTTTTTTCCCCAAGTATGCAAGACAGGCACTTAAATTTACGGATGTAGTTGTCTTACCTACCCCACCTTTTTGATTGGCGATTGCTATAATTCTTCCCACTCTTGCACCTACTTTCTAGCTATATTAATTGCCACTATTATATTCTATCAAATTTGAATGAGAATTGGGTGATATTCTTGTTACAAAAGAAAAACTCTCGCAATTTATATGCGAGAGTTGAAATAAGATAATATTTTATGATTTCTTTTTAGGTATTTTTACGGTAATTTGATAAAATTCTTCAGTATCTTCTTCTTCTGTTTTAATATTAATACCACTTTTAGTAACCATCGATAAAGATTGTTTAATTGTATTTAATGCAATACGCACATCTTTACTTATTACTTTCCTTTTTGATTTATCTTTTTTTTCATTTTTCTCGGGTGGATTAATGATTTCATTAACCTTTTCTTCCAGTTGCTTCACATTCCACTGTTTTTCAATAGCCATATTCATAAGATCTATTTGTGTCTCTATTTCTTTAATTGGCATTAAAGCGCGAGCATGTCTTTCGGAAAGTTCTTTTTTCATAATAGCTTCTTGAACTTCTTGAGGCAACTTTAGTAATCTCAGTTTGTTTGCAACTGTAGACTGTCCCTTACCTAGACGTTGTGCTAATGCTTCTTGAGTTAGTTCATGTAATTTCAATAATTTTTGATACGCTACAGCTTCTTCTATAGCTGTTAGTTCTTCACGCTGTAAATTTTCTATTAGAGCAATAGAAGCCGTTTCTTTATCACTTAAATTACGGATTATTGCTGGAACCTCGGCCCACTTTAATTTGGTCATCGCTCTAAAACGACGCTCTCCAGCAATTATCTCGTATTTTTCATCATCCATTTTTCGGATGATGATTGGTTGAATCACACCATGAGTATGAATGGTTCTTGCTAGTTCTTCTATTTTATCGTCATCAAAAACAGTCCTCGGTTGGTATCTATTAGGGACTATTTTCTCAATTGCTATATTTAAAACTTCTTCTAAATGATTTTGCCTTGGCTCAATCATTTCTTCCTGTCCCTGTTTTTCAGAACTTCCAAAAAAACGTGAAAATGGACTTTTCATCTTACTCGCACCACCTTTTCGAAACTCTATACACAAAATATTCACTGTTAATATTATTATACATTAAATGTTTCACGTGGAACGTTCCTCATTAAATAATTGGTGTTTTGTTCGGAATACCTGGTTTTCGAGGGTATCTTTTCGGTGTGCTTTTAGTTTTAGAAAAGACATACAACGTTCTTTCACTATTTTCTATTGGCAACAGAAAAGAATAATCTGCAGTCTTTTCTGCACCTAAAACAGATAACGCTTTTGAAGCATCCTTAAGTTCATCTGAAGCACTAGCAGCTTTCATTGCTATAAATTTCCCTCCAACTTTTACTAAAGGAAGACAAAGTTCAGATAAAACGGAAAGTCTTGCAACAGCTCTTGCAGTAACTATATCATAATTTTCTCTATATTCTTTATTTTGTCCAAAGTCTTCTGCACGAGAATGAACAAAATGAACATTTGTTAAACCAAGTTCTTGACTTAGGTGAGTTAAAAATTGAATTCGTTTATTTAATGAGTCTACAATTGTGACACTTAAATTAGGAAAACAAATTTTTAGAGGAATACTAGGGAAACCGGCTCCAGCTCCAACATCACAAAGAGTGTATTCTCCTGTTAAATCTTCATAAAAAGAAGCACTAATGGAATCGAAAAAATGCTTTAAATATACGGATGCTTCATCCGTTATTGCTGTTAAATTCATCTTTTCGTTCCATTCCACTAGTAGCCTAAAATAAGTTTGAAATTGTTCTACTTGTGTATTACTCAAATCTATTCCTTTTTCATGAAGGGCTTGTACAAATTGTTCTTCGTTCATGTAGTTCTCCTTATCATTTAAGACTATCCAGTAACTTTAGCTATTTTTCCTTGTTCAATATATATAAGTAGAATAGAAATATCAGCTGGATTTACACCTGAAATACGGGATGCTTGGGCAATTGATAACGGACGGACTTCCATCAGTTTTTGTTTTGCTTCTGTAGCAATACCATTGATCGCATTATAATCAATATTTTCAGGGATTTTTTTGTCTTCCATTTTTTTAAGTTTTTCTACTTGCTGAAGAGATTTTTCGATATACCCTTCATATTTAACTTGTATCTCAACTTGTTCTTTTTCTTCTAGTGATAATTCTACCTCAGGTGGTGATAATTGAACTACTAAATCATAGTTCATTTCAGTTCTTTTTAACAGATCTGCTGCACGAATTCCATCTTTCAATTCGCTACCTTCCACACTTCGTATTAAAGCTTGAGTTGTTTCATTCGGTTTTATCATAGTCGAACGTAAACGAACTAACTCATCTTCTATTCTTTTCTTTTTCTCTAAAAATTTATTATACCGTGTTTCTGGAACTAATCCAATTTCATAACCAACTTCTAATAGTCTTAAATCTGCATTGTCGTGACGAAGTAATAAACGATATTCAGCACGAGAAGTAAGTAAACGATAAGGTTCATTTGTTCCTTTCGTTACTAAGTCATCAATTAATACACCTATATATGCATCTGATCTACTTAACACTTTTTCTTCTTTCTTGAGTGCTCGTAGACCTGCATTTATCCCTGCCATCAATCCTTGACCAGCTGCTTCTTCGTAACCAGAAGTCCCATTGATTTGACCAGCTGTATATAAATTTTTAACTTTTTTCGTTTCTAATGTTGGCCATAACTGTGTCGGTACCATCGCATCATACTCAATCGCGTATCCAGCACGCATCATTTCAGCATTTTCAAGTCCTGGAACAGATGCAATAAGCAGACGTTGCACATGCTCTGGTAAACTCGTAGATAATCCTTGAACATATACTTCCTGTGTATTTCTTCCTTCTGGCTCTAAGAAAATTTGATGACGTGGCTTATCGTTAAAGCGAACTACTTTGTCTTCAATTGATGGACAATATCTTGGTCCTGTACCTTTAATCATACCAGAATACATCGGTGATAAATGTAAATTTTCATTTATAATCTGATGTGTTGTTTCGCTTGTATATGTTAACCAGCATGGTAATTGATCCATAATGAATTCTGTTGTATCGAAACTGAATGCTCTTGGAACGTCATCGCCAGGTTGGATTTCTGTTTTGCTATAATCGATTGTTTTACTATTTACTCGTGGTGGAGTCCCTGTTTTAAAGCGAACTAGATCAAATCCTAAATCACGAATACTGTCCGCTAATTTTATAGATGGCTGCTGATTATTTGGTCCACTTGAATATTTCAAGTCACCAATAATAATTTCACCACGCAAGAAAGTACCAGTTGTTATAACGACTGTTTCTGCACGATAAACTGCTCCGACCTGTGTAACCAGCCCTACAATTTGATCGTCTTCCACTATTAAGTCTTCTACAACTGCCTGATGAATCGTTAAGTTATCTTGTTCCTCTAAAAGACGCTTCATCTCATGTTGGTATAATACTTTATCTGCTTGTGCACGTAATGCTCGGACAGCTGGTCCTTTCCCCGTGTTCAGCATTCTCATTTGAATATGTGTTTTGTCTATAACTTTTCCCATGGCCCCGCCAAGCGCGTCTATTTCACGCACAACAATTCCTTTTGCAGGTCCTCCGATGGATGGATTACAAGGCATAAATGCAATCATATCAAGATTAATTGTTAGAACTAACGTTTTTGCACCCATTTTAGCAGCTGCTAAAGCTGCTTCTACGCCTGCATGTCCTGCTCCAACAACAATCACATCGAACTTGCCTGCTTCAAACTTCGGCATGTTCGTAACTTCCTCTCGTTATTTATTTTCCTAAGCAAAATTGTGAAAATAGCTGATCAATCAAGCTTTCTTCTACTGTTTCCCCAGTTATTTCACCTAAAATTTCCCACGTTCTTGTAACATCTATTTGTATCATATCCACAGGCACATTACTTTGCGCTGCTTCTAAGGCATCTGTAATTGTCGATTTTGCTAATGTTAATAATGAAATATGACGAGCATTTGAAACATAAGTCAAATCGGAAGATTCAATTGTACCTTCAAAGAATAAAGAGGCAATTGCTTCCTCTAACTCATCGATCCCTTCTTCTTGTAGCAGAGATGTGGTTACAATACGTTTTTGACCAGTTAAGTTTCTTACTTCTTCTATATCAATTTTAGTTGGTAAATCAGTTTTATTGATAATTACGATATAATCCATACCTTCAATTGCTTCAAACAATCTTCGGTCTTCTATCGTTAACTGCTCGGCACTATTTAGTACAAGCAATATTAGGTCTGCTTCTTTCAGTACCTGCCTAGACTTTTCTACGCCAATTCTTTCTACAATATCTTCTGTTTCTCGAATACCAGCAGTATCCACTAATTTTAATGGAACGCCCCGAACATTAACGTATTCTTCTATAATATCTCTCGTAGTTCCGGCGATATCCGTAACAATTGCTTTGTTTTCTTGTATTAAACTATTTAATAGGGATGACTTCCCTACATTTGGTCTCCCGATAATCGCAGTAGATAGTCCTTCACGGAGTATTTTACCTTGGGATGATGTCAACAATAATTTGTCGATTTCTTCCCTGACCCAAGTACATTTTTCAATCATCAGTGGAAGTGTCATTTCTTCTACATCATCATATTCTGGATAATCTATATTAACTTCTACTTGTGCCAATGTCTCTAAAAGTGCTTGCCTTAATGTTGCAATAAGTCTCGATAAACGACCTTCCATTTGACCTAAAGCAACATTCATAGCTTTATCTGTTTTTGCTCTTATTAAATCCATTACAGCTTCCGCTTGAGACAAATCGATTCTCCCGTTTAAAAAAGCACGTTTGGTAAACTCACCTGGTTCTGCAAGTCGCGCACCGTTCGTCAATACTAACTGTAATACTCGATTAACAGAAACTAGTCCTCCATGGCAGTTTATCTCAATTACATCTTCTCTTGTAAACGTTTTTGGACCCTTCATTAAGGACAGCATTACTTCCTCAACGACCTCATCTGTTTTAGGGTCAACTAAATGTCCGTAATGAATAGTATGAGAACTCTGGTCAAATAACTCTTTTCCGTTTGGTGAACGGAATATTTTGTTTGCTATTGCTATTGCACTAGATCCACTTAGTCTCACTATTGCAATGGCACCTTCTCCCATTGGAGTCGAAATAGCAGTTATTGTATCAAATTCCATAGGTGTCCACCTCCTTACAAATCCATACTTATCCACATGTGTATAACTAAAACGCACACGACTATCTAACATATAACAATACCATAAAACAACGAAAATCAGAAGTATAGATACTTTTACATATATGAATAAAAATACCTAAAGCTAGAGCTTGGATAATTTGTTAATAAAGCTGCTAACGAAATAGCAAGAAAAACGGACTTCAGTATTTTACATAGCTGAAATCCGTTAAAGAATTATTTAATTGGTTCGATTACTAGATAGCGATTTGGATCTGTTCCCACTGAATAAGTTTCAATATCTACTCGAACAGACAATGCATTATGAATTATTTTACGTTCAAATGAAGACATCGGTTCAAATTCTACTTTGTTGCCAGTTCGGATTGCTTTGTCTGCCATTCTTTCTGCAAGCTGCTCCAATGACTCTTGTCTTCGTTCGCGGTAATTACCAACATCTAATTTAATAATAATAAAGGAGTTGGAAAACTTATTCGCAACTAGCTGTGATAAGTTTTCTAAAGCATTTAGTGTTTGTCCACGCTTCCCGATTAACATAGCAGCTTTCTCGCTATTTAGGTGAAGATGAATAAACTTTCCTTCTCTTTTCTCATTAATAACTAAATCGTCAATATTCATTTCTTTTGCAATCTCAATTATATAGCCTTTTGTTTCTTTTACTGCTTGTTCATTTGTTTCTATACTAGTAGGTTCTTCTTCCATAACCGACTCATTTGCGACTGCCTTTTCGAAAGCGGTTATTTCTTCATCTATAACTTGTTCTTCTGCTTGTTCTACTTTTACTTCTTGTTCTTTTTTCAAAACAGTTACTTCAACAACTGCAGGTTTCGTACCAAATCCAAGAAAACCTTTTTTACCTGCTTCCACTACCTTAATTGACACATCGTCTCGTGTAACGCCAAGCTTTTCAAGTGCAACTGTTATAGCTTCTTCTTTTGTAGGTGCAGTTTGTGTAATCTGATTCATTTTTTTGGTCCTCCCGTTTTAACAGGTTCTGTTTTTGGTTTGTTCCAAGGCTTGTAAATGAATAAATTTTGAATGATAGAAATAATATTTCCAATAACCCAATACAAAGTTAATGCAGCAGGTAATACGATACCAAATCCAATGATCATAAATGGCATAATATACATCATTAGCTTCATTTGGGGATTATCCATTGCTGGACCAGTACGTAATACGATCAATTGCATAAGACCTGCCAAAATAGCTAGGGTAATACTTGGTTCTGCTAGTGCAAAGCCTAGAAAATCACCTAGATTAATTTCTGGCGTATTGTTCATACGACTAATAGCGTGATAGAAACCAATTAATATCGGCATTTGAACAAAAACTGGTAAACAACCAGCAGCAGGATTAATGCCTCTTTCTTTGAATAAGGCCATCATTTCTTGTTGATACTTTTGCTGTGTGACAGCATCTTTAGAGCTATATTTTTCTTTTAACTTTTTTAAATCAGGTTGGACTTCTTGCATATTTTTTGAGCTTTTTGTCTGTTTAATCATTAATGGTAGTAACACTAAACGAATAATTATTGTTACAGCAATAATACCCAAACCATATGTCCCTAATAATTCTTTAAAAAACGTAATAGATGATACTAAAGGCCATACGATGTATTCGTTCCAAAATCCTTTTGAATTATCGTAGATTGGCTCGTTAAATTCTGTACATCCTGCTAGCAATGCAGTAGTTACTATTAATAATAGTACAAGTGATAAACGTTTGTTCAACCTTCTTCCCCCTAATAAGTCTTATATATCTCTTCGTTTTATCTTACCATTTCTTTAAAAAGTTACTACTAACTTTTCCTATTAAAGACTTTAGCTACTTTTAAAACATGTTCTAAACTTTTTTTGGTTTCATGAAAGTCTAACTTGGCCGCCGGATTTCTGGCGATAATAATATAGTCCATGTTTGGAAATACTTGATCATGTATTTCTAGGAAGGTTTGTCTAATATATCGTTTAATACGGTTGCGAACTACTGCATTCCCAACTTTTTTACTGACAGATAATCCAACTCGATAATAATCTTCTTCTTTATTTAAACAGTAAACAACAAATTGCCTGTTCGCAAAGGACTTCCCCTTTTTGAAAATTGTTTGGAACTCTGCATTCTTTTTAATACGTTGTTTTTTGTTCATCTTCTCACCAGCTCCAACTAATCGTTTTAAAAGAAAAAAAGACCACTGAAATGGTCAGTGGACTTATGCTGATAACACTTTTCTTCCTTTAGCACGACGGGCTGCAAGTACGCGGCGACCGTTTTTAGTACTCATACGTGCGCGGAAACCGTGATTTTTGGCACGTTTACGTGTATTTGGTTGGAATGTACGTTTCATCTATATGACACCTCCTGAGTGATCATCTTCAATCTTCCTAAGACAGTCTCCGATATTATATATAAAATACAGGGCTTTTGTCAATTACTTTTAATAATTATTATCTTTCATAAAGAAAATAGTTATCCACATTAAAGAGTGAATCTTTTTAAAGGGTTGTGTATAATAAAATTCACTCAAAAATTATCCACAACACTTATAAACATATTTTTCACATATCATTCTATTGTGGACAACTTATAATGTTAATAATTAAATAATTGTGGATAACCCTGAAATCTCTTGTAATTCCAATGTTTTTTTGTTAAGATACTTGTGTTTTACTTTTTCAAAAATATTTCACCCATTTTTCTTATCCACAGTTGTTAGTAATCTGTGGATAAGTTTATTCCCATAACTTTATAAAGTTTATCCACAACTGGTGGATTTGTGTATATGTCGAATTTTGTCATACATATTTTATTTTATTGAAAAAGAGTTTTAACGAATAAATCTACAGTAAAGGAGACTAGATAATTGGAACATTTAGAAGAACTTTGGGCTAAAGTTCTCTCTGAAGTAGAAAAGAAAACATCTAAACCAAGTTTTGAAACTTGGCTGAAGTCGACGAAACTACTTTCATATAAAGGAGAAACTGTCACGATAGCTGCGCCCAATTCATTTGCTAGGGATTGGTTAGAAAATCATTATGTTCACCTAATAGCTGGTATATTAACGGAGTTAACCGGCAACGAACTACTTATATCATTTGTCGTACCTAAAAATATTGATATAGATGATTTCGACATTCCTAAACCAAAAACCCCTGCAAATAATGGAGATCAACCAGATTTTTCACCAGGGATGTTAAATTCTAAAAATACATTCGATACATTTGTCATTGGATCTGGTAATCGCTTCGCTCACGCAGCATCTTTAGCTGTAGCCGAAGCTCCTGCAAAAGCCTATAACCCACTTTTCATATATGGAGGAGTTGGATTAGGAAAAACCCACTTAATGCATGCGATTGGTCATTATGTACAAGAACACAATCCAAATGCTAAAGTGGTTTATTTATCTTCCGAAAAGTTTACAAATGAGTTCATAAACTCTATTAGAGATAATAAAGCTGTCAATTTCCGTAATAAATATAGAAATGTAGATGTTCTACTAATAGATGATATTCAGTTCCTTGCAGGAAAAGAATCAACTCAAGAAGAATTTTTCCATACTTTTAATGCCCT
The DNA here is from genome assembly GCF_044762655.1 of Psychrobacillus sp. NPDC096623. NCBI lineage: Bacteria > Bacillati > Bacillota > Bacilli > Caryophanales > Bacillaceae > Psychrobacillus > Psychrobacillus sp. NPDC096623. Next base: position 207,789 of record NZ_JBIWER010000007.1, read on the forward strand.
GCATGAGGAATCAAAACAAATTGTCATTTCAAGTGACCGTCCACCTAAAGAAATTCCTACTTTAGAAGATCGTTTACGTTCTCGCTTCGAATGGGGATTAATAACAGATATTGCACCACCAGATTTAGAAACTCGTATTGCTATTTTACGTAAAAAAGCCCGTGCCGATGGATTAGATATTTCTGATGATGTAATGGCATATATAGCAAATCAAATAGATTCCAATATACGTGAACTGGAAGGTGCTCTTATTCGTGTAGTTGCCTATTCTTCACTTATAAATAAGGATATTAATATTGACTTGGCTGCAGAAGCTCTTAAGGATATCCTGCCAAATGCTCGTCCGAGAATTATTACGATTTTAGATATCCAAAAGGTAGTTGGGGAGCATTTCCATATTAGATTAGAAGATTTTGTCGCTAAAAAACGCACAAAGTCAATTGCATTTCCACGACAAGTTGCAATGTATCTTTCAAGAGAGTTAACTGATTTTTCGTTACCAAAAATCGGGGAAGAATTTGGTGGACGTGACCACACAACTGTTATTCATGCTCACGAAAAAATATCTAAGATGCTAAAAGAAGATACAAATCTTCAAGATGACGTAAAACAAATTAAATCTATTCTAGGTAGATAAAAAGAGTTTGTGGATAAACGCTTAGTTTACTAGATTACTTAAACACAACTTATACACATGTGGACAAGTAACTCTAAGTAAAGAAAAAAAGACTTATCAACATATCCACAAGCCCTAGTACTATATCTATTATTCTTTTAAATAAATAATAATTATATAAGTGAGGTATAAAAATGAAATTCGAAGTAATGAGAGATAGTTTATTAGAGGGATTAAGTGATGTTATAAAAGCAGTAAGTTCCAAAACAACAATTCCAATTCTTACTGGATTAAAATTAGAAGTAACTAATAAAGGACTTTATATTACTGGTAGTGATTCAGATATTACTATTCAAACTTTTATACCTGTTGAAATAAATGGAGAACAAGTTATCAGTATTACTGAACCAGGCTCTATCGTTTTACAGGCAAGAGTTTTTAATGAGATTGTACGTAAGTTACCAACAAATGATGTTGAAATTGAAGTAACCAATCAATTCCAAACTCATATTAGATCAGGTAAATCAGAATTTAATTTAATTGGATTGGATGCATCCGAATACCCATTGCTGCCTCAAATAGAAGAGGATAGACAGTTCTTTATTCCATCTGATTTACTCAAATCTATTATTAAAGAAACTGTATTTGCCGTATCTACTTCAGAAAGTCGTCCAGTTCTTACAGGTGTCAATTGGCAGGTTAAAGAAGGAGAACTACACTGTATAGCAACTGATAGTCATCGATTGGCGAAAAGAAAAACAGCTATTAAGGATTTACCAGACGGAGAATTCAGTATAGTAGTTCCTGGGAAAAGCTTAAATGAATTAAATAAAATTTTAGAGGAAACATCATCGGAAGTAGCAATTGTGATGACTCAACAGCAAGTTCTATTTAAAACAGGTAACGTACTATTCTATTCGCGATTATTAGAGGGCAATTATCCAGATACATCAAGATTAATCCCAAGTGAAAACAAAACAACTATTTTGGTTAATAGTAAATCTTTATTGCAAGCCATTGACAGAGCCTCTTTACTTGCTCGTGAAGAAAGAAACAATGTCGTACGCTTTTCCACTTTGGGTAATGGATTTATAGAAGTGTCTTCTAATTCTCCAGAGATCGGGAACGTAGAAGAACAAATTCAAGCGGAAGAAATAGATGGGGAAGAACTAAAAATTTCTTTCAGCGCCAAATATATGATGGATGCATTAAAAGCTATAGATGGTCAAGATGTGAAGATTTTATTCACAGGTGCTATGAGACCCTTTATATTGAAATCCGTCCATGACGATTCAATATTGCAATTGATTTTACCAGTAAGAACTTACTAATATGTGAAGGATAGTCACGTTTGTGGCTATCTTTTTTACTTATTTCGTTATTTGGGGTAAAATGATGGGATAATGATTAGGAGAAGAGGTTGAGTTATTGTTGGAAGAAATTCGATTCGACTCAGAATTTATAACACTTGGGCAATTATTAAAAATGACAGATGCAATTAGCTCCGGTGGAATGGCCAAATGGTTTTTGAGTGAGCATGAGGTATATGTGAACGGAGAAGTGGATCAAAGACGAGGTCGTAAATTACGTCATAATGATGTCGTAAACATCCCGGAAGTAGGAAGATTTAAACTGGTTGGACCTGAGAACGGGGATTGATATGTATATTGAACGATTAGAGTTAAAAGATTTCCGTAATTACGATTCAATTGAGATGAATTTTTCCTCTAAGATCAATGTGTTAATAGGTGAAAATGCACAAGGTAAAACGAATTTAATGGAATCTCTCTATGTATTATCCATGGCAAAATCTCATAGAACTTCTAACGATAAAGAATTGATACGTTGGGAAGCAGACTATGGTAAAATAAGAGGGGATATACAAAAAAAATATGGTCATTTGCCTTTAGAATTAATTCTTTCAAAAAAAGGAAAAAAAGCTAAAGTAAACCATTTAGAGCAAACCCGTTTAAGCGATTATATAGGTCAGCTGAATGTAGTAATGTTCGCACCAGAGGATTTATATTTAGTAAAAGGAAGTCCACAAGTGAGAAGACGATTTCTTGATATGGAAATCGGTCAAATTTCCCCTATCTATTTACATGATTTACTTCATTTTCAAAAAATAATGAAGCAGCGAAATCATATTCTAAAACAACATCAAGGTAAGCCAATGTTAAATGATGTGATGTTCGATGTTTATACTGAACAATATATAGATGCAGCAGTAAAAGTGATACAAAAAAGATTTCATTTTATGCAATTATTACAACAATGGGCGGAACCAATTCACTTTGGAATCTCTAGAGGTCTGGAGAAATTGCGAATTACTTATAATTCTACAACCGGAATTCAACCAGAGTGGTCCTCAAACGAAATGAAAAATCATCTTGAAAAAAAGATAGCAGATAGTCAAAATAGAGAACTCTACCGGGGAGTATCCTTAATTGGTCCACACCGCGATGATTTGCAATTCTTTGTAAATGACTATGACGTTCAAACTTATGGATCTCAAGGACAGCAGCGTACTACGGCATTGTCTTTGAAGCTCGCTGAAATCGAATTAATAAAACAGGAGGTTGGTGAATCTCCTGTTTTATTACTGGATGACGTACTATCAGAATTAGATGACTATCGACAATCTCACTTGTTAAATACAATTCAAGGTGATGTCCAAACGTTTGTAACGACCACAAGTGTTGAAGGAATAGCACATGAGACTATTCAACAAGCAGAATTGTTTCATGTGGAACAAGGTGCAGTAAAAGATCAATAATTAAGTCAATTTCATAATTCCTAAATATATTTAAAAACACGAATGTTTACTTTATATCCTTGTTTTTTATTCGTTTTAAAAAGTTGGTTCTATGGAGCGGCAGGCGGCTACTCGAGCCGTGCCCGCGGAAAATTTCAGCCTAGAGCAGAAATCAGCGCTGTTAGGATTTCACTAAGGACTACGCTTTTATGAAATTGATTCAAATAGTCAAAGATATTAATATGAATCTCCATTATTGAAGGAATGAAAGAGTGGGTGAGCAAGTTGGCAATGGATGAAAAAGATCTGAATCAATCTTATGACGCCGATCAGATACAAGTATTAGAAGGACTAGAAGCTGTTCGAAAACGTCCAGGGATGTATATTGGTACAACAAGTTCAAAAGGGCTTCATCATCTCGTTTGGGAAATTGTCGATAATAGTATTGATGAAGCATTAGCAGGACACTGTGACCATATTATTGTTACTATCGAAAAAGATGATTGGATCCGAGTAGAAGATAATGGTCGTGGTATACCAGTTGATAATCAAGAAAAAATGGGCAAGCCAGCAGTAGAGGTAATTATGACTGTTCTACATGCAGGTGGTAAATTTGGAGGCGGCGGATATAAAGTATCCGGAGGACTACATGGTGTTGGTGCCTCAGTTGTAAACGCCCTATCCGAATATACAGAAGTATATGTAAAACGTGATGAAAAAATTCATGTGATTAAATTTGAGCGTGGAGCAGTTTCGGCACCTCTAGAAGTTATTGGAGAAACAGATGTTACTGGAACAACTACTAGATTTAAGGCAGATGCTGAGATTTTCACGGAAACTACTGTGTACGAGTACGAGATTCTTGAACATCGTGTACGTGAACTTGCGTATTTAAATCGCGGGTTATCTATAACACTTGCAGATGAAAGAGAAGGAAAAGAAAAAACGGTTAAATACTACTACGAGGGTGGTATTAAATCGTACGTTGAAGATTTAAATGAATCCAAAGAGCCTATAACAGAAGAAGCTATATTTATTGAAGGTGAAAAGGATGGAATTTCTGTAGAGATTGCTATGCAATATAATTCAGGATACTCCTCCAATATTTTATCTTTTGCTAATAATATTAGTACGTACGAAGGTGGAACACATGAATCTGGCTTCAAAACTGCATTAACTCGTGTCATAAATGACTATGCAAGAAAGAATGGTTTATTAAAAGAAGCAGATACCAATTTATCTGGGGACGATGTAAGGGAAGGTTTAACTGCAATTGTTTCCATAAAACATCCAGATCCTCAATTTGAGGGACAAACAAAAACAAAATTAGGTAACTCCGAAGTTAGCCCTATTACAAATAGTCTTTTTTCCGAAGGGTTTGACCGATTTTTATTAGAAAATCCTCAAATTTCAAGAAAAATAGTGGAGAAAGGCTTGATGGCTGCTAGAGCTCGCGTTGCTGCTAAAAAAGCACGTGAATTTACACGTCGCAAATCGGCATTAGAAGTATCTAGCCTACCTGGTAAATTAGCAGACTGCTCTTCTCGTGTTCCTGCAGAAAGTGAATTATATATCGTAGAGGGTGACTCGGCTGGTGGTTCTGCTAAATCTGGTCGTGACCGTCATTTTCAAGCAATACTTCCTTTGCGTGGTAAAATTCTGAATGTCGAAAAAGCTCGTTTAGATCGAATTTTAGGAAATGCAGAGATTCGCGCGATGATTACGGCACTTGGAACTGGTATTGGAGAAGAGTTCACTTTAGAAAAAGCTCGTTATCATAAGATTATTATTATGACAGATGCCGACGTCGATGGTGCACATATTCGGACATTGTTACTTACATTCTTTTTCCGTTTTATGAGACCATTAATTGAAGCTGGTTTTGTATATGCAGCTCAGCCACCTTTGTATCAAGTGAAACAAGGGAAGCATGTAGAGTATTGCTATAATGACGAACAATTAAAAGAAATTCTAGACCGTTTACCTAAAACTTCAAAACCAAATATTCAACGTTATAAAGGTTTAGGAGAAATGGACGCAGATCAGCTATGGGAAACAACTATGGACCCGGAACAACGCACATTACTACAGGTAAATTTAGATAATGCAATGGAAGCGGATAAGGTCTTTGAACAACTAATGGGTGAGGAAGTAGAACCAAGACGTCTCTTCATCGAAGAAAATGCTGTATACGTGAAAAACTTAGATATATAAGAAGTGTGTGACTGGAGGTCTTTAGGATGTCAGAAATACCGAATAAAGGCGTGAAAGGGATCAATATTAGTACAGAAATGAGAACCTCATTTCTAGACTATGCGATGAGTGTTATTGTATCCCGTGCCTTGCCAGACGTTCGTGATGGGCTAAAGCCTGTACATCGTCGAATTTTATATGGTATGCAAGAGTTGGGGAATACGCCTGATAAACCTCATAAAAAATCGGCTCGTATTGTAGGAGACGTAATGGGGAAATACCATCCACATGGTGACTCATCTATTTATGAGGCAATGGTACGTATGGCACAGCATTGGAGCTACCGCTATATGTTAGTAGATGGACATGGTAACTTTGGTTCAGTAGATGGTGATGGAGCAGCTGCAATGCGTTACACCGAATCCAGAATGTCTAAAATTGCCATGGAGTTATTGCGTGATATTAATAAAAACACAATAGATTACAAAGATAACTATGATGGACAAGAAAAAGAGCCTGTTGTATTACCAAGTAGATTTCCTAACTTACTTGTAAATGGAGCTTCTGGAATTGCAGTTGGTATGGCTACGAATATTCCATCTCATAATTTAGGAGAAGTAATTGACGGAGTATTGGCTTTAGCTGAAAATCCGGCAATTACACTTGAAGAACTGATGTCTATTATACCCGGACCTGATTTTCCAACGGGAGGGATAATTTTAGGACGCAGTGGTATTCGTCGTGCTTATGAAACAGGTAGAGGATCCATATTAATTCGTGCAAAAGTAGAAATTGAAGTTAAATCAAGTGGTAAAGAAGTTATTATTGTTAAAGAATTACCCTTCCAAGTAAATAAAGCTCGCTTAATAGAAAAAATTGCGGAGTTAGTACGCGATAAAAAAATAGATGGCATTACCCATTTGGCAGATGAATCTGACCGTAATGGAATGCGAATTGTTATTGAAGTACGGAAGGATGCAAATTCTCACGTATTATTAAATAACTTATATAAACAAACTGCATTACAATCAAGCTTCGGAGTGAATATGCTTGCATTAGTAGACAATCAGCCAAAAGTCTTGAACATAAAAGAAATGCTATATCATTACTTAGAACACCAAAAAGTGGTAATACGTCGTCGTACTCAGTTTGAACTGAACAAAGCGGAAGATCGCGCACATATTTTAGAAGGGCTTCGAATTGCTTTAGATCATATTGATGAAATTATCAAGTTAATCCGTTCTTCACAAACAGGTGAAGAAGCAAAAAATGGATTGATGGAGACATTCAATTTATCCGAAAGACAAGCTCAAGCAATTTTAGATATGCGATTACAACGTTTAACTGGTTTAGAACGAGATAAAATTGAAGAAGAATATCAAAACTTAATGAAATTAATTGAAGAACTAAAATTCATTTTGGCAAATGAGTATCGCGTAGTTGAAATCATAAGAGAAGAAATTACCGAGATTAAAGATCGCTATGCAGACAAACGTCGAACGGAAATTGTTGCTGGCGGAGCAGAAGTATTAGAGGATGAAGACTTAATCCCGGTAGAAAATTCTGTTCTTACTTTAACAAATAAAGGCTACATTAAACGTTTACCTGCTAATACGTATAAGAGTCAAAAAAGAGGCGGTCGTGGTGTTCAAGGGATGGGTACAAACGAAGATGACTTTGTTGAGCATCTTTTGTACACATCAACACATGATACAATTCTCTTCTTTACAAACAAAGGTAAAGTTTATCGAGCTCGAGGATTTGAGATCCCAGAGTATGGTCGTACAGCTAAGGGATTACCAATCATAAATCTTTTAGGTATAGAAAAAGATGAGCACATCACAGCGATGATTCCGATGGCATCGTTTGAAGATGATAAATACTTTATATTCACAACGAAGCATGGGGTAACTAAGCGCTCACCTGTAACTGGATTTGCACATATCCGTGCGAATGGATTAATTGCTATTTCCTTACGTGAAGATGATGAACTGATTGCTGTTCGTTTAACTGATGGTAGCAAGCAGATTATTATTGGTACACGTCAAGGTAAATTGGTTCGATTCGAAGAAACAGATATACGCTCTATGGGTAGAACTGCTGGAGGAGTAAGAGGTATTCGTCTGAAGGATGATGACTATGTAGTCGGCATGGAAATTATCGAGCCAGATCAAGAGATATTAGTTGTTACTGAAAATGGATACGGAAAACGTACTCCAGAATCGGAATATCGTTTACAAACTCGCGGTGGTATGGGAGTGAAAACTTGTCATATTACAGATAAAAACGGTCCTTTAGCAGCTGTTAAGGCTGTTGGTGGTACAGAAGACTTGATGCTCATTACGATTAACGGCATGCTGATCCGTATGGATGTAAATGATATTTCTATAACAGGTCGTAGTACACAGGGTGTTCGTTTAATGAGATTAGCAGAGGATGAGATAATCTCCACTGTAGCAAAAGTCGAAAAAGAAGAAGATGAGAATGTAGAAGCCGAAGACAATCTAGAAGAGAGTTCTACAACTGACATCAATTCATCAACAACAGAAGAACAAACCGATTAAAAAACAATAAACACCTTTCCATTTTTGGGAGGGTGTTTTTACTTATGTAGTTAGTTTTTTTACATATACTTTCCAAGTGAATGTTTAGTATAATTAAAGAAATGTTTGGAAAAGGGGAATACTAAATGAGCCAAACCCTCATCAACTTAGAGGAATTAAAATTGGGCGCTATAATCGCGGAGGATATATTAGTTAATACTAATTCACCTATCATTCATAAAGAGTCAAAGGTAACTAGAGAGCTTATTCAGGTTTTGCGTGCTTTTAATATAACAAAAGTACCTGTGGCCCTAGAAAATGTTTTTAATAGAACAGAAGAAGAGATTAAAAAGTTAACCGAAGATAAAGAAGTATTAATTCAAAAAGAAGAAAAACCGATAGTTACAACTAGTTTTGCACAATTATATAAAGAGGCCGTAGATAGTTTCTATAAAGAGTTTGTTAGCTGGGAAGCTGGCATGAAAGTAGATGTGGCGAAGTTACGGAATATTATCATGCCTCTAGTCGAAAAAGCAATGATAGAAAAACAGGTATTTTCTCTGTTAAATATGTATTCTATGATGGATAAATATATTGCACATCATTCAATAGCTGTTGGAATTATTTCAGGTGCTATAGCTAAAAAGTTAAATTTTTCATCTGGTCAAATAACACAAATGGCTACTGCTGGATTGATGGCTGATATAGGTATGGCAAAAGTAGATCCGAAAATACGAGAAAAAAAATCTACTCTAACAGAATCAGACTTTTCAGAGGTAAAAAAACATACCATTTACAGCTTTCAAATGATTAAAGATAGTCCTTTACTAAAACCTGAAATGAAATTAGCAATTTTCCAACATCATGAACGTCTAGATGGAAGTGGTTATCCAAAAAGCGATAAAATGAATGATGTTTCTGTTTATGCTCAAATTATTGCGGTGGCAGATGTCTACCATGCGATGACATCAGAACGTAATTATCGCGCAAGAAGCTCTTCTTTTAAAGTATTAGAAATGATTCGAGAAGAAGGGTTTGGAAAGTTTAATATAGAAGTAGTAAACAAATTAATAGAGTTAGTAGGGTCCCTTCCTATTTCGACGCGTGTCCTTCTTTCATCAGGAGAAAAAGGAGAAGTAGTTTTCTTACATAGAGATTCTCCAATGCGTCCAATGATTCGATTATCAGACAGTGGGAAAATAATAGATTTAGCTGCGAACAGATCGATTCACATAGAGAGTATTATTAGTTAATTAAGTTAAGAGGTTGGGACATAACCCAAAAACAAAAATTGATTTCCGTTCCAGGGACGCTTTCCGGGGGCACGGACAGATCCTGTAGTCTCAGGCGTTGTACTGTTCCCCCACGAGTCACCCTTCCACTACAATCAATTTATAATGTAGCAGAATCTGAATGTAGATTTTGGCCGGATTCTTTAAATTTTTACTACTGTTTCAGCTTCTTAATATATTTTCAATTAAAGTGTTGACATATCCCTGAGAACTTGATAATATATAGAAGTCGCCAAAACGACATAACAACAACATGAACATTGAAAACTGAACATGCAAAACGTTAAGACATACAGCTTGAAAGATTAACTTAGTTAGTCTGAAAGCAAACAAATTTGACATCATTTAATGATGATGCCAGCAAAACAAAATGAGCTTTTTAAGTTCTCTATTATGGAGAGTTTGATCCTGGCTCAGGACGAACGCTGGCGG
>NZ_JBIWER010000008.1:0-179038 GCF_044762655.1 Psychrobacillus sp. NPDC096623
TCCTGAGCCAGGATCAAACTCTCCATAATAGAGAACTTAAAAAGCTCATTTTGTTTTGCTGGCATCATCATTAAATGATGTCAAATTTGTTTGCTATCAGACTAACTAAGTTAATCTTTCAAGCTATATTCCTTAACGTTTTGCATGTTCAGTTTTCAATGTTCAATTTGCGTTGTCGTTTTTTGCGACTTCTCTAATTTACCATCGTACTCAGTAAGTGTCAAGAAGTTTTTTCAAAAACTTTTTTTACTATTATTTAGTTAAATAGTTTGTTTTGCTTTTGACGACGCTTATTATAATAACACGCATTAATTTCATATGTCAACAATAAAAACGAACAAAATTAATTGTTCGTTTTTATGTATCGTTTCTATCGAATCACTTTGTAATATCTATGCATGATTTCATTGCTTTTCGTATGTTGTTTTTCAATTAAAATATATCCTTTATCTATTAGAAACTCGATGAAAACCTCTAGATCTACCGAATAGTTCTTTAGCTCTTCCTGCTCATGGATTTCTTGGATAGTCCAAAACTCTTTTGAAGCTAACACTTCTATAATATGCTGTGCTCCATCTTTTGTACGTGAATGGATTAAGAAATCACTCGCTAAAAATAGTAGCTCTAATCTTTTCTCTAATGATTCCTCACTAGAGATTAACTCATCGTACAATTTATATATAGAAGGATCTAATTGTTTTACTTGCTTCCAAACCATTACTTCTGGATGCATGCCATTCTCAAAAACAGCTAAACGCGCTAAATGATGCAGAGAATCTACCATATGATTATAAGCATCTAGGAAATTGCGTTGTTCAAAAAATAATTTACCTTCTAGATATCTTCTAGTTAGCTTAGCAAACTCAATACCCATACGAGCCTTCCTGCCACTTACCGGGAATACGTAAAGCTCCTGTTTCAAACTTTCTACATATTCATTTCGATCAAAAACCACACGACCATTGATTAACCAATCTACCATTTTAGGATTAGTCCCTAATAGCAACCATTTTCTGAGTTGCTTCTCTGTTATTATATGAAGTGCAGTTTTTTTATCCCCATATGTATAATGTTTTGTAAATACCGGGACAGAGGATTCTTTAGTTATGATAAATAATATGGAATCCAACATATCTGTAATAGGGCTAAATTCTGCCCGCTTCTCTACTAATATAATACCTAGTGTATTCGGTTCACTAGCTCTTTCTTGATAAATTGGTCTCAATAATGCTTCCAAAAATGAAGCCTCCTTTATTTCCTTCTTCTAATAAATTTTCGACAAATTTTCTATTTTTCCTTCTAGAGATTAATTCAAAACTTAATTTTATATTAAAATATGATATAGTGTATGTAGAAATTAGGAGGTTGAAAATGAAACCCTATAAAAATAAAATAAATCGAATACGTTCCTTTGCACTGGGACTTATATTCTTTGGTTTTATCATAATGTACGGTGCAATATTCTTTAAAGATAACGGTATCTTAGTTACTATTTTTGTGACGCTTGGGCTACTCTCTATTATAGCAAGTACTGCAGTCTATGGGTGGATAGGATTATTATCTACCAAAGCAGTTCCGGTTGTATGTCCAAACTGTGGCAAGCATACTAAAGTTTTAGGTAGAGTAGATATGTGTATGTACTGTAAGGAGCCGTTAACACTTGACCCTAATCTTGAAGGGCAAGAGTTTAATGAAGCATTGAACAAGAAAAAATAAAAGAACAAATGCGCAAGCACCTATGTTAGCCCTGCAAGGCGCTGGAAGAATTGCAATAAAGGCGTTCTTTGCCTTTATTCGCAAGTCTGAAGCGACTCAGGTGGGCTAGCGCTGGAGTCTATACGGAGAATCACTTGTAAGTAGGTATCCACAGGTCCAGAATTTTATAATTTCCTAAAAAACAAAAAAACCGAGCGTATATACTGCGCTCGGTTTTACTTATTGAACTTTGGTTGCATGTTCTTTACATGTTGGACAAACACCGTAAATCTCCATTCGATGATAACTTACATCAAACCCAGTTAAATGAGAAGCTAAATGTTCCACTTCATCTAATCCTGGATAATGAAAATCAACTATTTTTCCACACGCATCACAAATCATATGATAATGATCATTTGTAACAAAATCGAAACGGCTAGAAGAATCGCCGTATGTTAACTCTTTCACAAGTCCTGCTTCTCTAAAAACACGTAAGTTATTGTAAACCGTTGCAACACTCATGCTAGGAAATTTACTTTCAAGTGCTTTATATATATCGTCCGCTGTGGGATGTGACATAGATTGGATAATAAATTCCAGTATCGCATGGCGTTGAGGCGTAATACGTACACCAGTTGATTTCAATGTATCTAAAGCATCTCTTAAATGTACTTCCGTCATCGCAATGCACCTCTTTTCATATTCATTCTTTGATTATAATTGTTACAATAAGTATAAATAAAAAAGATATGAACTGTCAAATTTATTACACCTTAACGATAGAAGTACATAGATTAGTAGCCTTTATTTAATTCGATTTCATTTTCCAATGGCTTCTGCTCGACCCAAGCCTCTAAATTTCTTGAGAAAATTTGCAATGCACGGACCAAGTACTGAGAAGAGTGACTAGAAACATGCGGGGAAACGACAACATTGTTCATGTTCCAGAATGGATGCCCTTCTGCAAGTGGTTCTTTTTCAAAAACATCAAGTACAGCATATGCAATTTTCTCTTCTTCTAATGCACGTAGTAAGTGTTCTTCTTTCACTAAATCACCACGACCAAAATTCATAAAGATTGTTGTTTGCTTCATACACTGTAAATGCTCGTATGTGATTAATCCTTTTGTTTGTTCTGTGCTAGGTAGAATGGAAATAACAATATCAGCTTTCGGTAATACTTCAGTCAAATTATCAAAGGCCACCATTTCGTCCATATATGGAGCAGTACGTCCACCGCTATTACATCCTATCGTATGCACACCAAAAGCTTGAAGTATTCGCCCAACTTCCCCTCCTATTGCACCGGGACCTAATATTATCGCAGTTGAACCTAGTAATTCAACAGGAAAAACTCGCTTGGACCATTCCCCGTTACGTTGGTTCTCCAGGATCAATGGGAGTGACTTTTTAATAGAAAGTATATGTGCTAAAATCGTTTCTGCCATCGGAGTTTTGTGAATTCCTCGTACATTTGTAACGACAATTCCTCTTTTTGCAATTTCCTGGAGTGGCATTTTTTCTAGCCCAGCCGAAGCCACCATAATCCATTTAAGTTCCTCGGCCGTTTCGAGATGATTGGCATGTAAGTCTTCCCCGTACGTAACTAAAATTTGCGATGAATTTAATAGTTCTTCATTCAAACCTTTTTGAAAAACAAATTCCGCATCTGGGAACTTTCTTATTAAATCATCTTGTTGCTCCTGTTTTGGTAAAAAAGAAAACAATATTTTCATACTTGTTACCCTTCTGTCACTAATGTTTTTAATGTTTGTAATGCTTCTTCAACATGTCCATCGACTTTAACTTTGTTCCATTGTTTTACAACAGTCCCTGTTGGATCAATTAGAAATGTAGAACGTTCAATACCCATATATTCTTTTCCAAAATTCTTTTTCAGTTTCCATACTCCATATGCTTCGGAAACTTCATGCGTATCATCTACTAGTAGAGAAAATGGCAAACCATGCTTGGCTATAAATTTTGTATGAGCCTTTTCATCATCTGCACTAACTCCAAGAATAACAGCATTTAATTCTGTAAAACTTGTAAAAGCAGTTTTGAAATCACATGCTTCTGTTGTACATCCTGGTGTAGCATCTTTCGGATAAAAGTACAAAACTACATATTTCTTACCTGCAAAATCCTTTAGTGAAACAATTTCTCCTTTTTCATTTTTCAATGAAAAGTCTGGTGCTATCATACCTTCTAGTTTTTCCATCATAATCCCTCCTATTTATATCGTATCGAAGTTAGTCATTATGTTCAATTTTCTTAGCAATTTCCTTTATTATTGTCTACAATTAAGAAGAACTTCAAGACTTGATATACTAGACAATAAATGGATAGTAACGTTATACTTTCTATCTGCAAACAAACTGAGTGGAGGCTATTATATTGAAACAAACACAATCAGAAAAAATACAAGAAGAAGCATTAAAACATATAGTTGGCGGTGTAAACAGCCCATCAAGATCCTATAAAGCTGTAGGAGGCGGAGCACCAATCGTTATGGAACGAGCAGAAGGCGCTTATTTTTATGATGTTGATGGCAACAAATATATCGACTATCTAGCTGCATATGGTCCTATTATTACTGGTCATGCTCACCCCCATATAACAGAGGCCATTACAAAAGCTGCACAAAACGGTCTATTATATGGTACCCCAACAAAGCATGAGGTGACATTCGCAAAAATGTTAAAGGATGCTATTCCATCTATGGATAAAGTTCGCTTTGTTAACTCAGGAACAGAAGCCGTGATGACAACAATTCGAGTTGCACGCGCATACACAGGTAGAACAAAAGTAATGAAATTTGCTGGTTGCTATCATGGACATTCCGATTTAGTACTCGTTGCTGCAGGCTCTGGTCCAGCCACACTTGGTACTCCAGATTCCGCGGGGGTACCCCAATCTATTGCAAAAGAAGTGATTACTATTCCATTCAACGATCCAAAGGCTTATGAAGAAGCAATGGATAAATGGGGTGATGAACTAGCATGTATTTTAGTAGAACCAATCGTAGGAAACTTCGGTATGGTAGAACCAAATGAAGGCTTCCTTCCATTAGTTCATAAAATAGCTAAAGACAAAGGTGCATTAGTCATTTACGACGAAGTAATTACAGCATTTCGATTCCATTACGGGGCCGCATCTACCATGTTAGAGCAAACACCAGACTTAACAGCGTTAGGTAAAATCATCGGTGGTGGACTTCCGATTGGTGCTTATGGTGGTAAAAAAGAAATAATGGAACAAGTTGCTCCTTTGGGACCTGCGTACCAAGCGGGAACAATGGCAGGTAACCCAGCGTCTATGCAAGCAGGGATTGCTTGTTTAGAGGTCCTACAAACTCCAGGGCTATATGAAGAACTAGATAGACTAGGTGCGATTCTTGAGACTGGTATTCTAGAAGCTGCCAAGAATAATAATGTAACTATTACTGTTAATCGTATTAAAGGAGCTCTTTCTGTTTACTTTACCGACGTGAAGGTAGAAAATTATGACCAAGCAGAAGCTAGTGATGGAGAAATGTTTGCCAAATTCTTTAAGCTAATGCTAAACCAAGGTATTAACTTAGCACCTTCTAAATATGAAGCTTGGTTTATCACGACTGCCCATACAGAAGAGGATATTCAAGAAACGCTTAGAGCAGTTAATAACGCTTTTGAGCAGCTCTCATAATCAGTCACACTGTTTTTTACGAAAGGATAGGATTTAATGAAATTAGGAGCTCGAATTTTTAAAACTGGAGTAGCTATTGTGTTTTCATTATTCCTAGCCGATCTACTTCAGCTTCCTAATCCTGTATTTGCAGGAATAGCGGCTATTTTCGCCATTCAACCTTCTATCTATAGGTCTTATAAAACAGCAACTGAACAAATTCAAGGAAATATAATTGGAGCAGTTATTGCAGTTATATTCTCCTTAGTTTTCGGAAAAGATTTTGTGATAGTAGGATTTGCCGCGATTATCACGATTACTATAATGCTTAAATTTAAGCTAGAAAAAGCCTTAACACTTGCCCTTGTTACGGTTATAGCGATTATGGAAATACAGGGCGATGACTTTTTAGTATTTGCCGTATTACGTTTTGCAACCATTTTAGTCGGAGTTATCTCAGCATTTATAGTGAATTTAGTATTTTTGCCTCCTAAGTTTGAAAAGAAGCTTTTCAATGCAATTCACTATACGCAGGATGAAATAATCCGTTGGCTACGAATAACAGTCAGACAGGCGTCAGATCATAAATCGACTAAACAAACAATTCATCAGTTAAAGGAAAGACTTTCTCGAGTCGATCAACTGTATTCTTTCTTTCAAGAAGAACGTGGATATACGAAAAGAACAATGTACACAAAGGGTAGAAAATTGGTCGTTTACCGTGAATTAATATCCACATCTTATAAAAGTTTAGATGTACTAAAAAAATTACATCTCCATGAACATGAATTGACTCACCTACCGGAACATTTTCGGATGATGATACAGGAAAGATTAGATGCTCTATTAACCTACCATGAACAGCTCCATTTGAAGTTTATAGGTAAGTTAAAACCTGAGCATGTTGAAGAGAACGATTCGGAGGCATTTATACAAAGGCAAGAGGTAATGGATATTTTCGTCAAGCAAATAACCATTACTCAAATGGAAGAAGAGTTTTCGTCTTACCACCTCCTGCATTTAATATCGTCATTGTTAAAGTACGAGGAACAATTGGAGCATGTGGATAAACTGATTACGTCCTATCAAAACTTTCATAGTGAGGAACTGACTGTTCAAATGGAAGAATCGCCTTATTAAAAACTGGTTGACCGTGAGTTTTCACTTGGTCAACCAGTTTTTTAGACCGTAAAAAGTTTTGACCGATAATTACTAGTATTCAACCGATTCTTCCACTTATTCGACCGATTATCACTAATATTCAACCGATTTATACATAAAGCCACCTAGCAACAAATTGCTAGGTGGCTTGTTTGTTAATTTTTCATCTTCGGATCGAGTGCATCTCGGAGTCCATCACCCATCAGGTTAAATCCGATAACTGTCAGCATTATGGCAAGCCCTGGGAAAATCATCGTCCACGGAGCATTCCTTAAGTATATACGAGCATCCGCTAGCATCTTTCCCCATTCAGGAGCTGGTGCTTGAGCACCCAATCCTAAAAATCCTAGTGCGGCTGCTTCAATAATGGCCGACGCAATTGCAAGTGTGCCTGCAACAATAACCGGTGCCATTGAATTAGGTAGAATATGAGAAAACAAAATTCGGATATCTCTCATCCCTATAGCTTTAGCAGATGTTATGTACTCCTCTTCTTTTATACTTAGAACTTTCGATCGTATTAAGCGACCAAAGTTAGGAATATTAATAATCGCAATTGCGATTAAAGCATTTTGTAAAGATGGTCCTAAAACAGATACTACTGCAATTGCCAATAGAATGCTGGGAAAAGCCAACATAATATCGAAAATTCTTGAAATAATCATGTCTACCCATTTTCCATAGTACCCTGCGATAATACCTAAAATACTACCAACTACAACAGAACCAATTACGGAGAAAAATCCTACCCATAAGGAAATTCTAGCTCCATGAATAATTCGAGAAAATATATCTCGACCAAAATCATCCGTACCAAACCAGTACTGAGCTGATGGTGGTTGTAAGCGATCCGTTAAGAGCTGATCATTAATACCTTGTGGGGCAAACAAAGAACCAAAAAATGCTAAAAAAACGAAGAATAAGACAATCCCTGCTCCTATCAGCGCTCCTTTATTTTTACGGAAGCTACGCCATGCATCTCGCCAAGGACCGGTCGACTTTTCTTTAGCTGCTGTTACTTGATTACTTGTCGAATTCGGAAGCCTTTCGGACATATCTATTCCTCCTTTTAATCATATTTGATCCTTGGATCTACTAACCCATACAAAATATCTACGAATAAATTAATCATGACAAATATAAAAGCGACAACCAGTATACCAGACTGAATAACAGGATAATCACGGAATGAAATAGCTTCGTAAATATACCTTCCGATTCCTGGCCAACCAAAAATAGTCTCTGTTAAGATAGCGCCTCCAAGTAAGAGTCCAGTTTGCAGTCCGATTACGGTTAATACAGGAATAATTGCATTTTTTAAAGCATGTTTGTAGACAACCCAAAACATTTTCTGACCTTTAGCTCTAGCAGTACGAACATAATCTGCTCTCATTACTTCCAGCATACTAGATCTAGTCATACGAGCAATAATTGCCATTGGAATTGTAGCTAATGCAATCCCGGGAAGTACTAAATGCTTCAAAACAGTACCTAGCTGATCGAATCTGCCCTGTATAATTGTATCTACAATATACAAGCTAGTAATAGAATTGACGGGATCTCGGACCTCTTCTCGACCAGTCGTTGGAAGCCATTGCAATTCAATACCAAAAATCCATTGTTCCATCAGACCTAGCCAAAAGATTGGCATCGATACACCGATTAATGCTAAAACCATCGCCATATAATCGAACCATGAATTTTGGAACCAAGCGGAAATGATACCTGCATTCACTCCAATGATAACCGCAATAATAATTGCAAAGAAAGCTAGCTCAATTGTAGCTGCTAAATATGGCCAAATCTCTTCTGCAACTGGTTGAACTGTTCGCATAGATTCACCTAGATCACCTTTTAAGAGACCGAATAAATAGTTGAAGTATTGTGTATACCAAGGCTCGTTTAAGCCTAGTTTAATCTCTAATGCTTCTATCGCTTCTTTAGATGCTAATTGTCCTAATATTACTTGAGCTGGGTTACCAGGAATTGCCCGTATGATCATGAAAACAACGAATGTCATACCTAGTAATACGGGTATCAATTGTAATAATCGTTTACCGATATAGTGAAGCATTTTCTTCACCTCTCTAATTTTTAAATAAAGAAAGGGGAGAAATCACGAAGACCTCCCCCCCCTTAAGCATATTACTTAAAGTCGACCTTGTTTAATCTATCAGAACCAGTCGGATGTGGTAAGAAATTAATGATTTTTGCATCACCTGCTAGTAATGGTGTTGAGTGAGCAAGTGGCACCCACGGTGCATCCTCAGATATAATTTCTTGTGCTTGTTTATATAGTTCATTACGTTTGTCTTCATCAACTTCTGTTTGTGCTTCTATTAAAATTTTATGTGTTTCAGGGTTGCTGTAATAGCTGTAGTTATTGCTTCCGATATTATCCTCATCAAGTAATACGTATAGGAAGTTATCAGCATCTCCATTGTCACCTGTCCAACCTAACAAGAAAGCATCTGCTTCTCCGTTACGAGCTTTTTCTAAATAAGTAGCCCATTCATAAGAAACGATATTAGCAGTGATGCCAACATCAGCTAAGTTTTTCTGAATGGCTTCCGCAACTTTAGCACCATCTGGCATATATGGACGTGGAACAGGCATTGCCCATAGGTCCATTGTAAAACCATCAGCCATACCAGCTTCTGCTAATAATTGCTTCGCTTTTTCTGGATCATACTCGTATCCAGCAACATCCTCATTGTATCCACTTATGGATGGTGGAATTGGGTTTTTAGCTACTTCTGCGCGACCTTCAAAGAAAGCGTCGACAATTGCTTGTTTGTTGATTGCATAGTTTACGGCTTGACGAACTTTTTGGTTATCAAATGGTGGACGTGTGCTTGTTAAACCAAGGTATCCAACATTCATTGATGGACGTTCGAATAACTGTAGCGCTGCTTCTGCTTCAACTGTTGCACCATCTGAAGGATTTACACCATCAGCTAAATCTATTTCTCCAGTTAGAAGATTGTTCAAACGCGCAGAGTTATCTGGAATTGCGCGGAAAACAACTTTATCCAATTTAGGCTCATCTGAATTCCAATACTCTTTATTTTTTTCAATAGTAATAGAATCATTACGTTTCCATTCTACAAATTTGAATGGTCCAGTACCAACTGGGCTATCACCAAATTTGTCGCCAGCTGCTTCAAATGCAGTCGGACTTGCTATAGCGAATGGACTCATTGCAATATTTTTTAAGAAAGGTGCTTGTGCACGAGTAAGCTTAAATACTACCGTGTAATCTCCTTCAGCAGTAACCGATTCGATTACGTGACCTTCGTCACCAGCATATCCACCGAACATAGACCCGTAATATGGAAATAGATCTTCGGAACCGCTAGCCCAACGTTCAAAGTTTTTAACTACTGCTTCTGCATTGAAGTCCGTTCCATCATGGAATTTTACTCCCTCACGAAGTGTAAATGTATACGAAAGTCCATCTTCAGATGGCTCCCATTTTGTAGCTAATCCTTCGTTGATCGTTGTATCTGTCGGACCAAAGTTTAATAGCGTTTCTAACACGTTTTGTGTAACTTTAAATGATTCACCGTCCGTTACTGCGGCTGGATCAAGTGAAACAGAGTCTCCGCCTCGACCAAAGATTAGAACTTTTTCTTCAGCAGAATCTGAATTTCCCTTATCATTATCTTTCTTTGTATCGCCGTCTGATGAATCGTCAGATGAACAAGCAGCAAGAACTAAAGTAATTGCAACGAACATCAGCAGCAAAAATGACCATATTTTCGATTTCCCCATTTGGACCCCTCCATAAAATTTATTATCAATGTTGCATTTGCTCATTATATAAATGGCAGGCAACAAAATGACCGGTTTTCACTTCTTGTAATTGCGGAATTTCCTTCGAACAAATATCCATTTTAAATGGACACCTTGTATGGAAGGTACATCCCGTAGGTGGATTTGAGGGACTTGGAATGTCTCCTTCTAGAATGATTTGCTCTCGTTTAAATTCCGGATCCGGCACTGGTACCGCTGAAAGTAAAGCTTTCGTATAAGGATGTAAAGGCTCAGCGTACAATGATTCACTTGTCGCAAGCTCGGCCATTCTCCCCAAATACATAACCCCTACACGATCACTAATATGGCGAACTACCCCTAAATCATGCGCAATAAAAATATAGGTTAACTTTAGTTCTTTCTGTAAATCCTGCATGAGATTCAATACCTGTGCTTGGATAGAAACATCAAGCGCTGAAACTGGTTCATCCGCTATTATCAATTTAGGATTAGTCATCAACGCTCGTGCAATCCCAATACGCTGACGTTGACCGCCACTAAATTGATGGGGATAGCGTTTAGCATGATAGCTACTTAACCCAACAATTTCTAAAAAGTCATGTACTTTCTTTTTACGACTTTTTGGATCTCCAATATTATGGACAATTAAAGGCTCCATTAGAATCTTTTCGATTGTATGCCGAGGATTCAAGGATGCATAAGGATCTTGAAACACCATTTGAATCTCACGTCTTGCTTTTCTCATCTCGTCCTTGGAAACATTCGTTAGCTCTTTTCCGTTAAAGGTCACTTTTCCTTCGGTCGGCTCTAGTAATCTCATAAGCATTCGACCGGTAGTAGATTTACCACAGCCAGATTCCCCTACTATGCCTAAAGTTTCTCCTTCATTTACGAAAAAGGAAATATCATCTACTGCCTTCACATTGCCAGTGTGCTTACCTAATAATCCAGTGCGTACGGGAAAATACTTTTTTAAACCTTCAACTTTTAACAACGGCTCTGTCATCTGCCAAAACCTCCTTCTCATCGTATAAGAAGCATCTTGTTTTATGACCTTCCGATGTCTCATATAGTGAAGGATTTTCTTCGGTACATCTTCCAAATACAAATTCACAGCGAGCAGCAAATCTGCAGCCTTGATTGATCGACCCAGGTTTTGGAACACTTCCAGGAATAGAATAAAGTCGTTGTTTTTTATAGCGCATATCTGGAACAGATGCGATCAAGCCTTTTGTATAAGGATGCTGTGGGTTATTAAAAATTGTATCCACAGTTCCCTCTTCTACTACTTTTCCCGCATACATTACTACAACTCTTTCACAAGTTTCAGCCACTACCCCTAAATCATGCGTTATTAAAATTACTGCTGTGTTAAGTCGTTCATTTAACTCACGCATAAGTTTTAATATTTGAGCTTGAATTGTTACATCTAGAGCTGTAGTTGGTTCATCAGCTATTAGAAGCTTTGGATCACAGACTAAGGCCATCGCAATCATTACACGTTGCCTCATACCTCCTGAGAGCTGGTGTGGATAGTCATTCATAAGCTCTTCTGCTCTCGGTAATCCAACTAGTTTTAACATTTCTACCGCTCTTGCATGTGCTTTCTTTTTACTCCAGTCTTTCTTATGTAAGGTAATTGCTTCAAGCAACTGATTTCCAATAGTAAATAAAGGATTTAATGATGTCATTGGCTCTTGGAAAATCATCGCAACATCGTTACCACGAACTTTACGCATTTCTTTCTCCGAAAACTTCGTTAAGTCTTTTCCTTCGAACATGATTTGACCACTAGTAATTTTTCCTGGTGGACTTGGAACTAGTCCCATAATAGAAAGAGACGTTACACTTTTTCCACAACCAGATTCCCCTACAATACCTAAAATTTCCCCTTCTCTTACATGAAAATCAATATGATCAACGGATGGAATAACACCGTCATCTGTGAAAAAGGACGTTTGAAGATCTTTCACTTCCAAAATTGTTTGTCGCTCTCCCATGAAGTTCCCTCTTTTCACAATAATCGAAAATTTCTAACTTAATAATTATTCTACACAAATATCGTTACGATGCAATACTTTTCTGAAAAGTCATACGACTATCCTTTCTCTAAGTTAAAAAAACACCTTATAAGCTGACGTATCACTTATAAGATGTTTGGTGTCTATTCTGTATCAAGTTGTTGGATTTGAAATAAATTATAATAAATATTTTTTTGTTTCATTAAATGTACATGTGAACCGCTTTCCATCACCTTACCATTTTCAATAACAAATATAGTATCTGCATGTGTTATTGTAGATAACCTATGAGCAACAATAATAGTCGTACGATTAGAAGCCAGTTTCTCTAACGAATCTTGTATTAAAGATTCACTCTCTAAATCTAATGCAGAAGTTGCTTCATCTAGAACTAAAATAGGCGGATTTTTTAAAAATACTCGTGCTATTGCAACGCGTTGCTTCTGACCACCTGAAAGCTTCACTCCACGTTCTCCCACCTTTGTGTCATATCCGTAAGGTAGTTCCATAATGAAGTCATGTGCATTTGCAGCTTTAGCAGCTTCCACTACTTCTTCGTCGGTAGCACCTGGTTTTCCCATTAATATATTGGATTTCACCGAATCACTGAAGAGAATATTATCTTGCAGCACTATACCAATTTGCTTTCTCAAGGACTCTATCGTGATGTCTTTAACATCCTTACCATCAATTAGGACTTGTCCATTTGAAGCATCGTAAAATCTAGGGATTAAGCTAATAATAGTAGACTTACCACCACCACTCATTCCTACAAAAGCGACAGTTTCCCCCGCGTTCACTCGGAAGTTAACATCCTCTAAAATCATTTGACCGTCTTTTTCATACTGAAACGAAACATTTGAAAAGGTCACTTCACCGCTTGCTACCCCTAGAGTAGAAGCTCCTTTTTTATCGACAATATCGTATTCTTCATCCATCAACTCGAATACACGATCCATGGAAGCAAATGACTGTGTTAGAGTGGTAGATGAATTGACTAAACGTCTTAACGGACTGTATAAACGCTCAATATATGCGATAAATGCAGCCATCGTTCCTACGGAAAGTCTTCCATTGATCGCTTCATAGCCTGCATATGCAATAACAAGCAAAGGCGCAATATCGGTAATCGTATTAACTACTGCAAATGCTTTTGCATTCCAAACGGTTTGTTTTACGGCCGCATCTAAAAACTCTCCATTTGTTTCATCAAATAATTTTTGTTCATGCTTTTCTAACGTAAACGTTTTTATAATACTCATGCCCTGGACACGTTCATGTAAGTAGCTTTGAACCCCTGCTAGCGCCTGCGACCGCTCCCTAGTTAGCTCACGTAATCTTCCGAAAAAGTATTTGACACTAACCGCGTAAAATGGGAAAGCAAGTAACGTTACTAAAGTAAGCTTTACATTCATCGTTAACATAATTCCGATAGCGATTAAAATAGTTGCTAAATCGAGCCAAACATTCATCAAACCGATCATGACAAAGTTTTTCGTCTGCTCCACGTCATTGATAACACGAGAAATAACCTCGCCAGCACGAGTGTTGGAATAATATTTCAAGCTTAGTTTTTGCAGATGTGTATACATGTTTTTACGTATATCAAACAATATTTTGTTACTTACTAGCTGCGCTAAATATTGTCTATAATACTCAATTGGTGGACGGACGACTAAAAACACTAACGCAGTCCCTCCTAGCCAATAGACTAACTGCGTTATTTTTTCATCATTTGTTAAAGCTTCTGCTCCGATAATATCATCGATGACAATTTTGATAAGAATCGGAATAAATAATGGAATCGCAAATTTAATAATACCAATTACGATCGTTAAGAAAATTTGAAAGTTATACGGTTTTACAAATTGCATATATCTTTTCATCGAACTCATGTTAAAACTCCTTTCTACCATGAGAAAAACCTGTTGCATGTTTTCAACAGGTTTCTCCAACTACTCATTCAACTGTTTTTGAAAATGATAACGACTTGTCCAAGCCTCGATAAAATCAGGAGCAAATGGACCTCTTCTTTGTTTGATCCAGGAAATAAGCTTTTCCACATTCCGATTTAGAATGCCATCAATTTCTTCTGGATACTTCATTTCCTTTTTATGTTGCTCGTATTCGTCCTCATCTAGAATGGTGTAGGTCATATCAGGAAATACCTTCACATCTAAATCATAATCAATGTACTTTAGCATTCCATTGTTATAGACAAATGGAGAACTCATGTTGATGTAATAGTATACACCATCTTCTCGTAGCATACAAATAATGTTAAACCAATATTCGGCGTGAAAGTAGCAAATTGAAGGTTCTCTAGTAATCCAAGTTCTACCATCTGATTCAATGACCAACGTTCGTTCATTTGCACCAATTACAATATTTTTGGTTCCTTTTAAAACCGTCGTTTCTTGCCAGACACGGTGGATTCGGCCATTATGCTTGTAGCTGTGAATTTGAATAGTTTCTCCTTCGTTTGGAATCGCCATGATTTAGCCACCTTTTCATAAAGTGAAACTTAATCCGTGGGTATCTACTGTTTTCCCACGCATTGTTTTGGAGCAAAATTAGATTTTATATACTTATTTTCTTATTATAACAATTCACTGTAAAAAACTATAGTAAAAAAATCAGCGAGGGTATTTTACCCTCGCTGATTTTTGGTGAATCCATGTTATTTAGTTCGGTTAGAAGAACGATTTGCTTGTGGACCGCTAGCTTGTTGCTTTTTCAACTCCGCTTGACGATTCTGTTCTTTAACTTTTTGAATATCAGTTTCAGAAGCAAACTCTTGGTTTTGGTTCTGCTGTTTTCTGTTATTCTTCATGGATGTTTCACCTCCGTACATATGTATCATGTGCAGTTGGCGAATTATTATTCATTTTTTTGATATACGAGTCAATTCCATAATAAAGTAATGGCAATAAAAGAATCCAATCGTGTGTGTACTGCCACACGTTACGCATCAGCCCTCAAGGATGATACGCTTCGCTCCTGTGGCTTGGGAGGCGCAATCCTAAACAGCACTATTGTTCAAGAAATAACTTTCTACATCTGCATTCGGCCTTCCAAACTGCATGAATGCAACTAGATTGGCGATACTTTGTATGACAAAGCTTAAACAATGTATTGCACTCACATCTTGATTGATCTTCCGCCATCAACAATAATAGTTTGACCACGAATCATGGAAGCATCATCTGATAGTAAGAACATAGCAGTTTTTACCATGTCTTCGATTTCTACCATACGTCCAGCTGGAGTGTTAATGCGAGCATCCTCTAGTAATTCTTCACGGTTTGGAAAATGCTTTAGTGCATCTGTATCTAGCGCACCACCAGAAACTGTGTTTACTACAATTCCCTTAGGAGCTAGTTCTACTGCCAAATATCTTGTAAGTGACTCAATCGCTGCCTTGGAAACTCCTACTGTTGTGTAGTTCTCCAAATAACGAATAGATCCTAGTGAGCTGATTCCCAATATTTTGCCGCCTTCTGGCATTAGCTTTGCAGCTTCCTGAGCGCCAAAGAGCATTCCTTTTGCATTAATATTCATTGTCCAGTCCCAGTGTGTTTCTTCTAATTCCATAATAGGACGTAAAACACCAGACGCTGCATTGCTAACAAATATATCTAATCGACCAAATTCTTCTTTTATTGTTTCAAACATAGCTCGTAGTTTTTCTACATCCCCTACATTCGCTCTTACTAGTAATGCTTTTCTTCCTAAAGCTTCTATTTCCGTCACTGTTTCAAGAGCAGCAGATTTACTTCTTGCGTAGTTTACAACGATATCATAACCATTTTTGGCAAGTTCAATAGCAATAGCTTTCCCTAATCCTCTGCTACTACCTGTTACTAGTGCAACTTTATTTGTTGTCATTTTCAATCTTCCTTTCTTTCCATGCATTCCATATTTTTATCATTGGGACCGGCATCGGTTGTTCGTTTATTTCTTCTATCGTGAGCCAAGCACATTGTGATGGGAGTTCTTTTTCTTTCACTAAAGCTGCTTCAAAGCTTTCTACTTCCCATACTAGATGAGAGAACACATGCTTAAATTCAGTTATGGACGGACCTTTTGTAATTTCTACCCCATAATCATGTTCAACCACCTCTTCAACGGTATGGTTATGGGTTGGCAGTTCGACCATTGGGAATTGCCACATATTCGCAAGCAAACCTTTTGAAGCTCTTTTTTCTAATAAAACCTGCCCACACATATTGCGTATTACTACTGTTTTTACTTTATGTAGCTTCGACTTCTTTTGGATTGTTTTTACTGGCAGCTCATCCTGCATACCTTCAAAAAATGCAGAACAATTTTCACGTACTGGACATAATAGACACTTTGGTTTAGTTGGAGTACAAATTAATGCACCTAGCTCCATGAGACCTTGGTTGAATGCTGATGGATTTTCTTGGTCAATTAAATCCATTACCGCCTCTTCAAATATTTTCTTCGTTTTCGGTTTAGCGATATCTTCTTTTATTAATAATAATCGAGATAATACTCTCATGACATTTCCATCTACAGCATGCTCTGGAACTCCGTATGCAATACTAAGAACAGCACCTGCTGTATAAGGACCTACACCTTTAAGCTTGGAAATATCTTTGCGAGTAGAAGGAATAACACTTCCATATTGTTCGACTACCTCTTTAACACCAGCCTGCAGGTTTCGAGCACGGGAATAGTAACCTAATCCTTCCCATTCTTTTAATAGTTCTCCTTCGTCCGCATTAGCAAGTGATTCAAGCGAAGGATATTTTGCGATAAATCTTTCATAATAAGGGATAACTGTATCAACCTTCGTCTGCTGTAGCATCACTTCAGAAACCCAAATTTTATATGGATCTGTTGTTTTCCTCCAAGGTAAATCACGTTTTTCTTCTAAAAACCATGAAACTAGGGCATTTCTAACCTTTTCTTTATATAATTCGTTCACTGTAAAATCCTTTCTTGCGATTATTGACATGAAATATGGGTATATGAATAGTAGTAGCTTTGTTTTTTAAGAAATCTATTTTAAGATGTAGTTAGCTGTAATCCTAAAAGGAGCTGGTTGTATGGACACAGGTACACATGTCGTTATGGGTATTGCACTAGGTGGTCTATCTCTTATTGACCCCGTAGTTGCAGGGAGTACACTTACAACGACTGCAGTCATAGCAGGTACAATCATTGGCTCACAAGCCCCTGATATAGATACTGTTTTAAAATTACGCAGCAATGCGGTTTATATCCGACATCATCGTGGGATTACCCACTCAATTCCTGCGGTTATTTTATGGCCAATTTTAATAGCAGGTGTGTTATGGCTTATTATGCCGGAAGCCAATTTACTACATTTATGGTTATGGACCTTTTTAGCCGTTTTTGTACATGTTTTTGTGGATATTTTCAATGCTTACGGAACTCAAGCATTAAGGCCATTTTCAAGGAAATGGGTTGCATTAGGAGTTATTAATACATTTGATCCGATTATATTCGGCATACATGTGGTAGGTTTACTATTATGGATGTTAGGTTTAAATCCCGTTCCGACCTTTCTTACGATGTACTCCATCATTTTCCTATATTATATTTTACGTTTTGCCGTCCAGCATGCGGTAAAAAATTCGGTCAAGCATACTATTCCCGATGCGCATGAAATTATCGTTGCACCGACGATAAAATTCCTCCAGTGGAGAGTAGCAGCAATTTCTAAAACACATCATTATGTAGGGCGAGCTTATGGGAGATCCATCACTATTTATGATAAGTTTGAACGTAATCCACTGCCGAAATCTGACTTAGTAAAAGCGGCCATGAAGGATCATAATTTAAGTGCCTTTACTTCGTTTTCTCCAATTTATCGCTGGGAGATCACTGAATTTGAACATATTTATGAAGTAAGGCTAATTGATCTACGTTATCGCAGCAATGATTATTATCCATTTGTAGCTGTAGCGCATTTGAATGAAGACCTTGAGATAGTCAATTCTTACACTGGTTGGATCTTCAGTGAGGACAAGCTTCGGAAAAAGTTAGATTTCATCCCTCATTAACGAGCAGTAAGAAAAGAATAACTACCCGTTATTGCCCGAATAGTTGGGGCAACAGGATGGATCACTCAGGCATAGCCGCAGGACGCGGCGTTTTTTGCCTAAGTTCCATTTAACAATTCATGAAAACCCATCACTGATTGAAGCTTCACTTTTTCCCGCATAAAAAGGAAAATGCAAGCACCAATGTCAGCCCTGAAAAGCTCTAGACGGATTTTATGGAAAGGCATCCTTTACCTTTTCCGAAATCCTGAAGCGACTCAAAGAGCTAGGTGTTGGATTAAACAGAAAATGAGTAAAAAGCATACACTTTCTTATGTCTTAAAGAAAAACGCTAGGATGTATTTCCTAGCGTTTTTAATTAGTAAAATCGTCGGTTTCTAGTAAATGCTTGTACTTCTCGTTCGTGTTTGCAAATTCATGCAATTGCTCACCGTAGCCATCTATCCATTTTCGAATGACCATTTCTGTGACAGCAGAGCCTTTGTAGTCATAACCTGCTTTTGCATAGGAGGATTCAAAGTCCGACCATAAAAGCTCTATCCATGCTCTTGCTTTTGCAGCTGATAATTTATCATTTTTTTCAAGTAGTGCGTAAGTTAGTTCATCAATTTTAGTTTGCATATTATTTACCTTCCTCCAGCGATTCTAACATCGAGATTGGCAGAGCTTCTTCATATTTATCTCCACCTAATCTATAGCCCCATGCAAATCTTCCCTTTAAATATTCCACTTGAAAGAATACACCCGGATCCCCAATAATACGATACATCTCTCCTGGTTTTATAGTTGCAGGATCTATTAAAAATGCTTGTGCCATCAATGCTTTTCTCTCGTAAACAGCATACTCATTTACTATGCCAAGCTGCTCGGCCTTGCGTGATTTTTCTTTTAGGTTTGCGATTTCTGTTCGTAATTCTGAAATAGTCATGTCACCATACTTTTTTTCACTCATCTTGCTCTTCCAGCTCCTTCTTTTCAATATAAAGATCAATTTGTTCTACGGGAAATCCTTTTTGATACAATGCTGTCTTTATACGTCTACGTAAATCATTCCCTTGATATTTAGAGGAATATTTTCGCCAAATTTTATCTCCTTGTGTAGCAATAATTTCAATCCACTCCTCCTCATTCTTTTCTAATTCGAATGTGGAAAGTGCTTGAGAGATTATAGAAAAATTATACCCTTTTCTTTGAAGTGTATCTTGAACTTTTTGTTTGATTTGTCTCGGTGTTTTATCTTGATGTTGATGGATAATTTTCTCTGCCAACGTTTTCGCAATATCAACCTGCTCTTCTTCAGAATAGTTGCCTAGCACTTCTTCTTGAAGATCTTTTTCAATTCCTCTCTTCTTTAATTCCTGACGAATTGCCGTAGGTCCTTTTTTACTATTTTTCTTTTGCGTCTCTACTAATGCTTTTGTGAAGCTTTCATCGTTAAGAAAGCCATACTCATATAATTTCCGAATGGCTTCCAATATAACTGCTTCACCAATTTCATTTTGCAACAGTTTTTGTTTTACTTCATGCTCACTTCTCATACGGTAGCTCAAAAAGTTAATTGCTTTATTAAATGCCTTCCTTACTTCATCATCAAATACAATTTCATCCAGTGTGAATTCTTCAATAACTTTTCCTTTGGTTAATTGGTATTTGATCAGTACTGCTTCGTCTATACTAAATGCATACTTTTCATCCAAATATATATTATACCGTTCATTATTATTCTTTTGTCGCGCTATTTTTGTAATAACCGGCATGCATGCCTCTCTCCATTCGTCTTTCTTCAATTATAACGTATAACTTGGTTGGTGATAAATGATTGAACTGTTATGATAATTGTGAGAAGGAGGTTGGTGAAAATGAAAATTGCAATTACTGGAGGAACTGGTTTCGTAGGAAGCGAATTATATGATTTACTTTTGCAAAAAGGGCATGAAGTATTTATATTATCTCGTTCGAAAGAAGGTACAGATCGAGGCATCACATATGTACAATGGTTATCAGGTACTGCAAATCCGGAAAAACAGTTAGAAGGCATCGATGCTATTGTAAATCTAGCTGGAGAGTCCATTAATAATGGACGATGGACAGAAATGCAAAAACAAAAAATTTATGATAGTCGGATGAAAGCAACCGATGAGGTGCTTCGAATCATAAAAGCCTTAACTGTAAAACCAAAAGTGCTCTTAAATGCAAGTGCAATTGGCATTTATCCCGCCTCGACTAGTACGAGATATACAGAGAAATCGAAAGAAACAGGAACCGATTTTTTAGCTAGAACAGTGCGAGATTGGGAGCTTAAAGCCCAAAGCGCCGAAAAGCTTCAGCTTAGAGTTGCTTGTGGAAGATTCGGCATTATTTTAGGTAAGTCAGAAGGAGCACTTCCATTGATGGCACTTCCATATAAGCTTTTTGTCGGTGGACCAATTGGTTCCGGAAATAATTGGATGTCTTGGGTGCATGTGACAGATGTAGCTAATGCATTATTATTCGCAATAGAGCATCCTATTAGCGGACCTTTCAATATTACTGCTCCACATGCCAAAAGGATGAATGAATTTGGAAAAACTTTAGCAAACGTTTTAAAGAGACCCTATTATTTCCCGGTTCCCTCTTTTGCTTTGAAATTTGCACTAGGAGAAAAAAGTCAGCTTGTAATAGAAGGGCAGCATGTCATTCCGCAAGTATTATTGGATGCTGGCTACTCTTTTCATTTTCCAAATTTGGAAAGTGCATTACGCGATATTTATAGATGAATAACTGAATCTTATTGGCGCAACCTACTAAAAAAGAAAGGTTGCGTTTTTATGTGGAAATCTCATTTTGTAGGAATTTTAATCGCTACAATCATTTTAAGTATTGGGTTAATGTATAAACCTTTTTCTGCACAAGCAGAAGAAATCCATTGGGGATTGAAAAAGGCGACAAATCAGCAGCAAGCAGAAGCTGGCGGAGAAATGGATGCTATGCTGAAAAAGCATGGGGCGATATATAAAGGCCCGGCAGATAAAAAAATACTATATTTTACATTTGATAATGGTTATGAAAACGGCTACACCGAAAGTATTTTAGACACTTTGAAAGCCGAGAATATTCAGGCTACATTCTTTTTGACTGGCCATTACTTAGAAAGTGCAACCCCTCTAGTAAAACGAATGATCGCCGATGGACATCAAATCGGCAACCATTCTTATGGACATCCAAACTTAGCTAAGCTTTCAAAGGAAGGGGTTCAAAAAGAATTACAAAAATTTGATAAACGTCTAAGTGAATTAACTTCATTAACAAGAACTACTGTCACTCGACCACCTGAGGGAATTTTTAACGAACAAGTGCTAGAGGCTGCCAATGAGATAGGCCATCAGCATATATTTTGGTCTGTAGCATTTATTGATTGGCATAGGGATCAGAAAAAAGGTGGCAAATATGCCTATGATCAACTGATGTCACAAATCCATCCTGGTGCCATCATCTTAATGCATACAGTATCTCCTGATAATGCGGAAGGCTTACCGATGTTTATCAAAGATGCTAAAAAAATGGGATATACATTTGGAACTCTAGACGATTTAATCATGAATAATCTGGATATTCCGCTTACTTTGCTTCCTGAATAATCTCCTTTATAATAGAAAGAAGATTATAAAGGACGTGAATATATGAGTGAAAAAACAATTATAGAAGCAGGACAGGAATTCCCTCTTACGATTAAACGAATTGGTATTAACGGAGAGGGTGTAGGTTTTTTTAAACGCAATGTTGTCTTTGTAAAAGGTGCGCTTCCAGGAGAGGTTATTACTGCAAAAGTGACAGTAGCAAATCCTAAGTACGCTCAGGCGGAGATTAAATCATTGAGAGAACCTTCTCCAAATCGTGTGAATCCTCCCTGCCCGGTATATGAAGCATGTGGTGGCTGTCAATTACAGCATATGACCTATGAAAGTCAGCTGCAAGTCAAAAGAGATTTAGTTCTACAAGCACTAGAGCGTTACGTGAAAGAATTGGCTCCATCGATTGATGTGCGACCTACAATAGGCATGGACAATCCTTGGAACTACCGTAACAAAAGCCAATTCCAGGTGAGAGAATTAGGCGATAAAGTTATTGCTGGGTTATATGCAGAAGAATCTAATATGTTAATCGATATTAACGATTGTTCGGTTCAACATCCAATCACAACCCATATTACAAATGAGATAAAAAAATTCCTGGAAGAACTTAAAATTTCTATTTACGATGGCAGAAATTCTAAAGGAATTGTCCGTACAATTGTTGTTCGTACGGGTATGAGAACAGGACAAATTCAAGTTACTCTTGTGACAACTCAAAAGAAAATGCCACATAAAGAAGAGCTTGTACAAAAAATCAGAGCAATTGACTCTAATATTGTGTCCATTAGTCAGAATATCAATGCAGAGGATACTTCCCTAATATTTGGTGACACGACATTTAACTTACATGGCAAAGAAACAATTCACGAAAAACTTGGAGAGCTAGCTTTTGATTTATCTGCTCGAGCATTTTTCCAGCTGAATCCTGAACAAACTGTGCATTTATACAATGAAATTGAAAAAGCTGCTGCTTTAACTAGAGAAGAAACAATTGTAGATGCATACTGCGGAGTAGGTACAATTGGACTGTGGCTTGCAAAAAATGCAAAAGAGGTTCGCGGTATGGATATTGTCCAGGAGTCTGTACAAGATGCGAAAAAGAACGCAAAACGTAATGGCTTTAAAAATACACAATATGTACACGGCACTGCACAGCATTGGTTACAAAAGTGGAGAAGCGAAGGTTTTGTTCCGGACGTATTAACAGTAGATCCACCGCGTGCTGGTTTAGATGATGAGCTGTTAAAAACGATATTAGATATTAAGCCAAAACGTTTTGTTTACACATCATGTAACCCGTCCACACTCGCAAAAGACTTAGCAGCACTAAAAGAAATTTACAACATCAAGTACATCCAACCTATTGATATGTTTGCTCAAACTGCTCATGTAGAAGCAGTAGTGAAACTTGTTTTAAAAGATACAGTTGATTAAAAAATTAGAGAAAAAATGAATCATATCAACTTATGTGTACTAAATTTAATATTGGTTGAAACATAAAAAGCAGACGGTTTAGAAGCGCGAAAATGCATCTCTAATTGGCCGTCTGCTTTTACTATTATTTTACGTATGAATCGGGCTAAAATCGTTGGTATGGCAAAAATGTTTAAATAAGAAAGGCTCTATCAAAAATATGCACCTGACTCCTACACAATAGCTTATCGCATATTGGTTGTCTAGGAGGAAAGGTGCAAGTGCTGAATGCCCTACTTTTTCCAGTTTAAATTCAGCTACATACTGTCAATCACTACCAGTTTCGAGGTTTTAACTCTGGACCAAGAATGTGCACAACATCCTCTTCACTCGTTTCATCATGTCTGAAATGTGCTGCATACCAAACCACTATATCCTGTCCGTTAATATACTCCTTATCAAGGAATTTGTTTAAATTAGCTCTTGCTTTATTTAAATCTGTTGTGAAACCCTGTCCATCATCTAACTCAGAACTATGGTAGCGAAGAAACCATACATCCCCAACTCCAAAACTATCTGCTGAACCATCGTTCTTACCTGGGATCAAAGTATATCCTTCACCCGTTGATTTGTTAGAAATTAGCCATTGTCTATTATGAAAAGAATCACGGGACCTTCTAATTTCGTAATTCAAAGTTCGAAAAATCGAAGTTCCGGTACTTGGCCGTTCGTTAATCTCTTGTACAACGTTGTTACCCTTAGTCCGAATGTCAAAATCAAATCTCCAATATACGTGGTGAGTATGAGGGTTGCATGTACACGAATTGGCTATTGCACTAAATCCAAATCGTGGGCGAATCGTACCATTGTTATGGAGACGCCATTCACTAATATACCGATACCAGCCAGCTTCCAATTCACTAACTAATACTATTTCTTCCCCATCCACATAGATCGCTACACCGAAAAAGTTACCAGTATCAGAGCCAGTATCAAGTATGGTTCGTGCAGGGGTGGAACACATACGGAATCCTGGCGCAATATCTGTTCCAATAGCTTCAAACCTACCTTCCTGCCACAGCCAATCACGGTAAGGGCCGCAAACATCATTATCGTAGCGAACATTAAGGATTGGTACATGAGCACGGGATAATACTTTTTTTCCACGATACAGCACATCTCGAAGCTCGATACCTGAACCAACTATACCCGAAGAAGCAGCAGGTCTCACTGCAAGGAAACTCCATATCTCAGTATCACCTTGCAACACTCTTACTTGGTATTGGCCCAAAGTTCCTCTTCTTGCCGTGGGTTGATTGGCATCAGGCGGGGGCTCACAGATTTGATCACTTACTGTTGAAAATGGCGGTGCACCAGTTTCATATAAGATTACTTCACGTCTAATCATATTAACTCCGACAATTTGATGTAGAGGTTCTCCGTTATTCTGTGTTCTATCCTCTGAATTTTCCTCAACAGGGAGAAGTCCAACCGCGAGGGTCCTTTCAATACGGCCGTCTGGAAGCTCTGTATCGATGAGTGCTGGCATTGCTCTGTAAGGACGCACAAGATTTTCCCGAATTAAGCAGCCGAGCTCAGGGTGATCTCGAACAATATTTACAGCTAACTTAAACTCCTCAGTACTTGGCAACGGCTGCGTATCTAACTGGGAGGCACTGATACATCCAGGATCATGAATGGGTCCGGTGGCTATTACTGTACGATTGTTGGTGTAGTCATAGTATGTCGCTAAAAAATTACTTGGAGGTGTAGGTTTAGAACTTTTCGGGCGGTTTATGGATCTGTTTCCTGGAATATCCTCAAGATCAAGCAATTCAAACGATAGCAACAGATGCCTGGTTCCACGTAAAAACGGTTGGATAGAAGGATGATTGTCACAGATACTTTTTAATTGATTCATTGTTTCTTGGTCTGGTCCAAATGGAACTACTTCTACAATAAGTTTTGATCTTCCCGCCATTGAATCACTCTCCAATAATATTTATTGAGTAGATAACAAACCTCTCCCTAACATCTTATGTTAATGAATAGTCAAGTGAAACCGATTGTTTATCTATTTTTAATAGATCCTATCAAATTTGACTTAATATTATGAAACGGAGGGACGGTTCACTTACTTCAAAGGACATGTACTAAAAAGAAGCAAAGAAACCTTTGCTTCCGACCTTTTTCGAGAAATAAATAATTTCCCAGTATTTGAACTAATCCAGGAATTAATTGGTCGGTCCAAATATGCCAATGTTTCCACGATATATGTCTCTACTCGCTTCCCTTCCCGGTAACTTTGTCTATGCTTCGCGCCTAATTCATTTTCCTGCTTTTCTATAAGAACGTGATCCTCCACTTTATCCATTATTTTATGAATGTTTTTATCCATGAATAAGCTCCATACTTTTTCAATATTTGCCTTTACTACTAATTCTTCATTCCACTTAATCATTCTTCATTCTCCCTTCCTGATACTAAAAATTCATCTAGCTCTTCCAATTTGGTTGTTAGACTATCTATTTGAAGCAAAATAGTATTTCTTTTTTGTTGCAATAGCTTTTCAAGGTTAGCGAACTACCGGTAATTATTGACCGGATCAATGTAGGCTGGTTCGAGTAATTTAACTTCTGCATAGTATCGTAAGGTCTCTTTGCTTAACCCAGTTACATCAGCAAATTCACTAATTTTATACATTTTGTGCCTCCTTTTCTTAGTATAAACTGCGGGGTGCACCACAGAGTCAATCCATTTATCTAAAAATATCATATTGTGTTTTATTTGAAGACCTTGAGGGAATTATTAAAGGTGAACATATTATTGGAGGAGGAGATTATTTGAAAGCAGTCACATTTCAAGGAGCCAAGGATATTCAAGTGAAAGAAGTTCCCGATGCAAAACTGGAGAAACAAGATGATATTATTGTGCGAATAACGACAACAGCTATTTGCGGATCAGATCTTCATATTTATAGAGGCGCCATGCCCACAAGAAAGGACTATGTTATCGGACATGAACCAATGGGTATCGTGGAAGAAGTTGGTCCAGCAGTAACGAAAGTGAAGAAAGGAGATCGCGTAGTTATTCCATTCAACATTTCATGTGGGGAATGTTTTTATTGTAATAATGAGATGGAAAGTCAATGTGATAATTCAAATGATAATCCTGCTTTAGACACCGGTGCTTACTTCGGTTTCACCGAACGTTATGGTAATTTCCCAGGCGGACAGGCCGAATATTTGAGAGTACCTTATGGAAATTACATGCCATTTTTAATACCAGAGTCATGTGAACTTGAGGATGAGTCCTTGTTATTCCTTTCGGACGTGCTTCCAACTGCCTATTGGAGTGTTGAAAACTCAGGCATGAAAGAAGGAGACACAGTTGCAGTTTTAGGGGCTGGACCGATTGGTCTGATGGTGCAGAAATTTGCGTGGATGAAAGGAGCAAAACGAGTAATCGCAGTCGATCACTTAGATTATCGTTTAAAGCACTCTGTGAAGATGAATAACGTAGAAGTGTACAACTTTGAGCAATATGAAGATATGGGTTCACATATTAAAGAAATCACAAACGGCGGAGTAGACGTTGTCATTGACTGTGTAGGAATGGACGGTAAAATGTCGATGGTCGAAAAAGTAGAGCAAAAACTAAAACTCCAAGGTGGAACGCTAAGTGCAATGGATATTGGGATAAACGCAGTAAGAAAGTTTGGCACGATTCAATTGACTGGCGTTTATGGCTCCTTATATAATATGTTCCCATTAGGTAATATTTTCGAACGAAATGTCACTCTAAAAATGGGTCAGGCACCTGTCATTCATTATATGCCTACTTTGTTTGATAAAATTACGAACGGTGAATTCGATCCAAAAGAAATTATTACACATAGTATGCCGCTAGATAAAGCAAGTGATGCTTACAAAACATTTCATGATCATGAAGAGGAAAGCATTAAATTTGTGCTGAAGCCTTAATAGTTTTGAGGTTTTCAGTGGACAGACTTTGATGATATGTCTGTCCACATTTTCCTTTCATTCCTACTCCATACTCAAAAGATTACTTTTTTCCAGTATTTCTTTCGCTGGTATTATTGTCCATTCTTCTACTGCCATATTTGGATAATTTGCCCGGAATGCCTTCATAATTTGATAGCCAATTTTGTATCTTGACCACAATGGTATCCCCTTCCACTGGTTTCCATTAAGAAAATCTAGAGTGAGATCCGTGTTAGTCGAATCTAAATTAGCACTGAAAATCGTCATTACTTTTTCATTCTCTATGCTTGTAAATGGTTCAATCCACGGTGCTTCCACTTCAGGATATAACATACTTGCGAAAGTATCTGCTTTACCCTCCAATACACTTTGTTCTAACAACGTGTACCAACTGCTACCTGCAGTTTCCATGTAAACAACATGGTGATACTCATGAGCAACTGTATATTGTAAATCGACTTTCTGAAAAGATGGTCCTACTAAAAGAACGATATTATTTTTATTCCAGGCGTATCCTGACGTATCTCCCATATCATTCATAGGGTATGGCATAATATGAACCTTTTTGTCTCCTCCTTGAAGATTATCAACCGATGTCGCTAAAGCTTCTTTAATAGATGTATTCAGTTCAACTTGCTTATCGATTAATACTTCAATAGTTTTTCTAAGCTCTACCAAATCACTTGGAGTATAAAAAATATACTGATTAAAATCCGTATAACTAAATCCGTTGTCTTTAAAAGAGTTCAGTACAGTTTCTCGATAAATTTCTTCTCTATTATCTGGTTGTTTTTCCGCTTGCTCTAAAAAATCTAGGAATGGTTGATAATAGGAATAGATTTCAAATTCCTGCTCTTTCTCTTTATAAATTTCCGGACTACTAATAATAGGTATAGGAGCGTTTTCAATTTTATCTGTATCATTAGAACAGCTAGCTAATATTATAAGAATGGTTGTTAAAAATATAAATTTAAACGTTTTTTTCATCCTATTAACTCCTCAATTACTGACTTCATAAAATTTAATCTCTCCATATAGACAAAAATAGCGATAACAAAAATTATAGTATATATAGTTGATGTAATAATAGCTGTTTTTATTTTCTTATTTTTAAGTAAATTAGAAAGGTTAATAAACCAAAAGGCATATAAACTGATACCCATCAGCCAAAGTCCTTTTAGAAAACTAATTTCATTATCTATCAAAAGGACTTTTAATATAGATTCATCAGTTCTTTCTATTTTATAGTGCTCAGAGTTAAGAATTTCTTTCTTGGTTAATGTAAAGGATTGTTCATCACTAAAAAGATCAAGTTGATGTCCACCTGGATATAAATCAAAGGAATAAGTTACTAAACCAAATACTACAATAAGCAAATATATAAGCACATTTCTATACTTCTGGTTTTTAGTAAGTTCCAATATACCTCCCCCTACTTTTCGTTCGAAATTGTTCATCACATTGTCATACGAATAATTCACAGAAAAGTTACACTACTCACACAAAAAAAACACTAAGGCTATTCCAAATAAGAAATAGCATAGTGCTTTTATTATTGATACATAATCAAGAAAATGATTACTTTCTAACCAATCGACCTTTTTTCTGTGGATTTGAGATGAATAGAACAATGGCCAATGACCCCAACAATAGAGCTATAAGTATTAAGAAACTTAGACCTTCAAATAGTTGAATAAAAAGACCGCCTAAAAATGGTCCAGATAAACTTCCCATACTAAAGAAAATTCCGCACAGAAGATTGCCTGTTGGGAGTAATTGTTTTGGTGTTAAATCGGTCATATACGAAATGCCAAGCGAAAATGTAGAGCCTACAAATGTACCTGCTATAAAAAACAAACTGCCGATAATGATCGCAGAGGTTTCGAACATACTACCGACTCCAAATGTCACAGAACCCAATGCTAAGGCGAAAATCAGCACTTTTCGTCTGCCAATTCGGTCACTTAATACCCCTAAAGGAAGCTGCGAAGCAACACCACCGATGGAAAAGGCGGCTAGTATATAAGAAAGGTCTGTAACATCTAGCGCATTGCGTAGTGCATATACAGGATATATCGCATTTAGTGAGGATTCTAAAAAACCATAGCTAAAAGGTGGTATAAACGCTATCCAAGCAACAGTAAATGCTGCTCCAAAACGTTTCCATGTCCCTACCAAAGAAGCAGTACCACTAATAACTTCTGGCTTTTCATTTTTGATGAAAAATACTAGTACCCAAGCACATAAACAAAGAATGCTAGAAATGATGAAAGGTAAACCTTCAAAGACTTCTACCAACTGAACGAATAATGGTCCTACCGCAAAACCTACACCAAACGACAATCCATAAATTGCTATATTTCTACCCAATCGATGCTGTGGAGAAAAGCTAGTAATCCAAGTCTGGGTCGAAAAATGAAGAGCGTGATCACCAATTCCGATCAATAATCGTAAAACAAACCAAAAGGCTACACTTTTCCATAAGGGAAATAGCATTAAGGACACAATTACAAGAAGACCGCCTACTATAATAATCGGCTTATATCCAAATTTTCGTAAAGGTGGTTCCATAAACGGGGATATTAATAGCGTACCTATGTATAATCCAGTTGCACTTAATCCATTTAATGTTGCACTAACACCATCCTGTTCAAAGATAACCGATATTAAAGGAAGTAGCATCCCTTGTGAAAATCCAGATATAGAAACGATAATAACAAGAATTTTAAAACGTCTTTTTTCTTCCATTGTAAATTCATGCATAACAATACCTCATTTTGTCTAAACTTAATAGCTAATAGCTTTAGTTTAGCAGACAACTTGGTTCGTTTATAGATAATTTTGCTCAACAAAAGGCTCAGCCGATATCTCTGTAAGATAATGACTGAGCCTTTACATATAATTACTATTCTTTTGTATATTCATAACTGCATTTTCGGCCAATCTGCCGGTGAAATGTCTTAACACCCTCCTTCTAACTATTAGAATGGTCGACTATTCACTACGGCCTCCCTTCTATGTATCTTATTGATACTTTAACATGTAAACTGAATATTGTAAAGATTGTAAATATACGAATCATTAAATTAACTCTTTAGACCTATCTTTTCTTTACAATTTCCTTTATCCTATACTTATAAAGTGAGGTGTTTTTCTGTGGGTAAACAGATTTCAAATCCAGAACAACAAGTATCTTATTTAAAAGATCGACTACAGATGTTTTTAGAAGTACTAGACACAATTGAGCCAGAAACAACAGAACTTGAAGATATAGATCGCCTGATTCAAATGATGGATGATCTTGAGTTAAAAATGGAGCAATTTAAAAACACAAATGAATAATCGAGCAGTTTGGAATGATTTCATTCCGAACTTTTTTTATTTTGTGGGCGGATGGCGGGTGTGCTTTAGCGCATAGCTCTTGTGCTCTGGTCGGTACGCCTGCTCCTCGAGCGTTCGA
The DNA here is from genome assembly GCF_044762655.1 of Psychrobacillus sp. NPDC096623. Classification (NCBI taxonomy): domain Bacteria; kingdom Bacillati; phylum Bacillota; class Bacilli; order Caryophanales; family Bacillaceae; genus Psychrobacillus; species Psychrobacillus sp. NPDC096623. The sequence goes on from NZ_JBIWER010000008.1 coordinate 30,868, forward strand.
CGTTTTGTTGGCAGAAGATTGATTTTCTCGTACGCATTAAATTACTCAATTATTTATTCCCTCAACGACTCTTTTTTTCAAGCTAATAAAATAGTATACTTGTAATGTTTGTTACCTACATATATATAAAAGGAGCGTTTGCATCATGCACTTGGAGCGATTAGAAAAAAGTATTTATGATTTGATTACCGAAACTTCTACAAATTTACCGAAGGATGTTCGTCGCGCGATCAAAAAAGCAAAAGCGGCAGAAAATGCTGGTACGCGTGCTGCGATGAGTCTAGATACAATCACAAATAATATTCAAATGGCAGATGATAATGTGTCTCCTATTTGCCAAGATACCGGCTTACCTACGTTCAAGATTAAAACCCCCATTGGCGTAAACCAATTAGAAATTAAAGCTGCTATTAAGCGTGCTATAGCTACGGCTACCAAAGATGCAAAGCTTCGCCCTAATGCAGTCGACTCTTTAACTGGCGCTAACAGCGGAGATAACTTAGGGGATGGCCTTCCTGTCGTAAAGTTTGAGCAATGGGAAAAAGACTATATTGAAATGAAGCTTATTCTAAAAGGTGGCGGCTGTGAAAACAAAAATATTCAATATAGCTTACCAACTGAATTAGAAGGATTAGGTCGTGCTGGGCGTGACTTAGATGGAATTCGTAAATGTATTTTACATTCTGTTTATCAGGCACAGGGACAAGGCTGTTCAGCTGGATTCATCGGAGTAGGAATCGGTGGAGACCGTTCTTCTGGCTATGATTTAGCAAAAGAACAATTATTCCGTCATGTGGAAGATACAAATCCAAATCCTGACCTAGCAAAATTAGAGCAATATATAGTTGAAAAAGCTAACACACTTGGTATCGGAACTATGGGCTTCGGTGGTGAAGCTACTCTACTTGGCTGTAAAATTGGTGTAATGCACCGTATCCCTGCAAGCTTCTATGTTTCAGTTGCTTATAACTGCTGGGCTTACCGCCGTATGGCGATCAATATTAACCCAACTACTGGAGAAATTATTGAATGGCATTATCAAGATGGAGAGAAAATTGAATTCAAGGATCAATCTTCAGAAGAAGCTCCTAAAAAAGTAGTAGAATTACAAGCTCCTATTACAGAAGAACAGATTCGTGATCTACAGGTTGGAGATGTCGTATCGATCACTGGTCGCATGTATACTGGTCGCGATGCAATACACCATCATCTAATGAGCCACGATGCACCGGTTGACTTAAATGGACAGATTATTTATCACTGCGGCCCCGTAATGCAAAAAGATGAAGCTGGAGACTGGCATGTACGTGCTGCAGGTCCAACTACATCTATACGGGAAGAGCCTTACCAAGGCGATATCATGAAAAAATTCGGTATCCGTGCAGTCATCGGTAAAGGTGGAATGGGTCCAAAAACACTTGCTGCTCTTTCTGAACATGGCGGAGTTTACTTAAATGCAATTGGCGGTGCTGCTCAGTATTATGCAGATTGCATTAAAGGCGTTGAAGGTGTGGATTTGATGGAATTTGGTATTCCAGAGGCAATGTGGCATCTTCGTGTAGAGAAATTCACTGCAGTAGTAACAATGGATTCCCATGGCAACAGCCTACATGCTGATGTAGATAAGTCTTCACTAGAAAAGCTATCTGCATATAAAGAAAAAGTTTTTAACTAAGGTAATTAGTTGACTTATAAAAACCTCTACATTATAATAATTATAAATTAGTAATCAATGTAAAATGGATTTCCTATTGGAAGTCCATTTTCTTTCATTTATACAGACTATTAATATTGAAATTCATTATCAAGGAGGTCTTTATATGACAACCATTACTGAAAAGAAATCAAACCCTCTATTTATTTCAGGCTTCTTGGCGAACGCTGAATTACTTGCTGCCCTCTTTTCCGGTATTTTGATCCTCATTGCTTGGTTTTTAGGCAATGCACAGCAAGAAACTGCATCAATTATTTTCTATTTATTAGCATTTGTAATAGGTGGATATGCAAAAGCCAAAGAAGGTCTAATAGAAACATTTCAAGAAAAAGAGTTAAACGTAGAATTGCTAATGATACTAGCTGCTATTGGCTCTTCCATCATCGGCTATTGGACAGAAGGCGCAATCTTAATATTTATATTCGCCGTCAGTGGTGCTCTAGAAACCTACACGATGAATAAAAGCAAAAAAGAAATTTCTGCTTTGATGGAGCTTCAGCCAGACGAGGCTTTACGATTAAACAGTGATGGCACTACGTCGCGTGTTTCAGTGAGTGTCCTAATTGTAGGCGATCAGCTTGTTGTTAAGCCAGGCGAACGTATTCCGGCAGACGGCAAAATAATAACTGGCACGACTGCAATTGATGAATCTGCCATTAGTGGTGAGTCAATTCCTGTAACTAAACAGGTAAATGATGAACTTTTTGCAGGAACTGTTAATATGAGCGGTGCTATTACAATGGAAATGACGAAGGCAAACAAGGACTCTCTTTTTCAAAAGATTATTAATCTCGTTCAAACAGCTCAGGATGAAAAGTCTCCTGCTCAACAGTTTATTGAACGCTTTGAAAGTACGTATGTGAAAATTGTTTTAATTACGGTAGCATTTATGCTGTTCCTTCCTCACTTTTTACTTGGTTGGGATTGGAACACTACATTTTATCGTGCGATGGTTTTGTTGGTGGTGGCATCTCCTTGTGCTCTTGTTGCATCGATTATGCCTGCCACTTTAGCAGCAATTTCGAACGGAGCTAAAGTTGGCATATTATTTAAAGGCGGAGTACATTTAGAAAACATCAGCGAGATGAAAGCAATTGCTTTAGACAAAACAGGAACGTTAACAAACGGTAAACCTATCGTTACAGATTTTTTAGTTAGATCCGATTTAGATAGAACAGAAACTTTAACGAAGCTTGCTACAATCGAAGGGCAATCCAATCACCCTCTTGCACAGGCAATTACAGCTTTTGCAAAGAAAGAAGGTGTAGAAAACCTCCCTCTAATCCATATTGAAGATAAACCTGGATTTGGAATACAGGCATCCATTGATGGAGAAACAGTATTAGTAGGAAAACCAGATTTTGTTAATAAAAATGATGCATTTATCTTTCATAACGGAATTGCTTCATCCCTCACAGAAGAAGGAAAAACGGTTATCTTTATGCGGGATGCCAAAGGAATTGCGGCTGTCGCTGCATTAAAGGATACAGTTCGAGAAGAAGCAAAAGCCGCGATTAAACAGCTCCAATCTCTAGGCATTAAAACAGTAATGCTAACTGGTGACAATGAAAAGACAGCAAGCGTTATTGCTAAAGAGGCTGGAATCGATCAATATATTGCCGAATGCTTACCAGAAACGAAAGTTATGCATATGAAAGAATTACTAAAAGAACATCAATTTGTTGGAATGGTGGGAGATGGTATCAATGATGCTCCTGCACTAGCAACAGCAACAACAGGCTTTGCAATGGGAGAAGGAACAGATGTCGCTTTAGAGACAGCTGATATCGTTTTGATGAAAAATGATCTATCGAAAATTGCGTATGCAGTGAAAATGTCGCGTAAGATGCGTCGTATCGTTAAACAGAATATCGTATTTTCCATATCGGTCATCGCATTTTTAATTGTCTCCAATTTCCTTCAAGTAGTTGACCTGCCTTTAGGAGTTATTGGGCATGAAGGAAGTACTATATTAGTCATCCTAAATGGCTTGCGAATGCTAAATAGAAATATATAAAGAAACAGAAGGACTGCGATTAGGCATGTCCTTCCGTTTCTTTTTTTTCTAATGCTATTTTACGTTCCTGCATCACTGCATTTATTTGACCACCAACCAACAAGATGATACCTGAAATATACAACCACAACATTAGTACGATAATTCCTCCGATACTTCCATACGTCGAAGAATAATTAGCGAAATTACTAACATAGAAGGAGAATCCTAATGATACGATAATCCAACCAAATGCCGCAAAAGCAGCTCCTGGGAGTACACTTCTCAAGAAAAGTTTTTTATTGGGTACAATCCAGTATAAGGCGATTAATACAATAAACATGATTAACGGACTAATCGTCCATCTCAAACTATTCCAAAGTTTCACAAAGCTCTCTTCAAAACCAAAGTATGAAAATAGAATTGTTCCAATTTGTTGACCGAATACCGGTAAAACTAGCGCAACCATAAATAACAAAATCATTAGTAATGTAAACACGATGGACAAAAGCCTAACAATAAAAAATGGTCTAGTTTCTTCGAGCTCGTATGAACGGTTTAACGACTTTACAATTGCATTCATCCCATTTGAAGCAGACCAAATAGTACCAATAATCCCGATGGATAGTAACCCACCATTCTTATTTACTAAAACCTCAGATAATGTATCTTCAATAAGAATATATACTTCCAGTGGAGCATAATTTTCTAAGAGACGGAAGACTTGTGCCTCGTCTATGTTTAAGTAAGGCAATAAGGTTATGATGAAAATTAATAATGGAAAAAGCGATAGTAGGAAGAAATAGGCTAATTGAGCTGCAAAACCCGCAATATCCGTTTGCTGAATATGTAGTATTAAATGCTTTATGTAACCTGACCATGTAGTAAGATCATGGTCTACTTCTTTCTTCTCTTTCTTCCTTACATTAAGAAATTTCAGTTTTTCATACCAGCTGTTTTTGGAGGATGAAGTTTTTTTATTATCTTTTATGTCATGGAATTCTTTCACTCCACCCTCTCCTTTCTGAACAGTTATTGCTTTTTTGGTTCAAAAATACTTTTTTCTTCCTTTTCAGGAACTACGATTGATTTGTATTCCTCTTTTGACTGAGAGAATGCATCTTTTGTATCTGTTAATAATGTTTTGACCTGAGGCGTAATTTCCTTTGCTTCATTCACTTTTTCAGTTAAATACATCGCATCAGACGAAAACTGATCATAGACAGATTTCCATTTTGTTATTTGATGCTCGATATTTGTTTTCAATTCTTCTCGGTTTTTACTATAATATTGAATTTCATTTCGAACATATCTTGTTTTGTTCATAACTGAATCTCTCGTTTTTCTATCGAGCATCGTTAAAGCTCCACCAACAACTGCACCACATATTATACCTTTTACAAATTTATTTTCACTCATCCAAATTACCTCCAAGTTCAACTATATAGATGATTTAATTATACCCTCACTCAAATAGAATCAAACAATTTTTTAGTTTTTTAAAATTAGGCTTGACTAACACTCTGAATTTTACGAATATTGTAATTAGGTTAAATAATTTGAGAGGATGATAGATTTTTATTCGACAATAGACAAAAAACTTGGGGGTAATTGTGGATGGAAAAATTGAATGAGTTTTTAGGTTCTGTTTCAACATTTTTATGGGGTATTCCGCTTCTAGTATTGATAGTAGGTACAGGTATTTATTTGACAGTGCGTTTAGGAGTTTTACAATTACGCTTGTTACCTGCTGCTTTAAAGCAAGTTTTCTCCAAAAACCATGATAAGTCTGCTGAAGGAGATATATCACAGTTTCAGGCTTTAACGACAGCATTAGCTGCCACAGTTGGTACCGGTAACATTGTTGGGGTAGCTACTGCCGTAGTTTTGGGAGGTCCAGGGGCAATATTTTGGATGTGGGTTTCTGCATTCTTCGGAATGGCAACAAAATATGGAGAAGCTGTACTAGCTGTTAAGTATCGTGTGAAAGATGCAAACGGTGAAATGGCCGGCGGACCTATGTACTATTTAGAGCATGGTTTAAAACAAAAATGGTTAGCAGTGTTATTTGCCATTTTCGGAGCAATTGCAGCATTCGGTATTGGTAACGGAACACAGTCAAATTCGGTTGCTGGTGTAGTTAATGCAACTTTTGGGATTGAAACTTGGATAACTGGAATTGTACTAACTGTTTTTGCTGCACTAGTTATTCTAGGTGGTATTAAATCTATCGGTAAAGTTACAGCAGTTTTTGTGCCTGTCATGGCGATTTTCTATGTAGCTGCTGGGTTAATAGTAATGATTATAAACGTTACAGCTATTCCTGAAGCGTTTGCTACTATTTTCAAAATGGCATTTTCTGGTGAAGCAGCTGCAGGTGGTGCTATAGGGGCTGCAATTAGATATGGTATTGCTCGTGGGGTATTCTCCAATGAAGCTGGTTTAGGTTCTGCTCCTATTGCTGCAGCTGCGGCAAAAACGGATCTTGCAGGTCGCCAAGGACTTATCTCAATGACTCAAGTATTCTTTGATACATTTATCATTTGTTCGATTACGGGTATTACAATCGTAATGTCTGGAATCTATACAGATAAAAGTTTAGCAGCAAATGAATTGACAACAGGTGCATTTGGTCACTTCTTAGGCGACTTTGGACCAATAGTAGTAGCAATTGGATTGATATTCTTTGCTTCTTCAACGATTATCGGTTGGGCTTATTATGGGGAGAAATGTTTCCAATATTTATTCAAAAATCCTTCGCTTCTAATTGTTTACCGTATTGCATTTGTAATAATGGTATTTATCGGCTCTGTTATTTCACTAGATTTAATCTGGACTTTCTCTGATATTACCAATGCATTAATGGCTATTCCTAACTTAATCGGTCTTCTCGGACTTTCTGGTGTAATTATTTATGAAACGAAAAAAATTCAAGAGAAGTTAAAAGAAGAAAAAGAGGCTGAAAAATCTATTTAGTGTTTGACAATGCGAGCGTAGCGTGAAATGATTAATTCTAATGTAGGAAAGGCAGGTTACAACGGATGAATCTATCACAACCCTCAGCAGAAAATATAACGTTTATGATTGAGACTATAAAAGAGAAACTTCGTATGGTCAACGTAGACGCAATGAGATCAGAAGATTTCAATGCAACACAATATGAAGATCTTGTTTACTTATACGAAATGGTAAAAAAACGAGATACTTTTAGTCCAAGTGAAATGCAAGCAATTGCATCAGAACTAGGAAACTTAAGAAAATAAATATTTTACTGGTTGGTCCTGAATAAATTCAGGACCAACTTTTTTATTAATAGAAAATATTTAAGAATGTATCTTGTACACTATGTTCATGGAACTTGAAAATAAATAATACTACTGATTTCCGTTTCAAGTGGAGTACAAAGGCTAAGAGCGCCACCTCGTGTGGCAACGCCTTCGTAACCAACCTCCTGTTGGCCTCCGCGGGCGTTGCCTCAGCCTCCTCGCTGGAAAACATATGCTCCTGCGATTACTCGTCGCAAAGACATTGGCAAACCAAAGTTTGGCCAATGTCTTCGCTGCGTGGTCTTCGCCTAACGCTATTCCCGCTGGAGTCGCCATCTTACACTCCAATCAATTAAGTGAGTGGTACTCAACTTTAAGATATTGCATAGTCTAACGCTTTGATGATAAGAGTAGGCAAAGTTAATATAGTAATTAATCCATCTGTTGTATTAGGGATACTGCTCTTTAAGGAAGGATGAAAAAAGTTAAATTTCTTTAAAACTAGTGGAAATAAAGAGAAATAGTAAGTGTTTACTAATTAAAGAAGCGAGATAGCGAACGAAATTGTATCTTCGAGAGCTTCCTCTATGAATAATGAGTTTACTTGCTCTCCACCGTGGTCTACTTGCGAAACGAAAATTTTATCCATTTTCTTGCATATTCTTTTGGAAAACGAGTTAAAAAAAGGCTATCTATTGTCACTTACTGACAATAGATAGCCTTTACTTACTTTTATAGATTATTTAATGCAACGGCAATTTTAGATCCAACTCGAGCATTATTATACACAAGTTCGATATTCGCATCTAACGATTTACCTTCTGTCAGCTCTTTTACTTTTCCTAGTAAGAATGGAGTTACGTCTTTTCCCTTAATGCCGTTTTGTTCTGCTTCCTGCAGTGCAGATTGGATAATGTTATTAATATAAGAATCCTCCAATGAGTGCTCTGTAGGAATTGGATTTGCAATTACTGCTCCACCATTTAACCCAAGCTCCCATTTAGCTTTTAGCATTTCTGCAACTTCTTTTTCATTGTTTAAACGGAAGTTTGCACTGAACTCACTTGAAGTTGTATAAAATGCTGGGAACGAATCTGTTTGATAGCCTACTACTGGCACACCCTTCGTTTCTAGGTATTCTAATGTTAAACCAATATCTAAAATAGATTTTGCTCCTGCACAAACTACTGCAACATTTGTATTTGCTAGTTCTTCTAAATCAGCTGAAATGTCCATTGTCGTTTCTGCGCCTCTATGCACACCGCCAATTCCTCCCGTAACAAATAGTTTGATGCCCGCCATTTCAGCACAAATCATTGTTGTAGCTACGGTAGTTGCACCAATTTCTTTGGAAGATACAACGTAAGCAAGATCTCTTCTAGATGTTTTTCTAGCATCCTTGCTTGTTCCCAAAGTTTCTAATTCTTCATCGGATAAACCAATTTTAATCTTCCCATCCATAATAGCAATTGTTGCTGGTACTGCACCATTATCACGCACAATTTGCTCTACTTTTCTAGCTGTTTCAACGTTTTGGGGATATGGCATACCATGGGAGATAATCGTCGATTCTAACGCAACGATAGCCTTCCCTTCTTGCATTCCTTTTGCTACTTCTTCTGAATAAGTGATGTATTGTTTCATTGTGTATTTTCCTCCATCTCGATAGTTAAATTATTTTTGGAAAGCTCTGTACGTACAGTTTCACTTGAGCGAATGGTTTTACTTGCGTTCATCATACCTGTTTGTATGGTAATTGGAATCTCCTCACCATTCAACCAAGCATATAAAGTAGCGGAAACAAATGCGTCCCCTGCACCAGTTACATCAATTACGTTTTCTACTTGTATTGCTGGGAAATAGGAAGTACCCATGTCACTGCCTGCATACATTATGCCCTCACTACCCCAGGTTATAACTACATGTGAAATACCTTTTTGTACAAATAGCCTTGTTGCTTCTTCCCATGATTCTTTATCTTTAATACTCACACCTAAATACGTTTCTGCTTCATCTTTATTGGCGATTAACCATTCTATCCCCTCTAATGATTCAGGCATTCTATTCATTTTTGGAGAAGACACAGGTATTAAAGCCATCGGTATATTATGTCCGATCGAAACAGTTCGGATATATTCAATCACTTCTTTCGAGCAATTCATATCTATAATAATCAACTGAGCATTCGTCAAATGCGATTCTTGTTTTTTTAAATATTCTACAGTCAACTGCTCATAAATATCCATATTCGCTAAAGCAAGAAGCATCTCTCCACTTGAATCTAGCACTGCTGAATATGTTCCTGTTGTGTAGTTTGGTAGCTTTTCAATGGAAAATAAATTCATCCAATTACTTGATACCTTTTCAATGGCCTCATATTCCATATCGGTTCCAACAACAGATAACAAACGCACAGTATGCCCTAATCTACCTAAGTTTTCTGCAATATTCCTTGCTACCCCTCCTACACTTTGTAAACTTGATGTAGGATTGGATGTACCCATTTGGAGCTTATTGTTCAACGTATATTTTCTGTCAACATTCGCTCCACCAATGCAGACGATTTCTTTGTTCTCGGGTAAAATATATGCCCTTCCTGTGATGTATCCACTTTTAATTAATTGGGAAATAATATTAGCCACGGCTGGTCTAGACATTTTTAGTTCATTTGCTATTTCCATTTGGGTAGCATATGGATTTTCTCTCAAGTACTTTAAAATACTAGTTTCTTTTGCATTCAACTTACTTACACCTCCCATTACTTTGAACTTTTGTTTTAATTATAAACTTTTGTTTTGAAAAGTCAAAGAAAAACTGACAACCATCAAAATGTTGTCAGTTTTTCTTTTTATTCAGGTTGATCGTTTAAAGTACCATCTTCTAAAACAAGTGGTTGAATTAGTACCTCAACTCTTCTATTTTTCGCTCGATCTGCTGGAGTATCATTCGAAGCTACAGGTCTGAATTCACCGTAACCTTTTGCACTAAAATATAGCGGATCAATCGTATTATTTCCTGCTAATATTTTCAGGAAGTTCACTGAACGCATAACACTTAACTCCCAATTAGAAGAATACTCACTACTAGAGATGGGAATATTATCAGTATGACCAGTTATTACTACATTTCTTGGAGGATCAAACACAAGCAAATCGGCGATATCTTCTGCTATTTGACGATACTCTCCTTTTACCTCTGCTTCTCCAGTATCGAATAATATGCTGTCTCTTATCGTTACGAGTAATCCTTCGTCTGTTAATTTAGTTAGGAATTGTTTTTCGAGTGCATTTACTGCTATATATTCGTCCACACTGTCTTGAATCTCTGCAAGAGCTTGTTGATCTTCCATATATGCAGTGCTATCCCCCTCTTCACCCTGACCAGAATCGTTAGGTGCATCTGGGATCTCAACAGGAGAGGGCTGTTCAAAAATACCAGTTCCGCCATTAAGGACTTCGTTGAATGCTTGAGACATTTTTTCCAATTTTTGTTGGTCTACGGAACTCGTCGCAAATAATACTATAAATAATGCTAACAATAAGGTTAAAACATCTGAATATGGAAGTAGCCATGCTTCACTTACTTCCTCTTCATGCTTATGTTTTTTATGCTTCTTTGCCAAGGTCAGCCTCCCCGCTTTCATCTAATACTTTTTTACGTTCTGACATAGATAAATAGGAAGCTAGTTTTTGTTCAATGACTCGTGGAGCATCTCCTTCTAATACCGAAAGTATACCTTCTAGCATCATTGTCTTTTGTCTAATTTCTTGCTTAGATTTACGTTTTAATTTATTTGCAAATGGATGCCATAAAACATACCCAGTGAAGATACCTAAAAGAGTAGCTACAAAGGCTGCAGAAATAGCATGAGCTAGTTTATCAATATCATTCATATCACTTAAGGCAGCTATTAACCCTACTACCGCTCCAAGTACACCAAGTGTTGGAGCGTATGTCCCCGCTTGAGTAAAAATTTGAGCACCACCAGAATGTCTTTCCTCTAATGCCTCAATTTCCTCTGTTAGTACATCTCGAATATAGTCTGCATTTTGTCCATCAATTGCTAACGTAAGACCATTCTTTAAAAAAGGGTCTTCTACATCAGTTGTTTTACTTTCAAGCGCCAATAATCCTTCTCTTCTTGCTAAGTCTGCCAAGCTTGAGAACATTTTAATAACTTCCACGTCAGGAACAAGTTTTTCTTCTTTAAAAATAACCCCAAATAACTTAGGTACTCTTTTTAACTCGTTCATTGGGAACCCAATAACTATTGTAGCAATTGTACCGAAGATGATTATTAAGATTGCCGCAGGGTTTAATAATGCACTCATTGTAACACCTTTTAACACCATCCCGACTAATAATGATACAAAACCTATTATTAAACCAAAAATTGTAGACTTATCCATTCAATTTCCCCCACATTCTATTTCTGTACTTTATTTCGGCTATAATAAGATTTTTTTAATAAATTTCTACCAAATGATTTAATAAAGTATCCGAATTATGAACAAATTTTAACTTTTATACTAACTTGAATATTGATAAGACTAGCTCATTACTGATAATATGGAACTAATAATAGAAAGGAAGTATCCCAATGACATCATTCCATACAAAACTAGAAAACTATGCTTCACTTGCTGTAGAAGTAGGAGTAAATATTCAACCTGGTCAAAATTTATTTATCGCTGCTTCCATTGATAGCGTTGAGTTAGTTCGTTTAATAACAAAAAAAGCTTATCTTGCTGGGGCTAAACAAGTATTTGTAGATTTTGCAGATGATGAAATCACGCGCTTACGCTATGAGCTTGCACCTGCTGACTCATTCGAATTTTTCCCTTCCTGGAAGGCTCAGGAGAAAGAGTTATTAGCTGAAGGCGGCGCTGCTTTTATAAGCGTTGTTAGCCAAAGCCCAGACCTATTAAAAGGAATGGACCCTGCTAGAATTTCGGCGTTCCAAAAGGCTGCCGGTCAAGCTCTAAACAAATATCGCCAATATGTACAATCGGATAAAATTAGTTGGTCCGTAATTGCATCTCCATCTAAAGATTGGGCTAATAAAGTGTTCCCAGAATTATCCCAGGAAGAACAAGTACCTGCACTTTGGGAGGCAATTTTCCAAGCAGTTCGTGCTGATGTGCCAAATCCAACAGAAGCATGGGTTGAACACGATAACCTATTACACACAAAGGTAGATTATCTGAACGAAAAAAATTATCAAAAGCTTCATTATACGGCTCCTGGAACGGACTTAACGATTGAATTACCAAAAGGACATTTATGGTGTGGGGCTGGTAGTACAAACGAAAAAGGATTTTCTTTCATGGCTAACATGCCAACAGAAGAAGTATTCTCTGTGCCATTAAAAACTGGTGTAAACGGCTATGTAGCGAGCACTAAACCTTTAAGCTATGGCGGGAATATTATTGATAACTTCACAATCACATTTGAAAATGGACGAATCGTTAAAGTTGAAGCGGAGCAAGGGCAAGAAGTTTTAGAAAACTTAGTTGCAACGGACGAAGGCTCTCATTATCTTGGCGAAGTAGCACTTGTACCACATGACTCGCCAATTTCTAACTCGAATTTATTATTTTACAACACATTATTTGACGAAAATGCTTCTAATCACTTAGCAATTGGTAGTGCATATGCTTTTTGTTTAGAAGGTGGCAAGAAAATGACTCGAGAAGAACTAGCTGAAAACGGGTTAAACGAAAGTATAACGCATGTAGATTTCATGATCGGTTCTGATAAAATGGATATCGATGGTATTAAAGAAGACGGAACTTCAGAGCCAATATTCCGTAATGGAAATTGGGCATTTTAATAGTTAACGGAAATTCTATATATTACTAGTTACTATTCTTTCAAATTTGGGTTATAATGAATACAAACAAGACTAGTGAGGTGTTTTATAATGGCTTTATTCACAGTTACAGTACTTGGATTTTCTGGTGCGTTGGGTATCGTTGGATATACGATTTTACACTATTTTGGAAAAGCGATGAATTCAAAAGATTCAACTACAATTGATCCAAAACCTTTTTAATAATTCACAAAACAACCGTCTAGCACTTGGACGGTTGTTTTTTTATATGTTATCTCTTCTCTTTTTCTTTTCAATTAGACTTCAATTCTATTACATTTAGATGACAAACCGTTACTATTAACTCATTTTTTCACTTCGATCCATAACAAATTTCCTAAACTTCGTTGAAACATATGTAAATTACCATTATGTTACAAATGGCAACCTCCAATTTATCTATTATAATTACTAAGTATGATTGGAATAGGAGGAAGACAAATGTTTTCAAACTCACATATTGGAATAGATTTAGGTACCGCAAATACGTTAGTTTATACAAAAGGCAAGGGATTACTTATAAATGAGCCTACAGTAGTAGCAGTAAATACAAGAACAAGAGAAATTGTAGCTTTTGGAGAAGAAGCTAAAAAAATGATTGGCAAAACACCAACATCTATCGAGGTAATTCGTCCATTAAAGGATGGAGTAATTGCCGATTTTGATATTACCACACAATTATTGAAACTTATTATGCAAAAAGCAGCAAAAAAACTCGGTACTTCCTTGAGAAAACCAACTGTCATCGTATGTACCCCTTCTGGTGCAACGTCTGTTGAACGAAGAGCGATTCAGGATGCAGTGAGACAAAGTGGAGCTAAGGATGTTCAGTTAATGGAAGAACCAGTAGCTGCTGCAATCGGTGCAGGTCTTCCTGTGGACGAGCCCGTAGCTAGTATGATTGTTGATATAGGTGGAGGGACTACTGAAGTGGGGATTATTTCATTCGGTGGAGTAGTAGCTTCTAATACCGTTAAAGCTGCTGGTGATCGCATGGATGAGGCTATTATTCACTTTGTCCGAAAAGAGTATAATGTCATAATCGGAGAACCAACAGCTGAGATTATTAAAATGACAATCGGACATGCTTTAGTGCCTCATGCAGTAGAGCAAATGCAAGTAACTGGACGAGATGTAGTGACTGGATTACCAAAGACAATTCATCTATCTTCTACTCAAATTCAAGGTGTACTTACTGAATCTCTTGAAACTATTTTAGAAGCTATTCGTGCAACACTGGAAACCTGTCCTCCTGAGCTTGCAGGTGATATAGTTGACCACGGCGTTATTTTAACTGGTGGTGGAGCGTTATTAAAAGACATTTCTGAGTGGTTGACTCAGGTCATCGAAGTACCAGTTCATATTGCCCCAGAACCATTACAATCAGTAGCTATCGGAACAGGTAAAGCTTTTTTTATAGCAGACCGAAAACAAAAACTAGCAAAATAATGTGAATTTAATCTGTAAGTAAGTGACAATGCTTTTTTTAACAGATTCAAGGGTTAAATAAAGCATTTCTCTTTCATTTCCTTTAAAATATAATTAGAACATAAAGGGGGAATACGATGCCAAGTTTACAAGAGATTTTAAAATACAATGATTACTTTGTGGAAAATAAACTTTATGAACCATTTTTAACGACCAAATTTCCAAACAAACGTATAGTTATCTTAACATGCATGGATACACGTTTAGTGGAGATGCTTCCAAAATCCATGAATTTTAAAAATGGAGATGTTAAAATTGTTAAAAGTGCTGGAGCAGTCATCAACCATCCATTTGGTGGAATTATGCGTAGTCTGATTGTAGCTGTTTATGAGCTACAGGCCGATGAAATATATGTAATTGGTCATCATGATTGTGGAATGAGTGGAATTGAAACGGACAAAATTGTAGATAAGATGATCTCTCGTGGCGTACACCCGCGCGTATTAGATGTATTAAGCAATGCTGGTGTAGATATAGAAAAATGGTTAGAAGGTTTTTCAAACGTAGAATCTAGTGTATTACATAGTGTAGATATGATTAGAAATCATCCACTTATGCTTCCAGATATTCCAGTGCATGGACTAATTATTGATCCAGAAACTGGTCGTTTAGATTTAGTAACTGACGGTAATATCGACAAAAAATAATTTATTTCCTGGGAAATCGACAGTATATTATAAAAAAACCGGACAAAAAACGCCCAGTCCTTTTAAGGTAAATCCTGTTTCGATTTTTTTCGAAGTGCTTTGGACCGATTTTTTACTATATTATTACTGATAGATTCTTAAAAGGCAGGTAAGTGACGTTTTTGGATAACTAGTGAAAAGCTACTTCCCTAGGGTTCATGTGACATTTTTTATTACTTCATATCTTTTTAAATAGAAGTTGGGTCATAACTGGTGTTAAAATTTAAAAACGTGAAATCAGTCATTTGATTTCACGTTTTTTTATTATGGTAATATATAGCCAGTAGATTAATTATAGAATATTAATATTCTACTTGTTTGAAGTGCAGGCGGCGACTCCAGAGCGAACAGCACGAGTACAGGCTCAAGCCGTGCCCACGGAAAACGTCGCCGGAACGGAAAACAACTGTAGTGGATGCCTATAAGTTGTTTTGTACATCCTCTTTTAGTTTGTCGATTACACTCTTAATCTTTCATTGCTCATCTGTTAACACTGCATAGATAAAATGATCTTGCCATTTACCATTAATATAAAGAAGTTTACGTAGCAGTCCCTCTTGTATGAACCCATTTTTTTCCAACACTTTGATAGAGCCATTATTTTGTGGTGATACATATGCTTCAATACGATTTAATTGAACATGCTCAAATCCAAACATTTTTACTAGGTGTACTGCTTCGGAAGCAATTCCTTTTCCGATATAAAATTCATCCATAGAATACCCAATTAGCCCACTTGAAAAAGGCATTCTTTTGATACTGTATAGCGATACATTACCGATCATTCGATCAGTGTGATGCTCGAAAATACCGAAGCTATACTCTCTTTTTTCCTTCGATAGCATGAGAGATTCTCGAATTTTCTCACGTTGCACAGAAGTCGTATAATAGTCATCACGATGTAACGGTTCATAGACGGACCAATACATCTTATTGCGATAAGTTAGATCAGCTAGGGCTGGTGCATCCTTCGTATTTAATGTTCGTATATAGCATGTATCCCCTTCTAGATAAATCAAGCACCTTCACCCTTTTGCATTAGTTAATTGGATAAACTCTTTCACATCCTGAATACAAAGGTCAATACCTTTTATCCAAAATGCTTCCTGAGTAATGTCTTCATTTAAATGCTTCATCGCTAAATCTTCTACTGACATTACTGCTGTATCCTGCAATAACGCAATATATTTTTCCTCAAAGTTTGCACCTTCGCTTATAGCTTTTGCATAAATACTTAAAGAGAATAAGTAACCAAATGTGTATGGGAAGTTGTAAAATGGAACTTCCGTTATATAGAAATGCAGTTTTGATGCCCAAAAGTGTGGGTGTGTTGTGTCTAATGCATCTCCATATGCCTCCTGTTGAGCTGCTTCCATTAAATCATTTAATCTAGTAGCAGAAACAATTCCTTTTTTACGTTCCTCATAGAATCTAGTTTCAAATAAAAAACGAGCATGGATATTCATGAAAAATGCTACACTACGTTGGATTTTGTCCTCCAGTAAAGCAATTTTTTCGTCATCTGTTTTTGCTTCTTTTACTGCCGCGTCCGCTACAATCATTTCAGCAAATGTAGATGCAGTTTCAGCAACTCCCATTGCATATTGGCGATTCATCCAGTGTACCGGTCTTAAAGCATATGAATGGAAGGCATGGCCTAATTCATGCGCTAAGGTAGAAACATTCGACATCGACCCACTATATGTCATGAAAATCCGTGATTCCTGTGATACAGGCATACCTGTACAAAAGCCTCCTGGACGTTTGTTTGGACGATCTTCTGCTTCAATCCAACCCTTTTCAAATGCATTTCTTGAAAATGATTCTAATTTTGACCCAAATTCTTTAAAGTGCTTTAAGATAAACTCGGCACCTTGCTGATAATCCATTTTCTGTGTAGAAGCGCTAACTGGTGCATCTAAGTCATACCATTGCATTTGCTTTTCGCCTAGCATTGCCGATTTTTTATTTAAGTATTCGACGAAAGGAGCCTTATTTTTGGATATAGCCCCCCACATTGCCTGAAGTGTTTCTTCTTTCATGCGATTAATATGTAGAGGCTCCTCTAAAACGGAGTTCCATCCTCTTTTTTCATAAATTGCAAGACGGAAGCCCGCTATATGGTTCAATGTTTTCGCAAAGAACTCTTCTTTTTCTGTCCAAGCAGCTTCTAATGCATCAAATGACTCTTTACGAATCAGTGCATCCTCATGGGAACTAAGATTATTTGCTTGACCAACCGACAGTTCTTTTTCTTCCCCATCTAATGTGAGTTTAATGCGAATGTCACCTACTAATAAATCATAAAGCTGTCCCCATGAATGATAACCATCTACTCCAAGTGTCGTAATAATGTCTTCCTCTTTTTCAGAGAGCATTCTCTTTGCTTCATCTCTCCATTCATTTAACACAAAGGCAAATGGAGAAAGCTCAGCTGTTTGAAGTAGCTCTGTCCACACAGATTCCTCTGTTTTGCTTAGCACTTGTTGAATCGTAAGCATTTGAGAAGAAAGCTTGGCATATAGCGAACCTACCTCTCCTTGTAATAACGTTGCTTGCTTATCCGTTGTATCTTGTGCTAAAAAACAACCTATTACTGCTCCTCCTTCTGATAAATTAGTTGCTATATCTTTTAGCTCATTAATTGTTTGCTCGATTTTAGAGACATCTGCAATAGATGTTGGTGATTCAAAGTTTTTTAGTTTAGCTTCAAAGCTGCTCAATTTTTCTTTTACTTCATCCAAATGGCTTCTTAGGGATAGTGAGCTACTGCCTCCTTCAAAAAAGCGATCAAGATTCCAGACAACCGGATAAGTTTGTTCAATCATCTAAATATTCCTCCTATATTGAAAATTATTTTAGAATTCTAGTATATCATGTTTTCTATTGCAGATTGTTCGATTTTCGTCACATAACATTCAAAATCTAATTGGTTGTAGCATTATTTCAAAGGTATACTTATTAATTAGAAGGAGGCAGATGAATGTTTAAAATAATCCTCTTAATGGTATTTTTCATCTCTACTGTAATCGTAAAATTATTATCTACTTTTCTTCCTATAAATGATCAAACTAGTGGCGAGATTTTCAAAAGACTTCCCGTATTTTTCACTCCTGCAAATTATGTATTTTATATATGGATAGCTATTTTTGCATCATTAGCATGGTGGATTTGGAATATGACGATGGATTATAAATCCTCCCGTCCCATACCCTCAAAGCGCATTCTTTTATTTGGGGTAGCCTCTATATTATATATTTTGTGTGTATATAGTTGGCATTATGAGCATTTTTTATATACTTTTGTTACACTCACACTTTTACTTGGGTGTTTGTTCATATTGTATTTAACCTATCCTTTAGATGATATAAATCGAAAAAATCGTTTACCAATCTCTTTCCTTTTGAGTTGGACATTTATCAGTTTCTTCATAAATCTATCTTATCTCCTAACGTTTTATGAATTTGATGGATTTGGAATGACAAAATCTCTTTGGGGAGTTATTTTCTTAACTATTGCGACAGCCATAGCTCTTCATTTTCGTTATCATTATTCCGACCGTCTTATGTTAGTTATTTTTATCTGGACTTTCCTTGGAGTAGCAATTCACCATAACTTTAGTCAACTACTCCTAACCACAGCCTCTCTTTTTTTAAGCTGTGTCCTGATTGTAGGTATTATATTCTTAAAGAAAAGCGCGAAAACCCTTTAAGGTCAAAACTGTTTCAAATGTTTTCGAAGGACTTTGAACAGACGTTTTGCTATATTATTACCAGTGATATTGGTTATGACAGACGTCACAACCAATATCACTTTTTTAGGTAATCTTATGGTGTTGGTCAGTTCAGCGCCATCCTACAACTTCAATAAACAGCCTTATGCATTTTTGGATAACTAGAGGAAAGATACTTTCTATTTCATAGAGGAAGCTCTCCAAGATGCAATTTCATTCGCTATTTAATTACTTTAATTAGTAAACACTTACTACTTTTCTCTTTTGTACTCCACCTCTGTAATGGAAATTTACAGTATTATTCATTCTTCAATTCCCATTCCCATTCCCAGTGTTCACGGTACATTTTTTATACTTTCTTCTTTTTTAAACAAAACGCCATCGAAAGAGTAAACTTTCGATGGCGTTTTATTTTAATCTAATTTAGTTAATAAAATAGGAGCACCTTTTGTCACAACAATTGTATGCTCAATTTGTGCTACTAATGATTTATCTGGAGTTACAAATGTCCAGCCATCTCCAGATTCCACAATATGCTCTGCTTTTTCAGAAATAAACGGTTCTACTGCTAAAACCATTCCTTCTTTTAATATGGTCGGATCCCAAGCATCATAATAATTCAAAACATGCTGAGGAGCTTCATGTAGAGATTTTCCAATACCATGTCCAGTTAGGTTCATAATAACATGCAAGCCATTATCCTTAGCTTCTCTAGCTACTGCTTTTCCAATTTGGTTCAATCGGGAACCGGCTTTAACCTTCAACATAGCCCGGTTAAACGCACTCTCTGCCACTGCACATAACTTTTCTTTCTCTTCATAACCCTCACCTACAACAAAAGAAATCCCAGTATCTGCAAAATAACCATCAAGTGACCCAGAAACATCTATATTCACTATATCGCCATCTTTAATAACTCGAGAGCCAGGCATTCCATGAGCTACTTCTTCATTTACACTAATACAAGTATAACCTGGAAAATCATATTCGCCCATTGGTCCTGAAATCGCACCATGTTCTTTAAAAAGCTTCCCACCGATTTCGTCCAGTTCTTTCGTTGTAATACCAGGTTTAGTAGAAGCCCTCATCACATCACGAATTTCTGCAACAATACGCCCTATTTTTTTTAATGCGACTAACTCTTCGTCAGTTTGTACAATCATCTTAACAAGATCCCTTCTTCACTAAATGTATTCTAATCATATCATATTTAGTGAGAATTCGGCAGTGCAAGGCGCGGAGCTTTAACAAATAAAACAGAGCAAATAAAAGCAGCTAATAAAAATACAGGTATCATATAAGTAGAATTATAGACTAAAGAATACAAGATTGGATTTTTATCACCAGCAAATTCTCCGAAAAATAGTATACCTGATGCCACATGAGCTAAGTAGCGAAGAAAAGCTGCGATAAGTGCACCAAGGACAACTGCTTTAATCATTTTCATCTTGTCTTTTTGTTCATAAGCTTGTATAAATGCAGGTCTTAGGAAGCCAGCGAATCCTGCAACCATAAATGCGATAAAATAATCTATTGCTACCTGTGCGATAACTATTTCAAATGATAATGGTGCTGCATAAAAACGACCTGTTACCACTTGTAACACACCTATTAGAAAACCCGTAGCTAGCCCAGCTACAACACCACGGCGAAAAGCCATTAAAATAACTGGTACAAGAACGAATGTTACAGATCCACCTTGTGGCATTCCAAAGCCAATCATATCTAACACATATCCTAACGCTGCAAAAATAGCAATTTCCATTAATATTAATACTCGTTGATTTTTCATGACAATCCCCTTTTTTGACCACAAAAAAACGACCCCGGGATAGACCCAGACATCGCGCGATTGTCAGTTTCCATCCACATCCCTACGCAAGTATTAACTTACAGGTTCGAAGGGTACTATCTCAGCCGCATAAGCGGCGCCCCTTGTGGTTTGAATTATTAAGTTCGAATTCATTGTAGCCCAATAAAATAACTAATGCAACCTTCTTTTATTCTTTTGTTATACTTGTAAAAATACTATATTCACAAGGGGATGTTCACATGATTGCATTATTAAAAGATTTAGTAAGAATTAAAAGTGACACAATCGAAGGAGCCAACAATGCTTTGTTATTTTGTGAAAATTGGTTACAGGAAAGAGGAATTATCACCACTGTGTTAAAGCATGAAGAAAAACTAATGCTAGTGGCTGAAATAGGTGATGGGGATGAGTGCATGATTTGGAATGGTCATGTAGATATTGTTCCAGGAAATCCTGAGCAGTTCGAGCCATTTATAGAAGGTGATTTTTTATACGGTAGAGGAACAGCTGATATGAAAGCTGGTGTCGCTGGGATGATGCAAGCGTTTTATGAGCTATCTAAGGAACCTGAAAATCTAACTAAAAAAATTCAATTACATATTGTTACGGATGAGGAAACTGACGGTGAGACTTCACAATTTTTAGTAGATCAAGGGTATACTGGTGACTTTGTTATATGTGGTGAGCCTACCCACTTAAAAATTGGCTTACAAGCAAAAGGAATTATTCAGTTTGATGTGATCCTAAAAGGAAAACCTAGCCATGGAAGTCGTCCATGGGAAGGGATAAATGCGATTGAGCAGTCATTTCTCTTTGACCAACAGCTCCGTACACTTTCTTTTTTAACTGCAAGCAATGAGTTCTATGATTATCCTTCTTTAAACTTGGCGAAAATACAAGCAGGTGAACGTTATAATGTAGTGCCTGACGAGTGCATAGTTAGCTATGATCTTCGTTACGTGCCTGGACAGGATATGCGAGGTATTATCGCGGATCTCACAAAGTTGGCAAATAAATTTCCGAAAAGTGAGCTAAAAATTCAGACGACCGCCCCTGCCGTTACAACAGAAGCGGTAAACCCTTATATAGTACGTATTGCGCAGGTCACCTCACAATTTATCGGAAAGCCTGCTGTATTATTTGGACAGCATGGAGCTGCAGATGCTCGCTTTTATGCAGAAACCGGAGCAGGTGCCATTGAATTTGGCCCGAGCGGAGGAGATTGGCATGGTGAAAAAGAGTATGTATCTATTACTTCAACTGAAACTTTCAAAAATATTTTAGTTTCCCTAGTTAGAAAATGAAATGTATAGCTTAGTTATATATAAACAGGACAGGAGTTAAAAAGATTGGATAATCCTAAAATTTTATCAGCACTTTCTTATTTCAGTGTATTGTTTGCACCATTTTTATTGCCCATAATCGTTTATTTTATATCGCAGGATTCGAATGTTAAATATCATGCAAAAAAATCGCTTATATCTCATATCATACCTGTCATCTTGTTAGTTATTTTATTCATTAGTGTCTTCTCAAGTTTTACTCCTCTTACATTAGGGTTTAATGATCAGCCTTCGTTATGGATAGCAATTGGACCGCTCCTCTTGATCGCTACTTATATGCTAGTGTATGTGATTGTAATGATTTGGAATATCGTCCAAGGCATTAAAGTATTACGGTAACGTTTATGTTTAGGTAATTGCGGGTACTTAATTATTTATATCGGAAGCCAAGGAGCGATTAGGATGAAAGTAAAAAACTTAGTTAAAACAGCAATAAAATGGGCACCAATCGTTTATCCAATAATACGCAAAGTATTTAAATCTAAAAAAAACGTACGCTAAAAAGCTGTCCTCCTGGTAGGGGACAGCTTTTTTATATTGTTGTGCTTAGCGAACCATCAGACACTTTATTCGCAACATCTAACGTCGTTTGATCAACATTAATAATATCAAAAGTCAATGCTATATTAATGCCTTCCATTCAGTTAACGAGTAGAAATTGTCCAACCCTTCTACTCTTGAAACAGGGGATTTCTGTTGTTCTTTGTTTGCATTTAATATCTGTTCAAAAGTAAGTGGATTAGGTGCTGGCAACTCACTTTGTGTTACGAATATGCCATTGTTGTATTGCGAAAAGAATGCATTTGCCATGACACGATAGCCTTCCATTGTTGGGTGTACGTCGGCGGGATTCGGTAATAGTGTCGTTGCATTTAACCCAAATGATTCCTCCACTGACACATATAGCGCTCCATTAACCTCAGACTGCGCTTTTAAAATAGCATGCAATCGATCTAACTCTCTTTTAATACCTTCCTTTTGAGATGCTCTCACATGAGGGTAGGCAAAATAATAGCCCATTACATAGATTTTTGCTTGTGGTGCTATTGTCTGTACTTCTTTAATAATTTCTTCTATATTTTTTCGAACATTATTTAACGCAAAATCAGCATTCATTTGACGATAAGCAATGGAACCATTTGCTGCATTCACTTGCACCGTTTGCAGTAAATCATTTGCTCCCGCCGAAATAGTGATTAAACTAGCGGTCTTTAAAAGTTTTTTCGCTTCTTCGGTCTGAACGCTAGCAAGAACATCCACTGTTGTATATCCAGGAAAGGCTAATGCTTTTGAATAAAAAGCAAGCTGTCCAGACTTAGTTAGCTTCTGCGCAATTAAGTCGCTGTAACCAGTATCTATAGCCCGATTCGGCGTTTGACCGGCTGCCAAGGAATCCCCAATTGCTATATAAACTTCTGATCCCTTAGCTTCTACTGTAATTGTACCAAACGAAACAACTAGCATGATTAAAGTACATAGCCATTTTTTCAAGCTGATCACCCCTTAAAAAGCCCAAGCACCTTTTGTGAATATTGGCTCCATTGTCCCATCTGCTAGTTCTCCCATAATATCCATATCACCGCTACCAATCATAAAATCTTCATGTACGAGTGATGTGTTAAGGCCTAAGTCCTCTAATTCACTATGTGTTAAGCCGCGTGCACCTTCCACACATGTTGGATAAGCTTCTCCAATTGCAAAATGGTTTGAGGCATTTTCATCAAATAACGTATTAAAGAATAAAACATTTGAAGCAGAAATAGGCGATTCATGTGGCACTAAAGCAATCTCCCCTAAATACTTTGCTCCTTCATCCGTTTCAATTAACTCTTGCAATAGTTTCTCACCAGTAGCTGCTTTTATTGAAGTAATCCTTCCATTTTCAAAGGTCAAAGTAAAATCATCTATGACATTTCCTTGATAAACGAATGGCTTTGTATTTTTCACATAGCCATTTACACCTGTTTTAAGTGGCGCAGTGTATACTTCCTCTGTCGGCATATTTGCTATAAACGGAACGTTTTGACCATTTTTGCTCGCTCCAGACAACCAAATATGTTCTTTTGGAAGTTCGACTTGAATATCTGTCCCTTCCGATTTATAGTGTATTTTTTTGAAGCGTTTATTATTTAGAAGTGCTGCTCTGCTATCGAGGTTTTCAATATGCTCTTTCCATTTTTGAACAGCTGTCCCGTCACCAA
Organism: Psychrobacillus sp. NPDC096623; assembly: GCF_044762655.1. Taxonomy (NCBI): domain Bacteria; kingdom Bacillati; phylum Bacillota; class Bacilli; order Caryophanales; family Bacillaceae; genus Psychrobacillus; species Psychrobacillus sp. NPDC096623. The sequence continues at coordinate 54,980 of NZ_JBIWER010000008.1, forward strand.
TCCGTACAACCTGGAATATTAAATCCCAAAGTGCCTCCATTTGCTCCTCTGGCTTCATATTAGGAAATACTTTGGCTGCCCATTTTTCAGAAGGCATCGCAACGATTGACCATGTAATAACATCATTCATCACTGCTTTACGATAGTTCTCCAACGCTTTGCCGCTTGCTTTCTGAAAGCTTGAAATACGATCAATCGAAACACCCTCTAATAGGTCAGGATTATCAGCATCAATCCATAATAGTGCACCGTTATTTTCAATAAGCTCATCGCGTTGCATAGCAGCCCATTTGGGGAATTCATGGAATGCTTCATCAGGAGCCAAATCATAAAATGCACGTGCGTTTACTTCATCCGTATAGTTTACATCTACTCGTTTTGCTCCTGCTTCATAAGCTTTCTTCACTATTAATCGCGTAAATTCGATTGTGTCCGTCGTTGTATTTATAAGAAGTGGTTGGTTCGGCTGAATGTTCAGTCCAACCTTTACTACTAATTCTGCATACTCTTCCAGCTTTTGTTGAAAATCCATCCTTATTTCCCCTTTTGATTAATTGTTTTAGATGACCCTTCGATTAATTCTCCGCGATACCATACTTTTTGAACTGGCTTTTTAGGAAGCTCTTTTGTCCATTTTTTATATGTCTTTTCATCGGAATAAGTTAATAAAGTCATTACCTCTCCATCTGCTCCAGCACGTCCAGTACGTCCTGAACGATGTAAATACTGTTCAATTGAATGCGGTACATCTACATGGATAACATGTGTAAGTCCGGTAATATCTAGACCTCTAGCTGCCACATCTGTTGCGATTAGTAAACTCACCTTACCGCTTTTAAAATCATCCAATGCTTTCTTCCGTTCATCTTTTTTCATTTCTGAATGAAGAGAAACGATCGGTGCATCTCTATATGCAAGCTTTGCATCTTTCATAAGCAGCTGATCAAGACTGTTTACAAATGCAAGACCACGCATTCCTTTTAAATAAGAGATTTTACGTAGCAATTCGGTTTTATCACGAGGCTCTGTCTTCACGAAACTGTGTACAACTTCGCCTTGTGAAGGAACATCCTCTGCAGATACTTGAATTCGAACAGGATCTTTCATCATACGCTCCGCAACTAACTCTATTTCCTCTGTAATTGTCGCTGATGTAACTACTATTTGGCTTTCCACTGTTGCATCAACCAAGCTTTTCACAGTTGTGCGATGCTCTCTGCTTAGAAGTTGATCCCCTTCGTCTAATACAACGATGTTTATCTCATGCATTTTAAGTTTTTTCGTTTTCACTAGCTCCTGCAATCTACCTGGGGTTCCAACGACAATTGTTGGCTTCTTTTTAAGCACATCAATTTGTCTATTAATATTTGCACCACCAATTAACTGTGCAACCGTAATGTTTGTATCCTTCACCCATTCACGGAACACCTCTACAATTTGCATTCCAAGCTCTTGTGAAGGAATAATAACCATTGCTTGTATTTGTTTCTTAGTCGGATCCACTTTCTCCAAAATAGGCAGCACGTAAGCAAGTGTCTTCCCTGTACCTGTTGGAGATTCTGCAACGACGTCGGCACCATCAAGCATATGTGGGATTAGTTTTTTTTGTATTGGCATTGGAGTTGCAAAATTTGCATCCTGCCATTTTTTTTGTAAAGTTTCGTTTAAATTAGTTATGAAAGTCAAGTTTGTTTCCACCTTATCCGTATTTAAGTCAAGTGTACCATATTTTTTATATCGACTATTATTTATAGATAATAGAGGTTTATAGAACAAAATCATAAGTTCCTATGTCAGCTCCGACAAGTACTGGAGTCTGGACGGAGAATCACTTGTAGAAAGTTATCAATATGCCAAAGACTATATAACTTTCTAAACAACACAAAAATAAGTGCCCTTTAATAAGGCACTTATTTACTTTCTTCTTCAGTTGTATATTCCTTCATTAATTCATAAAAGTTTAACTCATATAATTGTCTTCCATCAATTTTAAATACACCTTTGTTAACAAACTCTTCGATAATAACATCACGTTTTTGCTCTGTTTGTGATTCTTTAATAATCATCATTTCATGTCTCCTTGCAAAGTTTTCTCCATCCTATATTTACCCATTTCTATTTTTCATAAACTTGCTTTTTTATTCTTTTGAAAGCAGCTGTAAAAGATGGGAAAGCTTTACGAACAAAGTAATAGCATATATAGCCAAGCAAAGCTCCAAGTGTATTCAACCATAAATCATCGACGTCACTACTTCTGCTTTGTGGAATCTGCATAATTTCAATAAATAACGATATACACAATCCAGCAACTACAGGAAATATAAAAAACTCCATCCTTTTAAAAAGTAGCGGTAACAGAAAACCAATCGGCATGAAAAGAAGAATATTACCAAGAAAATTAATATAAAATGGCTGCCAAAACCCTAGATACACAATTGCTTTATATGTTTCTTCGACCACACGAAATAACTCCAAATTAACACCTGTCGTATAGGCAGGCACGTCACCAGGTTTAGGTATTATAGTTTGGGAAAATAGACCAACAAGCACGGAGAAAAATACTAAAATTCCAAGCTCATGTAAAATCTCTTTCAGCTGAAAGCCTCTCTTCTTCCAACGAAACAGACGCCAAAGGACGATCAATGGAAATGCGATTCCTATAAAAAATAACATGTCATCTAGATAATTTATGATTACATACATTTACTCACCTTCAAGTAGCTCTTCTAAAAATTTTTCTCGATGATCTAAAAAGTATTTTGTTATTTGATAATGTCCTGTCATTTCATAATCGATTTCCTCAATCTCTCCATCATCAAAACTTAAGATGGTTGCTTCTGGATACCCTAATATAATGGGTGAATGTGTAGCAATGATAAATTGGCAATTCTGTTCTTTTATCAAATCATGTATGACTCGTAAAAATGTCAATTGTCTCTGTGGTGATAATGCTGATTCTGGTTCGTCTAGAAGATAAATTGTCCTGCCATCAAATCGATTTAAAAACAATGACAGAAAAGATTCTCCATGGGATTGCTCATGAAGAGATTTTCCACCATAACTATCTAGTACACCCCGCCCAGGATTTTCTCTTTCCAGTTGGTCAATATGTGAGGCAAACTGATAAAAGGATTCTGAACGCAAAAAGAAACCATTTGTCACTTTTGGCATCCAGGAAAGTCTAAGATACTTCCCTAGTGCACTTTCTGCAGCATACACATCATATAAATTATTTCGACTTCCACCTGCTGTATTAAACTCACATTTATCTGCAATTCCTTCTAATAGTGTGGATTTACCAGTACCGTTTTCCCCTACAAAAAAGGTGACGGACGAGGTGAACTCAAGCTCTTTTAAGTTGCTAATAGCCGGAATCGTGAACGGATATTGACTATCCATTTGCGGTTCTTTTAGTAGATTCACTCTATTTAAAAACATATGCTTCCTCTCCCACTCATACTATTCATTATTACTTATGAAAGGTTGTCTGCCATGGATCTGCCTGTCCGTATAGAAACGAAATATATCAGAAAAAGTTCACCAAAAGTCGATGTAACTTATCCTCTTGTAACTAACTTAACTCATCCCGCGTTAGAAAAAAAGATAAATGCTGATATTCTTCATGAACTAAACAAGCTTTTGATCGAACAAGGATTTTACAATGAACATTTACTAGAATTGATTGGATACTATGAGATTAAAACGAATGAGCGTGGAGTACTAAGCTTAAGTTTGATTGTCTATTCATTTACGGGAGGCGCACACGGTCTTACCGTTTCGAAATCACTCACCTTTGACATCAAGACTGGCAAACAGTATGTACTTAGTGTACTATTTAAGCCGGTTAGTAATTATGTGAAGGTTCTTTCTGACATGATTGAAAAGAAAATGGTGGAGTGGAATGTACCTCTTTTAGAGGATTTTACACAAATAAGGAGCGACCAAGACTTTTACATCGCTGACCACTCACTTGTCGTTTATTTTCAAGTGTATGAATTGACACCATATGTATACGGTTTTCCTTACTTCCCGATTTCAATCAAAGATTTAGAAGAAATTGTTCGGGAGGGTGGAATTCTAGAGAAAATGATTCCATTCTAGTGACATCGCCTCTTTAGTACGGTAAAGTATTATTTAAATACGTACTGGGGGTTTCAACAAATGAAAAAAGCAATATTTTTCGATTTAGATGATACTTTGTTATGGGACAATAAAAGTGTGTCCATTGCGTTTCACAAAACATGTACATATGCAGCTACTCAGGTGAATGTCGATCCACTCATATTAGAACAATCAGTACGTGACGAAGCAAGCGCATTGTACGATACATATGAAACAAGACCCTTCACTCAAATGATCGGTATTAATCCCTTTGAAGGACTCTGGGGAACATTTGACGACCCTTATCCTGATTTTCAAAAGATGAAATCTATTGTCCCGGTGTATCAACAATCAGCCTGGATAAATGGTTTAAGAAATCTAGGAATCGATAATGAAGAATTAGGCAGAGAGCTAGCAGAATATTTTCCAAAAATGCGTAAAGAAAGTCCCTTTGTTTATGAAGAAACGTATGAAGTGTTAGAGCAATTGAAAGAAAAGTATACATTACTGCTAATGACAAATGGTTCACCAAGTCTGCAGAATATCAAATTGGAAATCACACCCCAGATTGCGCCATACTTCGACCATATACTTATCTCAGGAGCTTTCGGAAAAGGAAAACCTGATCCCTCCATTTTTGAACACGCACTAGAAATGGTTGGATTAAAAGCAGATGAAGTTTTGATGGTTGGTGATAATCTAATGACCGATATTTTAGGCTCTGCGAGAGTCGGTATACAATCCGTTTGGATCAATCGAGAGGAAAAACCAGTTAGTGAAGAAGTAAAGCCTACATATACAATCAATAACTTAAGAGAGCTATTTACACTGCTTGAATAACAAAAATGGATCCACGACATTTATCCGTCGTGGATCCATTTTTTATCGGTTGCGGGCGGATACTGTTCCCCCCCGAGCGGATATCGATTACCCCCTAGCGTTCGTGCTTTCTCGATCGGATAGCCTCTTGTCACGAGCGCATAATGAACGACCTCGAGCGGACAGATTACACCACCTCATTCCAATACTTTTATAGATCAATCGGTGTTGCATCAAAGATGTCTTCTAATGCTTTCAACTGTTCAATACCAGACTCTTCCACATGCTTATCAATAGAGAGCATCATAATCGCATCTCCGCCTAGTTCCGAACGGCCAACTTGCATCGTTGCGATATTGACGCCTTCCGAAGCAAGCAATGTTCCAACACGTCCAATTGCTCCAGGTTGGTCTTTATGTCGGATAAATAATAAGTAACCTGCAGGCACAACGTCTACAATGAAGTCATCTACACGTACGATGCGGCTACCTAGTCCATTTAATAGCGTCCCTGCTACTTTTCTTGTTCCAGCTGATGTTTTTATCTCCACTGTGATTAAGCTTGTAAATCCTTTTGATTTTGATGTTTTTAATTCGTTTACGGTTATGCCTAAACGGTCTGCAAGGAATTTAGCATTTACATCATTTACGGATTCACCTAGTTTGCTTTTCAGAAGGCCCTTAACAGCATTGCGAGAAAGTGGACGAGTATCTAAATTGGCAAGTTCACCTGAATAAGTAATATTCACTTCTTCTGGCACTCCTTCTGAAAGGTCGCTTATGAATGATCCTAATTGCTCCGCTAGATTAAAGAATGGCTCAATTTTAGCTAACACATCTTTTGGTACAGAAGAAAGATTAACTGGGTTTTTTACTGTGCCATTTTGCAGGAAGCTCACTACGTCATAAGATACGTCTATTGCCACAATTTCTTGTGCTTCTATAGTACTCGCACCTAAATGAGGTGTCGCAATAACCTGTGGCAGCGTTAATAATTTATGCTCCACAAATGGCTCTTCCTCAAATACATCTAATGCTGCTCCTGCAACCTTCCCTGACACTATTGCATCGTATAGTGCATCCTCATCGATGATACCACCACGTGCACAGTTAATAATTTGAACGCCGTCTTTCATTTTTTCAAATGCTTCTTTATTAATTAAATGGCGAGTTTCTTTCAATAGTGGTGTATGCACAGTTATAAAATCGGCGGCTTTGATAACTTCCTCTACTGACCCAAATTGAACTCCAAGTTTTTCCGCTTTTTCAGCTGTTAGGAACGGGTCATACGCAATAACATTCATCCGTTGTCCCTTTGCACGAAATGCGACCTCTTGACCAATTCTCCCGAACCCTAGGACCCCTAACGTTTTGTTCTTCACTTCAACACCGATAAATGTTTTGCGATCCCAATGTTTATTTTTTAATGAATGAAAGGCTTGTGGGATGTTGCGAGCAAGTGACATAAGCATTGCGATAGAATGCTCTGCTGCTGAGTTTGTATTTCCGTCTGGCGCATTAACAACAATGATCCCACGTTCTGTTGCAGCAGTTAAATCGATGTTATCCACCCCAACTCCCGCACGACCAATAATTTTTAAATTAGACCCTTTTTCAATAATTTCCCTTGTAACCTGCGTTTGGCTCCGCACTAATAATGCATCGAACTCATCAATTTTTTCGCCAAGTTGTTCAGGAGTTAATGCAGTATCGACAACGATATTAAATCCTTCTGCCTCTCTTAATGGGAAAATACCTTCTTCACTTAGTGGATCACTGATTAGAATATTGAATGTCATATTATTTTTCTCCTCCTTATTTTAAAAACACAAAAAAGCCCTTCCCTCCCTACAATCATGTAAGGGGCGAAGAGCTTATATTAACTCACGCGGTACCACCCAAATTTTACTGCAATCTCTCGCAGCTTCTCAATTAGTATGCTTAACGCGCATTCACGGATGAACCTAAATCCTCTGTTTCAGTCCACCAATTCTAGAGTGCTACTCTACAAACGAAATCACTGATTTGCACCGACCATCAGCTCTCTTAAGATCTCCACAAGTAAAGTCTATCTCCGTCAAAATTGTTCTCCCTTTATTGAATTAAACCAATCATACTCACCATCAAATTAATTGTCAATATAGTCAAAAAACTTGAAAACGCTATCATTTAAAATAAACGTTGATTTTATGCAGTTTTATAACTTAAAAAATATTTTTAATTTTCCTTATTCGTGTTTAGATGATAAAATGTAGAAGGTTATTATCATCTAGTGTTTTTTATTTACAAATCACGAACTTAAATTAAAATAAATTATTAAACGTTCGTTTAATTTATATAAATCTAAAGAAATAAATACAAAGTTATTGACCTTACACAATATAATTTGTACACTGTATAAAACCATTTGTTTTTCTAGTAAATACACCCCCATTAAAAAGGTAAGGATTTGATAAGATGAAAGTAAGTAAATTCGGCGGAACATCTGTTGCAAGCGCAGAGCAGATCAAAAAGGTAGCTGCAATTATTCAAGCAGATCCGTCTCGAAAATTCGTTGTTGTGTCTGCACCTGGCAAACGCTTCGATGAGGATAAAAAAGTAACCGACTTGCTCATTGAATTGGCAGCTGCAGCGATACATAATGAAGATGTGGAAGAAAAACTCCGCCAGGTAGTGAATCGTTATAAGGAAATTGCACAAGGTCTAGCTCTAGACGAAACCATTTGTGAAGTGATAGAGGAAGACCTGCGTGTACGTATTAATGAAGACAAAAGCGTAGTTGAATTATTTGTCGACAATATAAAAGCAAGTGGAGAAGATAATAACGCAAAACTAATCTCTACTTATTTCACAAGTATTGGACTCACCGCTCAGTATATAAATCCGAAGTCTGCCGGATTAGTTGTTAATGATTTTCCTAGACGAGCACAAGCCTTGCCAGAGGCTTATGACAATCTACACGCACTAAACGATCTTCCTGGCATTGTTGTGTTCCCAGGATTTTTTGGTTTTACACTAAACGGGGTTCTTCGCACATTCGATCGTGGGGGATCAGACATCACTGGTTCTATATTAGCAGCTGCGGTCCAAGCGGATTTATATGAAAACTTTACGGATGTCGATTCTGTATTTTGCGCAAACCCTAAGGTAGTAAATCATCCTGCGGAAATCGAAGAAATAACATACCGCGAAATGCGGGAACTTTCCTATGCTGGTTTCTCCGTTTTTCACGATGAAGCATTAATGCCTGTATATAAAAGCGGGATTCCCGTATGTATTAAAAATACAAATAATCCATCTGCACCCGGTACGAAAATAGTAGCCAAACGCAAAGCAAATAAACGTCCTGTAACTGGAATTTCTGCCGATAACGGATTTTCTATTTTATATGTAAGTAAGTATTTGATGAATAGAGAAATCGGATTTGGTCGTAAGCTGCTCCAAATTTTAGAAGAAGAGCATATTTCGTATGAACATACACCTTCAGGTTTAGACGATATTTCCGTTATTGTACGAAGTCATCAACTCGATCCAGAAAAAGAAGCTCGCATTTTAGATCGTGTATTAAATGAATTAAATGCAGATGATGTACATTTCCGTCATCATTTTTCAATGATTGTTATTGTAGGTGAAGGGATGAATAATAGTACCGGACTTGCAGCTCGTGCTGCATCTGCCATTGCAAATACTGGTGCCAATATTGAAATGATCAACCAAGGTTCTTCAGAGGTCAGTCTTTCATTTGGAGTACAAGAAAGCAATGAAAACAAAATACTGCGTGCACTTTACAACGAATTTTTCTCTGCAGTAACAGTTGGATAACAAGAGGCTGGGACAAAACTTTCCTCAAAAACAAAAAGCGCCGAAAATTTTACGAACAGTAAAGTTTTCGGTGCTTTCTATGAGGTTTCTAAAAATACCATAATCAAAGATATCACGGTTTTAGGTATTAAAAAAGGACATATTCTGTACGAATTAAAGTATACCACTACAAAAATTTATACAGAAAGAAGTGTCCTTTTGTTCTAAGATTGTGACAATCTAAAAATAAAATGAAAAAAGAGAAATCACAGACCCGATTTCTCTTTTTCCTTTGATTGAGGCTACTTCTGTCCCAGCCATTTTAATTACTGCACTTATAAGATTGGTTTCAAATGATTTAAATTATTCGTTTTCGTATAGTGAATGAGCGTCATCTGTTCATTTACCTTCCATTCATCGCCTGAATTCTCATAGCCCATTTTCTCGTATAAATAGCAATTTCTCTGTTCTTGCTTAATTGTATCGAGCTCCCACTTAATCGCCTGTGGATACATACCTTCTATACGGGTCATCACTTCTTGTGCAATACCTTTTCCTTGAAACTCTTCGAGAATATTAATAATATGCAATCGCATAAAACCTGGAGACTTGGGATAGACATGAACACTTCCTACTAGCAACCCTTTTTCATAGATTTTAAAGAAGTCCCCTGTTTGGAGGCGTTCTGTAAACCTGTCAAACGATTGGAAAACCGGACTCGTGTCATGGTCCTGATATTTTTCATATAGAGGTTGGAAAACCTTCTTTTGTATCTCAAATAATTCTGCTGCATCGGATAAACTAGCCTTTCTGATTGAAATGGATGACTTACTCATTTCAAAAAGGGGTTCTAAAATATGATAGGGAATGAAATCCCCACTTTCTACAAGCTCATTTATTTCATATGCTGTTGCCCATCTAGCATCTGCTACCTCTTCGTATTGCAATTTTAAATGCTCCACATCTATTTCTTGTTTTACTAGCCAATGGTCATCAAAACCACGAGAAAACTTTAAAGTGAATAACACCTCTGCATGTTCCATTTGTAACTCAATCCCTATTTCTTCTTTCACTTCTCGAATAGCACCCATTTCACTCGTTTCTCCTATTAACACAGAACCTGCCGCAGCACAGTCCCACATATTCGGCCATCCTACTTTCCAGGGTTGACGCTGCTGAATTAGAAATTCCCCTTTTTTATTCATAATCCAAATATGAACTACTTGATGATAGTCCCCTGCTATCATTTTCTCTCCTCTTATCCACGTCTTTCCTGTACACTCTCTGAACTCATTGAAGATATCCCACTGCTCCATTTTTACACCCGCTTCGCTTAGTATTCGATTAAGCTAGTATATCATTTTATCTCAGGTATTATTGACCATGTTTGACTTTTATTTATTGATATGAGATAATAGCTTAGTTAACATTTGGTACGACATAGTTTTTCGATATTGGCATTCTGCTATATGTGTTTTTGATAATACTTATTCACACTGGAGCGGCTACAGGGTCGCAAGGACGTAAAAGAAGGTAGGGTTTACGTTGCTTAGGTTAGAAGGCAACCAGTGGAACAATTTACCGCGGCATTGAAAGTGTCTCTTTCATGGAAATTATTCCCCGAGCTTTTCGGGATGAAATTTAAAATTCAAAAGTTATGTTATACCTATAAAAAATCAAGGGGTGTTCTCATTATGAGAGCGCCCCTTGTCCAATTTATACAGCAATTTCTTTTTTTCGTTTATTATACTCTTTAAAAGTCAGAAGATAGATAAATCCACTCAGTAATGCTAAAACTGCTAGAATAACAAATGTCCATGTAAAACCTATCCATGTGACAAGCGGAAATACTAAAGGTGCAATTGTACGACCAATTGTATAGCGCAAACTTGCCGCCGCAAAATACTGTCCTCTCATATCGTCAGGAGCTAGTTTTGAAACAAAGCTTTCCTGAAGCCCAACTGTTGCTAGTTCTCCTAAAGTAAAAACTCCCATTGCAATAAGAAAGACCCAGAAGTTCGCTGTCATCGGGAAGATCAGCATGGCCACTGCGTATAAGAATGAGGAAAGAAAGAACACCCATTTCTCTGGATACTTCGTCATCCATCTCGTGACAAATACAGTAAACAACACTACTAACAATCCATTTTCTGAAAGTAAAATACCGAACGAACCTTCACCAGTCACTGTCCACTCTCTGTTAAACAAATTACCCAGAACCTGCTCATCAATAGCGTCTTTCATATAAACTGGTATGAGCATATCCAATTGCATATATGTTTGTGCTAACAAAATACCAGCAATAACAAATAAGAAGAAAACTTTATCCTTCACGATCAATCCGTAAGCTTTAACCTGCTTGACGATTACTTGAACCCAATTATTCGAACCGCGTGCCATCTGTGCCCGTACTTCAATAGGTAAGGTCTCCTCTGTTAAAAATCTTATGGCCAATCCAACCAAGCAGAAAATAATTCCAGAAACCAATAAAAGCACAAAACGATGATTAAAGAATAATACCGCCCCAACTATAGGTCCAATAACTACCGAAATATTAATGGATGTATAGAACACTGAAAATACGGTGCTTCGATCTTTTTCTGGTACTACATCCGCAACAATCGCTTGACTTGCAGGATGATATAACGAACCAGCCATACCTGCAATCGTAAATGCTACAAAACTAAGCATCGGTGAGTCTAACCAAGGCGAATTCGCAAAAGCAAATAAAATAAATGCTAACCCTTCTGCTGTTGCAGAGAAAAATAACATCGTCCTTCGACCAAATCTATCTGCACAATACCCTCCGATTAAATTGGCACCAACAGAAAATACTTGCGATGCTACCAGTAAAATTCCAGCCATGCTCGTCCCAAATTCATCAGCAAAATAGATTGCTAAAAAGGGAAATACCATCCAAAAACTCAAATTACTAAAAAATTCTCCAAACAAACGGACCTTCAAACTACGATCCCAATCTCTAATTCTCATTATCTTTTCCTCACAACTCATAGATTAGACTATCCTATCACATTATTTCGATTTTCGGAATAGACAATTTACTAATGAATGAACCGCAGCTTGTGAGGTGATATTGATACCTAATTCAACCGATTATCCCCAAATCTAGATTATTTGAATCGTCTCATCTAAAAGTTTAGTAGACTCTAATATTTGAATGGATGCTGCACCTATTGACTCTACTGCGATTGTTAAGTCTTTAATTTCGGTGCCGACTATCTCCGATTCGGAAGCTAGCTCTTGAATCATGGTAGAAATACTCTCTAAAGTGGAGGCAGTACGATCGCTTTCTTTCAAGCCAATATTAGCTAAGCGTTGTACAACCTCAATAGATTTTACTACTTCCTGTTGTGCATTATTCGAGTCACCAACTAGTGAGTCAATTTGCTCTACCGAATTTTTTGTTTGTTCCGCAAGTTTGCGTACTTCCTCAGCTACTACCGCAAAACCTTTACCATATTCTCCAGCCCTTGCTGCTTCTATTGCTGAATTTAATGCTAGTAAATTTGTTTTTATCGCTATATCTTTAACTATTTTTACAACATTCAATATTTCATTAGACGACTGGTTTAATTTTACGATCAAACCTGACATCGACTTCGATTTGTCGTATATTTCCTGCGAATGCCCAGTTAATGTCTGAATAACATGCTTACCCGCTTCAGCCATATCAATCGTTCTATTAGAGGTTTCAATACCTTTTGCTACTTCTATTTCCAAATCTTTGGTCGTTCCAATCAGCTCTCCTACAGAGGTCGTTGTTTCACCTGATTGATCTTCTAAGCTGGTAGCGATATTTCCTAAAGTTTCTTTAATTGCACCTTTTATTGCATCTTCTTTTTCCTTTGCTTGTTCTTCAGCATAATTATCGTAAGCCTCTACAACTAATTGTTGCTCGAGGTTTATGATTTTACTCAAAGACGATACAAACTGGATTTGTGTCTCGATAGGGAGATGTGCTGATTGTATTTTTTCGACAAAACTGTTTTGAAGCTGATAGCATGCACCTAAATAGTATTTTGTTTTTAGCTGAATATGTACATGCATTTTAGCAATTTTCTTTCGTTTTTCTATGTAATTATCGGTTAACAAGCCGGCAAACCATTCCGCAGTATGCGTGATTAATGTTTGTTCTAAACTACTGCGCGAACTATGTTTATTGATAATAGCAACTATATTTTCATTTGCCATGAGGGAATCGTAGAAGTTCTTTACTGCTCGTGGGATATAAGCGAGCATGAATGACTCCATTTGTTTAAGGTTAGCAAGATCTTTTTCGGAGAAATTTATCAACTGCAGCTGAACGAGAATCTTTTTATCTCGAACCTCCAACTTCACATCTGGATTTTCTAACAGATTGTTGGTTGGTGAATTTCGTTTTTTCCTAAACATTATTACACCTCCAAAATTGTAAGTACTAACATATATGCTAACAAATAGGCATATAGTCCACAGTGACTTTCCTCACAATTATTGAAATTTAACAATAGCTTTACACTAATTTCTCTTATTCCAATAAAAATAGAGCTTTACTACACTAACTCTTGTAGTAAAGCTCTCATTAAACATCGCTAGCCCCTATAAACACTATCGCATGTTCCAGCAATCGGCTCATAAAAACAATGAAGTTTAAATTGACCCGTAAAAGGTTGATCGTACCATGTTGGTGGGCATGGAGCATATGGATTGAAATACCAAAGCGCAAATTTCGCTGGGTGTTCTCTCCAATTTTCCAAAACTCGCCTTGCTAACTTTCTTTCATTTTCTCTCGCAGGCGAATAAAATAAATTACCTTTTTGAACAGCTTCAAAAGAATAATTTCCTCCCTGCACCTGATAAATGACGTCTTCAATTGTTCTTACATCTTGAAAATCTAAACAATCTGCTACAGCACGATTAACAATTACATTCCCAATATATAACATCCCTTGGTTTCCTTCGCCTTCGCCTTCCGCTCTCATCATCCTTGCCACTAAGTCAACGTCCGCATTTCGATATTTTACTCTTGGCATTTTCTCACCTCATATTATAGTATGAGAAACACTTCTTTTGTGTTTATGGATTCCATAATAAAAAACTACGAAGGAATATCTCCTTCGCAGTAATTAAAACATTATGATTTTTTTCTTCGTGGAATCATATTAAAGATGATATTTAAAATAATTGCAGTCATACTTCCTGCAACAATTCCGTTACTAGTCAATATTTTCATGCTTGAAGGTAGTGCATCAAATAACTCAGGAACTACTGTTACCCCAAGACCTATACCGATAGAACATGCAATAATCATCGAATTATCCTCAGAGTCCGATATCACTTTACTCAACATTTTAATACCTTGTGCTACAATCATCCCAAACATAGCGATCATTGCTCCTCCTAGCACAGAGGCAGGAATAATGGTTGTTAGAGCTGCAATTTTAGGTATAAAGCCAAGTACAATCAGCATTGCACCTGTTATGTATATAACTGTTTTCGTTTTAATACCAGAAATTTGCATAAGGCCTACATTTTGAGAAAACGTCGTATAAGGGAATGAATTGAAAATCCCTCCTAATAAGACTGCTATACCTTCTGCACGGTAGCCTTTCGTTAAATCCTCTTTTTCTATTTTCTTTCCAAGCATGTCTCCAAGTGCAAAGTAAACACCAGTTGATTCTACTAAAGAAACGATAGCTACTAGAGTCATCGTAATAATAGGAGAAATTTCAAAGGTCGGAGTACCAAAGTAAAAAGGCTGAATCATATGGAAAAAGTCTGACTCTCGTACAGGAGTTAAATCAACCTTCCCCATAAACGCTGCTACAATGGTTCCTCCAACAATCCCGATTAAAATTGAAATGGCTTTTATGAATCCTGTAGAAAAACGATATAACAAAACGATAAATATTAGTGTACCAAATGATAATAGCACATTGGATAGGGAACCAAAGTCTGGTGAACCTTGTCCGCCACCCATATTATTGATAGCAACGGGAATTAACGTAATACCAATAATAGTAACAACAGAGCCAGTTACGACTGGAGGGAAAAACTTTACTAGCTTCCCGAAAAATCCACTTATTATTATAACGACTAAACCTGAAACAATAATTGCTCCATAGATAGAGGAAATTCCATACTCTCCACCTATAGCAATCATTGGTCCGACAGCTGTGAACGTACATCCTAGTACTACCGGAAGTCCGATACCGAAAAATCGATTGCTCACGACTTGTAAAATCGTAGCTACACCACACATTAATATATCAATTGCTACTAAATACGTAAGCTGTTCTGAAGTAAGTCCGAGTGCTCCCCCAACTATTAATGGTACAAGTATCGCTCCTGCGTACATTGCAAGTACATGTTGAATACCGAGGGCTGTATTTTTTAGAGCACTGTTCATCTGACTATTTCCTCCTCAAAAAACTCTACTTTGCCGTTTATTAATGATTTAATATTTGCAAGCGAATCTACACGAATACCTTTTTCACGAATAAGCTTCCCACCTGGTTGGAAGCCTTTTTCAATAACAATTCCAACTCCTGCAGTTATCGCTTCTGCTTGACCCAGAATATCTAATAGTCCTAAAACTGCTTGTCCATTTGCCAAGAAATCATCGATGATCAACACCGTGTCATTCTCGTTAATAAAATCCTTTGAAACGGAAATATCATTCGTTTCTCCCTTTGTAAACGAGTGCACCTTAGAAGTAAACAAATTATCTGATAGCGTAAGAGATTTTCGCTTTCTTGCAAATACGACTGGCACTCCCAGTGTAAGACCAGCAAACAAGGAAGGAGCAATACCAGAAGATTCAATCGTTAGTATTTTTGTAATACCTGCATCTTTGTAACGAGCTGCAAACTCATTGCCAATAGACTGCATCAACGCTGGATCAATTTGGTGATTTAAAAAAGTATCTACTTTTAATACATTTTCCGATAACACTTTGCCATCTTCCATAATTCTATCTTTCAGTAATTTCATAGTGCTTGTTCCTCTCCGGTTTTTATTTGGACAACAAAAAGCTCGAATGCTATCGCAGCCACTCACATATGGAGTGGAGCAATGTCATTCGAGCTAAAAAATTCGAATCGAAATAAAATCGATTATGACAAAAATGTCATAACCAAAATATCTCATCGCCACCCATAGTCAGCTTATTTACGGTAAGCTGGTAGAAACTTGCAGGCCATATCCCTGCGATTATACGAGTTTTTGTTATTTGAATATTTTTTATTATAGCACGCAACAAAACATTTACAATCTCTTTCAATATGTTCTATGATTCTTAAAATTCAGTCGAAACCATACGGTGAAGGTGTATACGCTCGGTAGTTTGCTCTATCCGCTCGAGCACTTACCCTATGGCCCCGAGCCTCACTCCATAAGAAAAACCGAGCAAAAGACGCCCGGTTCTTTAAGAATAAAAAACTAAATCTGCCATTGATTGTAGCGAAGGTCGGACGCTTTCCGTGGGCACGGCTCGACCTGTAGTCTCTCCCTCGTGCTGTCCCACAGGAGTCGCCGACCTGCACTACAATCACCCATGTCCAATTGATTAAACAGATATTTGGATACAATATCACATAATAAACAGTCTTTCTTTATCTTCATCGTATAAATTAAATTTTGCTTTCTTTTCTATCATTGGATCGCATTTCTAATTCAAAAATATTAAAAGTAATTTGAATTAATCACTAAAAATTTGACCAATTTTTTTATAATAGCGATAAGCTATGCCAAATCTTTTCGTGTAGTACCGCACATTCATTGATTGTAGTGCAAGGTGGCGACTTCGGCGGGATGAGTGAGACAGATGAGCTATCACAACGACGCGTTAGCGACGATGATAGCATCGCTCACCCTGCGGAGCAGGATGGTGGTCACAAAGGTGTTGCCACACGAGGTGGCAACGCCTTTGTGACCCACCTGAAACGGAAATCATAGGATTATTCATTCTTACTAATCCTTGAACCCAGTGTTCACGGAACATTTTTATATACTTTCTCTTCTTTCAAAAAAACATCTACGCTATTCATAACGTAGATGCTCAAGAGTGTTCAGTTTTTAATAACTTAAAGCCTTGTATAAAGTTCGAAGGGTTTTCCTGAATTTGAAAAGGAAAAACACCTTGGTTTGTATGAAGATATAACAGACCTCCTCCAAACGAGAAAGGTTTATGTGAAACATCATATACATGCTGCAGCTTAAATGTATGCCGCTCAGATATGATTCCTTCCATTGTTAATCGAAGTTCGAATTGCTTTTCAACCTGCTTCATTTGAAAATAGAAATCTATTTGTCGTTCAATTTCAATGTAGCCTATGAAATATGCACTCACCCTTGCACCTCCTATATCTCATCTAGTTTAGCATGATTAGAGGGTCGTTATACATGTTGTAAACTCCTGCTGTTTAAATAAGCTTCACAAATTCAACAGCTTGACCTTCTAATTTGGTCGCTGCAGAGGAGATATCCTTGAATTCCTCTAAAGCGGAGCGTATTTCTTCCTGACTTTTTTCGATACTTGCCTGAGAGCTGCTATTACTACTCGTAACTTTTTCCACTTGTTTCGCGATACCTTCGATGTTTTCACGTACTTCTACGATTGAGTTCTCTACTCTTCCCGCTAGTTTACGTACTTCCTGTGCAACAACATTAAACCCGCGTCCATGCTCTCCAGCACGAGCCGCTTCGATCGCGGCATTCAATGCAAGTAAATTCGTTTGAGCAGCAATTTCTCGAATAGTTTGCACGATTCCACGGATTGAATCTGCTTGTACTTGTAGGCTTTGCAAAGTTTCCGTATTTTCTTTGGAGCCAGTGGCAATTTCATCAATTCGCTGAAGTAATTCCTCACTTCTTTTCGTACCAACCTCTGCACGCGTACTCAAATCCATCGACATTTCTTTCAATTCCTCTGTCACACTCATCAAAATTTCATGACGTTTTGTTACATTCGTTGCAACTTTAGTGACTCCTAACACCTGACCAACAGAACCGAAAATGGGCATATACGTTGCTTCTAGCATGACACTTTTACCCTGTTTACTTTTACGTTCCACCTTATTACTGAAGCCATTTCCAGCCATTAAATCGTTCCAAAACTTTTCATAATCAGGATGATTTATTAACCTAGGAAAACATAATTCTTTATGCTGCTTCCCCATTAATTCATTGACCGAATAGCCCATCTCTCTTGCAAAGTTTTCATTGACATATGCAACACGACGATCTAAATCAAATCGAATAATAGCTAGATTTTTCTCTAGAGCCTCCACAACACTCATATCGTTGACTTCTTCTATCTGTGAATAATTCATGCTCCCGTCCCCTTTATGCTATTCATATTGATGTATATTCCGTTAAATCCAAAACCGTTTCTTCTCCTAAGATTAATCTTGCTAACTCCGAACCAACAAATGGTCCTGCTGTTAAACCTGATGCCCCTAAACCATTGGAGAAATAAACGGACTCATAACCAGGTAACTTTCCAATTACAGGGAGAAAGTCTGGAGTATAGGGTCTAAATCCTACTCGAACCTCGGAGATTGAAGCGCTACTTAGTGAACTAGCGATACTTACAGCGCTCTGTAGTAGCTCTTGTTTACCAGCCTCTGTCACCTCTGTATTAAAACCTGTGTTCTCCTCGTACGTGGAGCCCGCAACAACCTTACCATCCTCAAACGCTAATAAATACTGATTTGTAGGTGGCAACACGACCGGCCATTGTCCTGTGTCCCGATCTTTCAATTGAAAATGCATAATTTGCGCTTTTTGAAAACTAACTTTCATGTCTATATCAAGCTCCTGCGGTAATTCATTGCCCCATGCACCTGTTGTTAACACGATTGCATCTGCTTCCATTAGCTGACCATCGACTTCTAAAGCACCCCTAGAAAATGTGGCGTTGCCATAAATAACTTCTGCTCCTAGCTTTTTAGCAGCATTTATTAATGCGTCACGCATTGCCCCACCATCCACTCGAGCAGCGCCCTCCACATACAACGAAGTGAAGTCCTCTGATATTAGGGGAAATCGCTCTTTCGTTTCATATGGTGATAGTAGTTTTAGTTCACCTATTTCAGGAGCATCCACTCGTTTTTCCATTGCTCGCTCCAGCATTTTCTGTAGTTTTTTTGGATCATTTTGAAGGGCAATAGCCCCCACTTGTTTATAACCTGTGGAAGTTTCTCCTAGATTCTCTAGCTCTTTTACTAGCTGTTTATAATAACTTGCACCATTTTTAACTAATGCGTACCAATTTTTGTTTCTTCGTTGAGAGATCCAGGGGCAAATTATCCCTGCTGCTGCTTCAGATGCCTGCCCTTTATCCTGCCGATCGATTAGCGTGACTTTCACATTTCGTTTAGCGAGATGGTATGCAGTAGATGCCCCTAGGATTCCCCCACCTATAACGATATAAGAAGACATCGATTATTCCACTCCACTTTCTAAAATAGAAAACGATACTTTTTCACAGTTAATTTCTGCCATCGCCCCATATGGCAGCACAAATTTAGGCTCTGTATGTCCAAAGTTCAAGTTATATAAAACTGGTAGGTTCTCTAAGAAAAGCTCCTTCATGATTATACGAATGGACTCCTTGTATTCCTCATAGTACTTCTCGTTTTGAGGCTTACCAAAAATTATACCTTGCGTCTGCTGGAGAATTCCTTGAGTGCCATAATTACGTAGCCAATATTCTAATTGACCAGGGGCAGGTAGCTCCTCAGACGTTTCGAAAAATAAAATACTGTCTTTCCAATATTCTTCTGCTGGCCAAAGTGAAGTACCCTTAGCAAATTCTAATACTTCTATACAGCCTCCGATCAATCTACCTCGCACTACCCCAGAACCTTGCAAGAGTTCATAGCCTTTATTCGGATTCATCTTACGTTTTTTATCCTTATTTTCAATGATCCATTCTAGACGTTCACTTGTCCATTCTGGTGCAGGCTTTACTTCACTTATTGCATCGTTTGTAAACAATGCTTTTTTCAACGCCTCTACCGTATACTCATGCATCTCTACATTTTCTGCGAAATCCATTAATATAGCTGGGCCGTAAAAGGAAGATATTCCTGCTTTGTGACAGAATAGATGCGTTACAGTAGAATCTGAATAACCGATAAATATTTTTGGATTATCTCGAATCACATCAAAATCAATATAAGGTAATAATCGAATGCTTTCGCTTCCTCCAATATTAGAAAATATTGCTTTAATAGAAGGATCCTTAAATGCATTCATTAAGTCTTCTGCTCGAGCTGCAGGGTTTTCATATAAATATTTTCCACCCTTTAAACTGTTTGGCATTGCGATAACCTCGAGTCCAAACACCTTTCTTAATCTATCTATACCTTGCTCATATCTCCACCGTAAATCAGGTTCGCCAGCCCCTCCCCATGACAAACTAATAGTCGCCACCTTGTCTCCGGCTCTTAACATTTTTGGTTTTTTCAGCATGACAAATCCCCCTTTTTATTCATTATAAAGCAATACGCACCTCTTGCATGTCTAATTTTAAAATAATTGGGTATAAACAATATACATACAACTCAATGTAGAAAAGGACGTGTGAGGGATGAAATGGAGAGGTCGAACAGGCAGTTCCAACGTAGAAGATCGTCGTGGAATGGGTGGTGGTAAAGCAATTGCTGGCGTAGGCGGTGGCTTAGGATTAATTATTGTAATCATTGTTTCGTTACTTGGAGGAAATCCAGAAGATCTTATGGGTAACCTGGGTACAACAGACCAATCAAACGGGGTCCCTTATGAAGAAAGTGAACAAGAAAAAGAACTTTCTCAATTCGTTTCCGTTGTATTAGCCGATACAGAAAAGGTATGGACTAAAATATTCCAAGATAACGGAATGGAATACGTCGAGCCAACTTTAGTTTTATATACAGATAGTGTCAATTCTGCCTGTGGTGCAGCTGGTGCAGCTGTTGGGCCATTCTATTGTCCAGGCGACCAAAAGTTATATATCGACTTAAGCTTTTATCAGGAACTACAAACAAAGTTTAATGCTCCTGGAGATTTTGCTATGGCTTATGTTATTGCACATGAAGTCGGTCACCATGTCCAAACATTACTTGGGACAACTGAGCAAGTAATGCCCCTTCGACAGAAGCTAAGTGAGGAAGAATTCAATAAATACTTAGTCCGCTTTGAGCTACAGGCAGATTATTTCTCTGGAGTATGGGCTAAGCATGCGCAAGGAATGGGCTATTTGGAAGAAGGAGATTTGGATGAAGCCTTAACTGCTGCAAGCGCAGTTGGAGACGACACACTACAAAAACAAGCAAGAGGTTATGTCGTTCCAGAAAGTTTCACCCATGGTACATCTGAACAACGTAAAGGTTGGTTTTATAAAGGCTATGAAAACGGTACGATTCAAGGTGGAGACACGTTCAATAGCAAAACTCCCTAACATATTTTCTCATTGAACCCTGTGCTATAATGGGATAAATAAGAAAATTGCGATAAAAGGAGTTACGTTATCAATGAAAATACCTTTTACGAAAATGCATGGCTGTGGAAACGATTATATTTATATTAATTGTTTTGAGCATGACATAGACGATCCTAGTACGTTAAGCAAGCAAATATCTGACCGACATTTTGGTATTGGGGGTGATGGGATTGTACTCATATGTCCAACCGATAACGCAGATGCAAAGATGCGGATGTTCAATATAGATGGCAGTGAAGGTAAAATGTGTGGAAATGCTATCCGTTGCGTCGCCAAATACGTTTACGATAATAATATTGCTGCAAAAGATGTGTTAACGATCGATACACTAAGTGGTACAAAAACAATTGAACTCTTGATCGAAAACGGCAAAATGACTTCCGCAAAAGTAGATATGGGAAAAGCTGTTATTGAGCCAGCCCTAATACCAGTCCAATCTAAGGAAACAAACCCATTAATAAAATTTCCATTTCAAGTGGAAAACAAAACTTATCACATTACAACTGTATCGATGGGTAATCCCCATTGTGTAGTGTTTGTAGATGATCCAATGCAAGTAGATTTAGCCCTTATTGGTCCAAAATTTGAGCATCATTCGTTTTTCCCAGAAAGTGTCAATACAGAGTTTATCTCCGTAGAAAGTCGCGACACTATTCATATGCGTGTTTGGGAACGCGGGAGTGGCGAAACTCTTGCCTGCGGAACTGGAGCATGTGCTGCAGTAGTAGCCGCAGTTCTAAATGGGCTTTGCGACAAGGATTCCGATATAACGGTAAAACTATTAGGCGGTGACCTTGTTATCCGCTACACCGATGAGGGTGTGTACATGACTGGTCCAGCAGTGAGTGTGTTTAATGGGGAAATTTTAGTGTAATACGTATGGAGAGCCATTCTGGTGAAAACTAGAATGGCTCTTTTTTGTTGTGTGTATGGGCTATCTTTAGGGGTTTATGGGCTAAAATGAGTTATTTATATGATATCGCTCGAATTATCGGGGAATTTGGCGGGTTTATGGGCCATTCTTAGGATTTTATGGGCTTTCTATCACATATTTTACAAATCTATGGTATAAACTATCATTCAATTTAATAGACTATAATCTACTAATGTTAATTATCATCGACAATATTATTAAGATTTGTAACGTTATTGGTAAGGTGTCGTAATATTCTCGTAA
This sequence comes from Psychrobacillus sp. NPDC096623, assembly GCF_044762655.1. Lineage (NCBI taxonomy): Bacteria > Bacillati > Bacillota > Bacilli > Caryophanales > Bacillaceae > Psychrobacillus > Psychrobacillus sp. NPDC096623. Next base: position 77,364 of record NZ_JBIWER010000008.1, read on the forward strand.
TAAACTATTGGTAAGATATGCATAGACTAAATAGCAAGGGGTAGAGTATTTGAGAAAAGTTCTTGGGACACTCATAATCACAATTGCACTATTGGTTAGCGGGGCAAGCACAAGCCTAGCCGCATCTTCAACTTATACGGTTCAAAAAGGAGATACTTTGTATAAAATTGCTAAAACACACAAAGTGTCGGTATCAACTTTAAAATCATGGAATAATTTAAAAACAAATAACATTAAACCAAAGCAAAAGTTAAAAGTATCATCAAAGGCGTCAACAGCTGCAAAAAAGAAAACACCCTCTAGATCGACTGAAGATAATGTAGTGAAGGAAATTATAGTGAATGCAAGTGCATTCACAGCAAGCTGTAATGGATGCTCTGGTGTCACTAGTACAGGCATTAATCTCAAACGTAATCCCGATGTAAAAGTCATCGCCGTAGATCCAAAAGTAATTCCACTTGGCACAAAAGTTTATGTCGAAGGTTATGGATATGCAGTAGCAGGGGATACTGGTAGTGCGATCAAGGGAAATAAAATTGATGTATTTTTCCCAACGAAAAGCGAAGCCTATAAATGGGGTCGTAAAAGTGTGAAAATCAAAATCTTAGATTAAATTATATAACCAACTTTCTTAACAAGAAAGTTGGTTTTTTGATGTAAAACAAATAAGTTTTTTGCATATTTCCTCGTAGTAAGATTGTTCATGTGGCACAAATATCGCTTTCTTCACTTTTTGATGAATCGGACTTCTAGCTCCATTTGCCTCTACCTTGAAACCGATAACCTCTATTTCTTCTAGTTCACCTTGCCATAAACTCACAAATTGAGAAATCTCGACTCGAACTATTCCCGAAACTTCCTCTTTCTGCAGCGTAAATTGCTCCCATTCCAATGCACAGTCATATAAAAATACATGCGCTAATTCATTATCTACTAAATCACCCGTCGTTACGGAATACTTCATAACTCCAAGTGAATAGAGTTCCTCATAGAGCACGTCAATCCCAAGCTCCTCTTTCACCTCTCTTATCCCATCGAAAACTGTTTCAGTCTCCAGTAAATGCCCTGCTGCAGTAATGTCCAATAGCCCAGGATAATCCTTTTTCAAATCACTTCGTAATTGCAAATAAACATATTCTTTTCCCTTATTTTCACCTATAAACCAGCATTGAAATGTCTCATGCCATAAACCGAGTTTATGAATTTCCTCACGAGTTTCCACACCTATTTGCTTATGCTGCTCGTCAAATACTTTTAGTAACTCCTGTTCCATATTGACACCTCTTCTTGAATTTATTATGTTTTATTGTTTTTTCAATCGGTCAAGTAATTGGCGAACCTTTTCCTGCTGCCCTATAGTTTCTTCTTTAAGAAGTTCGATTTCATATTTATCTTCTATTGCTGAAATATTCACTATATCTCCTTGTTTTAGCTTAGCATTTAAATTAGAACAATGGATTTGGATGCTCTCAATTTCATTTGGATATTTCAAAAAGACTGCAAAATCGCCTTCAAAGCGGTCAAGTGTGTATTTATTCGAATTCACTCACAATCTCTCCTTCGTTATTCAATAAGATGGCTGCATCCCCATCATTTCTCCACATTTGCCCTGTAGTCCATTTCAAATAGCCAGAGCCTTCTTTTGCTTCGGGACCACTTGATACGTATATTGTCTTACCAGGCTGCAGGCTAATGTTTGGAAATTTGAATGTTTGATTGCCAACCACGGAAACTAACTTCCAATCCTTTAAACTAACAGCAGTGTCACCAGAGTTGGTAATTCCGACTAGCTCACCTCGAAGATCCTTCCTAGAAATAGAAATCCCTAAGACTCTATCAGCGATTTCAGTTGGTTCCACGCTTCCGCTTGTTATTACGCTGTAATCTACTCCATCTGTTTCCACTACTATGTTGCCAACTTCAGCAGTCCCATACATTTGGGAACTTATATGTTCTATCCTTGACTTAACCTCTGAATGTGGGTGACCGTACGAGTTATCCTTTCCATAGCTTAAAATGGTGATTTTTGGTTTTACTTTCTGAATAAAATCCTCCGAGCTACTCGTATCTGAACCGTGATGCCCTGCTTTTAAAACGGTTGCTTCCACATTAGCCTCCTTTAGTAGACGCTTTTCCACTTTAGTATCTGCATCGCCCATCAATAGAAAAGAAACCTCTCCGTACGAAATTTTTAATACGATGGATGCTTCATTATTATCGTTAGATTCGTCTCCGACATGTAAAACAGTGATATCTACATCATCATCCAGAGGAATTGTATCTCCAATACTTGGTACAATGAACGGGATATTTTTGTCTAAAATAAGCTGCAGCATCTTCTCATAGGTTTGAGAGGTATGTACTTTTCCGGAATCTACAAAGTTTTTAATAGATATAGAGTTCAATACGGAAATAAGCCCTCCGATATGGTCTGCATCCGGATGAGTAGCCACTACATAATCGAGTTTCTCAATACCTTTTGTTCTTAAATAAGCTACTACATCTTTTCCCGCGTCTTTCGTACCTCCATCAACTAGTAGATTTCTTCCACTTGGTGATTGTACTAAGATAGAATCTCCTTGTCCTACATTTATAAAATGGACATTCATTTCTTTGCCCGACTCGACGGGTATTTGAGACGTTTCTATTTTTTTATCTGGTTGTTGAACTAAAGTACAGCCACTCATCATTACAGCTATACATATACAAACTAGCATTACTATCTTTCTCATTTAAAACCTTCCTTTTCGTTACTCTGTATCATTCTAGCATAGGAAAACAGGGCTTATATATGACAATTCCCCTTGACAGTTGATAACAATTCGCATAAAATAACTCTTTGTGAAAACTAACGTGGTTCGAGAACCTCCCACGGAAAAAAACTAAGGAGAAATGAATAATGAAAACAAAGACTATTGCAGTAACTGGTGTTATTGCCGCTCTTTATGTTGCGGTATCTCTACTAGTGGCTCCTTTTGCATTTGGTGCAGTGCAATTTCGTATTGCAGAGATGTTTAATCATTTAATCGTATTTAATAAAAAATACTTTTTTGGAATTGTATTAGGGGTATTCATCACAAATATGTTCTCTCCAATGGCAGCATTCGACCTAACATTTGGAGTAGCGCATTCTATCATTACATTATCGCTAACGATTTTGGCAACTAAGTATGTAAAAGGTGACATTGCCCGCATGGCTATCAATACACTTCTTTTTACATTAACTATGTTTATCATCGCATTCGAGTTAATGCTTGCTTTTGGAGTACCTTTCTTCTATACATGGTTAACAGTTGCAGCTGGAGAATTCGGTGTATTAGCTGTCGGAATCCCGATTATTTATGCTTTAAATAAACGACTAAACTTCAAAACGTTAATCTAAATAATTTCACCCGATTCTAGATTGCTAGAACCGGGTGTTTTTTTATTTCTCAATTAAACCTTTCTCTACTAAAAAGTCATGAGCTACATCCTCCGGCTTATCGCCATCAATATCAACTCTCGCATTCATTTTCAGCATATCCTCTTCCGATATTTTCCCCGCCAACTCATTTAACGCATCTTCCAGCTCAGGAAACTTTTCAAGGGCATCCATACGAACGACAGGTGCGGCATCATATTTAGGGAAAAATCCTAAATCATCGGTTGTAGTTTGTAAATCAAAACGTTCAATGCGTCCATCTGTCGTAAATGCAGGTATGACATCGACATCTCCATTTTTCAATGCTTCATACATCACATTTGGATCTAAACTTTGCGTTTCTGAAAATACAAATGGATATGTATTTATTAAATCGTCAAAGCCATCACCTTTTCTTTCATAAAATGCATGAGGTGCTCCAAAAACCATATCACCAGTTTTAGAAGCCTCCACCAAATCAGAGTAAGTTTCTGCATTGTACTTATTATCTTTTGTATAAGCTAATGTATACGTATTTTCAAATCCAAGAGGACTTAACCACGTAGCCTTAAACTTCTCCTCATAGCCTTTTCTTACTTTTTCGAGCACACTATCTGAGCTTTCTCCAACCTCAGATTCAACTTTCAAAACATCCTTTAAGCCTGTGCCCGTATACTCTACGTACAGATCAATATCGCCTTTTTCTAGAGCAGGAGTCATAATCGCTACTTCTCCTAGACCTTCTTTATATTCCACATCAATATCTGTTTTCTCTTCTATATATTGTCCTATAATCTGCGGGAGTATAAATTGCTCTGTCCACGGTTTTCCGCTAATTACTAACGTTTCCTCAGAGTTCGAGCAGGCACTTAAAAGCATTACTGCTGAAAGCCCCGCCATTCCCATTAACTTTTTCATACGCTTCATCCTCTCATACTCATTCCTTTTGGTGTAGCTCTTTTTTCAATCCATTTCAATAGAAAATCAAACATAATTGCTAATAACGCAACAGGTAAAGCACCTGCTAAAACGAGTGAATTATTATAGGATTGCAATCCACGGTAAATTACGTCCCCTAACCCACCTGCTCCTACAAATGTTGCCAGTGTAGCAATACCTACAGTCAGAACTGTAGCTGTTCGAATTCCTGCCATTATAAATGGTAACGCAAGCGGAAATTCAATCTGCCAAAGCAGCTGACTTTTAGTCATCCCCATCCCTCTTCCAGCCTCAATCATAGATTCATCAATGTTTGAAATACCGGTATATGTATTACGTAAAATGGGTAAAAGTGCGTATATGATTAAAGCAATTAAAGCAGTTTTTGTTCCAATTCCAATTAACGGTACTAGAAATCCAAATAACGCCAGGCTAGGTATAGTTTGAAATATTGCAGTGATTCCTATAACGGGCTCAGCTACTTTACGATACCTTGCAACTAAAATCCCTAGAGGTAATGCAATTGCAATCCCGATTGCCAACGCAATAAAAGATAAGTAAATATGCTGAATAAATGCCTCCTGTATTAAATCGGAACGACTTTGAATAGTCTCTATAAAGCTACTCACCTATACCACCTCTTCCTTGGCTAGCATTGCTCGAAGAAGGATGGATTGATTGACAAAACCTAGCACCTCGTTGCTGCGCTTTACTAGTAGTCCCTTTGTACTTTCGTTTTCCAGTAACGAAATAGCCTCTTCTACAAACATAGAGGCGTCTACCTCAAGATAATGTGAATCCCATTCGCTGTCGAAAAAGCTAGCAAAATCCTGTAACTCTCTTTTTCCAATTGATTTTTTCCGATTAATTCTTTCAATTCCGATAAAGTTTTTCACGAAGTTATTAATAGGATTTTCTATCAACTCAGTAGGTGTTCCAACTTGCTCAATCATGCCATCTTTCATGAGGACAATCATATCGGCAATTTTTAATGCTTCATCAATATCATGCGTAACAAAAACGATTGTTTTCTTAATCTTTTCCTGTAAATACTTTATCTCATCTTGCAATTGTTCACGACTTATCGGATCTAAAGCACTAAATGGTTCATCCATTAAAATAATATCCGGGTTCGCAGCAAGCGCCCGCACCACCCCTACTCGTTGCTGCTGACCACCACTTAGTTCAAGTGGATATTTAGGCAGAAACTGATCGGGTTGAAGGCCAACCATTATCATTAATTCGTGAATGCGCTCAGTTGTCTTATCCTTTGTCCAACCCTTCAAATTCGGTACAAGCGCAGCATTTTTTTCTATTGTCATATGCGGAAACAAACCAATTCGTTGAATAACGTATCCAATCGTTTTTCTGAGCTCTACAGGGTCTATAGTGGATATAGGTTTCTCTCCTACGAAAACTTCACCAGACGTAGGAATTTCTAATCGATTAATCAGTTTTAAAAGAGTAGTTTTCCCGCATCCGCTAGGTCCAATGATGACCACTAATTGTTCCTTTTGAATCGTTAGAGAGACATCCCGCAAAGCTTCTGTTCCATCTGGAAAAACTTTCTTAATATTTTCGAAACGAATCAACTCACTTGCCCCCCTTTCTTCTACTATATTTACCTCCTCCCATGTTTACCCTAAATAGTTTAAGATAATGCCATTGATTCCTCTATTTTATGAAAAATATTTTAGAGTTTTTCATCTGATTGTTTTCGATACTCGCTCTAGACGCTACTTTACTCGCTAAAGGGATAAGCTGAATACAAAAACTGCCTCCATTAAGGAAGCGGCTCTCTAAAATTATTTTATACTTCTATATGCGTACCAATGTTATGTTCTTTCGCTTTAACGTAGGTCCCTTTAGCTACAGCCAAATCAAAATAAGCTGCTCCGACGGATTTAAAGAGTGTAATTTCATCCCCGTTTTCTCTACCACTTACTTGATCCACAACTAGCTGTCCTAGTTCCCCGTGAACTTCATCAAATGACCACACGCCAATTTTTTCCGCGTGCATTAGTTCACCCGCTTCATCCTTCACTCCAGCTAAGTCATCTACAACTATTTTAGAAGCACGTTTGATCGTTGTCACGTCCATCTCCTGCATATGTGGTAAATAGGAACCTACGCCGTTGATATGTGTACCAGGCTTAAGATCAACTCCATTAAATACGGGCTCGTTGGAACGAGTCGCACAACAAATGATATCTGACTGATGGACTGCAATCGATACATCACCCACTACTTCAAATGGAATTTGAACACCAAAGTCTGTTAACTTTTCTCCAAATTTCTGTGCTTTTTCAGCATTACGATTAAACAATATTATTCGCTCTATATCTCGAACAGCGAGGACACCTAAAACTTGTTCGAATGCCATTGCACCTGTTCCAATAACCGTCAGTACCTTTGCATTTTTTCGAGCTAAATAATCAGTCGCTATTCCGCTTAACGCACCTGTACGTAATCGAGTTAAATAGGACGCATTCAACATTGCCACATGCTCCCCGTTTTGTGCATCCGACAATAATACGACCCCTTGTGTCGTCGGTTTGCCTTTAGACGGATTGTTCGGGTAGATCGTTACTACTTTAACTGCCGTGACTTCCTCTACTAGATCAGCGCTTGGCATATATAGAGCCGATGCTTCATGTTGTGGGAATTCGATCACGGTCCGATGTGGGTTTGCAATTTTCTCCGCTACCTTCGCCTTTAATAACTCTTCTACATCTTGTATTGCATCCTTCATCTTATATGTATGCATAATTTGGTTTTCATTCACTACTAACATGATGTATTCCTCCTATGATGAAAAAACTCGTCTTTAATTTTTGATCAAAGACGAGTTTGGTTATTTAGACTTCGCTTAATCCTTTATTAGTTTGGACCTTTTTGTTAGCCATTTCTACTGTTTGGTTTTCTTCATCTAGATTTTCCTGACTACGATCCTTCACAGCCCAAATAGCCACTAAAGAAATAACTGCTGTGAAAATAATATAAATAGCTACTGGTACATAAGATCCGTTAAACTTTAACATTAAGCTTGCAGCAACTAATGGTGCTGTACCTCCTGCTAAAGCTGCTCCAATTTGGTAGCCTAGTGTAACTCCTGTATAGCGAACCTTCGCATTAAAGATTTCAGAGAACATAGTACCAAGTACCGCTGTAATAGGAGCCCAAATAATTCCTAACCCAATTACTGTTGCGACAACCAACAGAACGACCGATTGCTGTTGAAGCATCCAGAAGTATGGGAAAGCAAATAAAAGCATCCCCACTGTTCCAGCAACATACACTTTTTTCCGTCCAATTCTATCCGATAAGCTTCCCATAATAGGAATCAGGATAGTTGTAATAATTGTCGCTACCATTACAGTATTCAATGTGGTTGTACGAGAAAAACCTAATTCTGTAGTTGCGTAGGAAACGACAAATGTCCCAAAAATATAAAACGGTGCCGTCTCTACAACCTTTGCTCCAATTGCTATTAATACTTCACGCCAGTGATACTTTAATGTATCTACTATTGGTAATTTAGGAATATCTCCAGTCTCTTGCACTTTCTTAAATGAAGGTGTTTCATCAATTCCTTTACGAATCCACAAACCGAAAATTACAAGTAGGGCACTTAATATAAATGGTACGCGCCAGCCCCAGGTCATGAACGATCCTTCTGGAAGTAAAGTCATGATAGACAACGCAACTGTTCCCAATACCATTCCGATCGTGACACCCATTTGAGGTATAGATCCATATAATCCTCTTTTTTCTTTCGGTGCGTACTCCACTGCCAATAATAATGCTCCTCCCCATTCCCCTCCAATACCTAGTCCTTGAACTAAGCGTAAAGTGATTAACAGAATAGGTGCCCAAATACCGATCGCCTGATAGGTTGGAAGTAATCCCATTCCAAATGTAGCAACCCCCATCAGCGATAAAGTAACAACCAATGTTTTTTTACGTCCAATTCTATCTCCAATATGACTGAAGATAATTCCCCCAAATGGACGTATGAAGAATGATAAAGCAAAGGATGCATACGCTAGTATCAACCCTACCGATGGGTCTTCTGTAACAAAAAATACTTGATTAAAAACAAGCGCAGCAACTGTCCCATATAAGAAATAATCAAACCATTCTATCGAACTTCCTACCAAACTAGCAATCCATACTTTTCTCATTCCCTTTGAATCCATCTTACATCTCCCCTATCTTAAAATTGAAGTGACACTTTAATTCTCCCGTCTTTTATTCTAAAGAGTTTAAAATTTTCTGTCAACGTTGTTTTGTAAATAAAAATTGGAAGGATTTGAAAAGAGTAAGGTATGATGGATATATACATTAAAGTTAAGGAGAATGATATATGTCTTCTCATTCAATAGGCAAGATCTTAAAAGAATTACGAAAGGAACGTAAGCTAACGTTAAAGGAGCTTGCAGAACAGACTGATGTCTCTATCAGCTTCTTATCTCAGGTTGAACGTGAAAAATCGAGCGTTACACTAGAATCCTTAAAAAAGATTGCAGATGCATTAAAAGTGAATCCAACGGTATTTTTCCCTGAAAACACAAAGGCTGATGAACTAGAAGAAATTAGACAGCAATACTATTACAAGGATTTATCGTGCGGGATGAAAGAAGCTTCATATGCACCTATCCTTGTAACCTTACAGCCTGGTGAAAACGAAGGTAATGCCTTCGCACACGGTGGTCACGAATTTTTATTCGTCCTTGAGGGGACCTTGACAGTTGTTGTGGATGAGGTAAAACAGGAATTACATGAGCAGCAATCTATTATGTTCGATGCGAGCAAATCGCATTATTGGTATAACTACTCAGATAAACCGATTCGTTTCATCGTCGTTTCTTCTAAATGATGAACATAAAAAAGAGCCCAAAGGAATGGGCTCTTTTTAAAATTTCGTATGAGATATATTCTTTAAACCGATAAATTATATATCCTTTAAATTTTCCATTAGCTTCAGATTATTGCACCAAAAACTTAATAATTAGCCTCTATAGTTTAAGCGAATACTTTCATAATCTTGAATTTATTTATATAACCAGGGCTTTAGAGAACCCTTTTCTCCATATTGATGAGTGACTAATCATCCAGATGATTATTACAAATGGTTTGTATTTAATAATTTAAGGGAAAAGTACTTAAAAAAGAGAATTTTAGGGGGAAGAAATATGGCTAAGAAGCATAGTAAGCCATGGAGTAAACGTAAAAGAATCGTGATGGGTTCTCTAGGGATTTTTGGACTTATTTATATAGCTGTTATACTTTGGCATACATACAAGCCTTTACCTGAAGGCGTCTCCTTTAAAGGAGACATACATAAAACAGATTCGGTCGAGATGATTACGGATTTAACTTATGCCCAGGATCGTGAAGGAACTGGAATGGTGCATGAAAACCACATCTTTGATGAAGTTTATCAAATGATTGAAGAGGCAGAAGATTTTGTTGTAGTCGACTTCTTCTTAGTTGATGGATTTTACGATGAAAAAGAAGATTTCCCTAAAATTGCTGATACGCTTTCAGCTAAATTAGCTCAAAAAAAGATAGAGCATCCGGATATGCCCGTTGTATTTATCACCGATCCATTGAACAAAGGCTATGGATCTTATGAGAATGAATGGTTTAAGAAAATGAGAGATGCTGGCGTCGAAATTGTCTATACAGATTTAGATTCTTTACGCGATTCTACACCAATCTACTCAGGTATTTATCGTATTTTTTTCCAGTGGTTTGACTTTGGTGGAAATGGTTGGATTCCAAATGCGATGGCTAGTGAGGCTCCTAAAATGACGGTCGCTTCCTATTTGAAATTACTCAATATCAAAGCAAATCATCGGAAGGCAGTAGTAACCGAAAAAGAAGCAATAGTGACTTCCTCTAATCCTCATGATGCTAGTGGATTTCATGGCAATATTGCCTTGAAGGTAAGTGGTCCAGTATTAAATGATATTTTAGAATCCGAGGAAGCTGTATCATTATTTTCTGGAGGTCCTAAGCTGCCCCGTGTTGATAAGAAAGAATCAGATGGACAATATCAAGTTCAGTATATGACAGAGAAGAAAATCTTAGATGCGCTCCTTGCAGACTTAGCAGCAACAAAAGAAGGAGACAAAATTTGGCTTGGTATGTTTTTTGTATCTAAACGAGATATCGTCAATGCTCTCATAGATGCAGCAAATAGAGGTGTAGAAGTTAATATGATTCTCGATCCTAACGAAAATTCTTTCGGACAAGAAAAATCAGGTCTCCCAAATCGTCCAGTAGTGCAGGAAATGGTTGAGGATACAAAAGGTAAATTAAACATACGTTGGTACAATACCGTTATCGGTCAATACCATACGAAATCAATTTGGATTCAATCGGATGAGCATACGATTATTTCAAATGGTTCTGCTAATTACACGGAAAGAACACTAGACAATTATAACCTAGAAAGCAATTTAAAGGTGATCGCACCGAATGATAGCCAGTTAGTAACGGAAATGGAGAGTTATTTTGAACGACTTTGGAACAATGAAGATGCTTTGTACACAGTAGAATTGGAAGAGTTCCAAGATAGTTTTACTTGGTGGCAGCGCTGGATTTATACTTTGCAAAAGTTTACGAAAATAACTACTTATTAATTGTGTTCACATATTTAGTCTAATATCAAAACATAATAAAAACGCTGAGTATATTCAGCGTTTTTATTGTTTAATAATAGGTAGTTTCTTTCCGCTTATTCAGAACATATTTGTTTATAATTAATTTATATTTAGGTAAACATCCTATACATTTTTCCTTGAACCCAAATAAAATATAAAAAAGAATCCATAAATACGACCACTCGTATGGATTCTTTTTTTCGTTGTACTACGGTTAGTCGCCACCTCCCCCGCCACCACTACAATCACCACCATTATCACTGCTAAAACTTGCGCTACCACTATTATAACCTACGTTTCCACAATCCCCATCGCCACCACCAAAGTAGCTCCATGCGAAATCGCTTTCAGATACACTCTTTGGTTTCTCTGTCCCGTAATGAGATTTTGGTTTCAACTTTGTGATTTCAAACAAGTAAGGTAGCAACACACCACCAATGAGTGACGCTATAACGAAACCAGCTATACTAAAATCTGAACCGATTAATACGAACGTGCCAAAGGCTGCCATGACCGTAAGGACGAATAGGAATTTAATAACTTCGGAGTTGAAGCCCAGCTTGAATAATAAGTATATGAGATGGGCAACTTTAAATACGACTGTTACAGCAATACCTGTAAAAATTACCATAAATATAATACTCATATTATTCCTCCTTAACGAAAGGTACTTGTATTAGTAATACGGTTTAATATTAAAAAAGTCACAAAATTCTGAACACTTACTTCCATTTTTTTTAATTAAAAGCAAATGATCTGATACCAGGAATTTTTGAAGTACTAATATATGTATTAGAAATTGTACCAACGAGTTGTTTGACTTTCCAAATTTCTCAGCAGAGATGGAAGAAAAAAACAAGAAAAGCTCTGAGCATTTCAAGTCTCTACAATATGCTTTATATGCGGAGGTATCTCGGACATTTTCTCCTTCAAAAACTGTGGATATAGATTTATATTATTAATTTCGTCCAACGATTTCCAATAATAGGTATGTGTCTTCCCATTTTCGTCAACTACAAATTTACTGCCTTTTTTAAGGACTTCCTCATCTTTTAGCTCTAACAAATAAAAGAAGCAAACTTCATGAAATTGTTCATGAAAAGATTCCTCTTTAAAAAAGTTTTCATTTACCCAGAGCATCCGGTTTACGTTCACTTCTATTCCCAGCTCCTCTTTTATTTCACGCTTTACGGCATCTTCGCTTTTTTCGTTCATCCTGATCCGACCGCCAGGCACATAATAATATGGTTGACCTTTATCTTGCATGATCAGCAACTTCTCGTCGTGAACCAACAATCCAGCTACTCGATAATTAAATCTACCTTCAGTCGTTTTAAAAGATATATCCATTTTGTACACCCCTATTGTGCAATATTAATTCGTCCAACCTTTGCAGACATCCACCCACTCAACCGCTTTTGCAACAGAAAAAAGTTCTTCACATGTAAGTTCAATTGCACTATTACTACTCCCACAAGCCGGAAAAATTGTTTCAAAACGTTTTAACGACTCGTCTAGATAAACATTGATATGTGCTGGAATTCCAAATGGACAAACTCCTCCAACAGCATGTCCCACCTGTTCTAATACTTCGTCTGGAGACAACATTTTTGCTTTCACTTTGAATATGCTCTTAAATTTTGCATTATCAATTTTTGTATCACCAGCAGCAACTATTAATATACAACCTTCATCAAACTTGAAAGAAAGTGTTTTAGCTATCCTAGCAGGTTCGACATTCAGTGCTATAGCCGCTAATTCTACAGTGGCACTCGACGCCTCATATTCTTGTATTTTATTCTCCATTCCAAATCCTTTAAAATATTCTCTTACTAGTTCAATTGCCATTACCAATCCCTCTTCACTCTTTCCATGTATTTTTCAGATTAATACATCTATTCTACTTGTTTATATGGAAACTTGCCTAGCCTAAAATTTCTTAATACTACTTTTCAGCCATTAAAAAACAAGTAATAGCATCTTCCTCTATTACTTGCTTTATAGTCATACAGTTGGCTGTTTAGCTTTCTTTCTCATGGACTGTGGAATATATACGCAGTATGGTTCGCTTTCCATGTAATCTCTGGTAACATTGTATGCTCTGGATCGGTATCCTCCCTATCAGGGGTGCCATGCTCCTCATTTAATTCTTGAATACGATTTATAGCTTGATCAATATGACTAACATCCAGTATTTCTAATGTTAGATTGTGTGTTTTCTTCACTTCCTTTGCCTCCTTCACATTCTCACTAGGGATAATCATGTACGGGTAAGAGAGTCCCTCTGCTATCAATAATTTTTCTTTGATCATGCCAATTTCCTTCACATCACCTGTCGGGCTTAATGCACCAGTAACACCAAAAGTTAAGGCATTTTCTAGTTCTCCTTCTCCGATTAAAGCAGACAGCGCTAATCCAAGTCCTAGGCTATCACCAGTAATATCCTTTCTCTTTAGAACCTTTTGAATACTACTAGTATCATCCTTAAGGTAGCTGGCTACATTCTCTTTCATAATATTGAAATCATCTTTTTGAATTCTTAACCATTGAAGGATATCACTATTCTTACTCTGATAACGAGTTTGGTTATTAACTTCATATAAGTCTATTATGTCTAAATTATCTTGCTGTAGACCTTCCAGTATAAGTTCCTTATCTTTAAGGTAACCAATCTCAAAAGTAGTTACGAGCATTAGGTGTATACCTGAATTGTCGGAGGCTTCTATCGGTTCAGCATGGCGACTAACTATATATGTATTTGTTTCGTACCATAATAATGGAGCTTCCAGGCACATTAAAATAGTAAGACTAGTTGCAATCCAACTAAATTTCCGCACCCTTATCTTATTATTACGATATATAAATATAAAAATTATTATTAACGCTAATGCAACGAGCATTACTCCTATAAAAACAAAAGCATTTATATGATTCGTATAATAGGCTGCCAACAAACTACAATAAATAACAATGACAGCGACAACCATCCATATAAAAGGTACATTTCTTTTAATCATATTCAGCTCCCTTTCTGAATCTCAAGAACAACCATCCCTTTGATTAGGTTAGTTCTTCCATCTATTACATTGTACTATGAATTATTCCTTATTTTATAAGACTTTAGGTGAAAAGTGATGAAGGTCACTACAAATGTAATTGAAAATGATTATCATATAGGTAATAACGTAAAGGTGGGATACTATGGATACGCAAAAGATTTTAAAAAAAGAACCTTTCGACAAATGCCCGCACCAAAAAAGCACGTGGGACAGTTCCCACGTACTTCTTTTCACTATATTATATTTCCTTGAATTTATGCCAATGATTTATGATGGAATGGACATTTTCCTTGAATCGGTTCGATATCATCACCTATAAACGATTGCTTCCATTCATTATGCGTCGGGTCGCCGAAGTGACCTATGTCTGGATGCTTTGGCAGCTGATCCCACGCTTCTACACGTTTACGGACTTTCTCACGTGACATAATACCACCTTTTTCTGTCCCCTCTAATCCTTCAAATATTTTACGAGGTTGGAATCCAAGCACCATTGCATTTCCTAGGTGACGTGTCTTTCGCTTTTTGTATGCCGGAGCATTGCCGAACACAAAGATAGGCTCTCCATTAAATCGGAAATCCCATAAATAGTGGTCTGGGTCACGAGGACTGTCTTCTGGCCATTCCACTTCATCGACCTCATGTAAGTATTGAAGGATATCCCAAAATTGCTTGCGGTAATCATCAATAGAACCTTCCTTTTCAAAAGGCTCTACAAATACAAAAAGACCATGTCTCTTATAATTTGGTAATTTAAATAAATCTAGAAAGCCTGCTACTGCCGCGGGTAGATTGCTCCAGTCGGATTGATTGATGTAAGCATAGCGAAGCTCGCCCTTCAGTTCGCCACTCATTCCGAAAAAACACGGAAATGTTTTATCCGTCACCGTATTATGAAAGGTTTCATATTCCGTATAGAGCCAACTCGGCAAGTCTTTCCTAGTATGAAAATCCTCTTTAGTCAATAATGCCTGTTCCTTCGTAATCATACAATCTCCTCCACTATCTTTTTTCCCGTCTCTTATATTTAGTCTTTACCCCAACGTAAAATTCCTGAAACAACATATTCTATCAAACTAAATTGCATAAACAGGTTATGAAATGAAAAATATAGGGAATAAGAAGGAATGAATAAAGAAACTGGAGGATGACTAATGGGGAAAATTATGCAAGACCAATCTCAAATACATTGTCAAAGTGAATATGGAATACTTCAAAAAGTAATTTTATGTGAGCCAAAATATATGGAAATAAAAGAAGTAATTAATGATGTTCAAAAAAGATATATACAAGATAATATTGACCGTTCGCTTGCCGTTTCGCAGCACCAGAAATTTGAGCAAGCTTTACGGAATGCAGGTGTAGAAGTGATAAAACTACAACCAAGTAAAAACCATCCTGAACAAGTCTTCACTAGAGATATTGGTTTTACATTGGGCAACCACTTATTCATTTCCGAAATGGCAAATCCGATTCGTAAAGGGGAAGAAAAAGTATTAGCTCATTGGATGAATGAGCAGGACGTTTCTTATAAAAAACTTTCCACGCACCCAATTGAAGGCGGGGATGTAATCGTGGATGGCAATCGGGTGTTTGTTGGAATAAGCGATCGAACATGTATGAAAGCCGTACGAACTTTGCAAGCTGAATTACCAAATTTTGAAATAGTCCCAATTCCTTTTGACCCAAAATTTTTGCATTTGGACTGTGTTTTCAATATTCTTTCCTCAAAAGACGCACTAATTTATCCGACTGCGCTTGACCGGAAAATCGTGGACCATTTGGCGAGTATGTATCATTTAATAGAAGTGAGCGAAAGTGAGCAGTTCTCCATGGGGACGAATGTGTTGTCGATTGGTGAAAATCGAGTGTTTAGTTTACCAACTAATCATGACGTTAATGAGCAGTTGCGACAACATGGATATCAAGTGCTGGAGGTCGATTTCTCAGAAATCATTAAATCAGGTGGATCGTTCCGATGCTGCTCTATGCCGTTGCTACGCAATTAAAAGATGTTAGCCCATACAATTGAAAAGATAGCCCATAACCCAAGGTTTTGCATTCATAAATGGCGATATCGCCCATAAAGTCTTCGATATAGCCCGTAAATCTATCTCTATAGCCCTTAAATCTGCTACAATAGCCCTTAATCCGACTCTCAGAAAACATTGGGGTACTTTTCACCCCAATGTTTTTCATTATTTGAATTTAATTTTCACATTGTTACATCCAGTCGATTTTGATTTAGACAGCTCCTCATCCGCTTTCATCCCATTTTAACTGAACATGAGTTAGCCATCTTATGATCACAACTAATTTAAAATCTGTTCTATTTTTGGAAAGTCTGGATTTTTCAAAAGATCCTTTTCACCACGCATTAGATATAAGTAGAGATTTCCGTCAGGAACGATTGTAGCCTTTAATAGCTGACCAGTTTCTTTCGAGTAGAAATAACGGTCATTTCCAGTTGTCGGAGTAAGAAATTTAAATCCTTTGTAATCATTAAATAATTTGTCAAAGTAAGTTTTATCTACTTTCATAAATATTATTGAATCTAATTTGTCTTGATAAAAATAGAATCTCGCGATGTCTCCATAATCCAATATGAAATCTGCCCCACTGCCATCCTCAAAATCATCAACTGTATAATTTACACCCAAGCGTTCTATTACTTTTGATTGTGAGTCACCTAACGTTACACCATGAAGATATAATAAACCTTGATCTTCGGAGATTGAAGGTTTGGTAAAATCCAGTTGCATTTCGGTTGCAGACTGTTGTTCATTTTCTATAAATATTTCGTTAAAGACAAATAGTATTGTGCTTATTGTTAAAACTGCAGTAATAACTACATATCTCCATTTATATTTGGATCTCCTTGAAGTATTTTCTATCTCATCCACTACATTTTGCATTACACGTTGTTTACTAGTTCTTAAATCTTTCACCTCATTAGGAATATAGTTATTCATTTAAAAGTACCTCCCATTCTATTCCTTTCAGTTGATTTCTTAATAGTTCTTTACCTCGTCTCAATCGAGTTTTTACTGTACTTTCTGGAATAGATAAAATATGAGCAACCTCCGTAATAGTCATCTCATTAAAATAAAAGTAAATAAGAACTTCTCGTTGTTTTAAGGGCAACTCAATAATTGCTTCACCAATTATTGCTTGCTCGTCTTTTCTAACTAATTCATCTGCATTTCTTTTACCTGCTGGTGGAAACAATTTATTTTGTAGTTGTACTTTTCTATATGCCCAGCTTTTTAAATAATCCTTGCTTTTATTAACAGTCATTTTTGTTAAATAAGCTTTTAACTCTCCGCGGTCTTCATAATAATTCTTATTATGATAAAACTTAATGAATACTTCTTGTACAATGTCCTCTGCCGCTTGGAGATCCTTCACGTAGTAATAAGCCAAACGTAATAATGGTTCTGTATATTGAAGCATTAGCTCTTTTAAGTCATGAATATTTAGCAAAACCACAACTCCTTTCGTTATATATTAAACGATAACCAAATTACAAAAGTTTGGATTTTTCTAAATTTTTTCAATGCATATTAGTTCTGAAAGAAAAAGCTTAAAAGAATTTATTCCGAAGCTAATAATGCTAATGAGGATTGCGCTAAAGGTGCAGTTTACTAGTATCGAGAATCCTTTCATTTAATTTAAAGTAAAGAGTCAGAACTTTTAGTGAACGGTAACGTCATAATATTTAGTTAAGCGAAGGGGTGAGATCTTGGGCTTTTGGTATTTCTTAATATTATTCCTTGGATTATTTTTAGTAGTTAAGGGGCTACTTGGCAATAAAAAATTTAGCTTAATATTCGTAGGTCTATTATGTATTTTGTTATCAATATTTATGTTTTCACCCGGAAGTGCTGAAATGATTTCGGAGTTATTCAATTTGAATTAGTATCAGCTCTCTTTTCATTTTCAACTTAAACAACTGTTTTGTTGGATAAGAAATATATTCAATGTATAACATTATTACGTTTATTCAATAATTTTGCTTAAAAAACATTGTAGTATCTTATTCAACTAAAGGAGCAGTTTAGTTTTAATAAGAGGTATTTTTATACAATTGTCGAAATAGTCATTACATTGGGGCAATTTAATCCGGATTTGAGGGGGGGTAATGTTGAGAAATATACTTATTTTACTATTTACAATGATTTTACTTACAGCTTGTTCAAATCAAGAAACTATTAAAGCCACTGGTGAAGGAGACTTATGGAATGCACAACTAATATACGAAATGACCGATACCCATCTCTCCGATAGAGGAGGAATTGAATATACAGGGGATGAGGAACTCCTATATGTCACTTATTCGGTTGTTACTGACGAAGGCGGGCGTACTGGAGAAGTTGAACCTCAAGAAGAACAAACTGCAATATCCTTTGAGACGGGCGGAGGAAATAATCCTCCAGCTACTAAAGATCAAGCAATTTTATCGTTAAACGACGCTACTGTTGAAATCAAATGGCGTACTATTACAGGTGAATATGAAGAACTAATTAATTTAAAAGTAAATTAGTTTTTACGAAATATTAATTGACATATTTCCGTTCTTCTTCAATGGGTGCTTTAGTAAAAATGGATAGTAAGATACATGAGTTTGGAGATATATTTCCAAGCTCTTTTTTATGGCAATATACTGATGGACAAAATAGATCTGATCCAACAAAACAATCCTTTCGTTTAGTTGGTTAAACGAACGATATAGCGAGAAAAAGTTATAGCTAAGCCTTGCTCGGTTCTATTTTCATCAAATATTCTTGTAATTTCCACTAAATTTTCTTCCTTAAGCCTCTCAAAAACTTGAGCAGTTTGACCAAAACAGCGTAATTTTAATACATCTAAAGGAGAATGCAGATATTCTGTACTTGCTATATGCTCGAGCTCAGCAGAAGTGAAATTACTTATTTCCAATTGACCATTTATTTTATCTAATATTGGTGTACCTGAAGATTCCTCAAACAAATTTGGGAAAAGTTGAGGCAGTTCCTTCCCAGATTCATCCCCTGGATGAAGACCAAGAATTGTTCCACCCTTTTGAACTATTTCTGTAAGAGAAGGATAGGCAGAGGTTGGTCCTTTTCGAATATATGCACTATCGAATTCACCTTTTTCAAAAGGTAATCCTTGCTTTGTATTTCCAACTACAAATGAGAGATTTGCTTTTTTATGGGCTTTTGCAATTTCTAAAAAATTCTCTGTTACATCGAACCCTATTATCTCTTTTGCAATTGAACTACAATGAAAAGTAAATTCTCCATGTCCACAACCAACGTCTAAAACTTTTCTATCTTTAGCCATATCCCTCACTTCTTCATCAAATATAGATTCTCCATTAGGCTTACTAGGTGTAGTATTCCAAGTATATGTATAAATTCGCTGTAACTCAGAAAGCTGTTGATACCATTCGATTGAATGGGGAGATAGCCAATCTGAAAGACTTGTAGGATCATGTAATGTCATAGGTAGCAGTCTCCTTATGCTTCTTCGTCTTAAATAAAAGCCATAAACAGCAAAATACAACGAACGCAACTAACTCTAGGGATAGAATATACCATGGATAAGGACCTAAAAAATCCAGCAAGCTTCCACCTCTAGGCTTTTCCTGTAAAAACATATAATTGCCTTTAACTAAAATGTTTATAGCAAATAGGAATGGCAACAATACATTTAATGTAATCATCGTCTGAACAACCCCTTTGAAGGTAGGTCTGTAACCTTTCACCCAAGTAAAATAAAGAGCAGTTAAGATGATGCCAAAATGCGTGTAGAAGAAATGGAAGAACCTAAAATGCGGAAAGTTAAGATCCAAGACTGGAGTGGCAACTGCCTGAATAGCTCCCCCAATACCAGCGTAAAAAACAAATGGATATAGCCTCTTGCTCCCAGTCCACAGTAAAACAATGCATACTATCAAACTAATACTACATAGTTCAAGTGGTAAAGAGTTGCCAAAGTCCCATCTTCCTGTTTGAACAAGCCATATATAATAATAACCGTCCATTATGAATAAAGTAAGAGCGAAGAAACGTTCAATGAATTGGACTTTCTTTTGTTGAATTGACCACCTATTTCTACAGATAAATAACAGAAGGATTAGTAAGCATAAAGTAATCATTGAACTTATATGTACTGCCGAAAACATTTCGAATGCAGATTCCAATTTTCCCCCTCCCTCCTTGACTCTATTCTATTAATATTCGGCTAAAGATTATGAATTTCCTCTACAAAAAGTAGAGATAAAAAAGCTACCTGATTTATCTAGTAGCTTTTATCATTTGAATTTTATTTTCACGTTATTACGTCCAGTCGACTTTGCTTTATATAACTCCTCATCTGCTACAGAAAGTATTTCTTCCTTATCCTTAAATTGACTTACTAGACCATGAACGCCACCCACGCTGATAGTCACCTGAAAGGAATGCTGCTGCCAACAAAACTTAAAATTCAGATTTTCCACAGCCTCTCTCAAATTCTCTGCAAATTGAGCAAGGTCCTCTGCCTCAATATCTGTTAATAAGCATATAAATTTATCTCCAGAAAAATAACTTAAAAATCCTTTGTGATTACCCATAACTGTTCCCAAGCAATCGGCCACTAGTACGAAACAACGATCGCCTTCCAACTGTCCATGAAAATCAATATAGCGTTTGAAATAGTCGATATCGATCATACAAAGTGCCAAAACTTGAGAATCTGCCATACTCACGTACTTTAAAAGTTCTTCCATCTTAAATGTTTTCACTGGCACGTAGCTCCTCAACGTCCCTTTGCGTAAAACTGATGGTGAAGTTGACGAACTTGCTCCGCTAGTTCAGGAACAGGACCATCGATTGTGGTATCCCGAATTACTTCATGAATGGGAAGATTACGTACGCGTGATGGAGATACCTTCAATTCACTCAACCATTGTGCTAATTGTTCAGACGAACTGGCATAAACGATTCTACCTAAACCAACCCAACCATGGGCAGCAGCGCACATGGGGCAATGTTCGCCAGAGGTATATACTGTCGCCTTACTTCTGTCTTCTGGTGTCATGTTATTGGCTGCCCAACGCGCCAAAGCAAATTCTGGGTGTTGAGTATGGTCACCACCTGCAACTCTGTTATGGTCTTCTGCAAGCACCTCTCCGTTAGGTGAGACAAGTACTGAACCAAATGGCTCATCACCTTTCTCCAGTGCCGTTTTTGCTAATTCAATACAATGTTGTAGGTGCTTCAAATCTAAATCACTTATCATAATTTTATCCTCCCTCACATTCAATCCTTTCACTCATTTTATGTTTGAACTATTTAAATAGCAATATTAATATAGGCTCTGCTATAATCATTCCTAAACTAGAAAACTAAAAATTCAGATTTATTTTTAAAGGAGGAATTTAAAATGCGTGACAACGAACTACTCGTTACCTTCAAAAGCGATCTTTACAATTATTCATTGGAACAGCTCAGATATAATTCGGATGAGGGGGTTTGGTCTATTGGACAAATGTATGATCATTTAATTGTTGTTGCTCATGAGTATCTTGATAATTTGGAAATATGTGCTGCATTAAACGAAGAACACCCCTTTGGGAAAACCCAGTTTGGAGAGCAATTATATAAAAACGGTGGGTTTCCACCTATAAAAATAAGATTGCCAGATGAACTAAATTCTCCACCAAATAATTCGGATAGCAAGGGATTTCTAATTAGTAGGATGGAACTGTTAATTCATAGAATGAGTCATATGAAATCAAAAGTGGATTATATTAATCCTAATAATAAAGTGGAACATGGTGGGTTCGGTTGGCTGAATGGAAAGGAATGGTACGAGTTGGTTGAAATGCATTTTCGTCATCACTTGCTTCAGAAAAAGGAGTTAGATAGTTACTTAGGCTAAATTTCTTTATGAAAAATCATAGTTAAAAAGACAGAAAAAAATCACCTTGCGCTTTGACATAGTCCTTCATAAAAATAACCTAGCTCTAAAACAGGATAGACTGTTTAAAACTAGGTTACTTTTTAATTAGAACGTGATACGGAATGCTTTTACGATAATGCCATCATTTGCTGGTTCAAAATCAAATTGCGGAAGGCGTTCAAAGCCAAGATGCGAATATAACTTCATGGCATTTTCCATAAAATCAGCAGTATGGAGACCCATCTCAGTGAACCCTTTTTCTTTTGAGCGCTTTATGCATTCATTGATAAGTGCTGTAGCTACACCTTTTCCTCTTGCCTTCGAGGATATTGCGAGCATACGTAGTTCCGGGTAATCCAGTTCTTCGTCTAACATACCTGCATATACTTGCTTATCTGGTGCAAACAAGGCAACACTTCCGACAATTTCTCCATCAATTTCTGCTACCATTCGTTCAATACCAGGTTTTGAATCAGCATCTGATAATATCGATTGTTTGAGTGTATTCCAATGTGCCTCCGGTATTTTGGAAGCATGCTCCTCGTATGCCTGTAATCTCATTTCACGTATAAATGCTAATTCTTCTTCTTTCGAATCGCGTATGATCAAAATTTACATCCCCTTAAATAAGAAATTTCTCTTTCTTACCACTCAAAGCTTCACGATTATGTTTTGAATGGAAGATGGACGTATCTGGACCTTTTGGTAGAATATTATTTGGGCCTTTTTGATCGTCACTGGCAATATGGTTTGATAAATGATAGTGTATTTTAATCGCATTAAAGTCTGTTGTATCACCGAAGCCGGGTGTTTGATATAAGTCGCGTAAGTAGCCCCATAAATTAGGGAAATCTACAATGCGATTGCGATTTGTTTTGAAAGCTGCGTAGTATGCAACATCGAAGCGTACAAGTGTTGCGTACAGACGAACATCTGAATCTGTAATATAGTCTCCAAACAAGAAACGTTGTGTAGATAGACGTTTTTCTAATTCATCCAAACGTGCAAATAAAACATCATATGCCTCTTCGTATGCCTCCTGAGAACGGGCGAACCCACATTTGTATACACCATTATTCACTTCATGGAAAATAACTTCACTTAAAGCATCAATCTCTTCTCGTAAATGCTCAGGATATAAATCTGGCGCATTTTCTTTATGAAATGGCTTCCATGCAGTTTCTAGATGATTCGTTAATCGAAAATAATCATTGTTAACTGCTTTTTTCTCTTTCACATCAACGATGACAGGGACTGTTGGTCTTCCCTCATATGTAGCATCCGCTTGGAGATATACTTCACTTATATATTTAATACCTAACACAGGGTCTACTCCATTTTCATCCAAAGAAAATTCCCAATCTACTCGATCAATATTTGGACGCATCGGACTAGCAGTTCCTAAGCTAATAACTTCCTCTAGCCCAAGCACGCTTCGCACAATGACAGAGCGATGTGCCCAAGGACAAACAGCAGCCCATAGCAAACGATATTTTCCAGCTTCTACTGAAAGTTCTCCACTGTCACTTCCAAAAGGTGTTGCAAAACGATTTTTTTGACGAATAAATTTACCTTTTTCATCCACTTCGGTTGGGACCTGTTTCTTTGTCTCTTCCAATTCTCATCATCCTTTTCTACTCGACTTAGTTTAGTTAAGTGTATGGATTTATTATCTCGAGGTCAAGATATAAAAACGGAAGAGCATTAAGTGTTTGAATTGCTATCAATAAACTAACAAGGGAAGCGAATGGTAAACTTAGTTCCTACCCCACATTCACTATCAATTTCCACTTTTCCTTTCATCGCATGAATTAGCTGATATGAAATGGTTAATCCAACTCCAGTTCCTTTTTCCTTGGTGGAGTAAAATGGTGTACCCATCTTTTGGACCTGTTCTTTTGTCATCCCACTTCCTGTATCAGTTATTTCTATAAAAATTTCTTCAAGCTTCGAATATAAGCGGATAGTAAGTAGTCCGTTTTCTTCCATTGCCTCAATTCCGTTTTTCATAATGTTTACCAAAATTTGTTTTAGTTCGACCTTATTTCCGTTCATATATAACGAATCCTGAATGGAAGATTCAATGCGTATATTCTTTATATTCGTGTATGAATTAATGAGACTAACGACATTCTTTACTTCAGTTGAAAGGTTAATGTTGCAGAATCCTTCTGTATGCGGCTTGGCTAACGATAAGTAATCATTAATGATAGATTGGGCATCGTTTAATTCTTTGAGTGATATGTCGATATAGTTCTTATAATTTTGTTGTAATTGAGGATCACTACTCATCAGCTGCAAAAATCCTTGGACAGTAGTCATAGGGTTTCTTATCTCATGTGCTACGGAAGCTGATAATTGACTTATTACATTCAATTTATCAGCCTGCTGGAGTTCCAACTGAATCTGTAAATGTTGGTCCACATAATCTATTATATAAACCACCAACAACAAACTGATCCAAGCACCTATAAAATAGAAAATCATTAAAGGTATTTGTTCCAAATGTTGGTTTATATACAAATATACTATTTTATTTATGGATGATACCAAAAAAACAAAGCTAACAACAAAGGCTTTACTCCTTAAGGTATATAATTTATATCTTTTCGTGAGAAAAACCAATAGTATCGCGATAAGTGAAATTACAATGATATCAAATAAATTACTATAGATTCCTACCCCACCGAGGTATACCCTGTAAAAAACTAAAACAGCCGTAAGAAGCAAACCTGGCAGCACTCCTATATAAATAAAAGAAATAATGATAGGTATAAGCCTAAAATCATAGTGAATATCCCCTTCTATTTCGATAGGGAAAGTCACCGTTAGGAAAAGCATGATTAGTAGTAAAAGTAACAACTTGGAGGACATTTTTCTGCGTTGCAACTCTCTCTCATTAAAAAAAAGTTGGTAAATTAGGATGAGGCAAAGCACCATGATTACTTGATTAAATAGATCTGGAAAATTAATCATGACACGGCACCGGCATAAACGGATAATTTTCGTATTTAGCTGAAATTACTAACATTACTTGTTTATGTATAGAATTATATACAGCCTTTTGGATGCGGTCCTTTATTGTTATTCTTGAATCATATAAGATCATAATTGCTCTACACCTCTATTAAATTTCTGACTATTCACTATTATACAAAAGACATATAGGAATGGATATAATATTTTACATAAATATAATGAAAACCAAGTACGTTACATAGTCCTAGCTTTTTATATCGAAATAAAAGGACATCCTTTAGCAATTAGTAGATGTCCAGCTCTAAATGTAATTTATAGGTCATTACTAATAAGAGTTCCATAAATAATATGTTGTTTCTTTTGGTTTATATTTGGACAGCTCTAGACTAAATATCCATTTCGCCCTATCACTTTTTCATACAATAAATGAAGGTAAAAAAATGAAGGGGTTATGAAATTGGACAGACCAAATATTCTTTTTATCATTGTAGATGAAGAAAGATTTCCAACTGTTTATGAAACCGACGCTTTAAAAGAGTGGCGAATGAAAAGTTTAAAAACACAAGCGCTGCTAAGAAATAAAGGAATGACATTTTTAAATCATTATATTGGAAGCACAGCTTGTGCACCGAGTAGAGCAACCCTATTTACCGGTCAGTATCCATCACTTCATGGGGTGACGCAAACAACTGGAGTTGCCAAAGGCGCATCTGATCCGGATGTATTTTGGTTAGATCCTAGCACGGTACCTACTTTAGGCGAATACTTTCGCACTGCCGGGTATCAAACTTACTGGAAAGGAAAATGGCATCTATCCGATGAGGATATTCTAATACCTGGTACTCATAATGCTCTCCCAAGCTATCATCCGAAAACTGGTGTCCCAAATCGTGCGCAAGAGCAACTTTATGAACATGCCAATCGATTGAATAATTTTGGTTTCGATGGTTGGATTGGTCCGGAACCGCATGGGTCTAATCCACGAAATTCGGGGTCTTCTGCAGGTGTAGGGGTAAGTGGGAGAGATGAATTTTATGCGAAGGATGTCGTGGATTTAATTCATTCGCTTGAAAAAAAGGCACAATTAGCTGATGAATCGCCATGGCTCATTGTTT
The DNA here is from genome assembly GCF_044762655.1 of Psychrobacillus sp. NPDC096623. Classification (NCBI taxonomy): domain Bacteria; kingdom Bacillati; phylum Bacillota; class Bacilli; order Caryophanales; family Bacillaceae; genus Psychrobacillus; species Psychrobacillus sp. NPDC096623. The sequence continues at coordinate 103,456 of NZ_JBIWER010000008.1, forward strand.
CCTCTTTTGTAAATCCACATGATATTACGCTTCTTGGTCTATTTACTCGTTTCAATCCTATGTTTAATTTTGAGATTGATCCTATCCTTCCTTTCGTTCCACCTGCTCCTACCGCAAATGAAAATTTACTTACTAAACCTTCTGCTCAGCTCAGTTATCGGGATATCTACCAGCAGGCACTTCAGCCGACATTCGATTCCCTCCTTTATCGACAGCTCTATTATTCGCTTCAAAAGAAAGTAGACGATGAAATGTATAAAGTTTTTCAGGCTCTTAAATCATCTGTCTTTTATAAGGATACGATTATCGTTTTTACCGCAGATCATGGAAGCCTAGTCGGCGCGCATGGTGGATTATTTCAAAAATGGCATAATGCTTACGAAGAATCCTTGCATGTCCCGTTAATTATTCATAGCCCAAAGTTTTCTACTGCAATGGAAACGGACATGATTACAAGTCATTTAGATATAATTCCTACTCTTTTAGCTCTTGCAAATATCAATACAGTCGATGCTCAAAATGAACTCAAAAAAAGACACAGCGAAGTGCATCCATTGGTAGGACGAGATCTCTCCGCCTTGCTAAAAGGCAATAGCAAATTCCCACGAGCAAACGAACCTATTTATTTTATGACGGATGATGAAGTGACGAAAGGCATGAAGCAGTTTTCTGTAACGGGAAAACCTTATGAATCAGTTATCCAGCCAAATCACTTAGAAACCGTAATTTTGAAGCTTCCAACCGGGAAAGAAAAAGCGGATGAGATTTGGAAGCTTACTCGTTACTTTGATAATGCTCAGTTTTGGAGTAATCCAGGTATTGATGATGAAGTAACCGAACAAAAAGAGTCACATCCAGTGACAGATACTAAGGAAGTTGCCATTTGTATAACGACTACTAAGCAAGCTCCAGTCGATGATCAGTATGAATTATATAATGTTACAAGGGACCCATTGGAAGAATGTAATCTAGCATTTCATTTGAATGAAACACCCGAGTCAAAAGTAATCCAGAAAATATTACTTACGATTCTCCAGGAGCAATCCAAGGAAAAGAAATTATTTCCTACTAGTGGTACTGGAACAAGTACGCCATGACAAAAATAGTGCCAAACTAAGTACTTTCAATGCTTAGCTTGGCATATTGCCTATTACCTAGTGCCACTGTCTAACGAGCACTTTGCCATGTTCATAGCGTTTAATAATAATACAGATTTTTTGATACCATTCGTTGCAGCTTAAAATTGCTTCTGAATATTCTTCCGAATCTAGGACCAGGACCTGTTCATTCTGTATAAAAGGATATTCTAAAATAGGATTAGCTAAATCGTCTACTACTATTTTCAAACTCAATGCTTCTATAAATTCGTCCTCTGCCTCTGCCTCTTCTTCGTCATCAGAATCTTCATCATCCTCTATTTCTTCCTCACTTTCTAGCTTACTTTCCAATATACCGTCTTTGGGATATAAGTTTAGAACTCGCTCGTCTTCCATGATCGCAACTTCGAGCACTTGAGAAAAAGGAATAGCTGCTATATTAAAATCTTGTGCAAGGGAATCTCTTTGGAGAAGATAAAAAATACTATTCACATCATCTATAAGCATTACATTTAACAAGTTGTCCGAACTAAGACTTTCCGTATGGGGAATTTCGGCGAGCAGTTCCTCAAATCTCCTTCTGTTTTCCGAGTTTCTTCCATTAATCAAACGTTGCCACTCCAAAACTCCCCAAAAAAATAATCCTAATGAAATAAGTAAATAGAAACCTATTGCTTTGGTGCTTTCCAGTGAAAGTGATAATGCGAAATAGACTATGAATAATAGAAATATAAATAATATCTTCAATCTCATTCCACCTTTAGAATTCTGTTATAAGAGATTCTATTCATGAAACTATGCCCTTATTCTACCTGATGAAGCATTTTTAAAAAGTAGCATATAATGTACTAGAACGGAGGTGTTTACACTGATTCATACAGTTCAACAAGGAGAAACACTGAGTCAAATAGCTAGAGACTACCGTACACCCCTTTCCCAAATTATATCCGCTAACCCATCTATAAATCCGCATGTACTTTTTATTGGTCAATCCATTGTGATCCCAGGCTATCCAGATCCGAATACGCTTCCTTATCAAATAGAAATATCCATAAACAATCGTCGGTTGCGATTACGAAAAAACGGTCTTTTACAAAAGCAGTACCCAATAGCTATTGGAAGAATTTTGTTCAATACGCCTGTAGGGGATTTTATCATTATCAATAAAGTCCCTAATCCCGGTGGACCTTTCGGCACAATGTGGATGAGTCTATCAAAAGAACATTACGGGATTCACGGCACGAACGATCCTAGTTCCATAGGTAAAGCCGTATCACATGGCTGTATTCGCATGCACAATAAAGATGTGGAGGAGTTATCTGGCTTAGTTCCAATAGGAACCTCGGTTTCCATACGGCCTTAACGCCGAAATGCAGCAGAATTCCCAAAAGAGACTACCCCTAAAAGTCATTCAATCATAACTTTTAGGGGTAGTCTCTTCCATAACATTTCATTTATCGCGATTGATTGTATAATCCAAAAAGTGTTTCAAGAAATTGGTATCCCGTGGTACATTCTGTAAAGATTCCATCGCAACACAGTAATTCTCCCACATTTCTTTTTTGGCTTCCTCAACCCCTAAAATAGAAACAAAAGTAGAGCTGTTATTTTCTATATCCTTACCAATCGTTTTTCCTAGTAAGGCTACATCGCCTTCCACATCTAAAAGGTCATCCTTAATCTGAAATGCAATACCAGCATGACGGGCAAATTTTTTCAATGCTTCTATTTCTAATTTACTAGTATTTGCGAGAATTGCTGGCATTAAAATAGATGCTTCAAAACCAAGTCCAGTTTTGTAAAAGGACATATTATTTAATTGTTCTAAAGTCAATTGCTGCCCTTTTGAATCTAAATCCATTGCTTGACCTCTGCACATATCAGCAATCACTTGAGCGGAATATTGGATAAGCTTAAGCACCTTTTTCGAATCGAACTGCTCCAAAGTAGTTTGCTCCCAAATAGCCTTCTGTGTGAGGAAAAGACCAGTTAACTCAGCGATGGAGACATTATAAACCTCATGGAGTGTTGCACGACCTCTACGTAATGTTGCATTGTCTTGGGATGGAAGATCATCAAAAATGAGAGAGGCAGTATGCATATATTCTAATGATTTTAAAAGGGCCTCAAGTGTCGAAGGGGTTAAACCATATGCGTTTACTCCCATAAACCAAGTGACGATCGGTCGTAATCGCTTTCCTTCTCCTGCAAGACTGTAGTTTGCAGCATCTATTATGGAATCGTTCATCGCATTCGTTTTAGGGATATTCAGTATCTTATTAATCTCACTACGTATTGTCTTGGCCTTATCGATAAATTCTTCCTGACCTCGTCTGTCGTTTTTCAAACTTGCAATCATATGATCTCGCAGTAGCTTGTCGAAAAAATCTACATCATCCGCTTTTCGTACCATTTGTTGAATTAGTTTATTGAATTTTGAATTTCCAAAAGCAAAAAGTTCCATTACTTCTTTGTACTTTTCCTTACCTGCTCGCTCCCTATAGCGTTTTAATCCGTTTATAGCCCGGTCTAAAATTACTTCACGTGTCATTTTATCGGAATGATAAACCTGATGAATTAAATTGGAGATTACCGTCCAGTACAATTCAAATGGATTGATAAGATCTGGCCGTTTATCGTGATGCTTCAAGTAGTATGTATAGGGTGTTACTGCACCGTCCTTCAAATCATCAAACATATCCGCAAAATCATCTGCAAGTTGATTGTAAATGCCATAAAAAAATGTTCGGCTGTCGAATCCCTCATCCTCTGGAGCACCAATTACAGAACGGACAATCAATCGTGAAGATGCGGATTTTAAAATTACTGGTATATAAAGCTCTTCATTTGTATAGTTTGCATTAGCTAAATCTTTTTTACGATCTATTTCTTGAGAATTAAAAAATACATAGGATTGTTCGAAAAAACCATTTCTTGTCTCTGGTAGTTGATGGGCTTTAATATATTCAAAGGCTTCTCTGAGTTCTGAGTGAATATAACCGATTAGCTCTGCATTTTTCCCTGTCCAATCATCTAATGTAGGCACAACTCCTGTAGTAAGGGTGCTGCGTATCAATTGCGCGTATTGTTTTTCTTCTTCATCGGATAAAATTTTTGCATCTAGCAAATCATCGATAAAAGGATAGGTCAATCCATAGGAATACCCGAGTCTAATCGCCTTTTTGAGCCGCTCCTGACGCTCTTCTGGAGAAATTCCCTCAGTCATCTCTTCTACCTCTTGCATAATTACACCTGCAATAATTTTAATAAGCTTTCGCTTGGCGTGTTCTGCATCCATCTCGCTCGGAATATTTGCCGATACGTTCTTTAGCTTATTTATCAGCCATATGAAAGTCGACTCTAGTCCTTCCCTTTGAGCAAGCCGGTACAAGGCTGGCATACTGAACATCTCAGCATCATTCTTTCGATTATCTGTTGAAGATAGAAGATGCGTTTTCAAATTTTCTACTACATTTCGAATCCGCCTCTCCGTTTCTGGAGAGTTCAATGCTTTCCCTAAATCTCGCATAAAAATATAAGAAATGCTTCGATTCAAATAATTATCTAATTTCCCTGTATAATTGAGCCACTTTATATAATTGTGGTAACTACCAGCATTAGCTTTTTCTTTTCTTTTTGGAAACAAAGAATAATGACGGATATGGTTATGTTTCCATAAGTGTATATCCTCCATTAAAGTTGGCACATATGCTTTTTGCTGAACTTGTGCATAAAGTGATTGGAAATAATGATTAGCCTTCTCCTCTGCTTTTTGGTAGCATTCATCGGCATGGATGATTAATTTCCCGTTCATACCATTACTCACCTTCACTTCTTTTTTATTGCTCGAGATGAAAAAAGAGAACGATACCCGTTCCCTTCTTATTTCTCCTTATATGTTTATTACAGACGAAATAAATTAATTACTTTCACCAGCTGCTTCCCATCTATCTACTTCTGTACGAACAATCGGCGCAACTTCTTTACCTAGCAATTCGATTGCCTTCATCACATCTTCATGGGGCATTGACCCAACTGGCACATGAAGCATGAAGCGTGTGATTCCAACATTTTTACGAAGGAAAATAATTTTTTCTGCAACTGTTTCTACATCTCCTACATATAAAGCGCCTTCTAAGCTACGTGCAGCATCGAAGGTAGAACGTGTATACGGACCCCAACCACGTTCTCTTCCTAAAACATTCATCGCTTGCTGTGTAGGTGCGAAAAATTTATCTACAGCAATGTCTGTAGTTTCTGCAACAAAGCCATGAGAGTGTGATGCAACTGTTAACTTCGATACATCATGTCCGGCTTGAGTAGCCGCTTTTTTATAAAGCTTCACGAGTGGCTCAAACTGTAGTGGACTTCCACCAATAATCGCCAAAACTAGTGGTAATCCTAGGAAACCGGCGCGAGCAACTGATTGCGGAGTACCACCACTAGCGATCCAAACTGGTAGCGGATTTTGTTCAGGACGTGGATAAACTCCACGATTCTGAATAGCAGCACGATGCTTACCACTCCATGTGACCATTTCAGACTCACGTATTTTCAATAGCAAATCGAGCTTCTCATCATATAATTCATCATAGTCTTTTAAATCATATCCAAAAAGAGGGAAGGATTCGATAAAGGAACCACGTCCAGCCATTATTTCTGCACGACCATTGGAAATAGCATCTAATGTAGAAAATTCCTCAAATACTCGCACTGGGTCATCCGAAGAAAGTACTGTAACGGCGCTTGTGAGTCTAATTTGCTTCGTCCGTGAAGCAGCTGCAGCTAAAAGAACTGCTGGTGCAGAAGCGGCATAATCCTTTCGATGATGCTCTCCCACCCCAAATACATCCAAGCCTACCTGGTCCGCTAATACAATCTCTTCTATAACCTCTCGAATACGCTCTGCATGGCTAATTATTTTACCCGTTTTTACATCCGGAGTTGTTTCAACAAACGTTGTTATTCCAATTTCCATATGATTTGCCTCCTTCAATTCTGCAGTCTTATTATTTTCTAAATAAGTCTCTCGGCTTAATGATACCTTATCATTCAATTTATATTCAATTTTCCAGTTTCATTAGAAGGAGTGTCATTTGGATAAATATTCAGTTACGTAAATAAATCAAGGTGAAGAGCGAGTAAAGTTACCTTGAAGACGAGTAGCAAGGTCCTTCCGAGAGTATCAACTTTCTGAAAGCGAGTATTCAATGACTGAGCGAAAGTAACTTAAGCAATATACATTTTATGTCCGCCTAAAATTCTCCGTATCAGGAGTTCTCTCTTTTTTTCACTTCACTCATTAAGTAATCGACGAAAAGTTCGTCTCTAACTAAAGCTGCCTCGTAGTTCCGCTTTAAGAAACGCTCCCCTTCTTCAAAGCTAGTAAAGGTTTTTTCGATTGCTACTTTATCTTTTTCCAGAATCCAATCGACCCCATTTTTAGAATATAAGATGAACGTTTCATTATTTCTATTTTTATAAAACGAACCAAAGGATGATTGTTTCAAATTATATTGATTTCTTTTTGCATCTTCCAAAATCGGTGACAGGTGGAATGTGTCCAAAACAAATAACTTATAGGCTTCCTCTGTTAAATTACAGCCAGATGCTTTTTGATGCCCCCCACCGCCAAACTGTCCAGCAATTTTAGATACATCGATATGGTCATAAATTGTACGAAGAGAGATTCTTTTCCCTCCCATAATTACAATTGCTATATAGTCGAGATGCGGATTTTCTTTACCTAGTTCATTGCCAAGCTCTGAATGATACGTTTCTGCATATACAACACCAGCTAAATGTTCTCCTACTTTCGCCTGGACAATCTCTTTTTTCTTTCTGCGAATATAGCGGTCAATCTTGTCTTCTTCCATAAGTAATATTTTCTTTTCAAATTCATCAAAATTGAAGGTCTCACTAGTACGGAGACGCTCTAACATCTTTTCTTCAAATTCTTCTATAGCTATTAAATAGAAAAGGGAATTTAGTGAATGGGCACGCTTGTTTCCGTTCTTCTCCCATTCCCATGTATCATACTGTCTAACTAACTCTACAAACTCCGAAAGCGCAGCAGTTGGTTTCAACAGTTCATTATTAACAAGATATTCATATAATAATGAAGTAGCGGAGGTTAATTTTCCTTCAGAGTTTTCTACTGAAATATAACCCCAGTCATAATCATTAAAATGGAGAGCAGATTTGTGATGGTCAATTAATTGGAGCTTTCCTTTTGCATTGTAAAAATCATTTAACTTTTTTTCATTCTCTTCGTTTGGAGTCAAATCCGTTATAAATAAAAACGTATCCGGCTCATCATTTTCTAAAAAATATTCAATCTCTCGATTAAGTGAAGAAATCGAATTATAGCGCACCTTCACTTGCTCACCAAAAGCAAGCTTTGCTAAGATGCCACATCCGACGCCATCTAAATCATTATGAGACAATAATTTATACATCCTTTTCACCTCTAGTATAGTATGGTTATTTCGTGAGAAACTTATTATTAGAACTTACCTCTAATAGCTTTATATTTATTTTACATGTAATCTGTTGCAATAGTAGGAAAAACCATGTATTATTTTAGTAATTAAATATTCTCTTATTTCAAATACATTTGAAGTAAGGATAGAGGCGCAAAAACCATCAGTACACTTTTGGAGGAGAATGAGATCCTGTGACATTTGTGGAAAGGGGAATTTGCCGAAGTTGAAAGAATCTCATTTTTCTTGAAGCTGGTTCTGTTGTTGAACAAACACTGGATTGTCATATAGGAGACTATATGGAGGGCTATCTTACGCACAGAAATATTACTTTATTTCTATTGCAGCAACGAGCCCTCGTTGTTGCTTTTTTGCGTCTACTGAAAAATGCCCTTCTCCCTGAATTTTTAATAATAAATTATAGGATGTGGAGAAGTTATGAATTTTGGACAAATATTAACGGCAATGGTGACTCCTTTTGATCATAACGAAGAGATTGACTTTCCAGCTACACGAAACTTAATAAATTACTTAATCGATAATGGAACAGAAGGATTAGTTGTATCTGGTACAACTGGAGAGTCTCCGACATTAACGGAGGAAGAAAAAGTTCAATTGTTTAAATTTACTGTGGAGGTTGTGAATGGAAGAGTTCCTGTAATTGCTGGAACTGGCTCGTATAATACAAAAGCGTCCATCGAGCTAACAAAACGTGCAACTGATGCAGGTGTCGATGGTATTATGCTAGTTGTTCCTTATTACAACAAGCCATCACAAGAAGGCATGTACCAGCATTTCAAAGCAATTGCAGCAGCTACATCCCTGCCGATTATGCTATACAATATTCCAGGTCGTAGTGTAGTCAATATGACGGTTGATACAGTAATCCGCCTGTCTCAAATACCTAATATCGTATCGATAAAGGAAGCTAGCGGCAACTTAGATACAATGGCTGAAATCATCAGCAATACACGCGAAGACTTTTCCCTCTATAGCGGCGACGATGGGTTAACAATTCCAGTACTATCGATTGGAGGTGCAGGTGTCATTTCCGTAGCATCTCATGTTATCGGAAACGAAATGCAAGCGATGATTGCAAAATTCAACAGTGGCAATATAAAAGAGGCTGCTAGTGATCACCGCACGTTATTACCGATTATGAAGGCATTATTTGCTGCACCAAACCCGACACCTGTAAAAACTGCTTTAAATTTAAAAGGAATTCCTGTAGGTGGTGTACGCCTACCAATGATTCCATTAAACGCCGAGGAGCTTAGCACATTGCAAAATGTATTATCTTCACATTTAGAAACAGTCTCATTATAAGAAAAAAGAGCGAATTCGATCTACACCAGAATTCGCTCTTTTTTTACTTGGCTCTCTTTAAAGAAAAGGTTTATGTCGCAAGTGATATTCATTTAATACACGAAAATCCTACTTTTAACTACAGACTTCCTAATGATATGAGAAACTTCATAAAACTGCGACCTATAACTTAATTTTATGAACCAACGGCAGCGTTGTTCCAGGAAGGGATTGACGTCCTAATTGTTGAATTTATTATATGGGGACAAGTTAGTCTAAGATAAGATTGGGATTTTTTATTTCACATTTTACTCATACAGTGATGTAAATGGTTTGTTTATCAGTTGAAAGAACAAATGCGCAAGCGACTATGTTAGCTCTGAAAAGCCATGAAAGAATTACAATAAAGGCGATCTTTTCCTTTATTCACTAGTCGGACATAAGCAGTTAGATTAAATCTATAATTGAATTGAAAAACTAAAAATCAAAAACAGACAGGGGTTAGTAAAAATGATAAAAGGTTTTGGAGGAATATTTTGGAGAACTAAGAATATGGAAGTTATAAAAAAATGGTACAGTGAAGTACTAAAGATTGAAGAAATAGAAAGCTGGAATGGGACAGTTATTAAACCTCAATTAGGAAATGAGACTATCTTTTCTTTTTTTACAGAGAATGACAGTTACTTTCCAACTGAACAACAAGTGATGTTAAATTTTCAAGTACATGATTTGAACGAGACTATCAAACATCTTGAAGACATTGGTGTACCACTTGAAAAGGAAAAAGAGATTAGCGAATATGGAAAGTTTATTTGGATTAAAGATCCTGAAGGTCGACTGATGGAGCTTTGGGAGAAATAGAGGATTTTAAGGATTGGAAAAACTAAAAAAGACAAAAAAATGAGCTCGGATATTCTTCTCCAAGCTCATTTTTCATAATAGTAGTTCATTAAACTTTAACCTCTATATTTCACCGCTAGACCTTTTAAGAATTTGCGGGCGAAATTATCCCCGCATTCTTTATAATTACGGTGACCAGGCTTTCGTAAAATGGCGCCTAGTTCCCCTTTTGAAACAGCGATACCACCATCATCTAAAATATCTAGCATATCCTCTGTTGTTAATTGCAGTGCTACCTTGAGCTTCTTCAATAGCATATTATTCACATGGTCCTTCTGCTGCTCAGTTAGCTCAGGACTAGCTGGCTGCTCTGGTTTAGGATCCTGTTTTCCTCTTTTATAAGTGATGTGACCATTCAAAAATGACTCCAGCATTTTATTATTACACTTCATATGGTTGTCATCATCCACTACTTCTTCATCGCCATCATCTTCTTTTGATTTCGTAAGAATTTTGAGTACCTCTTCCTTTGTGACTTCCACGCCACCAAGTTTAAAAATCTCTACCATGTCCTTATTTTTAATATCTAAGGCATATCTCAATCTGATTAATATATCATTATTCTCCATTTAAAAGCCTCCTATAATTATTATTAGAATAGCACTTCTTCTATAATTTGAGCTAGTATTAAAAAACTGGAGAAGAAAATTTCACATTTCCCCTCCAGTATCTATATTTATTAATTATGAATTGAAATCATAAATTTGACCTTTTATCAAATATGCAGTACTTTCAGCAATATTTGTTATATGGTCTGCTGTTCTCTCCAGAAAACGATTGATGAATAATAATTGTACGAGCTGGTTAGTTTCTTCTGGATGCTCACTAAGATAAGCAGTAAGTTTTTTATAAGTTTCCCTGCTATGTTGATCGACCTCATCCTCTAGGTCGGCAACTTCTTTCGCAAGTAGAATTTTTTCCTCTAAAAAAGATTGCAGTGCTTTTTTGAGCATTTCAATCGATAAATCCTTCATCTGCTCTAGATGCGTAATATTTAGTAAAGGGGTAGGCTTTCCGATTTTAATCGTTGCTTTTGCAATATTAACCGCAAAATCCGCCACTCGCTCGATTTCAGAGGAGATTTTAAGGATACCAATAATCTCCCGTAAGTCTCTAGAAACAGGTGCTTCTTTTGCCATAATCCAAATGGTGAACTGATTAATCTCTGTTTCCAGTTTATCAATTGCTGTATCACCCTCAATAACCTTTAAAGCAATTTCTACATCTTGTGTTTTTAAAGCTTTAAAAGATTTTTCGAGAGCTACAATGGAAAGTTCACCCATTTCAGTAATTTTACTTTTTAGTTCGTCTAAATTATTTTCAAAGTTTACACGGATGCTCATTTGTACCCTCCTATTATCCACATTTACGCGCTGACCGATTAAATTCACCACGTCCTGTGGCGACGAGATCGGCACTAGTACTTCCAGTACGTCGTAAGACTCCCTCTTCATGGCTTGGTTGAAGCACAAAAAAGCGTAAGTGGGAGATTAACTGCCCCTAAAAGTCCGAATTGTTCGGCCCAACAGGATGTTGGTCACTCAGACAATGCCGCACGATGCACGTTATTTGCCTGAGTTCCGCTTTGAATCAGTGGGACAAGCATACCCCATTGATTGATGTTTTACTTTAACCGAATCGACCTGTTACGTAATCTTCTGTTCTTTGATCCTGTGGTGTAGAGAAAATGTTATCTGTATCATCATATTCAACTACTTCTCCATTTAAGAAAAACGCGGTTTTATCAGAGATACGAGCGGCTTGCTGCATGTTATGAGTAACAATGACAATCGTATAATCTCGCTTCATATTGTTGATTAGCTCTTCTATTTTTAACGTTGAAATTGGGTCTAACGCAGAAGTAGGCTCGTCCATTAAAATAATATCAGGTTTCATCGCTATCGCACGCGCTATACAAACGCGCTGTTGCTGACCGCCTGATAAACCAAGTGCGGATGTTTTAAGACGATCTTTTACCTCATCCCAAATCGCTGCACTACGCAAACTTTCTTCAACAATTATATTTAATTCTTTTTTATTTTTAATACCCTGCATTCTTGGACCATAGGCAACATTGTCATAAATACTCATTGGGAATAAGTTTGGCTTTTGAAATACCATTCCAACTTTTGTACGTAGCTTAATCACATCATTGGATTTATAAATATTCTCATGATCAATAACGACATCTCCTGTAATTTTCACACCGTCGATTAAATCATTCATACGATTTAATGTACGTAAAAAAGTAGATTTACCGCAGCCTGAAGGACCGATTAAAGCAGTAACCTCTTTTTCAGAAATAGCAAGATCTACTCCGAATAATGCCTGTTTTTCCCCATAGAATAAATTCAAATCTCTTACATTAATAATTGCTGTATCTTGTTTACGTTGCTCCATATGCTAAAATACCTTCCCCACTCGATTTTTTTGGTCGTTAGCTCAGCATGTTCTTTTGCTGTGGTTTCGTTAACATACTCTTACTTATTGGTTGCTTTGTTAAATTTTTTCGATATATATGTTGCGGAAAGATTGATTGCTAAAATAATTACGATTAACACAATACCTACTGCTGCTGCAAGTTCAATGTCTCCAGACTCTTGTGTAACTAAATATGCATGAACAGTTAACGTTCTAGCTGAAGATAGAATGCTATCTGGCATAGCTGCTACTGTACCTGCAGTTAAGAATATGGCAGCTGATTCTCCAACGATTCGTCCAACGGAAAGGATAATCCCAGATAAAATCCCCGGCATGGAACTTGGTAATATTACTTTATATAGTGTTTGTAGTTTGGTTGTCCCTAGTGCTAAGGATCCTTCACGATACGAACGTGGCACTGTTTTTAAAGCTTCTTCTGTTGTACGAATGATAACAGGTAGTACTATAATCGTTAAGGTCAAGGAAGCTGCTAAAATCGACATACCCAATTTTAAGGTTGTAACAAAGAATACGGCTCCAAACAATCCATAGATGATGGATGGAATCCCTGTTAAACTCTCTGTTGCAAAGCGTATTAGTCTAACTAATCGCCCTTGTTTAGCGTATTCCTGCAAATAAACCGCTGCTAGAATTCCGATTGGCGTTGCAATAACTAACGAAATTAGAACTGTGTAAATAGTTGTTATAATCATTGGCCAAATACCACCACCACCAGCTGGTGAATAATCACCAAAGATGAAATCGAAGCTTATCAAGCCAATACCTTTATAAAAGATAAACCCAACAATCATCACGAGGACGGCAACGGATAAGATAGCGGATAACCATAAAAGTCCACGGAACAAGTTATCTTTAAATTGTCTCATCTTAGTTACCTCCCTTTGCACTTATTTTCGCTAATACAAAATTTAGTATTAAGATAAATGAGAATAAAACAATACCGGTTGCAAATAACATTTCCTGATGTGTCCCAAATGCATAGCCCATTTCTAATGCTATATTCGTCGTAAGCGGTCGAACACTATCTCCTAGGCTCGTTGGTACGATTAAGCTATTACCAGCAACTAAAATAACTGCCATTGTTTCTCCAATTGCACGACCTAGGCCTAATACAATTGCGGTCATAATACCGGATTTAGCTGCTGGTACAATTACTTTAAAAATAGTCCCTATTTGAGATACTCCAAGAGCTAATGATCCTTCACGATAGGTTTGTGGGACAGCGCGAATTGCTGTCTCAGCTACAGTCACAATAGTAGGAAGCATCATGATAGCAAGAACAAGAATAACAGCTATTAAGCTTTGTCCTTTTACTAAACCGAAAGTATTTTGTAAAAACGGTACGATAATAGCTAGTCCAAATACCCCGTATAAAACAGATGGGATACCAGCTAACAATTGGATAGCTGGTGAAATAATTTTGGCGATTCTACTTGAGGCAATTTCAGCTAAGAAAATAGCAGTAAATAAGCCAATTGGAACACCAATGATTAGCGCTCCGATTGTTGCAAAAATGGATGCAACAATCATTGGGAATATACCGAATTTATCTTCACTCGGTACCCAATCACTGCCAAATATAAAGTCTATAAAGCTATAGCCCTCCGCTACAAAAGGATGAGCTCCTTTATAAAATACAAATCCAATGATTAACAATAAAGTTACTACAGAGAGAAGCGCACAGATTAAGAATACTCGCTGCGACATTTTCTCAAGCATATATTTCCTTTTGTTTGCTTTGCCGATTTCTATTGCTTGCTTGTTAGTTGTTGGGATAGACACTCTTATTCCTCCAAAATTAAGTCAAAAATTATGTTGTTGTCTTCCTGTTAAATTGAATTTACTGTACTGGAATCGCTCCTGCTTCTGCTGCGATTTTCTGTCCAGCTTCACTTAGGATAAAGTCTATAAAACGTTGTCCTGCATCGGTTAATTTTCCTTCTTTATGAACAAACAAAAATGGTCTAGACAGGCTGTATTTTTCTTTTAGAACATTTTCTGCAGTAGCTGCTACTCCATCAATATCGATTGTTGAAATGGATTCATCTATATATTCAAAGGAGATAAAACCAACTGCATGCTTGTTGTTTGCAACGGTCGTTTTAATATTCCCATTACCGCTAGCAATGATTGCGTTTCTGATTAACTCACCAGAGCTATAGTCTACGATTTCTTGGAACGCATCTCGTGAACCTGATCCATCTTCTCGAGAAACAACTACGATTTCCATATCCTTACCGCCAAGTTCTTTCCAGTTTGTCACTTTTCCAGTGAACACTTGTTTAACCTGCTCCATCGTTAGGTCTTTAACTTTGTTTGTTGGATGAGTTACTACTACAATTCCATCGTAAGCAATAACTGTTTCTTGCAAGCCACTCTCTTTTTCTTCGTCCTTTAAATCTCGCGAGGACATCCCAATCTCGGACACTCCACTAATTGCGTTCGTAATTCCAGCGGAGGAACCGATTTGATTTATCTCAATATTCGTGTCGTCTTCTTCTGTATATTTTGCTGCTAGCTTTTCAGCTAACGGTCCAACAGATGTCGATCCTGAAATAGATACGGTAGCATGATTGCTCCCTGAGTCTTGTGTATCATTATTGTCGTTCGTACATGCTGATAGTACAGTAAGTATAGACAGTGACAGTGTTAATAGTCCGATTTTTACTTTTTTCAAGCTGATCATTTCTTACCTCCAAAAAAATATGTTAGGTATTTTCTGATGACGAAATTTGTCTAATTGTAGAATATATGCCTAGTGTAAATTTTAGCTACTTCATTTGTAAAGGTTTTGTAAATTTTATTAAAAACAAGCTGTTTAGTGTAAAAAATTGTGAAAATTATGATTATGGAAGTTAAATTAGGATGCGTATAATTTCTCGTATATATTACTACCGAGCTAAAATCATTTAGATAAATAATAAAAGCAAGAAAATTCACTGCTGAACTTTCTTGCTTTAGATTTAGATTTAGATTTCATTAATAAATTTCCGTTGCGGTAGGGGATAAGTTTTTAATATGCATTAGATAAGTAGTAACTTTTTCATACTCTTCACTTGAGTAGTAAAATTCAAATCTATCAGCAACAAATTCGGCTGTAGCTCGAAATAGTTTTACCATTGCAAATAATCCGCTCCAAACATCTTCATAGCTTCCACTTGCAAATGTAGAGAGGAGCTCTTGCCATTCTTTTTCTGAAAGATATTTCTCCAAGTATTTACCGCTTTTACCTATACTAACGGAATAATCCTGTTCTATGCCAACCTTCCATTCAAGCATTTGGATGAGCATTGGTCTAAGAATAGTATTTAAATGCTCGTGAGCATAAGGAATTTCGCTTCTCCATAGTCCCTTTGCCACATATGTAGTGACCCACCAAAATTCATTGCAGCAATCTGCAAAATATTCAGCAGAAGGACGCTTTACCCAATAATCCTCATCTGTTGGTGATGCAACTTCTGGTAAACAGTCATCCTTGTCCAGCAAAATAACCGTTAACTTATCCTCTTTACAATACTTATCTGCTTCCTCTGACGGAACAAGTGTTAGATTAAGTCGATTTCCGTCCGTAAACAGCATGAGATAGGAGAATCTACCACCTAAAGTTTGGGGGAACATGGACATTTCCTCGGGAGTTTGCATAATGATTCGTTTCCCGAATACATCTATCCATTCTCGGTCTTCTATAAATGATTTCATATCTGATACAAGATAAACAATATCAAAATCCTGGAATACATCCTTTGGAGCATTCGGGTTAGCCCGAGAACCATTTAGTCCAACTGCTCGAATTCTTTCGTCATTTTCTGCATAGGTCAAAATTAATTCCATCATTTGCTTTGAAGATCTAATGTTTTGCCCCTCCTTTAGTAAAAAGCGCCTGTCTCTAAATACAGAATTGTATTAGAACCAGGCACCTTTTTTAATTATTGTTGTTCCGCGTGTTTTTTGAAGTTATTTAAAATGGCTTGCCAGCCTTCCTGCTGCATTTCGATTGGATTCGTTGTTTCTGGATCGAAAACTTCTACCACTTTCGTGTCGTTTCCTTGTGGGATAAAAGTGATTTCTACTTCTCTTCCATCCTCTAATTTATAAGAAATAAATTCATGGTTACGCACTTCATCGTAAATCCCTCCAAAATCAAAACCAAAGCTGCCATCCTTCGCTTCCATTCTAGTTACAAATTTCCCACCGGCTCTTAAATCATTTTCGGCGTGTGGTGTGTGCCAATCTTCAGAAGCATTATTCCACTTTGTTATATGTTCTGGCTCTGTCCAATATTCCCATACTTTTTCAACTGGTGCTTGTACTATTGCCTCAACTGTAATAGCAGAATTACTAGTGCCCATTATATCCACTCCTTTTCTTTGCTAGTCTCTCAACATTCGCTGTTTCTATTCATTATTCCTTCTTCGTTAATAAAAATCAATTGAATTCTACTGATATTTATTTTAAATATTTCTAGATTGCATTTTATAGTTTCAAAAAGACGTAGCCACACCTTTCCAGGTGAAGCAACATCTTTTTATACTACTCAGTTATCTCCGTTCAATAAGCGATTTCTATTAATCTCTTCTTCATCTGCTCTCGTCTTCCTGGCAATCATATCCTTCAGCAATTGTCCATTAATGCGAGGGTCTTGTAATCGCATTATATTCCATTCCGACTGTCCCACTTTTTTACTTACTTTCTGTATTTCATTATCAAAAAACAGCATGTCCATTCCTCCCCCCTATAAATTAATCAAAGAGGCCAATTAATATAAATTTTCCCCTCTCTTTAAAATATGCCAACAAATAAGGTACACGGAGGATAAAGGCACAATGAATATTATTAGTTAGATTTGTATTGCAGATGAAAATTGAATATGTGAAAAAAAGATTATCTTTAGTTAATAATAGATTGTTCATCAAATTGGATAATCTCCTTAAAATTCGAGATTAATTTATAACGTATCCTTTGTCAGAAACAAACATGAAACCACAAAATTCACTTTTGTTTGAATTAACGTGAATGATTCTAAAGCAAGATTTTAATAAAAAAACAGCCACATTTTTTTAAGAAATGTGACTGTTTTAAAGTAACATCGAATGACTGTGCCTTGCTAAATACTCTTCCATCTCTTTATAATCCGGCATAACACTCCCAACACGTCTCCAAAATGATCGATCGTGATTCATATGAGTTATATGACATAATTCATGAATTATCACATAATCGATTACTTCTATTGGAGCCATAGCAAGACGAAAATTAAACGTAATCTTTTTATCCGAACTACAACTACCCCACTTGACTTTAGATTCTACTATTTCAATGATTTTAGGCTTTACTTTCAGCTGTTTTTGATATATTTTTATACGTTTCTCTACAATTTCCTTACATCTAGTCATATAAAACTTCTTGAGATTTTTTTTAAGTACCTCTTCATTTACATCACTACAATTTATTAATTCATGAAGAAATCTTTCTTTTCCCATGTACAAGAACTTGCCATGAGCATGATACTCTCTTTCCTGAGGTAATTCTCGAGCTTTTCCAATTTCCTCGAGTTTTTCTAGTATCCATTTGCCATTGCTTTCTATTGCATTAATAATCATTTCTTTACCGTTGTCTTTTGGCGCTTTTACAGTAATGAACCCCACCGAATCTATATGTATAGACAGCTTCTTCCCATTTCCATACTGAACATTAAAATTAATCATAGTATTTTCAACTTCAACTTTCATAACTACCCTCATTTATATATTAATTATTAACTGTTGTACATAGTAAAAGGTGTCAGACCTAATACAATTTGAATTGTTTTAGAAGCTGGCACCTTAATCCAAATTTATAACCTACAATATCTAAACCCTTAGAGAGCCCCGGAATCCCCTTGCAGCATAATAGGAATCTGCTCCATTATGATACACAAAGACAGTATCATAACGATAATCACAAAAAATAGCTCCACCTAATTTACGAATATTTTCAGGTGTTTGCACCCAGCTCGACGTTTTCATATCGAACTTCCCTAGTTTCAGCAACTCCCGATATTGCTCTTCCGTTAATAGTTCAATGCCCATAGAAGCTGCCATATTAACAGCGCTATTTTCAGGTTTATGTTTTTTTCTAGCCTCTAGAGCTTCCTGGTCGAAGCAAACACTTCTGCGACCCTTTGGACTTTCTGCTGAACAATCAAAGAAAATATATTCACCCGTTGCCTCATCATACCCAACCACATCCGGCTCACCATCGGTTTTCTCCATCTCATGAAGCGACCAAAGTTTTTCACTATTTGCTTCTAACTTTGCTTGGACATTAGCCCATTCCATACCAGTATGACGACCCATATATTTCTCAAACCGTTCCTTCAATATATCAAGCAATTCTTCTCGTTCTTCTGCAAGCAGTTCCTTTTTATTCTTTGGCAAAGTAATTCCTCCTAATTGTGTAGCAAGCGCTTTTTTATTTATCTTCACATAGTTTTGTGTTCAGTTCAAGCCTACACTAAATGGACAGTTCCACCTTCACTCGAACCAACTTTCACTGCAGTCGTAGTAGTTTCTGCAATTAATGTATTTCCATGTAAATAGATACTGTAAATTAAGGTGCTCCGATAGAATACATGTACAACTATATTTATTTCATTTAATATGACTATAAAGCGTGATAATCCAATATTATGGCTAAAATCATAAAGGAGTTTTGACATGAAGCATGTTTATACAGGAAAAACAAAAGATGTTTATGCATTAGAGGATGGCAACTATCTCCTACAATTCAAAGATGATGTTACTGGGGTTGACGGTGTGTTTGATCCAGGTGCCAACACAGTTGGTTTGACAATTGAAGGTGCTGGTCGTTCAGGCTTAAAGCTTACAAAATACTTTTTTGAAGTATTAAAGGAAAAGGAAATCCCAACTCATTATGTGAATGCTGATATTGAAAAGGCGACGATGACTGTAAAGCCTGCTGAAGTTTTCGGAAATGGGCTTGAAGTCATATGCCGATACCGTGCTGTAGGAAGTTTTTTGCGTAGATATGGATTATACGCGGAAGAAGGGCAGTCACTCGATGCTTTTGTCGAAGTGACTATTAAGGACGATGAGCGCGAAGACCCTCCAATTAGTGAAGATGCTTTAGATATGCTTAGAATATTATCTAAAGAGGAATATAAAGTTTTAAAAGAACTTACAACGCAAATCAGTAATGTCGTAAAAGAAGAGCTAGCGAAGAAAGACATTGAGTTATACGATATTAAACTTGAATTTGGACGTACTGGTGAAGATAAACAAATTGTTCTGATAGATGAAATCTCTGGTGGTAATATGCGTGCTTATAAAGACGGAGAATATATCGAACCATTAGAATTAGAAAAACTGTTCTTATAAGTACCGACGAAAAGAAAATGAAGAATCGAGGACATAACATATTTTCATGTTACGTCCTCTTTGACGCTTACTTTGAAAACTTCCTTATATTAGATACAATATAAGGAAAGTCAAATAATATTGGAGGAATTAAAATGGAACTTACTGTTTATTTAGCTGGTCAGATTCATGATGATTGGAGAGAAGAAGTTGCAAAAAAAGCAAAAGCAAAAAATCTTCCTCTCTTATTTGTATCTCCGCAAACAAACCATGATCGTTCAGACAATATCGGCGAAGAAATTTTAGGAAAACAGCCGTCAAACCTTTATAAAGATGATGCAGCATCAAATATAAACAACTTCAGAACACAAGTATTAATGCAAAAAGCCGATATCGTCATAGCCTTATTCGGAGAAAAATATAAACAATGGAATACAGCAATGGATGCCAGCACGGCCATTGCCATGAACAAGCCGACGATTATCATTAGACCTGAATCATTAATACACCCATTAAAAGAGCTATCAAACAAGGCAAATGTAACCGTAGAAACCGTTGATCAAGCAATAGATGTCATCAGTTATATTTTTGATTGATATCAAGATAAAAAAAACAGTGAGTTGGAATTCTACTCACTGTTTTTTCATTATAATTATTCTTGTGTCTCATCAGCATTCTTTGACTCAAAACTATCGAGCAATGCACGCACTTCATCAGTTGACTTTGTGTTCATCAATTGATTTCTTAGTTCACCGGCTCCACGGAACCCTTTGACATAAATTTTGAAAAAGCGATGCAGTGCAGTGATGGAGCGTGGCAAATCTGCTGCATATTGATCTTGAAGATCGAGTTGCAATCGTAGAAGATCCAAGTATTCCTTAGTAGTATGCTCTTTCGGTTCTTTTTCGAAAGCAAAAGGATTTTTAAAAATACCACGACCAATCATAACCCCATCAATACCGTATTTTTCAGCAAGCTCCAACCCTTTTTGACGGTCAGGTATATCACCGTTAATAGTTAGCAAAGTATTTGGTGCAATACGATCTCGCAATTTTTTAATTTCCGGAATAAGCTCCCAATGCGCATCAGCTTGGCTCATTTCCTTCCTTGTGCGTAGATGAATGGAAAGATTCGCGATGTCTTGCTCTAATATATGTGTTAGCCAGTCCTGCCACTCTTCTAATTCTGTGTAACCAAGTCTTGTCTTCACACTAACAGGCAAACCTCCAGCTTTTGCGGCTTGTATAAGTTCTGCTGCAACGTCTGGACGGAGGATCAGTCCGCTCCCTTTTCCTCTGGTTGCCACATTCGGTACAGGGCAACCCATATTAATATCGATACCTTTAAACCCTAGCTCTGCCATACCAATACTCATTTGACGGAAATATTCGGGATTATCCCCCCAAATATGTGCCACCATTGGCTGTTCATCTTCGGTGAATATTAAGCGACCACGCACACTTTTCATGCCCTCTGGATGACAATAGCTATCTGAGTTTGTAAACTCTGTAAAAAACACATCCGGTCTACCGGCTTTACTTACGACTTGACGAAAAACAACGTCGGTCACATCTTCCATTGGTGCAAGTACGAAAAAAGGTCGTGGTAAATCACGCCAAAAATTATCTATCATATAAAAATTCAAATCCTCTCACTATGGTGTATCTGTTGGTTAAAATAATAAAGTCATTATTATAGTATAACCTAGCTTTTTTATTTTTTCTTCTACCATGTTTGCTACTCGAAAAACAGAAGCAAAGCAGACGGTTAATTAGAAATGCATTATCGCACTTCTATACCGTCTGCTTTTTATATTTTATCACTATTTAGTTAAGTAAAACTTCTATATATATTATTTCATTTTGATATTGCGATTTTTATATGTGCTAAGTGATGCTCTTCGTGCCAAGCTAATTTTGCCACTTTTTTGGCCACTTTTATCTCGCCGTTTGTTTGGTGAGTAAATACTCGATCTAATTGCTCTTCCATTAAACTTTGCCCTAAAGATAAGATACGCTCATTTATTCCTTCTAGCATTTTAATAGAACTTTCTACTGGAAGCAATGTATCCGGTTGAATAGCCCACTTTTCTTCATTAAAACCTGGTACTAATGGATTCTCATCAGTTAAAGCTAGCTTCAAACGCTGATACATGTTCAACTGAGAATCTGCAATATGATGAACAAGCTGGCGAACTGTCCAGGCACCCTCACGATACGTTTTGTTTAATTCCTCATCACTTAGAGTGTCAACAGTTTCTCTAAGTCGCACCGTGTACGTTTCGATTTCCTTTAGCCATTCTTGAATATTTTCTAATGTAACTTTTTCAGGAACTTGTAATTCTCCAATTGGGTATCTTACATCCATTTTCAAACCCCTTTTCCCTCATCTATATTTATTATTTATTGGTATTAACACTTAATATATCAATACGCTCAGATGTTGTAAACCTTCAATATAAAGATTAAATATGTTAAAAGGCCTATATTATTATATTTTTTTCCTCTCAAAACATAGGAACATAGTTTTGTTTTTATTATAATCTAAGAATTTTACAATTTTTTAATAGCTCCTTAATATTACAAATTTAGCATCATAGGTGGAACTAAAATTAACTAACCCTATTGGAGGTAATTTAATGAACAAGAAAAAAATCATCATTCCACTATTAAGTGCAGCAATTCTATTTCCTTCTGCTGCCAATGTGTTGGCCGAACCAAATAAACCAATTGATACTGTAAAATCGGTTGAATTTATCAGCATGCCTGTACCTGCTACTAATGCGGAAAAATCAAAGATGTACAGTGAAGCTAACGTAAAGGTTACATTAAATGATGGTACTGAAAAAACGTTAAATTTGGATTACACTCCACTAGCACAGCCTGGAGATGTCATTAACGGTAAAATTTTAGGGGCCGCATACGACGTCAACGGCAATATCATTACAAATGCAAAGGGCGAACCTATGGTTTCCACTTCACCAGACGCTAACTCACTCCTCAGTGTAAATGGAAAAAGTGGCAAATTACACATGATCAGTCATTTTGAAAGTATGCCAAATAATGAAATTGGAACAGTCCCAAGAGCGTTATATTTAAATACAGTCCAGCAGGATAAGAAAACCGGCGAGATGAAAATCACCGATATCGAGCCAATTGATTTTTCAGCTTACGGAGGAGTTTGGACACCTTGTGCTGGAATCTTATCACCTTGGAATACTCATTTAGGCAGTGAAGAATATGAACCGAATGCTCGTGCCCATGAAGCAAATCCAGAAAAGTCCAGTGTAACGCAATTTGCTCGCAACTATTATCAAAATCCAAATGCAATTGGAAACCCTTACCTTTACGGCTATACAACAGAAGTATCCGTTCATCCAAATGGAAAAACAAATGCGGTTAAACACCACAGTATGGGGCGCTTATCTTTTGAAAATGTAACAGTCGCACCAGATAATCGCACGGTTTATTATGGAGATGACGGCGACTATGTGATGTCCTTTATGTATATTGCAGACGAAGCTAAGGATTTATCAGCCGGTACGTTATATGCGGCAAAATTTGAGCAAACCAGTGCTGAAAACGGCGGTGCTGGTAATATGAAATGGATTAAATTAGGACATGCAAACGATGAAGAAATTAAAGAATTAGCTGAAAATCTTACTTTTAGTGATATTTTTGAAACGACCACTGATGCTACTTATGCAAAAGCCAATGGATTCAGCCATATTAAAACTTCAGCTGGTGAAGAGTATTTGAAAGTCAAACCAGGTATGGAAAATGCAGCAGCTTTCCTTGAATCCCGCCGTTATGGTGCTATACTTGGAGCAACTTCTGAGTTTAATAAGATGGAAACACTCACATTCAACAAAGGAGATAACAAAATATACATGGCTATGTCTACAATTGCAAAAGCCATGGAGGAAAATCCACTTGATCCTGTAGACGATATTCGCTTACCAAAGATTAACGCTGGCGGCATTTATGAAATGGATATAGCTGAAGGACAAACGGACCGTGAAGGTACAGCAATTGATAGTGATTATGTGGTTACTAGTATGTCAGCCCTTTTAGTCGGTAAAGACATCCCGAAAGATGCCGAAGGTAACAAAGCACATCTTGATCAAATCGCAAATCCGGACAATATTGTCTACTCTGAAAACTTGAGAACTTTGTTTATTGCTGAAGACACCGGCAACCATATAAATAATGTTGGCTGGGCTTATAACGTGGATACAAAAAAACTTTCTCGAATTATTTCTGCTCCAGATGGCGGTGAAGTAACCGGTATTCAAGCCATTGATGATTTAAATGGACATGCCTACTTAATGGTAGGTTCTCAAAATCCTGGAAACATTGGATATATCAAAATGCCTTCTATAAAAAAATAATAAGGTAATAGTTTGGAAACGTTTATACGGTTCGTGATAACCCCCATTTGGTATAGTAGATTGTCCATAAACTACTACCAAATGGGGGTTTTTCTATGTTTAAACCAAGCCACACATTCTACATGTGCGGAGTGTAGGGGCAACACAAGGTAGGTTTAATTAAATAGTTGGGTTCCTATTTCAGTGGAGTCTAGCTATTTTTCTAATACATATATTTCACAAATATTTAACAATAAAACCAGGCTGGGACATAACTAGCTTCAAATATAAAAGCCTGTGAAATTTTACGACAAAATTTCACAGGCTTTTTCATTTTAAAGGATTGTTTTATACCAACCTCTACCTTTTAAAGAAAACTTACATTTATTCAAATACGGCTACTAAGCGGCCTTTTACTTCATGATTTTTCAGTTTTTCTATACCTTTGTCGATCTCTTCAAATGGAATTGTGATCAGATTTGGACTCATTTTTCCAGTAGCGAAACAATCATATACACCTTTTAAGTCTTCTACTGACCCACCATTACTTCCTAAAAGCTTAATTTCTTTTGTAATCATTAAATAAGTATTGATATTCGATTCTAATTTACCCATACCAACAATTACAACTGTTCCTTGTGGTCTTACAGCTTCCAGTGCATCTGAAGTTGTTTGTCCAAAACCAGCAAAGTCAACAATGACATCACATTCTGCTTCTTTCATATCTAGAACAGTATCAAATACTTTATGAGCCCCTAGTTCTTCTGCAAGTTTTCGTGCGCCTTCAGAAACATCTGTAGCGTACACTTCGCATCCTTTAATTAATGCCATTTGTAGAGCGAATTGACCAAGTCCACCAATACCGATAATTCCTAATTTTGTACCTTCTTTGGCTTGTCCAATACTAAAAAGAGCACGGTAAGCTGTGATTCCTGCATCTGTTGAAGCTGCTCCTTCTATAAAGGAAACGCTTTCAGGAATGACTACACATTGCTGAGCAGGAACACGCACTTTCTCTGCATAACCTCCGTCATAGGTGTACCCAGCAGTTATTTTCGTTTCTCGATCCATTGGGTTAGCCCCAACGCGGTCCCCAACTTTAATATCTTCAACACCTTCACCCACTTCAATAACTACCCCAGCAAACTCATGCCCCATAATAACAGGACCATTTGGGAAAAGTGGCATCCAACCTGGATCTTGTAATGCTGCAACGTCCGAATGGCATAGACCAGCAGCTTTCACATCTATAACAACATGACCTGGTATAGCTTTTGGATCTTCTTTTTCAATAAGTTCTAGTGGTTTATTTGTACCTGAAAATAGCCAGCCTTTCATACAATCGCCTCCAAATTATTCAAATCTCATTTTTTGTAACTCCCAAAATAATTCTAGCTACATTTATAGTTTACTAGGTTTCTCTTTCTGTAAACCATCCTTAATATTTGCTATAATGTTGAGGAAACCAACACTTTCATCAAATCTGTCTAATAGGAGAGGAATATGATGAAATCCAATTCTTCCCAAGCTTTGCGTACAAAAAATTTCTTAAAAAAGGCATTTATTGAAATGGTACATAAAAAGGGATTTAGTGCTGTTACGGTGAAGGACGTTGTTGATTATGCTCAATATAATCGAACAACCTTTTATGTGTATTATCAAAACATTTACGAACTGGTAGAAGAGTTAATGGATGAAAAGTTTGAAGCCATACAGTATTACAGCATGTCTAAATACCAAAGCGATAGCCGAGTAACAGTAAAAGAGTTGACAACAAACTCCTTCGATTTGTTGTATTATGTTTACGATCACCGTGATTACTTCACGTTATTACTTTTAGAAGATACATTGCCACACATGCACCAGCAATTGCCTGAAGCAATTTTTAACTTATTAACATCTAAATTTGATATTCAATACGGAGCATCTTTTGTGGATGATCATTCCCAAAAACGATATATGGCTTATGGTACGGCGGGGTTAATAACGGACTGGATTACGAAGGATTTTGATGTGACACCAAGTGAAATGACTAAACGTTTCATACATATTTTTAATACCTTTGCAAATGGGTTTGTCATAAAAGAAAATGACACCTAACAAATTTTGGAAATATTTATTTTCACATGTTGTTTACGAGATAACTATTAAATTACGAAGTTTTTCTTCTATACAATTTTCCTTTTAATATTAGTATCGATAAGGTCACATGGTTAATATAGCAAACATAGTCTAAACAATTTACTATTCACACTTTATTAGTTGGTAAATACACTCACCTTAACAAGCATAAAAGAACGAATTCCACCAAAATCGGAACTCGTTCTTTTAATTATTATGCTAACTTCAACCACGCGACTGCTTCACAATGTGGGGAGTTTATGTGGCAACACATTGTGTTGGTAGATTTTATGTCTAGATTTAATTAGGATTATTCACTATTCTCTAATTGCTATGTTTAATAATATTCTTTGACACCGAGCTAATATTTATTAGTACACCATGCGATATGTTAAAGATGTTTTTTTCAAACCTTTTTCTAATATTCTATTCCTGCAATCCCAAAACCTCCAGGTCCAGCATGGGTAGAGATCATTGCACCTGCTTGCATCCATGTTACATTTTCGAAACCTGTTTCCTTTGCGATTTCATCCATTCTTTTCTTAATACTTTCATCAAGTCCGATAGAGTAAATCAAAAATAGCTGTTTTCTATCAATATCGTATTGATTTAAGTAATCTCGCATGAGCTTTTCCGCAACTATGCCCATATTCCCACGATATTTTCTAGTGGAAACGAGCTTTCCTTCTTTTAATTCAATGCAAGGCTTTATTTTTAACAACGCCCCACCAATATAAGCAACGTTACTTACCCGCCCTCCTGCCCTGAGAAAGTCTAAACTGCCGGGAAGGAAAGCCAACATTGTTTTAGGAACTACGGATTCTATTTTTTTTATTAATTCTACATGACCAATAGAAGGTTCTTCTTCAAGGATAGCAACCGCATACATGACGATTAAAGCTAATCCACCTGTAACGTTTAGTGCATCAATTAAGAAAATATCTTCAAAATCTTCAGCTGCTATTAATGCACTTTGAAAGGAAGCAGATGCTTTTGACGTATAACCAATGTGAATAATGATACTATCAGGAAAATCTCTTCTAATTTTTGTGAAAAGTTCATGATATTCATGTACATTCGTTGCTGTAGTAGAGGGTATTTTTTTGGTGCGACTATGATAATCAAAAACCTCCTCTACAGATAGCTCCCCATCTAAATAATCCTTCCCATCCATGATGACATGCATAGGTACTACTTGAATTTGATATTTTTCTACCAGGTCCTTAGGTAAATCCGCTCCACTCTCTGTCGATAAAATAATCCTTCTCATTGTACATTCCTTTCAAATAGCACAGCCATTCCTGCGTACTTATTTATTTTATTTATCCTAAATATACACTAGAAGGGGAAATTATCCATTATATTAATCAGAAAATTTCCACAAGTAAAGGAATCTCAACAATTAACTGAGCAAAAAATATTGATAATTTACTACAATTCCAAAGGTGTAGTGGCAATAATAAGTTAGACAAATAAAGCTTCTCGGTAACGAGTAATGTAAAATCATCTATTCTATCTCCAATTAACTCTACGATACTTACTAGAATGAATTCAAAATCCGTTCCCTTTTCTTTTGTTTTTCATTGGATTCAAGGCTAATAGGCTTCCCCTTTACACTTACTTACAATAAAAAAATAATCATTGACAAATGAAACCGTTTACAATAATCTGAAAATTAGTTAAACGTTTTCGTAAAACGTTTTCTTTAACTGTAGGAACAGGTGATTAATGTATGGTGAAGTTAACGATTAAAGACATTGCAAGGGAGGCAGGTGTTTCCATAACTACCGTTTCACGAGTGTTAAATAATAAAGAAGAAGGTATGTCTCAAAAAACTCGTGAAAAGGTTCTGCGGGTAATGGAAGAGCTAAATTATCAGCCGAATAAACTAGCACGTGGTTTAGTAACTAAACGATCCAATATGCTCGGGTTAATAGTACCTAATATTTCCAACCCGTTTTTCCCAGAGCTTTGCAGAGGCGCTGAGGATGAGGCAAATAAAAAAAACTATAGTCTTATTATTTGTAATTCAGATGATCAATCTCAAAAAGAAGAAAAATATTTACGATTGTTACAAGAACAACAGGTGGACGGAATTTTACTTTCAAGTAAGAATCGACTCTCAAAGACTAGTAAAAACCAATTACAAAGTGGAAAAATTCCATACGTATTGTTTGACCGTGGAGAAGAAGCCAGTAACCAATCTGGTGTTTTTTTAGATAACGAACAGGGTGGATATCTTGCTGGAAAGCATCTGACCGATTTAGACCACACCCAAATTGCATGTATGACTGGACCAACTGAAATTCTAAATTCACAACAAAGACTTTTAGGATTTCGACGCTCCTTAAAGGAGGCCTCCGTTGAACTTCCTAAATCATTCGTTCTAATTGGTGATTTTCAAATGGAAACAGCTTATCGATTAGCAAAAGAATTTCTACAGAATAACACCGTGAGTGCAATATTTGCTTGTAATGACTTGATGGCTTGCGGCATTTATCAAGCAGCTCATGAATTAGGAATTCAAATACCTGATCAACTATCCATCATTGGTTTTGATGATATTCCTTTAGTTACTGCTTTAATCCCAAAACTAACTACGATTAGACAAGGTACATATGAAATGGGAAGAAAAGCCATAGAGCTACTCATAAATGAAATTGAAAATAAATCATCTGAAGGAGTAGTCTTTGAACCTACTTTAATCGTCAGAGAAAGTACGAAAAAATTAAAAAGAGGTGTAGATCTATGACAATACCAGTTATTATCGATTGTGATCCAGGAATAGATGATGTTATGGCATTAACGCTTGCTTTTGCACATCCGGAACTCGATATCAAATTAATCACAACAGAGCCTGGTAACCAGACTCAAGCAAAAACGATATATAATGCTCTAGCTTTTACTAGTTATATGAAACAAGATATTGAGATTGCTAGAGGACTAGATAATCCCTTTTTCCGCCAACTTGAAATTGCTGATGAAGTGCATGGTGACAACGGACTTGGGAATGTCGATTTTCCTGAGCCAACTATTCAATTAAGTACTCGAACTGCAATTGAAGCGATGAAAGAAACACTATTATCTAGTGATCAACAAATCGTACTTATTGCGACAGGACCACTAACAAATGTTGGCGCTCTTCTTTTAGCACATCCAGAGGTTAAATCGAAAATTAAATATATCTCTTATATGGGTGGTGCGGCTGTCGGAGGAAATATGACACCTACTTCTGAATTTAATGTATATGTAGATCCTCATGCTGCAGATATTGTTTTTCGTTCTGGAATTCCTATAATAATGAGTGGTCTAGATGTCACTCATAAATCTTTTGTCACACTGGAAGAATTAAATGAAATAGAGGCAATTGGTTCTGATTTTGCGCATAAAGTAGTGAAAATGCTTCGTTTTTACGTACACGCCGCTAAACAAACAGCTTTCCACGGTCCTGAATTCAAAAGTCGCATCCGTTTACACGATCTCTGTGCAGTGTCTTATGTGTTAACACCTGAACTATTTGAAGGCGATGACTGTCATGTTGCAGTGGAACTTGAGGGCAAACTTACTGCTGGAACAACTGTTGTAGACTATGAACAACGAACTGGGCTTCCGCATAATGTGAAAGTATTACATACGGTTGACAGAGAGAAATTCGTCGAACAATTTCTGGATGCCGTTAAAACAATGAGCCGTCACATCGGCTAAAAATGATAAGGGGGAGAAATGTATGAAACGTAGTTTTAAAGATGATTTTAATATGATGGCGATGTTACTTATTCCTATTGCGGTAGCTGTTAACCTTGTAGGCTTTCAGCTAGCCAATGTACTTCGCTTACCAATTTTCTTAGACACAATCGGAACAATTCTAGTAGGTGTAATTGCAGGTCCTTGGGTTGCGCTACTAGCAGGACTTATTACAAATTTAATCAATGCAATCTTTAACCCTGTTTATTTACCTTATGCATTAACGTCTATGGCAATTGGAGTTGGAGCAGGTTATCTATCTAAATATGGATTTTTCAAAAAATTACCAAAAACCATTGTTTCCGGTATCATTATCACTTTTATAGCTGTTATTGTCTCTGCTCCAATCACTGTGCTTGTATTTGGAGGCGCAACAGGAAATACTTCTTCTCTTATTACGGCAACTTTCTTAGCTTCTGGTCAAGAATTATGGACGGCTGTATTCTCTTCCAGTTTTATCACAGAGATTGCAGATAAAGTTGTTTCCGTATTAATTGTTTATTTCATCGTCAAAGGGATGTCAGACCG
Organism: Psychrobacillus sp. NPDC096623; assembly: GCF_044762655.1. Taxonomy (NCBI): domain Bacteria; kingdom Bacillati; phylum Bacillota; class Bacilli; order Caryophanales; family Bacillaceae; genus Psychrobacillus; species Psychrobacillus sp. NPDC096623. The sequence continues at coordinate 133,799 of NZ_JBIWER010000008.1, forward strand.
CTATTTGTCTAAGATGAATTATGGTCATTTGTATATGAAACGAAATAACAAGCAATAATTCCTTCTCTTCTCGTTCAACCCGTTGAGCACAACAACAGAACGAGAAGAGATTATTTGTATAAGGGGGCGCATTTAATATGAAACAGAATATATTACTTCAACTTCATCCGATGACAAAGTTCTATTTCTCTCTTTTTATTTTAGGAGTAGTACTCATTATACCTGGATATTCATTTGCTTTTGCTATCTTCCCTGTTTTAGTACTTATCGCAGTGCTTGCAGGGGTATCGAAAGAGTTTCTTAGTATCGTATTAAAAGCACTACTTAGTGTACTAATCATTGTATTCATTATGCAAATGTTTTTTTACCCTGGAGATCATGTATTGTGGAGTTGGGGAATATTTTCTATAAAGCAAGAAGGGTTAAATTACGGTCTTTTATTAACATCTCGAATTCTTGCAATTGGATCTGCTTTTATCTTATTTTTCCGTATGACAAAAGTGCGCGATTTTGTTAAATCATTGGAAGACAAAGGGCTACCACCAATGGGAGCTTACGTTGTATTATCTACACTTCAAATTATTCCAGAAATGAAGCGCCAAGCAAAAACAATAATGGAGGCCCAAAAAACTCGTGGTGTCGAAACAGAAGGCTCTTTACTTATCCGCGCGAAAGCGTTTATACCGACATTAACACCCCTTATTCTATCCTCCATTGCTGGTACAGAAGAACGAGCAATAACACTAGAATCTCGAGCATTTTCAGCACCAGTTAAAAAGACAAGCTTACACCAATTAACGAAGGGTAATGTGGATCGAGTACTTCCGATAGTATATGTGCTCATTATTATTGGTCTCTTAGTATGGAGGTTTTTCTTATGACAATTATGATTGATTTGAAAAATGTATCTTATCGATATCCTGTGAGCGATGATTTCGCCTTGAAAAATGTTTCATTTTCTATTGAAAAAGGTAAATTCACAGCTATTATCGGTAATAATGGTTCTGGAAAAACAACCTTATGCAATACAATACGCGGTTTTGTTCCCCATTTTTATAAGGGAGATTTAGAAGGTGACGTTATTGTAGATCAAACGAAAATATTAGATTATCAACTAGGGCAACTTGGAGAAAAAGTGGGATATGTGTTCCAAAATCCTTTTATTCAAGTATCAGGTGTAAAAGACAATGTATTTGAAGAAGTAGCATACGGCTTAGAAAATTTAGGCGTTCCAGTGGAAGAGATTACAGTTCGCGTAGAAGAAATATTAAAACTGGTTAAAATTGAACATTTACGTGACAAAAATCCATTCGAACTATCTGGTGGACAAAGACAACGTGTAGCACTTGCATCTATTATTGTAATGGATCCGGAAATTTTAGTAATTGATGAACCAACCTCCCAACTTGACCCCGTTGGTACGGAACAGATTTTTGATATTATTCGATTGATGAAGGATCGTGGAAAGACTATTATTTTAGTGGAACATAAAATGGATTTAATCGCTGAATATGCAGATGATTTACTTGTCATGCACGAAGGTGAGTTAGTTATGCAAGGGCCTGTTCGGGAAGTATTCGCTAACCCACAGTTTGAAAAATACCAAATTCAGTACCCACATGTTACGGAAATTGCACTTCAATTACAAAAATTGGGTACACCTCTTGCTTTCCTTCCAATTCGTGATGAAGAACTAGCTGAAGCATTAAATATGACTGGAGTGATGATACATGACTGAACTTCATTTAAATAATGTAAGCTTTTCATATCCCGACGGAACAAAAGCGCTTGAAAATCTCACTCTTTCCATCGTTACTGGGGAGCGTGTAGCAATTGTAGGGCAAAATGGAGCTGGCAAAACAACTGCAGTAAAGTTAATGAATGGTTTACTGAAACCTACGGAAGGTACTGTATTAATTGGAGATTGGGATACAAAGGACTACACGACAGCACAAACTTCAAGAAAAGTAGGCTATGTATTCCAAAATCCAGATGATCAAATATTCCATAATGATGTAGAGTCAGAGGTTCGTTTTGGTCCCAAAAATATGGGATTTGCTCCTGAACGGGTAGACGAATTTACTGATTGGGCTATGAAGTTATGTGGGATATCTGAATTTGCATTAGAAAACCCTTATAACTTACCGTATTCTGTTAGAAAATTCGTAACGATAGCATCGGTATTAGCAATGGATTCAGACATTATCATTTTAGATGAACCTACCGCGGGACAAGATAAAATTGGATTGCAGGTACTCGGTAATTTACTTCAAGTATTAGAAGAAAAGCAGAAATCTGTTATTACGATTACTCATGATATGGAATTCGTAACGGACTATTTTACACGCATTGTTGTAATGGCGAACCGACAATTAGTAGTAGATGAAAATGCGCAAAAAGTATTTTATAATACAGAAGTTCTAGAAAAAAGTATGTTAAAGCCTCCCGCTGTTGCTCAAATGGCAAAATTACTTGACTTCCCCTCTGGGATTTTATCAAAGGGTCAATTAATCAAAGCGATTTTAGCTAGGCGCATTTAATGAAAGGAGCTGAATATACATGAATATCACAGTCGTAGGAAGCATCAATATGGACCTTGTATACCTCGTTCCACATATCGTAAAGGCTGGCGAAACATTACACAGCACAAAACATGAGCTGTTTTTTGGGGGAAAAGGAGCAAATCAAGCAGTAACTGCTAGTCAATTAGGGGCAAATGTTGATTTCATAGGAAATGTTGGAACCGATGATTTCGGAGAACAAGTAAAACGAAATTTACAAGATAAAGGAGTAAATACTTCCGCTGTACAAAAAGTGGGATTGACTGGTCAAGCAATTATTCAAGTGGCGGATTCTGGTGAGAACTCCATCGTGTTATTCCCTGGTGCAAATTTTCTTGTTACAGCAGAACAAATACAAGCAGATAAAGAAAGAATAGAAAAAAGTGATGTTCTTCTTTTACAGTTAGAGATTCCAATGACAGTGGTCGAGGCTGCTGCTAATATTGCCGCACAAAAAGGGGTACATATTATTTTAAATCCAGCACCTGCACAGCAAATAAGTGATTCATTATTAAGTAAAGTCTCCATATTAACACCAAATGAAACTGAATTAGCGATGCTAACTAATTTAAAAACAGAAACTGAGGAAGATCTGTTTCAAGCATGCTCCTTGCTACTTCAAAAAGGAGTTGGGGCAGTAGTGGTTACATTAGGTGAAAAAGGTTCCTATTATTTGAATCAAAATGAACGAGGCCATGTGCAAGCAAATCAAGTAGAAGTAAAAGATACAACTGGAGCTGGAGATGCATTTAATGGAGCTTTAGCAGTAGGCTTGTGTCGTGGAAACTCATTGCGAGAAAGCATTTTATATGCATCTAAAGTAGCTGAATACGTTGTCACTCAAATGGGAGCACAACCTGCTATTCCCACATCTTTTCGAATAAATAAATGATAAAATCTATCATTTATTTATTCATTCTTAGTTTGTTATGGGGTTCTTCGTTCTTATGGACGAAAGAACTTTTAGATTACTTTGAGCCCCCTACCATTGTGTTTTTTCGTTGTTTATTTGGTTTAGTCGTGCTTTTTCCTTTTGTATTCTTAAAAAGAAATCGGATGCAAATAAAAATTCGCCCATTTCTTTTATTCGTCTTGGCTTTAGGAGCTGCGATTCCATGGACTATTATGTCTATCTCAATTCAAAAGATCGAAACAAGTTTAAGTGGAATATTAAATGCAACTACTCCTTTATTCGCTTTAATATTCTCCATACTTATTCTGAAAACAAAACCTTCTTGGAACCAAACTACTAGTCTATTAATTGGATTTTTAGCCGTTATTATTTTAATGTTTTTTTCTGGTCAAGCTTCAGGTAGTCAGTTTTCTATTTTTCATGCTCTTCTTATGCTCGTTGTTACTATGTCATATGCTCTAAATTCTATTTGGATAAAAAAGTATTACACAAATATTCCTGTTGTCTTATTAGGTTTTTGGACCCTCCTCATCTCAGCAGTTTTTAATGGATTAATAAGTATCATTACGGAACCGCGTGCATATGTCCATCTTGGGACATGGGAAACTATATTGCCTCTTCTAATTTTAGGATGCCTTAGCTCTGGTCTTGGTTATGTTATTTTTTTTCAAATCGTTTCAACGGGAGGACCTCTCCTTGCGTCAATGGTTACATTTATAATTCCCTTTATTACGATAGCTTTAGGTATTTTCTTTTTGCAAGAGTCATACCATCTAGGGATTGCAATAGGCCTGCCATTGATGATTGTAAGCTTACTGCTAATGAATATACATCCATTTAAAAAAGTGCTGTTTAAAGATTAAGCTGATATTTATCTAATATTAAAAGCCAACTATTCCCAATTAATAGTTGGCTTTTTGAATTAGATTTTCTTTTTAGCTTCAGTATACTTTCTACCTCCTGAACCTATGTATAGACTTCTACCCATTACGATAAAGGCAGGGAAAGGTTCAAATAATAGCTCCACACTTTAAGTGAGATCTTGTCTAACTCCATCCTTTAACCATTTCGCAGTCACTGTCTCTGCGTTTAGCATTTCTTTTGGTGCGCCTTCGAAAATAATTTGCCCACCGCCTTGCTTTCCTCCTCCCGGACCCATTTCTATTATCCAATCGCTCGCCGCTATAAAGTCTAAATTGTGTTCGATTACTATGACAGAGTTGCCTCTGTTCACCAGCTTTTGAAATACTTCCAAAAGTTTTTCATTATCTTCTGCGTGTAATCCTAAGGATGGTTCGTCTAACAAGTAGATTTGACCTTCCTTTTGTAATTGGCTTGCGAGTTTTAGACGTTGGATTTCTCCTCCGCTCAAAGAACTTGTTGTCTGTCCTAAGGTCAAGTACCCTAACCCTACGTTCTTTAGCGTATTTACTCTTTTTAGGATTTTTTGCTGTATAAAATAATCAGCAGCTTCATCTATTGTTAATTGTAATATCTCAATTATATTTTTATCCTGATATCGATATGACAGTGCTTCGTCTGAGTATCTCGTACCACCGCATGCTTCACATGGAATTGTTACTGGATCTGCAAATGCTACCTCTGGTGTAAGAACTCCTTTTCCTTTACAGACAGGACATGCTCCTAAGGAGTTAAAACTGAACAATCCTGCCGGTTGTCTCGTTGCTTTTGCAAATGCTGCGCGAATGTCATCCATTATGCCCATGTATGTTGCCATGGTGGAACGGTTGGAAATTCCGATAACACCTTGACCTACCGTTATGGATTCTGGATATCTTTCCTTGAATGCTTCCAATATTAAGGAGCTTTTACCTGAACCAGAAACCCCGCAAACAGAGACTAAGACTTCTTTAGGAATATCTACATTCACATTTTTCAAGTTGTTGTTCTTTGCACCTCTTATTGTAAAATAACTTTTACTATCTCTGGTGCTTTTGTTTATTTTTAGTTTGTGCTTTAAGGCGTTTGCAGTTGGAGAGTTTTTTAATCCTTCTAATTGTCCTTGGTAGACAACTTTTCCTCCATTCACACCTGCACCTGGACCCATCTCTATTATTTCATCAGCTACTTTTATTACTGATAGATTGTGTTCGATTACGATTACAGTATTATGTTGCTCTTTTATCCTTTTTAGCATTTGAATTAACATATTCACTTCTTCTGGATGGAGCCCTGCACTTGGTTCATCGAAAATGTAGGTAATATTATTTAAACTGCTTCCTAAATGACGGGTAATTTTTACCCGTTGAGCTTCACCACCGGAAAGGGTGCCCATTTTTCTTGTCAGACTCAAATACCCTAATCCCATGTCGACTAATAGTTTTATATAGGGGATTGCTTGTTTGGCTATCGATACTCCCATAGGGTCTTTTATTTTCTTTAGTTCTTCAAGTATTTCTGGAAGCTCTAATTGATCGTATTCTGCGATATTTAAGCCATTTATTCTGCATTCTAATACCTTTGGGTTTAGGCCTGAACCTTGGCATGTTGGACATAATGAATGTTTTGACACTGCTAATACATCATCTTGGGATACTTGTTTTAGTTTTGAGATATCTCTATTGATATAGACACGCGTAAATCTGGGCAATAACCCATCCCACTCTGCATTGTGCGGTCCATTTTTTGTGTGAAACGGCGCATAAGCTCTTTCACCTTCCCGGGGACCATATATTAGCAGGTGAAGGTCCTCTTCTGAGTAGTCCTTTATGGGTTTATCTGGATCAAATAATCCGCAGGTCATCATCCAATTTCCTTGCCAACCTGAAGGAGATAAAGGCTTAAATTTAACAGCATATTCCCGAAGTGACTTATCAAAATCAATCAACTTATTTACATCTGGTGCAATCACTTCCCCAAATCCACCACATTCTGGACATCTACCAAATGAACTTTGACTCGAAAAATCGTTAGCAGAACCTATCGGTGGTTGTCCTATTCTCGAAAATAAAAGTCTAATTAGTGGATCTATATCCATATAGGTGCCTACAGTTGAACGGGAATTGCCTCCTATAGGTCTTTGCTCTACAACTATGACCGGACTTAAGTTTTGCATAAGATCAGCGTGAGGTCTTTCGTACCTTGGCATTTGATTTCTAACATAGAGAGGATAGTTCAAAGTCATTTGTCTTCTGCTTTCTGTTGCTAACGTATCAAAAACGACTGAGCTTTTACCTGATCCTGAAAGACCAGTAAATACGATGATTTTTTCTTTAGGTATGTTTAAATCTACACTTTTGAGATTATTTTCTTTAAGCCCTCTTAAGATTATTTCATCTTTTCTTTCCAACATTTTACTATCCTTTCTGTGCAATAATGTATTTTTATCAATTGTTCATCTATACCCTATTATCTTTAAAAAAATCAACGACCTAAAACTGCCCTTTTTTTAATTCGCTTGGAGTCTTGGTTTAATTATTCATTTTCGCTTTTACATTACTACACTCTCAACATGTGTAGAGTGTATGTGGCACTACAAGGGTGTTACTGGGTTTACAGTCGTTTTATAAACTTTTACTTTTAAGAACGCAAATTCTAACACATTCCCTTAAGGCATACTTTGTGAATTATTATTAAAAACAGGGTTATTAACTAGCAATCTATAATATAATTATTTTAATAATCAAAATAATTATATTATAGAAGGAGAATTATACATGTCACAAAATATAAGTCAGGATTATTATAAAGAATTAATTGATTTGCAAGATGTAGAAGGTGTCGAAGCTCATTTTCAAGGTTTACTTGAGGTTCCGATTAAATCCATTTCTGACCTAGAAAAGTGGCTAAGGGATGAAAAAGATTTAATCAATAAAATTATGGAGGCGATGACAGGTCACCAAGTCGACTTCTACCGAAACACAGAGGATGCGGTTATCAAGTCAACTTATCTACACGATCAACAAGTCGTTCAACCACTTTTAATGAAATATGAAGCAAAACTGAATGAGAAATGTTGTAAGTCTCCTTATGTAAATCAATTAGATGAAAACCGTTACGGCTTAATGCGACGCGTTCGTGAGTCCAAAATTAAACTGTTTCGAGAAGAAAACATTCCATTGCTTGTAAAAGAACAAGAACTCTGTACTAAGTATAGTGAAATTATGGGTGGACTAACAGTTGAATGGGAGGGGGAGGAAAAGCCTTTTCCATTTATCGAATCCCAACTCGATAACCTAGACAGAGCCGTGCGAGAAAAAGCTTATCACGCAATGATATCAGCCTATCGTCAAATTAAGCCCGATATGGATGCCATTATGGATGAGCTCATTCAACTACGCCATCAAATTGCTTTAAATGCTGGTTTTGAAAATTATCGTGATTATATGTTTGTGGTCAAAAATCGTGATTATAGCATCCAAGATTGTTATGACTTTCATGAAAATGTAGAGAAACATATTATTCCAGCTTGGAACCGACTCGCAGAGGTTTTTAAGTCCAAGCTTGGTGTCGATACTTATCGCCCTTGGGATAACACCGCTAAACTTTTGAAAAACCCACCATACACCGAGGTGTCTACTCTTATGGATGGCGTTTCTGAGATGTTAGGGAAGACCGACCCATATTTTGCAGACCGTTTTGATTACATGAGAGAGCATAAGTTACTAGATCTTGGAGATCGGAAAGGGAAAAGCCCAGGTGGTTTCTGTACCATCTTACCAGTTTCCGAAGATACTTTTGTTTTTGCGAACCTTAGTCCATCCTTTTTCTCTCTTATCGCATTAATTCATGAAATGGGTCATGCGGTAAATGCGTACCTTGTGTTTTCGGAGCACGGTCCTTTGGAGGAACACCAAGACCGAAGTGAAGTTGCTGAACTGTACTCTCATGGGATGGAATTGCTCTTATTGGATAAGCTGGATCAATTTTATCCAGAAGAAGAAGAATTTAAAAGCGCACAGCGGGAAGAGCTTAGAAGGGCATTCACAATGTTATTCGGTCCATTGTCAGGGGACCTCTTCCAGCATTGGATGTATACGAATCCTAAGCACACTGCCAAAGAGCGTGATGAAAAATACTTTGAAATCTCAAAACGTTTTGGTTTAAACCCAGTCGATACTTCTGGGTATGAGGAGGAAATTGGGATGAGTTGGGCAGGAACCCTTCATTATTTCCAAGTTCCTTTCTATACTATTGAATACTCCATGTCGATGCTTGGTGCTCTACAAATACTGGAGAATTATCGAAACAACCCAGAGAAAGCTATCGAATCCTTTAAAAAAGGTGCAAGTGCGGATAACAATCAATCCATCGCAGCAATTTATAAAGAAGCTGGGGTCATTTTTGATTTTTCAGAGGCAGCCGTTAAGGGGATGGGTGAATTCCTAGAAAAAGTAGTTCAAGACATTCATTAATAAAGTGTGAGGATGGGGACAGATAGTGCAATCGGAAGTTTTCTTATACCCTTTGATTAATAGTCAAAGGGTGTATTCAAGGACTTACCTTTAAAAATTATTTAATCTTTTTTACAACAACAAGAAAAAAGAACGAATTCCATACAACGGAAATTCGTTCTTCTTTCATTATACTAACTCCAACCAAGCGACAGCTTCGCAATGAGTTGTCTGTGGGAACATGTCAACGGGTTGAATCTCTTTTGTTTTATAACCGCCATCTTCCAAAATTCTTAAATCACGAGCAAGCGTTGCAGGGTTACAAGATACATACACTACACGCTTTGGACGCTGTTCAATGATAGTCGCAAGTAACGCCTCATCGCAGCCTTTTCTTGGTGGATCAACTACTAAGACATCTGCTTCCTTACCTTCTTTGTACCATTTAGGAATAACTTCCTCTGCAGGTCCTGCTTCGAAGTAAGTGTTTGTGAATCCGTTTAACTCGGCGTTTCGTTTCGCATCTTCAATTGCCTGCGGAACGATTTCCACTCCGAGTACTTGTTTAGCTTTTTGAGCTAAGAATAAGGAAATCGTACCAATACCGCAGTAGGCATCGATTACTGTTTCTTCACCTGTTAGTTGTGTATAATCCAGTGCTTGTTTGTATAGAACCTCCGTTTGTTCAGGATTTACTTGATAGAAGGAGCGAGCTGAAATTTCAAAGCGAACATCTCCGATTAAGTCTTCAATAACTGATTTGCCCCAGATCACGTTTGTTTCATTTCCAAAGATCACGTTTGTGTTTCGGTTATTCACATTATGAACAATTGATTTTACATTCGGTTCCACTTCTCTAATGAACTCAATAATCTCTTCCTGCTTCGATAATTTAGCGTGCTTCGTTACGAGTACAACCATCACTTCTCCAGTTGCTCGACCTTTACGAACGACTAAATGGCGTAGCTGTCCTTTTTTTGTTTCTTCCTTGTATGGGATTAAATCTAGCTTCAAGGCATTTTCTTTTACTGCTCTTAGTAAGCGATCTGCTTCATCTGTTTGAATTAAACATGTATTAGTGTCTGCAATTCGATGAGATTTAGCTTGATAGAATCCTGCAATTACTTGACCATTTTCTAAATCGAATGGAATTTGAGATTTGTTGCGGTATTCCCATGGTTTGTTCATGCCTTTTACCGGAAGTACAGGCGCATCTATTTTTCCTATGCGTTTCATGACATTACGAACCATACTTTCTTTCCATGCAAGCTGCCCTTCGTATGTCATATGCTGAAGCTGACAGCCTCCACATTCGTAGAAAACTGGACATGGTGCTTCTACACGAAATGGCGAAGGTTCTACGATATTTTTTAACTTGGCAAAGCCATAGTTTTTTAATGTTTTTAGCACATGGACTTCTACAGTTTCGTTCGGTAATCCACCTGCGATAAATAATGGGTAGCCGTCGACCTTTGCGACTCCTGCTCCGTCATGTGTTAAATCTTCAATATGGACTGTTAACTGATCATTTTTTTGTACTGGTGTATTCAATGTTAATCTCCGTTCTAGTTGTGATTGCTTCATTATACCAAAAAGAATGCGTACAAGTCTGCTGACCCATACGCATTATCAACTATTTTTAAGAGCTTGGATGTTCAAAAGGGTTATTTTGCGTTGGCCTTCTAGCTCAATATAGCCTTTTTCCTGGTATACCGTTAGCTTTCTGCTTAATGTTTATTGAGACATCCCTAACTGAGAAGCAAGCACTGCCTTTGTTGTTTTCAATAAAACCACGTTTGTATCATCTGCCATTTCAAATAAAGCTGGAGCTAATCTATGCTCAACGGAATGTAGATTAATATTTTCAATAAGGTTTTCTGCCTTATCCAGTCTATTTGTTATTTCTCCAATATAAGAAAAATAATTGTCGGATTACGTTGTCATTAGTTCTTTCAACTTGTAGCCTTCAATTGAACAAACTCTCGTCGTTTCAACTGCTTGTGCATTGTAGTACATTTGAACGGAACTATTAAACAAAAAAAAGAACCTCATTTAGAGGTCATGGTTAATTATTTTACTTCCGCTAATTGTGTGTTAACAATTTCCGCTAACTTATTCCATGTATGAATTTCAAATGTAGGCTGGATATCTGTTTCGTTTGGCTTTCTTGTTGGATTAAACCAGCAAGTATCAATTCCGAAATTATTGCCACCTTGGATATCTGATGTAAGTGAGTCACCAATCATTAATACACGAGCTGGATCAGAAATTTGAAGTTTTTCTAAGGCGTATGCAAAAATTTCTTTCTGCGGTTTTTGAAAACCTGTTTCTTCTGAAGTAATAATGATTTCAAAAAGATTTTTTAATGCAGATCCATTTACTCTAGCATGTTGCGCATCTTTAAATCCATTTGTAAGGAGTGCAATTCGGAAATCTTTTAAGCTTTCAAACATTTCCTCCACGCCTTCAATCATATGAACTTCTTTCCCTAAATTTTCTATGTACTTCTGGCCGAATATTACTGGGTCAATGTCCAAGGAATGTTCTAAAAATAATCGTTTAAAACGCTCGACTTTCAATTCTGATAAGGTTGTGCGTCCAGTCTCTAGGTCATCCCACAAAATCTTACTAATGGCTTTATAGCTACCTAGATAATCATTTAAACCATTCGGCAATCCATACTCTTCAAATAAAAGGCGGAATGCATTATGTTCAGTCATTCCAAAATCGAGCAAAGTATCATCTAAGTCAAATAGTAAGACATCATATCTCATCTAAATCGCCCCTTTCCTGTTCTTATAAGTGTAGCAGATTAAGATTTTATGGGCTATATTTAAGGGTCATATTGTAGTTTATAGGGGAGACTTTTTGATTTATGGGCTATTTTTTAATTTTTAGAGGTCTATCTTAAAATGACCTCAATCTGCACGATCGAGGTCACTTGGATTTATTGCTCCTTCACTGCTCCGTCTTTAGAAGCAGCCCAAAAGGCTACGATAATGGAGCCGATTAATACGATGAATGGTGCATAAAATATCATAAACTCTGTCATTTTAGCTCCTCCTTATGCATGGTTATCTTCTTTTTTTCCACGTACATAGTCTTTATTGAACAAAAATAATCTTAGTAATAAATACAGAGATGGGATTAACAGAGCAAGACCAGCTATGAAAGCGATTATGAGAGCGATAGCCATTGCTTCATTTGTAAAGCTGTCATAAATCGTTAAGTAAGGATAGAGTAAGTATGGAAGATGCGAAAACCCGTAGGCAAAAAATGCTATTAGAAATTGACCTACCAATAAACCAAATGCCAATCCGTAACTATGTTTCGCCCATAGTAACCATACCGAACCGATAAAGAGCAATAACGACAATGCAAATGCCCACCAAATATTGAGCATGCTTTCATAATGCTCCGGATTATGAGAACGTAACTCTACCATAATTCCACCGGCTGTAATAATGGTTGGGAGTGCCCAAATGAGCGCATACCTTCTCATCAGCCTTGTTGCGCCTAAATCTCCTGCTTTGTTTGCATACCAGGTTAAAAATACTGCTGAAATATAGAGCACCGAGGAAAGGCTTAGCACTACAATTGACCAGGTGAGAGGACTTGTAAATAATGCTCCATAGTCTAATGAAGGTAAGCCATTGACCATATGAACGAAGCCGCCCTCTGAAATAGTTAGTACGATCGACAGTGCAGCTGGAGTGAAAAAACCTGCCATCCCGTACATAAATGCATATCCTTTATGACCTTTAAAGCCATATGTTTCAAAAGCGTAGTAAGATCCCCGAATAGCGAGCAATATTATAGCAATACTTGCGGGCACTAGTAAAATCGTTCCAAAATAAAACGCTGTTTTTGGAAAAAAACCTACAATACCAACAAAGAAAAATACGAGAAATACATTCGTAACCTCCCAGACTGGTGATAAATATCGTTGTATAATATTTGTTAATATTCGTTGTCTTCCAGTAAGCAAACTATAAGCGTTAAAAAACCCTGCTCCAAAGTCAATAGATGCCACTATCAAATAACCAAATAGAAACGTCCACAATACAAAAATCCCGATAATTTCTAATGTCATAAAATATCACCGCCTTTTTCCACATTTCGATCTTCTATTTCACGCTCTACTGGATTTTTTCTAAACATACGAGTAAGCACTACTACGCTTCCAACACCTAAAATGAGGTAAAGACCTGCAAATAAAATAAGCATCTTATCTACATGTCCACTAGTTGTAGCAGCATCCTCTACTCGCATGAGTCCTCTTAATATCCAGGGCTGTCTACCCACCTCTGCCAGCCACCAGCCAGCTTCTATCGCTAGAACAGATGCAGGTCCACCTAATACAATGAGCCATCGATACCATCTGGAGTTGACAAATGCCCATTTTAGCTTTGTACCGAGCCAGTATAGTCCAGAAAGCACCACCATCGACATACCAATCGTCACCATAATATCGAATAAATAGTGAATATATAAAGGTGGTGTTTCATCCTCCGGGAACTGATCTAAACCAATTACTTCTGCGGTTGGGTTAGAATGAGCTAAGATACTTAGTGCAAATGGTATTTTAAATGCATACTTCACTTCGCCATCGTCTAATACTCCGTACATAACCAGCGGAGCACTACCTTCTGTCTCAAAATGCCATTCTGCAGCTGCTAGCTTTTCTGGCTGATATTCAGCTAAATATTTTCCAGAGAAATCTCCTATAATGGCCGTAGCGATTGAAAATACTAACCCCACCTTCATCGTTAAGAATAATGCTTTTTTATGATATATATGATTAGAACCTTTCAATAAACGGAAAGCTGCAATTGCCGCTAGCACAAATGCTGAAGTCATGTATGCAGTTACCACTACATGCGCTACCTTCGTTGGCATGGCAGGATTGAACATCGCTAGGAGGGGACTAATATTTACTAACTCCCCGTTTACTACATCAAACCCCTGGGGTGCATTCATAAACGCATTTACGATTGTGATAAAAACGGCAGAAAAAGATGCTCCAACGGCCACGGGAATTAGTAACAGTAGATGCTTTTTTTGATTCTCAAATCGATCCCATGTATACAAGTAAATACCAAGGAATATTGCTTCAAAAAAGAAAGCAAATGTCTCCAAAAATAGCGGAAGTGCAATAATATTCCCAGCAAGCTCCATAAAGTTCGGCCATAGTAAGGAAAGCTGCATACCAATTGCAGTACCTGTCACTACCCCTACCGCTACCGTAATTACGAATCCTCTTGCCCACCTACGCGCTAATAATATGTAATGCTCATCATTCTTTTTAATACCTACCCACTGGGCAATCATTATCATTAAAGGAACTCCAACACCAATTGTTGCGTAAATAATATGAAACGATAAGGTCAATTCGGTCAGCATACGGCTAAAAAATACGGATTCTTCATTCATCATTCTTCCCCCATCCTAATTCCCAAATATTCTCCCCACTATTGATAGCATCATGATTCCTGCCACAACAAAAGCTAGCCACATTAAATACTTTTCCTGTTTCTTATACATGCGCTTCACTCCTTTATTAACATACTACCCAAAATTCAAAATGTTGAACTTTCTTCAAAAGGAGTTTCCAAAGAAATAAAAAAAGCTCAACATATAAAATGCTGAGCACTTGCTTACGGTCTATCCTCTTCTCGAATTTCTTCGATTGGTACGAAAACCTCTATATGTCTGTATAAGTTTTGGAATGTTGCTGGGATATCCCCACCGTATTCACCATCTAAATTAAGAAGAACCTTATCCTCAGACGTTACTTTAATATGTTTTGCTTTTTTAAAAATAACATGTGGATCAGTCAAATGCTCACCACGTAAAGCTAAAGATGCCACACGAATAAACTCCGCTATGTTCAACTTTTTCAAAATTAATAAAGAAAACAAGCCATCGTTAATACTCGAGCTTGGGGCAAGCTTTTCAAATCCACCAACGGAATTCGTTAAACCAACTAAGAACATCATCGCTTCGTCTTCAAATACTTCCCCATCATATTCAATTCTGACTTTTGTCGATTTAATCGATGGTAGCATCTCAATGCCTTTTAAATAATAAGCAAGTTGCCCGAGCATTGTTTTAAGCTTACTCGGAACGTCATAGGTTAGTTCCGTAATTCGACCACCACCTGCAATATTGATAAAATAACGATCATTGACCATGCCGACATCGACTGGAATTGAATCCCCTTTAACAATAATCTCCACAGCTTTTTTTATGTCTCTTGGAATATGAACTGCTCGCGCGAAATCATTCGTCGTTCCCATTGGAATTAGACCAATTTTAGGACGCTTCTCGAATGCACTTACCCCTGCAACAACTTCATTCAGCGTGCCATCTCCGCCAGATGCAATGATGATATCAAAGCCATTTTCTACCGCTTTCTTCGCCGCCGTTTGGGCGTCACCTTCACCAGTAGTCGCATGACACGATGTCTCATATCCAGCGATTTCAAGAGTTTCTAGCACTTCTGGCAAATTCTTTTTAAATAGTTCTCTTCCAGAAGTTGGATTATAGATAATTCTTGCACGTTTCATACTTATTTCCTTTCTGCTTCACAGTACTTTCTAGTTATATTGACTATATTTCTTCACAAAAAGTTTCATCCCACTATTAAAAGAGTCGACTCAAGCCGACTCCTTTAAGGATTAGTTTAACTCACATTATTTTTGTAATTCTGGTAACCAAGTATTGCGAATTGCTTCATATACAGCTAAGTGAAATTCCTGATTGTTAACAAACTCGTTGGACATTTGTGCATAAAATTCTTTTTGCACTTCTTCAAATGAAGGATCCTCTTTTGCCGGGAATTTTGCTCTACCTTCCATAACGAACTGTTGAACTTGTTCTGCGCGTGGACCCCATTTAGAAATTACTTCACCGTCTTTATTTAACAATAAATATACGGGAATTGAACGCCCGCCATTTGTTAAATACTGATCCATTAAATCCAAATTCTCGTCGCGATAAACAGCACGAATCTCTACATTTGCCGCCTCTGCAATTTTACGTAAAACGGCATTGTTCATCATTGCATCTCCACACCAGTCTTCTGTAATAACTAGTATATGTGGTGCTTTTTCCTTTAATATTTGGATGAATTCATCATCAGCTGGCACATCAAATTTGTTGTAAATGCTGAAGGATTCTTCTTTTTTTGTAGTCATATCGTCCATATATTGAGTAAGTGGTTTTGCTTTTTCAAAATATTGTTGTTCTGTAGACAAGTGAGTAGCCCCCTTTTTTTCTAAGTATACTGTGTTTTCATTTCTTATTCAAACAAGCTCTATAGCCTTTTTTTATTCTATTGTTTTTTTATTCTCTAGAAATGAAATTACATCATTCACTTTTTTATGTATTCTACCATCTTTGTAGAAAATAGCGCATCCATCAGGGAGAGCATAAATAGTACGTTCAGTGGAAAGCGCAAATAGCTCATCATCGTTTGCTTCCGTATAATGTACCTCCACACTAAAGTCAACTAAACCTAATCCTTTTATCACTATGGACTCTGGATAGTCATCGTCTTTTGTTAAAATACAGTCCTCGCAAAATGCCAAAGCCCCTGCACTATATCCAATTATTAAACCAGGATAATTTCTAATACTCGCTGCAAGTTCTTTTTCTTGGATTATCTTGAGTAACTTTTCCGGTCTCCCACCTATTAAATAAAGAACATCACTATCATTAATCATCGTGACCATTTCACTTGTGGGAAAGTCCTCATGTAATATATCTAGCTTCACATTTATCATGTTAGAGAAGGCCTGTTCTAGACTTCCCATCCAGCTATCGTATTTAGAAACTTCCGTTGCGAAAGGAACTACTAAAATTTTCGAATTAGGTTTAATCCTTTTCGATAATTCCTCAAATACTTCATCCAACTCACCTTTTAAGACATGCCCACCACCAATAAAACATAACTCCAAGTTACTTCACCCCATTTGTACTAGTTATATATTATTTCATCATATCATCCGTAAACTATAAATACTATTTGTATTAAGTTCTCTCTATATACGAGAGCAATCACCTGCTAAGCTAAGTGCTCCACTCCTATATGGGAAAGCAACAATCCCATACAAAAAGGATGCCCATATTTGGGGCATCCTTGAGAATTAGCGTTTTGTAATTTCTTCGTTTAAGATTTTGTTCACAAGAGGCGGATTTGCTTGGCCTTTTGTTGCTTTCATGATTTGTCCAACTAAGAAGCCGATTGCGCGGTCTTTTCCGTTTTTGAAATCTTCGATAGATTGTGGGTTTGCATCAAGTGTTGCTGTAACAATTTCGCGTAGAGCGCCTTCGTCCGAAATTTGCACTAAGCCTTTAGCTTTTACGACTTCTGCAGCGTCTCCACCGTTGTCAGCTAGCTCTTTGAAAACTTTTTTCGCAATTTTTGATGAAATGGTGCCATCAGAGATTAGTTTAATCATTCCAGAAAGATTTGCTGGAGTTAACCCTGTATCCTTCAACTCTTTTTGGTCTGCATTTAGATAAGCAGAAACCTCACCCATTAACCAATTGGCAGAAAGTTTTACATCTGCACCATCTGCAATGGTTGCTTCGAAGAAATTAGCCATATCCTTAGATAATGTTAAAACATGTGCATCGTATGGAGATAATCCTAACTCTTCGATATAGCGTTGTTTGCGATCATCTGGAAGCTCTGGAATTTCTGAGCGTACACGTTCTAACCATGCATCGTCAATTACTAGGTCAACTAAATCTGGCTCTGGGAAATAACGATAGTCATCCGTACCTTCTTTCACACGCATAAGTATCGTTTTACCAGTTTTTTCATCATAGCGACGAGTTTCTTGTTCAATGATTCCACCAGCAGATAATACTTCTGCTTGACGAACTTCTTCGTGTTCTAGTCCTCTCCGTACAAAGTTGAACGAGTTTAAGTTTTTCAACTCTGTTTTAGTACCGAACTCTTCTTGTCCATAAGGGCGGATAGAAATATTCGCATCACAGCGTAATGATCCTTCTTCCATTTTACAGTCTGAAACGTCTGTATATTGGATAATAGATTTTACTTTTTCTAAGTAAGCGTAAGCTTCCTCAGGTGTACGAATATCTGGCTCTGAAACGATTTCTACTAGTGGAGTTCCTTGACGGTTAAAGTCAACTAATGAATATCCATCAGCATGAGAAAGTTTCCCAGCATCCTCTTCCATATGAAGACGGGTAATTCCGATACGTTTTTTCTCTCCGTTAACTTCAATTTCAACCCAACCATTTTTACCGATTGGTTTATCAAATTGTGAAATTTGATATGCTTTCGGATTATCAGGATAGAAATAGTTTTTACGGTCAAATTTTGTATTTTGTTCGATTTCCATATTTAATGCAAGTGCCGCACGCATTGCGAAATCTACTACGTTCTTATTCAATACAGGTAGCACACCAGGGTATCCTAGGTCTATTACTGTTGTGTTTGTGTTTGGCTCAGCCCCGAAATGATTGGGTGCTGGTGAGAAGATTTTCGAGTTAGTTTTTAACTCTACGTGTACTTCTAATCCAATAACTGTTTCAAAGTTCATATTATTTTCCCTCCCAAATTTGAGGAGTTTGTTTATGGAAATCAGTAGACTGTTCGTAAACATGTGCTACACGATAAATCGTAGACTCATCAAAATAATTCCCGATAATTTGTAATCCAAGTGGTAATCCATCTTCAAATCCACAAGGGATAGAAATTGCTGGAACACCTGCAAGGTTTATTGGAATAGTTAAAATATCATTTGCATACATCGTCAATGGATCTTCTACATTTTCTCCAATTTTGAATGCTGGAGTTGGTGCAGTTGGACCGATAATTACATCATAGTCCGCTAACACTTTATCGAAGTCTTGTTTAATAAGCGTACGAACTTGTTGTGCTTTTTTATAGTAAGCATCATATGTTCCTGCACTTAACGAATAAGTACCAAGCATAATACGACGTTTAACTTCGTCACCAAATCCTTGTGCACGAGTTTCTTTATAAAGGTCCAATAAGTTTTCTACGTTTTCAGCACGGAAACCATAACGAATTCCATCAAAACGAGAAAGGTTGGAAGAAGCCTCTGAAGACGAAAGAATATAATATGTAGCTAAAGCGTATTTAGAATGTGGCAATGAAACCTCTTCCCAAGTAGCTCCTTGTGCTTCTAATACTTTCAACGCATCCATTACAGACTGACGCACTGCTTCACTTACACCTTCTCCTAAATATTCTTTAGGCACGGCAATACGAAGACCTTTTATATCTCCTGTAAGAGCAGCTGCAAAGTTTGGAACATCAACATCTGCCGAAGTAGAGTCATTTGCATCTACTCCAGAAATTGCTTCTAAAAGTAGTGCATTATCTTCTACGTTGCGAGTAATTGGACCAATTTGATCCAATGAAGATGCAAACGCTACTAATCCAAAACGAGAAACACGTCCGTAGGTCGGTTTCATGCCAACAACACCACAGTAAGAAGCTGGTTGACGTATAGATCCACCTGTATCTGAACCTAATGAAAATGGTACTTCCCCGGCTGCTACTGCTGCTGCAGATGCACCTGAAGATCCACCAGGAACTCGGTCTAATGACCATGGATTTTTAGTAGTTTTATATGCTGAGTTTTCGTTAGAAGATCCCATCGCAAATTCATCCATATTCAATTTACCAATTGTAACCATTCCAGCTTCACGTAGCTTTTTAACTACAGTTGCATCATAAATTGGATTGAATCCTTGTAATATTTTACTTGCACAAGTAGTTTCTAATCCTTCTGTTACGATATTATCCTTCACTCCGATAGGTAAACCAAATAATGGTCCACGCTCTTCAAAAGGGATTTTTTCTAATTCTGTCGCTTTTTCTAGTGCTTTTTCTTTATTCAGAGCTAAGAAGGCTTCTACCTCGCCATCAAGTTTTTCTACACGGTCAAAAGCTTCGTTTGTTAAATCCACTAAAGAAACTTCTTTACTATGTACAAGCGCTTGTAATTCTTTCGCTGAACGATTAAATAACGTCATGATTTTCCCTCCTTACAGCTATTAGTCCATGATTGATGGTACTTTTACTTGTCCTGCTTCTTGTTCTTTTACATTTAACATCATTGTTTCACGATCTAAGCCTTTAGTAGCTACGTCTTCTCTAAGTACGTTTACTAGCGGTAAAACATGAGTAGTAGGTTCAACATTTGTCGTGTCTAATTCTTTTAATTGCTCAGCAAATTCCGTAATTGCTCCTAGTTGAAGCGCAAACCTTTCTGCTTCTTCCTCGGTAATTGCAAGTCTTGCAAGATGGGCAACATGCTTTACTTCTTCTTTTGTTAATTCTGCCATTTATCACACCTCCGAATTCAGGTAACCATAAAAAATATCATATCATTTTTCACTCTGCTTGAACAGAGTGTAGCAATCGCTTATTGAGTGTATATATGCACATATGCCTCTTCTTCGCCAGGTTTCTTCACAAGCAATGCCTCTGCGCCATCTAACGAATTGACTTGAACCTCGATATTCATCGAAGAATTAAAATGAGTTTTTATCAAGCCAGCGAGATGCTGCGTAAATCCAATCACCTCTGCAGTTCCATAAAACTGAATAGGAATAGTAATTGTCCATTTTTGGAGCTGCTTGTCCTTGAAATAGCCTGTCCCAATAATACTTGTATAATTGGTAAAATACGTTTCTACATCTTGCTTGAAGTTACGGAAAATTGTATCTAAATCACGATATTTTTCTTGAGAGTCTGCTGTAGGAAATAGAACATACTCCTCGTCAATAGCTTTCCAATCAGATACATTTTTCCCTGCTGGTGCTGTACTATACGTAAAATAAGTTCCTGGCACAACAGCATTGCGGCTATTTTGCTTGAACAAACCAACTACGATCGGAACCTCGGCAAGCCCATCCATTTGACGTAGACGGGTAACTACCTCTTCTGCAATTCGTTTCCCGTTCTCTTCAATTTGAGCCTGCGTTAGCTTCTCTTCGAAAGTAGCACCATATTGCTCCTTCGTGTAATAATACGTGGAATTTAGAGCCAGTCCTATTGAAATTCCTGATAGTCTTACTGCATTATCTACTTTTTCCAAATAGTTTTGTTCCACAATATGCGATATATAGACGGGTGCTTTTTTCGCCTTTTCTTCTCCAGTTAAACCTTCATCACTCGGATTTAACCCACCTTCTTCTTGATTGCTTCTTGCTAGCCAATCCTTTAACGTGCTCGTATCTAAGTACTGCCCTTCTTGGAATAAATACTTATCCGGCGAGAACTCATTTTGAGATATTCGAAGAAGTCCGTTTTCCACTTCCTTCATATCGTATTTAGTAGATAAATTCGATAAAACTAACCCTCTGCTCGCGCTTGCCTCATAAGGTAATAATGTTCGATAATATGTTTCGTCTAGCTGCAAACTCGGAATTATTACTGTTTTGGTCTCTTCTTCTTCAGTGTTTTGTATAACCTCTGTTTTATCACCCAAAGAAGGTGTACAGCCAGAGACCGTTAGTAATAAAGCCAGCGTCAACATGCCTATATGTTTTTTGGCCATGTTCGCCACTCCCTTACTCCACAATGGAGTCTAATAATTTTTGTTCATCCCAAACCTCGATACCAAGACTTGTTGCTTTTTCTAGTTTTGATCCTGCTTCTTCTCCGGCAATGACTAAATCAGTTTTCTTACTGACACTCCCAGCAACTTTACCACCTAAAGACTCAATCTTATCTTTTGCTTCTGTCCGAGTTAGCTGTAAAAGCTTTCCTGTTAATACAACTATTTTCCCGGCAAATGGACTATTTTCTATTGCCTCTGCATCAATAATTCGGCCAGTATACTGTAGCGTCAATCCAGCGTCTTTTAGCCGATTGATCAATTGTTGGACCTCTTCCTGCTCAAAATAGGTCACTAATGAATCAGCCATTTTGTCCCCTATCTCAAAAATAGTGACAAGCTCTTCTCTAGTTGCTTTCATCAACGCTTCAAAGCTATGAAAATTCTCCGATAGTATTTTTGCCGCTTTTTCTCCAATATGACGAATACCAAGTCCAAACAATACTCGCTCCATTGAATTTGCTTTAGATGTTTCAATTGCTTCGACTAAATTAGTAGCAGATTTTAAGCCCATACGCTCAAGCTTTACTAAATCATCCACTGTCAGTGTATATAAATCCGAAATATCTTTGATGAGTTGTTCTCTAAATAACTGTTCTACCACTTTTTCACCAAGACCATCAATATTCATCGCATTGCGAGAAGCAAAGTGGTAAATACCTTCTTGAATTTGTGCTGGACATTGTGGATTAACACAACGAAGTGCTACTTCCTCTTCGATTTTAACTAATTCACTTTCACAAACTGGGCAATTAGTTGGCATTTTGTACGGTAATTCTGTGCCTTTTCTTTCTTCTGTAATGACAGAAACTACTTCTGGAATAATATCTCCTGCTTTTCGGATAATGACATGATCACCTATACGAATATCCTTTTCACGGATTAAATCTTCGTTATGAAGTGTGGCCCGCTGTACAGTAGATCCTGCTACTTGTGCAGGCTCTAAAATAGCAGTTGGAGTGACAACACCCGTGCGACCAACTGTTAAGTCGATATCGATAATTTTTGTGACTACTTCTTCTGCAGGAAATTTATACGCTATCGCAAATCTTGGACTCTTTGCGGTAAATCCTAGCTCTTCTTGTTGTGCATAATCATTTACTTTGATAACAATTCCATCAATTTCATATGGAATATCATGCCTTTTTTCCGTCCATTCTTCTATAAAGCTAAGTACTTCTTCGATAGAAGTACATTTTCTTGTTTCTTTATTGGTCGGTAATCCTTGTTTCTTCATAAATCCTAGTGCATCTAAATGATTGTCAATATTTTGGTCCTCACCGTCGCCACCCATGCCGTAAACGAACATCGATAGATTTCTGCTAGCGGTTATTTTAGGGTCGAGCTGGCGTAAAGAGCCTGCCGCTGCATTACGAGGATTGGCAAATAACACTTCCGCTTGTGCTGTACGTTCTTCGTTTAACTTTGCAAAGGAGGACTTAGGCATATATGCTTCTCCTCTTGCTTCTAAGGTTACATTTTCTTTCAAGCGCATTGGAATGGCGCGAATGGTTTTAATATTACTTGTAATATCCTCACCTGTCGTACCATCCCCACGGGTAGCCCCTCTTACTAGAAGTCCATCCTCATATAACAGAGAGATTGCAAGACCATCAATTTTCAATTCACATATATACGTTGGTGATTCATCAATAATGCCTTGAATACGTTTATCAAAATCACGTAAATCCTCTTCATTGAAAGCATTAGATAGACTAAGCATTGGATTTGCATGCGTTACTTTTTTAAACCCTTCACTTACGATGGAACCAACGCGGTGAGTAGGGGAATCCGGTAATATTAAATCTGGATTTTGTTCCTCCAAAGCTATTAGTTCATGTAAATATTGATCGTACACGGCATCAGGAACAATCGGATCATCTAATACATAATAGGCATGTCCATAATCATTTAACAGCTTGTGCAGTTCCTGTACTCGTTGTTCTAACTGATCCATCCAAGATTCCTCCTGTTGTGGTTAAACTTTTTCGATTGGGGCAAATTTAGCGAGCAGGCGCTTAATACCTGTAGGACTTGGAAATGCAATATCTAGCTCGGTATTCTCACCTTCGCCACGAACACTGACAACCATACCTTCACCCCATTTTTTATGAGTGGCTTTGTCTCCAACCTGCCAGCCCATTTTTTCTCCACCAGACTCGTTGTATAGCGGACGCGTAACAACTGATCTACGAGTGTTACCCGTAGCCTTTGCATGTCTTTCTGGATTTTTGCCGATGTCTTTAGTCCAACCAACGACCTCTATAATATCATCCGAAATTTCATTGATAAAACGAGATGGGCTATTAAAGCTACCGCGTCCAAAGATTGTTCGAGACTGCGCGCACGTTATTACAAGTCTTTCTTCTGCTCGTGTGATTCCCACGTAAGCAAGGCGACGTTCCTCTTCCATTTCATCATCATCACCAAGGGAACGTGAATGCGGGAAGATATTTTCTTCCATTCCAATGATAAATACAACCGGGAATTCCAAGCCTTTTGCCGCATGCATCGTCATTAATATAATATTCCCTTTAGATGCATCTTCATCTTCATCCAATTTATCTATATCAGAAATAAGAGCTAAGTCTGTCAAAAATGCAACTAACGACTTGTCATCACTTTTTTCCTCAAAGGCTTTCGTTACAGATAAAAACTCTTCAATATTTTCTAAACGACTTTCCGCTTCAATTGTCTTTTCATTTTTTAACATTGTTCGGTAGCCAGTTTTATCAAGTACTTGCTCGACAATTTCGGTAACAGACAAAAACTCCTGCATTTGGGTCAAGTTTTGGATTAACCCTTGGAATTGAATAACAGAGTTTACAGCACGTGCTGGTATCCCCATAAAGTCGACTTCTTTTAATGCATCTAAAATAGAGCGGTCCTGATCTATGGCATAAAGGGCCATACGTTCAAATGACGTTGCTCCAATATTTCGTTTAGGTTCATTAATAATTCGAGCTAGTGATAAGTCATCATCGTTATTGGCGATTAAACGAAGGTAAGCAAGCAGGTCTTTAATCTCTTTGCGGTCGTAGAACTTTGTGCCGCCAACGATTGTATAGGCCATATTCGATTTAACGAGTACTTCCTCCATTACACGAGACTGGGCATTTGTTCGATACAAAATAGCAAAATCATTTAATGTACGATGTTCTAATTCCATTAACTCTTGGATTTTTTGAACGACGTATTGCGCTTCCTGATGCTCATTCATCGCACGGAATAATTCAACTTTTTCACCTTCTAGATTCTCCGTTCGTAAAACCTTCGGATATCTGCTCGTATTATTACCAATGACGTCATTTGCCGCCTGTAAGATTCGTTGAGAGGAACGATAGTTTTGCTCTAACATAATTGCTTTTGCATTCGGGTAATCCTTTTCAAACGACAGGATATTCTGAATATCTGCTCCACGCCAGCGATAAATTGATTGATCGGAATCCCCAACAACACAGATATTTTTGAACTTTTTAGCAAGCATCTGTACTAATTCATACTGTGCTTTGTTCGTATCCTGATATTCATCTACATGGATATACTGGAATTTATTTTGGTAAAATTCAAGTACATCAGGAACTCGCTTGAACAATGTCAATGTCAGCATGATTAAATCATCAAAATCGAGGGATTGGTTCTTTCTCAATTTTTTTTGATAGCTTTGATAAACATTGGCAACTGTCTTCTCAAAGGGATTCATCTCATTCATCTGAGCACGATACATATCCGAATCAATACAAATATTTTTGGCACTACTAATCGCATTAAGCATAGAGCGCGGGTCATATTGTTTTGAATCAATGTTCTGTTCTTTTAATACATTTTTAATAACCGTCAATTGGTCACTTGTATCAAGGATCGAAAAGTTTTTGGTGTAACCAATTCGATCAATATCTCTTCTTAAAATACGTACGCACATCGAGTGAAATGTAGAGACCCACATTCTTTCTCCCGTTCCTGGTCCTAACAAGCCATCTATACGCTCTCTCATCTCTCTTGCTGCTTTATTGGTAAAAGTGATGGCTAAAATTTTCGATGGATAGACTTCCTTTTCCACGATTAAATAGGCAATTCGATGCGTTAATACTCGTGTTTTCCCTGAACCTGCACCCGCCATTATTAGAAGTGGACCTTCTGTTGTCTTCACGGCTTCTTCTTGTTCTTTATTCATACCATTCAATAAGTTTTTCGCGATGATTTCCATAGTGCACTTCCCTTCCTAGAACATTTGTTCTATCATATCGTAATTCTATTGTTTACTCAATGTTCTTTACAGCTTGAACTGTCTTTAACGCTTCTGCCAAGTTGTCATATACATGATCACCCACAATGATTGTATCCGCATAGGTAGCCATCTGTCTTGCTTGCTCCTCCGTTTGAATACCTCCACCATAATATAGCTTTGTGTTTTTTAAACGGTTCTTTACTTTTTGCAGCGTCTGAACATTGCCATACATTCCGCTATATTCCATGTAGAAAATAGGAAATTTAAATAAATGTTCCACCATTTCTGCATAGGCAATAATATCTTCTTCACTGCTAGGCTGTACTGCATTCGTCAGTTTCGCTGCTTTACAATCAGGATTTAAAATACAATAACCTTCTGGGATAATCTCCTCCCAATTCATCACTTCTCCGTATTCCTTTGTAGCCGCATGATGTAAATCCTTAACCCACTTTGTTTCAGAGCTATTTAACACACTCGGTATAAAATAATAATCAAATCCAGGCGTGATAGATTCAATCGTAGATACTTCTAACGCCACTGGAACTGCATATCTTCTAATTCGCATAAGCAAATCTATCACATTATCAAGCGTCACGTTATCTGATCCGCCAATAATAATTGCATCTGTACCAGATTCGCAAATCTGTTCAAGAGCGTCTGCTTCAATGTTTTTTGCTGGGTCTAACTTAAATATATGTCGCCAATCTTTATATTCCATTTTTTCACCTACATCTAATTAGTTAACATTCCCCTATTATAACAAAAAAACTGAACAGACATTGCTGTTCAGTACATGTTCCTACATATTTTCAATACTTATATTTTTCTTCCTACTCTTTTATCGTTGGTACTGGATTTTCTTCTGGATATAAACGTCCTAGCATTTCATCGTAAGTACCATTTCCGTAGTCGTATGCACGTCTTACACGTGAAATTGTTGCTGTACTTGCCCCAGTTTCTTTTTTGATAGATTCATAAGTCTTTTTCAAGCGCAATAAATGAGCTACTTCGAAACGCTGTGCCAAGGATTGAATCTCACTTATCGTACATAGATCATCAAAAAATCGATAGCATTCTTCCATATCCTTAAGTTCTAATACTGCTTTAAACAGCTGTTCCGTTTGATTACCTTTTATTTTTTCTATTTGCATTGGGTTATCTCCTTTATATTTTGATTTGGATTGTTAAGGCAAGTACGTTATCATTTTCTCTAACCCTGGATTGGTTGGTATAAAACTGATCCATGTCTGACCGGGTACTAATTTGGCAGGAACTCCATTTTCCATCGGCATAAGCATTCCATCGATATTTTCCCACTCGATTTCCTTCATAATACCAGCTTGGAAAATATACGCTCTTCCACCACCATCTAACGATAACTGAAGTCTACCAGAGCTATCAATCACTTTATGTGGCATTTCCATACATATTATATTTGCAATTTTAATCGCTTTGTCTGTTTCTTTATCAACTGTTAAAACTCCAGCAGTCTCTCTTTCATAAGTACCTTCATCAGGAATGTACGTATACTCATTTTCAAATGCAGAGCCTGAACCGTAATGGACTGAAAAATTAGATACTGGGTTACCGATTTTTACCCCTTCAACGGATTCAAAAAAAGAAAACCTTGGTAATTTGCTAATTTCCATCGAAGCTCCTACTTTTTCTGCACCTGCTATAATATTTTCTTCCGTAATATACGAATTATGTGGAGCTTTTCGCTCTCTCGATCGCTCAAATAATATGCCGTCGTATTGCATTCCATTTATGTGATCCACTACACCCGCATTCAACATCTTTTGAGCATCAGGACTATACCCATGCGCTATATAAAATGCATCCAATCCTTTAGCGATATTTACAAAGTAGTCTCTAGCACTTCGAACAGGTCCAACTTTTTCTGGAATCTCACTTTGGTACAATGCTAAAAATCTTGTCACACTGCCTTCTGCTAGCATTTCATAAATTACATCCGCATTTGCGATTCCCGACTGTGGACGAGCAAGCGGATGATTGTTTATGGTAACGAGTACGGGTCTTTGTGTCAATTCTTTTTCTGAAGCAACTCCAGTGAATGGTGACGTATAAGGTAGTACTGCTCCTTCTACTGGTACTTCTACTTCTTCCACAATTTCATCTATTATTTCTTCTACAGGATTTACTTCCTGCCCTTCTTCTTTTTTGGTGCAAGCTACAAGCAGTATACTTGCGACCAATAATATCCCCCAACGTTTGAACACAACTTACGTCCCCCTACCGCATTAATGCTGGAAATAGTACCTGTTTTTTCATCACATCAAAAATCCCTCTTTGTGTAATCCTCACATATGGTAAGTGAGTAGCCTGAAGGAATAATAATGTGTATATTGCATCCCCATGTTTAAATCCTCTATTAGCTAGTTCTCTTTTTAATACTAGCTCCTCTTCTATTAATTGTTCTACAGGCTTATCAGAAAGTACTCCACCAATTGGGAGTTCTATAGAACAGATGATTTGTTCGTCCTCTACAATGACAATGCCACCATTCATTTTTTTGACTTCCTGGAAGGCTTGCTGCATGCTTTTTTTGTTCTTCCCTATAAGTATAATATCTCCCGTATTGGAATATGAGGAAGCGAAGCCCATTAGAGAGTTTGCGAACCCTTTAATAAGTGTGGACACCTTCCATTTTCCGTTTCGATCTATTAGCAATAGAAAGCTTTCGTCATGATTTTTAGATAGCTCGTTGTCTGTTGTATCAAGGCTGATGGAATATGGTTTTGTTATAACATCATTTACCATTTCTATTCCAAAAGGTATCGAGAACTGAAAATCTGCATCCGATACTTCGAATGACAGGTTTAAGTCTGGCATAGATGACCAATCAATTGGCTCCAATGCAGTCGTCTTTTGCTGCTCTTTTTTCAACCAAACTCCTTTAGATAACACACTTACTGGAACAGGACTTTGCTCATCTTTTAAGAAATTGAGATTTGCATAACGACCAGTTGCAATCACACCATGTAAATTAGACAAGTTATAATATTTCGCTACATTAAAGGATGCCATCAAATAGGCATCAATCGGTTTTACACCTGTATCTAACGCAACTTGAATACATTTATCCATGACCCCATCCACATGGAAAGAAGGTGTAGCTCCATCTGTTGTCATCATTAAATGATCAAAAATATGAAGATCCTTTTCTAAAATATCCTTTAATAGTTGGGGTAAGTCTGGACGAATGGACGAATGGCGTAGTGTTACCGCATACCCATGAAGAATACGGCGTTCTACTTCTTCAATAGTCATCGCCTCATGATCTCCATCCGCTCCTAATAATCTCATCCTTGCAAGCGTCCGCTCAGAAGCTCCAGGAAAATGCCCTTCAATTTTCATGCCGTTTGTCTTGGCTTGCTGCATCCAGTAAAGCATTTGATCATCACCAGATAGCAAACGCGGCCAACCAGTTAGCTCTCCACCCATAATAACATCAGGGCGATTGATCCATTCTCCAATCGTTTTAGAGGTAAATAATTCTTCTTCATTTTCTAGCTCCGTTTGAGAATCAAAACGTGCCCACCAATAGAAAGAAAATGGCATTTTATTTAGTTCATCCATCAATGAAAACGCTTTCTTATTTTCAAGCATCAAAAATAATGTTAAGTTATCTGCGATAAATGTAGTCGTTCCTATTTGAGCAGCATAATCTGCGAATGTTTGTGGATTATAAAGTTGGAATGGATGTACATGAGGCTCTATATAGCCAGGTACAATTTTTTGTCCCGTCGCATCATATACCTCTGTCTGGTCTGAAATTAATGGCATCTCAGAACCCGTATAAACAATACGATCTTTTACAATCCAGATGTTACCTGTGATCCATTTTTTTAAATGACTATGCAGAAATGTTGCATTTGTAATGACAATGTCCGGAGACTGTGTTCCGTTGACTACATCAATCTGATGCCTTATTTCTTCAATTTTCCAAATGGGATATTGCATTCCATCCATTCTCCTTTCTTTTTGTTTACTCATAAAAATAATATTAGCATAGTGCTTTAGTAAAGCAAAGTGTTGAATTGTAATTTCATAGAAATTTTACAGAATAAAACTTGAAGTCTAACAACCCAAAAAGAGGCGGTAACAAAACTTTCTACCAAAATAATAAGCCCCGAAAATTTTACGATTAGTAAAGTTTTTGGGGCTTTCTATTAGGGTTTCCACTAGAGTAGTTTTCCGTTACGGCGAACGATTTCCGGTTGCCCCCTGGCTCGAGCCGTAGTATCTCGCTCGTTTTTTTTCCCCAGGAGCCATTGCCGCAACGTAAAACACCCAGAATATAAAGGTTCTATATTCCCAAAATAAAGAGAAAAACGTGAAATGAAGTCACCGAATTCACGTTTTTAGTTTAGAAATGTCCTCCAGCCGATATCCTTGCGGAAGAATAGACCATCCCATTTTAGCTTAGATAGACCTGCATATACTTTTTGTTGTGCTTCCTTTAACGAAGACTCGCTCGCCGCCACTAGTATGACGCGACCACCATTTGCGATAAAATCTTCGCCTTCCACTTTTGTACCAGCATGAAAAACGTGTAAGCCAGCATCAGTTAATGAACTTAGTTCTGGCAGCTTTGCACCTTTTTTTACATCGACAGGGTAACCCTCCGAAGCGATTACCACACCAAGCATGGCTTGTTCAGACCAGGACAATTCAAATGGCTTTTCGTCCATTAATGCTGTCATGAACTTTCCAAAATCACTCGTCATTCGTGGCAGTACTACTTGCGTTTCTGGGTCTCCAAACCGCGCGTTGAATTCGATTACTTTTGGTCCTTCATTTGTTAAAATAAGTCCTGCGTAAAGTATACCAGTAAAGGGGATTCCTTCTGCTGTCATTGCTTGTACTGTTGGAACAACCACTGTTTCATATGCTAAATCTACAATATCCGAGGAGATTTGTGGTACAGGTGAATAGGCACCCATACCGCCAGTGTTCGGTCCTTTATCACCATCATAGGCACGCTTGTGATCCTGCGCAATTACCATTGGGTAAATTTGACCTTTATGTACAAATGACATAAAGGAGAATTCTTCCCCGTCTAAATACTCCTCAATGACTACGCGAGACGACGATTCACCGTATAGTTGATTGCCAATCATGTCTTCCACCGCTTGGTTTGCTTCTTCCTCAGTCATGGCAACTACGACACCTTTACCTGCTGCAAGCCCATCTGCTTTCACTACGATTGGAGCTCCTAGCTTTTCAATATACGCCTTTGCTTTTTCTACTTCTGTAAACGTTGCATAAGTGGCAGTTGGAATATTATATTTTTCCATAATTTCTTTAGCAAATGCCTTACTACCTTCAATCTGAGCAGCAGCTTTTGTTGGTCCAAATATACGTAATCCTTCTGCTTCAAAATAGTCCACAATGCCAGCTGCGAGAGGTTGCTCAGGTCCAACAAATGTTAGGTCTATTTTGTTACTCTTTGCGAATGCTGCAAGCTCTTCAAAAGCCATTACATTAATAGAAACAACCTTAATTCCTCCTGACATTCCGTCATTACCCGGAGCTACAAATACATTTTCAACTGTAGGTGAATCTATGAATTGCTTGGCGATTGCATGCTCACGGCCGCCACTACCAATTACGAGAATATTCATCTAGAAATTTCCTCCTTAATGTTTGAAATGACGTACGCCAGTGAATACCATTGCAATACCATACTCATTTGCTTTGTCGATAGAATCCTGGTCTTTCACTGATCCACCTGTTTGAATAATAGCTGTAATTCCTGCTTTTGCTGCCACTTCCACCGTATCATTCATTGGGAAGAATGCATCTGAAGCAAGACCTGCTCCTTGTGCACGCTCTCCAGCTTGCTCTAAAGCAATTTTAGCAGAGCCTACGCGGTTCATCTGTCCTGCTCCAACACCGATCGTCATATCCTCAGTCGCTACTACAATTGCATTTGATTTTACGTGTTTAACTACGCTCCAGCCAAGCTCTAATGCTTTCCATTCTTCAGCAGTTGGCTCTCGGTCAGTAACGACTTTCACCTCTGCATCTTTTAATCCGAATGCATCAGGGGATTGAACGAGTAATCCACCTTCTACAGATACTGTGTTCCAAGCATCCTTTTTCGTTTGCTCATAAGAAATAGTTAGAAGGCGAATGTTTTTCTTCGCTGTTAGCATTGCAATTGCCTCTTCAGAGAATGAAGGAGCTATGATGATTTCTAAGAAAATACCTGCTAATACTTTTGCAGTTTTTGCATCTACTTCACGATTTAAAGCTACAATTCCACCGAAAATAGACGTCGGATCTGCTTCATACGCTTTGTTGAAAGCATCCGAAATTGTTTCGCCGGTTCCAACACCACATGGATTCATATGTTTTACAGCTACTGCAGCTGGAAGGTTGAATTCTTTTACGATTTGAATAGCAGCATTGGCATCTTGGATATTATTATAGGATAGCTCTTTACCATGTAATTGAGTGGCAGAGGCAATCGAGAAATCAGATCCAAGTGGTCGTTTGTAAAAAGCTGCTTGTTGATGTGGATTTTCACCATAACGTAAAGATTGCTTACGTTCATATGTAAGTGTTAATAATTCCGGGAACTCTTCCCCAGCTAAATCAGTCATATACCCTGCGATTAACGCATCGTATGCAGCTGTATGACGGAATACTTTTGCAGCAAGTTTTCGTCGTGTTTCAAGTGTCGTCTCACCAGTCTCTTTTAACTGAGCAAGTACTTCATCATAGTCAGATGCATCTGTTACAACTGTTACGTATTGATGATTTTTCGCAGCAGAACGTAGCATAGATGGACCACCGATATCAATATTTTCAATAGCATCCTCAAACGTTACATCTTGCTTAGAAATTGTTTCTCGGAAAGGATATAAATTTACACAGACTACCTGTATAGGAGTTATTTGATGCTCTTCTAGTTGTGCTTGATGAGAAGGATCGTCATGCTTTGCCAATAAAGCCCCATGTATCATTGGATTTAATGTTTTTACTCGACCATCCAAAATTTCTGGAAAGTTTGTTACTTGGTCTACTGATGTAATCGCCACTCCATTTTGTTCTAAAAATGCTTTTGTTCCACCAGTTGATAAAATTTCATAGCCAAGTAGTTCCAGCTCTTTTGCAAACTCGAGAATTCCTGATTTATCTGAAAGACTAATTAACGCACGTTTTGACACCATAATTCCTCCTTAGATTGGTAGATCTAGTTGTGTTTTATATATTTAAAAATTAATGTGTGCTGCCTGTGCCGATGAGCAAGACAGCTACACAGCGTGATATATGGATATTTTTCCCGTTTCAAGAGTAAATTTAACTTAAGCGAGAGTAAACAAAGAGTGAACGAGAGTAAAATAAATGTCAGTGAGAATATTCCTCTCGCAAACGAGAGTAAGGCACCGAATTATCGGCTAAACAACTGTTGTAAAGCCCGAGTATATAATGCATGCTCTACTGCATGGATACGTTCCTCGGTTTTCTCTCTATTTCCTTCTATCACTTCTACTGCCTGCTGTGCAATGATAGGACCAGTGTCCATCCCAGCATCTACATAGTGAACCGTCACTCCGGTAACCTTCACACCGTGATCCATTGCTTGTCCAATGGCGTCTTTTCCCGGAAATGCAGGTAGTAACGAAGGGTGGATATTGATAATTCGATTCGAAAAAGCTTCTAATAGTACATCTCCGATTAGCCGCATATAACCAGCAAGGACAATCCATTCAACGTCTAGTTCATTCAATTTTTCTAAAATTGCTTGTTCGTAAGCTGCTTTGGAGGGAAAACTGGCTGGTTTAATAACAAGTGTCTCGATGCCCGCTTTCTCGGCACGCTCGACTACGAAAGATCCAGGCTTATCAGAAACTACGAGCACTGCTTCTCCAGCAAGATTCCCTACCTGTACTGCATCATAAATGGCTTGGAAGTTCGTACCACTACCTGATGCAAACACAGCAAATTTCGTTACTCCGGTCATTACACTAGGCTCCCGTCATGTGTTCCGTTGAAGATAACACCTTCACCCTTCACAACACTGCCAATAGTATAGGCTTTTTCACCATGTGCCTCTGCAATAGCAATTGCTTTCTCTGCTGCATCTGCAGAAAGTGCAAGAACAAAGCCTATTCCCATGTTAAATACGTTATATAAATCACGGTCCGCTAGCTCGCCTTTTTCTTTTAACAAATCAAATACAGGAAGTACTTCCCATGAACCTAAATCCACTTCAACAGCTAAACCATCGGGCATCATGCGTGGTAGATTTTCATAAAAACCTCCGCCCGTCACATGAGCCATCCCGTGAATAGAAAGCTCTTGATGCATTTCCATTACTGGCTTCGCATAAATTTTCGTAGGTGTTAATAGTGCCTTACCAATTTCACCTAACGCTTCATATCCTTGGACGACATCACTAGGAGAGTAACCTTGCTCTTCAAATACAATTTTACGTACAAGTGAATATCCATTCGAGTGAACACCACTTGAAGCAATACCTACAAGCACATCACCTTCTGCAATATTCTCACCTGTTACAATTTTCGATTTTTCGCAAGCTCCAACTGCAAATCCAGCAAGATCATACTCATCTTCCTCGTAAAGACCAGGCATTTCTGCTGTTTCTCCACCGATTAATGCTGCCCCAGATTGTACACAGCCATCTGCCACACCTTTAACGATTTGTTCAATTCGTTCAGGAACAGCTTTACCTACAGCTACATAATCTAAGAAAAATAACGGCTCTGCACCCTGTGCTACGATATCATTAACACACATTGCAACACAGTCCACACCGATTGTATCGTGTGAGTCAGTCATAAAAGCAAGCTTCAATTTTGTTCCAACACCATCTGTTCCAGATATCAAAACAGGCTCTTTATAATTCAATGAAGATAAATCGAACATTCCACCGAAACCACCAAAAGTACCCATGATTCCTTTTCTAGCTGTACGCTCGACATGTGATTTCATTCTCTGCACGGCTTCATATCCTGCCTCAATATTCACGCCTGCTTTTTCATATGCTTTTGACATGTAAAATCCTCCTATCGAACAAGCTCTTTTTCATGTGGTAATTTCGTATCTGCATAAATACTTGTCGGATATTCTCCAGTAAAGCATGCTAAACATTGTCCACAATTTTTTTCAGCATCGGATCTTCCAATTGCTTCTACCATTCCTTCAACTGATAAGAATGTTAACGAATCTGCTCCTATCAGTTCACGCATTTCATCCACTGTATTATTAGCAGCTATTAGCTCTGAATCTGTACTTATATCAATACCGTAAAAACAAGGATTCTTCAAAGGTGGGGAGCTAATCACAACATGAACCTCTGTCGCTCCAGCATCTTTCAACATTTTCACAATGCGACGAGAAGTAGTTCCACGAACAATCGAATCATCTACCATAACTACACGCTTGCCATTGACAACCTGGCGAACAGGTGAGAGCTTCATCTTCACTCCACGCTCACGTAAGTCCTGTGATGGCTGTATAAATGTTCTTCCCACATAACGATTTTTAATAAGACCAAGCTCATATGGAATTCCAGTTGCTTCAGAAAAACCAATTGCAGCAGAAATACTAGAATCAGGAACGCCTGTCACTACATCTGCATCAATAGATAATTCTTTCGCAAGCTGCTTACCAAGACGTTTTCTAGCCATGTGGATATTAATGCCATCAATATCTGAATCTGGACGAGAGAAATACACATATTCCATCGTACAAATAGCTCGATCTTTTTTTTCTACATAACGCTCTGAACGGCAACCTTCATCATTTATTATTAATAACTCTCCAGGATCAATTGAACGAACTAGCTCCGCTCCTATTAAATCAAATGCACTTGTTTCAGAAGCAACTACCCAGGCGCCGTCTAGCATTCCTAAAGAAAGCGGACGCATGCCCTGTGGATCCTGTGCCACATACATCGCATGCTCGGTCATGATAATAACTGCAAAAGCACCATCCAACAAACGTAATGCTTCTTTTGCACGCTCCTCAAATGAAGCAAATTTGCTCTTCTTCAGTAAATGTGCAAGAACCTCTGTATCAGAAGTAGTTTGGAAAATGCTCCCCTGTTGTTCTAAATTGCGTCTTAAACGCGTTGCATTTACGATATTCCCGTTATGCGCAATCGCAAGACCACCAGTTGTCGAGTTAAATAATAACGGCTGGACATTTTCAATTCCCGAACCACCAGAAGTAGCATAGCGAACATGCCCCACTGCTGCATGACCTTCTAATTTCTCTAACTTTCCGTTACTGAATACATCATTTACTAGGCCTTCCCCTTTTACTGCGCGTAGGTACTTGCCATCCGTAACAATAATTCCAGCACCTTCTTGTCCTCTGTGCTGAAGAGCATGTAATCCGTAATAACTCATAGCTGCAGGATTTGGATGTCCCCAAATTCCGAATACACCACATTCTTCGTTTAAGCCTCTGAGTTCAGCAAGCATGATATTGCTCCTTTCCAAGCGGAACGGAATTCATCGACAGAACCGCTAATCCATGGAGTTCCGTCTTCATGTGAGATAATGACATTATTTGAATCAGTTACCGTACCAATTTGTACAGCATCTGCTACGATTTCTTCAAGCTTACTAGCATGCTCTGGTTTTACCGTTATGATAAAGCGTGATTGAGATTCACTGAATAACGCTGTAATAGCAGAACCAGTAATCGTTACTTCTACTCCAAGACCACTTGCACCGAATGCTTTTTCAGCTAAAGCTACTGCAAAACCGCCTTCTGCAATATCATGTGCAGATTGTACAACACCAGCTTTGATCGCTGTTAATAAAGCTTTTTGACGTGCAGCCTCTACTTCTAGGTCAATAGACGGTGCTTGTCCAAAAATACGTTTCTCCACTAACTTTTGAAGCTCAGAGCCACCAAATTCTGTTTTTGTTTCTCCAATCACATACACGATATCTCCAGCTTGTTTGACTGATTGAGTAGTTACATGTGCAAGGTCCTCTACTAACCCTACTAGACCAATTGTTGGTGTAGGATAAACCGCAGTTCCGCTACGCTCGTTATATAACGAAACGTTTCCACCAATAACTGGTGATTCTAATGCTATACAAGCTTCTGAAATACCATCCGCAGATTTTTCAATTTGCCAGAAGATCTCTGGATTCTCTGGGTTACCAAAGTTTAAGCAATCCGTAATAGCAAGTGGTTTCGCACCTGAACAAACGACATTACGAGCAGCCTCTGCAACTGCAATTTTACCGCCAGTTACTGGGTCGAGATAGATATAACGAGAATTACAATCTGTTGTCATCGCTAAGCCTTTATTCGTACCACGAACTCGAACTACTGCGGCATCCGAACCGGGCGTTACAACTGTACTTGTGCGTACTTGATAGTCATATTGATCATAAACCCATTCTTTAGAAGCTATTGTAGGTTGTTGAAGTAGGCTAAGTAGTGTCTCCTTATAATCTGAAACTGCAGGCTCTACATTTTCCATCGCTTGAAATTCTGTATAGTAAGCAGGTACAGATGAAGGTTTATAGTAAACTGGCGCTTCTTCTGCAAGTGCGTCTGCAGGAACATTCGCAACTACCTCTCCGTTATGGATTAAACGAAGCATTTTATCGCCTGTAACTTTACCAACCGCTACACAATCTAAGTCATATTTTTCAAAGATTTTAACAATCTCATCCTCACGGCCTTTTTTCACAACGATCAGCATACGCTCCTGTGATTCAGAAAGCATCATTTCATATGCAGTCATGCCAGTTTCACGCTGTGGCACGAAATCTAAGTTCATCTCTACACCAAAACCAGCTTTTGACGCCATCTCAGCCGATGAAGAAGTTAATCCTGCTGCACCCATATCTTGAATACCGATTAATGCATCCGATTTGATCACTTCTAAACAAGCTTCTAATAGAAGTTTTTCCATGAATGGATCCCCTACTTGAACAGCAGGACGCTTTTCTTCTGAAGCTTCTGTCAATTCTTCCGATGCGAATGTTGCACCGTGAATACCGTCACGACCAGTTTTTGCTCCAGCGTACATAACTGTGTTACCTTCACCAGCTGCTATGCCTTTTTGAATATCCTCATGATTGATCAGCCCTACACACATTGCATTAACAAGTGGATTTCCTTCGTAGCAGTCATCGAATTGAATTTCTCCGCCTACTGTTGGAATTCCGATACAGTTACCATAGCCGGCAATACCTGCTACTACCTCTTCAAATAAATATTTCACACGCGGAGTCTTTAGCTCTCCAAAACGAAGCGAATTCAGCAATGCAATTGGACGAGCTCCCATTGAGAAAACGTCACGAATAATTCCGCCTACGCCCGTTGCTGCACCTTGATAAGGCTCGATTGCAGAAGGATGGTTATGAGATTCCATTTTAAATACAGCTGCTTGCCCATCGCCAATATCTACGATTCCGGCACCTTCACCTGGTCCTTGTAAAACATGCGCACCTTTTGTAGGAAACTTACGTAATACTGGTTTAGAGTTTTTATAAGAACAATGCTCAGACCACATAACTGAAAATAATCCAGTCTCTGTATAATTCGGAAGACGTCCTAGTATTTTCTCTACCATTTCAAATTCTGAATCTGACATTCCCATTTGAGCATATATTTTTTGTTCTTTAATTTGCGTTGGATTTGGTTCAAGCATGACTGACATGAGTTTCCCTCCACTGTTTCACTATTGATTTGAATAACGCTAGTCCATCCGAGCCACCTATAAGTTCATGTACAGCACGCTCTGGATGAGGCATCATACCAAGGACATTTCCTTTTTCATTAACAATACCTGCAATATCTTCGATGCTTCCATTAGGGCCTTCTGAAGCATATTTAAAAACGATTTGGTTATTCTCTTTTAATCTAGCAAGAGTTTCATCGTCGCAATAATAATTTCCCTCACCATGTGCGATTGGAATTTGTATTACTTGGTCTTTTTCATATCCAGTCGTAAACTGTGTTTCATTGTTCACCACTTTTAAATCGACGGTACGGCACATGAATTTCAAGTTTTTATTTTGTAGTAGTGCCCCCGGTAGTAATCCTGCCTCTGTTAACACTTGGAAACCGTTACAAATACCAAGCACCGGCTTACCTGCTTCAGCAGCTTTTACAACCTCTGACATTACGTTAGATTGTTTAGCCATAGCTCCACAGCGTAGGTAATCTCCGTATGAAAACCCTCCTGGCAATAAAATACCATCAAATCCACTTAAATCCTTCTCATCATGCCAAACGTATTCTACTTCTTCCCCAAGCTCGTCTTTAATCGCGTGATACATATCTAAATCACAGTTCGATCCTGGAAATACGATTACTGCAAACTTCATTTGCTTACAGCCTCCTCAACTTCATAGCGATAGTCTTCGATTACCGTATTTGCTAAAAGTTTTTCACACATTTCCTTAACTACTGTATCTATATCACGAGTTCCCTCTTCAATTTGAAGCTCTAAAAATTTTCCGATACGAACGTCCTTCACTTCGCTATATTCCATTGAGTGAAGAGCTCCCATAACTGCAGAGCCTTGTGGGTCTAAAACACTTTCACGTAATGTTACATATACTTTTACTTTTTTCATTTTGATAATCCTCCTAGGCGGGAAAGTATTATTTCATAAACTTCAGTTAAGCTTCCTAAATTACGTCTAAACACATCTTTGTCTAGTTTGTTATTTGTTTTGTCGTCCCACAATCTACAAGTGTCGGGAGAGATTTCATCAGCAAGAAGGATTTCTCCGTTTGCCGTTTTTCCAAACTCTAATTTAAAGTCGACTAAGGTTACACCAATTTCTTTAAAAATCGGCTGAAGCACTTTATTGATTTCCAGTGCTTTCGATTCAAGTGCGTCAATTTCCTCTGGTGTAGCAACTGCTAATAATTCTAAATGGGCATTTGTCAGTAGTGGATCGCCAAGCTCATCGTCCTTATAATAAAATTCCACGATAGTGTGCTTTAAAGGTGTTCCCTCTTCAATTCCTAATCTCTTTGATAGACTACCAGCTGCAATATTACGAACTACTACTTCCAGTGGAATGATATCCACTTTGCGAACGAGCTGCTCATTATCTGAAATTTGCTCTACAAAGTGGGATTCAATTCCTTTATTTTTTAACTGTTCAAACAGGATCGTGGTGATTTTATTGTTCAAAATACCTTTGCCATCTATATTTTCCTTTTTCTCTCCGTTAAATGCAGTTGCACTATCCTTATAGGAGACAAACAGAATATTTTCGTCCTCTGTTGCGAATAATTGTTTTGCTTTACCTTCGTATAATAGACGACCTTTTTCCAATTTCATTTCCCCCTGATCCGCATTAGCTTAGTTAAGGCCCAAACGTTCAAAAATCATATCTACATGCTGAATATGATAATTGTAGTCAAAGCAATCATCTAATTCTTCTTTTGTTAATAAAGAAGTAACTTGCTCATCCGCATCCACAAAAGTGCGGAAAGCAGTTTGAGATTCCCATGCTTGCATCGCAAGAGGTTGTACAGTATCGTATGCTGTTTCACGAGCTAAGCCTTTGTCGATTAATGCTAACAACACACGTTGAGAGTATATTAAGCCCAGAGTTGAATCCATATTGCGTTTCATATTCTCAGGGAATACGGTTAAGTTTTTCACGATATTACCAAAACGATTTAGCATATAGTTAAGTGCAATCGTTGCATCCGGTAAAATAACACGTTCTGCAGATGAGTGAGATATATCTCTTTCATGCCATAACGCAACGTTTTCATAGGCTGTCATCATATATCCACGGATAAGACGTGCCATTCCAACCATATTTTCAGATCCAATTGGATTACGTTTATGTGGCATTGCAGAAGATCCTTTTTGTCCTTTAGAGAAAAACTCCTCTACTTCGCGTGTTTCTGATTTTTGAAGGCCTCGGATTTCAGTAGCAAACTTCTCAATAGAAGTTGCGACTAATGCGATAACACTTAAGTATTGCGCATGACGATCACGTTGCAATGTTTGAGTTGAAATTGGTGATGCAGCTAAACCTAGTTTTTCACACACATATTGTTCTACAAATGGATCAATATTTGCATATGTTCCAACAGCACCGGACATTTTACCTGTTTCAATTACTTTAGCTGCAGCCTCAAAACGTTCTAAGTTACGTTTCATTTCCTCTGTCCATAAAGCTAGCTTCAAGCCGAAAGTCGTTGGCTCTGCATGAACTCCATGTGTTCGTCCCATCATAACTGTGTATTTATGTTCTTTTGCTTTGTTTTCTAAGATTTCGATAAAATTTTCAATATCTTTACGTAAAACAACATTTGCTTGTTTAATGATGTAAGAGAGAGCTGTATCTACTACATCTGTAGAAGTAAGACCGTAATGTACCCATTTACGCTCTTCTCCTAAAGTTTCTGATACGGCACGAGTGAACGCCACTACATCATGTCTTGTTTCTTTTTCGATTTCTAAAATACGGTCTACATCGAAGGAAGCATTTTTACGAAGAAGAACTGTATCTTCTTTCGGAATATCTCCAATTTCAGCCCAAGCCTCACAAGCAAGGATTTCTACTTCTAGCCATGCATTGTATTTGTTTTGTTCTGTCCAAATTGCTCCCATTTCCGGGCGTGTATAACGTTCTATCATTTAATATCCTCCTAGTTTATAACCAAATTTTAGATTGTTGTATTTCGTTTAATGTCTGTTCGATATCTGTTGATAGGATAGTGACATGTCCCATCTTTCTATTCTCTTTCGCTTCGCTTTTGCCGTACAAATGAACGGACCAGTTCGGATATTTCGAAAGACTATTCGTAACAGGAATTACATGTTGACCTAATATATTCACCATAACTGTTTCTGTCCAAAGCTTTGGTTCTCTTAGTGGCCATCCACAAATAGCTCTCACATGCTGATGGAATTGAGAAATACTACAAGTTTCGATTGAGTAGTGGCCAGAATTATGTGGTCTTGGTGCCAATTCGTTTATCAATAGTTCATTATTCTCCAAAACAAACATTTCAACCGCAAGCGTGCCTATTAAATTTAAATGGTTGGCAATTTTTTCAGCAGCCTCTATCGCTGCTGCAGTAAGGGATTCTTTTATACGTGCAGGTACAATCGTTTCGTGTAAAATATGATTAACATGAATATTTTCACCAATTGGCAAGCAATACGTTTGACCGTCTCCATTTCGCTGTACAATGACAGATATTTCTTTTGTAAATGGAACAAAGGCTTCTGCGATACAAGCCGAATGGTCAAACAAAGATTTTGCTAAAGTTATTTGTTCTTTTGTTTGAATTATTTGCTGCCCTTTGCCGTCATATCCTCCACGTGAAGTTTTTACTACACATGGAAAACCCACTTCATCGATTCTTTGCTCTAACTCTTCATACGTAGTGGCTTCGACATATTTCGCAACAGGTACACCAGCTGACCGAATTTCTGCTTTTTCCAGAATACGATCTTGCGTTATTCTTACTAGTTCTGCACCTTGAGGAACATAGGCAATTTCTGATAATCTCTTTAACCCAGCATAATCAATATTTTCAAACTCATAAGTTATAACGTCACTTACCTCTGCTAACTCCTCTAATGCAGTTTCATCATTATAGGGAGCAACTATTTGTATATCTGCAACTTGACCACAGGGAGAATCTATCGTAGGATCTAAAACTGCAATTTTAAAGCCGGCTTCCTTTGCAGCTAGTGCCATCATTCGACCAAGCTGACCTCCACCAATTATTCCTATCGTCTGTCCTGGATAAATTACTTTTGTCATTGTAGCTCACCATTGCTTTCAAATACTTTGTTCTTCGTATCTTCTCTACGATGTTCAAGTCGTTCTGCCAACTCATGGTCTTGTATAGAAAGGATTTGAGCCGCAAGTAATCCAGCATTTGTAGCACCAGCCTTACCTATTGCAACAGTTGCCACTGGTACTCCACCTGGCATTTGAACTATCGATAATAATGAATCTAATCCGTTTAATGCTTTAGACTGAACCGGCACTCCAATAACTGGAAGGGTTGTTTTTGCTGCAACCATACCTGGTAAATGGGCTGCGCCTCCAGCTCCTGCAATAATCACCTGTATTCCACGTGATCTTGCCTCCTCAGCATATTCGAACATTAAATCTGGTGTACGATGTGCAGATACTACTCGTTTTTCAAAAGGTATATGGAGTTCCTCTAGAATCTCACAGCTATATTTCATTGTCTCCCAATCACTTGAGCTACCCATTATTACACCAATTTTTGTATTCATTATTTTCGTCCCTTCTGTCAACAGTAAGCATAAAAAATTCCCCAAATAAACTACTCTCTCTATGAAAGAAAAGCAGTTTACTTAGGGAATATTATCGCCCAGTTTGTGTCGTAGAAAAACATAAACAAACACATCCTTTTGCAGTATCCATAAGTCGCTTTCCCTCATAGTCCAGTCATTACGGTGACTTGGTAGAGACGCTAAAGCCAATCCTTTAGCATATATGGGGATATAATTATCTATTTCTAATCATATTTTAACAACTTATATAGTATACGTCAACGCTTAAATACGAACAATTAATTTTCAGATAACTCTAATGTTCGTGTTTAGACTGTATTTTTACTTTTAAGATTCTTTAATTCCTTTTAACATGATTATTTGTTTAATTGGAACAGGTTGTCCATCTATCTCTT
This sequence comes from Psychrobacillus sp. NPDC096623, assembly GCF_044762655.1. NCBI lineage: Bacteria > Bacillati > Bacillota > Bacilli > Caryophanales > Bacillaceae > Psychrobacillus > Psychrobacillus sp. NPDC096623. Next base: position 177,177 of record NZ_JBIWER010000008.1, read on the forward strand.
CAAAAAGCGGCTCTTCTCTCCGTCCTGCTATTTGATACCCATCATTAGTCAATCTTTCGATACATTCTGCAATGCTTTCTTTGTCTGCCACTTCAAACCATTTTGTTTCTTTACTCATTTAAATAGTTTTCCTTTCTTAATAGACTTAACCCAAAATCCGCCATGTATTGATTTAGGCTCATACGCTATTATGAAAATTTTCGAATCTAAATCTTTAAGTCGTGCATACAGTTTTAACTCATATTTTCGTGGTGTTAATATTTGAAGGGCTTGTCTCTCTCCTTGTCGACCATTTGCATGCCAATCAGTAACTCCATACCCTTCTTCTCTTAATATTACCGGTAAATTTAATTTTGTATCAGTAGAGATTGCATTAACCATAATATATCCAAGCGCCATTTTTTCTTCAATCTTCGTTCCAATAATAACTCCGGTGCCGTACCCTACTGCATAAGCAACCAAATTTTGAATCTCATTTAAGTTATCTAAAACTAGACCTAGTCCTACTATATAAATTACCACTTCTACCATACTTATTAATGCAGCTATATAACGGTATCCCTTTAATGTAAGAATCATTCGCAAGGTAAAGAAAGTAACGTAGACAATATTAATAGAAAAGATAATGACTACCATTAAGATTGCAGATGAATCCATCCAATCAACTCCTAATATGTTTTATATTGTTCTTCATTATCGCATATAGTGTCACAATTTCAAGGAATTCAAGCTTTTAAATGAAATTATTGAATTCTTCTTCGACCATCGATTCCGTAGTTTTCTTTTAAATTTAAATTTTCTAACTTTAAGATGACAAATTTACTAAAAGATAGTACAATACACTAATTGAGTGAAGTGTTTAAAGTTATACTCTTATTTCATGAATGTTAGTAGAAAATATGACAAATAGGGGGATCAACCAATGCATGGACAATTTAGGAAAAGGTATACACAAACTACACAGGAACAAAAGATGTATGCAGTAAAAGAAGTTCTTCAGAGAGGACGAGGACGCAAAGAGGTAGCTGAAGAATTGAACGTGAGTGTCAATTCCATCACGACTTGGATTAGAAAGTTTAAAGAAGCTGGAGAAAATGGTCTTACTTCTTATTCCCAGGATGAAATAATACGTCTTAAAGAGATTGAAAAAAAGTACAATGAACAGCTAGAAATGGAGCTGCTAAAAAAGCAACCTATTTATATCCACTTTAAAAAACTACCATATCCTAAAAAGATAAAGAAGCTTTGAAAATTTCAGCATTAAGAATGCTTATTAAAGAATAAATAAATTTATAATGCTAATGATTTCCGTTTCAGGCGGACACTTTCCGCGGGCGAGGTCGAGCCTCCTCTTTCGCTACGCTCTCTGCGGGGTCTCAACTTTCTCGCTTATCCCGCTGGAGTCGCCACCCTACACTTCAATCAATTAATTGAGTAGTACTATTCTATAAGATGAGCACTTTAAGCCGAGTTAAATAGAGAGTCGTTTTATAACATATAAAGATAGATTTTATTAGAATCGATTGATCGATTGTGATAAACGATCAATCAAGCCCGAAAATCGATCGATCAAGCTCAATAATCGATCGACGACACAATGTTATCGATAATTACCATTTTATTCGATACTAACTGCACTTCATCATCCACTTTGTGTATTCCTCGACCAGCAACAGTAGGATAGCTCATAAGTGGCTACAAAATCCACCCCACATTACTTTAAAGCTCGTAAATGAAGCTATAGCCACTAAAATTGTAGATATAGACAATAACAAAAAAGTCGCTACCGATAAACTCGGTAACGACTTTTTCTTTGTGCCCAGCGACGTCCTACTCTCACAGGGGGAGACCCCCAACTACCA
>NZ_JBIWER010000009.1:0-70755 GCF_044762655.1 Psychrobacillus sp. NPDC096623
AATGGGGGCGAAGTATGGAATGGGAAATTTTTTATTAAGTGCATTAATCATTTTTGTTGCAATAATACTCAGCTTTAATGCTGGGAGTTTTATTGCAATTGTATCTTATTGGATTTTATCAGGGTTGCTAATATATCTGCTTTTTAAGGAAAAAGAAGAATAACTACAATAAATAATTTATTGTAGTAACGGGTGCTTTACTTCAAGAAGGAGTAAAGCTTTTTTCTTATTAAACTAACGGTGCAGTTTAGTTCAATAAGTGTAAGGAGGATTATGAATGCAAAATGGAAGGGATGACTATCAGATTCATGATAGTTATTTTATTGTTGTTGGTGAGGGATTTATCTTTATATTAATTGGTGTATTAATCATAACGGGAATTATTACTTTTTCTGTTGTTAAGAAAATCTCAAGCAAAAGAAAAGAAGGAATGAAATGGCTCTTCAACTAACGCGGCAGTTTAGTTGAACAAGTAATTAGATTTGTTTTAATCGCTTGAAGGAGAATATCGGAATACTATGCTAAGCTTTTATAAAAGGATAAAGGACTGATTTTTTAATGGATATTAGAAAACCTAATGATTCTGAACTTGAAAAAGTTATTTTACTTTCTCCACAAGCTTTATTTGATGGCACATTGGGTGAAGTAAAACCTACCAATGAAAAAATTAAACGTCTTATCGAACCATTACTGGAAAAGGGTAGCTATTATTTAATAGCAACAGAGAACGAAAAATTAATGGGCTGGATTCTTGTAGGTGCAGGTAAAGACCAGTTTATTGACAAGATGAATGGATTTATTTATGAACTGTTTGTTATAGAAGAATATAGAGGAAATGGAGTTTCTAAACAGTTAATGAGAACTGCATTTGACCAGCTAAGACAAGATGGGTACTCTGAAGTTCGTCTTAGTGCGTTTGCAGGGAATCCAGCTATTAAAATTTACGAAAAAATGGGCTTTCACATCAGAACAGTTTCAATGAGTTTGTCTTTATAAATAATTATCTTCTTTCACTAACGGGTGCTTTAGTAAAAAATCATGGGGTTGCCATAGGTAATTCTTTTTCTTATTGAACTAACGGGGCAGTTTAGTTGAATAAGAAATATGAAATTCCATTCTTTTTATGTCGCATTTGACTCAAAAGATGCGGCATGTTTTCACGAAGAATATAACTTTGGTTAAAAATAATGATAATTAACAAGGGCGAAGGAATTAATTCTAACTGGCATACTTACAGAAGTCTTTTTATTTCTAAAACCTTAGTGATAAGGAGAAGATCTTGTTTGATAATATTTTTGACTGATGCATCCGTACTACGCTCGTAATCCATGGACAAACGTTTAAACTCTTTTTCAAAAATAGGGATTTCGCATTTTTTTAACAATCATGACATCTCCTTGGAGCAAGGAGCCAGCCAGAGATAATTCCTTCTGCCTAACCTTAAGCGATAAAACTATAATCTCCTAATTTTAATTTAGCAAAAATATTTCAAAGCTTTAGCACAGAATTTATAATTATATCACCAACAGGAGAACCTTTTATCATTGCTTCAACAGAATACTGAACAGTTCAATCAAAATGTGCAATAGAAGATCAAGTACTTATTCCACTAACGGGTGCTTTAGTTAAAGATCATGGGTTGCTTAGGCAACTCTTTTTACTTATTCAACTAACGCGGCAGTTTAGTTGAAGAAGGAAATAGGTATGTAGTTGTGGAATTCTTTTAGAATTGAGATAGGGGGATTTTAATGTCAGACATAATCAAAATTGTATACTTCGAACTGTTGAATTAGATGATGCGGAAGCACTTTTAGAAATATCAAATTTCCTTATTTCCGAAGGAGATTATTTCATCATAGAATCTGAAGAGTTAGAAAAAAATCTTCGAATCAACAAAGAAGGAATAAAAAAAGCTAAAGAAATAAACTTAGAGTGTATTCAATTATATATTACTAAAGATTTATCTAACGAATGCATAAAGTTTGTAAAAGAATACTTGGTACGTAATGATGCAGAAATATCATCATTGGCTATTAGCTACAGAAACTCCTGCCTAACGTACATTACGATGAGGCTCGCGGCAAAAGAATTAGTACTTATCAAGGCAGTTACAAAATTAAAGGGAGTCATATCGATTATGTCGATGATACGGGCTTTACAGCACATGGTGACTTTCGAAATGGAATTCTATATCATGCAGAAATGGTTCTTTATCGCGAGGAACAAAGCAACCCGCAAATCTAAATGCGATTGTTCTCTTTCCCTTAAACAAACTGAGCCCATACATTGACTCATGTATACTAAGAGTGCGGAGCAATTAAACTTTATTCCTCACAAAAAGAGAAGAGCATGTTTTGAACGTTTTTTTCAAAACATGCTCATTTTGTTTTCCCTTTTAACTTAGGGGACCATCTAGTCAAAGGAAGTTATCCTTATTTGATAAGTAGTTTTGTACTCTTTTAAATATTGATATAAAATACACACGATGTACACAGGAGTCCCCTATAGTGAGCTTTGAAGGTATCTCAGATCATTTTTTTGGGGGGGAAATGGAGTGTAATGCAATGAAACGAAAGATATTGTTTATTGAAGATGATGTGCTGATGCGCGAAATTATAACGGATTATTTCGAAAAGGAACAATGGGAAGTATTTGAAGCTGAAAATGGAAAACTAGGGCTCGAGATTTTTGAACAGACCTCCGTTGACTTGGTTGTTCTGGACATCATGATGCCAGAATTGGATGGATGGTCTGTATGCAGGCGTATTCGCGAGAAATCCGTTGTTCCGATTATTATGATTACCGCCAGATCCGAGGACGATGATCAAATCAGGGGATTCGAGCTTGGGGCAGATGAGTATGTGACGAAGCCTCTAAGTCCCAGGGTACTGATAGCCCGTGCAGCTGCATTAATGAAAAGAGCGGAAGGCACTGTCGGACGTGAGGGAGATACGCTAATATATGGCGATCTACTCGTGAACAGAATGGCACATACGGTTTCCGTGGAGGGATATAATATTAATCTTTCGCCAAAGGAGTACGATCTACTCAACTTTCTTATCAAACATTACGGCAAGGTATTGCACCGGGAGTATATATTGGACGCTGTTTGGGGGTACGATTATCTTGGCGATTTGCGGACAGTGGATACGCATATCAAAAAATTAAGAGCCAAGCTAGGAGACGAAGGACGACATATTATTACCGTCATTCGTTCAGGCTATAAATTCCAAGTGGAATCATGAAAAAACATAGTGTTGTTTTTAAACTTTTCATTGTAACAACAGCCCTGATTTTGATTGTTTTTTCGTTAGTGCTTTTTGCAGAAGGGTTCTTTTTCGAGCGATTTTACCGATCAACCAAGATACATGAAATAGAACATGCTATGGCCCAATTCACTGAACAATTTAATAAAGATGGATTAAATGAACAGCAAGTCTCGCGGCGGCTTGCTTCATTTATGAACCAGAACGATGCTAGCATTTCCGTATTGAATGACCGGTTTGAACGAACAGCTAGCAATCCATATTTTCTGGATCTTCAAGCAGACAACAAGACGATTTCCATTTCTATTCCCAAGGAAGGAATGGAAATGGATGCAATTCCTCAAAAAATCAAAATTGGCGATGTGCTGGTCATAGATGGAATTTTCATGGATGAGAAGGATACGATCATGCAGCCAGTGGCTATTAAGCACGACAATTTAAGCCGACTTCAAGAGGGTTTGGTAAGGGTGAAAGGGAAAGTTGCGGATTTTGTTTTGCCTGAGCAGAGGTCATATAATCCTCTTTATCAGGATGCTCTGATCGAGGATGCACTCCGGGAATGGAAACCGAAAGCGGAAGATGAATCACGCTTGCAGAAAGGTTCAGTGGTTCAGCTGGAATGGCAGGATAAATGGAGTGGGGTCGATTACGCCGTCCTGATTTCCTCGCTTGCAAAAGGCGAAGATGGAAATCGTTATATATTTGTCATGACCTCTTTGCAGCCTGTAGGGGAAGCAGTAGGGGTACTCGAGCAGTATTTTGTGTATATGGCGCCAATCATTGTTGTGCTTGTGATTATGCTGTCCATGATTTATTCCAGAATTGTCTCCCGTCCTTTAGTGATGTTAAGCCGTTCGGCAGAGCGTCTTGCCAAGCTGGATTTTACTGAGCAGACTGAACTCCATTCAAAGGATGAATTCGGTGAACTGTCCCGAAACATGAATGCGTTGTCACGAAATTTAGATGCAGCCTTAAATGAGCTGACACATGCAAATAAGAAACTGCAGGAGGAAATGGAAGAAAAACAGCGGGCTGAGCAGCTTCGTAAAGAGCTGATTGCGAATATCTCCCATGAATTGAAAACTCCTCTAGGGATTGTAAAAGGTTTCGCTGAAGGATTGCAGGACGGGGTGGCTAGCGAAAAAAGAGAACGTTATCTGGGTCTCATTGTGAATGAAACGAATCGGATGAATGCTTTAATCATGGATATGCTGGAGCTCTCAAAATTCAAAGCCAAGGCTATCCGATTACAGACCAGAAGCATTTCACTGACAGCCCTTATTCAAAAAGTAGCCGAATCGTTTTCCCATCAGTTGGATAGTAAGTACCTACAAATCAGGTTAGACACTGCTGCAGATGAACAATTGCTCGTTGAAGCGGACTCCAGACGGATTGAACAGGTTGTTCTTAATTTGTTAAGCAATGCGATTCGGCATGCAGTAGAGAACAGTGTCATAACAATTAGCATCAAGCGAACGACGGCCGGTAAAGTAACTACAACCATTGAAAATGTCGGGCCAGCCATTGCCGAACCGGATTTAAGCCGGATATGGGAACAATTTTACAGGGCTGAGCACTCGAGGGACCGAAAATCCGGTGGTACGGGTTTAGGCCTTGCGATTGTCAAACATATATTAGAGCTTCATCAAAGCAGGTATGATGTGGTGAATACGGATCACGGCGTAGCATTTTCTTTCACTTTAAATGAAAGCAGGGGAGAATTAATTGAATAAACAAAAATCCATATATCTCATAGTAGCATTAATCTTGCTGTTGTTGACCAGCGCATGTGGAACGCAAGTAAATTCTGAAACATCGGGTACAAAACAATCTGTCCCATTCGAAACCATTCAAGAGGAAAGTGAAGTCGAAGATCATTCTTCGGCAAACTCAGAACCTTCAACTATTGAAGAGCAGTCTTCTGCGAACGATCAAGAGAAAACGACCGATCAGGATGAATCTGCAAAAGCTGGATCATCTGATGAAAAAACCACAAACCAAACCGAAACCAATCAAGTGAACACCGCTGCTGGTTATGTTCCCGTGAAAATCGAAAGTGAAATATTGATTATAATTGACCAGACTTCCAAACCGATTGAGGGCAATAGCTTTGATTTTGTCGTAAACAAGGTTCCTGAAGGATTCTCTCTAACCGAAATTCAGTGGATTTCGGAGAAAACCCAGGTAATCAATACCGTCCAGGAAGCTATACAACATGGAGCAAACGGTGAGGAAGGATTTTATATCAGCGGAAATGGACAATACTCCGGTTTCATCTATCCCGACTCTATGAAGGGCGAGGAAGGCCAAGTAGTGTTTATTTTCAAGGATGCGAAAGGGAAAGAATTAACCTGGAAAAAGACTATAACTTTGTATTGATCTCTCCGTTCTGTCCTGACCAATATCAAAATAAACACAGAAAGGAAGAGTTGATGTCTACTTTCAGAAAAACCACAGTAATCGCCGTTGTAATTTTGACCATAATACTGCTTTCTGCATGCGGAAAAACATCTGATGAAGCAGTGGAACAGCAAGAACTCACACAAAAAAAACCAGTAGAACAATTGTTTGAAGAACAAACACAAGACCAAATGGAGCCTGAGGAAGGGATGCCCCCGACTGCATTGGAAGCTGCAGCTACGGTTATATCGATTCTTAAGGAGGGCAATATGAGCATGCTATCTGCCTGGGCACATCCTGAGAAAGGAGTAAGGTTTTCACCATACGGTTACGTCGACAAAGAGACGGATCTCGTGTTTTCAAAAGATGAGCTGCAGCAGTTAATGGAGGATTCTACCGTATATGTTTGGCGTACGTTCGCCTAAGATATACACTTAAAATTCCTTCCCTATAAGAAAATCCAGTTGAATGTGCTCAAATCTGGATTTTCTTATGATTAGAAGCTAGATATGTCCCGGCCTCAATTGATATTAAAAAGCATTTTTATGCTTATTATACAAACGAGGCCAGGTTAGTTTATTTAGAATCTAAAAATGAAAACTAACTCTTTGTTAAAAAATAATCTGTTTTATTTTTTGTAATGAATGGGGTACTCTCTATCTCTGAATTGTTTTTCATCTTTATTTGTAATTGGTTTAACAATTTTATTATTGGTCCTATCTGTTCCTCATTAATAATAAATTCTATTCCATATCGGCTAAAAACATCATTTTCTTCAGACCATACAATTTTACCTTTAAAGATGATTTCTTGTCCTAATATTTGTGTGGTAAATTGGAGAATCAAATCAACGTTATTAGGGAGGGTAATATCCGATAAAAATTGTAACCCTCCTGGACCGATAACTTCAACTAATACATTGGATTTCCCAACCTGTATTTTCTTTTTATTCAGTTCGACAATTGTCATTGCAGATTCTATAGGGTATTTTAATAGTACCTTAAAGTAATCACTATGTTGTTTGCCACGTTCTGTTGTTTTATCTTTCTTAATTTTGTTATTACCCAACAAGTTTTCAAAGTCATTAACAGGAAGTGGTTTACTAAATAAATATCCTTGTATTTCATCACACTCTAACTGACTCAAAATGTTCAATTGCTGTTCAAATTCAACACCTTCAGCTACAACATTCATTTTTAATTCTTTAGCCAAATTGATAATAAATTTAATAATAGCCTGACTTTCTTGATTCGTGTGAATATCTGTTATAAATGACCTATCGAGTTTGATAGTACGAAATTTATACTTCCTTAAATAACCTAATGAGGAATATCCTGTTCCAAAATCATCCAGGGCTATGTCCACACCTAATTTTGTTAACGCATTAATCTTACGTTCCATTTCTACTTCTTTTTCAAGCAAAATACTTTCCGTAACTTCAAATTCAAGCCATTTTCCTTCAATTTCACTTTCATTTATTATATTTGATATCTTTTCAATGAAATTTTTTTGTAGAAATTGGTAAACCGACATATTAAGTGATACTTTAATTGGTTCAAGTCCTGCTTCTTTCCACAACTTAATTTGACTACAAACGGTTCGTAGTACCCAGTCCCCAATTGGATTTATAAGTCCTGATTCTTCAGCCAAATAAATAAATTCACCAGGAGAAATGACTCCCCATTCGGGATGGTTCCAACGAATAAGAGCTTCTGCCCCTACAATTTTCTTTGTTTTGATATTGACTTTTGGTTGATAATATAATTCAAATTGATTCTCTATAAGGGCTGTACGAATGTCATTCTGAAGTGTAAAAGTCTTATATGTCCTTATATTCATCGTAGGAGTAAAGACTTGATAATCATTTTTTCCATTTTGTTTTGTTAAGTACATTGCAAAATCTGCATTTTTTATTAATGTTTGACTATCTTCTCCTGAGTCTGGATAAATGCTGATACCCATACTTGCAGTAACAAATATTTCATAATCATCTATTTCAAAAGGTGTTTCAAAACTTTTTTTGATGGTTTCAGCAATGTCTTTAACACTGTCTTCATACTGTTTATTTGAAACCAAAATTATAAATTCATCTCCTGCCCACCTCGCAACAAAATCATTTGCAGAAACATACTGGTTTAATTTTCTTGCTACTTCTTGTATAACTTTATCCCCAATATCATGACCAAGAGTGTCATTTATGAATTTAAAATTATCTAAGTCAATAAACATGACTGCTAATTTTGTTTTATTTGCTTTGGCAAATTTTAATTCCATATGAAGCCTGTCATCTAAAAATCTGCGGTTTGGGAGGTCTGTTAGAAAATCGTGAAATGCCATGTAATGAACTTCCTGTTGTGCCTTCTTGAGTTCTGTAATATCTCGGTAATTTAGAACAATTCCTTCCACATCTGGGTCATGAAGTAGGTTAGTGGCTATAACCGAAAAATTTCGCCATTCCCCGTTTTTGTGTTTAAATCTAACTTCATGTTTTTCAAGACGATTCGTATTTCTATAAAACTCAACAGTTTTACGTTGGGCTTCCTCCAAATCGTCAGGGTGTATAATGTGACTGATATGGGCTGGCATGGCTTCTGGGGCATATCCTAATACATTTTTAAATGAAGGACTTCGATATACTACTTCTTTATTTTTATCAAGTATAGTGATAATATCACTGGAATTTTTGACCAAGGAATGAAATCTGGCTTCTTGTTGCTTTACTTGTAACTGTAGCTCTTTTTCTTGTGTTATATCCTTCCCGATTCCGAAAACTCCGATAATTTCTCCATCTTCGCCATGAAGGGGCGCTATATCAATTGATTTGTTTCTTATATTACCATTTTTATGGATTAGTCTATATTCAGCACTTTGATTTATTCCTGCTAAGCAATTGCCGAACTTTTCTTTAATTTCTTCTAAATCTTCTTTGAAAATTAATGGGTAAAATGACTTGCCAATGACCTCTTCTTGAGTATATCCAGTCATTTCAGCAAATCCACTATTTACCTCAATGAAATTGCCCTTGTAATCAATTAAGTAAATGGCATCAGGGTGAACGTCAAACATTTTTCTATAAGGTCGCTGTTCTTTTTCTAAGAAGTCATTTAATTTTGTTTTCATTTTAAATATTCTAAATATGTTCTCCACCCTCTAACTAAAACTTTTTGCAGTTTATATCGACTGAATCTGGTAATTGTTTAGTTCTTTGACCTATGTTTCGTTAAATAGGATTCTTGGTAGGAGTTATGAGCTTCCTTTTACGACCTGTTAATTGTCCTGACGTAATCCCCACATAACATGATTAATTTCACCGAAAAGGGTGCTGAACGTTTTATCCCTCTTCAAAACAAAGAGAAATACGGTCAACATGACTTTACTAATTTTTTTCAAATGTGTTTTGAAATATAGTGCTTTCGGTCATTTTTCAACTCATATTATGTGAATTATTACTTTCATTTGAAACAACATATATATTGGCGGCGTTGTACCAATTCTCTCGATTAGTTCTACCTGAATCTTCACGCAATGAAAGGTGTGTTTTGTTTCGATTTCTTGACTTGTGTGATTAAACAGAAAACTCAACTTTCTAGATTCTAGGAAACCAGACCCGTTGAAAGTATAAGCTTGATAATAAGGACACATTCTTTGGGGAAATTTTGAATATTATGAACCTAAAAACAAATAATTGGTAATATTAGAAATTAAAGACTATATAGTATTGAGATATGAGCAAACTAAAATGTGAAAAGCCCTTACCCTTTTATGGTACAAGGGAAGGGTTTTGATCAATCTTTTTTTACAAAATATTATCTGTTTGAAATATAAGTAACTCGCATTGTGATTAATAATTGAGTCAATATCTATATATTTACTGTCTATTCGCTCTGTTTACCTAGCATTTTTAAAGAGTGGGCACCAATAATTTTTTATTTTTCTCAACAAAGTCGTGTTGTATGAGTTGTTTTGTAGAGATATTAAAAACAAGTAAAAATGAGGAATTTAATTTTTCACTATAATCAATAGCTATTTATTTAAAGAAAGGGGCAACCGAATTTCAACAGTTGTTCCTTGATTTTTTTCACTTATGAATGTGATAGTTCCCTTATGCAAACTTATAATCCTTAAACATAACATTAAACCTAAGCCCGTCCCTTTTTCTTTGTTACTAAAAAAAGGTTCCCCCAATTTTTTGAGTCGTTCCTCATTAATTCCTACACCATTATCGATTATCTTTATCAATACATTTGACTTCTCTTTAATTGCTTGGATGTTCACGTAACCTCCATTAGGAATTGCTTCAATGCTATTTTTAATTAGGTTAATAAGTACTTGTTTGATTTGGTTATTATCGCACCAAATCCAGGGAATATTTGGTTCGACCTGACTGAATATTTGCACGTTTTTTAAGTTTGCCTCTGATTCCATCAGTATCTCAACATCTTTTAGTACTTTTTCAGGATCAATCTTCTTTATTTGAATAACTTTTGGCTGTGCGAGATTAAGAAACTCTATAATAATATCTTCAAGACGATTAAACTCATCATAAATTACTTCAAAGAATTCTTGTTTAATTATTCCTTGTTGTAATAGCTGAATAAGACCTCTTATTGATGTAAGAGGATTTCTTATTTCATGTGCGACACCAGCAGCAAGTTCCCCTATCACAGTTAATTTTTCTGTCTTTGAAAGTTGTTCTTCTGCCTTTCTTTTTTCTGTGATATCTCTACCAACCACTATAATATGCTCCGTTTCACCATTTCCTCCAATTACAGGTGTACCCACACACTCCATTAAGATCCAATATCCATTAGCATGTAACAAACGAAATTCCACTTGTAAGGGAGATTTCGTTTTGCCAATCTGGTCAAATTTGATTAATAATAATGGAACGTCTTCGGGATGTATTCTATCTATTATGTTATTGTTAACAACATCTTTTGGGGAAAAACCAATTACTTTTGCGTTAGATGGGGATGCATACAATACATGTCCGTAAATGTCAAATAACATAATTGAGTCAGTCATGTTTTCTGCAATTAAGCGATATTTGCATTCACTTTCTCTCAAAGCTTCCTCGACTTTTTTACGTTCTGTTATATCTACACATGATCCAATGACTTCTATCACTTCTCCACTTCGTTTTATCGGGCGTAAAGAAGCAAGATAAAATATTCCATTAATCATGCTCTCGTACGTAACAAGTTCTTCTCCTTCCCAAGCCCTCTGATAATATTTTGTTTTTTCCATTGCACTTTCAGTTGGAAGAAACTCATGTACAGCTTTTCCAACCACTTGATCTGGAATTAAACCTAGTCGGTACATTAAATCACCATCACAAAGTGTGTGAATAAATTGACCAGAGATTTTTTTATACTTAAATATCATTCCTTGTTGCAGTCGAACCGTATCTTGAATTTCCCTTTTTGCTATCTGTGCTAATTCTTCTGCCCACATTCGATCGTTAATGTCTTGAGAAACTCCATATTCTTTTACAATTTGTTGAATTCCTTGCAATGCTTCTTCTAATTCATTTGCAAGTAAGGGTTTACTAAAGAAATAACCTTGTCCTTCGTTACATAGATGTTGTTGCAGAAACACAAGTTGTTCCTTCGTTTCGATACCTTCCGCGACTACGTTCAAGTTTAAATTATGTGCCATTGAAATGATGGTTTTAACAATCGTTTCATCGTTAGGGTTGTTATAAAGTTCTCTGACAAACGATTGGTCTATTTTTAATGTATCAATAGGGAATTGTTTTAAATAGTTTAACGAACTAAATCCTGTCCCAAAATCATCAATGCTTATGCGAATGCCTAATTGCTTAAGCTGCTGTAATGTTGAAATGGTACGTTCAATATCGGCTGTCATGCTTTCGGTAATCTCGAGTTCCAGATATTGAGGTTTGAGACCTGTTTCTTTTAGAATAGTGGCGACCAAGTTAACGAAATTGGACTGCGTGAACTGCCTGGCGGATAAATTCACAGCCATGACTGTTTTCAAACCTTTTTGTTGCCATGCTTTATTTTGTTTGCATGCAGTATACAATACCCATTCACCGATAGGTATAATTAATTCGGTTTCTTCAGAAATAGGGATAAATGTTGCAGGTGATATCATTCCACGTTCTGGATGATTCCAGCGAATTAAAGCCTCTACGCCAAGTATATCACCAGTTTTCAAATTGATTTTTGGTTGATAGTGTAATAGGAACTCATCATGTTCAATTGCTTTATAAAGATCCACTACCATTTGCAATGGCTCGAATTCGTTTTCATTTGACAAGTAAAACTTATAATTGTTTTTACCTGCTTTTTTTGCTTGATACATAGCATAATTAGCATGTTTAATCAACGTCTCGACCGTATCCCCGTTTTCGGGGAAAAGGCTAATACCTATACTTGAAGTATTTAATATTTCGTAATTTTCTATCAGATAAGTACCTGCAAGAACATTAAGAACTCGTTCAGCCACCTTTGAAGCAATTATTTTATCGGCATCAGTTAAAACTATGATAAATTCATCTCCACTATGACGGAAAATGACATCGTTTCGTTGTATGGATGACTTTAAACGCTTCGTCACTTCTTTCAACAGAAGATCGCCCGCATTATGTCCTAAAGTATCGTTGATTACTTTAAAACGATTAAGATCAATCTTTAACACAGCCATGGACTGCTTCTTCTCAGCGGCACCCGTTAATTCATTTGGAAGATATGAATATAACATATTTCGGTTAGGTAGACCTGTTAGATAATCATGAAAGACCATGTATTCATTGTCTTTTTCTACTTGTTTTGAAATATCATGTGAAATCACTAATTTTTCTGTTGCAGTTTTTTGGTCGGTAATATCTAATAAGATACCAAGAGTTAAATCAACTTTTCCTTGCTTGTTTTTTACAGTATTGACGCTATCTTGAACCCATCTAATAATCCCATCTGATCGAATAATTCTGTACTCAGTATCAGACGATATACCTGATAATAACTTTTCTATGTGACTTTCAACTAAGTTCATATCTTCGGAATAAACGAGATTCCTCCATAATTGAGGATTGTTTTCAAAATCCTTTTGTGTGTGTCCATATATTTTTGCAACTTCATTTGAAACCCACAGAGTATTTTTTTTGAAATCCATATACCAAATAGGTGAGCTAACGCTATCAATTACTTTTTTAATGAATTCGATATCTTTATTATTTCTAAATAGATCAGTTATTTTATTAATATTCATTTTCATTCCTCATTCACTTATTATAAGTACAAAGACGGAATCTTCTAAGAGAAGTATCCTTATTAAAAATAGCTTCTGTAGCCGAGTTATCATTAGATCTGTTTCTTAGAATTATAAACGCTTTAAGTTAGAGGAACAACAAAAATTTATTGAATTTTCCGTCAGGTTAGTATAATAAAAGAATTGGAGATTTTATGTCGCACTTTAACCAAACTGTGTTCAGAGCTGGTATTGAATTTTTCTTGTTTTCCACTTCGACAACTGAACTAGCTTTTTGACTCAAGCCTCATAACTCTGCTCGAGATTTTGCTTTATGGGGAAATCTTCATTTGAATAATGGACTAGTAAGGTCAGTCAAAGTATATAAAACTACCAATAAAGGACTCAGAAACTTTATATAAAATTATTACTGGAAAAGAACTTTGAAGTAAGAATAGTTCTTAAACTAACGGGTGCTTTACTTCAAGAAGGGGTAAAGCATTTTTTCTTATTGAACTAACGGTGCAGTTTAGTTGAGATGTTATTTTGTTAAAATGAAATGGGAAGGTGATTAAATATGAAAAATCATACTAAGTTTGGGAAAGTAGTTTTTTGGTTTGGTTTTCTATTTTTTTATGTCAGGAATAGCCTTTAATCAGAGGTTAGGTGTAATAACAGACAGTCCAGAAGTATTCTCTACTTATTCAATACCTTCAATCATAATAGGGATAATTCTAATCGTTATTTCTAATTTCTTTAAAAACAAGAACAATTAGAGGTTTCTTTTGTAATGTATCTTCAACGGGTCCGATTGTTCAATTGAGCAGAGTCACCTTTTCACTAACGGGTGCTTTAGTAAAGATTAATGGATTGCTTAGACAACTCTTTTTTCTTATTGAACAAACGCGGTAGTTTAGTTGAACAAGAGACAGCATTCAACAGACTTAGAACGATTACTTGGTCGCAAACCAACATCTGTAAAAGAAGCATTACAACTATTATTGACATAATGAAAACGACCTCTGCTTTTTTGCGTAGAGGTCGTTTTATTTAATCCATTAACTTTTCAAATAGTAGATGAATCATTTCTTCCGTTGGTGTTTCGCCTGATTTCACATATTTAGTGGACATTCCGTATAAAGACCAACTCAGTATAATGCTTTGTAAATCCACTTTTTCAAATGGCCAGTCCGGATGCTTATCCTTTAAGAAATCTCTAAATATACGTGCAAGCTCATCTTTAACGATTGTTTCAATTTTCGGTGTAAAAGCCTCATAGCTGCGTGCACATTGATGGGCAAGTCCTGTTTGAAATTGCAAAATACTATTAAAAATATTTTTCATCGATTGGGGTGTTAATGCTTCATGTGAATTAACATTTATGAGCACCCCTTTTAAAACATCCTCTGCTAGTACCTTCTCTAACAAGTCATATTTATCAAAGAAATGGTAATAAAATGTTGCACGGTTGACGGTTGCACGCGATGTAATATCTTTAATCGTAATATCTTTGAATTCCTTCTCTACAGCAAGCTGCATGAATGCATCCATAATTAACTGACGCGTACGTAAATAACGTGGATCCATTGATTTTTCCATTGTCATTCTCCTGACTTTTACGACATTTCTACTCAAACGTCGTATATACAATAGTTTCTAGCTATTTGTTGGTTGTCGTTTTTTTTACTTAGTTCTATGATAATTATACAACAAATGTTGGATATACAAAATGTGTTGGAGGAGATTAATATGAATATTACAGTTTTCGGTGCGAATGGTCAAATCGGTCAACAGTTCCTTAATATAGCTTTGCAAAATGGAGATAAAGTAAAAGCGGTGGTTCGTCGCGCAGGAGCACTTGAAATGATACATCCTAATTTGGAGGTCATCGTTGCAAACTATAACGATGATGCCCAAGTGACGGAAGCAATAACAGGTCAAGATGCAGTCGTGAGTACGCTTGGACCAAACTTAAATGGTGGGTGTAAAATTACAAGGTTACCAATTCGAGATGCGCATGAAGTCATTTTACGTATGATGGAAAAAACAGGTGTGAATCGTTTTATTACGCTTGCTACACCATCTGTAAAATCCGAGCAAGATAAAAAACAAGTCGCAACCGTTTTTCCAGCGATTATGCCGAAGCTATTTTTCCCTCCTGGTTATGCCGAGATGAAGGGTATAGAAGATTTAGTAAAAGAAAGCAAGGTTGATTGGACAGTCGTACGTATTATTAACCCAAACGTAAAGACAGATGGCAATGGCTATACAACTTCTCTAGGTGACTCAAAAGCGAAGTTTAACGTATCACGTAAAAATGCAGCGACCTGTATGTATGATGCGATTCGTAAGTCGGAATGGATTGGCAAAATGCCAATCGTATTTAATAAATAAGGGGGAAATTTAGATGACAATTTTAGCTTGGTTTTTACAAGGTTTACTTGGCTTAATGTTTATCATGGCTGGTTTAGGAAAAATAATGGGTTCAAAAATGCATATCGAAGGATTTACAAAATGGGGACTTCCTCAATGGTTCCGTGTTGTAACGGGCGGTATTGAATTGGGTGCGGCGATACTATTAATCGTCGGTTTTTGGAATGCAACGTCAGCTCTAATAGGTGCAGCAATTTTAGTAGCAGTAGGTATCGGTGGCGTGATTACACATATTCGTATTAAAGATTCTATGAAAGATACAGCAATGATTTTAGTACTTGGCGTTTTAGCACTTGTACTACTAATCATTCTATTATAAAAAAGTAGGTGGACATTATGAATTTTGAATTTGGAGTTTATTCATTAGGTGAACGTATACCCGATGCAAATGGTAATGTGTTATCCGCACAGGAGCGCATTGAAAATATTATTCAAATGGCGAAGTGGGCGGACGAAGCAGGACTGGATGTATTTGGTGTCGGTGAACATCACCGATTAGACTTTGTGACATCGAGCTATGCCATGCTACTAGCTGCAATTGCACGTGAAACGAAAAACGTAAAGTTAACAAGTACTCTTTCAGTTATTAGTACGGCAGATCCAGTACGTGTCTATGAGGATTTCTCTACACTAGATTTACTAAGTGGTGGGCGTACAGAGATTATTTTAGGTCGGGGTGCCTTTTTAGAAAGTTTTTCATTATTTGGCGCAAGTTTAGATGACTACGATAAGCTATTTGAGGAAAAGCTAGGACTTTTTATGGAGCTACAAGAAAGAGACGTAGTAAATTGGCAAGGAGAATTCCGTTCCTCACTTGGAAATGCGCAAATTGCCCCACGTCCCGTGCAAAAGAAATTGCCGATGTGGATAGGTGTTGGTGGTACCCCAGCAAGTGCTGTTCGTGCTGGTAAGCTTGCCGCAAACATGGCTTTAGGTTTGCTAGGTGGAGAGCCAGAGCGTGTTCAACATTTAACCAATCTTTATTGGCAAGCAGCCCGAGATGCAGGACACGATTTATCTCAATTAAAAGTTTCTGTTACTGGACACGGCTATATTGCAGAAGACGGTGCGCAAGCGATGCGCGAATTTACACCGCATTATAACCAGTACATGACACATTTCATGAAGGACCGTAGGATACCCTATTCGCCAATGGTACCTGAGCAAATGATGCCACAACGTGTAGCGAATCAAATTTTAGCGGTTGGAAGTGCTGGAGAACTTGCAGAGAAAATTTTGTATCAGCATGAGCTATTTGGTCACTTACGCTTTATGGGACAATTTGATATGGGTAATCAACCGATGGCCCGTGTCGAAAAAGCCATTGATTTACTTTCGAATAAAGTAGCTCCGATTGTTCGTCGTGCTTTAAATAAATAATGCGGTACTTTTTCAACAAATGGAGGCATTTGTCGTATATCCGATAAACGCTTCTGTTTGTTGAATGTAGGTATCTTATTAATAGCTTAAATAACTTATGTAGTAATTTTTTATCAACATATCTTCTAACAAAAAGAGGGGTCTTCATATTGACTAACGTATTAGTAGTAAAAGCAAACAACCGTCCCGATGGAATTTCAACTATGATGTATAACACTTTCGTAGAGGAAGCTTCAAAAAATGATTCATTAAACATCACAACATTCGATGTTTTCACAGAAAACTTACCACACTATGGTCAAGACCTATTTGACGCACTTGGTAAATTACAAAACGGCGAAGAATTAAATGAAGCAGAAACTGCTTCAATCGCTGCGCAACAAAAATCACAAGCAGCTATTAAAAACGCAGACGTATTGGTCTTCGCATTTCCTTTGTGGAATCTAACAATCCCTTCAGCCTTGCAAGCGTTTATCGATTATAGCGTTCAAGCGGGCTTCACGTTTAAATATACGGCAGAGGGCAAAAAGGAATTTTTACTAGGCGATAAAAAAGTGTACTTACTTAATGCACGTGGTGGCTACTATAACACACCAGAAGTGAACGCACTGGAAATGTCCGTGAACTATATGCACGCAGTACTTAATAATTACTTTGGTTTAGCCATCACAGATGAAGTGATTATCGAAGGTCACGCACAAGATCAAGCAAACGCTGGGGCAATTATTGCAGACGGTTTAGAGAAAGTAAAAGCGCTAGCTGCAACAGTATAAATACTGTTTACCTTATACACTTCATAAAAAAATAACGTTACCAAACGGGAGTACATTAAAAAGCCACAGGATATTGTTAAATCAATACTTTGTGGCTTTTCCTATGAACATTATTTATACACGTTTTTATGAAAGTTCTTTGAAAGCTAGTTACAACAACGGTTTGGAAGCATTTCGAATAGTCTGGTACAATCTCAGTTTTTGCATTAGACTTATCGTTGTAAATCCACAAAAATTTGGCGAGTACCAAATAAAATGGCGTAATTTTGCTTTTAAAACGCAGTAAATGATTGTGAAGTATTGTATTTAAACTAACGGGTGCTTTATCAGAACAAGAGGCTCCATTAAGTGGAGCTTTTTCTTATTGAACAAACGCAGCAGGTTAGTTAGTTTAGAGATAAAAGCCTTATTACAGTAACTATGGCCACATTTCGACCATAATGTTAATAAATGAGAAGGTGCTTATTCAACTAACGGGTGCTTTACTTCAAGAAGGAGTAAAGCCTTTTTCTTATTGAACTAAAGGTGCAGTTTAGTTTAATAACAATAACTAAAAAAGAGCTGATTTTTTCAGCTCTTTTTACTTTCCTATTGTTTCTTCACTTTCCCCGTAAAGTTCATCTAAGTGCTCTAAATGTGTTAATCCCCATTCATGCATAGACAACAATAGTGGCATTAATCCTTTACCATATTCGGTTATTGAATATTCAACTTTTGGAGGAATTTGTGCATATATTTTGCGATTGACTATATCGTGATATTCCAATTCCCTTAATTGAGTTGTTAGCATCTTCTTAGTTACCTCAGGGACCAATCTTTGCAATTCACTAAAACGTAAAGTTCCTTTATCCAAAAGATGAAAAAGAATTACAGGCTTCCATTTTCCAACAAGAATATCAAGAGCTGTTTCAATCGTTCCAGTTCCATTTCCTTCACATTCTCCAGCCATTTTGCTTCCTCCTAATATGGTATCTTTTTGTATACTATGCCACATTAAAGTACCTACTTCCGATTATTCTTCTTAGGGATTATTATAACCCTAGAAGTTAAATTAAAACAAGGCGCAACACTAATTCCCTCAATTCTCGAATTTCTGGCTAACACTGATTTTTTGCAACGAAATAAATATCAAAAAAGTATAGGAGGTAAAAAAATGCCTTGGTTTTCACAACAAAATAAATCTCACGAAAATATAGGAGGTAAAAGAATAAATTCTTATCACAGCAAACCTAATACATTTGCAAGCCACGTTCATTTAAAAGTTGAAAATTTGAGTCGGACTCTCGAGTTTTACCAAGACCTAATGGGATTTCAGGTGTTAAATCAATCAGGAAAAAAAGCAGTATTGACAGCAAACGGAATAACGCCTTTGCTTACAATCGAACAGCCTGAAGACGTCATTCCCAAGCAAATGCGCACAACAGGTTTGTATCACTATGCTTTACTTCTTCCTACCCGTAAAGATTTAGGGAAACTAATCACTCATCTTTTGAATGAACAGTATCCCTTGCAAGGTGCTTCTGATCACGGGACCCATGATGCTCTATATTTTGCAGATCCTGATGGAAATGGTATCGAAGTAGCCGTAGATACTGATCCATCGACATGGTATGACAAAACAGGGAAGTTAGATATTTCGAAAAATGGTCCAATGGATGTGGAAAGCGTCATTGCTGAAGCGAATGGGGAAAGATGGAATGGTATCCCTGAAGGAACCATTATCGGTCATATTCATTTGCATGTATCTGATTTAGAGAAAACAAAGGAATTTTATCATGATGGCCTAGGGTTAGATATTGTCATAGAGATACCGAATCAAGCAATATTTTTTTCAAGCGGTGGTTATCACCATCATATAGGAACAAACATTTGGAATGGCAAAAATGCGCCAAAACCTACATCTAATAGTGTAGGAATGCTCTTTTATACTCTTGTTATAGCAAACGAGGAAACAAGAAAATCATTGGTAGTAAAATTAGAAGCTATGGGTTATCGAGTAATAGAAGATAATGGGGAACTCTTTACGGAAGATCCATCTGGGAATCGAATTCATTTGTGCTCTTAATACCTTGCATTACTTAGACTACGGTACAACAACGTACCTAATTTCTAAAATTATTCCTAGGAATTATTGAAACAGATTTAATACAAGGAGGATTTTTACGATGAAGTGGACAGTTCGAATTATACAAGGATTATTGGCTATTGGATTTCTATTATTTGGGTTTATGAAAGTGAGTGCAAACCCAATGCAGGTGGAGGCATTTAACAACGTCTATGGCTATGGAACAGGTTTCATGTATGTAGTGGGAGCTATTGAAATCATATCAGCGATCGGTTTGCTTATTGGGTTTAAGAAGAAAAATTTAGTTTCTATTTTCAGCGGTTTATTAATAGTGGTGATGGCGGGTGCAGTGTTCACACACCTTATGGCTAGCCAAGGTTTCAGTGTTGCCATGATGCCTTTCATTCTTCTTATATTAGCCGTTGTGGTGTTTTTTGGTCAGAAAAAAATAATTAAAACATTAACAGTTTAAAAGGAGAGGTTGAAAAATGAATATCGCTTTATGGATTGTACAAATTATTTTAGCATTAATGTTTGTGATGGCTGGTTTCACAAAGGCATTCCAATACGAAAAAGCTAAATCTAGCTTACCGTGGGTAAAAGATTCTTCAAAAGGATTGGTTACGTTTATCGGGGTAGCAGAATTGCTTGGAGGCATTGGCTTGATTGTACCTTATGCCATAGGAATAGCACCTATACTAACACCAATTGCGGCTCTTGGACTAGGGCTAGTCATGATTTTAGCAGCTGTGTTTCATGCTAAAAGAAAAGAAAATCAGGCAATCGGCATGAACATCATTTTATTGGCATTAGCATTATTTGTGGCAATCGGGCGGTGGTAGTAGGAACAAGACGCTCCACATGCAAGTTTAGCAGTACCAAGACCTGAACATAAAAAGAACCGACATAAAGTTAGTTCTTTTGCTGTATTTTTGAGCAATTTATTATGCGACTTCTCTTACTAGAGAAGTTTTTTTGACTAAGGGTATTATTAATATGAAAGTTTGTGAAGAAATGTATTTAACCTAACGGGTGCTTTAGTTCAACAAGACCATCATTACGATGGTCTATTTTTATGTCCAAAACATTAAGTTGATCTCAGATATGCATTGTGAAATGTTACACTTAAACTAAAGCGGCAGTTTAGTACAAGAAAAGCTATGATTTTATTAAAGGATTAGACAAAGGAGTGAGAAAAAATGGGGATGAAAACAACAAGGAAAAATTTTACTGAATGGGAAATAAAGCATTTAAATCAACCTTTATCGTTTGATGATGTATGGGAGTTAGGAAAAGAAAAATATAGGTTCGATACGCAAGATTTAATAGGTATATATGTATTTCAAAACATTAAAACTAATCGGTTTTATATAGGTAGTTCACATCATATCTTTGGCAGGTTAAAATCCCACGCATCCTCTATGAAATCAAGAAAGCATAGTTATCAAGAGATAAATGAGGATTTTAAGAAATATGGAAAGGATAGCTTTGTATTTAAAATATTTACTTATTGTGATAATTCACAATTACGTAGGTTTGAAAAAAGTTGGCTCCAAACTTATAGTGAAAAAGAAAAGCTATACAATCAAGGTGAGATTGATAATTGGGATACGGCAAAAGGTAGATGGGTTAGAAATAGATGGTGAAAAAAATTATGTAATGGGAGTTTTACTTAGCTCTTCTTTAACTAACGGGTGCTTTACTTCAAGAAGGGGTAAAGCCTTTTTTCTTATTGTACTAAAGACGCAGGTTAGATGAAGAAATACAAAAAAAAAAGACCAATAAGTGGTCTTTTTAAAGGGGAAAAGCTAAAGTTTTTAGTAACGTATCAGTTTCTGCTTTAATGGTAAAAAAATGTGGATTCTTCTCATCATCAAATATGAGTAAATAAGGCTTTTCATCTTCGGGAATAATAATGATAACTTCATCAATCGTAGTATTCACCCATTTATTTTCTAATCGAAGAGATGGCGTTAAGGGAATCTTAACTATATAACCTTTGTCTGGAATAGGGTTGAATTTTTTAACAATATTATCAATTTCTTGAATAACTTTTTTAGTCTCTAATTGTATTTTAGGATTTGTTGGGATTGTTATTATCTTATTTTTTTCAACATCAAGAAATTCAATATTTGCTGTGCTTTGTGCACTTACTATAAGTAGATTAAATAGAAAAAGTAAAGGAATTGACGTAAATAATATTTTAGGAATCACATTTATCACCTCAGATTTAGCCTTACCTAAAATTATTTTGTTATACATGCTTATTCAACTAACGGGTGCTTTAGTTAAACAAGACCATCACTTCGATGGTCTATCTTTTTATCTGAAACAACAAGTAGTTCTCAGAAATCCATTGTGAAATGTTACACTTAAACTAACGGGGCAGGTTAGTTGAAGAAGAGAAGGGAAGTTTTTGTGTCGCATTTGAAACATTAAGCTCAGT
Source organism: Psychrobacillus sp. NPDC096623 (assembly GCF_044762655.1). Lineage (NCBI taxonomy): Bacteria > Bacillati > Bacillota > Bacilli > Caryophanales > Bacillaceae > Psychrobacillus > Psychrobacillus sp. NPDC096623. Next base: position 21,976 of record NZ_JBIWER010000009.1, read on the forward strand.
AAGTAGGAAAAAAAGAAAGTGCGTTTCTGTATTAATAGAAACGCACTTTCGGAATATTATTCGTCTTTTATAACTATAAAAACACCGCTAAAAATTAAAATTGTACCTATCCAAAATGAAATTCCAATTGTTTCACCCAATAATAGCCAACCTAAAAAGGTCCCGACGATTGGTTGGAAGAAAAAGAATAATCCACCACTGGAAGCATTCATTAATTGGAGACCTTTGTTCCATAATAAAAAACCACCAGCTGTTGAAATAACGCCTAAATACAGTAAACCTCCTGAAATCGTCGGTTGTAAAATAGATGATAAGTCTAAATCGTTTAACTTTGGTAGAACAAATGGCGTCAACAAAATTACGGCTATCAAAGAAGAATAAGTTGTAAAAACAAGTTGTGAATAATGAGTAGGGACTTTTTTGATTATTACGGACATTAATGCCCATGTTAATGCAGCTATTAATAAGTAGAAGCCGCCTAGCTGTTGTGTTCCATCTATTTTGCCATTACCAACAATAATGAACACGCCTACTGTTGCTAGAACAATGGAGAAACATTTTTTTAGCGTTATTTTTTCTTTTAAAATAAAACGTGCAAATATCACCATAAAAGCAGGTGTTGTTGATGTAATAATGGCGCCCATTTGAGCAGTTGATAACATCGTACCTATTTCTTGTGTGACTATCGAAATTGTATTACCAATAAGACCGACAAGAAAGATAATAACCCAGTCTCTTTTGGCTATTTTCCATGATTGCTTCATGCAAACGCCGATTATAACAAGCACAACTACCGCAATCACATAACGAATCCATACGAGTTCGAATGGTGGAACAATATCAACCACCACTTTTACTACAACATACATTGCACCCCAAATACTTGCAGCAATTGATAAAAATAAGGCACCTATTATTTTATTATTCATGTTTTTTCCTCCGTTTTTCATAGATATCTATGTCCCTAACGGAGAAAATCTCTTCTACCGTTAAGGAAGAAGAATGGTTGGTACATCTTGTTCAAATAATGGAGAAAACATCATATAAATCAACACCTTTTTATTATCATTTTTAATATTATATATTAGATTTAATACTTTTAATAGTATTGAGTTATTAGGATTAACTACTAGACATCCCGACCATAATTTGTAACAGAAGAGAAGGTGCTTATTCAACTAACGGGTGCTTTACTTTAAGAGGGCGTAAAGCCTTTTTTCTTATTGAACTAAAGAGACAGGTGTAAAAACAGGGTACCAATGAGTCCTAAAAAAAACCAAATTAACCTTTATTCGACGATCGAGCACAAATAGTTTACTGAAAGAGTGAAGTGTTGGCATATAACGCTACGGATCCGCCAGAGTGCACAAATAGAATGTTATCTTCCCGCTTAAAGAAGCCTTTCTGAATTAAATCAATGAGTCCAACTGCCCCTTTACCAGTATAAATCGGATCTAGCAAAATTCCTTCTGATCTTGCAATGAGCCTGACAGCCTCGACCATTTCCGGAGTAGGTATAGCATAGCCTGGTCCGATATACTCTTCATAACATATAACCGCTTCACGCGGGATTGAAATTGGGATACCAATATGTGCTGAAGTTTCTTTTACAAGCTGAAAGACTTTTTCTTCTTGTTCCACTTTACCCCTACTTACATTGATCCCAATTACTGGTATATTACTTTGACTGCCATTAAAGCCCGTCACCAAACCAGCATGCATTCCGCCGCTGCCGCTTACACAAACAACGGCATTGACTGGATATCCTTTATCAAAGGATTGTGCTAAAATCTCCTGAGCACAAGCAACATATCCTGTTGCCCCAATAGGATTCGATCCTCCAACCGGAATGATATAAGGTGTATGTCCTTCTACCGATACCTTTTTCGCTACTTCTTGCATTTCTTTCATCAAGTCTGTCCCATTCGGCACAATCTTGATTTTTTCTGCACCCAGTAAATGATACAAGAAATAATTCCCGTTAAAAGTCGGCTCAGAATCTATTAAAAACCCCTTCTCCAATACAAGAATACACTTCATATTCTCTTTCACAGCAGCCGCGAGAGTTAAACGGCAATGGTTGGATTGAATGCCTCCACAGGTAATTAACGTATCCGCACCTTTTTCTACTGCGTCTGCAACAAGGAACTCTAGCTTTCTTGTTTTATTTCCACCAGCCGTCAACCCAAGCAAATCATCCCGTTTCATATAGATGGAGGGACCCCCAAGAACCTCAGATAAATTTTGTAATTTTTCAATGGGTGTATAGGCAGTTGTATATCTTTTTCTAGGAAATTGCGCTAAATTCATATAAAATCTCCTCCTATATCCTCTGTTTGAGGCAAGTTTTTATAAAGTACTGAACTGATGCAGTGAAGACATTTAGCAGAATGAGGCGGGGACAGATCAAAAAAAACCATTTTTCTTGATAAGAAAAATGGTCATTTTTTGACACGAAGAAAATTGATTTACATTCCGGGGGCGCTTTCTGGACCCGGCTCGAGCCTCCTCATTACAACGTCCTACAGGGTCTCGAGTCACGGAGTGTTCCCGCTGGAGGCACCCCTTTACTAAAATCAATTCTCAAAAGTATCCGATTCTTTATCAGTGGTATAAGCGAATTCTTACAAAAAATCCACTTACGTTGCAGCCTCATCTAGTAGTAGCCTAGGTTTTAACTGTTCATATAAATAAAGGCACAGTTTACACATTGATTAGTGCGCCTTTTTGAAGTATCGATTTTACGCACCTAGTTTATTTAAAAATTGTAATGTACGATCATGGTTGGTATGTGTAAAAATTTGTTCTGGTGTTCCCTCTTCGACAATTAGACCGTTATCAATGAAAACTACCTTATCCGCTACCTCACGAGCAAAGTTCATTTCATGAGTCACAACAACCATGGTCATTCCTTCTTTAGCCAGTTCTTTCATTACCTTCAGAACTTCTCCTACTAATTCGGGATCTAATGCAGAAGTAGGTTCGTCAAACAGGAGAACTTCAGGTTCCATGGCCATCGCCCGGGCGATTCCCACACGCTGTTGTTGTCCGCCGGATAACTGGGATGGGTAGTGGTTTGCACGGTCCTTTAAGCCTACCTTTTCTAGCAATTGAAGAGCCTTTGCTCGTGAAAGCTCCTTGTCCTGCTTACGAACAATGACCAAGCCTTCCATCACATTTTCAAGAGCAGTCATATGAGGGAACAAATTATAACTTTGGAAAACCATCCCTGTTTGCTGGCGGAACCTAATAACCTCATCTTTTGGTATTCGTTTTTTATCATGAAAGTCCAAAGAATATTTTCCGAGCATAATGCTCCCTTTTGTAGGCATTTCTAGTAAATTTAAACAACGGAGCAAAGTTGTTTTTCCCGATCCTGAAGGCCCAATAATACATACCGTATTGCCTTCCTCTATTTTTAGATCAATTCCTTTTAAAACTTCTGTTTGTCCAAACTGCTTATGCAGGTCTTTTATTTCAATCACGTGTATGCCCTCCTATATCAGCCCGCAACATAACGATCAAGTCGTTTTTCCATACGCCCTTGAGCGTTAGATAGAACGGTACTGAACATCAAATAAATAAATCCTGCCAAACAATATAAAATTAATGGTTCATAGGTTATTGCGGTAATTTGCTGAGCCACCCTAAACAATTCAGTCACCGTAAGGGTCGCGGCAAGTGATGTATCCTTTACCAAGCCAATAAAACTGTTTGATAAAGGCGGAACCGATACCCTCGTTGCCTGAGGTAAGATAACCCTTCTTAATGCCTGTCGATAGCTCATCCCGATGGAATAAGCAGCCTCCCATTGGCCTTTAGTAATGGAAAGAATAGCAGCACGGATAATCTCTGAATTATATGCGCCAACGTTCAAAGAAAAACCAATTACTGCTGCAGGCAGCGGGTCAATCGTAATTCCGACACTTGGAAGACCATAGAATATAACAAATAACTGAACGAGAAGTGGTGTTCCTCTAAACACCCATACATAAAATCTTGCAACTGCGCTGAGAGGTTTAATTCCCGAGATTCGAGCCAGTGCAGTAAGCAAGGCAAGAATGAGTCCCAGTAAAAAAGAGATAAGGGTTAAGGGTACAGTAAAGGCGATTCCTGCTTTCAACATTGGGAGAAAGGAATTTACAATGATGTCAATTATTTGAATCGCTCTTTCATCAAACATTCGAACACTTCCTTATTTTGAAACGTCGGTTTCAAAGTATTTTTGAGAGATACTTAGATATGTGCCATCACTCTTCATGTCGGAGAGCGCTTTATTTACCGCATCTATTAATTCTTTATTATTTCCTTTATTAAACATAAATCCCATTTTCGCCACTTTATCATATTCTGCTACAGCTTTAATAGCTACATCAGGTTTTTGCTTTTTGACATCCTGAAAAGCCAATTTATCATTTATAATCACATCAGCACGTTTCGAGACTACAAGATCAATCCCTTGATTAAAACTTTCGTCTGTCACGATCTCGGCACCGTAGGATATAGCTATATCCTTATAGTTAGATATTAGTTGCTGAGCAGCTTTTTTTCCTTTCAAATCTTCAAATGATTTAATAGTGTCATTGTCACTTCTAACAATCAAAACAGGTTTTGACACAACATAGGGATCAGAAAAATCGTATTTTTCCTGACGGTCAGGACGAATTTCAATTTGATTCGCAATCATATCGAAACGATTCGAATCAAGCCCAGCAAAGATACCGTCCCATTGGGTTTCAACAAATTCCGGCTTTACACCAAGTCTGTTTGCTACTTCTTCAACGATTTCAATATCAAAACCAGTCAATTTTCCTGAAGCATCATGGAAGCTAAACGGTGAATATACTCCTTCTGTACCAATTCTAATTTTTCCTTCCGCTTGAATTTGCTCAAACAGATTATTACTGTCGGCTGAGACCGGTTGAGTGGTTGATTGATTTGGTGGTGTTTTTCCACATGCAGTTAATGCAAGTGAAATGAGTAACAAGAAAGCTACAAATTTTAAATTCCTTTTCATAAAGAGTTCCTCCTCAATTTTCATAAAAGTGAATTTTCTGATAATTATAATCTGAAGCTTATATGTGCATTAATACAACTGTTAATTGTCCAGCTTCTATTAAGCGGAGAGTGACTAGTCTGTAATTTATTTAGCATTTCTATATGGTTCTGCAAATAAAAAGTTTGTAAAATATCCTTTTTACTGTGAAAGCATTTAGTCAAAACTAATGTGCTCAATCTGTACATAGAGAAAGTCAAATTTATTAATCTCAAAACAAGTATTTCATTCCTTTACTATAATGCTTGTTTGAAATTTTTTCTATAACTTGTTGGGACATTTTGAACATCCTTTATTAATTTTAGTAAAGATTAATTATTTTAGGATTCAGTAGCCCTTTTCCAGTAATAAGCCCCTTTTTACTGGCTCCCTAGTATAAGATTAATCTTATACTAGGGAGATTTAGTCCAGGTTTTAGCAGTTTTTTATAAAAAACAAGTCATATATTCTGATAGATTTGCTGTATATGACTTAACTGTGTTTCCAAATCTATTTCCCACACCAAATAATCATGCATATGTTTTTTTCCACGTTCTGGGTCGTCAAGATAAATATCATCCGGTTCTTTTATAAAACCTTTAGATCCATATTCAAAGGAATAACCAGCTTTAGACCATGCCTTTTTGCCGCCCTCGAGGACATATATATCTTTAAAACCCAACTCTAGTAAAGTTGCTGCACATAAGGTTGAACCATAACCATTGTGACAAGTAAGGACAATTGTGTCACTTTCTTTTGCAACCTCATGAATGTAAAATTCTAGCCAGCTTCGGGATAACCATAAGGAATTCGGTATATGTCCACTTTGGTAACTTTGGCTTGTATCAACATCAATTATGGTTAATTTAGGCATAGATACTAACTTTCCTTTTAAATTTGGTGCATTTATTAGGTTAATATTCTTATTAGCTGTATTATATCCAAGTGGCGAAGCTTGTGTTTCCCCTTCTTCAATCGAAAAACCAGAATTTTTCCATTGTTCTACACCACCATCTAAGACAAAAACATTTTCAAAGCCCATCTTTTTGTACCAATAGGCGGTTATTACAGATCGATGTCTATCATTACTGATAAAAACAATATTACCCTTTCTAACACCAATATGGTCATCCGCTTCTTGTATGGCTTGCCCACCTGGCAGGTTATATGTTCCTGGAATATGTCCTTCAACATATTCAAGCGTTGTTCTTACATCAAACTCATAAAGCGTATGATAATCGGAATCATTACGTAAATCTAGATAGTCTTTTAAGGAAATTAACTGAATACTATTTTCTTGAATCAACTGGCTAATAAAGGTATTAAGTCTTGATGAGTTCGATTTAGATATGTTTGGCTGAGGTGTGTTAAAGTTCAATTCAAGATTTGCCAAAACCCAACCCATAGTACCATTTTTTAAATTATATACATTCTTAAAACCCATTTCTCTTAATGTTTGAGATGCTATTATACTACGTGTGCGACCAGCACATGTTAGGATTATATCTTTTTTGTCACTTTCGATATAATTATAAATTTCATGATATAACTCTACGCCAGGAATGTTTATCGCTCCAGGGATACTTCCTGTATTTTTTACTTCTTCAACAGGGCGTACATCGATGATAATGAAATTACTTTCATCACTTGTCAATCGGTTATTCACTGTCTGAGGCTCTAAATATGGTACATTTCTTGAAACCCTTTCTCCAAAGGCTTTACTCGGGACGTTCACCCCGTTAATAAGATAATTGTCTTGTTTTTCCCATTGATTTAATCCTCCTTCCAGAACATATACACTTGTGTATCCTAATTTTTCAAGAGTGTCCGCAGATAAAGCCGATCTACTTTCATCATTACAATAGAGAACAATTTTTGTGTTTTTCACTGGGACTAATTTGGAAACTCTAAACTCTAATAATCTCTTTGGTATATTTGTAGCAAATAGTATTTGTTTACTTTCATACTCAGTTCTTTCTCTAACATCAATTAATGCAAACGAAAAATCATGTGATTTAAGTAATTCTAATACTGTATTTCGACTAACTTTTTTAATCGACATAAATTTACACTCCTACTGATTATTTGGTTATAAACTATCATAAAGAATCGATTACCAATTCATCCCACTCTTTTTGCTTCCCAGTTATTGGGTCATACACATGCCTTTTTATTTCATTTATATTACCCCCGTAAACGTGAAATCCTACGCATGGCTCTCCGACATGACCACTACGTACATCATGAATATCATCATCTTTTGTGCAACAGACTAATACATCGCCCTTTTGCAAGAAATGTACTTCTTTAGGTTTAAGTACTTCTTCCTTGCCTTTAATCGGTTTATAATAGTGGGTTTCAATTTCAACCCCTTGTAGAACACCAACAACTCCCCAAGTACAGTGATCATGGACAGGAGAGCTTTGACCAACAGCCCAAACACAGGATAAAATTGAAAAGCTACCATCAGGAGCTATATATACCATATAATCTGTACTATCTGCACTTTTTTGAGGATCCGATCTTAGATATTCTTTATTAAGAAAACCCTCAACTTGCAAACGTGGTTTCAACAAACTAGCTACCCCTTCGGTAATGGTATCCTCATCATTGTGATTGTGTACCAGTTCATAAACGTCTTGAATAAACTTTTTTAACTCAGGGTGGAAACTTTCATTGATTTTTAAATCTACCGCCATCTAGTTCACATTCCTTCCTCTTATATTATTTTTTTCTAATAATTCAACGATAATGATAACGCTTACCTAATTATGTTAATCTTAACTTCGTTGGATTTAGATTATTGTGATTATTATGTCAATAACCTGGTATAATGAAAAGTACCAGAAATGATTAATTCAAGGGACCAATAAAGGTGATTTAGAATCCGTCCTTCAGTCCAATCATTCTTTAGGACACACTAAACGTAAATTAAATCCCACCTATAATTAATAGGTGGGATTCTAAAAAAATCCTTTAAAATTACTTGCAAAACTCTATTTCTGTATAGACAACTACACTACAATACTACAATCTTACTATTAGGTTTTTTCATATTTTCGTAAGCCCTTTTCATACAAGCAAGACCTTTTTCAAGAACCTGTGTCTGCGTAGCAACATTCAAGCGCATGAAACCTATACCGGGAGCACCATAATTAGAACCACAGTTCAATTTGATACCTTCGGATTTATACATCTCAATTAACTTTGACTGTTCAATATTCCAAGCTCGGAAATCAATCCATAGTAGGTATGTTCCTTCTGGTTCAATCACTTTTACTTCCGGCATTGTTTCTGCGATAAACCTTTTAACGATTTTGATGTTCTTTACAAAGTACTCATTCTGCTGATCCACATAATATTCGCAATCGTTATAAGCAGAGATTAGTGCTTCGATACCAAAATAATTGTAGTCGAAATGATAATTGTCATAAACCACATTGTACTGATCACTAAGCGTTTTGTTCTTGATTATGACATATGCGGAATAAAAACAAGCAAGATTAAAGGTCTTGCTTGGAGATCCCATTACGATAACGTTATCCGCAATATCCTTTGAGATAGAGAAATACGGAGTATGTTTATGTTCACCATAGATAATGTCACCGTGGATCTCATCACTGACTATTAAGACGTCGTTCTTTCTGCAAATTTCGGCCATTCTTGTAAGTTCATCTTTTGTCCATACCCGACCAACTGGATTGTGGGGATTACAAACCAATAGAATTCGGACACGTGGATCAGAAGCTTTCTTGTCGAGATCATCAAAATCTATTTCATAATGTCCATCTTTAAGAACTAGATCGTTACTCTCGACATAACGTCCAGTACCCTTAATTACAACATTAAATGTATTATATACAGGGGCTTGCAATAGAATTGTATCACCTGGCCTAGTGTATGCGTTAATTATCATCCAAAGCGCACCAGTCATCAGTCCCTGTGAATGGCGGACTGTTTCCTGTTCTAGAGAAATACCATAACGCTTTTGATACCATCCAGAGATGGCGCTCGCAAAACGCTTTTGGGGGAATTTACCGTAAGCGTAGACTCCATACTCCGCTCGTTTGCGTACAGCTTTAATAACGGGTTCTGGAGCTTTGAAATCAGTATCTGCAACGCCAAACGGTATATACTTTCCATCTTCTCCCTCATAATCCCATTTAAAGGAATCAGTCCCGATTCGATTTATTGGTTCGTCAAAATTATGATATAGTTCCATATGTATACCTTCCTTAGCCTGACGTTTTATTAATGGTATTTACCAAGTTCAAACTTACTCTTTTTTATGAAGTATGAATACACAGATTGCATTACTAACCATCAGAACGAAAATTGATCTATTCAAATAGTCCGGAAACTCTCGCATACGATGCTACTCCTGAAATAAAGGTTCTTAAGTTCGCTGAAATCTTTTTGTTATTATTTCAACAACTTGGTATTGTGAATAGTACCAGAACTAATTATTTTAAAGTATCAGTATACATTTAGTTCTATATATTCTGCCTTTAAATCATCCCAAAACCCGCTTTAACCTTGCCACCGCTTCTGGTATTTTCTCTTCTCCAATATTAGCAAACCCTATTACCAAATCGATTGAACCCGCAGTATCATTCCTATTTTCCAACATAAACTGGCGCATCGTAAAGATTTCCAGCTTTTCCTCCTTTGCTTTTTCTTCAACCTCCTCATAGGTTTTATTGGTTGCAAATCGAGCTAAAAAATGCAAACCAGCACGCGTATCCTCGATGGATACTTTCTTCCCAAAGCAATCTTCAATACAGCGCATTAATTCTTTTCGCTTTATTTCATAATGATGATTCATCCGTTTGACATGTCTAGCATATGCACCTGTTTCAATAAAATAATGTAATGAGTATAACGCCAATACATTCCCGGTTTGCTTCAAATCGGCATGTTGTCCCCTATATTGCCGTAACATATCAGGTGGAAGAACCATATAGCTTATTCGTAAACCAGGAAAAATTGTTTTAGAAAAAGTACCTATATAAATGACTCGCTGATTCCGATCTATACTTTGTAGTGATGGGATATTATCGGTTTCATATTTAAATTCACTATCATAATCGTCTTCAATAATATAGCGGTCTGGACCTTCTATAGCCCAATTTAATAATTCATTTCTTCGAGTGATAGGCATGATTTTCCCAGTCGGAAATTGATGTGATGGAGTGACGAACAAATAATTAATGTTAGAATCCATTTTCTTTATAGCTATCCCATTTTCATCAAGTGGACACGCACGTACATCAACCCCCATATTTTTTAAATGGGCGTAAAAACGGACATATCCTGGATCCTCTACCCCAGTAACAATATTCTGGTTACTCAATTCTATTAAATTACCAATTAGCAATTGAAATCCTGCCCCGATAATGATTTGCTCCGGCTCACAAACTACTCCGCGTGTTATGGCGATCATTCGGGCTATAGTCTGTCTTAATATATAAGGTCCCTGAAAATGACCATACTCAGATAATTCTCTTTTATGATTTGTAATTACTTTTTGCTGGCATTTCATCCATTCACGGAAGGGGAACATGGATATGGAAGATGTCCTATGGGATAAGGAAAGCCATCCTTCTTTTGTTTGAATCTGTTCTTTCAAATCACTCGGTAACGGCTGATTATACACCCTCCCCTCCCGCAAGGGAGTAATATTTTCTACGTAATATCCTTTTCTTTCTTCTGTATAAATATATCCCTCTGCAAGGAGCTGTTCATAAGCATTTGTTACCGTATTCACACTAACCTTTAATTGCTCCGCAAGCATTCGTTTTGATGGAAGCTTTTCATTTGCTTGTAATCTACCATTCATGATAGATCCTTTTAAGCTATCATAAATTTGATGATATAAATTTTTCTTCTCTTCAATTTTATTAATCATAAAGAACATTATAATCCTCCGTATCTGGTACCTAAAAAAATTTATATTCGTCATTTGTATTATATCAGTTATTAATTTAATCATCAAAATAAACAAAGTAATATAAAGATTCTAAATTATTTGTAGTATTTTACTTTTATTTAATTTTATGACCTTTCACTTTTATCCTTGGTACCTTCAATATCTTCTTTTTGGTACTTTTTATTGAATCAAAACATGTGATAATACTATTTAATTCTAATAAATAAGAAAATTCCATAATTTTAAGGAGGATAAAAGATGACCACTACTTATTTAAATACAAGAGAGTTACAAGGAAAAAGGAGAAAATATGTCCCAAAAGGCGTGAGCAACGGGAACTTAAACATTGCACAAAAGGCAACAAGTGCTACGATTATCGATATTGATCAAAGAGAATGGATTGATTTCGCTGGTGCTATTGGGACATTAAATGTAGGGCATAGCCATCCAAAGGTAACCGCTTCTATAAAAGAACAAATTGATAGGTTCTTGCATCCAGGATTCAATATCATGATGTATGAAGGATACATTGCTCTTGCCGAAAAATTATGCCATATAACTCCTGGGAATTTTGAAAAACAAGCCATATTCTTTAATTCAGGCGCTGAAGCGGTTGAAAATGCAATAAAAATTTCCCGCCGTTATACTGGTCGCCATGCTGTTGTTTCATTTGTCCGCGGTTACCATGGTAGAACAAATTTAACAATGGGAATGACAAGCAAAGTAAAACCATATAAGTTTGGATTCGGACCATTTGCTCCAGAAATTTACCAAGCACCTTTCCCATATATGTATCACAAACCAAATGAAATAACGGATGAAGCATATATTGAACAAAAAATTGAAGAATTTAAAGACTTTTTCATTGCCACAGTAGCTCCAGAGACTGTTGCTTGCATCGTCATGGAGCCAGTCCAAGGGGAGGGTGGATTTATTATCCCTCCGAAAGAATTTGTTCAAGCAGTAAGTGAATTCTGCAAGGAACATGGAATAGTGTTCGTAGCAGACGAGATTCAGACAGGCTTTGGACGCACAGGAAAACTATTTGCTATCGAGCATTTTAATGTAACACCAGATTTAATCACTGTTTCAAAATCATTAGCTGCAGGATTGCCATTAAGCGGTGTAGTAGGTAAAGCGGAAATATTAAATGTAGCAGACCCGGGCGAACTAGGCGGTACATATGCAGGAAGCCCGGTTGCTTGTGCAGCTGCATTAGCTGTAATCGATGTGATTGAAGAAGAAAAGTTGGTGGAAAAGGCTGAAATTCTTGGTCAAAAACTTGAGGCAAAACTAGTCGAATTGGCTGCAAAACACGACTATATCGGGGACATTCGTCGATTAGGAGCAATGGTCGCTTGCGAAATCGTTGAAGACCATATTACTAAACATCCAAATAAAAACAAAACAGCTGAAATTGCCAAGTATGCTAATGAGAATGGACTTTTACTACTCACTGCAGGTCTAAAAAGCAATGTAATTCGATTTTTAGCCCCATTAGTGATTACAGATGAGGAATTATTGAAGGGGTTGGCTATACTCGAAAAAGCTTTTCAATAATTCCTAAAATGTACAAAGGAGAGTCAGAAAAAATGGGGAATATATTAATAGTAAAAAACCCTGCTACAGGCAAGGTTATAAAAGAGGTCAAAATCAATTCGGAGGAAGAAATCCGTCAAGCTATAAAAATAGGACATGATAGTTTTGAAAAGTGGAAAAAAGTAAGTGCTCATGAGCGTTCTCGGTTATTAACAAATTGGTCAAGGATTATTCAAGAACATAAAGATGAAATTGCCGAAATTATGACATTAGAAAACGGCAAACCTTTATCCGAATCCCGTGGTGAAGTTGATTATGCAACAAGTTACATCGATTGGTATGCAGAAGAAGCAAAAAGAATTTATGGGAGAACTGTCCCTGCATCGAGCGAAACGAAGCGAATTGTAGTCAGTAAGCAACCAATTGGGCTTGTTGCAGCTATTACGCCTTGGAATTTCCCTGCAGCAATGATGACAAGGAAAGCTGCCCCTGCTTTAGCGGCTGGCTGCCCATTTATCGTAAAGCCTGCTGCTGAGACGCCTTTAACTACGATGAAATTAATAGAACTTGCCCATGAGGCTGGTATTCCAACGGATGTTATTCAATATGTTAATGGATCTGGATCTGTAGTTGGTAAAATGTTTACAAGCAGTGAATATATCAGAAAAATTACCTTTACTGGTTCTACTCCTATCGGAAAGCAATTAATTAAAGAAAGTGCGGAAACTATAAAACATGTAACAATGGAACTTGGAGGACATGCTCCCCTTATTATCGCTGAAGATGCTGATCTTGATTTTGCTGTAGCACAAACGATGATTACGAAGTTTAGAAATGCAGGACAAACATGTGTGTGTGCAAATCGAATTATTGTACATGAAAATATTGCTGAAGCCTTTTCGGAAAAATTGGCAAAAGAAGCTAGAAATTTAAAAGTCGGAAATGGACTTGATAAAGATACACAAGTAGGGCCTATTATTAATGAAAAAGGATTTGAAAAAATTGTAGCCCAAATTAATGATGCTGTAAAAAAAGGAGCAGAAGTATTAGCAGGAAATCGATACAATGCGGATAAAGATCAGGGCTATTTCTTTGTATACCCGACGGTATTGACAAATGTCAAACCTGATATGGTTATTATGCAGGAAGAAACATTTGGACCAGTCGCCCCAATCATTACCTTTAGGACTCTGGAGGAAGCTGTAGAAATTGCTAATAGTACTCCTTATGGTCTTGCAGCTTATTTCTTTACAAATAACTATAAAACAGGGACCTATCTGCACGATCATTTAGATTTTGGAATAATTGGCTGGAATGACGGTGCTCCATCCGGTGCTCATATCCCATTTGGAGGTATGAAAGAAAGTGGATTAGGCCGAGAAGGCGGCATCGAAGGTATCGAGCCATACCTGGAAACAAAATACTTATCAATTGGTAATTTATAAAAAGGACAAAAAGCTGATTCCACCTTATAGTAATTTATTTGTCTGAGTTAAATTACAAATAATTAGACCCACTCGAGTGAGCGGGTCTGTGAATGGTTAACTATTTTGATCCTAGGCAGTTCTTCATCTATTCCCAACTGGTCAAGGTAATATTATTAGAAACCCCATTGAGCCCGTTGTTAAACTTACGGCAAACACAATGAGCGAGTACATCGATTTGGATGTAAAGGGATTACTTTCCCGGAAGATTACCCTTAAAAGCAAGGGATCAATTGATGGACATCATTTGTCAAAGACAAACGGAAGGTTAACAAGTGCCGAAGCCTTGAGTCATAAATAGTTTATAATGACAAAACTATATCACTGCGTATGATGCAAAGTAGAGTCTCCCTACACTAGGGTAGGGAGATTCTTCATATTATGTAAGAAATTCATCATAAAGGTAATTTTAAAAGGATGTTATTAATTTAAATAAATCAGTTAAGGTGTGATATATAATCATTTCATCCGGAGATCAGAGTAACAAACTAACTAAGGATTTAATTAAGAACGAGAAAGGCAATTCTAAGATAAGGAAATTAATCATCCAGTTAATTCCAGGCATTATATTATGTACAGGAATAATGTTTTTGGGGTCTGTTACATCCGAATGGATGGGACAGTATATAAATAAAATACAAGGCTTACCAATGAATAGCCCAAGTCCAATATCCGGTATATTTGTAGCAATTATCATTGGGTTGTTAATTAGAAATCTATTGGGTCTACATGATATATTTGTGGGCGGTGTTCAGTTTTCTTTAAAATTTATATTAAAACTTGGAATTATCTTGTTAGGAATAAGATTAAGTTTCATAGATGTCGTTAAATTAGGTGCTTTTGGTATTCCTATTATACTATCTTGCATTCTGATGGGACTTTTCGTAACTTTATATATTACAAAAAAAATGCAACAATCTAGTCGTTTGGGAACGCTGATTGCTTCGGGAACAGGAATTTGTGGAGTTACAGCAATTCTTGCAATATCCCCTAGCATAAAGGCTACGGACGATGAAGTAGCTTATGCCATTGCAAATATCACCGTGTTTGGTATCATTGGAATGTTTCTTTACCCACATGTTGCCCATTGGCTATTTGCAGATGATCCAATTAGAATTGGCTTATTTCTTGGAACGGCAATTCATGATACAGCACAAGTTGCTGGTGCATCATTAATGTATGGAGAAATGCATAATGCTGATAAAGTCGTGGACGTTGCCACAATTACCAAGTTAACTAGGAATGTATTCATTATTGTTGTTGTTCCCGTATTGTCTTACATCTATCTTAAAGGCAAAAGTGATGATAATAATGAAGAAAATGTAAAGCCTTGGTATAAATTGATTCCATTATTCGTTATTGGTTTTTTAATTATGTCAATGATACGGTCGATTGGCGATACCGGAATCTTACATGATGGGAAAGCATTCGGTTTAATGTCACGCGAGCGGTGGTCAGAGACATGGTTACTTATAAGTACTGTAGGAACGAAATATTTATTGGGAATATCAATGGCAGCAGTAGGGTTATCAACGAATTTAAAGGTTTTTAAGAGTTTAGGAATAAAACCATTTTATATTGGAATGGTAGCTGCTATATCAGTAGGAGTGGTTAGTGTGATAATGGTTTATTTATTTGGGGGGCTTATTAATATATAATTTCAGTTGTTGCAAAAAAACTTGATTATTGTGGGGAATGTTAATTAATTTCGATTCAGAAGCTAGATTCCCTATGGTCCTCTACCAATGACAATAGAGTTGAGTTAAAAAAACAGATATTGTTTAAAATAAAATTTGTATGTTCAAAATATCTCTATTTTAAAAACATTAAGTAATTCTTAATAAAGAGGATGTTCCAATAGTCGCGAATAACCGACTAGAGGAGCATCCTTTTTTCATTACTAACTTCTATATGCCAATTTTTTTAAAGTCCAATACCACTTGCGGCATTATCCTCAAAAATAGTCCCATGCTTAATATAGCGCTGAAGCGAACTCGATTGCTTATGTCTGGTCTGACGCATAATTTGATGTTCACTTTTACCTGCTTTGGCCGCAGTCGAACAAAAGCCACTACGCAAACTATGTGCTCCGTAAGATGTTGCTGTGAGTCCTGCTTCCTGACAATTTTTCTTTACAATTAAACGTACCGACTGTGCTGTTAAGCGTTCATATAAATTTCCATGTCGGTCTAAACGCCGAAAGACTGGACCACTAGTGATACCCGAAACGGTTAACCACTCCTGCATCGATCGGACTGGACATGTTGATCGATTGCTTCCATAAGGAAGTGCAATAACTTGGCCCTCCCCGTGTTGGTCGGTCTTACTATGGGCAATGGTGAGCACTAGTCCGTCACTCGTGAACCTTAAGTGCTCCACGTCTATCCCCACCAACTCACTCCGTCGGAGTGCACCTGCCCATCCATTTACTAAAAGAGCACGATTCCGTATCCCAATTAGAGTGTTGGGCAAAATTCCAACCACCTGTCGCAAGTCCGATAACCATAATGCCTCTTTTCCCACTTCTTTGATCCCAATGGATCGTTGAATCCCTTGCCATACCCCTTGTACGAGTGGATGCTTGGTGGGACTCTCAAGGTTCGCAGACAAATGACGCTGCGAGATGGCCGTCATTTTCCGTTTAATTGTAGAGGCTTTAGAGGATGAACTAAGAAAAGTCAGGTAATAAGCGATGGTTTCCGGTGTTGCTGGAAGTTCCACTAATGTATGTGCTGCACACCATTCGGTAAAGAGCTGCCAATCAGACGTATACGCCTTTTTCGTATTTTTTGCTTTGGAGTTCGATAGATGGACTTCCGCTTGCTGATGTAGTCGTTGAACATCGGCTGATAATTCCGTTGATGATTGAATGATAATCGATTTGCTTTCCACTAGTTTCTCTCCTTCAAAATTTATTTTTCTAAAAAAAGGAAATTGGAGTTTCTTCTATTTAAATAGCGCATTTTTTTAAATTTTTATTTTGTTCTATTTTAACATAAACTATATCGCTTATTTTATCATTTCTAAGTATCGATAAGGATGTTTATCGATACTTAGAAAAATTCACATAAGAATAATAGTGATAATAAAACGGATATTTAATTTTAAAAGAATTTGAATTTTTCTAACAGGTACCACAATTTTATATCATTTTAAAAACCCTCCTACTAAAATGGATTTTAGGATATATAAAGAATAGATGCAGCAGGAGGATAATCGTGATTAACGGAAACTATCTATAATGTAGCCCGCAATGATTTCCAACTCAAGAATTCATCATATTTTTATTTAAT
This sequence comes from Psychrobacillus sp. NPDC096623, assembly GCF_044762655.1. NCBI lineage: Bacteria > Bacillati > Bacillota > Bacilli > Caryophanales > Bacillaceae > Psychrobacillus > Psychrobacillus sp. NPDC096623. The sequence continues at coordinate 39,256 of NZ_JBIWER010000009.1, forward strand.
GAAGGAAATTGGTACCAAGAAAACTACTTTTTATAAACTAGTCAGAGAGTATGAAAAACAACTGAGGACTTAAAGTTATAGAAAAGACCTCTTTTCTTTTAAAAGAAGTCTTTTCAAAGTCAAATAATTTACATTATATGAAGATAATCAAATGTTTGATCATTAAACCCTAATCGTGCTGGCTTAATATGTTGATTGTGCTCAATCTCTTTAAATAATTCACTGATCTTATCATTCCAATAAAGTTGCATTTCTGTAGGCATTAGCATAAAAATACGCTTCATGATTAATAAGTAGGTTATTATTCTTTTATCATAATTAAATTTTTCTAAACCTTTCATGAAACTTTCATCTTTTATATGCTTCTGAGGTAATATATCAAAATTACTTCCATATATTTTTCCAGTGTGAGAAACTACATTTCTCAAATATCTTAATGCATTAATCCAACTAGCTAACATATCACCAGGTATCATATTATTTACCTTATCAACAACTAAACCTTGTGCTACTCTTTTTTTATACTTAGGAATTAAATAATTAAAAAAGGTAGATACTTGTCCAAAAGTAAGTAAATCAAATAGTAGCCAAGCCGGAGTAGCTCCATAAGTTTCTTGGTGGTGCTTAATTGCTATATTTCGTTTTATATTTTCTTGAATAGTATTATTGAAAGATTCCAACAACTTATGAACTCCAATAATCCTATCTTTTTTATTTCTAGATCTTTTACCTGTTTCTTCAAAGTATATCTCATCATCTATGTAAAATTGAGCTGATTGGTAATGTTTTGAATCATATGTTTGCGCAAGAATGTCGACAATTGAAGTCCGAAGAAATACTTCAATATGTGATAATAAATCATGTAGCCAACTTCTTATATATTGATTGAATATGTATATTTCTTTAACTGCCTTATATGGTTTAACCTCTTTTTTACCGAATTCAGTTTGAGCATAATACTTAAATGTGTAATAATTAACACATTTCAAGAAAGCTGCACAGTTTACTTTTTCGTCATCATTAAAAAACATTTGATTTGATTCCAATTTATCAACCATTTCCTTCATAGTATACGGTTTTTTCATTGGACTTTTTGCAACTGCTATTTTGTTGAACGTAAAATGAAGATATTCATAGTCTGTAATATCTATGACTTCTTCAGTATAAAAATTATTTTTAATTTTTTCTAACTTCACTTCATAAAATTTAGACATATGATGACCTTCTAGTTTTTAGACATAAAAAAGGCCAACCCTGTTTCGCATTAAAAAGAGGCGCTGGTTGACTACTGATATCTTTATTATATGCAGGAACCATTTAAGATGTCAACTAATTTGTTATAAAAAAATTAAAAATGGTAGTCAGCTTTAATTATGCTAGCACAGTAAAGTGAGGACCAATAGAAAATCTATACTAAAAATTTATTTCGACGACTTTAACATTTTATACATGGTTAATACGTATAACATTTCTAAGCAATGCACAACATATTGTGCCTTACTGACACACAACTGGCTGCTAACACTATTTATTAAAACTCTCGCCCAGTTAAACATTCATTTAATTTATTTAAACCAATTTGATCTGTTCTCTTTATTTTTACTTTTTTTACTTCATTTTATTGTACAGAACAATATGAGTTTACATATAAAAGCTATTTTACTCCAAATCTTATTTTCAAAATGTTTCTCAAACAACTACTTACTTTTTAATGTCTTCATTAAGATAGTCCTTATCTAACATTTCTATAAAACCACTTCTAAGACATCTAAAAACCTCAGTAATACAGTAATGTTGTTTATAAAAAATTGCGCTTGGTATTTAAAAATCTAAACCATCTTTTTAAAATAGTTATACTATTATGTCTAAATACCACTAATTGGTTGTCATTCTCGAAGAATTTTTTGTGGTATTCTTTCATAACCTTCTCTATTATATCTGCATTAATCTTGGTTCGGTAAGAATCACTATCGGCTAATAAAATATCGAAAGATAGAATATTCAAGTAGTTTTTAAGTGAGTAAATTCTAGATTGCTCTTGTGAAAAAAATGAAAATTCCTTAACAAAATATTTAACATTAAATCCAATAATATTAAATAACACAATAAGGAAAAGAACTACTATCACAATAGTCATACCAGTATTAAGGTCATTAATAGATTTAAATAGCCTGGTGTTTGCTGCGGACCACACCGGAATGAAAAAAGCTAGTATTATGCCCGTATTAATCAATGGAGTATAATTTTTTGCTTGATTTTCAGCTTTTTCTACTAAAATCGTTTTCAACTCGTCAATTTTTTCTTTATTATTAATCCCATTACGTAACAAAAATGCTTTTAGTAAAGAAAAATAAAACAGTTCCCACTCTCGCGTAGAGAAGGCTGGAACAAATAGTTTATTTATTGAAACTCCATAAACTGACTTAATTATTTTCTTCGTCGGTTGAATAACCAAAAAAAATATATTAAAGAAAAAAAAGCAAAATATTACTGCTAATAGAAACGCAAAAACTTTCAAGTTAAAATCATTTTGATTGACTATAACATAACAAATGAGACCAGCTATAAATAAAAAATTTATAATAAAAAACGCTATTATAGATTTTTTTATGTACTTAAAGACCAAATTCCAACTACTCAGACCATATTTAATAAAGTGGAGTACATCTTCAATAATCATTATTTTTCACCCTACCTATAAATAATTATGTTTCCGTATGAAATTTTCAGATTAATTTGCCCCAAGCAGCTTTTTATTGTCTGCTTAGGACAATTAAAAATGTGTAACTAGTATCTATATCGAATTGTAAAAATCGGATCATACTGCATTGAATATTGAATGATATGTCGTCCGACTCCAGCAATTTTACTGTTATATTCTAATACTGGGGAAGGAATACCTTCTGGACTTATAGCCTGTGGCTCACCATACAGAGTAGCCCCTCTAGGGAGAATAATAATGACCGACATGTTAAACTGGCCTTGTGTAACACTAAAATTACTTTGGGGAGCAATGAAGGAGAACTCGAAAATTTCTCCTTCATGAGTAGCTGTCGGCATAATTTCTTTTTGCATAAAAAACTTCAGTTCTTGACTTCCTGCAACTAAATCAATTGTACTTAACGCTACTTGGTTTGCTTCTTCTTTAATCAAATCCCACTGTTGTTTTAAAACTGCAATTTGTTCTTCAAGTTTCTGACGTTGTTCGTCTGTCATGGCATCGAATTGTTCTAAATCTATAGGAGATTCAAATTCTTGTCTATTATCTACTTCACCTATTGTTCTTAAATAGGCCCTCTGTGGATCTCCTGTAATAGTGGGTAACACTAGGGTTACTGTTTCAGCTTCTGGACTAGTCAATTTAATTACAGTATCAATATTAAGAGTATCTCCTTCATTTCCTCCTTGAATCCGTGAAGTATCACTTACCGTTACAACCGTATCTTGTTGTTGAATCGCTCTTGTAAATTCCGCCATTTTTCATATTCCTTCTTCCATACTCATATTTTTTAATGAAAAAACAACAAACAGTTATTTAATCCTCTCTTCGAACTCCTTTAAAGGAACCCCCAGATGTTTTTTGATCCATAATTCTGCCTGTTTCAGTGTTACGCTTTACCCAATTCCCATTAGAACTTTTAAATTGACTACGATTGTCTACAGCCCCTTTTCTGTATCCCCTACCTGTATTTTTTGCCATTCACTTCACCTCCAAATCTAAAAGAAATTTTTTATGATACTTTCATACATTTACGCGAAAAAAAAGAGATAACGGAGGTTCTCTACTATAACTAATCCTATTCATAAATTTTCTCTCCCAACAAAGGTTTCAATCAAAAAATTGAAACCGGATATTTAAAAAAACTCCCTAATTTGTTTTCAATTTTAAAATTGAAAACTCTTATTTGAAAAGGAGGTTAGCCTCCTTAAAACAAACTGTTATAAATATATTGCCTTCCACCTTCTTGAAGTTGCTCTTCTTGCCGACTTATCAATCGATATTCATATAATTTAGTAAGGTGTGTAGAAATAAGAGTGTGTTTTTTATTTAATTTTTTTGCCAAATCACTAGCCGATACTTGTTTATGTAGATATATAAGATTAAGCAACTCTAAAAGTGCCTCACCAGCTTTGTTACCAATTACCTCATATGTGTCCTCATTTTGAGCAATAATTGAAACTTTCTCTTTGTTGCAAGTGATTTGGATATTATATAAATGATCGTATTCCACACTTAAATTTTTAAGTATCAAAAACTTTTCATGTGACTTATAATTATCATAGAGCCATTCTAACGGCTTAATAATAACTTCATGAATACCAGAACCATTTACTTCTCTTACTTCATTTAAATCATAATAGAATATTGTCCCTTGGGGTGCTTCTTTCATTAGTTCTATTATTTTTTCTTTCAAGGGTACGGTAGGTCTTCTGCCTACGAGATCAATAAAATTATCTTCTTGTGTCAATAAACTGATAAGACGCATAGCATCCACCATTCACTTTATAATTTTTTGGTTTCAATTACAAAATTGAAATCTATCTTTATATTAAGCCATTACATTAATGAGGTCAAGCTTTTTATTAATGCATATTAATAACAATATAATAATAGGTACCAAAATAATATTTCCCTGATTCTATGGTCTCTACCTTATTAGGAAATACTTGATAAACACTGTCGTGAGTCCTAACGTAAAATTGAGATATCCGGGACCAGTCAAAGGTCCTTTGCTTAACTTCCATTAGACCTCTTCCTCTATCCTCATCCTCTACTCCACTTGCTTTTGTTAGTATCGCTTTAGTAACAACATCATGTGAGGAATTGTGTGGTACTAAATCTTTTAGAGTTTTTACTATCCCTTTACCAAAATCACATATTGCGATCTCGACCTTCTTTTTATGAGGATAATATTGAACACATGGATAGCAAGGAGTCCCACCGTGTTCAATTGAGTTATTTGCCAATTCTCCTATAATACTAGCAATATCTGAGATTCGATTAGGAGAAAGCCTTCCTTTCATGATATCACGTATCGATTTTTGCAAAGGACCTACTTCACTGTAATTCTTTACACTTTGAAGTTCAAATAAAGCATTTGTTTGATTGTTCCGGTGTCTATTATAGTACTTATCCATATCGCAATTAGTCTCAAAAGCAGTTTTAACTTCTATTGGACATATCTTGAAAAAGTCTATTCTTTCAAGATACCCAATAACTTTATCAGCAGAATCATTATCAGGAATAGAAATTCTAATATCGTATCGGGAACTTAATTTATGAAAAGTTGCAGCTAAAGCTGCACATCCAACCGGAGAAACCCATTTTAAATTACTTAAGTCTATCTTTATTCTTTCATTGTATTCTGTGCTTTGATAAATAGTAGCGCATCGATTTAACCATTCATTAACATCTTCAATACTATTTAAAATACTAGGTGATATTAACTGCACTTCATTTTATTCCACCTTTTAATATTATTGCTAGTTTAATAACATTATAAACCTATTAGGATATAATGCCCAGTAAAAATCCAAATTAATAATCAATAAGTCGGGCATTCAAAATTCACCTCATACACTTCTATATTTGCATATTTTCAGACCAAATATCTTTTCAATTAGAAAAGCCATATGAAAGAGAAAGCCATAAAAGAAGAGCGTTTTTTCAGAGCTTTCCTCTTTCATTATTTAATTATTATTCGAATAAGCTAGTAACTATATCTTTTCATTTGTTTCCGTTTCTTCGAAATTTAAAATGTGATTTTTTAATTGTTCGATTGATAAATACTTGCCATTTTCTTTACAATGACAGTTCGTACAAACAGCAATTAGAACTTTTATTTGGGTCATTACTTTATATCTGAAATTTTAGATTTTAAGAATATTATTTTAAATGCTTCTTTATATTCAGTATTTAAAAGTAAAACGGTATTGATACACCATAAATTGAAAACATATAAGCTTTTTATATAAGTATCTTTAATTATTGGCAATAAATTATTCAATAGATCATTCTTAAACTCCATTAGAGCATTTCGTGTTAGGTAAAGAAAGTAGAAAATTATTAATAGATTTAAAATAAAATAGGTTGGCAAAAATAGTTTTTCTTTTTCTAACTCTTGAAATATATTCTTTAAAGTAGGAAAGGAAAGGAACAGCGTTAATATTATTGTCAATATCGGACCAACAGCCGTAAAGTTTGTAATATATCTTTCTTTTTTCAAAGTAATCACTTTCTCGATACGTTCCATGCGTTCATGCATAAGTTTTGACTGTATAAAATCCTCACAACTATTTTCTAAAAATTTTAGTTCTTCCCTTAAAGTTCCATACGTGTAAAAATACTTGGTAAATTCAACAGAGTAGTTTGTATTTTCCTGTATTAATAAATTTATAAGTTTGTTTAAAGAAGTAGATTCGTTAAGCTCAAAAACAGTTAGTTTTTGTATAGCTTCTTTTTTAAGTAGCAATGATTCAATTGAGTTTATAATGCCTCCTATAGATATTCCTTGAAATAAGAAATTCAATGCTTCATTATCATTTAAGTCAATATCTTCTTCTACTTGGTCTTTAATAGCTTTTCCTTGCTCTTTTGTGTATACAGATATAGTTCTATTATTATTGGCATAAATGCGGAGAAACATAGATACTGAGCGATATTTCTCATCTAAAAATTTTTGAATTTCATTTGGCGTCCTTAATAAATAATCAGGTAGGGGTGCGCTCAATAACTTATATATTGCTTCATTAAATTTAGGAGAAGTCTTGTTATCTGTATATTTGTCTAACATATATGCAAATTCGCTAAGTACTAAATGATAAAAAAATTGTCCTTCTATCTTAGGATTTTCTTGATTCACAGCATGATAAATAAACTTAGCATATTCTCTTAGTACTGAATTTATATCATTACAATTGTCTTTAATTTTATATTGGAATGATTGGTTATTACTTATCATAAGCTCAGGAAATAGGGCATTTTTAATTTTAAGACCCCAACCATTTAAACCTATCTCATCGAACTCAATATCCTTCAACTCAAAAGAAATCCAAAGCACTGCATATCCATGTTTAAAAATAGTCAAATATATGCCTGGATGATAAGAATTTTGATGACAGTCATTTATTAGTGGAGGAAATAACAAGAATCTGTTTTTATATTCTTTGGAAGGAATACCAGTATATCTTTCCTCTGCACTATAAACCTCTACTAATTGTTCTAGGTAATAGAGTTGTGAATCCTCTAAATTATCGATAAGATCATCTTCTAGTTGTAAACTTACTCCTCTATCAGTAGCACGAAAGTATATTGTAGGCTTTTCAGCAATTTTTGTTATGCTTTGATTTAAGTATGGTGGAGGATTTTCTCCTCTCATATTAAAGGACCTATATTCTCTTTTCCGTTCTCTAATTAAATCTTCAAAATTCTCCATGAAAAATACTTCTTTATTTGCTTTTTCTGCAGATATTATTAAGTTAGAATCTTTAAGGGCTTCTAACACCTTTATATATCTATTTTTATCTAATTTATTGTTATTATCGAATAGGTTAAAAGAATAAAAAGCATTAAAGAATCCATGTTTTATTTTAGGGTTGTTAGACACAAAATACCTCCAGAATAAAGAAATTAGGATAAAGGACATAAATATCACTGTATACTGAATATATGTTTTAAAGATAGCGGATTCTAAATAATTTTACTAACTCTACTTTTCTTCTAAAAATTCTCTAATATCATCGTCTAACTCCTCTATGAACTTCTCTATTACGGATTGGTTATTTTCAATGACTAACTTCGCAAAATATTTTAACGAGTATCTTTCTAATGTAGGTAAATGAAACATTCTCAAGCTTGTCATTGTATTTAGAGCTTGTTCATATTCTCTTGCTTCAGAATAAATGTGTAACGAGGCGAACGTCTTGATTGCCTGTATTAATTTATCTTCAACATTGGGTGCTAATTTAATACCCATCTTCTTAAATATCTCTTTGCTGTATAACGAAAAGAAATAGCAAGTTTTCATGATTGTAATATGTTCTGAATCACCCCTAAAATCCTCCATATACTTCAAAGATTTATATTCAAGGTGTAAAGATTTTAATTGTTTGTTACCATAATGAATCTTTCTAAACATATTATCCATAACCTTATTAATGTCTACATCACGTTTTGTATCATGTTCCCGTCTGGGCATAGAAACTATATCGGCATAAATCAGTATATCTATGAAAAATTCATAAACAAAATTTTCATAGACCTCTCTCAAGTAACTTTTCATTTCCCTATTATGAGTTAACCTACTATTTAAGAGTTGTGCACTTACAGCTGCAATTAGAGCGACCGAAGCTGTAATGATTGCTGGTATATAATCTTCAGGAATAAAATTACTCAAATCCAATGTTTTTCATCCCCTCCTGCTGCCTTATGAGTAAATAGACAAAGCACTCTTAAATTTGTAATACCTTTGTGGTCTCTTCTATTTAACTATAGGAATCATCGTATTGCGCTTACTATGTCAATTAACTAACGATCTTCCTCAGAATCTAATGCCTAGCAGAACAAGTCGGTGGGAGGAAGTAAGTTGCTCTAAAAATACGATTTGTACAATTCCCCCCATATATACCCCTGATAATTCAAATAGGTATGTTAAATCTACATAAAAAGGAGTAGAACTCAAACGTCTAAAATCATCAACCAAATTTCCATACTGAACTGTTTTTTACTTTTTTATATTTTCATAGATATATTCTATCTGTTTTTTTATTTATCAATCTTTGGTAATAGATAATAGTCTCTCTAGAAAATAGTTATTAAATTCTTCTGAGCTTTTATAATTTAGTACTTTGAAAATATTAGACTTGAATACCCTTCTAATGACAATATCTAATGACTCAGTCAGTGGTATTAAACTATCTTTCACATTTGGTTTAATCAAGGACCCATGTATAACTCTAGAACGTATATCATATGCTTTTTTAATGTCATTGTATATTTGCTTTTTATCGTCTGTTGAATTCCCTATTGTAATAGCTACACGCTCTGCAATTTTGTGATTGATTTCACTGGAATCTATTGAATAAATCGATTCTAAAAGAGAGCAATAGTAAAGTAATTTCATCGGTATAACTGTATGAGAGCGTGCTAGAGTAAGAAAGTAATTAGCCCTTGTTTCAGGCACAGAACTGTAAAAATGCCAATCTGTCGCATCATACGAACCGTAATCAGATAGATCTTGTGGTAATTGCTCAACAAATAGTTTTATACCATGTTCTAACTCAATATGATCAAATCGAACCGTTTCTCTTGAACCATTAGATAATGAATTAATATGACTTAAACTACCTCGATAATAATATGTAGAATCTGTTGTTACTCTTTCGATTTCCCCTTCATAGAAAAATAAAAATCCTTCTCTCACATAACTTCCATGATCTTTGATTTTCCAGAGCGTATCCAAAAAATACTGTCCTTGTCGCAACATGTTATAAACTTTATTGAAACCATATTCAGCTTCGTCTGGATTACCTTCGTATTTTCCTTCACACCTAAAATATGTTTTTACTTTTTGTAAATCTTTCATCAAAGATAATCCATTCTCTAATAGAACTCTTTCAGAATGGATCATATGCTGAATTTTAGTTTGAGAATTTGAAATATACATTCCATGTCCAATATGTTTTCCTTTATTCAATACATTAGTTATCTCCATTTGAAAAATTGGAGCTACAAAAATAAATTTCATAAAACACCTCGTTTTTATTTCTAAATATGCAATAAATATTTAAAGAAGTTATTTTGTTTCTACATCATGAATAATAATTTTAAACGAACATTTATATTACTATTCTACCATATTTTGAAATATTTATTATCTTAATTAACCACTCATCCTTAAATTCCGAATAACATTCTGTCTTTAGATAAAACAATCCTATACTTTGCTCACCACTAAAGTTTTCACCTTAAAAGGACAAATAATAAAAAGCCTGAAATCGCTTCAGGCATTTATTGATTCATATATTCAATTAACTTCTTAATACCTTCCTTACTAATCCACGCTTCTCCAATTTTCACTGCCTCATTCGATACCTTACCGGTTATGGCGCAGACATAAGATTCCCGATGAGGTTCTACAATTATTTGAGTTTCAGTATGTGAAATATCAATTAAATCACCAGCTTCTAACTGAAAGCGATCCAGGATATCTTTTGGAAGTACTATTCTTCCTAACTTCCCAACTCTTTTCGTATGCAAATACTTCACCTCACAATCCTTCTACTTTTTTAACTCGTTTATCTTTTTATTCACTTCATTTATCTTCTGTTTAGCTTCTGAAACTTTCTCTTGGTCTGTACTCTCATCTATAGTTTTTTGTAATAACACTTGTTGTTCTTCCAATGCTTTTAATTCCACTGCATTTTTCTCTGCAGCTATTATAGTATCCATCAATCCATCATTATCTGAAGCTTTTTCACTTACAAACATTTTAGCTTTTTCAACATCACCCGTTTGAAGCAATGCATTCACAACATGTATTTTTCGTTCATCTGTTAATTCTACCAAATTCCTGTTATTAATAATGGCGTCAGGATCTTTTGTCAAAACCCCTTTCGAAAATGCAATATGTGGATTATCTACCTTTAACAACACCTGCAACCTGTCTAGCTCTTTCGGTTTATTTTGATTCGTTAGATACTCTGTAATACGACTTACAGCTTTTTCATCCTGTTCAAGTAGTCTTTGGTACTCACCTTGCTCCAACCATAGTTGGGTCAATAGGCTTTGATGATCTTCACTCAAAGAATCATACTCGTTTTTCGAAAGTCTATCCATCAATTCTTTTGATTCTCCAAGAAGCGCTTGTACATATAAGGGTTCCATGTTAGTTTCTCCACTAGCAGATGGTACTGTCTGATCGTTGGAAAGGGCATTTTTGTTAGCATTAGTCAAAACCAAGTTAAGTACAATCGCAATTAACACTATCCCCACGGTTCCCAAAAGAAACCGTTTGTTATTTTCTCTTGGTTTGCCAACCATCGCTGACTTCTTCGTGTGTTCATTATCGAAATGCGCGATACGAAGTTGCTCCGTATTGTTTGTTTTAGCTCTAAAGAAAGGAATACGTTGCAGCAACGAGGCAAACTTATTATTGGCCAATCGCTTCTCTAATTCTGCTTGTTCCTGTTGCTTTCTCTCTTGGACTTCCTCATACATAACTTCAATATATTCTTTCATCTGATGAAGCGAATTCAACCGTAAGTAGATCATTTCCGTGAATTGAATAACTTCTTCCTTTTGTTCAAAAAAATCACTGCGTTTTGGACGCCCAAAAACTTGTTCCAGATTCGTTAGCGTAATCACTATAAGCTCTTTCACTATATTTAGAATAGATGTTTCGTTAACAATGTCTAAAGCATCGTTCTCTATAACCATTACTTTAACTAGCTGATTTTCTTCATCTATTAATAAATTTTGTGTGTTCCAGAGAACCTTTATTTCTTTATTTTTCGCAAGCTCAATTAAAGATAAATAATACTGCAGCTTATCTTCCAAATACATCGTTTTAAGCGTATTAAAAGATTTATAACCCGTAACATCATAGTCGTGACAAACCTGCCCAGATTGAAAGTTAATATCCTTTGCGGGTACAACTTGAGGGTGTCCCTGTAGTGTATTCATCTTTTCCCTATACTTTTTTTCAATTAAATCCATTTCTTGCGTATTAAAAGTCGATAATGGTTGTAGATAGGAAATGGCGTTGCCACTGACCTCAAAAGTACCGACTTTATTAGCAATTGTTCGAAGTACCATCTCTCTTTCACCCTTTCATCTAACATTAATTATTATTGAAGTGGCGGATATTTTGCTAAAACTTCTTCTACTTTTTTCCTAAATTCCTCTTCTTCGACTTTAATTTCACTTTCAGGAACATCAGATTTTATAGAATCAAATTCTTGATCCCACTCATCAACATAGATAGATTCATTCAAAATAAACGGACTAGAAGACATAATTAAGTCACCACTCTCTGACTTCAAAAATCTTAAATAGGCTTTTTCTATCTCACTGTCATCTGTTGTATCAAACTTACTCGTAACATCTTCGTAGATTAACTGTGATACTTGAAATTCATTTGAAGTATAAACTGAGTTATTACTTTCTTCATAATTTATAGTAGGTACAGCTACTCCATCATATTTACAATTCCCCATCGGACAAGGTTCAGATGATGTAATTTCAAAAGAAACAACTATTTTTTCGCTTACTAATGAATTTGGATACTCTTCTAAAAATGGTTTCAAAACTATGGACTCAGCCATTTTATTTAATGACTCCTTCAATTTTCCCTCGTCACTAAGTTTAATTTCTCCAGATTTAATTGAGTTTGTTGCTTTACTCTGAAATTCTGCTGTTTTATCTTTCATAAAATCTACCATCTTGGTAGCTTTAGTAAAATCCTCCTCACTAAATATCGCTTCAGCTTCTTCTTTCTCATTGGTCTTTACTTCTTGTTCTTTACACCCAGTAATGATAAATAAAAGTAACACTGAAAACACACTTAACACAATTCTCTTTTTCACGATATTCATCCCCTTATCTTTTCGCATATCTAGCTACATATTTAACGGTTGATCCAACTGCTTTCGCCGAGCCTGTGGATGATCCAAATTGATTTAATAAAGTAGGAATAGTTAGCCCTACAATGAAGAACAACATGCCCATTAACATATTGCCACTTTCTAAGCTAATTAGCGTTTTGACACCGAGCACAAAACACAACAATTGCAGAGTTAACGTTAAAACGTTACTAACCACGATTTTGAGCCATAATCCGAAGAAATTATACTGATCATTGACTATAGTTGGAATTGCTAATACACCGGAAATATAAAGAATCACAAACAACACGGTTCTATACATAATGGATAAAAAGAAAACAAACAGAATAACAGACACTACAAACATTAATATAATGCCGTATCCTACAGAATTAACCGCCATCACTTGCATGACATTATAGTGAGTAGCTGAATTGCTTAACATCGTCTCCGTTAAAAGATGTGTGAGTTCTAATATCCAATTGAATAATTGCGGGTAAATACCTAATAATATTGCTCCTGTTATAATCGCTACAACTTTTTCATAAAGGGTGTTCATGCCTTCATCCCCATTAGCTGAATACAAAACCACAATTTTAATTGTCTGCCACAATATAAAAATAGAGGTAATCGTCCATGCCAACGATTTGAAGTTCAACATATATCCTTCATACGTTGCATTTCCTGTAATCGTCGATGAGTCCAATTGAAATTGACTAAAACTATCGATTGCTGCAAATACAAAACCACTTACAGTAGTAAAAATAAAGCTATTAGTTTGGCACATTACTTCATACCACTTACAGTCAAATTGGTTGGTTTCATAATCGTATTTATCTAGAAATAAAGCATTTTCCATATATCCCTCGGCATTTTTCACATCTTCCTCTTTAACTCCATCTGTATTCCGATAACTATCAATTGTATCTTCCATAAAATCACCCTCAGCTGCGTGGACAGTAGTCCAAGAGCTAAACGAGGTACCAATCATGAAAAGTATCAAAACTAGTAACTTTTTCATCCTGTGCCACCTCCCATGAGTATCAGGATAAAAATTAGAGTTGGAATGAACACGAAGAAAGCGAGGCGGAGGACAATGCCTTTTTTGATTTCAATTTCTTCTTGCTCACTCAGTGACTGGCCATATTGTAATTCATAATAGCGTTTCGATTTCTCAATCTCTTTTTTGGCTAAACGATCGATAACCTGGTCGATGAATCGTTGCATCTGCTGTTGCCTTTTTTGGATCACAGTCAATAAATCCATTCTTAACAACCTTCCTTCAACTCACTTAAGACGTGATTTTTTTTACTACTTCTTCTGCAGAGCTAAGCGGCTCTAATGTATGATTATCGACTTTGTATTCTCCATTTTCTTTCACCCACTCTATCGTGGACATGAGGAATAGTACGGATTGATCTCCTGGTTTTACAAATTCACCTTCAATACCTGTTAAAGTCACTTTGTATATTGCATATACACGCATATCTTCATCTTGCTTCCGTACCGAAATATTAAAGACTTCAATTTCTTTCATTTCGCTGATGGAACCATCATTAAATTCACCAGCATCGATCATTTCCTGCGATTCTTGTTGATACCTTTTTGTAAAGTGATTCATCGCTTTTCCTTGCATCGAATCATGCAAAAATGTCTCCGTCTTCGTAAACAACTCATCTTCTTCGCTCATTGCTAACTTCATGCCTTCGATAGTATGGGAGAGCTTTTCATTCTTGTTCTTTAGCTCTTTATTAGAAGACCATAAGTTAAAAGCCAGTAACAATACAGCCACGATTCCGATAAGTAATAAAATACTAAAGAGTTTCTGTCTTCCTTCCATCTCTTTACTCACTCCTTCGTTGCTTGAGAAAGATATGTCATTGGATTAACCCGATTGTTAAACATACTGCCCACATGGATTTCGAAATGAAGATGGTCACCTGTCGAACGTCCCGTTGTGCCACATGCACCTATAACTTCTAACTGACGTACTTCTTGCCCTACTTCTACGCTAATTGCACTTAGATGGGCGTAAGCACTATAAACATTGTTTTCATGCTGAATGACAACGATATTTCCATATGTGTGAAGAGGTGCTTCCGGATACTCTGCAAATACTACCCGTCCATCTTTCGCTGCATAAATCGGATCTGGATTAGTACAAGCAAGGTCCACACCCTCATGTTTACTGATCGCACCTGTGATAGGATGAACGCGCACACCGAAGTTTGAGTTGATTGTGACGTTAGGTATTGGCTGCACAAAATCTCCAATTTGAACTGTACAGTTCATTGTCAAACCACCGAGGGAACTGACAATCGTTGTGATAGTTGGTACCCAGTGTGCATTTAAATTAGTTGGATCATTTTCTGCCCCTATAGGTGCATACACCGACCCCAAATCAGCAATCGTGACCAATCCGTCTTGGATAATGCGATTGTGTAACGTCTGCCCCATCGCTTCTAAACCATCATCTAACGTCGAAAACGTCATCAATCCATCAGGTCCCATTAATCCTCCAGGATTATTCTTATTTATAACAGCGCTCGATGTCCCATTCGTTGTTTCATGTAACGCTATGGCTGCCATCAAAACTGGATCGATTCCTTGTTTACTGGCAATCTCTATGATTAAGTCTCCTTTATCCGAAAAGACACCTGACACGCTCATTTTCGCATTCCAGAGCTCTTCGTTAACTTCTCCGTCTAAAGAGCAATAAGCACCTCCTACGAAGCCCGGGAGGGCATTTATATTGCTGTTGGGGTCTTCTAGGTTAAATGATTTATCTTTTCCGTTCAAAGCCATTACAAAAGGGATGATGAGAACCAAAGCAACGCTGCCTAACACAATTAATCCCAACGGATTGAACAACACTTTCAGAAGGAGGAAATGTCCTATTGTTTTGATATTATCTTTTAAGTTCATCCCCTCCCCCCTCTAAATGGTGATATCGTTTATACTTTTTTGGTCAAACCACAGCATTTCCGTAACTTCGTTGAGCTGGACTTCCAGTTTTATCTTTTTAGAACCAGTGTAGAAAATCCCTTTCCCTGCCTGTTCTTTTTTCTTCCCATCTTTTAAAATGAGTGTCTCTCTTTCTCCTTTGGAAAAGGTATTGCCGAGTTCTTCTTCCAAATACTTCAGTTCTTCCTCACTCATCGGTAAATATAGTCGCTGAATGGATTGTGTGATTATCGCTTTTCCATAATTTCGATTCTCGTCCCTTGCTGAGAGAAAATCTTCAACGGATTGTGAGGCAGTAGTGATTCCACAATTGAACGAACGTAAAACTTTCATCATAAAATAGATGAACTCCATCGCTTTTGGAACCTTAGGATCCGCTATCACATGTGCTTCATCTATAAAAATCTCACTCGGTTTTCGGTCGCCACTCATAATCTCATAGGTTGTATGCGAGAGAATGTTATAAAAAAGAATTCGTTGAATCTTTTCATTGTTACTCATCTCTTTCAAGTCATAGCAAACCAACTCATTATCAATGTTAATGTTCGTGTGACCGTTAAAGAGTTCGGAATACATACCCGATACATACGTTTTGAGTGTCGTGTGGAAGTCTTGCATGGACTCATATAAATACGTATCTTTATTTCTGTCTTCTTCAATCAAATCATATAGATCCTGTAGTGTTGGATAATCCGTCACTAGTAGACCATTAGTGTTCGTTGAATCACTAATGCCCTTATTTGCGTAAGCCTTTTGAATATAACCACTTAATATCTCTTCTTGAAGATCTGTCATACCGCTGTACATTAACCTGAACATGACAAGGAGATTAGAGATTTTCGTTAATAGGATATTACCGAACTCGGTCTCTTCCAATTTGATTTTGTCATTCACTTTTGGTAAATCCAGCGGGTTGATCCGGTTTCCACCTTTCAGTTGAAACTTCACCCATGCCCCACCTAAATCAGCGTAAGCTCGTCCAAATTCACCCTTTGGATCAATGGTGATTATTTTTCTTCCTAGCATATGTTTATTGGTCATGTTCGCAAAGAGATACGTAGACTTTCCGATACCCGAAATCCCAATAACGAACTCATGCCGGTTTAGTAGAGTCGTATCATCTACAATCACTACATTTCCAGTTGTCATGTTACGGCCTTTGATTAGTCCTGTTTGGGAGAACATTTCATTTTCATGGAACGGAAAAAAGTAAGATATAGCTTCTGAGTTACTCATTTTGTACGTTAACTCATTCACTTTATTTTCATTTAGGGGCAAAAAGGAACGGTAGGCATCAATGGCACGGTCTGTCGGGTTATGAACAATACCAATTTTGGAGAACTTGCTTTTAACGGTAGTTGTCAATTGATCTAGTTCGCCAACGGAACTTGCGACCAAATGAATGAGTGTATGAAATAAAAAGATTTTATCGTTTCGGTATGCCAGATTTTTTAACATCTCCGATGCACTATCAATTTGACCTTGTGCATCAATCAACGTGTTTTCATCTGCGAACCTCGTATTCATTTTCATGCGGTTTTGTTTAATACTTTTAACGAGCTGCGTACGAACTTCACCCGTTTGATACTCCTGGACGTAATTGACGATAGAGACATTCTCGGGAAGTTCTGTGACCTGCTGAATTTTATTTTGATCTTGCACTGGATCGTAATCAACAATAAGTAATGTTCTCGTATAGTTAGCACCGACACGTACATAGGAGTCATATTCAGTGATATTGTCGGGAGCAAGTACCGTTAAGAGGGATTGATTCATCCCACCGACTGACTCTTCAAATGTCTCTTCCTGATGTTTTTTAGAAAACTTCTGTTTGAACCAGTTCATCCCTGCACCTCCTACTCGAACCGCTCATTCATCTGGTTCTTATAATAGTTTAAGAGTTCTTTTGCTGTATTCTTTCCAATGATCACGTCTGCATTGGCATTTGTCTTACTGATGATATTTTCACCTTGCGCCTGGGCACTTTCAAAATCAATACATGCATAGTAAAACTTTAACAACTCATCGTTATGAAGAATTTTGACATCCAGCTTTTCATAACCGCTAAGCATCTGTTCTAACTTTGCTTTTAAGATATTTGCCGTTGTATCAATTTTCATATAATCCTTATCCGAACTGGTCATGGGTGTTGATATTACGACATAGCGTTTTCTCGTCACCATATTCTTTGATTTTTGAATACGTTCAATTTGATTAAAATACCCCTGTTTTAGCACTCGCTTGGCATAAGATGAATCCGTATCGAGTTGCTCATTAAACCACATCAGATAATTTGTTAAATTGACCGGTTGGGCTACTTGCATCAACTGGACCTGTTTTTCTCCGGTGTCATTTAAAAAAGCCTGATATGCTTCCAAAACTCGTTCTTTTGATAACTCATTCATAAGCGATAGATTAACAGAGGAAACTTCTAGTACTTTAATCAACTGATGACTGGAGGATTCGATGCAACCATTAGCAATATTGGATAAACCAAGTTCCATTCGTGTATCGCCTGCCTTTCGGTTCATCGGTAATTCCCCTTTCGCATAATAGAATTCCTTTTTACGATGATTCGCTTTAAATTTCCAAATTATTTTATATTGCAGCAGCGACAAATTTTTCCGAACAGGATGCTTATTTAATTGAAAAACAGCAACGAGTAAAGTAGGTGCAAAAGCAATTAATATCATTTTTTGATCGAGCATCCCCATACGATAAATAAAGTATGAAACGATAATCCCTAAAATAATAAAGGGTGAAAGGATAAAAACATCTTGGAACGAGATATTCCCATACAGATATTTCTTTGTATCAATATTTAAGGGCAACTCTACTTTTCCAGAAGCTCTTAATCGTTCCTGCCGATCAAAATATTCTTCTGAACGCATCTTCATCACATCTTTCTAGTTACAGATTCGTTTGAACATATTCAATCACTGGTTTAGCAAGTAAGAATAACACCACCCCTAGCACACATAGTTTAATTCCGTTCTTAAATTTCGGAGTCGATTGTTCATCACCTGCCCAAACCCCAATGGCACAAATAAGTAACCCGATTGCGAAAATAGTAATAAATGTTCCTTGCATATCACTAAATAATGTATTTAAGAATCCCTGAATTCTCTCAAACATTTTCCCACCTCCCAAATCTTGTTAATTACACTCTATCAACTTGCCGACATTTAGGCAAGTAAAAAACCCATATTTTTCCTAGGCATTAATAACCCTTTTGAAATAGTCCTTAAGAATCAAAAAATACCTTAAAGACGTATTCGAACGTTTTATTATTGAAATAATCGAAAAACAATTTGAACTTTTACGATAAAAAGAGCCAAGAGGAGTTAACCTCTTAGCTCTTTTAACAATTGATCTCTTTTGATTTTCATTTCCTCACTAAGTTCCTCAGTTCCCTGGCTTTTCTCGTCACGAGATTGGTTACGTTCTTGGAACCATTCAGGGACCATTTCTTCTTTCGTAAGTCTCTGTGAAGCTTGTTGTTCTCTTATCCATTTCTGTTTATCTTCCACAGCTTTGGTTAACCTAGCAGATATGTTTTTGATCTTCCCTTTTGTCTTTTCCAGTGAATATTGAAGAGCACTAGCGTATTGATAATCAGTTAATATCCCTGCATGTGCTTTATAATGGAGCTCGATATCTTTTACCTTAATCATGTCATCCATCAATCGCTCTTGGTTATCAATCAATACCTCTTTGAGCATTGTAGGAATATCTAAACTTGTAATACGGTGATGGATGGATACTTCAGTATCATTAAAGTCAGTATCACTAAAATCAGTATCATTAGTGTTAAAATTTTTAACTTCTTGAAGTAAAGAATTTTTACTTCTGGAAGTTAAAATATTTAACTTCTGTTGGGGCTCTAAGTCTGAAAAGGATTTTTGTTCCATTTTAAACGCTTGTATATCTTCTAAATCTGCCACAGGTTTTAATAAAAATAACCTGTTGGACTTAGATAAACCCATCCTTCTTTCCTCCAGCAAATCACATTTCTGTAGTTCTTTTTTTATCTTTATCACCGTTGGTTTACTGCAATTCAAGATCTCTCCTAATTGTTCATTCCCAAATAAGAAATAGATACTACCTTCTTCATCAAACCAATCATTTTTTATCGATAGCTCTAAGCGGTCTTGTAATAATGCATAAGCAATTTTAGCATCATTGCTCAGTTTTTTATATAAATCATTGGTAAAAAAGACTTTAGGAAGACGATAAAACCTCTCTGCAACTTGATCCGATATATTAAATTTGTTGTTCATAAAAGTTTCTCCTTCCCTGTTAATTCTTTAAGAAAATGCAAAGTATATCAACTGCTGCAAAGATTTTATATATAAAGACTCTTTATTCACAAGCCCTGAAACCCGTGCTATACTGAACATAATTGAATTAATACATTCAAAAATTATTTGGATTTTAGTAATATATTTTAGTCAGAATAATTGTCACCAAAGTATTAGAGTTATTAAATTTTAACTTATACGATAAATTTCAAATGCAGTATACCATACTATGCATCAAAAGAATATGATTCCTTGAAAGGACTTTCCAACTATGACATCCAACATTGAATTAGATATATATCAAAAAATCGGAAAAGCCTTAAAAGACATACGTCTAGAAAAGAAACTAACTCTCCAACAGATTGAAAAAATGAGCGACCAATATGCCACCAGGATTTCTAAAGCAGAGAATGGAAAAGTAAACCTCTCTATCGGTTGGATTATCCATTACTGTAATGTACTCGATGTTAATCCAGCCGAAGTGTTTACAAGAGCTTTTGCAGATGATTTTAAATCCAAGCAACTAGATCTGCTGTTCGATAAATTTGAAACATATAAATCATCGCAATCATCCAAAGATTAGGTATCCATCGATTAACTGATGGATACTTTTTTATTGAATAAAAGATGGATTGATGGATGCAGAAAAAAATAAAGAAAAACAAGATTCAAATACGTATACAGATATGTAATGGCAGACTGGACAATTAAGAAGTATTGAACGTAAATAGGTCATAGACCCTTGGTCTAACTGCATTTTCAACTATTTTTAATGTCTGTTGTAACATTTCCATAGGTATTGCATTGTCTTTTTCCTCTAGCATGATATTGATGGCTTCGTAATAGGCTGCACGATTTGTCTGATTGTAAGCGAGGCCACATTGAAGAAGCACTGAAACAGAAGTTAAACCCGTTTGTGCCTTGCAGCCTTTTCCTTTTGATTTCATCATTATTTTTGTAGATTGCTTCACTACCTCGCTAAATGTGCTTCGTGATATACCTATTTGTTCGCACAGTTGGCTTTGTGTCGTCCAAATAACTGGACTTGAAGTGCTTGTTTGTTCGTTGATAAAAGCTAAAATATCAGTTTCCCATTCATCATAATGACTTCGTTTACGATCTTTTCTAGCTTTTTTAAACTTGTGCCATCCATTCCTCGAATGGATGTTAACCTCTTTTCCACTCCCCCACTCTTCTAAAAGCTGTTGTATGTAAGATGAATGAGGACCTTTAAAGCGCCCTTTATGGGCGCTCGTTACTATTTTTCTAACTTCAGAATGTTTAAGTGGTGAATATAAGGATGAATTAACTTCATCCAGCACATTAAAAGTTTCACTTTCTTCTTTTCCAGCACTGTAACAAGCAAGGGCTAGTGTAAATAATAGATTATCTCGCCCTATTTGCCCTGCTTGTCCTTTTACATGTCTTGCTGCGAGTAGTTGCTGGAACCACTCTTCTTGTGTAACATCATGCACGGCTTTCTGTTCCTGAACCATAAACAAACTTCGACCATGATCATCATCTTGTCGTCTAGACCATTCGATTAAGCTTCCAAAATCAAATGTCATTTCTTTTGAAAACCAACGAATATTTTCATCTTTAGGTATTCTAAAAAAGCCAAAGTCATTGCAAGAAACATCCACACCATGCAAAACTTTTGCTAAACTTTTTTTAATATTTTCAGATATACGTTTGGCTACTTTGAGTCCACGATAGTCATTTCTATTTGATATGAATAGTGGCTTGTCCAACACAAAATAAACTTGAAAACCTTTTGGTGTTTCCAAGATAAGTGTAGGAGCTCCGATACTCTGATCCAGCGCTGCAGTCAAAATTTCTGTATAAGATTGTCTTTTAGAATCTATATCTACAACAAATGTATTAATTTGTTGCAAATTCGTCTCCACATGACCTTTTATGTATTTTCGATGCTCATTTGTATATGTGCCATAGTTAAACACATTTGGTGTCCAATGGGAAAGTGTCTCGTAGTCTTCTATTATCGTTTCTTTTGACGATACAATATATCCTTTTACTCCTGGAGAGGAATGTAAGTCTTCTTTCGAACGTGTCACAAAGACAATACCTTTTTTATTCCGAAAATTTATATCGTCATCTTTTAGCTTGTTTGGCAAGGATGCGTTTGAACCGACTTTTTTATATTTCATTAATCCTTCGTGCAAAATTAAATCAAATAATATACCTAAATCTTTCACTACGCATCCCCTTCCCTTGTTATTAATTCCGAGTCTTTTTAGAATCTCTCGAACTATTAACAAAGTATAGAAGATAAAAAACCCTTATACAATAAGGGTTTTAACGTTTTTCTAAAGCCGTCTACATGTAGACTGATATACATGTAGATTGATATACATGTAGACAAATATACTTGTAGACTCATATACATGTAGACAAATATATACATATACATGTATATCAGTATACAAATATACATGTAGACCAATCTACATGTATACGTATAAATATAATATTTTATAGGAGAAATTGTTGTTATATAGGGATTTGTTTGTTGTTCAAATTCTAAAATACAACAATTTTTTAATGTGATATAATTTGGATTTATACTTTTCTTCGTTCATATACAAGTATATCTGTAGATTTGTATACAGATATACTTGTAGACTCGTATACATGTAGATAAATATACATGTATACGAGTCTACACATCTACATGTATATTCGTATACAGCTTTTTAAAAAGGACGAGTTAGCCTTATGCTATCCCATCCTTTCGTGTTTTATTTCATTTTTCTCTTATAAAGTTCCGATATTATCTCAAATTGTTTTCTCTCGTCTTTAGTTAATATATTCGTAAGATAGTCATTAATCAGCAAATCTGTAACCTCATCGACAGTCGGTGCAATACCTAACGTCACCAAAGCGTTTAGTTTGTTCTTAGTACTCATATTTACCCGAACAGTTGTTGACTTTTCAGTAACCACGTTACTGACGGTTGCTTTCTTAGGTACCGATACAGGAGTAGTTTCAGGTTCTTGTCCTTTCTCTGGGACAGTTTCCAAGTCTTTAATATTAAATGTATTTTTAGGCACGACCGTTTGGCTTCTCTGAATTTTACCTGGCTGTTTTTTTCTAAGTAAATCAGACATCAACAACCTCTCCATTCTCAATCGGTGTGTGGGCTCCATTGATAGCTATATTCAGACGGTCCACAAATTCAGAAGCAACCCGTGTGTAGCTTTCAATGACATTTTTATCATGCATATCATTTTCCGTGATTCCAGTCATGTCAAAACGTTTTAATCTCTCCATTTGTTTAACAACATTTTTGAATATATTATGATCTCCAAAAATTTCTTTCGCTGTATCTAATGTTTGAATATCAACTGCAGCACCATTTTTCCATAAAACAGGAAGTATACCTAAAATATCTAAGTCTGCATCATAATCATCAATTAGTGTCTGTAGGTAAGTAGTAAACCCTTCCGCACCTTGTAAACTTCTTTCTTGTGTTTGTAATACCACGACTACAAAGTCTGATGCATATAAGGCCGAATCGGTAATGATAGAGATCGTAGGAGGAACATCAATAAAAATGAAATCATAGTCCCCTTTTAATGGCTCTAGTAATGTTGAAAAGAATTGGACACGATCAATTTCTTCTGGGAATTTCTTCTCTAATAGTTTTGGATACTGTGCGAAATCACTGAAACTAGGAAGTAAATCAAGATTTTCTTTTATATTAGTGACAATTGAACTTAAGTCTTCATCTTGAATGGCCGACATCAATGTTTTTTCATAAGTTACAATATCATCCTCAATTGTTGCCTTTGTTCTTAAAAATAGACTCGTAGCATTGGCTTGGGGATCTTGATCACTTAATAATACTTTATATCCTAGGTTTGCTAGACAGTAAGCGATCATTGTACTATTAGTTGTTTTACCAGTACCACCTTTAAAGTTTCCAAATGTAACAACTTGGCATGATGCGTTTTTCATGAATAGTCCTCCTTTAATTAGTAAATTATGTTTTATATTAATGTATACTTGTAGACATATAGAAAAAACTGATAATTTTAACTTAACACTAGTATATTAAAATTGCAATGAAATACTTTAATATGTATTGATTTTACTAGACTTTAATATATTTCCCATCTGTATACATGTATATTAGTATACATGTAGATTCGTATACTTGTAGATAAAAAGAAAACTTTCTAAGTCCTATAATTATGCAGATAGCAAAACTGTTAGTAAAATGGCAGCCACATGTTAAACCCCTAATCCAATTTTGAATTAGGGGGTATCAGCGATTATTCAATTTGTTTAATTTACATTACGCTTAGATGCCTTTATTAGCTCACCAATTTGTTTGGGCGACATACTTAACACCTTATGAATGGATTCAATTACATTTTCGCGAGGTCTATCTACTGATAACTCATCTACTAACTGATTAAACTTATCACTAATTATTTGTTTATCCATGGAAGCCTCCTACTTTTTATGTCCACCAAGTAATTTAGACCTCTTCACTGCAGTTCCAGCATCCGTATAAGATACAGCTCGAAGTAGGGCAGCCGAACCATATCGATTGCGTATACTATCCACTGCACTTGCGAGCTTTCGATTCTTCCACTTTTCTTTCTCAAATAGACTTAGCTGCATAGAGTGTTCATCTTCTAATTTAGTAATGGACACGGATAGTTGCCTAACTGGTTTTTGCGCGTAGTTTTCGTTGAATAACTGCTTACAGACTTCATAAATTTTCATCGTGTCATTCGTAGCTTCATGTATCGTACGAGATCGACTGAATCCACCACCAAAAGCATTTTTACTATAACCTAACCCAAGAGAGATTGTACGTGCTGCCTGATACTTATCTCGTGCACGTTTTGTAACATCTTCACACATTTCCAGAATAACAGCTAAAACCTCTTCTTTTTTGTTATAATCTCGCATAAGTATTTGGCTTTTACCATAGCTTATCTGTTTCTCTATTATGGGTGCACCAAGATCAGATAAATCAATTCCGTTAGCATGAAAAAGGAGTTGATTCCCCATAACACCGAAAACCGATTCTAACGTCTTTAAATCATAGTTAGCCAGATCTCCCACTTTAAAAATGCCCATATTGTTTAGGTTTCTTTCCATATTGGGACCGATACCCCACATCTCGGATAAAGGGGAAACAGGCCATAACTTCGTTGGAACATCATCAAAAGTCCATTTTGCAAACCCTGATTTCTTTCCTTCCAAGTCAAGAGCTAATTTTGCCATCAACATATTCGGTCCCATACCAGCAGTGCTGTGTAATTGCAGAGTATCTAGTATTTCTTGTTGAATTTTGAGTATGGTTTCTTCAGGAGGTCCCCACAATTTCTCCGTACCCGTAAGATCAATAAAACTTTCATCAATCGAATAGACGTGTACCGCCTCTGCAGGGGCATATTTATGCAGGATTTCCGTTACAGCCATTGACATATTTAAAAAATATCCCATCTTAGGTTCGAATAATTTAATCTCTGGGCTGTTTGGTATTTCAAATAAACGAGTTCCAGTTTTTACTCCAAATCGTTTCTTCATGGCTGGACTTGCGGCTAATACAACACTTCCTTTTTGATCTAAGCTTCCTACAACTGCAATAGGAACCGTTTTAACATCTAAATCATGCAGGACTGCCATACAGCTAGCATAAAAGCTCATCATATCAATACAGGCGATGGAGCGATTCGGAACCTGGCTATAGTCAATCATCGGAATAGCACCAAACTATCGTGTTCGTCATTTAATTGACCCATCATTAAACAGCGCCTCTTTCTTTAGGAAACACGGGAACAACTGCGAGCACATTATCGATTAGAAACGTTCTTTTTGCATGTTGTTTAAAACAATAAGCGTGAAATAGATCGCCTTGAAACTTAATGATTTTTACTTTTCGTTTACTGATTTCACCGGTTTTGGAAAGATACATTAACTCAATCATCCACCCATGCTTAAAATACTTCTCAAATTCACTACGCACGTTTGTTCCCTCCTTTTTATTCATTATATGCGAACATATGTTTTATATCCATAGTAATTATTGTTAATTCTTGAGATAAATTCTCTCTAAATAAGCAAATCAGAGATTAAAACAGGTCCTAAAAACGCAAAAGAAGTGGTCAAAAGCAGTTCGAGATCAGTAAGTCTCCAAAAAGAAAGAACGCTAAATTCAGCGTTCTAATAATTATTACATTTTTTCGATTTCTCTCGCCATACGGAAACGCCAAGGGCGTGCGTTTCCTTCAACATTGTGCGTTCAACTAAAGCAATCAGCGCGGCAGATTCTGCCTCCCGCACTGCTATCTAAGTTTCACCTAAAAACGCAAGGACCGTTAAATTTTTTTTGCTTAACGGTTACTCCTACAAAATAATTTTAAGCTATTGCTGTGCAATTCCTTGTCATTTTTATTGCTGCACATGTTTACATGGCATGCCAAGAAATCGGAAAAAATTTAGCCTTCCGACTTCGATTGCGGCTCACAAAATCAAAAAAACATAGGAGGAATTAAAAATGACAAAATTCAATCCAATCTTTGAAATCGTTCGTATCAAACAAGAGGTTCGTGAAAATCATGAGGCTACAGAAGTGTATAAAGTCCGTAGCCCACAAGATTGTGGCATGTTAGCGGTAGATTTAATAGGTAGCGAAGATAGAGAAGTATTACTTGTATTATGTTTAAACACTAAAAATGATGTTGTAGCCATCCATCGTTGTCATGTAGGTTCCCTAAACTCAAGCATCGTACATCCAAGGGAGGTATTTAAATCAGCAATTCTCAACAATGCCGCAAGTATCATCATTTCACATAATCATCCATCGTTTAATTGTTCACCAAGTAGTGAGGATATTGAAGTCACCAAACGCATACAAGAAGCCGGTTTCCTACTAGGAATTGAACTACTTGACCATATCATCGTGGCTCCGAGTACGTTCTTAAGTCTAAAAGAAAAAGGATATATGTAAAAACAAGAGGGGAATTCCCCTCTTGTTTATCTTATTATAAAAAACACAGCGGATTAACCTTCCAAGGTTAATCCGCTGTGTTTTCCTCAATAATAATTCAATTATAGAACATATAAAAAATCTACTATTTAGATACTAATTATACCTAATATGCATATATTAATAAAAAATCAAAGGGTGAAGAATATGAATGAAAAGATTAGAAAAGATAGTTGGACTGCTGAAGAAGACAATCTCCTTAAAAAGATAGTCTTAGAAAAAATAGAAAAAGGACTAACTCAAATTTCTGGATTCGAAGAAGCAAGTATCTTGTTAGGTCGTACCAAACAAGCTTGTGCATTTAGATGGAACAAAAACCTTCGCCCACTCATAACCGAGAAAGAAGCAATTCCTAAAAAAACGTTAGTTAAAAAGAATTCTGTTTCATCATCTATAAAAAACCATCTGGAACTAGCAATGGAAAGTTATGATGAGTTGGAACAATCGTATGCTCATATCTCTCAAGAATATAACTTATTAAAAAGAGATTATGAACAATTAGTGAATTGGGTAAAGCAAGGAATTACGCAAATAGATAAAGAAAGCACACTATCTTAAAATAGCGTGCTTTCTTTCTTTATTTAAACGGTTTTTATAAATCAAAATGACTTATTATTTCGGAAAGGAACACTCTTTAAACAAAACAAAATGTAGTGATTTCTTCTGGCAATATTTCATCTTGAGACTGGGCTCCAAAACCATCAATAATAAAATCTCTGACTGTATCTTCAGAAGGAGCTGGTCTATCTACAAATGTAACCCTAAATCCTCTTGTAATATTATCACCAACTATCATACCTACACCTCGAACTGTAACCAAACAGGTCTCACCTATAATTTCACAGCTAACCTGTGTAATACTGGTGGAAGCAAATATAAAACTTCGATTTGGGGTGGTATTGTCTGTATCCATGAAATTGAACGTCACGGAACCAGCTTCAAGTCTATCAGCACAAGCATCAGCAGTATAAGTACCAGTTCCTTCTACAGTAGTATTATCTTCAAAAAAAAGGAACTCAACCGTACCCTCTGCTGTTAAAGGAGTTGGAATTAGTACACCACATGTACAAAACAATCCCATTATTTTCACCTCACTTTCTTTATAGAATACTATTAGTATATTAATCATGAACAAGTTTACTTGTACGAATATTAACTTTCTTTGATAAGTATTGCTAATTAAATTTTCAAAAAACTAGCAAGATAAACTAACCATGATAGTTAGATTAATGTTTGTTAATTAAAAACACTAAAATGTGAGGCTGTTTCTTATCATATAATGGAAAAACCAGTGAAATCTTATTTCATTAACCTGCTGCTTTAGTTCAATAAGAAAAAAGGCTTTACTCCTTCTTGAAGTAAAGCACCCGTTAGTTGAAGAAGAAAAGTGTCACTAATTCAACAATCGCGCCCGATTGTTGAATTCGAAAGGAGTTTCTATTGGCTGGTTTAGTTCAACTAATTATTTTTCTAGTTTATAGCGCTGTATTGAACTCCTTATTATTCTTTTCCACTAAACTCTAAAATATTTAAACCCTCGAATGCTTCTGGTGCTTCAAAAAATCTAGTAACATGAATAAACGTCTCTTCCGTGTCAAAAGCTGCTCTTTCGGGTTGTTCGTTTCGCCTTTGTTTAATTTGACGTAAACATTGCTCGTTATTTAAATTAAGGAAAATTAGTTGATGGTTTGCATTGACCTCTAATGCTATATCTGAAAACCACTTTCGCTGTTTTTGAGTGTTACCTGGAAAATCCATCACTACATCTGTACCAACACTTAATATGTTTTGGACATGCTTTTTCACCAACGGTTTGAGCTGCGCTGAGAATTTTAGATAGTCCTCAAATGATGTAATCTGAGTGGGATAAAGAGAAGAAAGCCATTCATCCTCAGATAACAGTACCGCATGTTTTTCAATAGCCAAGTGTTTTGATTTAGTTGATTTTCCTGCTCCCATTTTTCCACAGAAAAAGTATAGAGTCCCCATTTTTTTCATATTTTCATCTCCCCGGGCTTATTTTATTGGTTGTTTTCCCACCTTGTAAAACTATAATTTACAACCTAGCTTAAGTATATTTCTTCAAGCTATATAAATTAACCTTTATTCAAAAATATGGCCCGTTTGTTGAACGAAGCTAAAACATTCTTCTTCAACTAACCTGCCCCTTTAGTTGAATAAAAAATGCTTTACTCCTTCTTGAAGTAAAGCACCCGTCAGTTAAACAAGGCATAGGGGGAGAGCTATTTTACATCAACATCAAAAATATAAATTGCTTTTCCTTGAGACCATTCTACGATTACTTCATAAATATAATATCCCCCTTCTAATGGAAGGGTTATTTTGTTGTCCTTAACTTCAATCGAGTCACTTGTAAGATCTGTATTCCATTTATTTACGATTATTGAAGAAGGATTTTGAGCAATTTCAAATGTTAATTCCTCCCCTTTATCTCCTTCAAGTGTACTAAACTCGCCAGCTAATTCATAATTATCAGAAGTCCTAATTTTACTTGCTTCAAAATCATGTTCTTTCCATTTGAATTCACCTATATTCATTATATATTCACCTTTATCTGAAGTAACTTTACCCTCTGGTTGTATAAAAGTGGGTGCCGTATTACAACCAGTTAGATTAATAACAATTAACATTAAGAAAATTATTCTTTTCATTAACATTCTCCTTCCAGTCTCTAAAATAGTAGATAGCAAAAAACTTATATTAATGATTGATTATTTCGGAAAGCGAATATTTTACTAACCCGCTTCGTTAGTTCAATAAGAAAAAGCTACCTTTACAGGCAGCCACTTTTTAACTAAAGCACCCGTTAGTTTAAGTACAATACTTCACAAACTTCTACTCATAAAGTTGTTAAGTTAATTCCTTTAACCATCCCTCGAACAATTCAATTGGCAGATTTACTTTAGAAAAATTCAA
Source organism: Psychrobacillus sp. NPDC096623 (assembly GCF_044762655.1). NCBI lineage: Bacteria > Bacillati > Bacillota > Bacilli > Caryophanales > Bacillaceae > Psychrobacillus > Psychrobacillus sp. NPDC096623. Next base: position 69,091 of record NZ_JBIWER010000009.1, read on the forward strand.
CTGATGTAGTTCTTTAAACGAGAAATTGTTAGCTAAATATAATTCCCACTGTGCAGAAATATCCTCTAATATGCCGTAAAGCCTTTCATCATTTAATCCATCCTTATCTATATAATTCATATAATGCTTATCACACCAATTACAAATCTGTTGATGAGTATATTGATTTGTTTTATTTACAACACTCTTTAACAAATCAATAAGGTTTTCCTTACTAAACGACCAATCGATTTCATTAAAATTTGATTCAGTCCAGCTACCTAAATATCGGTTTCTTCCCACCAGTTACACCTCGGTATAAAATATGATTGGTATTTAATTCTACGTATATTTAATGGATTCCTTCTTAAACTAACCTACCACGTTAGTTCAATAAGAAAAAGCTCCCCTTACAGGCAGCCACTTGTTTAACTAAAGCACCCGTTAGTCGAATAAGCACCTTCTCTTTTCTTCCACATTATGGTCAATCTGCGTAATATCATCAGATGAAAGCTCATATCTCCATCTCTATCAAAAATCAATATCTTTGAATTCACAAACCCATAAGAGTTAATTAAAATCAAGAATAAATCGGTTTATTTTGCATAAAGGTAGGGTACAATACATTAGTTGTTTTTTTATTTCAACCATATCGCAGATGAGTATACCTAATAATATTGGATGGAGAGATCATTGTGAAAAGTTTCTTGTTAAAAAAAATGTTAAAACTTAAAATTGAAGTCAAAAGAAAAGACATGTATAAAAAAGCAAAAAATTTAGGATTCACACATCCACAAGTAGTAAATTGCAGTCAAGAATTAGATCTATTACTTAATGATTATTTTGATTTAGCTGCTTAATTAAAAGGAGGACTATTTGATAAACCTAAAATTTTATAGCTCAGTAACTTAAAACCAGTCAGAAGAAAATAAAATTCTATTTGATTGGTTTTATGATATTGAAAGCACATCTTCTTTATGGCAGTAAATACTGCCCCTTACCCCTTACTATTGCAATTGTTGTGTCAGATGCGACAAAAAAATCCTATACTCATCTTCAACTAAAATGCTTCGTTAGTTCAATAAGAAAAAATGCTTTACTCCTTCTTGAAGTAAAGCACCCGTTAGTTTAAGTATAATGTTTCACAAACTTTCATAACGATCTGTTTCTTATTATCCCTTTATAAGTCTTTCTAAGAACATTTCAAGAAAACCTTTTTTAGGTTTACTCAATGAAAAACTACTTTTTCTTCATTTCTTGCTTGTTCTTTCTCGATTTTCCGTCGTTTTGCGTTAATGACTAAAGGTTTAAAAATTAGAATAGGTGATATAATACTTTAAATAAGAAAAAATGATGAGTTATATTAACTAGGAAGGTGTTTTTAAATTTGCAACTAATCTATCATGAGTTAAATCGGTTAGTCGATGATTATTTCAAATGTGAAAATTCGATAATCAAAAAACAAATTCTTAGTGATATTCAATTTTTAACTGAAGCTTTGTGTATAATTGATTAATAGTTTAAATAAATAAAACCTCCTGGGATGTCGATTCTGTCAGGAGGTTCATTTTTGCTTTACCCCTTCTTCAAGTAAAGCACCCGTTAGTTTAAGTGAAATGTTTCACAATCTCATTTTTTAATAAGAAAAAGCGACCTTCCAATTGAAATCGCTACCTATTATTTTTC
>NZ_JBIWER010000010.1:0-56682 GCF_044762655.1 Psychrobacillus sp. NPDC096623
CGATGGTAGTTGGGGGTCTCCCCCTGTGAGAGTAGGACGTCGCTGGGCACAAAGAAAAAGTCGTTACCGAGTTTATCGGTAGCGACTTTTTTGTTGTGGAAATGATTGGAATTATAAGTGACAGGCTATATCTACAATTTTATGGGCTATCTTACTAACAAGGAACGTCAGTCATCTCATATTAGAAAAGTGTGAGAAAAAATAGAGGTGCTCTGCAGTTATTCTTTTGTTATCTAATCTAAATTCAGATAAGTGATCCATAGAGGCTTCTATGATTCCACCTGCAACAAAATCAATAGTATATTTGAAATTTAACTTTATCCCTTGAAGAGCTATAACTGATTTCTATCCCTGTATTCATGTATAATAGAAGAAAGAAATTAGAAAGTATCGTGAGGTAATATCATGCAGGAGAAAAGACCATTGGTTGAAGCATTGGAGCAGTTCTATAAGAAAAAGCCCATTTCTTTTCATGTGCCTGGACATAAACATGGACTTTTATCCAATTTGCCACTACCTATTAGGGATTCGATGCAATATGACTTGACTGAATTAAATGGATTGGATGATTATCACCATCCAGAGGAAGCTATTAAAGAAGCAGAGCAATTGTTAACTAAATTATATAATACAGATGAAAGTCTCTTTTTGGTGAATGGTACTACTGTTGGAAATCTAGCTATGATATACGCAGCTTGTCAGTATGGAGAACAAATTATTGTACAACGAAATGCACATAAATCTATTTTTCATGCTATTGAATTAGTTGGGGCAGAGCCAATTTTCGTATCTCCGGAATGGGACGAACAATCTAAAACGGCATCCTACGTATCATTAACGGTAATGGAAGAAGCAATTCAACAATATCCATTTGCTAAAGCGGTTGTCTTAACCTACCCAAACTATTATGGGGTTTCCTCACCGGACTTGGAGAACATTATTAGCCTTTGCCATAGTCTACAGATGCCTGTGTTAGTAGATGAGGCTCATGGAGCGCATTTTCAAACGCATAAGGGGTTTCCAACATCAGCATTATTACATGGAGCTGATGTTGTTGTGCATTCAGCACATAAAACATTACCAGCATTAACGATGGGGTCTTTTTTACATATTCGTTCTCAATTGATTGATAGCAAAAAAATAAACAAATACTTAAGAATGTTGCAATCTAGTAGTCCTTCCTATTTAATTCTAGCCTCTCTAGATGATGCAAGAAGTTATGTGGAAAGATATAGTTCAATGGATTTTAAACAGTTGATGGATAGAAGAGAAGTGTTTATAGAAGCTTTAGAAAGTATTCCATTAATAGAAGTGGTTAAAGTAGACGACCCATTAAAACTATTAATACGTGTTGGAAAGTATTCTGGTTTTCAGGTACAGCAAGCTTTTGAGAAACAAAATATATATGCGGAGCTAGCGGATCCATACCAAGTTTTGTTCATTCTTCCGTTACTAAAAGTGGAGCATGAATATGCATTTGCAGAGATTAGAAAGCGAATAAAATATGCAATAGATAACTTAAAAAAAGAAATCCCAGACCGTATGAACAATATAGATTATTTGCATCAAAAGTCTATTTCTACTTTACAGATGAGTATAGAATTATTGAGTGAGAAACAAGGGGAATGGATACCTTATGTAAGGTCAATTGGAAGGATAGCAAAGGGGATGGTTGTTCCATACCCACCAGGGATCCCATTAATCTTACCGGGGGAAAAGATAACAGTTCCTATTCTTACTGAATTAGAAGAGTGGATTGAAAAAGGTGCTTTGTTTCAAGGAGAGCATCGATTAGAAGAAAAGTTAATATATGTGGTGGAGGAGTAACTGTGCAAAAAAAAGGGTATTTTATAACAAGTGAGGGTCCAGAGGGTGCAGGGAAAACTACTGTTATGAATTTATTAGGAAAACGATTAACGGATGAAGGCTACGATGTCGTGATGACAAGAGAGCCTGGAGGAATTATGATTTCTGAAAAGATTCGTAACATAATTTTAAATAATGAGCATACAATGATGGAAAGCCGTACCGAAGCATTATTGTATGCTGCTGCAAGAAGACAACATCTAGTAGAGAAGATTCTTCCTGCGTTAGAAGCTGGAAAAATTGTAATTTGTGATAGATTTATAGATAGTTCTTTAGCATATCAAGGATTTGCTCGTGGTATTGGTGTAGAGGAAATATGGGCGATTAATAAGTTTGCTATCGGAGACACGATGCCAGAAAAAACGCTTCTTTTTGATATTGATCCAGAAGTAGGATTATCTAGAATTAATGCACATAAGGATCGAGAAATAAATCGATTAGATGTTGAAAATTTAGCATTTCATCAGAAAGTACGTGCTGGTTATTTATCGTTAGTTGAAAAATACCCAGAACGAATACAAGTAATAGATGCCTCTCAATCGATAGAGAAAGTATTAGAGGAAACATATACAGTTATCAAACGGGAATTAGAAATTATTAGATAATTCATGGTATAATTAAAAGAAAAATAATAATAGGGGTGAGTATCGATGAAATTGATAGTAGCGGTAGTTCAGGATCAGGATAGTAATCGGTTGTCTAATGCATTAACAAAGGCAAAGTTTAGAGCAACAAAACTAGCAAGTACAGGTGGTTTTCTACGTTCCGGTAACACTACATTTCTAATCGGTACTGATGATGCTCTAGTAGCTTCAGCTTTAGAGCTAATAAGAGATAACTGTAGAGCACGAGAGCAAATGGTAGCACCTGTATCTCCTATGGGAGGAAATGCAGACTCTTATATTCCTTATCCAGTCGAAGTTGAGGTTGGAGGGGCTACTGTATTTGTACTTCCAATTGAACAATTCCATCATTTTTGATAATGAGGGAAGGAGTAGTAAAAAGTGAAGATTAACCAAGATATGCGTGTTGGTATAGATAATATTCGAAAAGATGCAATACAGAATGGAAATCAGTCTGTTAAATTTGGTCAAATGATTACAAAACAAGAGCAGCGTATGCAAACGGAGACGATGACAAGACTTCTAGGAGATATTTCCACGGCAGGAGATCGTCTAGCACGTTCACGAAACTTACGTGATATGGCAAAGTTTAAAATGCTTATCCGAAAGTTTTTGCACGAAGCTGTCGATTTCGGAATGGGATTAAAACAGTCTCATACGTGGAATCGTTTTGGTGAAGGAAGAAAGTTAAAACTTGTGGAAACTATTGATGAAAAACTAGTAGAATTAGCGGAAGAAATTTTAAACCAAGAAAAAAGCTCTATAGACTTGTTAGATAAAATTGGAGAAATAAAAGGCTTACTTATCAATTTATACACGTAAGTTTCCCGTGTTTTCGCTCAATGCGAAACGCGGGATTTTTCACAAGAAATTATTTATTTATAACTAAGTACATATTTAGCTCCAGGGCAAAGCTCGTTGTAGAAGAAAGTAGGCGGGAACTTACGCTTTTCTTAGAAAGAGGTGGAAGTGATGGAAAACTGGTCGATTGAGGACGTAGAAAGAATGCAACCAACCGTAGTGAAACAAATACAAACAATCGTATCCAAAAATCGAATAGGACATGCTTATATTCTAGAAGGGGCAAAAGGAACTGGGAAAGAAAAAGTCATGCAATTTTTTGTTCAGCTCATTTATTGCGAAAATCCGACAAATAATGTTCCATGTGAAACATGTCGATCTTGTAAAAGGTTAAAATCCTCCAATCATCTTAACTTTATGCAGTTGGAACCTGATGGTCAGTTTATAAAAAAGGGACAAGTCGATGAATTGGTACATGCATTAAGTAAAACAACTATAGAAAAACAAAGAAAAATATATGCCATACATCATGCAGACCAATTAAATACAAGTGCAGCAAATACGCTATTGAAATTCTTAGAAGAGCCTCAAAGTGAAATAACGGCCATTCTATTAACGGATCGAATGCATGCTTTACTTCCAACTATTCGCTCTAGATGTCAGCATTTTAGCTTATCTCCAATGTCAGCTGGGATCTTAAAGCAAAAGTTAATCGAAGAGGGAATCACGGATTCCATGGCTTCTACTGTTTGCAAAATGACGAATCAAGTAGAACAAGCAATTAATTTAGCGAAAGACGAGCAGTTTGGACTTGTAAGGAAATCAGTGTTAAAATTGGTTGAAGCGAATGGAAGAAGTGTTCAGGATGCATTGATGTGTATTCATGAAGATTTCGGTCCATTGCTCAAAGAAAAAGAGCAGGCAGAACAAGCGTTAGATTTACTACTATTCGCATATCGTGATATAGTAGCTATAAAAGCAAGTCCCATCGCAGATTGTACTTTTCCCGATATGATTTCTTATTGGAAGCAGATTGCTCTGCAAACAACGTATGAGCAATTATCGAAGCAATTAGAAATGATTTTACATGCAAAACAAAATTTGCATAAAAATATGAATCGGACTCTGATGATGGAGCAGTTGATGCTTAACCTGCAGGAGGGATTTACTTTTGTATAATGTTGTAGGAGTCCGCTTTAAAAAAGCGGGTAAAATATATTATTTTGATCCAGTAGATTTTACTTTAGAGAAAGATGATTATGTAATCGTCGAAACAGCTAGAGGAGTAGAATACGGTAAGGTTGTAGTTCCGATTAAGCAAGTGGGAGAACATGATGTGGTACTTCCTTTAAAACAAGTAGTAAGACCTTCTACGGATAAAGATCGTATCCAAGTAGAAGAAAATAGACTAGAATCAGCTCAAGCTCTTGCATTAGGGACTGAGAAGATTATCGAAAGAAATCTTGAAATGAAGTTAGTTGACGTTGAATATACATTCGACCGAAACAAAATTATTTTCTATTTTACTGCAGAAGGTCGCGTAGACTTCCGAGATTTGGTAAAAGATTTAGCATCAGTATTTAGAACTCGTATTGAGCTTAGACAAATAGGAGTTCGTGATGAAGCAAAAATGTTAGGTGGTATTGGTCCTTGTGGTCGCATGCTTTGCTGTTCTACATTTTTAGGAGATTTTGAACCAGTTTCTATAAAAATGGCGAAAGATCAAAACCTATCATTGAATCCATCTAAAATTTCTGGGCTTTGTGGCAGACTTATGTGTTGCTTGAAGTATGAAAACGATGAATACGAAACTGCTAGAGAGCAAATGCCGGATATTGGGGACAAAGTCGAAACACCTGATGGACTAGGTAGAGTAGTGAGTATGAATATTTTGGAGCGAGTTTTACGTATAGAATTACCTGATCCACAACGTGTTCTAGATTATACGTTAGAAGAAATTACAAACCATGCAACAAATCAGGTGCAATGGTCGGGGCAATGAGGTGAATGTGTGATGGACCGCAATTTTTTTGATACAATTATAGATTTTGAAAAACAATTAGAGTCCACGCAGCTGCAATTTCGCGCTTTAAAAGAATTTGTGGCGATAATGGTTGAAGAACGGGAAGCGCTACAACAAGAAAATAATCATTTAAGACAACGACTCGATGAAATCCATGAAAAAGAAGCAATGCTTGAAAAAATGAGAGATGAGAAATTAAACAAGTTTGATGTGGGAGAGGGTCATGATAATTTAGCCCGACTCTATCAAGAAGGCTACCATGTGTGTCATGTTCACTTTGGAAGTTCCCGAAAAGAAGAAGATTGTCTATTTTGTCTTTCATTTTTAAACAAACAAAACACATAAACAATTGACTGATGCCACTCCATAAGTGGGTGTCAGTCTTTTATTTTGCTTGGGGGTAATAATTATGGAACAATGGTTAAAGGATGACGAACGACTCGATTATTTATTGGCAGAGGATCTACGCATTATTCAAAGTCCTTCTGTTTTCTCTTTTTCTTTGGATGCAGTTTTGCTAGCAAGATTTACATATGTACCGATTAAAAAAGGAAGAATTGTAGATATTTGTTCAGGAAACGGGGCGATCCCATTATTCCTAAGTGCTCGAACAAAGGCAGAAATTATAGGAGTAGAATTACAAGAAAGACTTGCTGATATGGCTACAAGAAGTGTTCAGTTTAATAATCTCACCGACCAAATTACAATTAGGCAGGCAGATGTAAAGGGAATTGCTAAAGAGCTTGGTTCTGAAAAATTTGAAGTTGTTACTTGTAACCCACCTTATTTTCCCGCTCATGAAGCAAGTGAGAAAAACTTAAAAGAGCATTTAGCAATTGCCCGTCATGAGATTCACCTAACATTGGACGAGGCTGTTCAATCTGCTAGCGAACTATTAAAACAAGGTGGAAAAGCAGCTTTTGTTCATCGTCCCGGGAGACTTCTCGATATCATAACTGCGATGAGAGCCAATCGATTAGAGCCAAAGAGAATTCGTTTCGTTTATCCGAAAGAAGGAAAAGAGGCAAATACATTGCTAATCGAAGGGATAAAAGATGGAAAGCCTGATTTGAAAATACTACCTCCATTATATGTGTATGGAGATGATGGAAAATATACACTAGAAGTAAAAGAGATGCTGTATGGAAAAGAATGAAAAACAGCATACTTTTTACGTGTTAGAATGTAGTGACGGATCCTATTATGCTGGTTATACGAATGATTTGGTGAAAAGAGTCAGGGTACATAATGAGGGAAAAGGTGCTAAGTATACACGGGCAAAAGGGCCTGTCAGTTGTATATATAGTGAATGTTTCGAAACAAAGAAAGAGGCCATGCAGGCAGAGTATGCTTTTAAACAGCTGACGAGAAAACAAAAAATAGATTATATGGGGGCAAGTAAATGATGAAATCTCAAAAATCGACCGAGCATGAACAAAGTAGCTGCTTGTATTTAGTTGCAACTCCCATTGGTAACTTAGAAGATATGACCATGAGAGCTATTCGCATATTAAAAGAAGTAGATATTATTGCAGCAGAGGACACCAGAAATACGAAAAAGTTATGTAACTACTTTGATATTTCTACCCCACTTATCAGCTATCATGACCATAATCTACAGGCTGGCGGAGAAAAACTATTAGAATTATTGAGAGAAGGAAAACGCATAGCACTAGTTAGTGATGCGGGGCTTCCATGTATTTCTGATCCCGGTGCAGATATTGCTGCAAAGGCAGTAAAAGAAGGCTTTGCGGTTGTACCAATCCCTGGAGCAAACGCAGCACTGAGTGCACTAATTGCATCGGGACTTACGACACAGCCCTTTTTCTTTTATGGGTTTTTAAGTCGCAATAAAAAAGAAAGAAAAGTAGAAATTGAAAAGCTTCAAAAAAGACAAGAGTCCGTAATTCTATATGAGTCCCCACATCGCTTGAAGGAATCATTACGAGACATGCAATCTATTATAGAAGGAAGTCGAAAGATCGTATTGGCACGAGAAATAACTAAGAAGTTTGAAGAGTTTTTAAGAGGTACGATTGACGAAGCAGTTGTATGGGTGGAACAGGCAGAGATTCGAGGAGAATTCTGTATTGTTTTAGAAGGAAACGAAACTGCGTCTGAAACAGTGGAAGAAACACAATGGTGGGCAGAAGTAACAATAGAGGAGCATGTGGATCAACTAATAGCAGAAAAACAGTACACTTCAAAGGAAGCTATTAAAGAAGTAGCAATCCAAAGAGGTCTTTCTAAAAGAGAAGTCTATCAAAATTATCATGTAGATTAGAAAAGCGCAATCGCCTATGTCAGCCCCGACAACGTTATTCTGCGACGAGCATTGCGCAGGAGTAAGCGCTGAAATCTTGAAGTGACTCGAGGGGCTAGGTGCTGGAGCTAGACATAGAATGAGTAAAGATTTAATTTATTATTTCTATAAAAAGAACCGTAAACTTTATTAGTTTACGGTTCTTTATTTAATTATTTTAGGTTAGTTTGAATCTCTTTGATTAGTAATTCTGCACCTTCTGGACTTAGAATCAGTTTTCCACCAACTAGACGAAGGTTGTCATCTGAAACTTCACCAGTTACAGCACAAGTCATATTTGGCATATATTTTTTTAGAATGATTTTGTCATCATCAACATAAATCTCTAAAGCATCTTTTTCTGCAATACCTAGTGTGCGACGTAATTCTATTGGAATAACTACACGACCTAATTCATCAACCTTACGTACAATACCTGTAGACTTCATAAAAATTTTTCTCCTCTCAAGAGTGCATATTTTTCGCCAAGATTCGACATAAACCTCTTTTATGTAATATATCATACCAAGTACTACCATTTTCGTCAATAATTAATGCTTTAGTATAAGAGAGTAAAATAATAATATTTTGATAATAATATAGTGATTTATTAAAAGTTTGACTATTTTTATAGAAAATAGGAATTATTTTGATATATTATCTAGTTTTTTCAAATTTATGGTTTGGAAAATTTCATTCGACAATCTAGCCTAAATGAATTGATTGAAACAAACTCTCCATTTCGTTAGAATAAAGAATAAAGAGAATCAACATTGGAGGCATCTTTACATTGAAAGATCAACAGAAAACATTTTATTTAACAACGCCCATTTATTATCCGAGTGGAAAGTTTCACATTGGAACAGCTTATACAACCGTTGCTTCCGATGCAATGGCCAGATATAAAAGACTTAGAGGATATGAAGTTCGTTTCTTAACAGGAATGGATGAGCATGGGCAAAAAATTCAAGAAAAAGCACAAGAAGCAGGAAAAGAGCCTCAAATTTATGTAAATGAAATTGCAGAAGCGGCAAAAAAAGTATGGGCGTTAATGGATATCTCTTATGATGATTTTATTCAGACAACAGAGGAACGTCATACAAAAATAGTGGAGAAAATATTCCAAAAGTTCTTGGATAATGGAGACATTTATAAGGGAGAATATGAAGGGTGGTATTGTACACCTTGTGAATCCTTTTTTACTGAGACACAGTTAATAGAAGGAAACTGTCCAGACTGTGGACGCCCAGTTCAAAAGGTGAAAGAAGAATCATACTTCTTTAATATGAAAAAGTATGCCGATCGTTTATTAGCATATTACGAACAAAATGTAGAATTTATAGAGCCAGAATCTAGAAAAAATGAAATGGTCAATAACTTCATTAAACCAGGACTAGAAGATTTATCGGTATCCAGAACATCCTTTGATTGGGGTATTAAAGTACCTGGAGATCCTAAACATGTAATTTATGTATGGGTAGATGCCTTAACGAACTATATTACTTCACTCGGTTATTTATCAGATGATGATTCTCTATTCCAAAAGTTTTGGCCAGCAGATGTTCATGTAGTAGGAAAAGACATAGTTCGTTTCCATACTATCTATTGGCCGATATTTTTAATGGCTTTAGATTTACCACTTCCTAAAAAGGTATTTGCTCATGGATTTATTATGATGAAAGACGGCAAAATGTCTAAGTCAAAAGGAAATGTTGTATATCCAGAAATGTTAGTAGAACGTTATGGATTAGATGCAACCCGTTATTTCCTATTGCGTGAGTTACCTTTTGGTCAAGATGGGGTATTCTCTCCAGAGTCGTTTGTAGAGAGAACAAACTTTGATCTTGCGAATGATTTAGGAAATCTATTGAATAGAACTGTTTCTATGATCAATAAATACTTTGATGGGAAAATTCCAGTAAGTCAAAGTAAAGCAACAGAATTTGATGCAACCTTAGAGGATTTTGCAATAGAAACAATTGAAAAATATGAAGCAAATATGGAGAAAATGCAATTTAGCTTAGTACTTGGAGATTTATGGGCTTTAGTATCGCGCACAAATAAGTATATTGATGAAACACAGCCTTGGGTACTTGCAAAAGACGAAGCTACTAAGGGACAGTTAGCTTCCGTTATGACTCATTTAGCAGAAAGCCTTCGCCAAATTGCAACCCTTGCTCAGCCGTTTATGACGAATAGTCCTAAGCAAATCGCGGAGCAGCTTGGTTTTACAGAGGATTATTTGCAGTGGAATCATTTAGGTTCATTTACAGTGATTAAAGACGGAACAGCTGTAATAAAAACCGGAGTTCCGATTTTCCCACGATTAGATGTAGATATTGAAGTTGCTTATATACGTGAGCAAATGCAAGGATCAGTCCAAACACCACAGGAAGATGAAAAAGAAGAAGAGCCTCAAGCGGAAGAAATTTCGATTGATGACTTTTTCAAGGTAGACTTACGTGTAGCTACTGTATTATCTTGTGAAGCAGTGCCAAAAGCAGATAAGTTATTAAAGCTTCAATTAGATATGGGTTATGAAAAACGTCAAGTGATTTCTGGTATAGCACAATATTATAAACCAGAAGACGTTATTGGTAAGAAAGTAATTGTAGTAGCAAATCTGAAACCTGTGAAACTAAGAGGAGAGTTGTCTCAAGGAATGATTCTTGCAGGTGAAAAAGACGGATATTTAACACTTGCTACTGTAGATGAAAAACTTGAAAATGGTGCGCAAGTGAAATAAAATTGCAAAAAGACCTGTCAAATTATGGACAGGTCTTTTTATTTCAATAGTATTTTTAGATACTATTTTACTGATTATTTTTTATCTGAAACATTATTATTATTGAATAAATTTGAACTAAATATTTCTTAAATAGTATTGTAAAATAATGCAGTATAACTATCAAAAGGTAAGGAGGATTTAAAATGTTTATCGATACACATGTGCATTTAAATGCAGATCAGTATGAGGAAGATTTGCAGGAAGTTATTAATCGTGCCCTAGAAGCAAATGTAAAAAAAATGGTGGTTATTGGATTCGATCGAATTACAATTGAAAGAGCAATGAAACTAGTGGAGGAGTATTCTTTTCTCTATGCTGTAGTTGGTTGGCATCCAGTGGATGCGATTGATTGTACGGAAGAGGACTTGAAATGGATTGAGGAACTTGCTAAGCACGAAAAGGTAGTTGGTATAGGTGAAATGGGTCTTGATTATCATTGGGATAAATCTCCTAAAGATGTTCAACAGGTATTGTTTAGAAAACAAATACGTTTAGCTCAAAAGGTTAATTTACCAATTATTATCCATAATCGAGACGCGACAGAAGACGTAATTCGTATTTTACAAGAGGAAGAGGCGCATCTTACAGGTGGTATCATGCATTGCTATGGAGGAAGTGTGGAAACAGCAAAACAATGTATAGAAATGAATTTTATGATTTCCCTTGGAGGACCTGTAACATTTAAAAATGCTAGGAAACCAAAAGAAGTAGCGACAGAGATTCCATTAGAGTATTTACTAATTGAAACTGATGCACCTTATTTAGCGCCACACCCACATCGAGGTAAGAGAAATGAGCCAGCACTTGTGCCGCTTGTTGCGGAAGAAATAGCACGACTTAAAGGAATTACAATAGAAGAAGTTGCAGAAGCAACAACTAAAAACGCAGAAAAATTCTTTAAAATAACGGATTAAAAAGACTTAGGAAAAACCTAAACGGTTGACAAGCTCTTGAGGACTCTATATAATCACTTCAGTGAACAAGGAGGCGTTTTTCATGTCAAATAATTCCATGAAAAACCTGTTCTTTCATTCATTGAGGAGCAAGCAAACCTTAGTAAATGTTGTTTCTTTACTATTGTTTCTTGCAGTGGTTTCTTTCGTTTTATTCGAAGGAACAAAGAAAACTGTTGCTTTAACAGTTAACGGTGAACAACAAGAAATATTAACGCATGCAAATACAGTTGGCGAATTATTAGATGATCATCAAATAGTAGTAGCTAATGAAGACTTTTTACATCCCTCAGTGAACACTTCTATCGAAAATAATTTAACGATTGAGTGGGAGCAGGCAAGACAAATAGAAATCACAGTAGATGGAGAAGTTCAAACACTTTCAACTACTGATGAATTAGTTTCAGAAATACTCGCAAAGGCAAATGTATCAGTTACTGAACATGATGCTATAACACCTGCTGCAGATGCAGAGGTTGGACCCGAAAACCAAATTACTATTGAAAAAGCATTTGAAGTAACGCTTTTAGATGGTGGTGAAGAGAAGAAGCTATGGTCCACTTCGACTACGGTCGCTGACTTTTTAAAACAATATAACATTCAATTGAGTGAATTCGACCGAGTAGAACAGAAAATGGATGGGTTAGTAATCCCGGATTCTGAAATACAAGTAGTGCGAGTAGAAAAGGTCACCGATGTAGTTGAGGAAGAAACAAAATTTGCTGTTGAAACGAAAAAAGATGACTCGCTACTAAAAGGGAAAGAAAAAGTAGTACAAAAAGGTGAAAATGGTACAGTTTCACGTACTTATGAAGTAATTAAAGAAAATGGTAAAGAAGTATCTCGTAATATGGTGAGCGAGAAGACAGTAAAAAAACCAACCGAAAAAATTGTGGCAGTTGGAACGAAAGTCGTGACTGCTAGTGTTTCGCGCGGAACAAATTCTTCAGCAGCTCCAACAGGCGGAAAAGAATTTTACGTTACGGCAACTGCATACACTGCTTACTGTAATGGATGTTCTGGCGTAACTGCGACTGGCATAGACTTAAAATCTAATCCTAATTTGAAAGTTATAGCGGTAGACCCTAGTGTTATTCCACTGGGCTCAAAAGTATGGGTAGAGGGCTATGGTTATGCAGTAGCTGGCGATACTGGTGGTGCTATCAAGGGGAACAAAATTGATTTATTCGTGCCTTCTAAATCGCAGGCATATGACTTTGGTCGCAAAAAAGTCCGTGTGAAAGTACTGAACTAATTATATAGCTTTCCCTTTCGTTGATTGGGAGAGCTTTTTTGCGTTATGATAGAAATAGCAGATAGACAGAAAAGAGGAAAAACGGTTGCAAATAAAAGAAATAATAGTTGTTGAAGGAAAAGATGATACAACAGCCATAAAACGTTCTGTAGAAGCAGATACTATTGAAACGAATGGTTCAGCCATATCTAAAGAAACACTGATGAAAATTCAGCATGCGCAGGATAAACGTGGAGTTATTGTTTTTACTGATCCAGATTATCCCGGAAGACGTATCCGTGCTATTATCGAAGAACAGGTTCCAGGTGTAAAACACGCATTTTTGTCAAAAGAAAAAACAATTGCCAAAAACGGAAAAGGCTTAGGGATTGAGCACGCAAAGGACGAAGATATTCGCGCTGCTCTTTCTAATGTTTATACCCCAAAATTGGACAAAGAAACGTTTTCTGAAATACCACTATCAATATTAGTGGATGGACAATTAATAGGTCATCCCGATTCGAAAGCAAGAAGAAGCCGATTAGGTGAAATATTGAAAATTGGATACACTAATGGAAAACAGCTACAAAAAAGACTATCCATTTTTCAAATTAGCCAACAGCAGGTCGAAGAAGCGATTGCACAACTCAATATGGAGGAAAAATAATATATGCAAAAAGATATAGCAACACCAATTAGAACACAAGAGATATTAAAGAAGTATGGGTTCTCATTCAAAAAAAGCTTAGGTCAAAATTTTTTAATTGACCCGAATATCTTACGTAATATTGTAAGTCACGCGGATCTCACGAAGGATTCTGCTGCAATTGAAATTGGACCGGGTATTGGGGCATTAACGGAGCATTTAGCAAGAACTGCTGGTAAAGTTGTTGCCTTTGAAATTGACCAAAGACTGTTGCCGGTATTAGCGGATACGTTATCACCATATGATAATGTAGAAATTATTCATGCTGATATTTTAGAAGCGAATGTGCAACAAATATTTGCTAATCAGTTGCAGAACTACAAAGATGTTATGGTGGTTGCTAATTTACCTTACTACGTAACGACTCCAATATTGTTGAAACTATTAATGGATCGTCTTCCTATTCGTGGGATGGTTGTCATGATGCAAAAAGAGGTTGCTGATCGAATCACTGCAATACCAGGAACGAAAGCGTATGGGTCTTTATCTATAGCTATTCAGTACTATATGGAGGCGGAAATAGCTATGATCGTCCCTAAAGCGGTATTTATGCCACAACCAAATGTAGATTCAGCAGTTATTAAGCTTACTCGTCGTGAAGTACCACCAATTGAAGTAATTGATGAGGAATTCTTATTTAAAGTTTCTCGTGGCTCTTTTGTTCAACGAAGAAAAACGATTATTAATAATCTACAATCATCACTACCGAACGGAAAAGCAAAGAAGGATCTTATCATTCAAGCTTTAGAAAAAATAGGTGTAGATCCAACTAGACGTGGGGAAACTTTGAGCATAGAAGAGTTCGGTAAATTATCTAATGAACTATACGAGGAATTTCATTAATCATACTTGTTACAAAATAAGTAATATTTATAAAAAATTCAGTATGGCTGGAAAATAAAAACGTTGACAACTATATAGGATGATTGTTAAAATATTTTGTTTGACAAAATTTTAAAACGATGGTATGATAGTAATCAGTGAGGTGTATGCGAAATGCCAAAAACTTTAGCTGATATTAAGAAGTCATTAGATCATCATTTAGGCAAACGTTTGCAATTAAAAGCAAACGGAGGACGTAAGAAAACAATTGAGCGTGCTGGTGTACTTAGAGAGACATATCATGCAGTATTTGTTATCGATTTGGATCAAGATGAAAACTCTTTTGAACGTGTATCTTATAGTTATGCAGATGTTTTGACCGAAGCAGTAGAAATCACTATTTTTGACGAAGCAAATAATTTAATAGTTGTAAAATGATTTTTTAGAACTTTTATTTTTTTATTTTTACTTTTTAAAAACCTCTTTCTATTTTATTAAATGGAAAAGGGGTTTTCTTTTGTTTTGCGGACATACTATAAAGGCTAGTTGTTCCAAAGGAGGATTCACCTATGTCTAGAAAAGGGATAATGTCTAAAGAATTAAAAGAAGAGATAGCCAAAGATCTTGGATTTTATGATGTAGTCAAAACCGAGGGCTGGGGAGGAATTAAATCACGTGATGCAGGTAATATGGTAAAACGAGCAATTGAAATGGCTGAACAGCAAATGAAATCACCAAAGTAAATAAGCTGAGCTTGTACCATAATAGTCAAAGTAGTAATGCTCACGAGAGACAAAACTAAAGAACAACTAGCAAATAGAAAAGGCGGAGCAATCCGTCTTTTTTTTAAAAGATAAAATACCTCGTGAACACTGGGATAAAAAGGACCGGGCATATCTTTTGCTCGGTTTTCTTTATTCTAGTTATAGAAGTGGAATATAAAGAAATAGTAATTGTTTATTCAATAAAAAAGGAGAGGCGCAACCGAAATTGTATCGTCGGGTGCTTCTTCTATGTCTAGGAAAGTGCTTCTTCTCTTCTTCCCAAAACAGTATTAACCTGGTTCGTATGGTTGAAGGAGAGCAAAGGACAGGTAACGCACTAAGATTACTGAGAAAAAAGAGGATGACCGTGACGTCAGTCACAGTTATCCTCTTTAAAAAATCAGTAAGTAATGATATATCGACAAGTCTGTCCGAAGCCAACCGAAAACATTTTTGACCTTCAAGAGTACTTGCGCTTTTCTAATTATCTATTGTGATGCTAGGGATGATAGAAGAAGTAGTCTCAAAGAATAGTAACATAGACTGGAAATAAGCTTTGATTTTTTACTAAATAGGGAAGCTGAATCACACTTCCTCATTCCTTGTGCACTGTGGTAAAATAGGGGACAACATATTGGAGGAAAGGAGCAGATCAATGTATTACGTAAAAGCACCTGCTAAGATAAACCTGACACTAGATGTCCTACATAAGCGTCCAGACGGTTACCACGAAGTCGAAATGATCATGACAACAGTAGATTTAGCGGACCGTATTGGATTAGAGGTAAGAGAAGATGGAGCAATACATATATTATCTGTGGACCGCTTTGTTCCAAATGATCATCGGAATTTAGCATACCAAGCTGCAAAGATTCTAAAAGATACCTATCGAGTGGAAAAGGGAGTTTCTATTACTATCGAAAAGAATATTCCCGTAGCCGCTGGACTTGCTGGTGGTAGTAGTGACGCAGCGGCCACATTAAAAGGATTAAATATTATCTGGGAGTTAGGACTTACCTTGGATGAACTTGCTGAAATAGGTACGAAAATTGGTTCCGACGTGGCGTTTTGTGTATATGGAGGAACCGCTTTGGCAACAGGTAGAGGAGAGAAGATACAAGAACTTCCTTCTCCGGCTAATTGTTGGATCATCCTTGCAAAGCCAACACTCGGCGTATCTACTGCCGATATATACGGTAACCTAAAAGTAAATGAAATAAAGCATCCAAATACTGCACAAATGATCGAATCTATTCAACAGAAAGACTTTGATCTAATGTGCGCTTCTGTTGGTAATGTGTTGGAGGATGTAACACTCAAATTGTATCCTGAGGTTGCTGGTTTAAAAGATCAGATGAAAAAATTCGGAGCGGACGCTGTATTGATGAGCGGAAGTGGTCCAACTGTGTTTGGAATAGTCGATCACGAGACAAGAGTCCAAAGAATATACAATGGTTTACGTGGATTCTGCGACGAGGTTTATGCAGTTCGTTTAATGGGGGATCGGGAACCACTTGCTTAAATCCGGATGTTTGTGTTAAGTTTTCTATAAAACATTCGTCTTTGGAGGTGAAAGTATGAAATGGAAAAGAAGTGAACGGCTTGTAGATATGACACAATATCTTATGGAGCATCCACATAAATTAATCCCTTTGACATTCTTTGCTTCTTTATATCAATCTGCTAAATCTTCCATAAGTGAGGATTTAACCATTGTAAAAGAAACATTTGAAGCAAGAGGCAAGGGTTTACTTGTAACTGTTCCAGGAGCAGCGGGAGGGGTCAAGTTCATCCCGACCATGACACAAGAGGATGTCTTAGTAATAGCAGAAGAACTGATGGCACAGCTCTCTAAAGTAGAACGATTATTACCTGGTGGGTATTTGTATATGACCGACCTACTAGGAAATCCATCATTAATGAACAAAATTGGTAAAGTATTCGCATCTGCATTTGCAGATGCAAAAATTGATGCCATAATGACGGTTGCTACTAAAGGTATACCGATCGCACATGCAATAGCGAGACATTTAAATGTTCCGGTGGTCATTGTACGGAGAGACAGTAAAGTAACGGAAGGCCCGACAGTAAGTATAAACTATGTATCGGGTTCGGCACGACGTATTCAGACGATGGTTCTTTCGAAAAGAAGTATGGAAAAAGGACAGCGTGTTTTAATTACGGATGACTTCATGAAAGTCGGAGGAACTATTAATGGGATGAAGAGTCTATTAGAGGAATTCAATTGTGAGTTAGCTGGAATTGCTGTGCTAGTAGAGGCAGAGCATCAAGGGGAGCAATTGGTGAAAGATTATTTATCTCTAGTAAAGCTTCACGAGGTCAATGAAAAAGATGGTACAATTGCTTTAACACAAGGAAATTACTTTGAGAAAGGTGGCAAATTAGATGAAAGCAGTATCAACAACTAATGCACCAGCAGCAATCGGTCCATATGTGCAAGGTATGATTGTAAATGGAATGTTTTACAGTTCAGGTCAAATCCCCTTAACTCCTACAGGAGAAGTAGTGGAAGGCTCCATTACAGAACAGACTGCACAGGTTTTTGCTAACCTAGAGGCAGTACTGGAAGAAGCAGGATCGTCTTTATCGCAAGTTGTAAAAACATTAGTCTTTTTAAAAGATATGAACGATTTTGCTGAATTTAACGAAGCCTACGATAAGCATTTTGGTGGTCACAAACCGGCTCGCTCTGCGGTAGAAGTTGCTAGATTACCAAAGGATGTAAAGGTAGAAATCGAAGTAATTGCAGTAGTGTAAAATAGATAGAAGGGTGTTTTCTTCGGAGAACTCCTTTTTTTTGTTCAATAATCGCATATAATTTTTAAAAGTTATGAAAATTGTTTAAAATATTGAAAATATTCTTGTTTAAGAGAAGGATTTTAGAAGTTTTTGTGGAATAACAAATAGATAGAGATAATGCAGCTATGAAAAGGGGTGTTAATAGAATGGAAGTAACAGACGTAAGGTTACGAAAAGTAGTTACTGATGGGCGTATGCGAGCAATCGCTTCTATAACGTTGGACAACGAGTTTGTTGTGCATGATATTCGAGTAATAGACGGAAATAATGGTTTGTTTGTAGCGATGCCTAGCAAGAGAACGACAGAAGGTGAATTTAGAGATATTGCTCATCCGATTAACGTTGGAACGCGAACAAAGATTCAGGATGCAATCCTTTACGCTTATCATTTAAGTAGTGAGCTTGAAGATAAAATCGGAGAACCAACTGCATAAAAAAAGTAAAAACCATTTCTTTATAGGAGATGGTTTTTTGTTATTTTCCTTGAACTTTAATAAATTAGCCCATTCTTTAAGAAATTCAACTATATTACTTGGTTTGTCATGTATTTGTCAAGAGATATTTCCTTGAAATCTTGCTTCATTTCGGCTATAGTCAAAAGAGTAAATTAGCCCACTGGAGGGAACTTGAAAAATGACAAATACATATGCTGTCGTATTAGCAGCCGGTAAAGGTACACGTATGAAGTCTAGTTTATATAAAGTATTACATCCTGTATGTGGCAAGCCGATGGTAGAACATGTTATAACAAACATGGAACAGCTTGGCGTAGAAAAAATAGTTACAATCGTAGGACATGGTGCCGAAGAAGTACAGCGTGGACTAGGGACGAGAAGTGAATATGCCCTTCAGGAAGAACAGTTAGGAACAGCTCATGCAGTTTTACAGGCTGAGGAAGTACTAAAAGATTTAACTGGAATAACTATTGTTATCTGTGGAGACACGCCACTTATAACTCCAAAAACAATGAATGATTTGTTAGAACACCATAACGCAACGGGAGCAAAGGCGACTATTTTAACTGCAATTGCAGAAGATCCGACTGGTTACGGTAGAGTCATTCGTTCTGAAGATGGTAGTGTTCAAAGTATTGTAGAACAAAAAGATGCTTCTACAGAGGAGCAACTTGTGCGTGAGATTAACTCCGGGACATATTGCTTCGATAACGAAGCTCTATTTAGATCATTGAAGTTAGTGAATAATGATAATGCACAAGGTGAGTATTATTTGCCAGATGTCATTGAAATTTTACAAAAAGAAAATGAGATTATTTCAGCTTATGCTGCAAGGGATTTCGAAGAGATTTTAGGTGTGAACGATCGCATTGCTCTATCACAAGCAGAAGAGACTATGCGTTTACGTATTGCTTATCATCATATGCGTGAAGGCGTCACGATCATCGATCCTAGAAATACATACATCAGCAGTGAAGCTGTTATTGGAGCAGATACAGTAATTCAACCTGGAGTAATCATTGAAGGAAAAACAACTATTGGCATGAATTGTACAATTGGACCGAATAGTCACATTGTATCTAGTGTTATTGGTGATGAAACAACTATACACTCGTCTGTTGTATTGTCCAGTGAAGTTGGAGACCATACGTCTATTGGTCCATTTGCACATATTCGACCTCAATCCGATGTAGGAAACGATGTGAAAATTGGTAACTTTGTAGAAGTGAAAAAATCCACAGTAGGCAATGGTAGTAAAATCTCTCATTTAAGCTATATGGGTGACGCTTCAATTGGAACAAACGTCAATGTTGGTTGTGGAACAATTACAGTGAATTATGATGGAAAAAACAAATTTGTTACAACGATTGAAGATGATGCGTTTGTTGGTTGTAATTCTAACTTAATAGCACCAGTAACCATTGGCAAAAAAGCTTATGTGGCTGCTGGATCAACCATTACAAAGGATGTACCCGATGAAGCACTTGCAATTGGAAGAGCACGACAAGAGAACAAAGATGGCTACGTGAACAAATTAAATTTAAAATAACCCAATATCCAGGAGGATTATCATGCCAGAACAATATGCAAATTCGAAGTTGAAAATTTTCACGCTAAATTCAAATAAGGAATTAGCTGAAGAAATCGCAAAAGAAGTAGGAGTTCCTCTAGGTAAAAGTACAGTTACTAGATTTAGTGATGGTGAAGTACAGATCAATATCGAAGAAAGTATTCGTGGCTGCGATGTATTCATCGTTCAATCTACTTCAGGTCCTGTAAACGAACATATTATGGAATTATTAATAATGCTTGATGCACTAAAACGTGCCTCAGCTCGTACAATTAGTGTTGTAATCCCTTATTACGGATATGCACGTCAAGACAGAAAAGCACGTGCTCGTGAGCCAATCACAGCTAAACTTGTAGCAGATCTATTAACAACTGCAGGCGCAACTCGTGCGATTGTACTTGATCTACATGCTCCACAAATTCAAGGATTCTTTAATATTCCGATAGATCACTTAGTTGCAGCTCCAATTTTATCTGACTACTTCTTAGGTAAAAACTTTGATCCAGCAGAATTGGTAATTGTGTCTCCTGACCATGGTGGGGTAACTCGTGCTCGTAAAATGGCAGATCGCTTAAAAGCACCAATCGCTATTATTGATAAACGCCGTCCACGTCCAAATGTGGCTGAGGTTATGAATATTGTAGGGAATGTAGAAGGAAAAACAGCTATTTTAATCGATGATATTATTGATACAGCTGGAACGATCTCTATCGCAGCAGCGGCATTGGTGGAAAGTGGAGCAAAAGAAGTGTATGCTTGCTGTACGCACCCAGTATTATCGGGTCCGGCAATTGAGCGTATTGATAATTCTGTTATTAAAGAGTTAGTAATTACAAACTCTATTCAATTAGCAGATGATAAAATGTCGCCTAAGATTAAAGAATTGTCTGTTGCAAAATTACTAGGCGATGCAATTGTACGAGTTTTCGAAGAGAAATCGGTAAGTACATTATTTGACTGATCTTTAAAATGTTTGAATCCTGCTGAAGATGGGTAATTCTAGTTATAGAACGCACTTCGGGAGGATGGAGAATATTATGAGTACAGTAGTAAAAACACAAAAACGTAATAAAAAAGAGAACGCAAAACTTAGAAATAGCGGGTTTATCCCTGCGGTTGTATATGGTTTTGAAACAGAATCACAATCTATTGCTATCAACGAAAAGGATTTTACAAAAACACTTCGAGAAGTTGGTCGTAATGGTGTTATGAAGCTTGATGTTGATGGTAAATCCGTAAACGTCGTGTTAAGTGATTACCAGATGAATATTCTAAAAGGCCAAATGATTCATGCAGACTTTTTAGCGATCAATATGAAAGAAGAGTTAGAAGTAAGTGTTGCAATTAATGTAACAGGAGATTCGGTTGGTGTTTCAGAGGGTGGTATGCTTCAACAGCCAAATCGTGAAGTTACTATTACAGTGAAACCTTCAAATATTCCGGAAAGTATTGATATTGATGTATCTAGCATGGCTATTGGAGATACATTGACTGTTGCAGATGTTAGAGATAAAGTAGATTATCCAATAACGAATGAAGATGACTTTACTTTGGTTACTGTATCAGCACCTCGAGTGGAAGAAGAAACTGAGGAGACTGAATCAGGCTCAGAGACTGAATCTGAAGAAACAAAAACAGAAGAATAACAAAACAAAAGAGGTTGTCGTCCCAAGGCAACCTCTTTTGTTTTAATATGGTAAAATTAATAAAAACATGGTTTAAAGGAATGGAATATGATGAAAATTATTGTTGGTCTCGGAAATCCTGGAAAACAATATGAAGCTACACGCCATAATATTGGGTTCCATGTCATCGATGAACTCTCTAAGCGATTAAATATACCGCTTACTCAGTCTAAATTTAATGGAATGTATGGCATTGGACTTGTTGGCACTGAAAAAGTTATGCTTTTGAAGCCCTTAACCTATATGAATCTTTCGGGTGAATGTGTTATACCTATAATGGATTACTACGAAGTAAATGACGATGAAATAGTCGTTATTTATGATGATTTAGACTTACAGGTTGGCAAATTACGGCTACGCCAAAAAGGTAGTGCAGGTGGGCATAATGGCATTAAATCCATTATCCAACACTTGGGTTCACAGGAATTTAATCGAATCCGAATTGGTGTGGATCGTCCTAAAAACGGCATGAAGGTACCGGATTACGTGCTCTCTAAATTTAGTGAAGATGAAAAAATAGATATAATTCAAGCCGTTAAGAATAGTGCAAACGCTTGCGAAGATTGGTTAACCAAAAAATTTCTAGATGTAATGAATACATACAACGGTGCATAAAAAGTGAACAAAAGGTCTATACTTCCTAAAAAGGAGGTTTTAATGGCCATGCCGATTCGTTATAAATGTCGCCATTGTGAAACAGAAATTGGGCAGTTGCCATTTGATAGCATAGATGACCAATTTCTACAAAAACATGAGCTCACGCAAGAAGAACAACATATATATATTGTAAATGGAGCAGAGGGAGATTACACGGTGCAGTGTATTTGTGAAGAATGTCAGAATTCCCTTCAAACGTTTCCTAATTACTATGCGTTAAAAAAATGGATACAGTAGATGCTTTGGCACGATTTCGTGCACAAAGCCTTTTTCTGTTTAGATTGGGGGTACACAGATGGAACCTTTAAATAATTTATTAATCGAAGATATACAAATACAAAAGTTAGTAAAAGAGTTAGAGAGTGGGAAGGACCAACAATTAATAACTGGACTTACTTCTAGTGCTAGAGCAGTATTCACCAATATGCTATATAAAAATCGACAGGGAGCTATATTAATCGTAACGCCTAACCTATTACATGCTCAAAAACTTACAGAGGATTTAGTAAAACTAATCGGTGAGGACCTCGTGCGTTTATATCCTGCTGATGAGCTAATCGCTGCCGATATATCTATTACTAGTCCAGAACTTCGGGCGCAAAGACTAGAAGCGCTAGATCATATGTTAACGCATGATAATGGCGTTTATATTGTTCCTATTGCGGGTCTTAAAAAGCATATGCCAACCAAGAGTGATTGGCAGGCTAGTAGTATGTCTATTTCGGAAGGGGAAGAAATTAGTTTAGATTCCTTTCTGCAAAGATTAGTGAATATGGGATATGTTCGTCAGCCTATGGTTACTGCTCCAGGAGAGTTTGCTTTACGAGGTGGAATTATCGATATCTATCCACTTTATTTAGAAAATCCTATTCGTATCGAATTATTTGATACAGAAGTTGATTCTATCCGAACTTTTTCTGCAGAAGATCAGCGTTCATTGGAAAAACGAAAAGAGATTCGAATTTTACCGGCTACTGAATATGTGCTAACGGAGGAAAAGAAACTTCTGCTAGCTCATAAACTAGAAGAGGCATTAGCGGAAAGCTTGGAAAAAGTTAAAATCCCAGAAATAAGAGATCTTTTTTATCAAAATATCCAACAGGACATTGAATTGTTAAAGCAAGGTGAGCAACCTACAGAATATATGAAGTATGTATCATTATTGGAAGAGAGTAATAGTTTTTTAGGTAACTATTTCAACGAAAACGGAATGGTTTTATTTGACGAGCTTGGAAGAATTCAAGAAGTGACAGAGACGTTAGAGAGAGAAGAAAATGATTGGATTCTTTCTTTGTTAGAGGAAGGAAAAACGGTACACCGGGTAAAACCATCTTTTAATCTAAAAGAGATAATTCAAATGTTTTCTAACGAAAAGTTATACTTTTCTCTGTTTTCTAGAACTTTTTCTGGAATTACGATTAAAAAAAATATTAGTTTTTCTTGTAAACCAATGCAAAACTTCCATGGACAAATGCATTTATTGAAAAATGAAATAGAGCGATTTACCCAAGGGAAATTCCGCTTATTTATACTTGCTGACGGCAAAGACCGTGTGCAAAAAATACACACAGTGCTAGAAGACTACGAGATTTCTACACAAATTGGTGCTTCCGAAGAAGATATGAAATCACCTGGAGTTTATATCATAGAAGGAGATTTAGAAGCTGGTTTTGAACTTCCATTACAAAGAATTGCAGTAATTAACGACTCTGAGTTGTTTAAACAAAAGCATAAGAAAAAAGCAAGAGCTCAAAAGGTAACGAATGCTGAGCGTATTAAAAGTTACTCCGAGATAAAACCTGGAGATAATGTTGTACATATACATCATGGTATTGGGAAATATATTGGCATTGAAACATTGCTTGTTAATGGAATTCATAAAGACTATCTCCATATTCGTTATCGTGGGGAGGATAAATTATTCGTTCCTGTCGATCAAATAGATCTCATTCAAAAATATGTTGCGTCTGGGGAAAAAGATCCAAAGCTTCACAAGTTGGGCGGAGCAGATTGGAAGAAAACCAAAACAAAGGTTTCAGCTGCAGTTCAAGATATTGCAGATGAGTTAATAAAGCTATACGCCAAACGAGAAGCAGAAGTCGGGTATGCATTTGAACCTGATAGTGATATGCAGCAATCCTTTGAAGCAGCATTTCCTTATGAGGAAACCGAGGATCAACTACGTACTATTCTAGAAGTGAAAAAAGATATGGAAAAACCTCGACCAATGGATCGTCTTGTCTGTGGGGATGTAGGCTACGGTAAAACAGAAGTAGCAATACGAGCAGCATTCAAAGCTGTTATGGAAGGGAAGCAAGTTGCCTTTCTCTGTCCGACAACTATATTGGCGCAACAGCATTATGAAACTATGCTAGACCGCTTTCAAGACTTTCCAATTGAAGTGGGTCTCCTAAGTCGTTTCCGCAACAAAAAACAACAGGCGGAAACAATTAATGGGCTGAAAAAAGGATTAGTTGATGTAGTAGTAGGTACACATCGAATTCTATCTAAAGATGTGGAGTACCACGATTTAGGTCTTTTAGTTGTAGATGAGGAACAACGATTTGGAGTAAAACATAAAGAACGGATCAAGCAGTTGAAGACAAATGTGGATGTTATGACGTTAACCGCTACACCTATACCACGAACATTACATATGTCGATGATTGGGGTACGTGATCTATCTGTTATTGAGACTCCTCCTAAAAACCGTTTTCCAGTTCAGACCTATGTGATGGAACAAAATGGTGCACTTGTCCGAGAAGCAATTGAAAGGGAGTTAGCACGTGGAGGACAGGCATTTTATCTATACAATCGAGTAGAAGATATTACGAGGAAAGTGGATGAGATTCAAATGCTAGTTCCAACTGCAAGAGTTGGATTTGCGCATGGGCAAATGACTGAAACAGAGCTAGAGTCAATTATTATCAGCTTTATAGAAGGAGAATATGACGTTTTAGTTACTACGACTATTATTGAAACAGGTATTGATATTCCTAACGTTAATACACTTATTATTCAAGATGCTGATAAAATGGGACTTTCACAATTGTATCAATTACGAGGTCGTGTAGGGCGATCCAATCGTGTTGCTTATGCGTACTTAATGCATCAACGAGACAAGGTGTTAACAGATGTGGCAGAAAAACGATTGCAGGCGGTAAAAGAATTTACAGAGCTTGGTTCGGGTTTCAAAATTGCAATGCGCGACCTGTCTATTCGAGGTGCTGGTAACTTATTAGGCTCACAGCAGCATGGATTTATAGACTCAGTCGGATTTGATCTTTATACGCAAATGCTGGAAGATGCAATTGCGGAAAAACGTACTGGTATAAAAAAAGAGGATTTGCCAGAAATAGAGATTGCGTTATCCACGGATGCCTATATTTCAGATGAATATATTCCCGATGGCTATCAAAAGATTCAAATGTATAAACGTGTCAAAGCGATGGATAAAGAAGAGGAGTACTTCGATCTCATAGATGAATTACAGGACCGGTTTGGAGATATACCTCTCGAAGCAGAAAAATTGCTGCGTATTGCACGTATGAAAATTTGGGGAATTGCGGTAGGCGTAGTGTCTATTAAGGAAACAAATAAAATAATTTCGATTACTTTAAGTGCAGAAGGTACAAAGGCTATTAATGGAGCAAAGCTTGTAGAAGAATCTATGAAATACGGACGTGCAGTTGGCTTTAATATGGACAACGGCAGTCTGGTACTGACAATTGATGAACGTAAAACAGGAAAATTTGATCCATTCGATGTATTAGAAGAGATGATGAAATTATTGCCCGAATCTAAAAAAGAAATAGCAGACGTCAAATAGCTCTTTGCATATTTTTTGGTAATATGATGCATACTATGGCAGAAATGAAATTTAATTTCCAATCTGTCGAAAGTGAGGCATATTACATGAAAGCAACAGGCATCGTACGTCGTATTGATGATTTAGGTAGAGTGGTTATTCCGAAAGAAATACGTCGAACCCTTCGAATCCGAGAAGGAGATCCATTGGAAATTTTTACGGATAGAGAAGGAGAAGTAATCTTAAAAAAATATTCGCCTATTAGTGAGCTTGGAGATTTTGCAAAGGAATATGCGGACACTTTGTATGAGACTTTAGGAACCCCAGTGTTAATAAGTGACCGTGATGAAATGATTGCAGCAGCAGGACTTTCAAAGAAGGATTACTTAAATCGTAGACTAAGCCCAGGTGTTGAAGACATAATTGGTCAGCGCTCCATCGTAATGGAAAAACATGAAAATTCGGTTGAATGGATTCCAGGAGTAGTTGAAACAGTTAAATCCTATTGCATAGCACCTATTATTGCTTCAGGGGATCCAATCGGAGCTGTATTCATCATTTCGAAGGTACACTTTATTGGAGAATCTGAACTAAAGGCAATTGAAACTGCAGCAAATTTTCTGGCAAAACAAATGGAAAGTTGAAAAGAGATTAGAACAAAACATTCTTCCAAAACGATAACCCCGAGAATTTTACGAATAGTAAAGTTTTCGGGGCTTTCTATGAGATTCCTACTTTTCTACTACTGCGGCCGCTTTCCCGTGGTCTCTCGCTCAATAAGTTCCCCTATGACATTCCACCTTTACTTCAAACAACCGAAATGTAGGAGTTTTTAAAAATAGTGCAAACAAATGATATATAGTAAGTGATTTAAAAGCTCGCCTGAAGTTAACTAACTATTCATTCTACTTTGTGCTAAGATAGTTATATCCAGGAGGTGTTTCCTAAATGGGAATCCGTAACTTATTGATTTCTCTGTAATTTAATAAAATTACAGGAGGAATGAAAATGAAATCAAATTGGGTAAAGCCATTCTATAAAAGACAATTCGAGTTATATTCTCCATCTCATAAAGTAAGTGAATACGACATGTCTTTATCAGCTGAAATCATGGAACAGGTTGGAAAGCCTTTTCGAACAATATTGGAACTAGGTGCTGGGAACGGTAGATTAGCAAGAGCACTTGCGTCATTCGATAAAGAAGTAACTACGATTGAATTAGTACCGGAAATTGTTGAATTCACTAAGCAGTCTAACGATGACAAGGTTAATTCACTATGTGGTAGCTTTTATACAATTGAGCTGGAAGAAACATTCGAAGTAATACTTTATATGGATGGCTTTGGGATAGGTACAGATAATGATCAGATTATGCTGTTAGAAAGAATTTATAATTGGTTATCAGAGGATGGCATCGGATTAATCGATATCTATCAGCCAAAGTATTGGCAAAAAGTAAATGGCATTAAAATGTCTCCCAATCTGGGTGTACTTAGAGAATATGGTTATGATGTTCAAACTAATCGAATGATTGATACCTGGTGGGCAGAGAACAGTAACGATAAGGTTGTTCAGTCATTAGCTTGTTACACACCGGAAGAGGTTATAGCGTTATGCCAAAGAGCTAATCTCAAAGTATTGGAGATATATCCTGGTGGAGCAATGGACTATGATAAATGGGTATTTCAAGAAAATACAACAATAGATGAATGTCTATCCTATCGTATTAAAATCAGGAAAACATAATACTAGCCGCTTCAACAAAGATAATTTTGTTGGAGCGGCTTTAGCTTGGTTATCGGTAGATTTTAATATTACAAAATTATTGGGTTCGCAAGTTAGATGAGAGAAGTAAAAATTATTAATTGGTCCCGTTCTATATTTCTTATCCATTCTTCCAACGCTTTTCGATGCAAACATAGGCGCTTGCGCTTTTCTAGTATGGTCCAGACTTCAGGCGCCAGTTGTTCGAGTCGCTTCAGGATTTCGAGAAAGGCAAAATACGCCTTTCCCCGAAATCCTTCTAGCGCTTTTCACAACTAAACGGGTGCCTTGCGCATTTCTTCGGTTGTCGAGACTCCAGAGCCTAGCCCTCGAGTCGCTTCAGAATATTTCAGTAAAGGCACAGTTACGCCTTTACGTGAAATTCTTCCAGCGCTAGTCGGGGCTATCATAGGCGCTTCTGCTTTTCTAGGTTATAATATTCCTATCGTATGATGGGAGTAGGATTGGTTATGGCGAATGAGTGGAATATGAAAACTTATATGAAAGGTGCAGCTATGCTGACGGTTGCCGCTATTATCGTTAAGCTACTTAGTGCTGTGTACCGTGTGCCATTTCAAAATTTGGTCGGAGATGAAGGATTTTATATTTACCAACAGGTATATCCGTTCATTGGTATTATTACTACTTGGACTTCGTTTGGTTTTGCCGTAGCATTGTCTAAAGTTTTATCGGATTATAAAGCGCTTGGAAAAGATTATGCTATTCCAAGGATAAAGCAAATTGCTTTTTATTATATTGGATTTATTTCTATAGTATTTTTTATTTTATTGTTTATGGGTGCTGGATTCTTAGCGAAAGCAATGGGAGATGCAAATCTTGCTCAGCTATTAAAAGCTGGTTCATTCGTCATATTATTGATGCCGATGCTTGCTGTATTAAAGGGAGACTTTCAATCGGATGGTCGTATGCAGCCAGTCGCCTATGCGCAGGTCGTGGAGCAGGCAGTCCGAGTTTTTGTGATACTACTTGGTACATGGCTTATCGTTTCTACTAGTTTTGATCTGTATAAGGCAGGAAGTATGGCTATGTATGGAGCAGTGGCGGGTGAACTTGCTGGCGTCCTACTGCTATCCTTTATTTATTGGAAATCCATGAAGCAATCAAAGACAGGGGAAATTCAACAGGATATAGCTGTGTGGCCAATAGTAAAGAGCTTAACACTGATAAGTATAAGTGCTAGTATAAGTGCACTATTGTTCCTACTGTTTCAACTGGTAGATTCGTTTACGGTTTTCCAGACCCTTCTAGAAAGTGGCATGGAAAAACATCAGGCTATGGAGAAAAAAGGAGTGTATGATCGAGGGCAGCCGCTTGTTCAATTAGGGATTGTCATAGCCTCTACACTTTCTTTAGCGATCGTTCCGCTAGTAGCTCATCGAATGAGTAAAGGATCAGGAAGAACAGCAGTCCCGTTCATGCAGTTAACATATCGCGTGGCATTTACTTTCGGTGTGGCTGCGGCGATGGGGCTGATCGTTGTACTTCCCTACGTCAATGAAATGCTATTTCAAACAAAAGAAGAATCCACGACTTTAATGGTATTTTCCTTTCAAATTGTATGGATGTCTTTAATTCTGACATTAATGGCGATGCTCCAGGGCAGTGGAATGGTAAAAGTGCCTACGCTATTCTTGTTTATGGGGGTAATCTGTAAGTGGTTATTAAATAGTTTACTAGTCCCTATGTATGGAGTATTAGGAGCAGCTATCTCAGGAAATGTTAGTTTAGCGATTATCTACGTATTGATGTGTTATTATTTTAAAAAGACTTGGAATATCCAATTTGCACCTGCAGTTTTCTATAAAGGAATTACCAAGGCATCCATTTTGATGATAGTGTGTGTGGTTGCTTATGTAGTATTAGGAGATGCTCTGTTATTTGATTATCTCACTAGTAGAATACAATCAATTGTCATCTCGTTAACTGCAGTAACGCTCGGTGCAACTATTTTTTTAGTAAGTATAGCAAAAAACCGTGTCATTGCAGAAAAAGAGTGGTTTTTATTGCCGTTTGGTAGAAGGATGGCTACATTTCAGCTTTGGCTAAATAAAGAAAAGTAAGGTTGTGAGTAGTATGAATGAAATCACGATAATAGGTTTAGGAGCAAGTGATTTAGATCAGCTGCCATTAGGTATATATAAAAAGTTAAAAACAGCTGAGTATTTATATGTTCGAACGGAGCAGCACCCAGTTTTGGAGGAATTAAGAACAGAGGGGCTATCCTTTACAAGTTTCGATTCTGTATATGAACAAAATGATCAATTCGAGGGTGTTTATGAAGAGATTGTACGACAGCTCCTTGAGTTGGCAAAGGAACATTCAATTATGTATGCAGTACCAGGGCATCCACTAGTAGCAGAACAAACAGTTCAGCTTTTAATCGAAGCAGAAAAACAAGGGAAGATTAAAATCCGCATAGAAGGTGGACAAAGTTTCCTAGATCCCATTTTTGGGGCTTTACGGATTGATCCAATTGAAGGCTTTCAATTACTAGACGGAACTAGCTTTACGCGGGATGAAGTTCGGATGAATGCGCATGTGCTTATTGGACAAGTATATGATGCATTTAGTGCATCCGAAGTAAAACTTACTCTCATGGAAAAATATCCAGATGATTATGAAGTAACAATTGTTACAGCTGCAGGCTCGTCCGCAGAAAGTTTAACGAAGGTTCCATTATTCGAGTTGGACCGAGTAATGAAATTAGATAATTTGACTACGTTATACGTTCCTCCAATTCCTGAAAAAGAAAATCGCTTAAAAGAGTGGCAAACACTTCGTCAAATAGTGGCTGAATTACGTGGTCCTAACGGGTGTCCGTGGGATAAGGAACAAACACATACAACCTTAAAGAAATATGCCGTAGAAGAGGTTTATGAGCTTCTGCAAGCAATTGATGAAGAAGATGATGATCATATCGTAGAAGAGTTAGGAGACGTCCTGTTACAAGTATTTTTACATGCTCAAATAGGGGAAGATAACGGATATTTTAGTATAGAAGATGTATTAAGCTCTATTGCTGACAAAATGATTCGTAGACACCCGCATGTATTTGGAAACGTAAAAGCAGAAAGTACGGAAGATGTTCTACGAAATTGGCAGCAAATAAAGTCCGAAGAGAATGGAGATTCCAAGGATTCCTTATTAGATGGGGAAACGCGAGCAGATTCATCCCTACTTACTTCCTATAACTATCAAAAGTCAGTAGCGAAAGTTGGTTTTGATTGGCCAGACGTATCTGGAGCTTGGGAGAAGTTCGAAGAAGAACTGGCTGAATGGAAGACAGAATTAGCAGAAGGCACAAAGGAATCTCAAGTAGATGAATTAGGTGATGTGTTATTTACCATTGTAAATTTAGCGCGTTTTTATCATTTATCTCCGGAGCAGGCAATGATTCAGGCCAATAAAAAATTTAAAAGAAGGTTTCAATTTATAGAACATAGTGTAAAGAGCGATAAAGGAGACTTTTCTCATTACACACTAGAAGAGCTAGACCAATTTTGGAAAGATGCAAAAAAATTAGAGGGGTAGTGGCAAAATGAGATTAGACAAATATTTAAAGGTTTCCAGACTTATAAAGCGTAGAACATTAGCAAAAGAAGTAGCTGACCAAGGTAGAATAACGATAAATGGCAAAGTAGCAAAGGCGAGCTCTGACGTGAAAGCCGGAGATGAACTGTCAATCAGATTCGGACAAAAAGTAGTAACAGCAACGGTTGATGCGGTTAGAGACTCTGCGAAAAAAGAAGAGGCTTCATTAATGTTCACGATTACTAAAGAAGAGAGATTAGAAAAAGTAGATCCAGAATTTATTGATGACGAAGATTAATTAAAAAAATCGTTCATAAAGACGCTCGGTCCTTTAGTTTCAAACCTGTTTATATCGTTTTCGTAGGGCTTTGGACAGACAGGCCGCTACATTATTTACGAGAGAATTTTTAAAGAGACTGGTCGTGACAGACGTCACGACCAGTCTCTTCTTTTATCTGTAATTTTATGGCGTTTGTCCCGCATTAACGGGCAGTACATAACTGACCGTAAAAGCCCGAATGGTTCAACTAACAATCAGTGGGGGATGAAGCCCCACTGATTGAAGTTTCACTTTATCTGTCCGTCTCCGCGGAGGCTAACGGACCGCCCGAGGAAAGCGTACACCTGAAACGGAAATCAGTAGTATTATCCGATAGTTCTAGTTCTTTAAAATTCATGAACACTGGAATCTAGATGAATACAAATTAGAAATTAAATAGTTTCTTATAAATTATGAAAAAAAGCATGGGAGTTGTCATGCTTTTTTTTTATGCGCATACAATAAACTAGGACAAGGAGAGGAGAGAGTATATATGCAATATCAAGCAGAAAACCAAACTATTACAATTCCATCGGGGGACCATTTAATTTCGCTTAGAAATCGTAAGCGTATGGACCTGACATCAGTAAAATCTATTGAAAAATTTGATCAACAAGAATTTTATGTGAGAACTTCTCAGGGTATACTTCACATCAAAGGAGAAGACTTAAAAATTGTCCATCTGGATGTTGATAAAGGGTTATTAACTTTGGAAGGAATCGTTCGAGCGATGCAATATGATGAAGAGCAAAGTTTAGACGGAGCTAGAGGATTACTTCATAAATTATTCGGATGACACTCTCATTACAATTCTTTAGTCTGTTACTAATGGTCTTTAGTGGGGTATTGGTAGGAGCGATAATCGAAGGGACGCGCTTTGTTACGGGAAGTTTCCCAAAGCGTTCCCTCGTTTATAAATATCGGGTTATTCTTGAAATCATTGTATGGATCACCCTTGGAATAGGTACGTTTTATATACTTTTTGAAGTACGAGATGGCATATGGAGAATTTACGACCCGCTAGCACAAATAGTAGGTATCCTCTTATACGATCAATTATTTCAGCCGGTGTTTCGTCTAATTGGTAGAATCTTTTTACGTTTGATTATCCAACCAATTTGGTGGATGATTCGCTTCATCTGGCTAGTGGTAAATAAAATTATTTATCTTATCTGGAAGCTTATCTCCTTTGTTTTTAAACCATTTCATTTTTTATTTCTAAAAACGTGGCATTTGGCACTTCAGAAAAAGCCGAACTTCCGTTATAATAGAAAATACACGAAAAAATGAAATAGTTTGATAGGAGAGAGCAAAATGGGAGAGAAGCAAAGAAACGTACCAGTAAGGAAACAAATTGCATCGATTAATACTGATTATGTTCGCTCTATCGAACGCCAAGAAAATCGAAACAAAGCAAAAAAGGTTCGTTTAGCGAGAAGGTTAGTTTTGTTTGCTATTTTATCTGTAGCGCTAGTTGGATTTTTAGTAACAACTTTACTAAACAGTAAAAGTGCATATGAAGAAAAACAGCTTGAAAAAGAACAAGTGGCACAACAGCTTGAACAAGTGAAAGAAGAGCAAGAAATCCTTAAAGTACAAATTTCAAAGCTGAACGATGATGAGTACATTGGCAAACTATTAAGAAAACAATATTTCCTTTCCGAAGAGGGTGAAATTATTTTCACTTTACCTGGAAAAGAAGAAAAATAATTAAAAAAAACTAAGAGTAAAAGAGTAGTCTTATTGACACTCTTTTTTTGTTAGCTATAATAAGGGTAAGGGTTTGAAAGATAAAATCAGACAAATTCTTTAAAGAGTCGCTTAAATTTTAAGGAGGAGCATTTTTTTTATGTCAATTGAAGTAGGCAGCAAGGTAGAAGGTAAAGTAACAGGAATCACAAATTTCGGAGCATTCGTCGAACTACCGGGAGGCTCAACAGGACTTGTTCACATTAGTGAAGTGGCGGACAATTATGTAAAAGATATTAATGAGCATCTGAAGGTTGGAGATGTTGTTGAAGTTAAGGTGATGAATGTTGAAGCGGATGGCAAAATCGGATTATCTATTCGAAAAGCAAAGCCTCAAGCGGAAAGACCAGAGAGACCGGAACGTCCTCAGCGTCCTAGAAATAACAATCGCCCAAATGATCGCGATCGTCCTAGCAAAGAGAATTTTGAGCAAAAAATGGCTAGATTCTTGAAAGATAGTGAAGATCGTTTGTCTACGTTAAAGCGTGCTACAGAATCTAAGCGCGGTGGCAGAGGCGCCAAAAGAGGATAATTTGCTGTCTGTTTTATCAGTAGAAAAAATGTCATATAGATAAAAAGGTGTTGGGTTTTGCTAACACCTTTTTTTTGTACACAAAATAAGAGATTAAGCATATCCTTAAAATAAGGTAAACTAATTTTTAATACTAATATTGGTATGTTTTGAACTTTTGAGGAGGTTTTTTGATGGATGCAATGGATGTACTAACGAATATAGAACATGTAAAAGCATATTATCAGCCGATTTTTAGTGCGGACGAACATATTGTAGTAGCTTACGAAGTTTTAGGGAAACTTGTTGCTGAAGAAAAGCTTATTAATTTAAACACTTTTGCATATGATGAGGATATTCCAGTAGAGTATCGTTTAGAAGTCGAACATAAAATTCTTCGTTTGGCCCTCTCAGAGCTAATGGAAAAGGGGAAAGATTACGATATCTACTTACCGTGCAATGCAAATTTACTCATATTAGATTATGGGGAGAGTTACTTCGATATTATCAACGAATATGTCCCCGAAGATTTGCTTTCGCGAATTGTACTAGTCCTTTCAGAACATGATTTTAAAGGGGATTTAAGTCAACTTAGTAACATACTTAGATATTATGGAACGTATGGGATAAAAATAGCTATAAATCAAGTAGGTTCGGAAAGTCATATAGATTATATAAAAATGCTGTCACCACATATATTAAAGGTAAATATTGAAAAACTGAGCTATGAGTCGTGGAGTGCCAAAAATGATTTATTTACATCCTTAGGATCGCTAGCACATAAAATAGGTGCTAATATGTTATTTGAAGGAATTGATAGTGTGCACCAACTTCAATTTGCTTGGAAAAACGGCGGTCGATATTATCAAGGGAAGTATTTGGCAGACGCTCAGAGAGATACAATTTCAAAAGATTTGTTAAAAGATCATTTCAAAGAAAAGTGCCAGCAGTTTATTACCACAGAAAAGCGGTTACTTGAAGAAAAATATAATGAGTTTAAAAAACTGCAGAATATGTTAGAAAAAGCAATTGGACATGTAAATCCAACAAGCGACAGCGTAGAGCGATTATTATTGCTTTCTGAGGAATTAGATGATTGTTCATTCCGTATATATATTTGTGATGAAGATGGATTCCAACTATCTCCTAATATAATGCGTGTCGATAAAAAATGGAATGTGCAAGAAGATGCGATCAATAAAAACTGGAGTTGGCGTCCGTACTTTTTAAAAACGATTATCAAAATGCGTAATGACCAGAGTGGAGAGTTTTCGGATATGTATAGCGATATTGTTACAGGAGAAATGATGCGTACATTCTCTATTCCACTAAATGATCGGGAGTATTTGTTTATTGATATTTCTTATGACTACTTGTTTAAACATAATATATTTAGATAAGTAAATGGAGGGTTAACTAGTGACGAAAGAAGAACTATTGAAAGCACATAGTGAATATATTAATTGGTTGGATTCTTTAGCTTCATTAGACGAAGCAAAAGCGAAAGCTCCTTATGCTGAAGGGAAATGGTCACCAAATGAAATAATAATGCATCTTGGTGAATGGGATCACTTTACTTTAAAACAACGTTTGCCTAATATGAAGGAAGGTGAAAAGCTTGAAAGGTTTCCAGATTTCGAAACGTTTAATGCAAAAGCCGCAGCCCTTGCTCATGAACAAACATTTAAAGAAACCCTTTCGTATGCAAAAAAACAGCGACAATATATTATTGAAAAGCTTCAGCAAACAGATGAAATAGAATGGGACAAGATTTTCCTCATTGGAAATAGTGAATCCTCTATTCGTAGCTATTTCACAGATTTTTTAGAGCATGATGATCATCATAGAAAACAAGTATCATCCGTATAATTTATATTCCAGACTTCTTTGAGTAATATTCTTTAAACACTTCGACAAATAGTGTATTTTTTGACATAAAAAAGCAGTTCCTAAATGGTTTAGGAACTGCTTTTTATTAGATGACCCCTACGGGATTCGAACCCGTGTTACCGCCGTGAAAGGGCGGTGTCTTAACCGCTTGACCAAGGGGCCGTAAATATGGCGGCCGAGGGGATCGAACCCCCGACCTCACGGGTATGAACCGTACGCTCTAGCCAGCTGAGCTAGGCCGCCGTTTTTTACGAACAAATTATATATTACAAGCGTTTTACTAAAGTGTCAATAATTCTTTAGAGAAATTTTAAAAATATTAAAAGAAAGTTTGTTTGAAAAATTCATATTATTTAGTTTATTAGCTGATGCCGTCGAAAAGTTATTTGAAGTATATGTCAGAAACAGACATACTTTTTGTAGCAATACTAGGTATACTTCCATCAATAGTTGAATAGGAGGTATTCGTTTTGAAGACGGTTTATGAACAGGAACAAAAACGTAGTATATCTTTGAGAAAGCTCGGAGAAGGTTTTAAGGCCAAAAGAATTACTATTTTCTTTTCATTCATTTTTCTGCTTTTGTCATTTTTTCTAGCACAGGTTGTATTGTTCGAGGCCTCGGTTCCGTTTTTTCTTCCTCTTTGGGCGCTGGTTAATCTGCGGTTTCAACGCTTTGCCCCTTGGGCAGTGGTAGGGGCTATATGCGGAAGCTTTACGCTAGGGTTTGGACAAGTTATTATTCATGCATTACAAGCATTATTATTTCCGTTCTATCAGAATAGATTTATCAATAAAATTCCTTTACCTATATTTGTACTGATCGATGTTGTATGTATACAGATTGTATGGCAGTTTGTTTCATATGGCGGGGAGATTCCAGTTTCCATTTTGCTAGCCATCGCATATGAAGGGGTCTTAAGTTTGTTTATGACTATATTTTTATTTCAGTTATTCCTACCATTTCCAGACTTATTGCATAAAAGATGGACGGGAGAAAGGATGGGTGCTGCACTACTTATAGGAGCACTTGTATTAACTGGGATGTCCTCTTATATAGTTGGATACGTTTCGATTCCGCTTATGGCAGCGCATCTCGTAATTGCCGTGTCAGCTGCCATTGGTGGTGTTCAGCTTGCCACGGTCGTTGCAGTTCTTTCGGGAACAATTTTAAGTATTTCTAAACTTAGCTTTAGTGGAATGATTGCAGTATATGCCGTAACAGGCTTCTTGGCAGGATTGCACAAGCCTTTTGGAAGACTATGGCAAGCGTTTAGTATGCTAGGGGCAACCTTTTTCTTTATATTATATGATAGAACTTTACCTCTAGATTCTGTGTATATAGGTTCCCTTGTTATTGCTTCCTTATTATTTTTTATCGTTCCATCTT
Organism: Psychrobacillus sp. NPDC096623; assembly: GCF_044762655.1. Lineage (NCBI taxonomy): Bacteria > Bacillati > Bacillota > Bacilli > Caryophanales > Bacillaceae > Psychrobacillus > Psychrobacillus sp. NPDC096623. The sequence continues at coordinate 37,052 of NZ_JBIWER010000010.1, forward strand.
CATGGATTAAAGAATTGAAAGATCAATTATATCCTGATACAACGAGTGTCCTGTTAAGAAGACAAAAATGGATGACGGAAAAAGTAAATCATCAGCTTCAAGAATTCCAGCATTTTGTAGACTTTATTACACGGTTTATATCCGAGAGGTTTGATTCGAAAGCGTTAAGAAAAGACCAAAAGACAGAGCCACTGCCAATTTGTCGTGCTTGTTTTCAGTATGAAAAGTGTTGGGGAGAGAAATCCAATGGCATGCCTGTATTGATAAAGGAATGGGAGGAGCAGCCTAAAAAATCCAGAATGCAAACAGAGACTAGAATTCAATATAAGTGTGTAAAACCAATTCAAGTTATGCATGAGTTGAAGGAAAAAGAGGCTAAACAACAGCTTACCTATGAATTGCAGCATGGAAAAAAGATGTTCGCACTCAAATTGAAGGATATGGGAAATCATATGAGCGAACTGATGAGCAATTTAGAAAACAATATAACTACGTACTCATCTCATGAAGAGGTCATTAAACAAAAATTCCAGCAAGCAAATATACCTTTCTTTCAAATAGATGTATTGAATATAGAGATCGGGCAAATGGAAATTGTTTGCTGCTTACCTATTGAAGCAAGAGCTAAAATGGTAGGAGAACGTTTAATCGTTCCGCTATTTTATGAACTTTGGAACGAACCGTTTGAAATTACAGCAATGAAAGAAATTCATCATCCGTATGAACATATTCAATTGACCTGTAAATCGTCCGTTCGTTTTCAAATAACACATGACGTATATACATCCTCTAGTAAAAATACCATTTACTCAGGTGACGCACATGCAGTGTTCCCATTACATCCAGGGCTGATGGCGGTTATTTTATCGGATGGCATGGGTAATGATGTTGAGGCACACAGAGAAAGTAGACGTGTCATGCAGTTTATGAGGGAATGTCTAAATAAAAAAATGGATCCAGAAACAACGATGCATACACTCCATTATTTGATGAGCCTACAAAACGACAATGACAGCTATGCAACAGTTGACCTAGCGTTGATAGATTTGCAAAAAGGAGAGCTTTGGTCTTGGAAAGCCGGAAGTATGTCGACCTATTTAATACGAGGCAATGAAATGAGAAAAATTGAAAGTAAGCATGTTCCATTTGGTTTCTTGCCAACCCTCACGATCGAGGCAAGAAAAATGGAACTAAAAGACGGTGATGTATTGGTCATGTTATCAGATGGAGTATTCTCAGGAAACACCACTGTCGAAAAACAAGAGCAATATTATCAAAAAATACTACAGGACCCTACAATGAATGCAGAACGTTTTGTAAAAAAGTTAGAAGAAACATACTCACTACCAGGAGACGACCGAACTGTTATTTTCATGCAAGTAGAGCATGTAGTACCAGAATGGTCCCTCTTCACACCACGCCAAGCAGCCAAATACCAAGAAAAAATGGTACACTAATAGAAAAGCGGAAGGTGCCCGTTAGCCACGACAAGCGCTGGAAGGCAAACGGTAAAGGCGCCCTTTGCCTTAACCGTATGTCTGAAGCGACTCGAGAGGCTGGCACCTGGAGTCTGGACAGAGAAGAAAAGCGGAAGCGCCTATGTTTGCCCAGACAGGCGTTGGAAGAATTTCGCGGAAAGGCGTCCTTTGCCTTTCTCGAAATTCTGAAACGACCCGAGGGGCAAGGCGCTGTAGCTGGACAGTCGAGAAAAGCGGAAGGTGCCTAAAAAGTAAATGTCCGCCAAGTCCTCAGACAGGCGGACGAATTACTATTGTGATCAATAATAGAGGTGGAAAAATGCATCCGTTCATTTTAAAAGTAAAAAAATATATAGAACACCATCAGCTCATTCAAAATGGGGATCGTCTTCTTCTCGCTTGTTCTGGTGGAGCGGATTCTGTTGCTGCAGTACTTACCTTTTATGAACTTAAAGAGTTTTATAACATTAAATTAGGGATCGTTCACACGGATCACCAGCTTCGAGGAGATGAGTCTGCTGAAGATATGGACTTCGTTGAACAATTGGCTAATAGATTAGATATACCTTTTTATGGAGCTACACTTGCAGTACCTGCAAGAATGGAAGCTGAAGGTGGAAATGTTCAGGTGATATGCCGTGAAGAACGATATGCTTACTTCGATACTATTATGCAACAAGAGCATTTCGATAAGTTGGTACTTGGACATCATGCAGATGATCAGATAGAAACAATAGTTATGTCATTAGTAAGAGGATCTTTGGCATCCTCTCTTACGGGAATACCAATAACAAGACCTTTTTCCGACGGGAGCATCATTCGTCCATTTTTATGTGTAACAAAGGAAGAGATTTTGGACTTCATTCAGGTCCAGGAGCAATCCTATAGACATGATCCTAGTAACGACAAACATACATATACTAGAAATCGTTTACGTCACACCGTAGTGCCACTTCTTCGCCAAGAAAATGAGCATGTAGCAGATAGTATCCGGACGTTCGTGGAGAAACAGCAACAGGATGATATTTTTTTACAAAAGCTTGCTAAAGAAAAATTTGACCAGCTTGTGACAATTAAAAGTAAATCGAGTTTTTTTATGGATACAAAAGAGTTTAGTGGAATTCCAGTTGCTTTACAAAGAAGAGTGATTCTAATACTATTAAAGTATCTGTACGATAGCTCCAACACGCTATTAAATAATCGTTTAATTGAATCTATTTTAGCTGCTTGTAATGAGCAGGATGGTAATACAGTGATTCATTTGCCAAAAGGTTTTTTCCTCAAACGTCATTACAGTCAAGTTCAGTTTTCCTCTTATCCGATACAATCTCTACCAATTCAAACTCAACTTATTGAAGAGGATTGTTGGAGTGCAGTTGGTGCCGGTTATTCTATATACCTGACTAGAAACTTAAACGAGCAGGTTCCTTCCGATGAAAAATGGTTTGTCCAACTGGAAAATGATTCAATACCTCTATCTGCACGACCTAGGATGGAAGGAGATCGAATCCATTTAAAAGGGATGTCTACTCCAAAAAAAGTTTCACGATTGTTTATTGATGAAAAAATTCCGACTGAAGAACGAGCAGTTTGGCCAATACTTGTATCAGCTAAAAATGATATAATGGCTGTAATAGGTCTTCGTTACGGACAGCAATTTGAAAAGAATAGAAATATGCAAAATTTTGTACTATACGTAAGAGTTATTAAGCCATAGGAGGATTAACTATGTTGGAAAAGGATATTTTAGAAGTTTTGTTATCTGAGGAAGAGATCAACCAAAAAACACGTGAATTGGGAGCCTTATTAACAGAAGAGTACAAGGATCAGTACCCACTTGCAATTGGAATTTTAAAAGGTGCAATGCCTTTCATGTCCGATTTGATGAAGCGTGTAGATACATACATTGAAATGGACTATATGGATGTATCGAGCTATGGAAATGCAACGGTTTCTTCTGGTGAGGTTAAAATCGTAAAAGATTTAAACACAAGTGTAGAAGGCCGAGATATTTTAATAATTGAAGACATTATCGATAGTGGGATGACGCTAAGTTACTTAGTAGATCTATTCAAATATCGTAAAGCAAAATCGATTAAAATTGTTACGTTATTAGACAAACCAACCGGTAGAAAAGTAGACTTAAAAGCTGATTTTGTTGGCTTTGAAGTACCAGATGCATTTGTAGTTGGATACGGTTTAGATTATGCAGAAAAATATCGTAACCTACCTTATGTAGGTGTTTTGAAGAAAGAAGTTTACAGTTTTTAGTTTTAAGCCTAGTTAGAAGGCTTTTCATTGTACGTCCAAAATTTCGTGTGATAAGATTATCATTAGTTTTTCTGTTTACCTTGTGAGGAGGCTGGGAATGAATCGAGCATTGCGCTACGCCATATTATACTTATTAATATTTTTTGTGATCGTTGGGATTTTTGCTACTTTCAATACGAGCAATACAACGACAAAAAACATTAAGTTTAACGAATTTATGACTTCTTTAGAAAAAGGAGAAATAACAAGTATTACATTACAACCTGAATCGGGAGTTTATTACGCTGAAGGTGAAATGAAAGGCTATAAAAAAGGAGAGAAATATTTAGCGATTCTCCCTTATAATAGCGAAGACGTACAAGCAAAAATTTATACATTGGCAACATCCAATTCAGTACCCGTGGAATATAAAGAAACGCCTAAAACAAGTGGCTGGGTTCAATTCTTCACAGGATTATTACCGTTCTTAATTATTATCATTTTATTCTTCTTCTTATTAAGTCAATCACAAGGCGGTGGTAACCGTGTGATGAACTTCGGTAAGAGTAAAGCGAAGCTGTATGATAACGATAAGAAAAAGGTTAGATTTAATGATGTTGCTGGTGCAGATGAAGAAAAAGCTGAATTAGTAGAAGTAGTAGATTTCTTAAAAGATCCGCGTAAATTCGTGGAAATTGGAGCTCGTATACCTAAAGGGATTCTATTAGTAGGTCCTCCAGGTACTGGTAAAACATTACTTGCTCGTGCAGTAGCGGGTGAATCTGGCGTACCATTCTTCTCTATTAGTGGATCGGACTTCGTAGAAATGTTTGTCGGAGTAGGGGCTTCTCGTGTACGTGATTTATTTGAAAATGCGAAGAAAAACGCACCATGTATCATCTTTATAGATGAAATTGATGCGGTAGGTCGTCAACGTGGAGCGGGACTAGGTGGAGGTCACGATGAACGTGAGCAAACACTTAACCAATTACTTGTTGAAATGGATGGTTTCGGTGCAAACGAAGGTATTATTATCGTCGCTGCAACCAATAGACCAGACGTTTTAGATCCAGCACTTCTTCGTCCAGGTCGTTTTGACCGTCAAATTACAGTAGGTCGTCCAGATGTTAAAGGTCGTGAAGCAGTACTTAAAGTACATGCACGTAATAAACCACTTGATGAATCAGTGGATTTAAAAGCGATTGCACAGCGGACACCAGGATTCTCTGGAGCGGACTTAGAAAACTTATTAAACGAAGCAGCTTTAGTAGCAGCTAGACGTGATAAAAAGAAAGTCGATATGCGAGATATTGATGAAGCTACGGACAGAGTTATTGCAGGCCCGGCTAAATCAGGAAAAGTTATCTCTGAAAAAGAGAGAAATATTGTTGCGTACCATGAAGCAGGACATGTGGTTGTTGGATTAACTTTAGACGATGCTGAAATCGTACATAAGGTAACGATAGTTCCTCGTGGTCAAGCAGGTGGTTACGCAGTGATGCTTCCTAAAGAAGATCGCTATTTCATGACAAAACCAGAATTACTAGATAAAATTTCTGGATTACTCGGTGGTCGTGTAGCAGAAGATATTATTTTCGGTGAAGTTTCAACCGGGGCTCATAATGACTTCCAACGTGCAACGGGCATTGCTAGAAAAATGGTTACAGAATATGGGATGAGTGACAAGCTTGGACCAATGCAATTCGGTCAAGCACAAGGAGGCAATGTCTTCTTGGGTCGAGATTTTAACTCAGAACAAAACTATTCAGATGCAATTGCTTATGAAATTGATCAAGAAATGCAAACAATGATTAAAGATCAATATGCTCGTACGAAACAAATATTAACGGAAAAACGTGAATTATTAACATTAATCGCAAAAACGTTATTAGAGGTAGAAACACTAGATGCTGCTCAGATAAAACATTTAGAAGAGCATGGTACACTTCCTGAACGCTCATATGATGAGTTAGATCAAAAAGCTGCTATTGAGCTTAAAAAAGAAGAAGTATCGGATGCAGTAGGAGCTCCTGCTGATCCATCTATTGGTGATTTGCCAAAAGAACAAGACTCACTAACTGAGACAGAGAGCCCAGTTCAAGAAGAACGTAGAGATTAATAGATAAACATTGAAAGCTGATTGCCTCCTTTTAACTCGAGGCAATCAGCTTTTTTCTTCGTCTCTATATATGGTATGATGTTTGGGAAACTCAACAAAAAAGTGAGGATAAGCTAGATGATACTTGTCTTAGATACAGGAAATACTAATATTGTATTAGGGGTTTATGAAAATGATAAGTTAATCCACCATTGGAGAATGGAGACCGATCGTTTAAAAACAGAGGATGAATATGGCATGCAGGTTAAGGCGTTGTTTTCTCATGCTACTATCTCTTTTGATGAAATAGAAGGTATTATTATTTCTTCTGTAGTTCCACCTATTATGTTTACATTAGAAGCGATGTGTAAAAAATACTTTGGTATTAAGCCAATTGTAGTAGGGCCTGGAGTTAAAACAGGATTAAATATTAAGTATGAGAATCCACGTGAGGTTGGGGCGGATCGGATAGTAAATGCTGTAGCTGCCATTCATGAATATGGAAGTCCTTTAATCATTGTGGATTTCGGAACTGCCACGACCTATTGTTTTATCAATGAACATGGAGAGTATATGGGGGGAGCGATTGCCCCGGGTATCGGTATTTCAACAGATGCACTATTTAATAGAGCTAGTAAGCTTCCACGTATAGAGCTGACAAAACCTGAGAATGTCGTTGGAAAAAATACGGTTGCTGCTATGCAAGCGGGAATAGTTTACGGATATGTAGGACAAGTTGAGGGTATCGTAAATCGTATGAAAAAGGTATCGAAACAAAATCCAAAAATAATAGCTACAGGTGGTATGGCTTCCTTAATTGGTGAAGAAACTACTATAATGGATATTATTGATCCATTCTTAACGTTGAAGGGTTTATATTTAATTTATCAACGAAATAATGATGAAAGAGGTAATAGATAAATGAGCGATTATTTAGTAAGAGCTATAGCGTTTGAAGGGAGTGTACGTGCGTTTGCAGCTCGTACAACTGACACTGTGGGAGAAGGTCAAAGACGACATGGTACTTGGCCGACTGCATCCGCTGCGCTTGGAAGATCGATGACAGCTGCACTTATGATGGGTGCAATGCTAAAAGGTGAAGATAAGATAACGGTGAAAATAGAAGGTAATGGTCCGGTTGGTCCATTGATTATTGATAGTAACGCCAAAGGAGAAGTGCGTGGTTATGTTACTAATCCTCAAACTCACTTCGACTTAAATGAACATGGAAAATTGGATGTTCGTCGCGCAGTAGGGACAGAAGGTACACTAACGATTGTAAAAGATTTGGGTATGAGAGACTTCTTCACTGGTCAAGTGCCAATTGTTTCAGGTGAAATCGCCGAAGACTTTACTTATTATTTTGCTGTTTCTGAACAGGTTCCTTCTTCTGTAGGACTTGGAGTACTTGTAAATCCAGACAACTCTATTCTAGCTGCTGGTGGGTTTATCATCCAACTAATGCCTGGAACGGATGATGAAACGATTACAGAGATTGAAAAACATTTATCTAAAATGGAGCCAGTTTCTAAACTAATCGAAAGAGGATTAACTCCGGAAGAAATACTATTTGAAATTTTAGGTAAAGAGAATGTACGAATTTTAGATTCAGCTCCTGTTTCATTTGAATGTAATTGCTCCAAAGAAAGATTTGGGAATGCTATTATTACACTAGGAGAGAAGGAAATTCGTGAAATGATAGAAGAAGATAACGGAGCAGAAGCCCACTGTCATTTCTGTATGGAGAAATACCATTATTCCGTAGCTGAATTGGAGTCATTTATCGATGAAATCAACGCGTGATTACGATAATGCACCAGCTAAAAGACGTTTAAAAACTAAACCGGTACTAGCGGTGTTGAGTATTCTTTTAATAGGTAATCTACTGTGGTTCATCGCATGGTTAATACCGAATGATACGAGTAAAAAGAATGATTCGGAAGAAGTTGCATCCGTTGCAGGCAAAGTCATCACAAAAGAACAGTGGATGGCTTCAATGGAATCCATTTATGGCAAAGAAGTATTATTAGATATGGTGAATGCGGAGGTTATGGAAGCTGCTGCTAAAAAGTACAAGATTAAAGTATCGGATGCAGAAGTGGACTTAGAGCTCGCTTTAATCCGTTCCACACAAGAGAGCACTTCCTTACAATCCTATGATGAAGAGGTACTACGTAAAGATATTCGCTCTCGTTTAATCTTAGAAAAAGTATTATCTAAAGACATAGTCATTGATGATGATGCTATTAAAGAATTCTATGATAATAACAAAAATCTGTACAATACCTCCACGTCTTATCGAACTAGCGTCATTTATGTTAGTTCGGAGGATGAGGCAAACAAAGTTGTGAAAGAATTAGAAAATGGTTCTTCCTTTGAAGGGTTGGCGAGAGAACGATCTGCTGATGCAAGTTCGGCAAGTCTCGGTGGAGATATCGGCTATGTATCTGAAGGAAACGAATCGGTCGATAAAGCCTTAGTAGGGGCAGTACAGAATACGGATAAAGGTAAATGGAGCAAACCGATCGCTTTAGCAGATGGCAGATTTGCCGTTGCGATGGTGAAGAGTGTATTCGAAGGTCAATCCTTCTCCTATGAAGAGGTAAAAGAACGTATTTATAGAGAACTTGCACTTGATCAGCTGCCCCAATCTGTTACTCAGGAAGCTTTTTGGCAAGAGTTTGATGCAGATTGGGTTTATAGTGAATGATTGATATTTAAAGAGACCATCTTCGTTTCTAAAGATGGTCTTTACTAATTTACATTATTTAAATGATTTAATGAATAGAAACATTAACTTAAAGATGCGTGTGTAACTTTATTCCTTCCATTTTCCTTCGATGAATAGAGGGCTTTATCTGCCTTTGATAAAATAGAGGTTGTTGTTTCAAAAAGATTGCTAGTTGCAACTCCAATACTCACTGTAATCTTTCCTACCTCCCAGTTGGCTGATTCGATTGTACTTCTTAATTGCTCTGCTTCGTTTAAAGACTTTTCCTTATTTGAAAAGGGCATAATTACAACAAATTCTTCCCCGCCGTATCGAGCAATAATATGACCTTTTGGAAAGAATTCTGTTAATAGTTTAGCCAATTGTAATAAAACTTTATCCCCAACCGGATGCCCTCCTGTATCATTGACTAATTTAAAATGATCAACGTCGAGCATTAAAAGTGAAATGGGGTTATTGGTTTGTTTAGATTGCAATATATATTCGTTCATTTTTTCAATAAAGAATCTGCGGTTATTTAAACCAGTAAGACCGTCAGTAATGGAAAGTGTTTCAAGCTTCTGATTTAATTTTATTAACTCTGATTGCTTTTGTTCTAGTTCAAGATGAAGTTGTTGCATTTTTGCCAAAGCAGCATCCTTCTCTCGATAGGCTTCCTCTACTAGTATTTTAGCATTACGTATTTCCTGTTCATAATCTATTCGTTTCCCCATATGTACAAAAATACAATCTACCACTTCTGTTTGCTCGTAATATTTCCCGTTAAATAGTACAGGAATATCTGTACCAGTACTTCCTTTTAAGTTTAGATATATTTCATCAACATATCCATTTAATTGTATAAAAGGATAAAAGTATGAGTGGAACAATAATTTATTGGCAACGGACATAATAGATTCAATATGATTGGAAATTAAATTGTCTCGGGTATAGTTTCCCATCTCAAGGAATGTATCATTTACATCTAAAATTACTCCTTGTGGAGTCATGGAAACGTAACCACACGGCAAGTTTTTCCATCTCTTATCCATCAAATTACATCCTTTCAATTCAAGCTACTTACGTTAATAGAAAATCGTTCAAACAACTAATCGTTTCTTGTGGATGACTTAGGTGAGGGTAATGTCCTTTTGCCTCCATTAAGTAAAGCGTACTATTCTTCATATGCTCATGTAAATAGTTACCTACTACTAGAGGTACGATACTATCATCGGAACATTGCATTATTAACGTAGATACTTTCGCTTTACCTAAATCTGCACGGTGATCCGAGAAAAATGTAGTTTCAGCGAATTGTCTAGTTATTAAAGGATTGGACCGAGTGAAGCTGTTTTCTAGTTCTGCAGTGAGTGCAGGTACTTCAGGATTATTCATGCCAAGAGGCGCCATAAAGCTAGCCCAGCTAAGATAATTCATTTCCATCATAGTGAGTAATTCTAGTACATCGTTTTTTTCGAATCCACCATGATATATGTCTCCATCATTAAGATAGCGAGGAGAAGGACCAATCATTACCAATTTGTGGAAGCGATCTGGACGTTCAATTGAAGCAAGCATGCCTATCATGGAGCTGACCGAATGTCCAACAAATATAACATCGTTAAGTTTAAGTGTTTCCATAATATCTAAAACATCTTGAGCATATCCTTGAAGCGTACTATATTTTTCGAAATCATACGCAGTTAGATCTGAATTTCCTGCCCCTACATGATCAAACAAAACTACTCGATAATTCTTTTCGAAAAATGGTGTAATATATCTCCACATATTTTGATCACACCCAAAACCATGTGCAAATATGATTGTTTTGTCGCCTTCACCTAAAACTTTTACATGATTCCTAACAAGTACAGTACTCATAAAAAACTCCGATCATATTATATTGGTTTCTACTAAATTTGAGTTATAAATCTCCAAAAAATTCTCTGAATTAATAAGCTATTCAACTATTAATCATACACTCTTTACTTGTGGTTTTCTAGATATCGATTATCCGCCACTAGCTCTGAATCAAACTATTTAACTAAATATTTAAAATCATTGAATGTAATATTATTGACAATTCTTCTGATTCATTGGTATGATTAAAAAAATAAAGCCTATTAAACAAGTAGGAATTGGGAGTGGGAAAATGACGAAGTTAGCTCAGTCTGTATTGGATTTGATCGGTAAAACACCAATCGTAAAATTAAACCGTGTAGGTAACCCTGAGGATGCAGAAGTGTATGTAAAACTTGAATATTTTAACCCAGGTAGTAGTGTAAAAGACCGTATCGCACTTGCTATGATTCAAGCAGCTGAAAAAGAAGGCAAGTTAAAGGAAAATGGAACAATTATTGAACCTACGAGTGGTAATACGGGTATCGGTCTTGCGATGATCGCAGCAGCAAAAGGCTATAATGCTGTCTTAGTTATGCCAGATACTATGAGTTTAGAACGCAGAAACCTACTTCGTGCTTATGGAGCTGATCTTGTATTGACTCCTGGGGCTGACGGCATGAAAGGTGCGATTGCAAAAGCGGAAGAGCTTGCAAACGAAAATGGATGGTTTATGCCACAACAATTTAACAACGAAGCTAATCCGGAAGTCCATCGTTTAACAACTGGTCCAGAAATTGCAGAGGCGTTTGAACAATTGGACGGTTTTGTATCAGGCGTCGGCACTGGGGGAACAATTACTGGTGCAGGTGGCGTATTAAAGGAGAAATTCCCAAACATCCATCTTGCGGTAGTAGAACCACAAGATTCCCCTGTGTTATCTGGAGGTAAACCAGGACCTCATAAAATCCAAGGTATCGGAGCTGGATTCGTACCAACCGTTTTAGATACAAAATTATATGACTCAATTATTCAAGTATCAAATGACGACGCATATGCAACTTCCCGTGAAGTAGCGAAAAAAGAGGGTATTCTTGGTGGAGTTTCTGCAGGAGCTGCAATTTACGCGGCACTTAAACTTGCTAAAGAGCTTGGAAAAGGTAAAAAAGTATTGGCGATTATTCCGGATAACGGCGAACGCTACTTAAGCACACCTTTATACCAATTCGAAGAATAATCAGAATCAGTAATTTAAAAGAATAAAGTATATCAAGGGGGAGCAGCAATTGCTTCCTCTTTTTTCTCTATAAATTATTTGATAAATAGTCTTTACTGTTTTCCTAGTGGCGAAGAGTAGTAGTTTCAAGTTAAGATGAAATCAAATCGTTTTAGGAGGATTTGAGAAATTGAATATCAAACTAGAAACACATGCATTTCATATGTCGAAAGAAGCTTTTTTCTATGCATATAAAAAACTAACAAAAGAAGAATTATATAATATCTTTTTAGAGAGTGGCAGGGGTGGTCACTTGTCTGTTGCAGCCTGGAATCCAATAGCTGTTGCTAAATCAGTCGAAGATGGCTTGCATATTCAATGGAGAAGTGGAGAGCAAGAAGTTCGTCTCGGAGAAGCGTTAGAGGAATTAGAAAGACTTGTTTCTGATTATAAATTACCTTATCAGCAAGATTTACCTGACTTTCAAGGTGGAGCTATTGGTTTTATAAGCTATGATTATGCCAGAAAGATCGAAGTTTTACCGAATCTAGCTGAAGATGATTTACATATTCCTGATATCTATTTCCAACTATTCGATTGTTGGGCGGTTTTAGATGTAAATAAAGAGGAAGTCACATTAATGAAGCTATCTACTTGTAGTGTAGATTTAGAGGAACTAGAGCAAGAATATAAGGAAGCAGCTGAAAAGGGAATGGATTTAAGAATGTTTTACCCTGGAGCTGCAATGGAAATAGCTGAAGATCCTGCTGAATTGTATGTATCGGTAAGTTCAAGTGAATTTAAGGACGCAGTTACGAAAATTCAACAGTATATTGGGCAAGGGGACGTCTTCCAGGTGAATCTTTCTGTTAGGCAATCGAAGCAATTGAGCGTCAGTCCAATAGTGATGTATGAGGCGTTACGAGCATTTAATCCCTCTCCTTATATGGCATACATACAAGCGCCGGAATTTTCAGTTGTCTCTGGATCACCCGAACTTTTAGTGAAGAAAAAAGGAACTGAGTTATCTACGAGACCAATAGCCGGGACAAGACCACGTGGGAAAAGTGAAGCAGAAGATATAACACTAGCAAATGAGTTGATTGAAAACGAAAAAGAGCGAGCGGAGCATGTTATGCTAGTCGACTTAGAGCGAAATGACCTTGGGCGTGTTTCAGCCTATGGAACAGTGGAAGTGGATGAGTTCATGGTTATTGAAAGGTACTCCCATGTGATGCATATTGTCTCTAACATAAAGGGAACACTTCGAGCTGGAATATCAAATACAGAGATTATCCGAGCGATGTTCCCTGGAGGTACGATTACAGGTGCACCTAAAATTCGGACAATGGAAATAGTTGAAGAGCTAGAGCCGGTTCGTAGAGGGTTATATACAGGGTCAATTGGTTGGTTAGGATATTCGGGGGATTTAGAATTCAATATTGTGATTCGCACAGCGTTTATTCAAGATGGGATGGCTCATATTCAAGCAGGTGCTGGCATCGTCATTGACTCGGTACCGAGTGCTGAATACGTAGAGTCTTTAAACAAAGCAAAAGCAGTATGGCAAGCGAAGGCTATGGCAGAAGGAGAGCACAAATGATTTTAATGATTGATAACTACGATTCATTTACGTATAATCTCGTTCAATATATTGGCGAATTAGGGATCGAAGTGAAGGTAGCACGCAATGACGAGCTAACGATAGATACTATTGAAACGTTAAATCCTCAAGTTATCGTTGTGTCCCCCGGACCATGCACACCAAATGAAGCAGGCATTAGTTTAGAAGTAATCACACACTTTGCAGGTAAGATCCCGATTTTGGGTGTTTGTTTAGGTCATCAGGCGATTGGTCAAGCCTTTGGCGGAAAGGTTATTCGTGCAGATAGGTTAATGCATGGAAAAGTCTCTCCGGTTTTCCATGATAGTAAAGGTGTGAATGCCGATATACCAAATCCTTTTCGGGCAACCAGATATCATTCTTTACTTGTGGAAAGAGAATCGTTCCCAGATTGTCTGGAAATAACCGCTTGGACGGAAGAGGGAGAAATAATGGGGCTTCGCCATAAAAACTATCCTGTGGAGGGCGTCCAATATCACCCTGAGTCGATTATGACAGAAGAAGGCAAAAAGATCATCCATAATTTTATTGTAGCGTATAGTTTTACTGCTAAGGAGAGTAGATAAATGGATGCTTGGAAGGATGGAACGTATTACCGAGCAGACGAGTTAATGGTATCTGCATATGACCATGGTTTTTTATATGGACTGGGCTATTTTGAAACGTTCCGAACGTACAATGGAAAAGTTTTTCTATGGGATGCTCATTGGAATCGTTTGTGTCGGGCACTTTCCGATTTTCGTATATCAATGCCTTATGAAGAAAGTGAGCTATTGTCGGCAGTAGAAGCACTTACAGAAGCGAATAAAGGGGAGGATGGTTATTTTCGTTTGAATGTTTCGGCCGGTATTCATGATATTGGTCTACAACCGTCACATTATAAGAAGCCGACAGTAATTTTATATCGTAAGGTATTACAAGTTGCGCCTAGGGGCACAGAGAAGTCTGCTGTCTGGCTAGATACAGTAAGGAATACTCCGGAAAGCGGAATACGGCATAAATCCCACCACTATGCCAACAACGTACACGCTAGATTCGAGGTACAGTCGCTTGCTGCTTGTGAAGGGTTCTTTTTAACTTCAGAAGGATATATAGCGGAAGGAATAACTTCGAATATCTTTTGGTCGATTAATGGGAAGATGTATACCCCGTCTTTAGAAACGGGTATTTTAGCAGGTACGACTCGTGAGTGGGTTATGAAATGTTCTTTATTTGAAATAGAAGAAGGACTCTTCACTAAAGAAGTATTAGAAAAAGCGGAAGAGGTATTTATTACAAATGCGGTACAGGAAATCATTCCGATTAAGCAATTAGGGTCAAGCCAGTTTTTGGGCAATGCGGGACCTATTTACAAGGCATTACATGATGCTTATACAAGATGCATACAGCGAGAAAGGATCGAATGATGAATTTACATAATAATAGTGGTCGCTTTGAAGCAGGTGGAGTTACATTAGACTTCCATAAAGAAACAATAGTGATGGGTATATTGAATGTTACACCCGACTCTTTTTCTGATGGCGGTAAGTTCAATGAAATAGAAGCAGCTGTAGCAAGAGCTAAGCAAATGGTAGCAGACGGGGCGAAAATAATAGACGTGGGCGGTGAGTCCACTAGACCTGGCTATACACTTATTTCTGATGAAGAGGAAATTACGCGTGTTGTTCCTATCATTCAAGCGATAAGAGCAGAAGTAAACGCAGTAATCTCAATTGACACATATAAGTCGGCGGTTGCAAAAGCTGCGGTACTTGCAGGTGCACATGTCATAAACGATATTTGGGGAGCAAAGAGAGACCCTGAAATAGCTAAAGTTGCAGCAGAGCACGGGGTTCCGATAATTTTGATGCACAATAGAGATAACGAAGCGTATACAGATTTCTGGTCAGATGCAAAACATGACTTAGAAGAAAGTATTCAAATAGCAAAGTCGGCAGGAGTTTCGGAAGAGAATATTTGGTTGGATCCAGGTATAGGCTTTGCCAAATCAACCATTCAAAATGTCTGGATGATGCAGCATTTAAATGAATTAGTCGAGATGGGCTATCCTGTTTTATTGGCAACATCCCGTAAACGATTAATCGGCAATGTATTAAACCTTCCTGTCGATGAACGGATGGAAGGAACTGGAGCAACGGTTTGTTTTGGTGTTCAGCTTGGATGTCATATGGTACGCGTACATGATGTAAAAGAAATGACGCGTATGACCAAAATGATGGATGTTTTGACGGGGAAAGTTAAGTATGTTGAAAGCGAGGTATAATCTAAATGGATTATATACATTTGAATGAGTTAGAATTTTACGGATTTCACGGGGCGTTACCAGAGGAAACGAAGCTAGGCCAAATATTTCGAGTGACAATAACCTTAGCGTGTGATTTAAAAAAAGCGGGCGAAACCGATAATTTAGAGGAAACAGTAAATTACGCAGAGGTTTTTGAATTATGCAAAGAAATTGTGGAAGGTAAGCCATATTTATTAATAGAAGCAGTTGCAGAAAAGATTGCTTCGTCTATTTTGGAGACATATGCAACGAAGGTTAGTGGCTGTCGTATCCAATTGGTGAAACCAAACCCGCCGATTGTCGGACACTACGCTTCCGTAGCAGTCGATATTACTAGAGGAACAATATGAAGAACATTGTTTTTATATCGCTAGGATCTAATATAGGAAATCGTCTTGACTATCTTCAGCAGGCGGTACGTTTGTTGCAACAGGTGGAACAGGTAAATGTGATAAACGTGTCGTCTGTTTATGAAACAGACCCAGTGGGCTATGAGAACCAGGCTGCGTTCTTGAATATGGTAGTGGAAATCGAAACTTTATTGTCACCGCATGAAATATTAAAAAGATGTAATGAAATAGAAGCGCAACTAGGTCGGACTAGAGATATTCATTGGGGTCCCCGAACAGTAGACCTTGACATTTTGTTGTATAATGAAGAGAATATGAAAACGGAAGACCTTATTATTCCGCATCCACGGATGATGGAAAGAGGCTTCGTGCTTATACCACTTGTGGAATTACAAGCGAATTTAGTAGATCCACAATCTAAGCAGTTAATAGCAGATGTTGCGCATGTTCAGAAAGAAGGCGTCCATTTATGGAAAACATTCGATGGGGTCGACGCATTCGTGCATTTCGCAGGTTAAAAATGGTGAAGCAAGTTGAACTTGCAAAAGAAATGGATATGTCTGTGTCTATACTCGGTCAAATAGAGCAAGGTAAACGAATTCCGAGTAAGGAGCAACTAGAAAAAATTGCTTCTATCCTTCATATACAAGTAGAAGAATTAAAAGGAGAAACAAAGGTAGGTGAATAATAATGACAAATGCATCAACAAAACCGTTTAAAATAGGTAATCATGTGATGGATAATCGAGTAGTATTAGCACCAATGGCTGGTATTTGTAACTCTGCATTCCGATTGACAGTAAAAGAATTTGGAGCAGGCTTAGTATATGCGGAGATGATCTCGGATAAAGGGATTGTACAGAAAAACGAAAAAACATTAAGTATGCTTTATATTGACGAGCGTGAAAATCCACTGTCACTTCAAATTTTCGGTGGAGAAAAAGAAACACTTGTCGAAGCAGCTAAATATGTTGACCAACATACGTCAGCGGATATTATTGATATCAACATGGGTTGCCCTGTAAACAAAATCATTAAATGTGAAGCTGGAGCAAGAATGCTTCTAGACCCTAACAAGGTCTATGAAATGGTAGCGGCAGTAGTAGATAACGTAAAAAAACCAGTGAGTGTTAAAATGCGCACTGGTTGGGATGAAGAACATCTTTATATGGTGGAAA
The DNA here is from genome assembly GCF_044762655.1 of Psychrobacillus sp. NPDC096623. NCBI lineage: Bacteria > Bacillati > Bacillota > Bacilli > Caryophanales > Bacillaceae > Psychrobacillus > Psychrobacillus sp. NPDC096623. The sequence goes on from NZ_JBIWER010000010.1 coordinate 54,078, forward strand.
ATGCCCGAGCAATCGAACGTGCTGGTGGATCAGCAGTAGCTGTACATGGTCGTACACGCGTTCAAATGTATGAAGGACATGCAAACTGGGATTTGATACGTCAAGTGAAAGAGGCAGTAAATATTCCTGTTATCGGAAATGGAGATGTCAATACACCAGAGGACGCGAAACGCATGCTAGATGAAACTGGTGTAGATGGTGTTATGATCGGTCGCGCAGCCCTAGGCGATCCATGGATGATTTACCGTACAGTAGAGTATCTGGAAACTGGACTTTTAAAACCAGAGCCAACTGTCCAGGAAAAGATGGATGTATGCTTACTACACTTTGATCGCTTAGTAGCTTTAAAGGGCGAAAAAATAGCAGTTAGAGAAATGCGAAAACACGCATCTTGGTATTTAAAAGGGATTCGTGGAAATGGTATAGCAAGAAACGTGATTAACCAAACAGAAACGGCAAAAGATTTAAGAGATTATTTACGTGACTTTGGGAAAGAATCTACTTATGAGTATGAAGAGGTAAAATCTATTGTCATTTAATCATCGATGAAACAAAGAGCTGTCACTATACGTGGCAGCTTTTTCCGTTTCGAAAAACAATCAGAATAATATAAAAAATATCTTCTGTTAGAAAAAGATGATTAGAATGCAGAAATTGTGTACAATAAATGCAACGTGAAAAAAGTAACTACGGATAATAGGTAGTGGAGGAGTGACGAACATGTCTAACTTAGAAGAATTAAACGATCAACTTTTGGTGAGAAGACAAAAGATGACTGCAATACAGGAAAAAGGATTAGACCCTTTTGGAAGTAAATTCGATCGATCGCATTTAAGTAATGAAGTAGTTAATGAATATGAACAATTTACAAAAGAACAATTAGAAGAAACATTACATGAAGTGACTATTGCCGGCCGCATTATGACTAAACGTGGAAAAGGTAAAGCGGGATTTGCTCATATACAAGATCTTGGTGGACAAATTCAAATTTACGTTCGTAAAGATGCAATCGGTGAAGAAGCATATGAGTTATTTAATACTGCTGACCTTGGAGATATCGTTGGTGTCCGTGGTAATGTCTTCCGTACACAAGTTGGTGAGTTATCTGTTAAAGCTCTTGAGTTTACGTTCCTAACAAAATCTCTACGCCCGATGCCTGAGAAATTCCATGGCTTAAAAGATGTAGAGCAACGTTACCGTCAACGTTACTTAGATTTAATGACAAGTGAAGAAAGTAAAAATACGTTTATTACTAGAAGTCGTATAATCCGTGCTATCCGTCGCTATTTGGATGGCGAAGGATATCTAGAGGTGGAAACGCCAATGCTACATACAATAGCGGGCGGAGCAGCAGCACGTCCTTTCATTACTCATCACAATGCATTGGATATGGAATTATATATGCGTATCGCAATTGAATTACATTTAAAACGCCTTATAGTAGGTGGATTAGAGAAAGTATATGAAATTGGTCGCGTATTCCGTAATGAGGGAGTTTCAACACGTCATAATCCTGAATTTACAATGATTGAACTGTATGAAGCGTATGCTGATTACAATGATATTATGAATTTAACCGAGAATTTAGTTGCTCATGTAGCGCAAGATGTATTAGGGTCTACCACTGTAACTTATGGCGAAGATCAGATTAATCTTGCTCCAGGTTGGAGACGCTGGCATATGGCGGATGCAGTGAAAGAAACTACCGGTGTGGACTTCTGGAAAGAGCTAACGAAGGAAGAGGCACACGCATTAGCTAAGGAACATGGAGTAGAAGTTAAACCTTCTATGGAAGTAGGGCATGTATTAAATGAATTCTTCGAACAAAAAGTAGAAGAAACATTAGTTCAACCAACATTCATCTTCGGTCATCCAGTAGAAGTTTCACCACTTGCGAAGAAAAATCCAGAAGACGGTCGCTTTACTGATCGTTTTGAATTATTCATAGTTCGTCGTGAACATGCAAATGCATTTACTGAGTTAAATGATCCTATTGATCAACGTCAGCGCTTCGAAGCGCAAATGGCGGAAAAAGAAGCTGGTAACGATGAAGCTCATGAAATGGACGAAGACTTCTTAGAAGCGTTGGAATATGGAATGCCGCCAACAGGTGGTCTTGGTATAGGAATAGACCGCTTAGTAATGTTATTAACTAATGCTGCATCTATTCGCGATGTACTATTATTCCCAACAATGCGTCATAAAGATTAAGATAGGCGAATGTAGATGGCGAGTTATTACTATTTGTAGTAGCTCGCTTTTTATATTCCTACTATATATTGTATGTGTATTGTTCTTTCAAGTTTTTTTAGAAAAAGTTGAGAAAAGCACTTGCCATAACGATTTGCAGGTGGTATAGTTATCAAGTTGTCATTTTCATTAGTGACTTACACAAAAAACAAATTAAAAAAAGTTGTTGACAACGATATCAGGATTTGATATGATATTAAAGTCGCCAAAACGACATAACGAATTGAACATTGAAAACTGAACATGCAAAACGTTAAGACATATAGCTTGAAAGATTAACTTAGTTAGTCTGATAGCAAACAAATTTGACATCATTTAATGATGATGCCAGCAAAACAAAATGAGCTTTTTAAGT
>NZ_JBIWER010000011.1:0-26403 GCF_044762655.1 Psychrobacillus sp. NPDC096623
GAAGATGATAAAGGTTTTTTTAGTATTTTAGAGGAATTAGTAAGAGAATAAATGAATTCTGGATTAGTATTCTAATTCAACTAACGGGTGCTTTAGTTAATCAAGACCATCAATTCGATGGTCTATTTTTTGTCCAAAACATCACGAAGATTTCGGCGATAGACTGTGAATTTTTTTGCCTCTAATATTCCATAATATGCTAAAGTAGGAATGTATGTTTGGTATAAAGCTAATACACATGATTCTAGGAGGAAGACGATGGAGAAAATGGGATATCAAGGAAATTTGAACTTGGATAAGATTTTTCAAGGTGGAAGCAAATCAAATCAATTTTTAAATCATATAAAGCAATTGGAAGTTCTTGTACGCGATATAGAAGGATGTGTTAAATCATTTAATACTTCAATTGCAAGAAATGAAGCTGCTAACTTAGGAAATTTAGTGAAATATGTTGGAGAAGTTCGCATCAACTTTTCACAAGCTAATTCATTTATCACTTGTCTTCTTGCACAAAATACAAAGGATCAAGATGCTGCTACTTTGCGAGGAAAAGTGTCTCAATTAGAGTCCTATTTTGAAAATGAATTATCCAAGGTGAAAATAGGATTAGCAAATATAAAGCAAGATATATGGGAAAGTTTAATTGAAACTAAAGAATTAGAAGATTATAGATTTATTTTAAATGATTGGCGAGAAAATATAGATAAGCTTCTATCAGATGAAGAGCAAAATTTAAGATCTGATTTAATGGCTGATGGGTATCATGCATGGGGTAATTTTTATAATGCACTAATAAGTAGTATTAACGTAAATGTTCAAGTTGATGGAAAAGAAAAGAATCTATCAGTAGGCCAAGCAATTAACTTACGAGCTCATCCTAATGAGGTAGTGCGTAAAGAATCTCATTATGCTTTAGAATCTATATGGGAAGAAAAAGAAGAACTATTTGCAAAAATAATAAATCACATTGCTGGCTTCCGTTTACAAGTATATAAAAAATCTGGAGTAAATAGTGTATTAGAAGTACCTTTGAAAGAGAACAGAATGAAGGAAGAAACAATGAATGCGATGTGGTCAGTGATCAGTAAATATAAAAAACCTTTCTCGAATTACTTGAATCGAAAAGCTGAAATGATGGGTGATTCTAGTTTGAAAGCGTATAACTTTTGGGCCCCCGTTACCAATAGCAATCCAAAGATACAATACGACGAAGCGGTTATATTAATTACGGAACATTTTAGTCAGTTTGGAACCGAATTAGAAGGTTTCGTTAAGCAAGCTTTCCATGGAGCTTGGATAGAAGCCGAAGACCGTGGTAATAAGTCCGCTATTCCATTTTGTGCAGGTTTTCCGCTTACAGGTGAATCAAGAGTTTTTATGACATTTGGGGGTACTTTCTTAAATGTGTTAACTCTAGTTCATGAATTGGGTCATGCTTTCCATAATCATGCTATGAAGTCTGTTAATGGGGTGAATAAACGTTATCCTATGAGCGTTGCCGAAACAGCTTCAACCTTTTCAGAAATGATTATTTTTGATGCGGCAATGAAAAAGGCAAAATCAAAAGAAGATAAATTGATTATTTTAGATGAAAAATTAAAACGAAGTGTCATGAACTTTATGAATATTCATTCGAGATTTTTATTCGAGCAGAGATTTTATGAAGAGCGTAAAGAAGGCATTGTTTCATCAAAGCGTCTAACTCAGTTAATGGGAGAAGCAATACATGAAGCATATGATGGATCACTAGAACAGCCATCCACTTTCTCGTGGGTATGGACACCACATTATTATATTACGCAATCTCCTTTTTATAATTTTCCATATACTTTTGGGTATTTATTTGCTTTAGGTATCTTTGCAAAGGCAAAGGAGAAAGGAAGAGAGTTTGAAAAGGATTATCTGAACTTACTTCGTGATTCAGGAAGTATGACCGTAGAAGATTTAGTTATGAAACATTTAGGAGAAGATATTACTTCGGAGAAATTCTGGGAAAAAGGAATGGAAATATGTGTGAGAGATGCTGAGGAATTTCTAAAATTAACTTCTTCGGATGATATTGAATAAGGAGTTGTTGATTCGATAACTTCTATTTGTATTTAAAATGTACGTTTGTTCAAACGAGAATAGTCACATATGTAAGTTTGTTAAATAGGGGGAAAATGGATGTCGCAAGATGGAATTATTTTAGTAGCAAGCGTATCAATCTTTAATAAAGCTGAAGTCTTGATTATAAAAGAAAATAAACCTGCTGCTGTTGAACAGTGGAATTTTCCGAGTGGCCGTATTGAATATGGTGAGGACATTCTCTATTCAGCTCGGAGGGAAGTAAAAGAGGAAACTGGATTAGACGTAAAACTGATTGGGACTACTGGTGTATACAATTTTATCAGTAGTACAAATAAACAAGTTATTCTATTTCATTTTATTGGTAAGGTTACTGGAGGATCTATAAACCTCGAAGAAGATGAAATTTCTGACAGTAAGTGGATTGAGGTAAATGACCTTGTAAAATTTGAGAATGAGGACTTACGGGAACCAAAGGTATTAAAGCAAATAATTAATAATTTATTACAAAATAATCTACACCCAATTAATATTTATAATAAGCAAGATTGTGAATCGTTTCACTTAAACTAACGGGTGCTTTAGTTGAAGAAGAAAATTCGAATCTCTTTCATTTTCTAACAGTAAATTGTAAAGTCAGGAGTTGATAGTGTGAGTAATTGGGGAGTAGCGTTATTATCTAATGATATAGCTGAAGATGTTAGCTTTAGATATAAGGATTTATTGGGGGGAATTATTCGAATGAAGAAGCTAGTAAAATAGTAATTGAAGAATTCCAAACCGAGTTAGATGATGAAGAAATTACTGCCTTTTGGTTGTCATTCGCTTTAATACAATGAAATTAGGAAGACTGCAAGAGGAAGTGAAAGACAAAGCAATTGAAATTATTGATAATGGTGTTGACCTTGAACGACGGGAAGAAGACCCGAAATTAATGAAGAAACGTGAAGCTGTTCTCCTAAAATTAAAGGAACAATTAAATTCCCCACAACCACAGGCTAAAAAAGTTCCAAAGAGGTTTGTCGCTGATACATTTTAAAAGCTGGTGATGACATTAGCTATGAATTATTGTCAGGGGATTATATTATCCTTAAAGTCATCCGCATTATTGAACAATGGACTGGAGATAAATATCCTCTTTTCGAAATATGTGAATGGAAAGGGAAAGACATTCCTTCAAAAAAACAAATCGATGAATTGGAATTTAAAAAATGGACTTGGGACAACGGAAAACAAGAGTTAAAAGCATTAGCTATTTTTCCTGATGGTAAAAGAGATAACCCAATAAAAAGATTAAAAGTGGTAGCAGAAGGAGTAAGAACAGTATTGGACATGGAATCATAGTACCCCCTTTTAACTTGGTATAGGGGTGCTTAGCTCTGATCTACCTTTCATTTTTGATAAAGGATTTACAGGAGATAATCCTAACAGAAAACAGTCTACTGGAATAGGACTGTATCTTGTAAAGAAATTATGCGATGAATTGCAGATTTGAATTGAAGTTGAGTCCAAGTATGGGGAGGAATTTGTCATTCAATTTCTATTTCCGAAAATAGAAGATTGATAGACATTAAATCATTTAATTTTAGATATTGTGAAATGTTACACTTAAACTAACTGCGCAGTTTAGTATAAATAAATTAAAAAAATAGTCATCGCTACATACAGAGTAGAAATTCGAAACATTTACCAAATATATTCGTATAGATTACTAAAAAGAGATGGGAATTTAATGAGTGATAAAAGTAAACAGAGCAATGAAAATAATAAGTTAAGTTACGCTATTCCTATTTTTCTTGTTGATGGAATAGCGCAATTTTATGATTAGTTGCTTATATAAAAGGTTGGTTATGATTTGTCAGTATTTTTGAGGGGAATTGTTAAAGTAACGGGTGCTACTATAAAGTTATCAAATGATAAATAAGAGGTGCGTTATGAAGATGTTAATAATCTACACATATCCTAATCAAAATAGTTTAAATTATGCATTTTTACAAAAAGTGATTAAAGGAAGTAATGAAAATCCCAAGATAAAGGAGATACAGGTTTTAGATTTGTATGAAGAGGGATTTAATCCACTTTTAGTTTTTAACGAGCAAAAACGAAGACGTGATATGCATACTGATACTAGTATTGAAAAATATAGAAAACAAATTACGTGGGCTGACAAGATTGTTTTTATCTATCCAATTTGGTGGGGACGCCCCCCAGCAATGCTTATGGGATATATTGATCAATTATTTGCCTCCAATTTTGCCTATAAAGATAAGCAGGGACTTTTCCCAGAAGGGCTTCTGAAAGGAAAGTCTGTTGTATGTGTGTCTACCATGAAGGGACCTACTCACTATCCATTTCTATGGTTGAATAATGCACATAAAATTCTAATGAAAAGGGCCTTATTTAATTTTGTAGGAATCAAGAAAGTGAAGTTCTTTGAATTTGGAAATATGGAAAGTCCAAAGGGAAAACAGCTGAAAAAGCTAAAAAAGATTTATAATTATTTCAAAAAAATAGACCATTAAGAACACTATAAAATGTTTTGTTCCTTTCTACCCATGAAAATTTAAAAATGCTCAAAATCTATAAAATTGCATAACAAAAGAGACCCAGAAAAAGCATTTATCCAATACTAATCTATACCCGTTCTGAAACAATTTTCATCCTCTGTGGTGCAGCATTTTTTTGCTGCATGGATGGCTAACGGGTGCTTTTGTAATGAAAAAGACCACATAGAAGAACACCACTTAAACGACATACCTTTCTTTACTGTAGAGGTAATTGCGTGCTAATTCAAGCGACAACAAACCCCTTACCAAATGGAAAGAGGGGTTGGTAAGATAATGAAACAACTTAATCTAATGTATCTAATTTCCCTCTTATAAATTTCGCCCGTGCTTCAATAATATCCAATATATACTTTGGTTCCTTATCAAATAAATGGATATCGTCTTTTTATAAGGATCTTTTTGAATATAAGGTCTTATTAATTTATACATACCTTGTATTTTCGGTTTCAAATAGTTTACATTAAATTTGTTGTTTAAAATATCTACTAGCAAGTTTTTGTGTTGACGTCGAAATGTTTTCACATCGAGAATCCTTGCGGTTAGCGTATTAAATCCTTCGATTCGTAAATAGTCTTCCTCCATCCCTTTCCCGTTTACATCCCTTCCCCATGTTGCATCGTAATCCCACGGGATGACTTCGAATAGCCTAGTCTCGCTATTCTGATATAATGCGTAATTATGAACAAAACTTCAAAATATTGGGTGAAAACAACGCCAGCCAACCACCTAAGATACTGATCAACATGGATGTATTTCACAATTTCATTATCAAATTCAGCTTTTGAGATCGTATTAATTTCAATAATCATTTTTTGTAAATATAATTCATCATGCTCTGTGCCATATTTTAGTTCATAGCCAAGCTTAAGTGATTTCTTTACTTCTTTATCAAGATCACTCATCAACGAAAAGTTAGCATCGCCATCAATCGCATAGTATATTGGTCCTAGAGGTAGTTGGCGATTCATAAGGAAATGCTCATCCACTGATTCTAATTCCAAATAAAGCCCCTCATTTACCCCATTCAATTTCATATATACAAATTGGGACTTTGGAGATAAGCACCCTATTTCATTGAAAAAATTTAGCGATAATTTATTTCTTAATAGAGAAGGATCTTTATATTCTGCGTTGATATGAATTTCTTTGGCATTTCTATACGTACTTGGCTTATAAAACGAGATGTGATACGACTTCTTTCGAAAATCCCGAGTATGGGAGCCACGATAGGCGATATCAATATCATACTTTCTTTTGTTAATCGTTAGCTTAGCTGAGATAGGATCGTCACACCATATATCTTTCCGAAATTCAATTAAATCTAAAGGATTTATAAAAAGCTGATATTCAGGTATTATTATGCCGTTATCCACGTGAATTCTTTCCTTTCATTTTTAAATTATTCGTGTAAAACAAAAATGTAAGATTCATAAAAAGATATAGAGTTTATTTTTTACTTTCGGAAACTATGCGATTGTCTCTAACATCTGTAGTACAATCTCATATTTTACGATAAGGGAAAGAAAAGTGCAGAGGCATGGGTTTGACTCTTTTTGAATAAGGAATATACCTTCTTTCTCTAATAAAGATGAAAGGAGGTTTGAATATGTCACTTATACAAAATGCAGTACAAATGGCTAACAACTCAGGGCTAGGTCACTTCATGCACCAGGATCCTATTAGTAACGAACGATGCACGAGCAGGCAACGTCGTACTTCTCGGAACCAACGGAGCACGAGCAGAGTACGTCGAACTTCTCGAAACCAGCGATGCACGAACAGGGAACGTAGAACTTCTCGAAACCAGCGACGCACGAGCAGGCAACGTCGAACTTCTCGAAACCAGCGACGCGAGAGCAGGCAACGTCGTACTTCTCGAAACCAACGACGTACGAGGAAGAACTCCTTTTGGAATGACTTGTTATTTTAAAAAACTTCGAGCTGATTTCCACTATTTGAAGAGTCTTGCACTTTAAGTTCTTCAATGGACTATTGAGTGGAACCGTATTATAAAGTTAACTAGTTCTTACTAGTTAACTTTTTTTGTTATTCCTATCGAATCCAAGGTTTTAAAAAAAGAAAGGGCAGCTGGGGGGCGTCTTATCTTCTCAGGTATGTATATTCTTCTGGATGAATTGTTATTGTTGTGTATTACACAGCATCAATCAGAATTGTCTAATTCACTGTATCCTATCCACTTTTCAATTCAAACCGGAAATTCAAAAAAGATTGCTTTAATGGCGTGAACCGGCAGGCATTTGCCGTTCTTCATAACACGCATTGTATTTATCATTGGTTTTGGACTAAGACCCATGTTCAGGACCTTTTCGTGGAATGATTTTGTATTGTACCGTAATTTTAAACTAAAAAATATTTGCGATTTTGGTGTGAAGTGAAATATAAAAAAATATTCTATTTTTTCTTATTGAACTAACGAAGCAGTTTAGTTGAAGAAGAAGGTTATTTTGCTACTGTGTTGAATAAGTTAATATATGTAAATTTTTGTGCAAAAGGGTTGCTTACTTCAAGTTTGGAGATGGATAAATGAAACCTATATTATTGATTATTGGATTAGTACTCTGTTGTATGTATATCTTGACCGGTTTTTACATTCGAATTAAAAGAAGACCAGTTTCCGGAACTCCATTTATTGTCGCAGGAATAATAGGGATTTTTGTTTTATTGATATATTCTTTTTTCTACACTTAAATTTCGATTATGCAGTTAGTCAAACTAAGGATATGAGAATAGATTCTACTTAGACTAATGGGTGCTTAGTTAAACAAGTGGATGCCGTAAGGGTAACTTTTCTTATTGAACTAACGCGGCAGGAGTGAAGGAAGGGGAATTTTATGAAGAGTAAAAGAATTTTATTGTCAACTATAACAATTTCTGTTGCCTTTTTGATTGTTTTTTTAATTTATAATTCTTTTTCGTTTGAGTTAACTGTAACTGATTTTACTGTCACTGAAAAAGGTTATTCTAACGATAACAATGAAGCATGGATAAAGGGATTTAACCACAATTCCCCAGTGGGACATCAAGAAGAGATTAAAGTAATTGTTAGGGAACCAATGGTAATGAATTTAATTCAGAAAGAAAAGGTATACTTCGTAAGATACACGATAAAAAGAAATGGTTTAATTTTTCTTAGTGATATTGAAACTATTGAGGATCACAAATAAGCTTAGTTATTCAACTAACGGGTGCTTTACTTTAAGAAAGAATGAAGTTTTTTGTTATTGAATTAACGCTGTTGGTTATTCAAAAGAAAGGGGGGTAAAAACAATTACAGGTATATTTCTTGGAATTTCAGTGCTAGTTATGGGGTTTAGCCACCTAATGAAGAAGGACTATTTTTTACCTGAAAAAACTAGAGTTATTTTAGGCGAGGAAAAGTTTCAATCTTATCAAAGAGGGTTAATTTTTCCTTATTTATTTTTAGGAACGTTAATGATTTGTATGACAATAGTTGAGATGAAGAAAATTCTTCAATCATCAACATTTATTGCTTTATATCTTATATTATTAATTATTCCTATTATAATGTTTATCGCAAACAACAAAAAAAACACTGGTCGTTATTGGTTTTGGGTAAATGGTTTCAAGTAAAGAGGAAATATAAAATATTTCTATTTCAACTAACGGGTGCTTTACTTTATGAAGGGGTAAAGCCTTTTTCTTATTGAACTCACGAATCAGGTTAGTTTTTAACAAAAAGCCATAAAAATGGGGGAAGTAAATGTATATTGTGCCTATCGGTTTTTTTATAATTTTTCTTATGTCAACGATCACGGGATTACTTTTAATGTTTAAGCTGAGAAAGAAAAATAAATATAACGTTGTTACTGGAACTATTTCTTTGGGGACTGCAATTTTTTCTTTAATAGCCTGCATATTTTTTTGTGATGATTTCTTCAAGATTTTAAAGAATGCCACGGAAAAAAATAGTAAGCCTGAATTATGATTTTTCACTAACGGGTGCTTTAGTTAAACAAGTGGCTGCCTGTATGGGGAGCTTTTTCTTATTAAACTAACGCAGCAGGTTAGTGGAAGAAGGAATTATAGAGTTTGTATAGAATATCTTCCTTAAAAAGAAAGAAAGAGAGGACTTAAATGGAGGAGTATTATTGGGATACCCAACTGGAATACCTCAAAAGAACGAGAGATTTATATTATAATGATGACTATTTAGAATTTTTAGTAAATTTCGTTTGGAAGATTTCTAAACCAGTACACATTATTGATTTTGGTTGTGGATATGGATATTTAGGACTCAAACTATTACCTCTTTTACCAAAAGGATCCAAATATACAGGAATAGATAAAGGACAAGAACTTATTAATAAAGCGATAGAGTACTTTCATAATCTTCCGTATGAAACTGAATTCTTTGTAGCAGATACTAATGGGATTGAATTAGAGAATAAGTACGACATTGCTGTTTGCCATGCTTTTTTATTACACATGTCCGAACCAAAAAAAATGCTCCAAAGAATGGTAAATTCTATTGTTAACGATGGAAAAATAATTTGTTTTGAACCACACTGGATTTCAGGTATGTCATCATACGAACTCGAAGGGTATAAACAATCACAAATTGTTCCACTTGGTATTCTTCAGAAATTATTCGAAGAGAGTACAAATAAAACTGGAAATGACGGAAATATTGGAGCAAAAGTGCCACAATATCTATCTGAATTGGGCGTGAAGAACATCGAGTGCAGAGTCAGTGATAAGGTTAACTTTCTCCATCCCGATAAGAATCAAGAAGATAAGCAAAAATTGTTTTATTCGCTTAAAGAAGAAGGGGTAGGTGGAGAACCTGTAAATAAAGATCAGTTTATTGAAAGGTTAATAAAACGTGGGGTTACATTGAAGGAAGCACAGGAACAATTTGAGGCTGAACTGTTGTTTTCACAAGTTTTTAATATGGATTCCTCTTTAATATACGCCCCCAGCATGAAAATTACTTTTGGAGAGATAAAATAGTTGTAATTAATCTCAACACCTTCAGTTCTTATTCAACTAACGGGTGCTTTACTTCAAGAGGGAGTAAAGCCTTTTTTCATATTGAACTAACGCAGCAGTTTAGTTCAATAACTATAACTTTTTTATACACAATCGTAGTAAACATTAGGGGAGAAAAAATGAAATATTTATTACTTGGAATTCTTCTATCTTTGGTAGGTGTATTAGCATCTATTGTGATATGGGATATTGAAATGGTAACTACTATTACAGGTGGAATTGGGTTGTTTTTTATTGTGATATCATTCATTTTTTCGGGTGTATTAGTAAGTGGAGATAGAATGAGGGCAAACTTAGCGACTGAAACAGTCGAAGATAGAAATCAAAAAAATAATGTTAGTTTTCGCTCAGCTTTGATTGCAGTTCCAAGTTTTGCGGTAGCGATTTTGTTTTACTTTTTTTGAACTGACGGGTACTTTAGTGAAAGATCATTGAGATGCTTAGGTGTCTCTGTTTTCTTAGTTTAATAAAAACACTATTTTTTGAGGTGATAAAGGTGTCGATAAAAGGACTTAATCAATTTTTATTTTCAGTTTCTGATTTAGAAACTTCTATTGAGTTTTATAAAAATGTATTGGATGCTATTCACTGACCCAGATGGTCATAAGTTTGAGTTTCATACAGGTACTTTACAAGAAAGAATAGATTACTACAAATAAGAAAACGCACATATGGAGTTTTCGATTAAGGGATTTCTTTGTTGAATTAACGGTGGCAATTCTTGAACAAAGATTATGCGCCGATTTTTCATTAAAGGCCATATAGGGGGATTGAAAATGAGAAGACTTTTACTAGCAATTTTATGCTTAGTAGGTATACTTGCTGGTTGCACTGCTCAGTCAAATACGGATCAGACTAAAGATATTAATGATTTAAAAAAGCAAATCGACCAGATGTCATTAGAAAATGATACTCTTTTAAATACTATAGAGGAGGAAAGGAAGGCGCTTGATTTAGCAATGAATCAACAAGTGAACAATGATTATTCTATGATTCCAGCCAAAGATATTGAAAAGTATCCACAAACACTTTATAAGAAAAAAACATTTGACATTGATGGAGATGGTAAGGAAGAAATAATCGAGCTGTATGTGAATGTGGGAATAATGGAGAATGACTCGTTCGCCTGGGATGATGGACAGAACTGGTTGTTGGTAGTGAAGGATGGTGAAATCACTTATCCGCTTTTTGATGATTATATTCAATTAGGATCACTGGATTTTAGTACGACAACCTTTGATGGGAAGCCGGGGATTGTGATGCATATGACGCAGCACTCTAATATAATCATCCAAAAATTCACTTACGATAAAAAAGAAAAGGGATATCAAAAAGAAACCTTTTACAAAAAAGAGAATATGAATGATCAATATAATCAACCTGTCTCCTTTGCTTTTTTTGAGGACGCATTTAAACTCATGGAAATAGCTTTTACAGATAAAACGTTAGTGGTTTTAGAAGCGAGTGAAAATTCTCTTCAGAATCCCGAAGAGAGAATGGCAATTATTGAGCCGATCTTAGTTGATATTGGAAACGCTCAACATTTGTTAGAGATGGTCTTGGAGCTCAATCGCGAGCTAAATGTTTCTTTAGATAGCACGATTGATTTGCTAAACCAAATGGTTAACAATCCCCCAACAGCAATGCAAATGAATCAGTTAAGGTCAATTCACAATGTGTTCAAAGAAATGGGAAAAGATGATTTGATCATTGAAGAGAACAATCAAATACATCCGGATGTTAAGGAGATGTTTCAAAGATTTGATCTCATTCTTAATGAAAAGCAAAGTTAGTGTTTCTTGTTGATAAAAGGGATTGCTATATATTAAAACTAATTCACGTTGTTTGTTAAAGATGTACAGCACTTTTTCTTGTTTAACTAACGAGTGACATATTTGAATATGAAGAAGATAGGAGTAAAACAAGTGAAAATTAGAATAGCCACGTCAAACGATCAGCAACAAATCGTGAATGTATTAAATATGGCCACGTTAGGTTTGCAAGAAAAGGGGATTTACCAGTGGGATTACCCTTGGGATATAAATAAAATTGTAAGCGAAATAAAAAATAATTATGCGTATGTATTATTATTAGATGAAGATATAGTTGGGACTTTTTGTATAAAGGACATAGATGCATTAAGTGAATTAACAATTGATTCTAAATGTAATTACTTGTTTCAAATTGCCATTTTACCAGAATACAAAGGTAATAATTATGGTTCCGAAATAACGGACTTTGCTTGTTCTTTTGCAAAGGAAGGAAATAAGACGATGTATTTAGATTGTTGGGCAGGAAATAAAAAGTTAATAGAAATCTATTTGAATAATGGTTTTGAATATCTAGGTGATTTTCCTGAAGAAGATTATTTCATCAGCATTTTTAAATTCAACTAATTACAAACCTTATTCAACTAACGGGTGAGTTAGTCAAGTAGAGCAACGTCATTATGACGTTGCTCCTTTATATTTAAAAGTATTTCTGATAATACTCTTTCCTTAGCCTTGCTTAATTGAGCGTAGATCCTAGTTGTTTCACTTTTCTCATGCCCCATAAGACTTTGTATGACTTCAATAGGAGCTCCATTATTCATCAAATGAGTTGCGTAGCTGTGTCTAAGTTGGTGTGGGTGAATCTCTTTATTAATGTCCGCACGATTGGAGATCCGCTTGATGATGTATCTCATTTGGGCGACACTCATTTTATGTGGCTGTCTTGCAGTTACAAAGATTGCTGGATTATGGATTATGGTCATTACGGCTTTCCATATAGCGTTTAAGCCATATATCACAACGTGTATTAAAATAAACTTCCCTTTCCTCTCACAATTGCGGATTGATTGGACCAATTAATATGGTTCTTTTCTAAGGAAACTATTTCGCCAATTCGACAACCGGTAGAAAACATGAATTCAAAAATTGCTTTTTCTATTGGGGAATGACAGGATTCACGAAGGTGTTCAATCTCCCGTTCGGTTAAATACTTGGGTATCCGCTTCCCTACTTTGGGTTCTTTAATCTTGGAAGTTGGATTCTTACTAAGAAGACCTTCTTCATGAGACCAACGAAAAAATGATTTCATAAAGCGATTACGATGTGCAAGACTGGCTGGTTTTAAATGCTTACAGGATATAGCAAGATATTCCTTTAGTTGATTTGTATCCAGTAATGCTATCTCTACATCTTTAAAATAATCAATTAGTAGCGAAGACTGTAACTGGTAGGCTTTCAATGTTTGTGGTGAAAAGCCCTCTATTCGCTTATCCGCTTCAAACGAAGCCCATGCTTTTGACAGTAACAATTCCATTCCCCCCTAAAATAATACTATTAAAAGGATTATTGCCAACTTAATAGAATTATAGACATAGGGTATATTTTTACTAACGCGGCAGGTTAGTTTAAGAGTGTTGTTTAACTTGGATTCACAATCGGACCATATTGTGGAGTAAAAAAGATTACATATTTAGAGGGGGAACCATTTTGAAGATAATCGAAACGGAACGATTATACATGCGGGAGTTAGTAATGGATGATAAAAACGAATTATCAAAGGTCCTTTCCGATTCGGAATCCATGCAATATTACCCTCATCCTTTTACCGATGAAGAAGTTAAGAACTGGATTAAATGGAACTTGGAAAACTATAAGCGAGATAAACACGGTCTGTGGGCAGTTATATTAAAAGAAGGGGATACATTTATTGGTGATTGCGGAATAACAATGCAGAACATCGATAACGAGAAGTTACCAGAAATCGGTTTTCACATTATTAAGGAATATTGGAATAAAGGATATGCAACAGAAGCTGCCTCGGCTTGTAAGGAATATGCATTTAATGTCTTATGCTATTCCAAAATATTTTCTTATACGACCTTAAGAAATATTCCCTCACAAAAAGTTGCAGAAAAAATCGGAATGAAGACTTATAAGTTTTTTGAGAAGAATGGTGAACAACAAATTGTTCAAGTTACATATGACAATGAAGTATGATGAAAGGCAGTATCGCAGTGACTGCAATTCCAGAAACGGGCACGATTGTTTAATAAGCGTCCTTGTTCTTATTCAACTAACGGGTGCTTTAGTAAAGAACATGGGTTACTTAGGCAACTCTTTTTTCTTATTAAACTAACGAAGCAGGTTAGTTGAACAAGGTATAGTTAAGAAACAATCTAGAGCCTATTTGAATATAAAAACAGGCTCCATTGAATTTGGAATAGAGAAATACTAAGTATAAATTCAGTTGTTGAATTTATATTTGATGGGCATCTTCTTTATTCATCGTATCAATTAAGGGCATCAATTGTTGCAAATACTTTTCTGGTTCTGTTTGTTGATTTTGCATCCCATGCATTGCTACCCCGTAAAGCGCCCAGCTTAACGCCACCGAAAATACCTCAATATCCGTATTATTTTGGTTAGGCCATTGTTTATTTGCCCATTTTGAAAAGAAAGCATGAAGCACATTTTTAAAATGTGTTTCTATTTGTGGTGTAAATGCCTTATAACTGCGATGACATTGGTTCCTAATTGATGTTTGGAACCTTATAATTGATAAAAGTATTGATTTTATACTATCTTCGTTAATTACCTCATGGGTACTTACCTCTTGAATAACCTCCCTCATGATACTTTCACTTAACACTTTTTCAAGCAAGTCGTACTTATCATAAAAATGATTATAGAAAGTCGCACGGTTAACCGTTGCAGAAGTTGTTATATCCTTAATGGTTATATCTTTAAAATCCATTTGCATTGATAACTCAATAAACGCTTCCATAATAAGATTCCTAGTGCGAAGAATCCGGGGATCTATTTGTCTTTCCATCAAATTCCCTCCTAATTAATAGACATTTTTCGCAATCTGTCGTTTAAGCGATAGATGCGTTAAATTGTTTATTGCATACGATTTTTCATCTTGATATATTGATTATACAACATGTGTTGTATAAACGAAAGGTGTTAAAGTAAGGCTATAGAACTTTAGAAAAATGAAACATAATAACAAATTGGAGGTAATTAAATTATGAAAATTGGTGTAAGTGGTGCTAGTGGGCAATTAGGCGGAGTAGCGGTAAAAGAATTGTTGGAGCGTGCGGCTGGACAACATAGTGTTGTAGCAATCACGCGTACTCCGGAGAAAATTGCAATTGAAGACGTGGAAGCACGTTTCGGTGATTACGATCAACCATCTTCGCTGATTGAGGCATACAAAGGTTTGGATCGCTTACTGCTTATTCCGTCGTCCGAAGTAATACCTGGTCGTCGTTCAGAACAATTTATTGCAGCTATTGATGCAGCTGTAGAAGCAGGTGTTCCACACATTGTCCTTATTTCGTCTACAGGCGCGCGCAACACAGAAAAAACGAATATTGCATACGACTATTTTGTCAGTGAACAGCATTTGATGCGTAAAGCAAGCAAATGGACCATTTTGCGCATGAACTACTATTCTGAGTATTTCATCATGGATGCGCAAATGTCATTAGCTCATGGCGTTCTTTCAGGTCTCACTGAAAGCAAAGTCGCATTCGTTTCACGCGATGATATCGCAGTTGCAGCAGCTGGTTTGTTACTCGGCGATAATCACGAAGGTGCAATTTATAACGGAACTGGGCCAGAAAGTCTAACAGGTGCACAGCGTGCAGAACTCATCGCGAAAGTTAGCGGTAAACCACTTTCATTTATCACAATACCAGTTGAGACGCTACAAGATCAGCTTCAGCAAGGGGGACTTCCGGCAGAGATCATCAATTTAGTCGTGAGTAGTCAGCAAAACTTCTCTAATGGAGATTACGATATCGTTACGGGGGACATTGAAAAATTATCAGGTCGTCCAGCACGAAGCCTTAGATCCGTCCTGTCAACCACTACATTCCAGTAATTTACTCTTATGATATAAAGGAGAGCCACCATTTTGATGGTGGCTCTTTTTATGGTAGTGGTTTCTCGTAGTTTATATGGATAATATAAGATATATAGATACAAATATTATTATGAATAAATAATTAAATCATTAAATCATCTTCAACTAACGGGTGCTTTAGTAAAAATCATGGGGTTGCCATTGGTAACTCTTTTTCTTATTGAACTAACGGGGTAGTTTAGTTGAATTAGGGAATAGCTAAAAAATCTTCGAGAAACCAACGACTCAATTATTGAAAAATCACTATTTTACGGGAAGTAGTTGTTGTGGTGCGTTAAGAAATTCCTGAAATGTATGTTGTTTTTGATATTGCTTCTTCAATTAAAAAATCAGAATAAGGGAGAATAATTAGTTATTAAAATTAAAGTAAATCGTAGTGAATCGCTAACTAACGATGACATTGGGAAAGCTGTTTTATCAGCATATGGAGAATACATTTTTATGACAGACGACGAGAAAAGGAACAATTTCTTAATTTTGTTTAATTATTTTTGTGAGCTTGAAAGTGGAGGACATGATTGGTTTTCAGAGCATATTGAGGAAATGGGTATTCAAACCTACTTAAATAGATTGACGATAATGCTTGAAAAAGTTGAAGTTCATGAATACGCAGAAATAGAATAGAATTATATCGAGGAAATATGGAGATCATTTTTAGCGATAGAAAATAGTAAAAGTGAAGAACCTCATTATGAAAGTTTAGAAGAGAAATTTTGCATTATTATAGAAATCTTGAAGAGGAATAAAGTGAGCGACTAAGTAATTATACCACTGTAACTTATACGGAGATAATCGAGACAGTGAACAATAGCTCAGTGTTTGTCAAGATAGTTGTCGTATATTGCTCTTTTCCTAGATTACATATTGTTCTTCTATCATACTGCGCTTAGCTTGCTCGACAGGACAACTAGCAGCTATGATGTATACATAGGTATTTGACGCGACTTATTTGATCGTTATTTCTTATAACTCCGCCGAATTTAAAATACGTGCAGTAAAAGGGAATCTTATTGTTGAAGGTCCTTCTCAAATCTTTACCTAGAATGATTTTTCACTTATAGTATTTTCATTGGGTTTTACGGAGGGATTTTAATTGCCTTTTTTTTATTCTCTAATTAGCAATCTGTAGTTTTTTAAAAAGACTTTACCATTCAAGTGAGTGCGTTTTTTTTCTTTTATTATAATTAACTTTTTGCGTTTGAATCCGTCAATGGCTCAATATTAAACTGATAATCAATCTTAATGTCCATCTTCTTAAATAGTTCAATCCATTTTTTTTCATCCATTGGTTTTGAAAATGGTTTTAATGTATGAATGCCTAGTTGTAATGGATCCACATTCAATTTTTGCATCTTTTTTACTAGTTCTTGTGTTTGTTTTTCAAGATTGGCTTGGATTTCTTTTTTCAAGTCTTCTAAATCCTTTGGTTCAAATATTTGCTTTTCTCCCCGATATTCTTCAATTCTTGAGTCTATATTCACGGTATAGGTCATTGTAGACAAGCTTTTATTAATATCCACTTTCGTTTTAGACCTAACATGACCTAGAACAACTTCTAATTCTGGGATCGGTAAAACTGATAAGTAGTGACCTTTGTTTAACAGCTGGAAGATGCGATCATCAAAAGTTGTTATTATTTCAACTAGTTTATCATTTTGAAACAGGGCTGTACCTTCATAGCTGATAGCGTCATTTTCTATTTTGAATACAGGTAAGAAAGGATCTGAATAAGGAGTATATAACAAATTTTTAAATTCATGTAGATTAACAATACTAATTTCGCCTTGATTTTTTTCCTCATAATGCTTAAGCATTCGGTAAAAGGAGTAATCAAGATTTTCTTGTTTGTCCAATTGATTTTCCAAGTATTCTTCAAAATTTCCTTTTACGATAACTAAATAAATTCTCAAAGAAATATCCGGATCATTCAATAACACATTAATAATGGACATAATTCCCTCTTTTCCAAGGTCTTCATTAATTATCAGCATTCGCATTTGCCCAGATTTCATTTCCTGGTTGAAGTTTAAATTAAAATCCATTAATCCCTCCTTTATTAAGCTTACTTCATGCGTCATTACACTCTTTTTTTCTTTACTTAGAGGAGGCAATATCGTACTGATTTTTATTTTACCTTCATCCCCTTTACTAAGTGATAAAAATGTGACTGGAGCAAGCTCTTCAATAATGTTGTTTTCAGTAAAAGGGGCACATCCAGTTAACCATAATGCAATAAATATTATTGAAAAATTTTTAGCCATTTTTTTTCGTAGTCGCATGTTTATTAACCCCCTTTATCTTCATCGCTACGATAATTATAATTGGAACCATTAAATAACTTAAGCTTCCTGCTAAAATTTGAAGATTAAGTAAAATAACCTGCTTTTCATCTGGCTTCCAAATCCATTCATTCACAAGAATCATTCCAATTAAAATAATGAATACACTGAATAAAAAGCCTACCCGACTGGATTGTTTATCCGCTTTCCCAGTAGCTATTTTAGATGCTCCATAAAACAACAGAAGAAAAATTGAACCCGCAAAGACGATGTTAAATAATTCCAAAGAAAGCATGACCATATCAATACGTTCAATTACTGGATTTTGAAAATAACGGGCCATAGTGACAATTGGAAATGGGCTTTTGCTTAAATAATGGGAACCGAAATAGAATAAGGACGCCATATATAAGGATACATACTCTATAACGGTTAGAGCATTCCCATAAGACAAATAACGAAATGTCTTATTATTTGTTTTAAACCACGGTCCCAAAAATACCAGAAATTCAGGCCCTGAAAATGAAGATAAAATTAATAATATTCCTTTCCAGGAATCTCCACTTAATTCCATTGGAATAATCGGATACAAATCACTGAGTTGAGCTATTGGAGGAAAGAAGAAATAGGCAAAGAATAAGAACATCCAAAATGTACACACAAATGAAATTACAACAAAGCGTATAGTTTTTTCAACACCCTTCCATGCTACATACAAACAAGACAACAGTATAAAAAAGATAAGCCAATTTGAATCTGTAGCTGGAAACATAAATATTTGTATCATTTCCGAGAATCCTAACATAATCACGAAAAGTTTAAGCAGGATAAAGAATAAACCGATGAATGAGAGGAGACGTACAAGTTTTTTTCCGAATAATTGGACAAATCCGTTGTAACCCTCGCTAGAAAACCGGGTTAAAAACCATTTGGATAAAAGAAGAATGTTTAGTTGAGACAATATGCCGACCACTATAATCACCCAAATCATATATGAATGGATTAAAAATCTTGGCATAATCAAAAAAAAGTAAAGCATTTGGAGGCGATTTACCATCAACATGACATAGAACCCGTTAAAGGTTTCATTCTTATTAAATAATTTAAGGGCTTCCATCAGTTCATCTCCTAGTTTAATATCTCTTCTTCTTCAGTGGTTTAAGATGTTCTGGGCGCTCCTTCATTTTGACTAAAGGACCTCGAATGAATAGGTCGAGCCAATCTTTTCCATAGAAAGGGGTAACAGGGGATAAATATGGCTGCTTGAGTGAAGACAAGCCATTAAGGTGGGCTAAAATGATAATCATTGCCAGAACAATCCCTACTATCCCAAGAAACGAAGAAAATACAAGAAGAATGAATTGAATCAATGAATTTGCCTTTGTCACAAGGTAATTAGGAACAAGAAAGGATCCGATAGTTGAAATCCCTACCATGACAATTAACACCTTACTTGCCAAACCAGCCTCAACTGCTGCTTGACCAATTACAATGCCCCCAATAACCCCAAGCGTTTGACCAGTCTTTGTTGGCATCCTTAAACTTGCTTCTTTTATAATTTCAATAAAAATCAACATGATAAACGCTTCCCAAAAAGGAGTGAACGGAAGCTTGCTCCTTGACTCCACCAAGACGAAAAGTGTTTGTAAAGGAATCATTTGATAGTGATGAGTTGTTAGTGCTACGTAGAATGGGATCAATGTGATAGATAGAATAAAGCTTACATATCGGATGATGCGCAAAAAACTGGCAACTACCCATCGATTAATATAATCCTCTGGTGATTGGAACAAATGAAAAATAGTAATTGGGGCAACTAGAGCAAAAGGTGTATTATCTACCAGAATCGTAATTTTCCCTAATCCTAGCGAATAAGCAACAACATCAGGTCGGTCAGTTTGCTGAAACTGAGGAAAAATACTGTCTTGATTTTCCTCCATGAATGCAGCTACTTGAGAAGATTCAAAGAAGAGATCAAAATTAATTTCCGTAATTTTCTTTTTGGCGGTTGAAACAAATTCTGGATTGGTCAGCCCTTCTATGTACAATAAGACCACATTTGTCTTACTTAAAGAACCAACGGTGAACTTCTCTGTTTTCAGATCATGTGTTGGAAGCCGTCTACGAATGAGCGTAATATTTTGTTCTAGCTGTTCACTGAAGCTATCTTTTGCTCCTAAAAGGATGGTTTCAGTATCGGATGGTTCAATCGCACGTCCAAGTGGATTTTTTAAAGGGATAGCGAACCAAAGGTCTGACGAAGAGTCAAATAACAAGACGGATCCATTAAGCAGCTGCTTTTTTGCCTCATTAAAAGTGGAAATGGAGTTAATTGTTGATTGAACATTACATTCCTGAATGGATTGTTTGGAACAGTTAGATAAAGGTTTTACAATGCTTTCATTTAATCTTTCTTGGTCAATCAGGGTTCTTATGTAGATAAGATCAACATTTTGACTTTCAGAAATGGTGATCTCCACAAATTCCGCATCATCCATTTGAACGAGGGCTTTTTTTAGAGTCTCTATTGATATTTCTGAGTCTGTGTTTGATTGAGAAACAGCCTTATTTTCATTTGATTGTATTTTCCAAAACATGTACATCCCTCACCTCTATAAAAAAAGCATTTTTGGAAGAACGGTAAAATTACGTATTAATTTCATTGTTAGCTTTTTAAGTTCAAAATATACGAAACTAAATATAAATGCAGAGGCACACCATTACCTTCTTAACAGGAGGGATTATAGAAAATAGCATAATCTTAGAGTATTCCTATTGTGATAACGGGTGCTTTAGTTCAAGAAGGAGTAAAGCCTTTTTTTCTTATTGAACTAATGGGGCAGTTTAGTTGAAGAAGGATTTTTAAAGTATGTTCGAGAATATCTCAAAAAGGAGAAATATAGGGGGTGCGATTTTGAAAAAATTAATTAGAATAGTAGTAATATTAAGCCTTATTTTTATATTGTTGCATTCATTAACGAAAATGGCATTAAGGTTTCATGTAATCTTAATTGGTTATCCAAAAGAAGCTTTAATAACAGAAATAATTGATAATAAAATTGATGATAAATTTGAAATGGAAAAGTTGGCTACTTTAAATGCAAAAACATATTTTTTAACAGAACCACCATTTGAAAAGCAACTGGAACGGAATTAGACACTTTCCTAGTACGGAAGATTGGATTTTTATATTTTGCAGACTATTATTCACTTTTATAAACATCCTTGTTCAACTAACGGGTGCTTTAGTTAAACAAGTGGCTGCCTGTAAGGGTAGCTTTTTCTTATTGAAATAATGCAGCAGGTTAGTTCAATAAGAATTTCCGTAAATTTTCCTTTAAATTGAAAGTTTGTTAATATTTAAAATATATTGGAGGTGTAAAAATGTCTTTTAAAATTATTATCCATGTTGCATGGTATGAAGGAAGTCAAATTGTAAATAACACTTTGGAGTGGAAATACACCACTTATTTTTCTGAGATGGTAAACGGTTCAGTTAAGCAAGCAAGTGATATTTTAACTATTGATTATTTTGTATATGCAGCTAAGTTTTTTCCTTTATTCCCTTTGCTTATGTTACTTAGTGGTACGTATCTTCTAATCCTAATTGGATATTCTCTACTCAAACATAACTATAAGAAGTTTTCGTATTTCCTAACTGGTCTCGGTGTTTTATCCTTGGTACTAAGTGGTTTAGTATCGAATTCTCCAACTTATGGTTTGAAGATTTTCTTCAATAGCTTTTTGTTAATAGGAATTATATCAATAGCTATTGCACTGATTAGAATTTTTCTTAATAAGACTAGAGAAATATATTAAATGTGTTGTTTCTTCTTGAACTAACGAGTGCTTTACTTCAAGAAGGAGTAAAGCCTTTTTTCTTATTGAACTAACGAAGCCGGTTAGTGGAAGAAGTAGTAATGATATATTTAATCTAAACCAAAAGAATTGGGGAAATTTTAATGAGTGTATCAGAAGAGAATAAGGTTCTTGCTAGGACAGCACTTAATGCATTTGAAGGAAAGCCTAATGTTTGGAATTATTGGGATGATAACAATAAAAGTTCAGTCGATATTCTTTCTTGTGAACACAAAAATATTGAAGGCATTTTATCTTACACTACGCTTGGTCTATCTGACTTTCCTGTTGGATACGAGGAAAACAGGATACCTTTAAGAGTTGAATTTGTGGGTGCAAGTAATTTTGATTGCTTTCCAAATATTTTAGCAACCTGTGCATTTAGTATTATCAATTCTAAATTTGATTGTTCATTTGGAACTATCTTTAAAAACGTAGTTAAAATAATGTACCTACCTAATAGCCCTATGAAGCATATTTTATTTCTATTTCCTATTCTTTGGGAGGATAAGTTGAAAACAATTAAATTTGAGAAGAAGCAAAGAATTATGTTGATAAAAACGGAGTAAAGGATTTAGAAGAACTGTTTGAGTTTGATTTAGAACGGGCTTCAGTCATATAAATTTCTTATTCAACTAACGGGTGCTTTAGTTCAACAAGACCATCATTACGAAGGTCTATTTTTTTATATCCAAAACATTAAGTTGATCTCAGATATGCATTGTGAAATGTTACACCTAAACTAAAGCGGCAGGTTAGTTGAAAAAGCATTGCTAAACAAACTGCATAATTTCTATGGAAGTATCCTATGGTAATATAATAATATATTAGAAATTAAGATTATTTATTTAACTGACTGGAGAGGGATTGTTAGTGATAGTGCGTTCGAAGAAATTAGATGGGAGCTTTAAATCCAGCTCTTTTCTGATTGGACTTGATTATTGGCGGGTTAAAGCAATATCTTAAGGCGCTGTCTCAAGAGAATACTAATATTTAACAAGATTCTTCTTATTTCTAACGAATGCAATAGTGCGTGCCATTGTATATGCGTAAACATCTGGAACAGGAGAATACAAGATAAACAATCCTAAAAGCAAAATAAAAGAACTGGTTAGCATATCTAACCAGTTCTTTGTCTCTTTTCATGTATTTAAGATTCAACTGAATTACACCAAAACAGTGCATTTTAATTTTTAATGATGGGTAGAAAAGAAGCACCTTTCTTACAGTTAAGTGAAGGTGCTTCTTTTCTAATAGGTTTTGTAAAGCAACATTGTAAATGTAAGCATATGCTTAATTGTTTAATTCCGAGATATCCATTTCTTTTATGATTTCTGCTATCCGATTTTTTCCCCATTCATACATCATTTCAACGATAGGAAGTAAAGTCATCCCCAATTCAGTCATGGAATATTCAACTTTCGGTGGAACTTCTGGATAAACCTCGCGATGAACTATTCCATCTTCCACCAATTCTCTTAATTGATTCGTTAATATTTTATGAGATATTTTAGGTAAAAGCCTTTGGAGATCACTGAATCGATGTGGTCCTTCTACCCCCAAATGCCATAAAATAACAATCTTCCATTTACCACTTATAATTGATAGGGTAAGTTCTTTTTCACAATTATAATCACCATTTATGATCTTTTCTTTAACTTCATCTCTAAATGTATCTGGCATAAATTTTTACCTCCTTATTTGTATCAATCGTAACCTGTCGGTAACCTTCTTACAAAAAAGTGCGTTCTTCACAATGAAGAAAACAAGCAGTAGAATGAAATGGTCGTCTTAACGGCAAATCTTTTTCACTAATGAGGAGGAACTACAAATGAGTAAAAAAGCACTTTTAATTATACCACCAGAACGTTTCAATGAAGACGAATTATTTCAACCAAAAGCGGAATTGGAAAGCAACGGAATTGATGTGACAATTGCAAGTACAAAAACAGGTGAAATCATAGGGGATTATGAAGGTAAAGCAACTGCAGAGGTCATTTTCTCAGACGTTTTTGCTTCTGACTATGATGTTGTATCTGTTATTGGTGGATCTGGTACGAACGATCATCTATGGGGAAATCAAGAATTACAAGACTACTTGAAACAAGCGTATACTAATAAAGTTCTTGTAACAGGAATTTGTGCAGGCGCGGTTACTGTAGCTAAAACAGGTTTACTTACTGGAAGAGAAGCAACTTGCTATCCGGTAGATGTACAAAAAGACCAATTAAAAGCGAATAAAGTAACATATGTTGAAAAACATGTTGTTCTTCATGATGATATTATCACTGGTGATGGTCCAGATGGTGCTAAAGAATTTGGAGAAGCTTTAGTAAAAGCATTAAGCTAATTCTACAGTCTCTTCGCTGATTTTCATATAATCGAAAGCCTACGGAATTAATTCCGTAGGCTTTTGGCTATCCAAATGTAAGAAAAATACACCAAAAATTAACTGGCTAAAACGCCCTCAAAACGATCAAGTTAAACGGCGAGTGAAACTATCCAAAGAAATTAAGCGAGTTCATATTGAGTCTGACAAAATCTATGGAAGCCCTAAAATTACAAAACAACTAAAAGATGAAGGGATTTCTGTTTCTGAAAAAATGCAAACATCTCAATTAGTTGTGAAGCAAGGCAGAAAACCTACATAAGCGGCAGAGGGATCTCGATACTCCAATTGGGACGTTAAAGTATTGGATCAGAGCTACATAATACCTAAAGTGTCAATTTGCCGTGTTCATTTTTTAGTCTAGCATCAAACCAACATTAATTGCGCGGAATATGGTCTTAATTATACCGTAATAAATGTTTTGTACCGTATTTTTCCTCTTTCGTAAACAACTTGCGATACCTGTGGAATAAAAACATATATGAACGAACAAGATATAAATATAATTTATTTATTTGAAGGAGTGTTAAACATGGCTGATATGAAAATAAAAGTGAACGCGGTTTGGGATGATGGAGTAAAAGGGAATGGAACCCTTAAAGCGGAGTATCTTGATACAAAAATCGCTATTCCTACATCTTTAGGTGGTAGTGGCAACGGAGCAAATCCAAAAGAGATTCTTGTTTCTTCGGTAACTACTTGTTATACAGCAACTCTTACGTTTGTACTTGTAAGCAGAAACCTGCCTGTTGCTGAACTTACAGTGAACTCAGAGGCAAATATATCTGATAATGAATTTAAAATTATCCATTATCCTCACATCGTTTTATCTAAAGATGCAACAGAAGAACAAATTCAATCCGCACAGAGAGCGACGGAAGCAGCAGATAAAGGGTGCGAAGTCGGAAATTTATTGAAAAAAGCAGATGTTAAAATTGAAATTCAAGGTAAAGTTTCTTTGAAATAAACTGATTCATTCAAAGATGTAGTAATTTATTTTTAGACCTATTAAAACGGTGTTTTAAATTTAAGGCGGCGATTTTGATGTCTTTTATATTTGAGGAAACAACTAAAATTGCGCATGAAGAACTAGTAGTAAACATTTTAGTTGGATAGAGTGTGGTTCGGAAGCAAATTTCGAAACCACCTCTTTCATTAAATATAAGCATTTTTTGTGAGAATAATAAGTTTTTGCGATTACAAGAAGGGTTTTTAGTTTGGGCAAAAAAATTGCTACCCTTATCACCAATTTATTTCAGGATGTTGAATTTACAGAACTTGCAGAAGCAATCAAAGATTGACCTCTGGTGTTTATGGAATCCGTCCACCACAGGGGGCAACTACACTTGCTTCGATCAAATCAGCGCCACAATTACATGGGTCCCCCGTTCCAAATGGATTAAGCGATGTAGAAATATGAAACTGAGAGTAATAATACTCCTTTGGTTTCAACTTGTAAATAAAAATTTTTAGGGGTTGTTAAACCCAGTATCAGGGCTGTTTTATCGAGGTGAACTTCATACTTCAACTTGGTAAGAAATACATAGGTTATATATTTCACTTGGCAGTGGCTAATATGCTGTAGGGGAGAAGAGAAGATGCTGAATTAAAGGTATCTACTCTCTTTCGAACTGTAAAAGTTGCTTTAGTAATGATCATAGGGGTGCTGAGGAAATTCTTTTTTCATATTGAACTAACGTAACAGTTTGAAGATGAGAATAGGAGTTTTTATGACGCATTTGACACAAATTGTGTCTTTATAAAAGTTTTTTAAAGAGCTGTAGGGTGGGGGCATCAAGATGAAGCAAAGCTTCTGTTAAAAGCTTAATATCACTTAAAATCAGTTCTTTAGTCATCATAGAATCACATTTATAGTAATCGTCCATTAACTTTATTAGTTCTTTATAAATAATGTTCATAGAAAATCCCCCTTTTAATAGCACCTTAGTATCACTTATTATGACCTATAACTTGTAATTAATATATATTTAAATGAAATAATTATCGATTATAAATTCCAACAAGACCAACTCACTAAAGACGATATCATCTATGGGATTAGTGTCATCCATAATGTAGGGCTCGAAAATGTCACAATAAAGTATAAATATTTATGGATTTCGTATGACACTACAATAAACTACGAATAAAAGATGGAATCACAATCCGTATTTAAAGAGGAGAGTTTCTTATTGAACTAACGGGTGCTTTAGTTTAACAAGACCGTCATTTAGATGGTCTATTTTTTTATCCAAAACTTCAAGTAGATCTTAGACATCCATTGTGAAAT
>NZ_JBIWER010000012.1:0-19536 GCF_044762655.1 Psychrobacillus sp. NPDC096623
TTAAGTCCCCCACTTCACAAACTCGGTAAATTAAGCGAGTTATTCTCCACTTTTATGTCTATTATCTCCCATCATATAGATGTTAGAACTTTCTCCTGGTTTTGCATTTGAATTAATTGGATTCTGATTATTGTTATTAATTTTCTTATTTCTTCTGTCAACTAATAAAGCAAAGGTGATAATAACAAAAAGAATAATAAGAACTATTAACCAAATCATATTTATCTCTCCTTTATTTACAGTATATTAGAACTTTTAAAACCTACAATCTTTTTAAAGGATTTTCTTCTTCAACTAAACTGCCCCGTTAGTTTAAGTGAACACTTTCACAATCTTATATTTATTTTAGCATTATTAGCCAATTGCAAATATATAGAGAAACCTAATCTCCACATTCATTTATGATTAATCAACCTTATCCTTTAATCTTAAAAGAAGGAGAAAGACCTTTTTGGTTGAATATGTATAAAAAGGGGGTGAATTATAATTATGGAAAATATATTTATGCCAACTGAATTAGAACATATGGAGGTAATCTTTACAGTTGCAAGCCCTTTAATTGAGGGGCTAGGGGTTATGATTTTAGGTGAGCATACGCATGGAAATGGGGGTTTACCCACTATTAGAATATATTTGATGAGAAATAATAACGAAACTGATATTTATGAAATCGAGAAAGAACTAGAAGCGTTTAGTTTCCTTACTTTACATTCAGCATTAGAATTTGTGAAAAGCTTTCCTCATATGTCTGCACTAGATTTAATACTTGCAATGAATTCCTTAGAAAGCGTTTAATATAAAAGTAAACCAATACATAGAAAATGGTAAACTTTATTCTAATA
Organism: Psychrobacillus sp. NPDC096623; assembly: GCF_044762655.1. Taxonomy (NCBI): domain Bacteria; kingdom Bacillati; phylum Bacillota; class Bacilli; order Caryophanales; family Bacillaceae; genus Psychrobacillus; species Psychrobacillus sp. NPDC096623. The sequence continues at coordinate 843 of NZ_JBIWER010000012.1, forward strand.
AATTCGGATATAGTATTACATGTATTAACAGAGGTGAAATGTTTGAAAAAATACAACATAAAATTACTAATTAATAAACAGTTACAACCATCGTACTGGGTAGAGGTACAGAGTGCTAGAGAACCTAAAATAACCAGCTTGGGAGTAATGCAAATTGGTGATATTTTCTTCAACTCGATTAATGTGGAGGAGTTAATAATATCAGAAAACTAGCAGTCTTGTTGAATGGAGAAAAACTCTAATTAGGAAAAGGTGATAAGGTTAAAAACCCTATCACCTTCTCTTATTTTTCTAATTCTTTTTCTTTACCTTTCGTGGAAACTGCCTCTTTTAAATCTTTGGTTTGGCTATTATGTGGATTGAGTGAATTAATATTTTTTTCCAGTGATTCTTTTGATTGTAATAATGGATTTTTTATCAAATGCCAGCCAAGTGTGACGTTGTGTTGGTGGTCAGCTTTTCTATTTTTTTCTTTAACGTACCTACCTACACGCTCATTTAAGAGCTTTTCATTCTTTTGATGTAAATAACCCGTTTCTTTTGCATTGGTCACTGACAAGAATCGGTCGGTGTTGAGTGACTGAGCAATTGCTGTTTTCTGTACGAACTTTTGCCCCTCTAACTTCTTCATAAATGTTCTTTCTGTTGTTTTTCCACCTTCTAGTGTCACAACATACTTACCATCTTCTATTTTGGTGATTTTCATGAAATCTTCGACCTTCTTGAACTCTTTACCAATCTCATTCTTGTTCTCCAATACATTGATCACATGGTATCTACTCTCTAAGTCACTTAAAGGTACCAATCTATTGGTGTTCGTACGTAAGATGAAATGGTTGTCCCGAGTACTTTCTTCCACTTTCGCAAATAGTACCAGGCCATTCTTCAGATCAACCAACTGCAATGTAGGAGTATCTTTGAAATTTACATTTAATTTCTCTTCCAGTTCCGATTTTACTTTGGAAGGATCGATGGATTTATAAAACTCTTTGATTTTTTCACTTTGTAATGAGTTGATTTGTTCAATCATCTGACTGGACACTTGTTGCACTTCTCGAATTGCTTGTTTTGCTAAGTTCAAATCCTGTGCCCATGTAGCTATATAGCCTGTAGACGTTAGGTTAGTGTCTAACCCGTAGTATTTAGATACTATATAAGCTGCTGATTCTGCTTGCGCTTCTTTATGTCCTTGTGGGAACTGATGCATATCATTCGATTTATTATGGAGTAAACCGTGTGCATATTCATGGATAACTACTCTAAACTTCGCGTCCATTGTTTGGGAAACGGCTATATTAATGACGATTTTATCCGTTTTTCGTTCATAAAAACCACCGTAGGACTCGTTTTCATGATTTTTTTCTATGATGGATAAAGGATTCACCTGATCTGTATTCACTTGTTCTACAAAACGCTCATACAATTCACTTAGTGATTCTTCTGATTGTAAATCGTTCTGTACAAAATCTCGAACGTTAGGCAGCTCTCTCCCACTCGTCTGAGATACATCAAACACTTTGCCAAATACATAGCCACTGATCGTTTCTTTTACTTCTATTTGAGCATCGCCATGTTCATCTTTTAAAATATCACCAGTCTTTGCATCTACTTTTTGTTCGATTTCTTTTTGGAATGTGGGAACTAGAATTTCAATGCTCTTTTCCCCTTTATTCACTTGACGACCAAGTTCCTGCCATTGTTTAAATCCTCTAATCATGGTTGCTTCTGGTTTTTGTGATGCGATAAGTAAGCTATTATGAAATGAATAATGATGTCCAGAAGCCATGACATTCAACAAATCCTGAAAACGGTCGTTTTTGAATAAATCTTCTAAGTTCTGTTCTAACCGTTTGGAAACAGCAGTCAAATCAACTTTACTCGACATATTCAATCACGTCCTTCCGTACATACCATGCCTCATATAAAGGCGATAAACTACCTTCCACTCGAACTGGTGTGTAACAAGTTACCGTGTAATCTGCGATGTTTTCCTCTAAATCAAGCAGACCCTCATATGTAAGTGCCTCAAAGGGCACAGGATCATAAAAACTAAGTATCCGTTTATCTGTTCCGAGAATTTCACTTATGGTCAGATACATCCAGTTCACTCCCTTAATGATTTTTCTCCCCGATTGGATAGCGTTAGAAAAAGTTTTGAATAGTGACTTCCTTCTCTTTTAATCGTTTTTGAATATCTTCATCTTCTAGGCTTTTTTCTTCCTCCGTGTAATTGACTTCCAAATTAGCTTCATCAAAATCAAGCCCTAAGTGTTCGGCTTGATCCCACTCTTCTTCAATTACTTGAGCAATTGTATGAGAACCAGTAGAAGGTTTGGATTCCAAAGATTCTTTTGCTAATGTGGCTGCAGTTTGTGAGTCTACTATTCTATTAGTCGTAGAAATAGGTTCTTGCTTACTAAACTGCGCTACATAATCTCCAAAAACTTCAGATTGCCAAGCTTTTTCAAGTTTCATTGGGAACATGCCACTAACAAAAAGATAGCTAGTATCTTTTGGAATGTTTGATAAGTCCCCTTCCGGAATTAATGGTCTCTTCACATATTGTTCAGACTGACTAGAACTTGCACTCGATTTCCCACTCATGAACCCTCCACTTTGACTGGTGCTGCCTGTTTGAATTTTTGCCGTTGTCTCCCCTGCAAGCTGAGAGAAATATCTAATTGTCTCCATGTCTTTACTTCGTAAATATAAGAGAGTGTCGTGATTCGATAAAATAGAGCGAGCTAGCTCTTTTCCATACATGGCTTCTATTTGTCCGTTATCCTGGACGATGGTGTTCATGGATAGACCTAAGCCCCGACAGGTGGCAAGCACACGACCATATTTTTCTATTTTGCCGATATTGGCAAACTCATCTAACAAGAAAATCGTTGGTATTTTGAGTTTTCCATGATTTTCATCGGCCATCTTGTAAAACTGCGAGATCAGTTGGTCAAAAAATACCGAAGTCAGTGCCATAAATGGATTATCATCCATTGGTAATTTGACATACAGTATACTTTTTCGTTCCTGGAATTCTCGGAAGTTAAAATCACAAGCTCTGGTCATCAAGCTGATTTTGTTTAGTGTAAAGATACTTACCTGTGATGCGAACGATGATGTAACACTTGCTCTTGTGTTGCCTCCTAGGGTCGTTAACCCTTTTAACAGTTGATAGGCTGGATGTTGTTGTGTTAACTCATCTTCTACCCATTCCCGGAATTCATCTTCGTCAGGTGCAACTTTCTCGTTAAAAGTATCGATCACATCTTTCATACTGGCATTTGGTATTTCTGTTTTACAGTAGACAATTAAGCCGGCGAGCATCTTTTGTGCACGTTCCATAAAGAAGTCTTCTTTACTATCTTTTGTGGAATTCTTTGCAATTGTAACGGAGACACTTTGAGCATCTTGATCATCTAAGACGTAATCTAATAGGTTATAGCGATCTTGATTAAAGTTAATAAAGTCTACTTGGTAGACCTGATAGCCTTGTTCACGCTTGATTTTTGCAGTTTCATGAAAGAGTTCTCCTTTTGGATCCGTTACAATAATCGTTTCTTCTCTATTATTTAATAGGTTTGGAATAACATACGATTGTCCTTTTCCACTACCACTAGAACCAACGACATATACATTTCGATTATCAATAGTAGTCGTGCGTGGAATTATCAGGACTTGCTTCTTGTCAGGTACTTTCCCGACGATTAATCCATTTTCTAGCGTTTCAAATGTTTTAGCCGGATTGGATTTACTGTATTTATTTCGTTTGGATAGCTGTTTGCCATTCATTACCTCGTGAGGCCGAGTGAATCTAGATGAACCATGTACCCCGTAATCATGTGCATCCTCATACGATTTTTCCATAAGGTTCATTTTGGAAAGGAACCAGAAGAAGAACACGCCCATTAATAGAATGATTAGTATTTTTGTTTGGTTATCCGCATCATTCATCACATAATCAAATGTCCCTGTCACATCGAGTAACCGGCTATTCAAACTACCTTTCAACATTAAGAACGTGAACAGACCGGAAAGAACATACCCGATAAGGAGCGTTAATAAAAATGTAACTGCTATCTTTATTCCTGCATCCTTTCGAAATTTTCGTTTGGCCATTTGTTTTCCTCCCCCCTTTTTATAAATCTACTTCCAAATCTAACTGCTGACGGATTCGTTTATCTTTTGTTTTCCTTCGTATTCTTGACGATGTTTGTTCTTCTAGTTTGGATGAATGAACCGCTCTTGATTGTTGGATAAGTTGGTTAATCAACTCAACCGATGCTCGTCCCCCCACGAAATGAGAAATATCTTTTTGTACGTTAGACAGTCGCATAAAAAAGCTACTTGTTTCGTTTTTCTCAAATGTTTGATACCTAAAACTTCGATCGTTTTCACGTTCTTTAGCAAATAAAATACAGGATCTTAACGAAGGACTAAACCCTCTACTCAACTCCACTTTATAATGCCTTAGAATATCTGCTTTTACTTGTAGTGGCACCCCTTCTAATTTGGTTAATAAAGATTCTCTTTCATCCGCAAATCTACTACTTATTAACTGCCCTAATTGAACGTCTATTAGCTTAGCCTTTCGGGTCGATTGGTTTAAGAGCTGGACCATCGTATTGAGCTTGATGGAAAGTTGATAAACCTGGTCCGGTTCACCTCTGTTTTTTATAAGTGCATCTTTCTCTATACCCAACTTATTCCTTGTTAAAGATTGAATTCGAATGGATTCACTTATGGAATCACACTTACTTAGAAGCTGATCAATTTCGGCAAGAGATAGCACCTCTTCTAACTCTTCTGGATAGGTTATTTGTTCTCCTCTATTTTCTATTAGCGAATCAAGTATCTCTTGTTTTTTAAGAAGAACTCGGTCATTCCATTTATATTCCTCTTCTATATCTGGGTAAAGCTGATTTAAGGTGCGATGTGTGATAAGGGCGTAAGTGTTGTAAACTCTCTCAGAATGATTTATTAATATATCTTGAGTTTTCATTAATTTTTTCTGATCATTTTCTGCCCCTTCATAAGCTTCTAATCTAGGTATAAATTGTTCGTAAAACCCCTTTATTGTAAAACCTTGAGACATAAGGAAACCTTTATCTTGTGCATGATAAGCTTTGTTTACAGCATCTAGCAATGAATGAGTAACAGTCAATTTCGCTTCATTTGATTCGGTTGTTCTCTCTTTCCAACGGTATAATCCTTCTAAGTGGTTTCGTACATTACGGAAGGTTAATTCTTGCTTCAGACGACCTTTCAAGAAATGAATGCTTTTTTGATATTCAGGTTCAAGTTGGCTCATCACCAGGCTGGTTTCTTCATGAAGAATTTTCTCCACCGATGGAGTAGATTGGTGTGCAGCAAGTGACACTATTTTCGAATTTAGTTTAGAGATTTGTTCATTTGTATTCCTAATTTGTTTGTTTAGCTGATGATAAAAAGTATTCGCTTCTTTCCCGCTGGCTTCTAATCGTTTCACAAACTGGTATTCGTTTCGATCTAGCCTGACTTCCGCAATTTTCTCTAGTCCCTGATCTTCAAAAGACATTGCAGAAACACGTTGATCGATGTTACTTTCAAGAAACGTATCGTTTATAATATCCGCATAAGCAAGTCGCCATCTTACTAATGTGTCCCGGTTATTCCAATCGGTTGTCGACACGGTTTGAAAAACCTTTTTCCCATCTTCTGTTCGTTTTATATCTCCACGTTCATCTCTTTCGTACTCTCTTCTCTTCTTTTCACCCCAAGAGCCATCTTCATTGAACGGACGAACGGTAAGTAAAATATGGGCATGTGGGTTGTGTTCTTTGTCTCGGTGAATAGCTACGTCCGCAACCATCCCCGCGTCAACAAAAGTGGATTGAACAAATTTCTGAACCAACTCACTTTGTTGATCGTGTTTTAGTTCTCGTGGTAAAGCAATTAAAATCTCTCTAGCTAGTTGAGCGTTCCAGGCTTTTTCTTTTCTTTCTACTTCATTCCACAGTTTTTCTCGTTCTTTCGTCCACTCTGGTGCATGGTCGGGACTTAAGATAAATGCTTCTGGTGCCACTCCACGAGTTCGAAAGTTTTTCACTTCCTCATCCCGTTCTGAATATAATGCGTCTCCACTACGATAGCTGGCACTTGCTACTACTGATTGTGTCTTTTTACTAATGACATTGGCTCGAAGCATGTAATAACTCATCTTAAGTCCCTCCTTTCTTCTTTCTTCTCTTTTCGCTTTTTTTACTTTTCTTTTAACATCCGAAGGCGACCATTATTTTTTCTGTCCTCGGACAGAACCCATGCCACCACTTTTAGTGGTGTATAAATGGGCACTCGTCTTTCAGTACTCGGACTCATTGTACCATAAGTTTATAGAATAATGTGATTATTTTTATCCTATATGTTAAAATATAAATGAATAAGTTAAAAAGGAGTGAAAAACATGACGAACAAAATAGAGAAGATTCTAACCATCGAGCAACAAATTGAGAAGCTAAAAGAAAGACAAAAAAAGATCGAGGAGCAAATGCACATTTCCATTGGGCGTGAAGTATTAAAGTTATGGAATGTAGAGTCAGAAGAAGAAGCTATCAAATGGATACAAAAAATGGCTCCCCAAGTAAATGGCATGAAAAGTGTAGCTTCTGAGGAAGTGAGTGCGAATGAAATATGATCCGCTGGAAGAATCAAAAGACTTAAAAGAAAGGATAAATCAGCTGCAGCAAAAGAAGAAACAACTGGAGACAGAAACTAGAAGGAAACTAAGCTGGGAGAAAAGAAAAGCGCGGACAAAACGCTTGATTGAAACCGGAGCCCTTGCAGAGAAGTATTTTGGAATAGAGGATTTTACCATCGAACAAAGAGAAAAAGTTTTTCAGACATTTTCCGATTTTGTGAAGAAAAATAAAGTACGAAGTTAAAAAGATGTAGCGAAGTGTTGGTAAGGGTTGAAATTCATAAATTAGAGGAAGAATATCCTTAATAAAACAACTCTTTCTTGCTGTAAATGGTAAAATGAATCATAGCTTTTTTAAGATAAAGGAACCTATAAAGTGAGTATACTGAATGATTAGGAGGATGAATGTTCATGGACTTTCAAGAAATCGACATAAAGAAAAAGAAATTAGATCAGGCTCGTCCTTTACCTGTCCATTCAGTAAAGTCCTTATTAAATCATGTGTTGATTGACTGGACCTACAATTCAAATGCCATAGAAGGAAATACATTAACCATTTCCGAAACAAAAGTGGTTTTAGAAGGAATGACTATTGGTGGAAAAACGATGCGTGAACATCTAGAAGTCATTAATCACCGAGATGCCATTGATTTCTTAGAAGAAGTAGTTCAAAAAGATGAAAAGCTCAATGAATGGACAATAAAATCGATTCACCGGCTCGTCTTAAAAGGAATACAAGATGAAAATGCTGGTGTGTACCGGAAAGAAAATGTCTTGATCGGGGGTGCCTCTCATCGTCCGCCTGACCATATAGTTGTTCCAGAGCTAATGGAACGTTTTGTGGAAACGGTAGAAAATGAATGGTCTACTTTGCACCCCGTTGAACGGGCAGCAAAGGTCCATGCGGAGTTTGTAAAGATTCACCCTTTTGTAGATGGTAACGGACGTACTTCTCGCCTACTGATGAACTATGAACTGATGAAAGCTGGCTTCCCCCCTGCCGTTATCAAAGCAACTGATCGTGCAGCTTATTATGATGCGTTGGATCATGCTCATACAACAGGTGAAGATGAATCATTTATTCAGTTAGTGCAAATCTCAGTTAATGAAAGCTTGGATCTTTGGTTGAGTGTTCTTTAGAAGGTTGGCGCAAAAAGTTATTGCCTAAATAAAATTTAATATTCAATACCCCTTTACAGTGCCTTACTACATTATTTAAATGTTGTAAGGTTTTTCTGTTTTTAAATGTAGTATATTTTAAAAATTTATAAGTAATCTTCTCCAGAAATTAAAGGGAATTTTATTAGTTTGTCGAATTAGAATTATTTAGTGAGATTTTAAAAAGGACGGTGATTCACTGGTTGTTAGGGAATCATTAGTAATTCATAATTCCATAACAATTGTGGTATATATGTGGTCAATGCTCCACTAGGGATCATTAATAAGAGAATTACGATGATTCATCGGTGAGTAGTGAATCACAAGTGTTGATAAAACCAAATACAGATATTATAAGCTTACGCTATTTAATTTTATTAGTTTGATATTTGTGATCAATCAGTGGCGAATGCCCCACTAGTGATGCTTTGAATAAATCTTGTTGTGCTCTATAAGTGGTTAGGGATTCACTAGTGATTTATAATCCCATAACCTTTGATGAATTACAAGTGGTCAATGATTCACAGGTGTTCGAAAACAAAAATTGGTGATGATTCACTGGTAGCTAGTGAATCACTAGTCTCAATAATATGAATACATCTGGGTGTTGGATCTCTTATAAGCTGATTAATTTTATTTTGATGTTCAGTATTTGTTGTCTACAGATGGATAGTGGTTCACTAGTGAACAAGCAAATAAATATTTTAGTGTTCAACAAGTGGTTAGAGATTCATTAGTGCAATAAAGTGTGAGTATGTAGTTGTACGTTGGTTCATTACAGTTAGTTCATTAATGAGGAACTAGCCACATGTGAAGCATTCTTATTATAAATGTAGGAGGTTTGTAGATGGAGTTAAAAGAGGCAGTTTGGCAAATACGTGATTTCACTGAGGAAATACAGAACAAATACGAAGAAGAAACGACTGTTAAAGAGTCCGTTCATTACAATACAGTAGATAAATGGTTTAAAGAACTCGAAAGCAAAAGCATTCATTACATTCAAAGAACTGCAGAAACGAATAAGAAGATTTACGATGAATTGGACTTAGCAATTGCCATATTTATTTTAAATAAGAGGACTCAAAAATGGAGTTTAGACGCCATTTTTAATGTGCTCGCAGATCATATAGAGGTAAGGTCTTTTCCGACGGGAGATTTTGTTGAGTCACCAGAAATCAGTGAGACACTAGTGATGCGAGAAATGAGTCTGCAATTAGAAAAAATGCAAAAAGAAATGGAAGAAAGATTAATTCTAGAGTTAGATAAAAAACAAAAAGAATTAGAGCAACAAGTATTGAATAGGCTGCCAGTTCCCAAAACGGCACAAGAGGTAAGAGCCGAAAAGACCGATTTTATGATTACATCCATTCGAAAGCGCTATGAGATTGAAGAAAAAGCAATTGCTGAATGGAGTAAATTACCCCTGGAGCAAAGAGTAAGAAGAGTAGGTTTTTTTCGTAAAGAAGAAGACCTCTTGAAACGGGATAGTTTTATTAGAGAATTTGTAAAGAGTTACGTTGAGGATATAAAAGATTAATTTTAACGAATAGAAATACAACGTAGATAAGACCAAAATTTTTAAAAAACTGAACGTATGGTTATGAAGGACTTTTTGGAACAAGCAAAAAGAGGACTACTATTATTTTTTCTGAGTATGATAGTAGTGAATTTATGAAATTAAAAAGAGCTGAAGAATTTCTTAGTGGTTTGCTTCAAAGTCAGTTGTTAGGACTGCACAATGAACCTAATGAACTAATCGGAGATTAGTATTTTGGTTGAACATGAAGGAAGGAGGCTTTTAAATTGAAAACTGTAGTAAAAGTAATTCAATGGTTTGGTGTAATTGTTAGTATGATAGCGTTGTTATTAGTAAACTTCGGTAGTCCAGTTAATACAAAAACTATCGGAATATTAATGACTATAGCAATACTTAGTGGCATTTTTGGTGGTTTATTAGGTAAAATAAGTAAGCTTTCGCTCGTAGCTCTTATTATGTCATTTTTAGCAGTTATGTCATATTTTTATATTGATGATAGAATACTCTTTAAAATATTTTTGCTAATTAGCATAGTTCTAATTCTAACGAATGCAATTATGGACTTGCAAAAAAATAAAAAGCAATATGAAATTAAAAACAAATAAGAATAAAGAGATAACTATGAAAGCTAGAATATGGTTAAAGAGTAAATCAGGAACCAACTCTATTCTTCTAAGAATAAAGGCAGGCTGGTGCAATAACCAGATTAGGATTAATCTCTCATGAGTGCTACTCGTATAGAGTGTGACAGTCTGTGATGCACCGTGATCGTTGGAGTCAAACTAAAGGGTGCTTTAGTTGAAGAACATAGAAGAAACAAGAGGATCTCCATATATAATGAAGATCTTTTTTTGTTGTTCATTATTTTTTGAGTTTTTCTTCCCAACCTGTATTTTCGGATGTCATCCAAGTTGTTAAATCAGAGGTATTATTCCGTCCACCAGAATCCTCTTTATTAAAGAACTTGTCTTCATTTATAAATAAATTTTCAACCGAAATATTTATATCCCAGAACCTTCTAGTGAGTCCAATAAAGTTCGCCGCCGCCCCATTACTAGAAACCAAAATATTAAAATGATATATAAGCCTCAACCTTGCACTTTAAAACCCATTGTCACAATCTTGCATAACATCCTATATATATTCCCTTTATCCTAGCTTATATTTTAAATAAGACATAGATTAGGAGGAACTATAGAGGAGGAACCTTTAAATTTAGAGAGTATTGAATATTTTGATTGAACATGAAGAAAGGAGGCTTTTAAATCGAAAAATGTAGTAAAAGTGATTCCATGGTTTGGTGTAATTGTTAGTTTGATAGCATTGTTTTTAGTAAGTTTCGATAGTCCAATAAATTCAAAAACTATTGGAATATTAATGACTACAGCAATACTGAGTGGCATTTTTGGCGGTTTATTAGGTAAAATGAGTAAGCTTATGCTCTTAGCTCTTACTCTGTCATTACTAGCAGTTATGTCATATTTTTATATTGATAATAGAATACTCTTTAAAATATTCTTGGTAATTAGCATCGTTCTAATTCTAACGAATGCAATTATAGATTTACAAAAAAATAAAAAACAATATGAAATTAATAACAAAATAGAATAGGAGAGATAACTATGAAAGCTAGGAAATTATTTACTGTAATTATGATTTGTTGCTTATTTTTATCTACGCTAACGTTTAATTCTAATAAAGTTTTAGCCGAGGAAATTGAAAATACTAAGGTGAAATATACCCCTTTAGAAGTTAGCAATTCCTATAGTAAAGTCATGGTAGAAGATTTAGAAACTGGAGAAGTGGAGTATATAGAATCAGTACTTGAAGAAGGAGAATTCGTTCACTACGTGTTTAATAGTGAAGGGGAAGAAAAGTATAAAGTCGAAGCAGTCGGTAACGAGATTCAACTTAATGGCGAAGTGATCGCTACTAAGACCTCTGAAATTACTGAAAAATTAAAAATGGATACAGTTAAACCTACTGAATATAGTACTCAGGCTATTAAGTGGGAGTATACAACAACCAGTTCTGGAAATAGCTCGTGGAAGTATGCCCAAGCTACTTTAATTGCTGCTGTAATCGCAACACTTTTAGGTGTCCCAGCTGGGTATTCTATAGTATTGACTATTGCAACCACCTTTGCCGGCCTTGAGCTAACAACGGTTTATTGGAAAAAATCTCATTATATAGATGCAAATAGAACTTATAGTACTTGTAAACTTGCTTCTAATACTTCTTTTTATAAATACTCAAATTATACTGGATTTATTAAATCTACAGGTCTAGTTGAAAATTCTATTGATCCTTGCAACCAACCTTATTAATCTAAATAATAATGTGACTCACCAACAAAAAGGAATGGCTTGATTGAAAAATCAAGTCGTTCCTTTTATGTTATATAGTATAGTTATTTAATTCAGATTTAGTGTCAATTAATTTTTGTTTACACTATAATCTTGCTAATTTAACTTACTCTCTATTTTAACTTAAAGGGAGTAATTTTTTTGTTTTGCATAAATTTTAATCAATAGAGACTTCTTATTATTCTATATGCGAGTTTCCTTGCCTAATCCAACTAACTAATTGCTCGTAGTCTCTTTTTAATAAGTTGTATTCTTGAGAGATCTGATCATATGATTGCTTCATCACTTTAATATTAATGTATTTCACCCTTTGCTTTTTAACAAATATATGCGAAGTAGGTGTAAATAAAACTAAATAAGGATCTTTTTTAATCAATAAATCCTATAGCTTATTTAAACTTTATTTTTAAACAATAACATCGTGAATTAAAAAACCTTGCTCTGTTCAACGTAGAGCAAGGTTTTTTAGTTTAGTAAGAAGCGCTCCTAGCCTTCTCTTTGTGATCTAACATGTCACCATTCTTCTCTAAACTCAATTGTATTATTTTTACTAGAATCTAACCGAAAATTCCAATAACAGGTTTTCCTGTCTTAGTGATCTCCAATTATAGGGTCTTTAATAGGTTCACTATTTGATAAAGCGCCTAGCGGTGAGGAATTATTAACTTCAGCATGAATGGTACTAGAGAAATTAATAAATATTCCGAGTGCTAGAAGTACCGTAATCGCTATCTTTCTATTTTTTTTTCTCATTTTTTTCTCCCCTTAGTCTATGTCTTATTTATACTATAAGATACAATAAAAGGAATATATATAGGATGTTATGCGAAAAAATTAAATTTGGGGTGTTAAGATGGAAGGTTTAGGGAAAAAAGTGGCATACTTTAGAAAGTCCAAAGGTCTATCTATTAAAGCTTTGGCGGAAAATCTATGTGATGATTCTACAATATACAGACTGGAACAAGGAAAACAACTGCCGAGATTAGAGATATTAAATGATATCTGTTTGAAACTAGAAATCCCATTTAAAGCATTATTTCCTTTAAATGAAGTGGTAGAGGAATTAAAAAGTCTTTGCAGAGAGTTTACTTATACAAATGATTATTTGTCTTTAGAGTTAACGTTAGACAAATGCAATGTAGTTTTAGAGGGAGTTTCCTCCATCTATTTAAAAGAAGAGTTTAGGAAGTTTATACAATGGCATAGAGCAATACTTCTCCATAAGAAAGAGAATAAAGCTCATGATGCATTAAGTATCTTGAATGAACTCGTAAGTTTGAAATCCTGTGGCTCCGAACTTGATATAAGCATATTGAATTCAACTGGTCTTATATATCTATCCACTAATAATGTGGAGGATGCACATAAAATATACATCGCAATTAATGAAAGGATAGAGCAACAAAGAATAATAGAGGATTTTACCCTTTTTCCAAGAGTCAGATATAACTATGCTTATTCTTTATTTAAGTTAAATTACTTTGACAAGGCATTAACAGTATCGTATGAAATTCTCCATTATCTAGAAACCCATCAATTGATCTATTCATTAGGGAAGGTGTACCATATGATAGGACTGTTATTGAAAAGTGAAGGGAATTTAACTGATGCAGAAGAAGCTTTTAATAATGCAATTCTCGTATTTACCTTAACTAAAGATCAACAAAATTTAACTAGAGCAAAAACGGATTTATCAAGTCTTCATGCTAATTTTTAATTAAACTATATATCAACCACCAATTTAAATAAAAGTATAAACCTCACTCCTGTCTAGCATTGGGTAAGGTTTATTATATTTAATATTTAGTCATATCTTTGAAATGACATTATTAATACACTGAATTTGCTAATAATTAAACTTATTAAATAGCTACAATCTGTAGGTAACCTCAACTCAGGCTGTACTAGTCCATACTTTTTAGTTGCACTTTAAATGGTCCAAATGTAATTTCTAAAATCTTTGTTAAAGGTAAAGGTTGATTTGTAGTGAAATGGTATGGTGACACGTACCCTACAACTGATTAAATTAAATTCACCACAATTGGATATTAATACTAATGTTAAAATAAGAACAAGTTTGTGAAGGTTTACACTTAAACTAACGGGGCAGGTTAGTTTAATAAGTGGTGTTGGAGTTTGGATATCTTAGTGGGCTAGAGGCATTAATCCAATAATGGATTAATGCTCTTTTTGTTTGTATATTCAAATATAAGATTAGAGGATAAAAATTATTTTCAAAATATCAATAAAACGTGACGCTTTCATTTTAATTTACGTCTAAGTATATAGAAAGAGGTGAACAGTTTTGGAACAAGATGAATTAACTAAATGGTTTGATGAATATGGTGAATCCATTTTAACCTACATACTCTTAATAGTGAGAGACTATCAATCAGCAGAGGATTTAACACAGGAGGCTTTTATAAAAGCTTATAAAAATCAACAGAAATTTGAGCAGAAATCGACAGTGAAAACGTGGTTATTCTCTATCGCTTTTAATGTGACAAAAGACTATTTTCGAAAAAAACATCCACTACAACATTATTTGGGTTTAACAATGGCAGAGAAAGACCATAAGCCAATACCTGAACAAATCGTAGCTATGAATGATCAAACTGAACAATTATATAGGTCCCTTCAACAATTAAAACCTTCTTATAGGCATGTGATTATTTTGCGGAAGTTAAAAGAATTTTCTACAGCAGAATCAGCCCTCGTTCTAAACTGGTCTGAAAGTAAAGTGAAAATGACTTTAAAAAGAGCCTTAGCGGAACTTAAAAATGAATTGATAGAAGGAGGGTTTACCTATGAAAACTTTCTTAGATGAACAATTTAGTGATTTAGAACAAGAGCTAAAGATGACAGACAAATCTAAAAGATTATTAAGAAATAAAATTTTGCAGAATACGCATATAAGTAAAAAACAAAATTTGAAAATGTATACATTGGTTGCCACAACGGTATGTTTCCTTATTTTAATCATGTCGCCATTCTATTCAACAACAATGGCTAGTCTTGTTTCCAAAATTATACCTATATCGATTACTCCTAGTTTTTCAAGTAATCAGGAAAACTCTAATTTAACATCTCAATTGGTTAAATTAGTGGAAGGGGAAGGATATGCGGTGAGTTCAGTCGGGATAACACCATCCCCTTATACAATTGAAATTTCACTCATTTTGAAGGGTTCTATATTGAAACAGGCAACAGATGATCTTGAACCAAAGATAAATAATTATCTATATGAAAATGGTTATGATGAATATGAATTAAAATTTTTAGGAGTAACTGAAGCATCTACAAATGATCAAGCCGATGATACAAGCAGTATTTATGACAAGGTACGTGAGATTGTGAAGGAGGTTTTCTCATCATATGGATATGCTAAAGAAGCGGATTATGAATTAGCAGGACTTAAAGAAACATGGTTTTCCAATATTGTTTTAATTGATATGCCTGATCATATTCAACAGTCAAAACAAATTATTGCGGATATCGAAAAAGAAATAGAATCACAAGATTTAGATATAAAAGATATTGAAGTGAACACCTTCAACTTTGAACATCGTCAACAAGATAATCGTTGGGCATATATAGCATCTGATATATATGATGCGATGGCAGGAAAATCGACTTATCAGCTGACAGGGGTATCTTATAAAGTGAAGGCAGGGCATTCCTATGTTTATATTAAAACGGATTTGGCTAAATCACCTTCTGAAGAATCTATTCAACAAATTGAATTGGCAATACAAGAATATTTAGCTTTACCAGATACGAAAGAGCAAATTCACAGTGATAAATATACGATTCAATTATTGTTAAAGAATGAAAAATCATTTGTTAAAATAACAAACTAGATATAAGCCATACACTTTAGTATTAGGAGCTGTTAGGCAATATAGTAGTTTTAAGAGTTATCTCTATTTCGCATTTGAAAAGAAACGATTCCGTATTATACTTTGGACAATCACATCAGATAAATAACTATATGAAAGAGTTTGTGAAGGATTATACTTAAACTAACGGGTGCTTTAGTTAAACAAGTGGATGTCTGTAAGGGTAGTTTTTTTCTAATTGAACTAACGGGGCAGGGAGGGTTTTAGTCGATGGCTTCACGCTTAAGTGCTACTTTACGTCACCCGACAACAAAAGGTGTTAGAAAAGCGCCAAGTCAACGAGAAAACGTAAATATTTACGTTGTAGACCCATCAGTTAATAAGGCTTGGGCCGTATTACCAGAATTTTTGTATATTGATAATGCAACCGATATACCAAAGCTTAAATCTTCAACTTATCGACAATATGCTGCTGAGGGAATTGCAACAGGTATAAATAACTTCGTAGCAACACTACCTCCTATTAATTAATATAAAAAACGGTTAAGGATGATATATTATCCTTAACCGTTTTTTGTTAAACATATAAAAATTTATTATTATTTTGAACCTAAAATGTTAATGGCTCCGTCTAAAATATAAGCAAGAAAAGGTGGTGGTGATATATGTTTAATTCAGAGGAGAAGTCCCTATTGAACTTTGAAAAAATGATAGACAGCTATGGTGAGTCATTAATGCGGTTAGCTTATACGTATGTCAAGAATCGTCAGGTAGCAGAAGATATAGTACAGGACGTTTTTATTCGTGCTTATGAAAAAATAGATGATTTTCGAGGTGAATCCAGCTATCAAACTTACTTATACCGTATGACAGTTAACCGATGCCACGATCATTTCAGAAGTTGGTCCTTTAGAAATTTACTTTTTTCAGATAAAAACTATGACCATAAAAGGCAAGAGAACTCAGTTGAAACAGAAATTTTAAGTAAAACTGTTCACAACATATTAGGAGAGGAAATACTTTCACTACCTTTGAAATACAGGGAAGTTATAGTTTTTCACTATTACAAGGAATACAGTATTAATCAAATAGCAAATATATTAGAGATATCCTCAAACACTGTGAAAACACGATTACGAAGAGCAAAGGATAAACTAAAAGAAAAAATGGTCGATAAGGTAGGTGATCAATATGGATGAAAAAAAATTTAAGGAAAGTATTGATGATTATATTGGTGATGAAAAACTATTTAACGAACAATTAAAAGGTCGTATTTTAAATAAAATTAGAATTAAAAAACAAAAAAGGGTAGCAATATATATGTTTAGAAAACTTGCACCAATCATGGTTTTGTTTTTAGTAATAGTAGGCGGAACTGTCTTTTATTTGATTTCAAGCACAACAGAAAAACAAGTGGTTAGTTCACCAAAGGAAGTAGACTTGGTAGTTCCAACACAAGGAAATGAAGGTTCAAGTAGTACTAGTTTGGATGAAATAGACCACGAGAGACTACGAGAAACATTAAACTTGTCATTTAGAATAATTAGCGCAATGATAAATAAAGATTACGAATACTTGGAATCTGTCATTGATCCTTCAGTCAACCTTAATAAAGAGAATAATTCCTTTACCTTTAGTGAATCAACATATGAGCAACCATTAATTGAGAATTTTGATTACAACAACTTTGAGTACAGAGGTTACCATTTTGAGGAAGATAAAGTACGCATTATTTTAGGTGTTAACAATGTATCATACGAGTTTGAGCTTGTTGAAGGCAAAAGCGGTAGCTATCTACTAAAGTCTTATTTAACTAATTAACATTAACCCTAGCAAAGTCACACAATTTTTTGTGACTTTTTTTGACAAATCTTTATCAAGATATTTATGAGGAGTAAAGCCTTTTTTCTTATTGAACTGAATCGGTAGGTTAGTTTAAGTAATTTAAAGGGATTATTGCGAACATAATAGAATTATTGACATAGGTTGAGGATTTACTAACAATGGCTTAGTAGAAGAAAAAATTAATAAACCTAAAGGTAGGATTAATATAGGGGGATTTAAATGCAGAAAAAAGGGACTTTATTATTAATAACTTTAAGTATTATTCTTTTGTTATCTGGTTGTATAGATAAAACAGTGGAAAACAGTGGCAAATTAGATGAAAAAAAGGATTCGGAAAAACTAATTGAAGATAAAGAAATTCAAATAAGGGAACTAGAAAAGAAGAATGAGGAACTTCAAGACACATTGTCTAGTATTAAAACTGATTTAAACTATACGAAAGAGGAAGCCGATTATTATAAAAATTTGATTGATGAACTTATTAGTGATTATAGTGAAGCTCAATTGGAAGATTTAGCGAAAAAATTATGGGATTACGAGTTAGAAGTTAATGGATTAGCTGTTCCGAGAAACGGTATAGTAGAATTACAGGAAAACATAATTGAAATTTCGTTGATACAAAGTCAACCAGCTTATGTTGTTTTACCAGATGACATTTTTATTCAAGGGAAAATCAGTGGCAATTATAATGAACATTTAAAATTTACCTCTAATCCATCTGAAACATATAGCACTGATGGAACAGTGGTGACGGGGGTACATCACAAATTTGTTGATGTGGAAAAAGGGACAACTATTTCATTCTCTGTTACAGAAGAGTTAAAGAAAAGATTGGGATTAGATACCTCGGAAATTACTATAAAAATGAGATAAGTATTTCTTAAGTCCTAACGGGTGCTTTACTTCAAAAAGGGGTAAAGCCTTTTTATTGAAGTAATTCAGCAGGTTAGTTCAACAAGAATATAGGGAGGTATAGAGTTGAATTTCATCATAATTTTACTTTCTTTACTTATCTCGACGATGGTGTCTGTTTGGATAATAAAAAAGAAAAACAACAAAAGGATTAGCATGTTTTCAGCGTTTTTAATTAATTTGTTGTTTTTATCAGTAGTAACGTGGGTTCTATATAGTATGGATGCAGAAGCGAAAATATTTGGTTTTGGGCATTCGGGTCTTTATGTCTTGTTATTTGCTATTCCAATAGTAACTTGGGTTAACTTTTTAATTCTTCAATTTGTAAAAAAGCAAGGATAAAAGGAGTTATTCTTCTTAC
>NZ_JBIWER010000013.1:0-14740 GCF_044762655.1 Psychrobacillus sp. NPDC096623
ATGGTAGTTGGGGGTCTCCCCCTGTGAGAGTAGGACGTCGCTGGGCACAAAGAAAAAGTCGTTACCGAGTTTATCGGTAGCGACTTTTTTGTTATGGAATATGATTGGAATTATAAGAGTGACAGACTATATATACAAATGGGCTTTAACTGTAATTTATGGATAAATTGCAGCCACTTTTGGGCTATTTTAATAGATTTAAGGGCTATCTGGGTTGTTGTATGGGCTATCATACTATCAAGGAATATCATTCTTTCTCTAGTAGATAGTGTTCGAGAAGAAGAAGGACTCTGTCGCCACTTTTTTACATATTTTCTAAATCCAAATAAGTGATCTAAGGGACAATTACTATCTATCTAGTCTTTTTTCAAAAGTATTTAATAATGACTCCAACTGGTTTTATCCTTATAGAGACTTCAACTAATCTCAACATCTAGTGATATGCGTTGTCTGATAGGATGCAATCATTGCCGCAGGATACGACGAACTAGATTGCCTTCCCTGTGAGAGGAGGCGCCCTTAGACTGTGTTCCGCCACCTAAAACGGAATATTAGTAGGGTAATTCATTCAATTGAATCAATTAATATAACTTTAAAACAATATAACTTAAACCTAATTTTGAAACCTTGCTTAAAGCAAGAAAAGTCGGAATAAATATATTATTTGTGGTTTCTTGACACTTGCATGCAGCGCTGATAACCTTGTAATAATATTCATTTAAGAGGAGGAATTCAGCGAAATGTGGGAATCTAAATTTCAAAAAGAAGGCTTAACATTTGATGATGTTTTATTAGTTCCAGCTCAATCGGAAGTACTGCCAAAGGATATCAACTTATCGGTGCAACTAACTTCTAAAATAAAACTAAATATTCCAGTGATTAGTGCTGGTATGGATACTGTGACTGAAGCTAAGATGGCAATAGCTATGGCACGCCAAGGTGGTCTTGGTATTATCCATAAGAATATGAGCATTGAAGAACAAGCGGAACAAGTTCAAACTGTTAAACGTTCTGAAAACGGCGTAATTACCGATCCTTTCTTTTTAACTCCAGAACATCAAGTATATGATGCTGAGCACTTAATGGGGAAATATAGAATTTCCGGTGTCCCAATTGTAAATAACGAGGAAGATTTACTATTAGTCGGCATTATCACAAACCGTGATCTACGCTTTATTCAAGATTACTCTTTAAAAATTGATGATGTAATGACAAAGGAACAATTGATAACAGCTTCCGTTGGAACAACACTTGAAGATGCTGAGAAAATTCTTCAACAATACAAAATTGAAAAGTTACCGATCGTTGATGAAAATGGAATGCTAAAAGGTTTAATAACGATTAAAGATATTGAAAAAGTAATTGAATTCCCGAATGCTGCGAAAGATCATCATGGACGTTTATTAGTTGGTGCGGCAGTAGGTGTTACCAAAGATACAATGTTAAGAGTACAAAAACTTGTTGAAGCACAAGTAGATGTCATTGTTATTGATACGGCACATGGTCATTCCCAAGGTGTGATGGATGTAGTAAAAGAAATTCGTAACGAATATCCAGAATTAGATATAGTTGCAGGTAATGTTGCTACTGGTGAAGCAACAAAGGCTTTGTTCGAAGCAGGTGCCGATGTTGTCAAAGTTGGAATTGGACCTGGCTCTATTTGTACAACTCGTGTTGTAGCAGGTGTTGGGGTTCCTCAAATTACAGCAATATACGATTGTGCTTCAGAAGCTCGCAAGGCTGGCAAAACAATCATTGCTGATGGCGGTATAAAGTATTCAGGTGATATTGTAAAAGCATTAGCCGCTGGTGGACATGTAGTTATGTTAGGTAGCCTACTTGCTGGTACGACTGAAAGTCCTGGTGAGACAGAAATTTTCCAAGGTAGACGTTTTAAAACTTACCGTGGAATGGGATCTATTGCAGCTATGGAAAAAGGTTCAAAAGACCGTTATTTCCAAGAAGACGCAAAAAAATTAGTTCCAGAGGGTATTGAAGGTCGTCTTCCTTATAAAGGCCCACTTTCAGATACTATTCACCAATTACTAGGTGGAGTTCGTGCTGGAATGGGTTATTGTGGAACGGGAACGCTTGAAGACTTACGAGAAAATGCACAATTTATTCGTATGACTGGTGCAGGATTACGTGAGAGTCATCCACATGATGTACAGATCACAAAAGAAGCTCCAAACTACTCCCTATCTTAAGTAATTTAGTAATATAGAAACTTTAGCACTCATTCGTCGTCTTTAACTAGGTCGAATGGGTGCTTTTTTGTCTACAAGTGTCCCTACTGTCCTAAAGTGTGATAAAATGGGCATTGATAAAATAAAAAGTGGAGGTACGAAAGTGAAGAAAGTTTGGATGACATCTATGATAAAGTGGTTAGTACTTCCGATGTTTCTTGTGTCAGTAGTTAGTGCTATGCCTGCTGCTACAAAAGCAGAGGAAAGTTTGAATTTAAATGTAGATGCAGCAATTTTAATCGATGCAGACACAGGGAAAATTCTATACGAAAAGAATTCAGAAGCATCATTAGGTATAGCAAGTATGACGAAAATGATGACCGAATACTTGTTATTTGAAGCAATAGAAGAAGGAAAAGTGAAATGGGATCAACAATATAATGTTAATGAATATACATACAAAATCTCTCAAGATCGTCGTTTAAGTAATGTTCCACTTCGTGAGGATGGAAGCTATTCGATTAAAGAGCTTTATGAAGCGATGGCTATATATTCAGCAAATGCTGCGACAATAGCAATTGCTGAAACAATTGCAGGAACTGAAGATAATTTTGTGAAGCTGATGAACGAAAAAGCAGCTGAAATGGGACTAGAAGGATATAAATTTGTCAATTCAACAGGTTTAAACAATGGAGATCTGCAAGGAATGCATCCGGCAAGCACTAATGCTGCGGACGAAAATATTATGCCAGCTAAGTCCGTAGCAATTCTTGCTTATAATTTAATGAAAGATTACCCTGAAGTTTTAGAAACAACGAAAATTCCTAAGAAAACATTCCGTGAAGGAACTTCTGATGCAATTGAGATGAGTAACTGGAATTGGATGTTGCCAGGTTTAGTATATGAATACGAAGGCGTAGATGGGTTAAAAACTGGTACAACAGAATTTGCTGGCCATTCCTTTACCGCAACAGCTGAAAAGAATGGAATGCGTGTTATTTCAGTCGTAATGAAAGCAGTTGGTGCTGATGGAAAAGGTTCGTATAAAGCTCGCTTTGATGCGACAAGAGCCTTATTAGATTTCGGGTTCTCCCAATTTTCTAAAGAAGAGATTGTTCCAGCAGGATATAAAATTCCAGAACATGAGACTTTAAAAGTGGAAAAAGGGAAAGAGGATACAGTTGCAATAGCTGTGAAAGATCCTATTTCTATGGTTATTAAGACAAATGAAAAAGAATTGTACAAGCCTGTATTTACACCAACTAAAAAAACGCTTGAAGCAGAAGTAAAGAAAGATACAGTTGTAGGTAAAGTTCACTTGGAGAAATCAGAAGGAACTGATTATGGTTATATTACTGATCAAGCAGCAGAAACTGAAGTAGTAACTACCGAAGCTGTTGAACGTGCTAGCTGGATTAGTTTAATGTTCCAGGGTATTGGCAAGTTTTTTGGAAACCTATGGAATAGCACAACAGACTTTATAGGTGGATTATTTTAAAAAAGCAAAAGCACTGTAGCTCTTTAGAGTTACGGTGCTTTTGCTATTTCCAGGGCATGCATTAATTGATGAATGGAAGAAGAAACCTCTCCTAGTTGTAGTCCTCCAAATCCTAACACAAGTTTTGGAAACGAGTCATCTTCTAGTTCTGACGAAACATATTCCTGAAGGCCATATATCCGAATGTCCGATTGCTTCGCAAGATTCACTAGTTCTTGTTCTGTTTTAGTTGTATGAATCGTTAACAAAAGATGCATTCCTGCTTGTTCTCCTGAGATTGTGACAGAAGGTTCATATTGCATAATAGTTTTTGTAATAATTTCTAGTTTTCGTTTATATATTTTCCTCATTTTATTTAAATGTTTTGCGAAGTGTCCATCCTCCATAAAATTTGCTAATATATGCTGATCCATTCGTGGGACGGTAGCAGAATAATAGGAAAACCTTTGTTTATATTGTAGGATTAGTGATTTTGGTAAGACTGCATAGGCCATTCGTAAAGAGGGCATTAGTGACTTTGAAAATGTACTTAAATAGATAACTCGTTCATTTTGATCGATTCCTTGGAGAGAAGGTATAGGCTTTCCTGTGTATCTGAACTCGCTATCGTAATCATCCTCAATAATGTATCGATTATCCTGCTGGTATGCCCACGACAGTAACTGGCTCCGTCTAGTTGCGGACAGAACTGCTCCTGTCGGAAATTGATGAGAGGGAGTTACATACATCACATTTGCGTAAGAATGTTCTAGTTTAGAGACTATGACTCCATCGTCATCTACAGGAATAGGTACTGACTTCCTACTATCTTTAAAAAACAAATGATGCGTGAGAGGATATCCAGGGTTTTCAAATGCATACACTGCTTTTTCTCCAAGTAAGTGAATGATGAGTGGCATAATTTGTTCAGTACCGGAGCCTAAAATTATTTGTTCAGGTGTACTTTTTACACCTCTAGATTGGAATAAATAAGAAGAGATCTGCTGTCTCAGCACATAATCTCCTTGAGGATGTCCCAGCTGTAGTAAATCTTTGTTTTCATCATTTACAATGTCCTTTGCATATTTTCTCCAAGTTGCAAAGGGAAAAAAATCTGTATCAATTTTCCCGGGAGAAAAATCAATAGAAAAGGAAGGTATTTCAATTGCTTCCTGCATTATCGAAGGAATTTCCTGTTCAATGATAGCCAATTCTTCTAAATTTTGAACAAAATAGCCACGCCTAGGCTCAGATGAAATAAACCCCTCAGCAACTAATTGACTATAGGCAAATTCAATTGTCGTTTGACTGACAGCTAAATAATCTGCTAGTTTTCTTTTTGAGGGAAGTTTAATACCCTCTTTAATTGTTCCATTTATAATTGCTTCTTTTATAGCGCGATATAGTTGTTCATAAAGTGGAGTTTTTGATTCTGGTATAAGCTGAAACATTAAGAAATCCATCATTTCCTCCATTCTGACCACTATCATTAGTTTGCTTCTGGAGATTTTCACGTGGTCATATTTTATTATACTAAAGTTATAAAGATAATGGAGGGAAAATAATTCTGACAACTAATTTAACTGGAACAGATCGAGTAAAAAGAGGAATGGGTGAAATGCAAAAGGGTGGAGTTGTTATGGAGGTTATTTAGCCCTCCAAGATGCCATTAAAGGAGTTGCAGTGGATATCCCTGGGGTATTTGTCCGAGCTCCGCATATCGTAAGAGTAGGGAACAACGTTGAAATACTGGTTACATATAAAGATAGAATCGTGATGGCGAGACAAGGTCATTTGCTAGGATGCTCTTTTCATCCCGAGTTAACTGAAGATTACCGGATTACGTCGTATTTTATAGAGATGGTGAAGGAAAGTCTTGCAAATAAGGTTCACCTATAGTAAAGTATGAGTAATTTCATGAACCAAAAAACGATGATAGGAAGCAGTAACAAGCATGTTTTTTCTAGAGAGTCAGCGGTTGGTGCGAGCTGATATAAACACTTGTGAATCCGTCCTTTGAGTTGTGCGGCTGAATGATTAGTAAGTCGTGCCGGTTGAAAAGCCGTTACAGAACAAGTAAGTGGATTCCGTCTATGACTGGATCAATCAGGGTGGCAACGCGGGTATGCTCTCGTCCCTTTTTTCATGGGACGGGGGCTTTTTTGTCGTTTTTTAAGCCCTGCATAGGAAATATGTCAGGGCAAATTTGATAAAATAAGGAGGAATTATAAATGTTAGATGTTAAATTTGTACGAGATAATTATGAAACAGTAAAAGCAAAACTTGCTAAGCGTGGGGAAGATATTTCTGAGTTTGATCAATTCCAACCTTTAGATCAACAGCGTCGTGAATTGATTGCGAAAACGGAAGTTTTGAAAGCCGAAAGAAATGAATTTTCTCAAAAAATCTCTTTGATGAAACGTAATAAAGAAAATGCGGATGACCTTATTGCGCGTATGCGTGAAGTAGGGGATGAAATAAAAACTTTGGACGATGAGTTACGTGAAGTAGAAGAAAAGTTCGACTATATGATGATGCGTATCCCTAATATCCCACATGATAGTGTACCAATTGGTGACTCTGAGGATGATAACGTAGAAGTTCTTAAATGGGGTGAGGTTCCTTCATTTGATTTTGAAACGAAGGCACATTGGGATATTGCGACAGATTTAAAACTAGTGGATTTCGAACGTGCTGCAAAAGTGACAGGAAGTCGTTTTGCATTTTACCGTGGTTTAGGAGCAAGATTAGAACGCGGATTGTTAAATTTCATGATGGATTTACATGCAGAAGAGCACGGCTATGAAGAAATGCTTCCACCATATTTAGCAAATCGTGCAAGCTTGACAGGAACGGGTCAACTTCCAAAATTTGAAGAGGATGCGTTCTTAATTGGAGAAGAAGATTACTTCTTAATACCAACAGCAGAAGTACCTGTAACGAATTTTTATAGAGATGAAATTTTGGATGGGGCAGAGCTACCACAGGCATTCACTGCTTTTAGTGCTTGTTTCCGTTCAGAAGCAGGATCTGCAGGTCGCGATACTCGTGGATTAATACGTCAGCATCAATTTAACAAAGTCGAATTAGTTCGTTTTGTAAAGCCAGAAGATTCTTATGAGCAGTTAGAACTTTTAACTGGTCATGCAGAAAAAGTATTACAACTGTTAGGTCTACCATACCGTAAACTTCATATGTGTACAGCAGATTTAGGCTTTACAGCTGCGAAGAAATACGATTTAGAAGTTTGGTTACCAAGCTATGGTGAATATAAAGAAATTTCTTCTTGCAGTAACTTTGAAGATTTCCAAGCAAGACGTGCAGGAATTCGATTCCGTCGTGAAGTTGGAGGGAAGCCGGAGTACGTGCATACTTTAAACGGCAGTGGATTGGCACTTGGACGTACGGTGGCAGCTATTTTAGAAAATTACCAACAAGCAGATGGAACAGTAGTAGTTCCAGAAGTTCTTGTTCCTTATATGGGTGGAAAAACAGTTATTAAATAATTTAAAAGAACCAGATTCGCTATAAAAAGCGTTTCTGGTTCTTTTTTTTATAAAATCTTTGGCATATGGAAAACTTTCTACAAGTGAATCCCATTCTAGACTTGAGCGCCTAGTCTGCCTGAGTCGATTCAGCCTAACGAATAAAGCCAATTAGTGTCTTTATGGCTATTCTTCCAGCGCTTTTGGGGGCTGAGATAGTCGCTTGCGCTTTTGTTCTTTCCTAAGATTACGAAAAAACTGCGTAAGCATATTACCACATTCTTCCGCTAAAACCCCTTCTTTCACTTCACAGCAGTGATTAAATCGATCATCATTTAATAATCGGTAAAGTGAATCGACACAACCTGCTTTGGCGTCTCTTGCTCCGTATACTACTCGAGGAATACGAGATTGTAAAATAGCTCCTGCACACATTGGACAAGGCTCTAGAGTAACATAGAGTGTGGTATCCTCTAGTCGCCAATTATTTAATGTATTACATGCCTCTTGTATTGCGAGTAGCTCTGCATGTGTAGTTGCGTTTTTGGTAGTTTCTCTTAAGTTGTAGCCTTTTGCTATTACTTGACCATTATGTACGATTACTGCACCTATTGGAACTTCACCAATGGCACCTGCTTTTTTTGCTTCTTCTATGGCTAAATTCATAAAATATTCATCCATAATCATCGACTCCTTTTGCATAGTGTAGCATGTTTTTTTGGCAACTTGCATACTCTATGATGAAGGAGTGATGCATTGATCCATATAGTTAAACAGGGAGATAGTTTATATGCAATCGCCAAACGGTTCGGAACAACAGTAGAAAGTATAGTCACTATAAACGAAATTCCAGACCCTGATGTATTAGTAATTGGGCAGGCACTTGTACTGCCATCAACCCCAAGTCCGAACAGACCGACCATTGAAACAAATTTATATGTGGAATGGTATACAGAAATACCCTCGGAACGTGTGCAAGAACAAGTTGAAAAGGTGGCGAAAAACTTAACGTATATGATGCCGTTTTCGTATGAAGTACTGCGAGATGGATCGTTAACGGAGATGAATTGGGGTACATTAAGTGAAATTGCGAAAGAGCATCAGGTAGAAACAGTTATTGTAATAGCTAATATTGAAAACTATGCTTTTAATAGTTCCTTAGCTCATACTATTTTTACGGATGAAACAGTAAAGATGAACTTGTTTAAGCAGTCGGTGGCAGAGGCAGAAAAAAGAGGAACTAAACATATTCATATAGATTTTGAGTATATGGATGCTGAGGACAGAGAAAACTACGTAAACTTTATAAAAGAATTCAAAGAATTTGCAAAAGGATATATTATATCCGTAACACTTCCTCCTATAACAAGTGCCGATCAACCAGGAAAATGGTATGAAGCTTTCGATTATAAGGCGTTAGGGGAAGTGGCAGACTTTGTTGTCATTATGACTTATGAGTGGGGATATAGTGGGGGACCACCGATGGCAGTTTCACCAATAGGACCTGTTCGTAGAGTATTGGAATATGCAAAAACAGAAATACTTCCAAGTAAAATTATGATGGGACAGAATTTGTATGGGTATGATTGGACTTTACCATATAAAGTAGGAAATCCAAATGCTAAAGCATTAAGCCCACAGCAGGCAATTCAAGTAGCAAAGGATCGTAATGCGGCAATTGAATACGATACAAATGCGCAGGCACCTTTCTTTCACTATTGGCAGGACGGTATTGAACATGAGGTATGGTTTGAAGATGCACGATCCATTCAAGCTAAGTTCAAACTCTTGAAAGAACTACAGCTACGAGGAATTGCATATTGGCACAGCGGTTTCGATTTCCCTCAAAATTGGTACTTACTTCACGATATGTTCCAAGTGAAGAAAATATAGAGCAAATTAGCCTTTCTTTGGAAAGGTGGATTTGCTCTATTTTTCATTTTCAGCGTGTGTTAAAATAGATGGTACGACTTTAAATCTTAGAGTGAGGTTAAACTTATGTCCATTCCATTTATAACTGTAGAAGGACCAATAGGGGTTGGAAAGACTTCCTTAGCCAAAGCTATTGCTACCAAATACCAATTTGAATTATTAAAAGAGATTGTGGATGAAAATCCTTTTTTAAATAAGTTTTACGAGGATATTGCTGAGTGGAGCTTTCAGACAGAGATGTTTTTTCTATGTAATCGATACAAACAACTAAGTGATATAGAGAAAAAATATTTATCGAAAGAAAATCCAGTTGTTGCAGATTATCATATTTTCAAAAATTTAATTTTCGCAAAACGTACGTTGAGTGAAGTAGAATATGAAAAGTATGAAGCAATCTATCAAATTTTAACGAAAGATATGCCTGTTCCTAACATGGTCATATATCTTGATGCAAGTATAGATGTACTTGTTGGGCGAATTGATATGCGTGGAAGGGATTTCGAAAAAAAGATTAGCTCTGACTATTTGCAACAGCTTTCAGCCGATTATCGCCTGTTTATAGATAACTTCGAGAAAAAGCATCCTGAAGTACCCGTTCTTCGATTTAATGGAGATGAGATAGATTTTGTTCAAAATGGACAAGACCTACAAGTAATTTTAGAAAAAGTAGATGCAACATTACATAAAAGGAGTTATTAAACAATGAGTTTAAGAGAGAAGTATGGCATACCTTCTAATGCGGTTATTACAATTGCAGGAACTGTTGGAGTAGGTAAATCAACAATGACTAAAGCATTAGCAGAAGCGTTACATTTTAAAACGTCTTTTGAAAAAGTGGATACAAACCCTTATTTAGATCGTTTCTATGAAGATTTTAATAAATGGAGCTTCCATTTACAAATTTACTTTTTAGCGGAGCGTTTTAAAGAGCAAAAAAGAATGTTTGAGTATGGTGGTGGATTTATTCAAGACCGGTCTATTTACGAGGATACTGGAATATTTGCACAAATGCATAAAGAAAAAGGTACGATGGATCCAGTAGATCATGAAACGTATACGAGTTTATTTGAAGCAATGGTAATGACACCATATTTCCCACATCCGAACTTACTGATTTATTTGGAAGGATCCATGGATGACATTATTGATCGAATTCATGATAGAGGTCGTCCAATGGAGCAGCAAACACCTATCTCTTATTGGGAAGAAATGCATGGGCGCTATGAGAAATGGATTGATGCATTTAATGGTTGTCCAGTACTTCGTTTAAATATTAATGATTATGACATTTTAGAAAATCCAGACGATGTGGAAGCAATCTTAGAACGAATTGGGCATTTTATGGAAAAAACAGCTATAATTCGCAAATAAACAAATCCTCCTGTGCTTAGCAGGAGGATTTGTTTTTTTTACATAAAAAAAGAAGATAGCATAATTCGCCACCTTCCCAATATTCTGAACACGCCATTGTAAGAAAAATTCGTTACATTTGTAACGAATTCAATCTCAAATTTATGCGTGTGTGTATTTAAAATGGAGGAGGAAGAGGGATTCGAACCCCCGCGCGGTATGACCCGCCTGTCGGTTTTCAAGACCGATCCCTTCAGCCAGACTTGGGTATTCCTCCGAAGTACAAGAATTAATTTATCATGGATAAAAAATAAAGTCAACATATATTACCGGCAACTTTCAAAAAAATATCTATTCGTTTTCATTGATTTTTGTCTATAAAAAAAGTATACTTGTAAATGCCGTGCTAGGTGGGAAGGTAGCGGTGTCTTGTAACTCGCAATCCGCTCTAGCGAGACTGAACTCCTTCTCTGAGGTTGAATACATGTAGGGTCTGGTATTTGCACGTGATGTTGACGTTTGGGTCCTGCGCAATGGGTACCCATGAACCATGTCAGGTCCGGAAGGAAGCAGCATTAAGTGGTGTTTTCTCATGTGCCGCGGGGTAGCCTAAACCGAGTTAACGACAAAGGTGCCGCTTATGTGTTTCAATCGAAGGAAGGTGCACGGCTTTAATATTAAACTTCAACTCATTTGTCTAATTGACAAATGGGTTTTTTATTTTTAAAAAAGATTTACTATACATAAATAAGCGAAGTCTAGTTGGCTTTATGATATAATAGAAATCATGAATAACTAGAAATGAGAAGGAGGGAAATTATTGTCGTATCAAGCTTTTTACCGTGCTTATCGGCCACAATCGTTTGCGGAAATGTCCGGTCAAACTCATATTAAGCAAACCCTTCAAAATGCCCTCCTTTATAACAAAACAACACATGCGTATTTATTTTCAGGACCACGTGGAACCGGTAAAACAAGTGCAGCCAAAATATTTGCGAAGGCTTTGAACTGTGAAAATGGTCCTGCAAAAGAACCTTGCAATACTTGTGAAACGTGTAAAAGTATAACAGAAGGTTCGAATACAGATGTGATTGAATTTGACGCAGCCTCTAACTCTCGAGTGGAAGAAATGCGTGATATTATTGAAAAAGTTCGGTTTGCACCTTCTAATGCTAAATACAAAGTGTATATTATCGATGAAGTGCATATGCTTTCTACGAGTGCATTTAACGCGTTACTTAAAACATTGGAAGAGCCACCTGCACATGCCGTGTTCATATTGGCAACAACTGAACCGCACAAAATTCCATTAACTATTATCTCTAGATGTCAGCGTTTTGATTTTAAACGAATTACATCTAGTGATATCGTAATGCGAATGGTTGAGGTATTAACGGATGCTAAAATTGAATACGATGAAAATGTACTAAAAATTATTGCACAAGCTGCTGCTGGTGGTATGCGTGATGCGCTCAGTATGCTGGACCAAGTTGTATCGTTTAGCGCAGAAAAAATGACGATAGAAGATGCATTACTTGTAACTGGTTCTATTGGACAGGATGTCTTTTTCCAATTGGCAGATGCATTGATAGACAAGGATATAGCAAAGGCACTAGCCTCCGTAGAAAAGTTAATAGAAGATGGCAAGGATCCAGTACGTTTAACAGAGGATTTTATAACTTTCTATAGAGATTTACTTGTTTTGCTTGTTGCTCCAGAACAAACGGATTTACTAGAAATAGCAACAGGAGACTCTAAGTTTTTAGAGCTTGCTTCAAAGTTTCAAGTAGATACCTTGTATAAGGGTATTTCCATTTTGACGAATACACAGCAAGAAATGCGTTTCTCTAATCATGCGAAAGTGTATTTGGAAACAGCAATAATTCGGCTAGCACATGTGCCCGTAGAAGGAAGTTTATCAAGTGAGAGCAACTCCGAATTAGAAACAAAGGTAAGGGTACTTGAAACTCAGTTACAGCAGTTGCAACAGCAGTTAAGTCAAGGAATGATTCCACAGGCAAACAGTGGAACACAAGAGCAGCCGAAGCGGCAAAGGCAAAAGTCGGGTGGCGTAAAAGTTTCAAGTGGGCGAATAGCAGAAATTTTGAAAACAGCAACGAAAACGGATATTCAAACGATTAAATCTCAGTGGGCGAATATTTTACAGCAATTACAGAAGTCACATGCGGCATTACTAAATGATGCAGAGCCAGTAGCGGCATCTTCTAATGCATTTGTGTTAAAATTCAAGTATGATATTCATTGCCAAATGGCTATGGAGAACAAAACATTTTCCACTTCGTTTCCTCAATTAATCTCAAACCTGACAGGGACGATGTATGAAGTTTTATATGTACCAGAGGAAAATTGGTTGAAAATCCGAGAAGATTTTATAAGACAAAACGGTTTGAAACAAAGCACTCAGGAAGGTGAGGAAGAAAGTTCTTCTGACCCAACTGAAACGATGCAACTATTACAAACGATGGAACAAGTGTCAGAGGATCCACTTGTAGTGGAAGCCGAGAAATTATTTGGAAAAGAATTTGTTGTAGTACAAGATGACTAAGGAGGAAAATAATTATGCGTGGAATGGGAAATATGCAAGGTATGATGAAACAAATGCAAAAAATGCAAAAGAAGATGGCAGAGGCTCAAGAAGAGTTAGCTACTCAACGATTTGAAGCAGTTGCTGGTGGAGGTATGGTGAAAGTTGTAGTTTCTGGACAAAAAGAAGTGCTAGAAGTAGAACTAGATCCAGCAGTAGTAGATCCAGATGATATTGAAATGCTTCAAGATTTGATTGTAATTGCTACTAACGAAGCAATGCAAAAAGCAGAAGAAACAGCGAACTCCACAATGGGTCAATTCACGAAAGGATTGAACCTTCCTGGTATGTTCTAGGAGGAATAATTGATGCATTATCCTGAACCGATATCAAAACTAATTGATAGTTTTATGAAATTGCCAGGAATAGGGCCGAAAACAGCGGCCCGTCTGGCTTTTTTTGTCTTAACCATGAAAGAAGATACTGTTTTAGATTTTGCAAAAGCTTTAGTAGACGCTAAGCGAAACTTAAGTTTTTGTTCTGTATGCGGGCATATAACCGATATTGATCCTTGCCATATATGTCAGGATCAACAAAGAGATGCATCCTTAATTTGTGTTGTTCAAGACACAAAGGATGTAATTGCGTTGGAAAAAATGAGAGATTACAATGGACGTTACCACGTACTTCATGGTGCAATTTCTCCAATGGATGGAATTGGTCCAGAAGATATCAATGTACCCTCACTTTTGAAAAGGCTACAAGATACAGAAATAGAAGAACTAATACTAGCTACTAATCCAACAATAGAAGGAGAAGCAACGGCGATGTATATTTCACGCCTTGTCAAACCGTCTGGTATTAAAACGACAAGAATTGCTCATGGATTACCTGTAGGCGGAGATTTAGAGTATGCAGATGAAGTTACACTATCTAAAGCTCTAGAAGGTCGAAGAGAGTTGTAGGGGGATGGGTTAGTGTGATGTTTTCTAAAAAAGGAAAACTAAGAAAAGAATTTGATGAACAATTTGTAACACTCATGAAAGAAACAAAAGAAGAGTGGCAACAAGCTCAGTTAATAGAAGATTATTTAAATGACTACGATTTAGATGCAGTCGCAAAAAGGAAGATGGCTGAAAGTATCCACTTCTATTTATATAAAGAAGCAAGAATTCGAAATATCGTTCTCAAATAGAATAATTAATGTACTAGCTACATATAATGATAGATATGATTTTATGGAGGGTGTAACTCATGAAGTTTGTAATCATTATATGTTCGCTAGTGCTGTTATCTTTATTATTATTCCGCAATTCATTTCCAAAGTTTTTTGAAGGTATATCTATTTTGTTATTTCGTTTAGGTTTTTCTGTTCTCTTGTTGTACGGAGTACATTTATTGTTGGGTTCAGTAGGGTATGCAATACCAGTGAATTTGTTCACGGGAGCTGTTGCAGCAGTGCTAGGAATACCCGGAGTAATCTCCGTAATAGCGATTTCTATATTGATTTAAAAAAAGTTTTTAAAAAGTGTTGACTTTGTAAAGTAAAGAGAGTAATATTGTAGAAGTCGCCAAGAGGTAAAACATTCTTGAGACAACATGAACATTGAAAACTGAACATGCAAAACGTTAAGACATACAGCTTGAAAGATTAACTTAGTTAGTCTGACAGCAAAACAATTTGGACATCATTTAATGATGATGCCAGCAAAACAAAATGAGCTTTTTAAGTTCTCTATTATGGAGAGTTTGATCCTGGCTCAGG
>NZ_JBIWER010000014.1:0-9168 GCF_044762655.1 Psychrobacillus sp. NPDC096623
CTTCGTCACATCATCCAGTGTCGTCATCACGGCACCCTTCTCGCCGGGCATTCACCCAGCGTGTCGGGCCGAAACACCGTTTAAGAAACACTCCCGGAGCGGGCCCGTTCGGTACGTTCGGGTGTCATGACGGTTGGGCGGGCACCGTGTCGGCTTTGGCGCCGGACGGCTTCGAGGCCGGCGTGAGCGCATTCGACGATCATGTGGTGCCCACCTTTGGGCGAGAGCGGCCATGATGCGGGAGAAGAATTCACGACCCCGCCGGTGGTTGTGCCGAATCCTTCTGCGAAAGAACGGAATACGGAGCAGTGTTCGCAAAGAATGTGGACGTGCCGATGAGGCGACAAACGGATCGTCCGAGCCTGTCGAGTTCAGACCACGAGGACGACACCGCCATTCCCGCGTAGGTAGCTCAGGCGTTCGGCGAGCTGGGGTCGCTGCGTTTTCGAGCCGGATTCGCAGTCGGTGAAGATACAGATCGCTCCGGCTTGGCGGAGTGCGTACTGCTGCAGTTCGGGGTTTGTTCTAAGACACCGGTGTATCCGATGGTGCTCACAGTCTCAGTCCTTCTCCTCTGCTGCCATGTGTGGGACGGTGCGGCTATTCATGAGCTGGTGACCGATCTCAGGACTCCAAGAAGGTGCGCAACTTGGCCGAGTTCGGGTTTTGCTGTGATGCTTCGGGTTTGATCGAACTCGACCACGTGTAGGTCTGTTGAGGCATGGTGTCGTAGTGCTCGGAGAAGGCCATGGCGGCACCGCGGGGTGCCGCAGCGATCACTGCGGCACGTCGATGACTGGTTTGATCGCGAGCCGTAGGACGCCGCGAGGATAGTTCCGCCATCTAAATAGGCGAAGTTGCAGCAACCTGGACGGCGTCGACACTGAGATCACCTAGCGACCATCCGACGTCGCGGGCTGCCGGTCGGAGTCTGTTGATCGCCAGGTAATTGGGTATCCACACCGAAACGAACTATTCGAGAGGTTTTGCGGTGAAGGATGTCAGGCGAGGAATGACGGATTCCGAGCTGGTCGAGGAAGCTGCCCGGCTCGCTGAGCAGAAGGATCGGACTCGATGCGACGAAATCCGGTTGGCACTCGTTCAGGACGAGCTCGAGTCCCGGCGCCACGCATTCCGACGAGCACGGAACGGCGAGGAGACATCAACGATGAACTTTCTGCTGATCTGGTCGCGTGTGTCTTCCGGGCTCATGCCGGAGGATGTGCGTGTCTGCGGTCCGAGACAACGCTCCGTGCCGGCCCGGTGGGCACTGCCGATGAATCCCCGTCGTTGATGTTGGATTTGGAGCTGTTCGTCGGCCCGCCCTTCGCTGCCGCATTCCGTGCGGCAGTCCACTGGCTCGTCTTCGTCGGCGTTCTCTGACCACGTGCGGCAGGTGACGGTTTGGGGAAGACGGCTGATTCGCGCGATCAGCGTCTCGATCACATCGGGAATCCGAGCGAAGTCGTCGGGCGTTGAGGACGGTGCCGTTGAGGGCGATACTCTCCGGCGTCTACTGCAGGGACGTGCGAGCGCCTCGGCGGCTGTGCTCGAGTTCTTTGGTGAGGGTGCGCGCGTCATAGCTTCCGATTATTCGGCAGCCTTCGACGAAAAAGGTCGGTGTTTCTCGGGCACCACTGGACTGGGCGCTGGAAATGTCACGTTGTACGCGCTCGGCGACCGCGTCGCTGTCGAGGTCCGCGACGAACTGGTCGACGTCGAGTCCTATCTCGGCTGCATAGCCGATGAGATCGGTTCGCGCGAGCGCGTTCTGGCGGGTGAACACGAAGTCCAGCCATTCCCAGAACATGTGCTGCCGTGCGGCGGCCTCTGCTGCATGTGCGGCAACCAGTGCGTGCGGATGGATGTCCACCAGCGGTAGGTGACGGACCACGTAGCGCAGATCGTCGCCGAAGTGGACGTGCAGGTCGTCCCATCCTCCGGTGGCATGTGCGCAGAATCCACATTCGAAGTCGACGAACTCTACAAGGGTCAGCTGGGCGTCTTCGGGTCCACGAATGTGGTCGATCTCGGGATCTACGGGAGGTTCCAGCACGATGGGGAGATCGGCTTCGGCCTCACCCAGCTTGGTCGCTGCCACGCGGAAGATCACCGCACCCAGTACTGCAGCCAGCACCATGGCGACGAGCACGCCGACGGTCGCCTGCCCGGCCAGTTCGGGAGATGTGCCGAAAGCCAAACCTATGATCAGCAGCGATACGGTGAATCCCATCCCCGATAGCGCAGATCCGCCCATCACACTGCCCATGCCGACCCCCTGCGGTAATCGGCCCGCTCCGAGTCGGACAGCGATGTATGTGGCTGCTCCGATGCCGAGGAGCTTGCCGAGAACCAGGCCAAGCACAACTCCCCAGGTCACACGGGCACTGAACGCTTCGACGAGCAGTCCGCCACGCAGGTCGACGCCGGCGTTGGCGAGAGCGAAGATCGGTACCACGATCAGCGCGGTGGGTACCCGGAGGTATTCGTGTATCCGCTCGTTGACGGCTGTGCCTTTGGCCAGTCCACGTGACACTGCACGACCTGATGCGGCGCTCGGAGACTGCCAGAAGTCACGAAACAGTTCTGGAGCCGCCTCCACCTTGTGCCGCTGTGTCGGGTACGCGGGAATCAGAAGGCCGGCGACCATTCCGGCAAGCGAGGGATGAACACCCGACTCGATCGTGCTGAACCACAGCACGATCACCACGAGAATGTATGGCGCGGCTCGCCACTGTCGCGCCCGCCCGAGTAGCCACAATGCTGTCAGGCATGCCAGGGAAACGAGCAGTGGAATCAGGCGAATGTTTTCGCTGTATACGAATCCGATGATGGACACCGCGAGGAAGTCGTCGACCACCGTGACGGTAAGGAGAAACACTCGCAGTTGGCCTGATCGTGCGGGCCCGAGGAGCGCCAAGGCCCCGAGCATGAAGGCGGTATCGGTGCCGACGACCACCCCCCAACCCTGCAGGCTGTCTCCGCTGCCGACGATCACGGCGTAGATGACGGCGGGTAGACACACCCCCGCGACTCCGGCGATCACGGCGATACGAGTGCGGGTTCGATCACGTAATGACCCGTGGGCGAACTCTTGGCGTACCTCGAGCCCGATCAGAAAGAAGAAGACGACCGTCAACCCGTCGTTGATCCAATGGTGAAGGCTCATGTGCAACGCCACCGGGCCGAGTTCGAATCCGGCGCCTTGATGCCAGAGGTCGAAGTACGCGTCCGAAGCCGGCGAATTTGCCCACAGCAGGGCGGTCACGGTTACCACCAGCAGCAGCACCGCGGAGCCGGACTCACGCCGGAGAGAGGCCGGAGAGAGTTGGAGAGCTGATTACGCAGGCCTTGGGGTTTCGGTGCCTGTCGTGCCATCGCTAGTTGATCCTTATCGCCGTTCAGTCCAGGCGGTGGTGCGCGGTCAGGTCAGTGTTGTGTGGTGCCGGCGCCTGTGTTTTCCAGCGCCGCTCGTAGATAGGGGGCAGTCGCACTGTCGGCAGTGGCAGCTACCTGCTCGGGGGAACCGGTGGCGACGATACGTCCGCCGTCGGCGCCCGCTCCCGGTCCGAGGTCGATGACGTGGTCGGCCTGGGCGACGACGCGCATGTCGAGTTCGACCATGACGACGGTGTTGTCGGCGTCGACGAGCCCCTGCGCGTGAGCGAGCAGTCTGTCGCTGTCGGACGGGTGGAGCCCAGCAGTGGGCTCGTCGAGGATGTAGAGCGTGTCGCCGCGTTGAGCACGCTGGAGTTCGGATGCCAGCTTGACACGCTGAGCTTCGCCGCCGGACAGCTCGGTGGCGGGTTGTCCGAGTCGCAGGTAACCCAACCCGACCTCGCGTAGGACGGTGAGCGAGCGAAGAACGTCGTTCTCACTGGTGAAGAAGGCGTGGGCTTCGTCGATGCTCATCGCGAGAACGTCGGCGATGTTGCGGTCCCGCCAGGTGATTTCGAGTGTGCTCTGCGTGTAACGAGTGCCGTTGCAGTCCGGGCACGGACTGTAGACGCTGGGCAGGAAAAGCAGCTCGACCATCACGAAGCCTTCACCTTCGCAGGTCGGACAGCGGCCACCGGCGACATTGAAGGAGAACCGCCCCGGTTTGTAGTTCCGTTTCTTGGCCGCAGGTGTTGCGGCGAACAGCTTGCGGATGTGGTCGAACATGCCGGTGTAGGTTGCAACATTGGATCGGGGTGTGCGCCCGATAGGGCGCTGATCGATGGCGACCACCCGACGGAGCCCTCCCAAGGTGCCCTCGATGCGGCCGCGGACCGCGCCCTGATCTCCGGTGAGCAGCAGATCGGTGTCGTCGCGCGGTTCGACGTTGGCATCGGGCGCGGCGGGCCGGCCCAGTTCAGCGTTGATCAACGCTGGTAGAGCCTGGCTGACGAGGCTCGATTTCCCCGAACCGGAGACTCCGGTGACCGCGGTCAAGACCCCGAGAGGGAAAGACACGGTGAGGTCGCGGAGACTGTTGCGCTCGACGCCTTCGACGCGAAGCCACCCGCGGGGGGTACGCCGCTGGCGGCGCACCTGCTCCGACGTGTCGAAGAGATAGCGTGCGGTGACCGAGTCCGGTACGTCGGCCAGCCCGGCGGGTGTTCCACTGTAGAGCACGCGTCCACCGTTCTCGCCGGCACCGGGACCGATATCGACCAGCCAGTCCGCTTCTCGGATGACGGGTAGGGAGTGCTCGACGACGAGGACGCTGTTTCCTCGCTCACGAAGTCCGTGCAGAATTCTCAGCAGCGCCGTCAAGTCGCCGGGGTGCAGTCCCGCCGAAGGTTCGTCGAGGATGTAGGCGACGCCGAACAGCTTCGAGGACAGCTGCGTCGCCAGGCGCAGTCGTTGCAGCTCTCCGCCGGAGAGTGTGGGCGTCGTCCGGTCCAGTGACAGATATCCCAGCCCGAGGTCGATGATGGGTTGGATTCTTTCGAGGAGGTCGTCGAGCAGGCGCCGCGCCGCCACCTGTTTTTCCGCTGACACGTTCGGGGTGCGTCGCACGTCGGGAGCGGCGGTGTGCGCCGATCCTCCCGATGCGACACGTCGTCGCGTGGCCTCGGCTCGTCGGGTTTCGTCGAGAGCTTCTCCTGCCGCCTCGGGTAGCCAGTCGCTGGACACAACAGTGCGCGCGATCTCTGCCAGTCGTGCCAGGGGCAAGGACGCGAACTCGGCGATATCCAGGCCCTCGAAGGTGACCGAGAGCGCCTCCGCCTTGACCCGCTTGCCCTGGCACATCGGGCATACCTCGCTGGTGACGAACTCAGAGACCCGCTTCTTGACGATCGAGCTCTTGGTGTTCGCGAAGGTATCGAGCACGAACCGCCGGGCGCCGACGAAATTGCCCTCGTAACTGGGTTCGGTTCCGGCTTTGATCGCTCGCCGAGTCTGTGCCGGGGTAAATCCCGAGTACACAGGAACGGTGGGGCGGTCCTCGGTGAACAGGATCCAGTCGCGATGTTTCTTCGGCAGCTTCTTCCACGGAGAGTCGACGTCGTATCCCAGTGACACCAGGATGTCGCGAAGGTTGCCACCCGGCCAGCCCGGCGGCCACGAAGCGATCGCGCGCTCCCGGATGCTGAGTGTGGGATCGGGGACCATCTTGTCGACATCGACCTCGTAGACGCGCCCGATGCCATGGCAGGTCGGACATGCGCCCTGCACGGTGTTCGGCGAGAAGTCCTCCGCGTAGAGCATCGGTTGGTCATCTGGGTAAGACCCGGCACGGGAATAGAGCATCCGCACGAGACTGCCCAATGTCGTCACGCTGGCGACATTCGATCGAGCATTACCGATGCCTCGGTGCTGCTGCAGTGCAACCGCCGGTGGCAGTCCCTCGACGACGTCGACATCGGGTACACCGACCTGGTCGATCAGCCGACGGGCATACGGTGCCACCGACTCCAGATAGCGCCGCTGCGATTCCGCGAACAGTGTCCCGAACGCCAGCGAGGATTTCCCCGAGCCGGACACACCGGTGAACACCACCAGACGGTCTCGAGGAACATCGAGATCGACGTCGGCAAGATTGTTCTGCCGAGCTCCCCGCACCACGACACCCTGCCTCCAGCGATCATCGGCCTCGGCGAGATGTTCGGAACGGTTTGTCATGCCGGTGACCATAACGAAGGAAGGGAGCCTTGCGGCAGACCCCACAGCACTCCTGGCACACATCGTCACTCAGTTGACACGCAAGGTCACTGACACGTATCGCCACGTGCGCATACGTTCGAAAGGTCCCCCGGTGGCCACGCCACCACAACCGGGTCCCGAATCGCAGCGTGCAGGGATCCCCCAGGTTAGGAGCGACAGCATGGCAGACAGCAACCGCGCAGTGGTGTTCGAGAGCCCCGGCACCATGAAGGTCGAGAAACTCGACTTCCCCAAGCTGGAGATGCCGAACGGACGAAAAGCGCCCCACGGCGTCATCCTGAAAATCGTCGCTACCAACATTTGCGGCAGCGACCTGCACATTTACCGAGGGTCCTTCCCCGTCCCCCAGGGTATGGTCATGGGCCACGAGATGACCGGAGAGATCATCGAGGTCGGCTCCGACGTGGAGTTCCTCAAAGAAGGCGATCTCGTCTCGGTCCCCTTCAACGTCGCCTGTGGACGATGCCGCAACTGTAAAGCTCGCCGCACAGATGTCTGTGAAACCGTCAATCCTGCAGTCTCCTGCGGCGCATACGGTTTCAATCTCGGCGACTGGGTGGGCGGACAAGCCGAATACCTGTTCGTCCCGTACGCGGACTTCCAACTCCTCCGTTTCCCGGACAAGGACCAGGCCATGGACAAGATCCTCGATCTTGCCCTGCTCTCGGACATCCTTCCCACCGCCTTTCACGGACTCATCGAGGCAGGGGCCAAACCAGGTTCAACGGTGTACATCGCCGGCGCCGGGCCGGTCGGACGCTGCGGCGCAGCAGCAGCACGCCTTCTCGGCGCATCCTGCATCATCGTCGGCGACTACTATCAGGACCGACTCGACCTGGTCAAGAACAACGGCTGCGAGACCATCGACCTGAGCCAGGACATCCCCTTGCCCGACCAGATCGAGGCCATCCTCGGTGAGCGCGAAGTCGATTGTGGCGTCGACTATGTCGGCTCCGAAGCACACGGCATCGGCTCGGAGTCCAATCAGCCTCAGCCGGCAGGTGCCATCAACGACGTCCTCGAAGCCACCCGTGCCGGCGGCGCCACCGGCGTCATCGGCGTCTACGGCCCCGACCCTCTGGCACCGACAAAGGCCGAACAGGAAGGCATCTTCCCGCTCGAATTCGGCAAGGCCTGGATCAAGTCACCGCGCCTGTCCGCGGGGCAGGCACCGATCATGCATTACAACCGCGAGTTGATGATGTCGATCCTGTGGGACCGCATGCCGTATCTGAGCGCAATGCTCAACACCAAGGTCATCGGCCTCGACGAAGCACCCGCCGCCTACGAGACCTTCGATCAGGGGTCATCGAGCAAG
The DNA here is from genome assembly GCF_044762655.1 of Psychrobacillus sp. NPDC096623. NCBI lineage: Bacteria > Bacillati > Bacillota > Bacilli > Caryophanales > Bacillaceae > Psychrobacillus > Psychrobacillus sp. NPDC096623. The sequence continues at coordinate 7,472 of NZ_JBIWER010000014.1, forward strand.
TTCATCATCGACCCACACGGAATGATTCCAGCCTGAGCACGATCCAGCACGGAAAGCTCATGGTCTCAGCACAATACAGCACGGAATGCTCACGGCCTGAGCGTTTTGCAGCACGCGTAGATTTCCGGCCCTGTGATCGCCCCCCGACTGGCGGACACAGGGCCGGCTCGCTCTCTCCCCGACCCGCAGGACTTTCCCGCGCGGCTCAGTAAACTCAGTGGTATCCGAAAGGCAGGTGATCCGGCCATGGCTGATGCAGACGAGCCCTCATTGCCACACTTCGAAACGTTGTCGACCTCGCGGGCGCCGGACGACGGTGTCATCGACTACTGGCGAGAGGCCCGGCGCCATGCCTACGTCGACGTCAGCACCGACCCCGCCGACCCCGACTTCTACGGCGATGTCCGTCTCGGCCGATACACGAACTTCACTCTGTCCACGAAACGAGCCACCGCCGAGCAGACACACCGCAATCGCAGCCGAATCGCCCAAGGGCGGGAACAGGACGAGTATCTGTTCGCCACATTCCAGACGCGCGGAAGTTGCGTCATCGAACAGGCCGGACACACTGCAGTAGTCCCGCCAGGATCCATGGTCATCTACGACAGTTCCCTGCCCTTCGCTTTCCGAGCCGATGCACCCTACGAACAGGTCATCGTCAAGGTGCCCGCCGATCGAGCCTTCGCGCTCGCCGGCATCGACCGGACCACGGACATCCTGGCCACGACCATGAGCTGTGCAGGAGCGATGTCCGCCGTCGCAGCCTTTTTCACCCAACTGGCCCAACACCAAGACAGCGATCCCCACGGCGCCGCACAGCTCGAGACTCACGCCTCTTCACTGGCCACATCACTACTGAGTCTCGTCACACCGGTTCGCTCTGCCGCCGAAATACCCGCCTTCCTACGACGAGATCAGGTTCTGGCCTACATCCATGCCCACCTTGCAGACCCCGACCTCGACGCCGAACGCATCGCCACCGCGATGCGACTCTCCCGCCGCAGCCTCTACCGCCTGTTCCAGGGAACCGACCACACAGTCATGGGATATCTCCGCGCAGCGCGCATCCAGTCCGCCCAGCACCTACTACGAAAATACCCTTCCCGGCCCGTCTCCCTCATCGCTCGACAAACAGGATTCTCCGACCCCCGCACCTTCTACCGAGCGTTCCGCGACACCACCGGCATGACACCCAACGAACACCGAGAACGCCTCGATTGACAACGCACTGCACATATCCGCTCTACAGCTCAACGAGGCCGCCGGACGGGTCAACAACGACCGGCTCGGGCGAATCATGGCCCGCATACGACAGGTGGCCAGAAACCTGACCCCAATTGCGAGTCTGAAAACGAAACGCTTCGAACCTCATCATCTGAACACGGGCCGTCCCGACCTGCACTTCATGTCCGGAGTACGGGAAATTCGACAAACCGACGATGTGCACACACAGTGGATCCTCGAAATAGCCGGACAAACACGAGAATTCGACGCCACCATCACCGAACAGCACCCGGACGAACGCATCGCGTGGAAATCGGACGCAGGGTCTATCTCTTTAACGGTGTTTCGGCGGATTTCCATCAGTAAGTTTCCGATCCCGGCCAACGATCGGCGAACGTGATCGCAAACGCGTTCAGAGCGGGCTTCCACCTCGTTATCCATCGTGCCTGGCCCTTGCCTGTCGGGTCGAGCGA
>NZ_JBIWER010000015.1:0-5430 GCF_044762655.1 Psychrobacillus sp. NPDC096623
TTGGTCGAGAACGGTTGTGTCGCAACTCCCATTCTTACGCCGAGGACCAGCCCGTCTACTTCAATCCCTCGTCAGCAACGTCCATACCCACAACAACTAGGCCCCTCTGAGGGAAGGGCGACCATCAAGTCATGGAGCGGACCTGCAATAACATCGACCACCTCTGGAGGAATCTTTTTCCCCAGAATTGCGATCCTCGCTAGCACTCCCTGGCGGTCAGAGACGAAAGGCAGTTCCGTCGTCAATAGGTCGGAGATCGAATCCCACGAAGCGAGCTGGGGATACCAGACATTCAGTGTGACCAGATCGGATGCAAAGTCCTTCACTCCCATGGCGAACGAGCCGCTTTTGAGGTCGGAGATCCGCTGGGTGGTCGCGGAGGACAGCTTCTCAATAACGCCCTTCGCTATGTCGTCATCTAGGTCTCGTACATCTCCAAAAGCACTGAGAGCGGACAAGTTCCCTTCTTCAATTCGCTTCTGAATCGTTTCCCGATGGGCGGAATCGTGCTTGGCGAGGATTCGATCGAACGCTTCTTTGAGTGCCGGGCCGTCCTTGCTGCGCACGGCAACCGCCGTTCTGTCGTCGCTGGTCCATTCACTTATTGGCACGTTCTCCACGACGCGTGCCCAATCGTACGAGGAGCCGATATCCCCTTGCTGTGGAGATTCTTTGATGTGTTCGATCACCTCACGCAGGACCGGCGCTGAAATCACGGAAACAAGATTCGACAAAACCTTCAGCAGTGCATGCTCCAGTGAGAAGGTCGGCTGCAGCCGAGTTGCCAAGTCGCCAGTATCATTCAACCTCGCCAGTATCCAGCGTGCATGCGTGTCTGCCCAGTCTGTTTCAAGGACATCGGAGGCAGACGAAATCGTTTGCAGGTCAGCGTGTAGCGAAGTTCGAGTCCCGAGTTCAAGTCGCACTACGCCCGCTGCAGCGCGGACCGCGGTTGCGGGCCCCACCCTTAGTAAATGCCGCACAGTGTCCTCGATCAGCTTGTGTTCACCTGCGTGCCTCAGCGCAGCCAGCGATTTAGCGATCTCCTCAGCTGAGCTGTCGTTCATGAGCGTGTACTGGGCCAAGAGTGTGTGCGATCTTCGCCAGGATGAATGATCCGCAGCGATCCCGGCAAGCAGCGTCGCCGACCGGAGCCTCAAGCTGGTCGGATCCAGTTCTGGGCCCTCGGAATTACCCACCCATACTTGGAACTGGTCGGTGAACTGAATCTCCAGGCCGTCCGCTACCTCCTGCCGACTCCACCACGACGCGAGGGTGTCACGGCCCTTGATCACTTCCTCAACACCGATAACTTCCTTGCTGTCCGTCGACCATGGGTTGAGTCTGAAGATGAGATCAGTGCCCGATCCTGTGATTGCCATAGCGGTTGGGTCATCTACCGCTACATTTCGAATTTTTTGGACGTCGACGGCACAGAGACGTGCATTTGCGAGATCGCCGAGCTCGGCTAGACAACGGCCTCTGTGCAGGAGGAGCCACGCCCGATCGACGTCGCTGTAATCGCTATGGGTCAGAGCGCCGTCTACGACGTCCAATCCGCCTTGTGGGTTTCCGTCTTCGACGGAAAGAGCACAGGCGAACACTGCGGCTGCAGCCCGTTCCGATGGCGCCTTGGCGTCCTTGACCAGTTTTTCGAGCGCGTCAATGTTGGCGTCACCGCCCAGAATGTCGTGCGCTGCAGCATAAAATCGCCACCCCCACGTGGTCGAGCTTCGGCATTCCGCGAGGTCCGGTGCCGGATCCTTAGTACTTTTGGCCAGCGCGTCAACCGCCGTGCGCGGTGTCAGGTGCCTCAGCCGCATTTTGATCAACAATGCGATGGCTTCGTGGGGTTCCAGTTTCGTCACTGGCGAGTTCGGGTGGGGGGCCACCAGGCGCGGCGTCAACATCGCATAGCGGTAACGATCAGTCGACAACACATCTGCACTACCCCACGCAGTCCCTTCCCATTGTGAGTGGATTCGGCCTTTGGTCGCGATTTCCAGGAGGTCTCCTATGTGGTGTTTGTCGACAGTTGAATCAACGCGGACCAGAATCTTGGCACCTTTGCCGGTACTTTTAACTGAATCCTGTGTCACATGAACCCAATACGATTTTTCGGTGGACTCCTCATGCAGGAACAGGATGAACGGCACAGAGTATTCGAGCCAATACTTCAAATGCTCACTGTTGGTATCACGGAACCACCATCCAACAAGTTTTCCGTCCGCATCGAATTCCGGATAATCGAACCACGTGTCCCCGTTCTTCACCTGACCAGCGATGAGTGCACCAGAATCAATGCCTGTTGCCGTCCGCGGCTGCAGAAAGACATCTGTACCGACTTCGCCGGCAGGGTTGGGGGCTACGTGCCAATTCAATTTCGTGAACTGGTAGCCGATGGCTAATTCCCCAATGTTTCCGGTTTGGACGGTACTACTGGCTTTTATCATTGTTTCGCCTCATCTGCCGCGTTCCCTGATGGTTCCTGTCTATAGACAATCACAACCTGCGTGTATGTCCCCGGCACCGGGTGCGGCGGGGACATACACGCAGGTGAATGCATGTTTTTGTCGGATATCGAGGGTAGGTTTGGAGGTGTCCAATTGCTGACGGGCGGACTGACTACCTGCCCCACTGTTAGGTCGGAGATTCGAAGTGACGTTGACGATTTCGCACACTGCCGCGGATGGAACGCTAATTGACGGGACCTCTCGCGGTGATGGTTCCGGAGATGTATTGGCGGCGCACGGGTGGAGGTGGTTTCGCAGTATCGGTTTCTGGGGGATCCGGAGCAGTAGGGATCGGGCTCCGAAGGTTCGCCTGATTGAGTTGACTGCAGAGGCGTTGCGCGCGAGTGGTTTCGATGTCGAGATTGATATCGACTCGACAGCGCGGCCGACGGCCGAGGTCGAGGCCGATCGCATTGATCGTCAAACTGCTCGGGTGGAAGCGCTCGCGCTGAAGGCGGGGCGCCGGTCAGAACAGGCGGAGTCGGCTTGGGAGGCAGAGCAGCGCGCGGCTGCCCAGCTTCCTCCTGGGGGTGAGCCGATCAAGGTCGGGCACCATTCGGAGGGGCGGCATCGGCGAGCGCTCAAGAAAGTCCATCAGCGCCTGGGACAGGCTGTGGCAGCCGAGGGGAATGCGGAGGAAGCACGTAGGCGCGCGGAGGCGACAGCGGTGACCACAGCGGCTCGCTACAGCCCGGTGACCGTGAAGAATCGGATCGACAAAATGCACGCAGAGCAGCGCGCGGACCAACGCGAGCTCGACGGTCACGAGCGGACGCTCTTCGTGGTGCGTGGCGTGAAGCTGATCGAGAAATTTCCTCCGGCCGAGGGCACCTACCGTCAGGCGTTGATTACCCGTATCGCCGAGCGGGCCGACCAGATCACCTATTGGGAAGGAATCCGCGCCCAGCAGATCGCGTCAGGTCAGGCCAACAATTTCGGGCCGGACACGATCGCGAAAGGAGATCTGGTCAGGTGCTCGGGTGTCTGGTATTCGGTGGTTCGGGTCAATAAGAAATCTGTCACTGTTCCGGCGAGGATTGGCGGCGATTGGACGGACACTATTCCGTATCACAAACTTGCTGGACACAGGCAGGCGAAGGAAGCCGAAACAGCTTCGGCCAGTTCATCTTCCATCAAGGAGGTTCGGTCGTGAACAGTCTCCGGGACGAGATTCACAGCGGAGAGTTTCGGCAGTCGCGCCACTATCCGGTTGCACGTTCCGTGGAACGTGTTGCTGCCCAAACATTTATGCGACTCCACCCCGAGACCGAGTGGCCACCGGTTAACGGCCACTTCGCGGACGTGTACCGCCTCGCCAGCTGGCGTCTGCTCACACCGCTCGAGACTGTCGCCGCTCTCGATTACGAAACTCTGACGGCGAGCTCGTGGGACGCTCTGCCGGACGATCAGCGCGAAGCCTGGTTCGAGCATGTGCGCGGCACCAATTCTCGTCTGTCACGCACCCGGATCGGCAGATTCACAGCCGAGGTGATCACTGCCCCTTAGCAGCTAAGACTACGGGAGGCCGGCGCTTTGCGTCGCCTCCTGTGTCTATGTCCCCGGCACCGGGTGTGCCGGGGACATAGACACAGGTCAAAGTGCCTTTTTGTCGTAGGCGTGGGGTAGCTTTCAAGTGTTCGTCAGTCCAATCCATCGGGTGAATCTGACCAGTTCGCCCACCGACCCAAAGGGGTTCCGTAATGCCAGCTTTCCGAATGACCAGCCCGTCCGATGTTGTCGCCGGTGCCGTGGCTATGGGTGGCCATCTTCCCGAGGACGAGTTGGTCATCATCACCCTCGATGTGCACCCGTGCAGGGTCGCCATGCTCCCCCTCCTCAATCTGCTCCCTGGCGTGTCGGAGGGAATTCTGAGTTCCTTGCGTGTGACACCAGCTCTGGAAGAGTGCCAATCGATGCTTGTGGTTGTCTTTGGCACGCTCGAACGGGGCAATGACGTAGCCGAAGCGCTCGAAACATTTCGGCCCGATTCAGTTCCGCCTGTGTTCGTTTTCACCGATGGTCTGGTACGTCAATGGACGGGCGCGGGATCACTTGCCGCACAGTCGGGTACACCTGTCGATCTTGCAGCACACCCACTGATCACCGAAGCGTTGTTCGAGGGCACAACGATTCTCAAGACCCGCAGCGAGATCCGAGCAGGGTTTACCGCCGCGCAGCACGGCCCGGAACGCGCTGCCGCGGCCTCACGGGCCTTCGGCGCCAAGCGCATCGTTCTACGCGCCATGGAGCCACAGCGAGCGGCCGATCGGGTATTCGATCTGGCACTTTCGCACTACCTGGACGGCACGTCACAGCACGGCATTACCGTTACCGATGAGCACGCAGCCGTTATTGCTGCTGCCATGCATGACGTGACGGTGCGCGATCTGTTGTTCGCACACATCGACGAAAACAATGCCGATGCAGCCGCCGAGGTAATGCGGCAGGTCGGCGCACTTTTACCCGAGGATTTGGCCGGTCCGCTCATGGTGTTCGCCGGAGTCTTCAACTGGGTCAATCGCCGCTCTGCGCTGGCACGTGAAGCACTGACGAGTGGCCGCCGACTCGACCCGTCCCACAGCTTCGGGAAAATGTTCGAGCAGGTTCTCGACAACGGTCTGCACCCCGCGATCTGGGAACAATTGCGGACTGCGGCAGTTCTGGCACATCAAACCCAGGCGCAGTAGATAACGAATCGGTGGCGCAATGCATTTCGTGACTGCGCCACCGATTTTCTTGCCCTGCGCCAATGGAGCCGAGCGACGATTCTCGTTTCGCCGCGATTTTCTAAATTGCGTTTTAGCGCAACGAAATACCCGCAACCCCGGCCGCGCAGCGGCGGGAATTTCCGTTACAGGGCGGCTTGCCGCCCGTGCGTCCGGGACCCGGGCGTAGCCCGGGTTACCCCTCCCGACGG
>NZ_JBIWER010000016.1:0-1879 GCF_044762655.1 Psychrobacillus sp. NPDC096623
TTGTTCTTTGAAAACTGGATAAAACGACATTGAAACAATAAACAACAAGAAATTCAAGTTGTGATTACTTACGTAATCATGATGTGTAAGACTTTTTAACTTTTAGGTTAAGTTAATAAGGGCGCACGGTGAATGCCTTGGCACTAGGAGTCGACGAAGGACGGCACTAACACCGATATGCTTCGGGGAGCTGTAAGTGAGCTTTGATCCGGAGATTTCCGAATGGGGAAACCCACTGTTCGTAATGGAGCAGTACATTTGCGTGAATACATAGCGCATCTGAGACACACCCAGGGAACTGAAACATCTAAGTACCTGGAGGAAGAGAAAGAAAAATCGATTCCCTGAGTAGCGGCGAGCGAAACGGGAATAGCCCAAACCAAGAGGCTTGCCTCTTGGGGTTGTAGGACACTCTACATAGAGTTACAAAGGAATGGATTAGATGAAGCGATCTGGAAAGGTCCGCAGGATAGGGTAAAAGCCCCGTAGTCCAAAATCCATTCTCTCTTGAGTGTATCCTGAGTACGGCGGAACACGTGAAATTCCGTCGGAATCCGGGAGGACCATCTCCCAAGGCTAAATACTACCTAGTGACCGATAGTGAACCAGTACCGTGAGGGAAAGGTGAAAAGCACCCCGGAAGGGGAGTGAAATAGATCCTGAAACCGTGTGCCTACAAGTAGTTAGAGCCCGTTAATGGGTGATAGCGTGCCTTTTGTAGAATGAACCGGCGAGTTACGATTACATGCAAGGTTAAGTTGAGAAGACGGAGCCGCAGCGAAAGCGAGTCTGAATAGGGCGAATGAGTATGTGGTCGTAGACCCGAAACCAGGTGATCTACCCATGTCCAGGATGAAGGTAAGGTAACACTTACTGGAGGTCCGAACCCACGCACGTTGAAAAGTGCGGGGATGAGGTGTGGGTAGCGGAGAAATTCCAATCGAACCTGGAGATAGCTGGTTCTCTCCGAAATAGCTTTAGGGCTAGCCTCAAACGTTAGAATCTTGGAGGTAGAGCACTGTTTGGACTAGGGGCCCATCCCGGGTTACCGAATTCAGACAAACTCCGAATGCCAATGATTTATGTTTGGGAGTCAGACTGCGAGTGATAAGATCCGTAGTCAAGAGGGAAACAGCCCAGACCACCAGCTAAGGTCCCAAAGTATTTGTTAAGTGGAAAAGGATGTGGCGTTGCTTAGACAACCAGGATGTTGGCTTAGAAGCAGCCATCATTTAAAGAGTGCGTAATAGCTCACTGGTCGAGTGACGCTGCGCCGAAAATGTATCGGGGCTAAACAAATCACCGAAGCTGTGGATTGATACCTTTGGTATCAGTGGTAGGAGAGCGTTCTAAGGGCGTTGAAGTCAGACCGGAAGGACTGGTGGAGCGCTTAGAAGTGAGAATGCCGGTATGAGTAGCGAAAGACGGGTGAGAATCCCGTCCACCGTATGACTAAGGTTTCCTGAGGAAGGCTCGTCCGCTCAGGGTTAGTCGGGACCTAAGCCGAGGCCGATAGGCGTAGGCGATGGATAACAGGTTGATATTCCTGTACCACCAAACCACCGTTTGAGTAATGGGGGGACGCAGAAGGATAGGGTAAGCATGCTGTTGGTTATGCATGTCCAAGCAGTAAGGTGTGAATGTAGGCAAATCCGCATTCTATAACATTGAGCTGTGATGGCGAGGACGTATGTCCGGAGTTCCTGATTTCACACTGCCAAGAAAAGCCTCTAGCGAGGTGATAGGTGCCCGTACCGCAAACCGACACAGGTAGTCGAGGAGAGAATCCTAAGGTGAGCGAGAGAACTCTCGTTAAGGAACTCGGCAAAATGACCCCGTAACTTCGGGAGAAGGGGTGCTCTTTAGGGTGAATAGCCCT
>NZ_JBIWER010000016.1:1976-3083 GCF_044762655.1 Psychrobacillus sp. NPDC096623
CTGAAGAGCCGCAGTGAATAGGCCCAGGCGACTGTTTAGCAAAAACACAGGTCTCTGCAAAACCGTAAGGTGAAGTATAGGGGCTGACGCCTGCCCGGTGCTGGAAGGTTAAGAGGAGTGCTTAGCGCAAGCGAAGGTGCGAATTGAAGCCCCAGTAAACGGCGGCCGTAACTATAACGGTCCTAAGGTAGCGAAATTCCTTGTCGGGTAAGTTCCGACCCGCACGAAAGGCGTAACGATCTGGGCACTGTCTCAACGAGAGACTCGGTGAAATTATAGTACCTGTGAAGATGCAGGTTACCCGCGACAGGACGGAAAGACCCCGTGGAGCTTTACTATAGCTTGATATTGAATTTTGGTGCAACTTGTACAGGATAGGCAGGAGCCTTAGAGCCCGGAGCGCCAGCTTCGGAGGAGGCGTCGGTGGGATACTGCCCTGGTTGTATTGAAATTCTAACCCATACCCGTAACCCGGGTAGGAGACAGTGTCAGGCGGGTAGTTTGACTGGGGCGGTCGCCTCCTAAAGTGTAACGGAGGCGCCCAAAGGTTCCCTCAGAATGGTTGGAAATCATTCGAAGAGTGTAAAGGCAGAAGGGAGCTTGACTGCGAGACCTACAAGTCGAGCAGGGTCGAAAGACGGGCTTAGTGATCCGGTGGTTCCGCATGGAAGGGCCATCGCTCAACGGATAAAAGCTACCCCGGGGATAACAGGCTTATCTCCCCCAAGAGTCCACATCGACGGGGAGGTTTGGCACCTCGATGTCGGCTCATCGCATCCTGGGGCTGTAGTCGGTCCCAAGGGTTGGGCTGTTCGCCCATTAAAGCGGTACGCGAGCTGGGTTCAGAACGTCGTGAGACAGTTCGGTCCCTATCCGTCGTGGGCGTAGGAAATTTGAGAGGAGCTGTCCTTAGTACGAGAGGACCGGGATGGACACACCGCTGGTGTACCAGTTGTTCTGCCAAGAGCATCGCTGGGTAGCTATGTGTGGACGGGATAAGTGCTGAAAGCATCTAAGCACGAAGCCCCCCTCAAGATGAGATTTCCCATTACGCAAGTAAGTAAGATCCCTCAAAGACGATGAGGTAGATAGGTTCGGGGTGGAAGC